>NZ_CP030059.1:957500-2238806 GCF_015291745.1 Bradyrhizobium sp. CCBAU 53351
GGGATTGAATAGAAATACAGCGGCGCGTCGGTTGAATAGCCCGGCATGCCCTCGTGACATTCATCGCAACAGGCGCATTTGAATCGGAACATGGTCTCACTGCTTCGTGACGCGATCGAAGGCAGGATATCAGACGAGGCGCTTCGCTTGACCGAACAAGGTGTCGCCGCGCTTCCCCACCGAGTTGTGATCATTCAGCCATGATCGGTCGCTAGGGGAGCAGGCGGAGTTCATGCGGAGTTCATTCCGAGGCCCCTAGCTTCCTTCCACCAAAGCCAACCCTTCCCCCTTTCAGGAGGAGACTTTCATGCCAGCCTTGCTTCGTCCTGCTTTCATCGCGTTCGGCGTCGCGTGCCTGATGTCCGCAGCATCGCTTGCCTCCTCCGGCTCAGCGCTGGCGCAAGCCAAACAGCAGCAGGCCCCGGCGCAGCAGACCGCGCCCGCGCAGCCGCAAGCTCCGGTCCTCAAGCAGGTCGCGTTGACCGACAAGCAGCTCGACGGCGTGCTCGCCGCGCAGAAGGACATGGACGCGATCACAGAAAAACTTCCCGAGAACACCGCGCCCGACCAGAAGGTGATCGCGCAACTCGACGACGTCGCCAAGAAGCACGGCTTTGCCGGCTATGACGAGTACAACAACGTCGTGGACAATATCAGCCTGGTGATCGGCGGCTTCGATCCCGCGACCAAGAAATATGTCGGTACCGACGCCGTGATCAAGGCTCAGATCGCGCAAGTCCAGGCCGACAAGAAGATGCCGGCCAAGGACAAGAAGGAAGCGCTCGACGAGCTCAACGAAGCGCTGAAGACGCCGGCGCCTCAGGTCGAGAACAAAGGCAATATCGATCTCGTCGCCAAGTACTACGACAAGCTGGTCGCCGCGCTCGGAGACGAGGAAAACTGAAGATACTTGTGGTGCGTTGTTCGCGCCGCGCATGCCCCCCGTACGAAACTGTTTCTCGTCATCCCCAGTCTCGTAGGGTGAGCAAAGCGAAGCGTGCCCGGGCGTCTGTCTAAGTTGAAAGAACGTGGGCACGGCGCTGTCGCGCCTTTGCCGACCCTGCGTGAGCCGTTCAATGGCAAAAGCCCCGGAGACATCTCCGGGGCTTTCGTCGTTTTGGACTTCGCTGTGCCTTGCAGTTATGTCCGTGTCCGCATCCGCATCATGAAGCTGTCGAAGCTGAGCTCGGCGACTTGCATCCAGGCCAGCGAGTCGGCGCGGTATGCCGTCAGGCTCGCATACATCTTGCCGAAATGCGGATTGCTCTTGGCGAGATCGGCGTAGATTTCGTTGGCCGCGCCGTAGCAGGCCTCGAGCACCTCCTGCGGGAACGGCTTGAGCGTCGCGCCGGCCGCCAGGAGTCGCTTCAGCGCCGGCGGGTTGACCGAGTCGTATTTGCCGGTCACCCAGGTGAAGGTGTCGAGCGAGGCCGCGGAGATCGCCGCCTGATAGTGCTTCGGCAGCGCGTTCCACTTTTCGAGATTCATGAGGTTGTGGCCCTGGCCGGTGCCTTCCCACCAGCCCGGATAATAATAGTACTTTGCGACCTTCACGAAGCCGAGCTTCTCGTCATCATAAGGGCCGACCCACTCCGCCGCGTCGATCGTGCCCTTCTCCAGCGCGGGATAGATGTCGCCGGCCGCGATCTGCTGCGGCACGCCGCCGAGTTTTGCGATGATGGTGCCGGCGAAGCCGCCGACACGGAATTTCAGGCCTTTGAGATCGTCGATGGTCTTGATCTCCTTGCGAAACCAGCCGCCCATCTGGGCACCGGTCGAGCCCGTCGGCACGCTGATCGTATTGTACTCCTTCAGGAGATCGTTGAGCATGTCCTGGCCGCCGTTCCATATAAGCCAGGAAATGTGTTGGCGCGTATTGAGACCGAACGGCAGCGACGTGCCGAAGGTGAACGCCGGGTTCTTGCCCCAATAATAATAGAGCGCCGTATTGCCCATCTCGACGGTGCCGTTCGAGACGGCGTCGAGCACTTGCAGACCCGGCACGAGCTCACCGGCCGCAAAGGGCTGGATCTGGAATCGATTGTCGGTGATCTCGGCAACGCGCTTGCAGAAATATTCGCAGCCGCCATAGAGCGTATCGAGCGATTTCGGCCAGCTTGCAGCCAACCGCCATTTCACTTCGGGCATCGATTGCGCAACGGCCGGCGCGGCTACCGCTGTGCTCGCAGCGAGACCGACGCCCGTTGCTTTCAGGAAATCACGACGTTTCATGCGTATCCCTCCAATGTGCCGATTGCTCGACTTAGGGAACGATCTTGATGTCGTCTTGGCTTCGCCGATAATCGACGTTGTTTTGTGACGATAGGAATGTATGCGGCGGCCCTTGAGGGCTTCTTCGTGGATTCCGTGCGTTGCGGCTCCGGCGGGGAGGATGGCGGGTCGTCTTGCGATAAGCAAGCGTTGCGGCATCGCTCGCAGTTGCGAAGGCGGCGATCAGCGCCGATGCCTACGAGAGCTGCGCTCAACGGAAGAAGCCCCGGAGCTATCCCCGGGGCTTCTCCGACTTTAGTCGTGGAGGCGGTGACCTTACGTCTTGGCCCGCATCCGCGCCATGAAGCCGTCGAAGCTGAGCTCGGCGACCTGGGTCCAGGGCAGCGAGTCGTTCTTGAAAGCATTCATGCTGGCGAGCATCTTGCCGAAATGCGGGTTGGTCTTGGAGAGGTCGGCATAGATCTCGTTAGACGCGTTGTAGCAGGCTTCGAGCACCTCCTGGGGGAAGGCCTTGAGAATGGCGCCACCCACAATGAGCCGCTTCAGGGCCGGAGCGTTCACTGCGTCATACTTTCCGGTGATCCAGGTGAAGGTGTCGCGAGACGCCGCGTCGATCGCCGCCTGATAGTGCTTGGGCAGCGAATTCCACTTTTCGATATTCATGATGTTGTGGCCCTGGCTCGTGCCTTCCCACCAGCCGGGATAATAGTAGTACTTAGCCACTTTCGCGAAACCGAGCTTTTCATCGTCGTAGGGACCGACCCATTCGGCCGCGTCGATCGTGCCCTTCTCGAGCGCCGGGTAGATGTCGCCGCCGGCGAGCTGCTGCGGCACGCACCCGAGCTTGGCGAGAATGGTGCCGGCAAAGCCGCCGATACGCATCTTCAGGCCCTTGAGATCGTCGATCGATTTGATCTCCTTTCTGAACCAGCCGCCCATCTGGGCGCCGGTCGAGCCGGTCGGAATGCCGTAGACGTTGTATTCCTTGAGGAGGTCGTTGACGAGTTCTTGCCCGCCGCCCCAGAGCAGCCAGGAGATCTGCTGGCGCGTGTTCAAGCCGAACGGCAGCGCGGTGGCGAAGGTGAAGGCGGGGTTCTTGCCCCAATAGTAATAAAGCGCGGTGTTGCCGATCTCGACGGTGCCGTTTGATACGGCATCCAGGACCTGCAGGCCGGGGACGATCTCGCCGGCTGCAAACGGCTGAATCTGAAACTTGTTGTCGGTGATGGCGGCTACTTGCTTGCAGAAATATTCACAGCCGCCGTAGAGCGTATCGAGCGACTTCGGCCAGCTCGTGGCATAGCGCCACTTGATCTCGGGGGAGCTTTGCGCGATCGCGGGCGCGGCGACGGCGGTGCTGGCGGCCAGGCTGGCGCCCGTCACCTTGAGAAAATCACGACGTTTCATGCGTATCCCTTCCATTGCGTCGATGCGTCGAGCAGAAGCGATCTTGATGTCGTTTCGTCGAGGATCGACGTTCTTTTGTTGAAATGGTCTAGGCGTTCCCGAATGGCCCTGAGGGGCTCTTGTTGCTGGAATCCGAGCGTTGCGGTTCCGTCAGCAAGGATGACCGTTCGTTGCCCGATAATCAAGCGATCTGCATCTCGCGACTGCGAAGCGTGCCAGACACAAGTCGGAACCGTCAGCAGCCTGCTAGACCATGACGCAATTATCAAAGAGGAAGCGCGCAATGACGGGCAAGAAGGTGGTGGTCGCCGGTGCGACCGGTCTCGTTGGCAACGCCGCCTTGCGGCACTTCGGCGCGTCGGAGCCTTGCGAGATCGTGGCGCTGTCGCGGCGAAGACCGCGCAACCTCTATGGCGCCCGCCACGTCCCGATTGACCTCACCAGTGCCGCGGATTGCCGCCGCGCGGCGGCCGAGTTCGCGGGCGCCACCCATCTGGTCTACGCCGCGCTCTACGAAGCGCCGCAGCTCGTCGATGGCTGGCGCGATGAGCAACAGATCAAGATCAACGACCAGATGCTGCGCAACCTGATGGGCGAGCTTGAGCCGGCGGCGCCCGGGCTCAAACATGTCGCCCTGTTGCAGGGGACCAAGGCATACGGCGTCCATGTCCGCCCCCTGACCGTGCCGGCGCGCGAGGGCCGCTCCGAAATGTATGAGCAGCCCAATTTCTATTGGGCCCAGGAAGACTTCCTGCGCGAGCTCCAGAAGGGAAAGGCCTGGCACTGGAGCATTTTGCGCCCCGTCCTGATCGTCGGTCTCGCCATGGGCGGCGCGATGGATCTGATCCCGCCTCTCGGCGTCTACGCCGCGATGCTGCGCGAGCAGGGCCGGCCGCTGGATTTTCCCGGCGGCGCCCCGCGTGTGGGGCAGGCCGTCGATGTCGATCTCCTCGCCCGCGCGATCGCCTGGTCGGGCGAAGCGGGGACGGCGCGGAACGAGGCCTTCAACGTCACCAATGGCGATGTCTTTACCTGGGAAAACATCTGGCCCGCCGTGGCCGACGCGCTGGAGATGAAGCCCGGCAAGCCGGTGCCGCTCTCACTTGCAAAGGAGTATCCGAACTGGATCGACGTTTGGGACGAGCTGCGGGCCAGGCACAACCTCGTCTCGCCCGGTCTCGCTGACTTCGTCGGCCTCTCATTCCAGTACGCCGACTACAGCATGCGCTACGGCCACACGGAATCCGGCCCGCCCTCGATCGTCTCCACCGTGAAGATCAACCGCGCTGGCTTCACCGAGATGATGGACACGGAAGACATGTTCAGGAAGTGGTTTCGGCAAGCGAAGCAAGAGAGATTGTTGCCGTAACGCTTGTTGTGATGGCGGCGCAACTGTCTCTCCGCAAAAGCCGTCATGCCCGGGCTTGTCCAGGGCCATTCCCGTATTTTGCGCCGCAAGGAGGCGTGGATGGCCGGGCCATGACGCGGCGGAGGTCTCACTGCTCCTTCGCGAACGCGGCCTCCATGGCCTTGCGCGTCTTCACCGTCTCGTTGCCGGGATCGAACTCGACATCGCTCCAGCGCACCACCGCGCCGTGCGCCACGTCATGCTTCAGCTTCACGCGGTGGGCGAGGCCAATCGGCAGGGCGCCCGCCTTCAGGCTCGCGGCTGCCGGTACCAGCTTGCCCCACACCGTGTAGCCGCCTTCGCCGTCCAGCATCTCGCCCGCGCGCAAATTGCGCTTGGCTACCGCAGCGACGTCGCCGCGGAAGCCGCTCGCCTGTCCGGTCGGCTCGCCGCGCAGTGCCGCCGACAACACCGAGATGTTCAGCTCGAGCCCGATCAGATGATAGGGCTTGTACATCGCCGCATAGCGTCCGCTGGCATCGGTCTTCAGGCCATATTGCCGGAAGCAGTCGGCGGCATAATCGTTCGGCGCCTCCAGCACCACATAGACGCCCCAGCGCAGGTCGCGGAATACCGGCCGGCCGTCGCGCTCGAGCGAGGAGACGACCTCGACCACGCCGGGCCGGTCCAGCACGCCGCCGCGCGAACGCGGCCGCATGATATGCGGCAGATCGTCGACGCCGCAGGGCGGAAACAGCAGCCCGTCGGCGGGCACGTCGAGCGTGCAGGCATTGGCGATGGCAGCCATCTCGATGGCCGATTTGGTGCCGTCGAGAAACGAGTTGAACATCTGCGGATTCATGCCGGCCGACTGCGCTTCGCCTGCGGTCAGGCCGTAATGATGCCAGACGCCGTCAGGCGTCACGTCGTGATAGGCCGGCAGATATTTCGTGCCCTTGCCGGCGGCGACCACGCGAAAACCGGTCGCGCGTGCCCAGTCGACCATCTCGGCCGTCAGCGCCGGCTGGTCGCCATAGGCGAGCGAATAGACCACGCCGGCCTTGCGTGCTTCCTCGGCGAGCAGCGGACCTGCCAGCACGTCGGCTTCGACATTCACCATCACGATGTGCTTGCCCGCGGCGATCGCGGCGCGCGCGTGGCGGATCCCAACGGCGGGATTTCCGGTCGCTTCCACCACCACGTCCATCGCGCCGCCGGCAATGGCCCGCGCGCCGTCGTCGGTGAAGACCGTCTTCGCGATGAGCTCGGCACTCCAGCCGACGGTGCGGCACGCCTCGCGCGCGCGGTCGCGGTCGAGATCGACGATGATCGGCACCTCCAGCCCCGGCGTATGCGGCACCTGCGCCAGAAACATCGAGCCGAATTTGCCCGCACCGATCAATGCGACACGGACAGGCTTGCCGGCGGACGCGCGGGCCTGGAGGAGGCGGAAGAGATTCATGGGGGATGTCCTGCGGAGCTATCGTGTCCCGGACGCGGTGCGGCGCGAAGTGCCGCTCCGCTGAGCCGGGACCTGGAGAGAAAATCATCGATACAGTATGGGCCCCGGCCCTGCAGCGCACCGCTGAAGAAGCGCTGCGCTGCGTCGGGGCACGAGACCTGTCTACTCCGCCGCCTGCCGCGGCGCACGGGCAAGCCGCACCAGCGCATCGTCATCCACCGTCTTGATCGGCGCAAAATCGCGATGGGCGATGTAGTCCGGTCGCGTCGGGGTGCGAATGTAGTTCGAGACCGCATTCAGCGTCAGGTACACGATCTTGCGCGGATAGGGCGTGATGTTGCCTGCCGAGCCATGCACGAGATTGCCGTGGAACATCAGCATGCCGCCGGGCTTGCCGGTCGGCGCGACGATGCCGCCCTGCGCGACGAGCCGCGTCACCGTTGCTTCGTCCAGCGTCCATAGCGGATAGGAGGTGGTGGCGAGGTCGTGCGAGGCCTCGAGATCGCCGGCGTTCTGGCTGCGCGGCACCAGCATCAGGGGTCCGTTGATCGGCATCACCTCGTCGAGGAAGATCGCGATGTTCATCGCCCGCGGCTCCGGCATGCCGTCGTCGCGCTTCCAGGTGCCGTAATCCTGGTGCCATTGCCAGACGTCGCCGGTGAAGGCCGATTTCGCGTTGATCTTGAACTGGTGCATGTAGACAGGCTCGCCGAACAATTGCTCGACCGGGTCGATCATCCGCGGATGGGCGCCGAGGATGCCGAACGCCTCGTTATAGAGATGCGCGGCAAACGCGGTGCGCGGCGCGCCGCTCTTCTCGCGCCAGACTTCCGGCCGGTTGGTGTCGTAGATGCCGACCGCCTCGCGCGCGAGCAGATCGACCTCCTCCTGGGCGAACAGCTCGGGCAGGAACAGCCAGCCCTCGCGGTGGAAGAACTCCAATTGCTCTTGCGACAGTTTCATGGGTCGTCCTCCTTGATTTTGTCATTCTGCTTATTGTTGTCATTCCGGGGCGTGCGAAGCACGGGCCCGGAATGACGGCGCGACTACGCCGCCGCCTCCGTCGTCCTCAATCTCTCCTCAGTCATTCGCCCCGCCGTCTGCGCATGCGCCAGCGCCGCGCGCTCGGCCGCGCTCGCATCGCCTGCGAGAATGTGCCCGGCGATCTCCGCGTGCTCCGCCCAGGCGCTGCCGCGATAGTCGAGCTCCGACAGCACCGTCGCCATCGAGCGGCGCATATGCGGCCATTGCGGCGCGATCGTCTCCTCGATCACGGGATTGCCGGCGAGCTGATAGATCGCGCGGTGAAAATCGACGTCGAGCGTGATGAGCTCGGCGAGTGGTGTCGCGCGGTCGATGCGGCCGCCGGCGGCCAGCGCCGCTTCCAACCGCGCGCGGCCTGTTGCGTCGTATCCCGCGCGCGTCGTCGCAAGCCGCGCGGCGAGCGCATCGATTGCCCCGCGCACCTCGTAGAGCTGGCGGATCCGTGAGGGATCGAGCTGGGTGACTTCGAAGCCGCGCTTGCCGCTTTCGGCGACGAGGCCTTGCCGATGCAGCAGATGCAGCGCGTGCGACACCGGCTGGCGCGACACGCCGAGCCTGTCGGCGAGCTCGTTCTGCCGGATGCGCTGGCCGGGCTCCAGCGTGCGGTCGGAGATCGCCTCCAGGATGCGCGCATAGACCTGGTCGATCAGGTTCGGAAGCGGGTCGAGGGGGATCACGCCGGTAGCTCCGACAGCCAATGGGAATACGGAATTCCGTATTCGAAGCTACGCTTCGTGAGGTGGGGCGGTCAAGCGGTATCGGAGGGTGACCGAATGACTTCTCGCCTGTTCGTGTAAGTCATTGATATTCCTAGGTCAGTCTACTGTGCATGGGGTTGTTTTCGCAAAATTGCGCCAGCCTCACCCCTCGAGCACCTCCACGTCCAGTGCGGCGACCTGCTCCGGGTCGGCCAACGCCTCGATCCCAACGATACGGTCGTCCCTGAACATCACGCGCAGCGCGATGCGCAGCCGTCCGCCGAGGATGACGGCCACTCCGATCTTGCCATCGACCAACGCCGTTCGTGCAGCCTGGGCACGGCCCTTGTAGAGCTGCGCCACCGCGTTCGCGCCGCGGATCTCGGCCAGCGTGCCGAGCCGCACCGCGGCCTGGTCGGCGCGGAAGACGACGTCGGGATCGAGCGCGGCCAGCAGCCCCTCGAAATTGCCCTCGCGCGACGCCTTGAGGAAGGCATCGACGATTGCGCGCTGGCGCGACTGGTCCGTTTCGGGCACCGGCGCGCCCTGCACGCGTCGCCGCGCCCGGCTGGCGAGCTGCCGCGATGCGTCGACCGATCGGCCGACAATCGGCGCGATCTCCTCGAAGGGCACGGCGAACATGTCGTGCAGCACGAAGGCGAGCCGCTCCGCAGGCTGCAGTGTCTCCAGCACGACGAGCAGCGCCGCACCGACGGAGTCAGCCATCTCGGCCTCGCGCAGCGGCCCCTCGTCGGCCGGCTCCGGCACATCCGAGCCCATCGGCTCTTCCTTGCGCGATTTCCGCGCGCGCAGCATGTCGAGGCAGATGCGCGCGACCACGGTGGTGAGCCAGCCGCGGAGGTTCGCGATATCAGACATGTCGTAGCGGCTGACGCGCAGCCAGGCCTCCTGCACGGCATCGTCGACCTCGGCGCGGGAGCCGAGCATCCGGTAGGCCACCGCGCGCAGATGGTCCCTGCTGGCCTCGAATTGCTCAGTGAGAAGATTTTCTTCAGTCATCGGTCACATTCCCTCGTCGCGATCCGTCATGCACATGACGAAGCCAATCCGGCCAATGTGACCGGAACCTTCGAAATTCGAGCGATGGAGACGAAAAAGATGCACGCCCGCATGAATCACCCCGTGATGGTCCTTCCCGAAGCCATGAATGTCTTGCAGTCCCTCGGCAATCTCACCAAGCAGGGCCTGCCGGAAAAGCTTCTGGAACTGGTGCACCTGCGCGCCAGCCAGATCAACGGTTGCAGCGTCTGTGTCGACATGCATCCCAGGATCGCCCGCAAGCTGGGTGAGACCGACGAGCGCCTGTTCGCTGTGTCCGCCTGGCGCGATGCGCCCTATTTCACCGATGCCGAGCGCGCCGCGCTGGCGCTGGCGGAGGCCGTCACGCGTCTTGCCGATCGCGAGGATCCGGTGCCGGATGCGGTCTGGAGCGAGGCCGACAAGCATTTCGACGAACGCGAGCTCGCAACGCTGATCCTCTCGATCGCCACCATCAATGTCTGGAACCGGCTGAACGCAGCGATCAAGATGCCGGTCGGCGTGTGGAAGGTATAGGTTTTCTTTCTTCGCCTCTCCCCGCTTGCGGGGAGAGGCCGGCCGCTGGCGCCGACCCCCTTACAAGCTACGCCGCCAAGAACCCGTTCACGACCTCGCCGAACCCCAGCGGGTCCTGCTCGAACATCCAGTGGCCGGCGTTGGGAATAACCGCCGTCTCAGCTCCCGCGATATGCTCGGCAAGCACGCGCCACATCACCGACAGGCTGCCGGTGGTGGCCCCGCCGCCGATCAGCAGCGTCGGCGTCCGGATCGCCTGCGCATCGTTCAGCGTGTAGGGCCGGCGCTGCTCGTTGATCTGGCCGAGGAAGGTCAGGGCGTTGTCGCGCAGCTGCTGCTTGGCGGCGGCCGGCACGCGGCGCCATGAACCGTCACCCTCGATGCCCTCATAGAAATTCTGCAGTGCGCCTTCGAGGTCGCCGGCGCGGATCATTTCGACCGAGCGCGCGGTGCGCGCCGCGAGCGGCGGATGTGCGGGCGTGCCTTCGGGCAGCGGCAGGCTGGCATCGAGATCGCCGCCCGGCTCGGCCAGCACCAGTTTCCGCAAGAGATCAGGCCGTGCCTGCGCCACGCGGAAGGCGATGTGGCCGCCGCGCGAATGGCCCATCAGATCCACGGGTGTAGGCCTCACCTGCTCGATGAACGCGATCACATCGGCAACGTGCTGCGCCATCTTGTAGTCGTCGCCGACGGCGCCCCAATGCTCGGGAAAGAAGTGCCGCAGGCTGACCGAGATCACCCGATGGGCCTTCGACAATGGCCCGAGCACCGAATACCAGGTGCGGAAATCGCCGAGTGTGCCGTGCACGCAGACCAGCGGCGGGCCGCTTCCAACCTCGAGATAGGCCATGTCGTAGTCGTTGACTCGGAATGACTGCATGATCAGCTCGCCAGAAAATCGAGGACGATTTCAGAGTATTTCTGCGGCGCCTGTTCGAACATCGGATGCGTCGCGTTCGGGATGATCGCGGTCTTGGAATAGGGCACATGCGCTGCGAGCGCATGCAGCACCTTTGGCAAGAGGCCCTTGGTCCGCGCGCCCAGGATGAACAGCGTCGGCATCTTGATCGATTCCGCATCCGCCCTGGAGAAAGGCGGGCGATTGTCGCGGACCTGGCCGATCAGGGTGTAAGCATTGTCGCGCAAATTCTGCTTCACCATGGCCGGCAGCCGCGGCCAGGTGCCGGCGCCTTCCAGCGTGTCGACGAAGACGGCAAGGCCGCCATCGACATCACCGGCGGCGATCTTCTCG
This sequence comes from Bradyrhizobium sp. CCBAU 53351, assembly GCF_015291745.1. Lineage (NCBI taxonomy): Bacteria > Pseudomonadati > Pseudomonadota > Alphaproteobacteria > Hyphomicrobiales > Nitrobacteraceae > Bradyrhizobium > Bradyrhizobium sp. CCBAU 53351. The sequence goes on from NZ_CP030059.1 coordinate 968,519, forward strand.
GCCGACGCCGTGAAGCGCGCCAGCAGCGGCGAGGGGCCGCCGACGTAATCGGGATCGAGGCTCGCATCGAGCTCGCCGCCGGGCTCCGCCAGGACGAGCCGGCGCAACAGATCAGGGCGGGCTTGCGCGACGCGGAAGCAGATGTGTCCGCCGCGGGAATGGCCCATCAGGTCGACGGGCCCGAGGTCGAGCGTCTCGATGAAGGTGATGACGTCCTGGACATGCTGGGCGATCGAATAGGTGTCGCCCATGCCGTCCCAGCGTTCCGGAAAGAAATGCCGCAGGCTGACGGCGATCACGCGACGCTGCTGCGTCAGCGGCCCGAGCACGCAACCCCAGACGCGGAAGTCGTTGAGCGAGCCGTGCACGCAGACCAGCGGCGGCCGGCCTCGGTCTTCGCCCGCGTCGAGATAGGGCATGTCGTAACCGTTGACGTGGAGGCTTTGCATTCGGGACTCGCGAGGCAGGCGGAACTGCTGTGCAAGATTCCCGGAAACCGGGTGGATCGCAACTATTTCCAAGCCTAGATTGTGGCTCAGCACACAATGGGGGCATGCGACAAGGACGCTAGCTCAGGAACCAAGCCATGACCGACCAGCATTTTGCCCTGTTCGACACCAGGATCGGCCTCTGCGCCGTCGCCTGGGGCCCGCGCGGCATCAACGGCACGCAATTGCCCATGGGTGGCGAGCAGAAGATCCGCACCCGCATCAGCCAGCGCCACGCTGACGCCGTCGAGACCGAGCCGACCGCGGAGGTGCGAGAGGCGATCGACCGCATCGTCAAGCTGCTCGCGGGCGAGCCGGACGACCTCACCGATATCGAGCTCGATCTCGACGGTGTGCCCGAGTTCAATCGCGGCGTCTACGAGATCGCCCGCGCCATTCCGCCAGGCAAGACCATCACCTATGGCGACATCGCCAAGCAGCTCGGCGGCGTGCAGCTGTCGCGTGATGTCGGCCAGGCGCTCGGCCGCAACCCATGCCCGATCGTGGTGCCCTGCCACCGGGTGCTCGCGGCCGGCAACAAGCCCGGCGGCTTCTCGGCGAATGGCGGCGTGGTGACGAAGCTGAAGATGCTCGAGATCGAAGGCGCGCTGGTGAACCACACGCCGAGTCTGTTCGATTGAGGTTCAAGGTGTCGTGCCCCGGCTCAGCAGTACGGCACGAAGTGCTGCACTGCTGAGCCGGGGGCCAGCATCTTGGCGAGATGGGTCCCGGCTCTGCGGTGCACTGCTCCGCGCTGCACCGCGTCCGGGACACGAATCCTCACCTAGATCTTCGCCGTCGTCTTCGGCCAATATTTGTCGCGCAGATGCCGCTTGACCAGCTTGCCGGTCGGCGTGCGCGGCAACTCGGGCTCGAAATCGATCGAACGCGGGCACTTGATGGCGGAGAGGCGGCCCTTGCAATAGGCGATCAGGTCGGCCTCCAGCGCCTTGCCGGCGCGGCTCATGTCGTGCGGCTGCACCACCGCCTTGACCTCTTCGCCCATTTCCTCGTTCGGGACGCCAAACACCGCGACGTCGGCGACGTCGGGGTGGGTGATCAGCACGTCCTCGGTCTCCTGCGGGTAGATGTTCACTCCGCCGGAGATGATCATGTAGGACTTGCGGTCGGTGAGATAGAGGAAGCCATCCTTGTCGAGGTAGCCGACATCGCCGAGCGTCGACCAGCCCTTTGCGTTGTAGGCCTTCTTCGTCTTCTCGGGGTCGTTGTGATAGGTGAACGCCGGTGCGTCGGCGAAGTAGACCGTGCCGATCTCGCCCGTCGGTTGCTCCTCGTCATTCTCATCGAGGATCTTGATCTTGCCGACCACGGCGCGGCCGACGCTGCCGCGATGCGCCAGCCATTCCTTGGAGCTGCAGACCGTGACGCCATTGCCCTCCGAGCCCGCGTAATACTCGATCAGGATCGGCCCCCACCATTCGATCATCTTTGCCTTGACGTCGACCGGACACGGAGCTGCGGCGTGAATGGCGCCCTTGAGCGTGGAGACGTCGTATTTGGTGCGAACGTCGTTCGGCAGCTTCAGCATCCGCACGAACATGGTCGGCACCAGCTGTGATTGCGTGACCTTGTACTTCTCGACCAGCTTCAGGAACTCTTCGGCGTCGAAGTGCTCCATGATGATGGAGGTGCCGCCGAGCACGATTGCCATCATGTTGAAGCGCAGGGGAGCTGCGTGATAGAGCGGCGCCGGTGACAGATAGGTGCTCTCCGCGTTCATGCCGCACATGTCGGCGCAGAGCACGCGCAGCAGCGGATTCGGCTCGTCGATCGTCTTGCCCTCGAAGGCCTTCTTGACGCCCTTGGGCCGGCCGGTGGTACCCGACGAATACAGCATGTCGTAGCCGGCGATCTCATCGGCAATCGGCGTGACCGGCTGGCTTGCTGCTTCCTTGTCATAGGAGCGGAAGCCCGGCAGAGGCTCGTCCATCATGTAGAAGATCGGCTCGCCGGCGGCGCCCTTGATCAGGCCCTTGATCTGGTCGGCGCATTTCGGTGTGGTGATCACGACCTTGGCGCCGCAATCGGCGATGATGTAGTCGATCTCGTCCTGCTTCAGGTAGCGGCTGATCGCGGTATAATAGAGCCCGCTGCGCTGCGCGGCCCAGCACAGCTCCATGAAGGCAAGCCGGTTCTCCATCAACAGCGCGATGTGGTCGCCGGCCTTGAGGCCCAGCGAACGGAACAGGTGCGCGCCCTGGTTCGAGAGCTCGTCGAGCTCGCGATAGGTGATCGCCTTGCCGGTGCCGGCCATCTGATAGGCGATCTTATTCGGCGTGGTGCGGGCGTGGACGGAGGGGTGAGTCATGACGAAGGTCTCGCAACAAGGAAGGTGTCGTCCCCGCGAACGCGGGGACCCATAACCACAGGGCGTGGTTGTTGAAACGAGATGGAGCTCCGGCGCAGCATCACCACAGCTTCCTGTGGCTATGGGTCCCGGATCGGCGCGCGCTCGAGGCGCGCTTGTCCGGGACGACATCGTCGATGCGACCGCGGCTTACAGCCGCTCCACGATCGTCACGTTGGCCATGCCGCCGCCTTCGCACATGGTCTGCAGGCCGTAGCGCTTGCCGCGTTGGTGCAGGGCGTGGACCAGCGTCGTCATCAGCTTGGTGCCGGAGCCGCCGAGCGGATGGCCGAGCGCGATGGCGCCGCCGTTGACGTTGAGACGCTCGGGATCGGCGCCCGTGGTCTTCAGCCAGGCGGTCGGCACCGAGGCGAAGGCCTCGTTGACCTCGAACAGGTCGATGTCGACGATCTTCATGCCGGCCTTCTCCAGTGCGCGCTTGGTCGCATGCAGCGGCGCGTCCAGCATGATCACGGGATCGCCGCCCATCATGGTCATGTGATGGATGCGCGCCAGCGGCTTGACGCCGAGCTGCTTCAGGCCCTTTTCATTCACCACCATGACGCCGGAAGCGCCGTCGCAGATCTGACTGGCACTGGCGGCGCTGAGCTTGCCGTTCTCTGCGATCAGCTTGACACCCTTGATGCCGTCGAGCGTGACGTCGAAGCGGATGCCTTCGTCGATGTGGTGGGTGTCCTTGGAGCCGTCGGCGCGGGTGATTTCGAGCGGCACGATCTCCTTCTTGAAGTGGCCGGCCTGCGTCGCCGCGATCGCGCGCTGATGGCTGTTAAAGGAATATTGGTCGAGCTCATCCTTGGAGAGGCCGTATCGCTCCGCCATCATCTCGGCGCCGGTGAATTGGCTGAACACGATGTTGGGATACTTCGCTTCGATGCCCGGGCTCTTGTAATTGCCGAAGCCGTTCTTGGCCGGAAGCTGCGAGGACAGGCCCATCGGCACGCGCGTCATCGATTCCACGCCGGCGGCGATCACGACATCCATCGTGCCGGACATCACCGCTTGGGCTGCGAAGTGCAGCGCCTGCTGCGAGGAGCCGCATTGGCGGTCGATCGAGGTGCCGGGCACGCTCTCCGGCAGCTTCGAGGCCATGATCGCGTTGCGCGCAACGTTGTTGGACTGCTCGCCGACCTGCATCACGCAGCCCATGATCACGTCCTCGACCTGGGCGGGATCGACCTTGGTGCGATCGACCAACTCGTCCAGCACCTTCGCGGCGAGGTCAGCCGGATGCCAGCCGGCGAGGCGGCCCCCCTTGCGCCCGCCGGCGGTACGCGCGGCGGCGACGATGTAAGCCTCGGCCATGTCGGTTTCTCCCTGAATTCTTGCTTGGGTTGGTTGTCGGGGACGGATTTAAGGGACGGGAGATCGTTTAGTCAATCGATCAATTAACTCTTGTGATGAGGCGCTGCTTGGGCTTATCTGCGCCCCGCTTCGAGCGGCAAACAGGGATCTTCCGTGGCGACCAGCGTACCGAACAGGCTCCCCAGCGGGAAGAATTCCACGGCGGAGAAATTGCTCGTGGCCGCGAGCGACCTGATGATCGAGCGCTCCTCGATCGAGATCTCGCTGTCAGACATCGCGCAGAAGTCGGGCGCCAACGCCGCATTGGTCAAATATCATTTCGGCAACAAGGACGGCCTCCTGCTGGCGCTGCTCGCGCGCGATGCGGCGACCGAAATGTCCAATCTCGAATATTTGCTGGCGCAGCCGATCAATTCGACGGCGAAGCTGAAGCTGCACATCGCCGGCATCATCCGCGCTTATCACCGCTTCCCCTATATGAACCGGCTGATCCACTATCTCCTGCACGAGACCAGCGGGAGCTCAGCCGATGAAGTCTCGAAATTCTTCGTCGCCCCGCTCTTGGATTTCCACCGCCGGCTGCTCGCGGAAGGCGTGAGCCGCGGCGAATTCCGCCAGACCGATCCGGTGCTGTTCTACACCAGCCTGATAGGCGCCTGCGATCATTTGTTCTTCGGACGGCACGCGATGTCCCGCGCGACCGGCGTCGGCCCTGTTACCGACGACGTCTGCCGGCAATATATCAAGCACATGGAAACGCTGATCTGCGGCGGCATCCTCACGCAAGCCGGGGAAGCTGCCGCGGCCGGATAATCCGGCCATCACTCTCAAGTCTAGAGAAGAAACGCCCAAGGAAAGGTGCCTGTCATGGAATTGAAAGATGTAGCCGTTCTCATCACCGGCGGTGGTTCGGGCCTCGGTGAAGCCACCGCTCGCGCCATGGCGGCCAAAGGCGCCAAGATCGGCGTGATCGATCAGAACAAGGAGAACGCCGAGAAGGTCGCCGCCGAGGTGAAGGGCGTCGCGCTGCATGCCGACGTCACCAGCGAGGAGCAGATCAAGGCGGCAATCGCGAAAGCAGAAGCCGCTCATGGTGTCGCGCGCGTGCTGATGAACTGCGCCGGCATCGGCGGCTCGCAGCGCATCGTCGGCCGCGACGGCGTCTATCCGCTGGAGAAGTTCGCGCGCATCATCAACGTCAATCTGATCGGCACCTTCAACTGCCTGCGCCTGTTCGCCGAGCGCCTCGTCACGATCGAGCCCGTCGGCGAAGAGCGCGGTGTCATCATCAACACGGCGTCGGTCGCGGCTTACGAAGGCCAGATCGGCCAGATCGCCTATTCGGCCTCGAAGGGCGGCGTCGTCGGCCTCACGCTGCCGGCCGCGCGCGACCTCGCGAGCCAGAAGATCCGCGTCAATACCATCGCGCCCGGCCTGTTCTTCACGCCGCTGCTGATGGGCTTGAACGAGGAGGCCCGCAAGAGCCTGGGCGCCCAGGTGCCGCATCCCTCGCGCCTCGGCGATGCCAAGGAATACGGCGCGCTCGCCGTGCACATCGTCGAGAACGCGATGCTCAACGGCGAAACCATCCGTCTCGACGGTGCGATCCGGATGGCGCCAAGGTAGCTTTTTCCTTCTCCCCTTGTGGGAGAAGGTGGCGCGAAGCGCCGGATGAGGGGTTCTCTCCGAAGTCTCATCTGTGGAGACAGACCCCTCTCCCAAGCGAGCATGTTGCAACGAGATACGTGCCCTCTTTCACAAGGGGAGAGGGCGCAGTAACAGCCATCTTCCGCGCGGATATGAGAGGCATGCATGTCCCAACCGCTGCTGATCGAGCATGACGATGGCGTTGACCGGGTAACGCTCAATCGTCCCGAACACCTCAACGCGCTCGATCCGGCGCTGATCGACGCGCTCAACGTTTATTTCCTGGGCCTGCAGCGCAATCGCGACACGCGCGTCGTGGTGCTCAGAGGCGCCGGCAAGAATTTCTGCGCCGGCCTGGATCTCAAGGCCGCGATGGCGCGCCGGGCCGGGCAGCAGGAGCCGCCCGGTGTCACGGAGTCGCTGGACTCGCAGCGGCGCATTGCCGACATCGTGATGCTGATGCGGCGCTGCCCGCAGCCGATCCTGGCGCTGGTGCAGGGCGCGGCGGCCGGCGGCGGCTTTGCGCTGGCGCTAGCCTCCGACATCCGCATTGCCTCGAAATCGGCGCGGATGAACTGCGCCTTCATCAAGCTCGGCCTCGGCGGCTGCGACATCGGCACCAGCTATTTCCTGCCGCGGCTGGTCGGCGTGTCCGTCGCCTCGGAACTGATCCTCACCGGACGGTTCATCGGCGCCGAGCGCGCGCTCGCGGTCGGCCTCGTTTCCGAAGTCGTGGACGAGGACAAGCTCAATGATGCGGCCGAGCCCTATGTCGAGGCGATGATGACGGCTTCGCCCGTGGGCCTGCGTCTCTCCAAGGAGTGCCTCAACATGAGTGTCGATGCCGGGTCGCTGGAAGCCGTGATCGCGATGGAGGATCGCAACCAGGTGCTGTGCAGCCGTTCCGAGGAATTTTCGGAAGGCATCAGGGCCTTCCTTGAGAAGCGAAAGCCTGTCTATATCAAGCGCTGAACCAGAACGATCCGCAAAGGACGATAATTCCGGGAGACGCAAAATGAGTGGAAGCGCGGCGGCCGTGATGACGAAGCCCGCCTTTCGCAAGATCGAATGGCTTGCGCGCGACATCGACGTCGAGCGCCGCAACGACGGCACGGTGGTGCTGAAGTCGCGCATTCCGCTGCAGCCTTACGAGAAACACATTCCGGCATCGCTGGCGAAGTGGGCGAAGCAAGCCCCCGAGCGCATCTGGCTGGCGCAGCGCGGCGGTCCCAATCGCGAATGGCGCAAGGTCTCCTATGCCGAAGCCAAGCGTACCGTGGATGCGCTGACGCAAGGTCTGCTCAATCTCGGGCTCGAGGGCCGCCCCGTTGCGATCCTCTCCGGCAATTCGATCGAGCACGCACTGATGACGCAGGCGGCGATGCAGGCGCGCGCCCCGGCAGCGCCGGTGTCGCCGGCCTACTCGCTGATGAGCCACGATCACGTCAAGCTGAAATATTTGTTCGACCTGATCAAGCCGGCCGTATTGATGGTGCAGGACGGCCCGACCTTCGAGAAGGCGCTGAAGGCGCTCGATCTCGCCGGCGTCACCGTGGTGCACGTCGCCCGGCCCTGCGACGGCATCACAAGCGTCAGCTTCGCCGAGCTTGCGGCAACGCCGGTGACGAAGGATGTCGAGGCGTCGATCGCGAAGATCACGCCGGACACCGTCGGCAAGCTGCTGTTTACGTCAGGCTCGACCGGCATGCCCAAGGCTGTCATCAACACGCAAGGCATGATGTGCGCCAATGCGGCGATGATGATGCAGGTTCGCCCAAGGGATCCCAATGGTCCTGTTACGACCATGCTGGACTGGATGCCGTGGAACCACACGATGGGCGGCAATGCGGCGTTCCACCCGATCCTGGTCGATGGCGGCACGCTCTATATCGACGACGGCCGGCCGATGCCTGGCCAGTTCGAGGAGACGCTGCGGAATCTGCGCGAGATCTCACCCACCTATTACGCCAACGTGCCGGCCGGCTATGCCGCGCTCGCGGCGGCCATGGAGAAGGACGACGCGCTCTGTCGCTCCTTCTTCAAAAATCTCTCGATCATGGCCTATGGCGGCGCGCGGCTGCCGGACGATCTCTATGACCGCATGCAGGCCCTCGCCGTGAAGACCACCGGCGAGCGCATCGTGTTCTATACCGGCTGGGGCTCGACAGAGACCGCGCCGACCTCGACCGGCACTTATTGGGACACCGAGCGCGTCGGCCTGATCGGCCTGCCGTTCCCTGGCGTCGAATTGAAGATGGTGCCGTGCGGCTCGAAATACGAGCTGCGGCTGCGCGGAGTCAACGTCACGCCCGGCTATTTCGGCCAGCCGGAGCTGACGAAGAAGATGTTCGACGAGGAAGGGTTCTACTGCATCGGTGATGCCGGCATTTTCGTCGACGATTCCGATCCGGTGAAGGGCATCATCTTCGCCGGCCGTGTCGTGGAAGACTTCAAGCTCACCACCGGCACCTTCGTGCATGTCGGCTCGCTCCGAACCGATGCGATTGCGGCGGCAACGCCCGTCGTGCATGACGCGCTGGTAGCGGGACAGGACCGCGCCTTCATCGGCCTCCTGGCGTGGCCGAACCTGCATGCCTGCCGCCAGTTCGTCGGCAATCCCGATCTCAGCTTCGCGGACGCGGTGAGGCATCCCGAGGTGATCGCCTGTCTCAGGCGCGGGCTGGAGACGCACAACCGTGAGTGCGAAGGCGCCAGCAGCCGGATCATCGCGCGCGCGATGCTGATGGCCGAGCCGCCCTCGATCGACGGCAACGAGCTCACCGACAAGGGCTACATCAACCAGCGCGCCGGTCTGGAACGGCGCGCCGAATTGGTGGAGCGGCTTTATGCGGACAAGCCGGATCAGGATGTGATCGTGCTGAGATGAGTTGCGCAATTCTCTCACCTCGTCATTCCGGGGCGCGCGCTACGCGGCGCCCCGGAATGACGGCATCAATACAAGCGACAAACAATAAAAGGTAGCCCGCCATGAACTTCGACTTCTCCGACGACCAGAAACAGCTCCGCGACCAGGCGCGCAAGTTCCTCGCTGAGAAATGCCCACCCAAGGCGGTGCGTGTCGTGCTCGACGGCAAGGCGCCTTACGACAAGGAGCTGTGGAAGGGCCTCGCCGAGATGGGCTTTCTCGGCGTTGCCATTCCCGAAGAGTTCGGCGGCGCGGGCGCCGGCCATCTCGAGCTTTGCGTGATCGCGGAGGAGATGGGCCGGGCCAATGCGCCGGTGCCGTTCTCCTCGACCGTGTACCTTGCCGCCGAAGCGCTGCTGATCGCCGGCAGCGACGCGCAGAAGAAGAAATGGCTGCCGGCGATTGCCTCGGGCGAAGCCATCGGCACGCTGGCACTGTTCGAGGGCAAGGGCAATCCGTCGCCGAGGAACGTCAAGCTCACCGCTGCGAACGGCGTGCTCAACGGCGTCAAGAAGCCCGTTGCCGACGGCGCCATCGCCGATTTCGCGGTGGTTGCCGCGCGCACGGGATCGAGTGGGCGCGACAATGACATCTCGCTGTTCCTGGTCGACCTCAAGGCCGGGGGTGTCGAGGTCAAGAGCCTCACCAATCTCGATCCGACCCGCGGGCAGGCCGAGATCACGTTCAGGGACGCCAAAGCCGAGCCGCTCGGCGCCGCGGGTGAGGGCTGGGGTATTTTGACCCAAGTGCTCGATCGCGCCGCGGTGCTCTGCGCATTCGAGCAGGTGGGCGGTTCCGACCGCGCGCTGGAGATGGGCCGCGACTACGCGCTCGACCGCATCGCCTTCGGCCGCCAGATCGGTTCGTTCCAGGCCGTCAAACACATGCTCGCCGACATGTATGTCTCGGCGACGCTGGCGCGCTCCAACAGCTATTACGGCGCCTGGGCGCTCTCGACCAACGCGGCCGAGTTGCCGGAAGCAGCGGCTGCCGCCCGCATCAGCGCGACGCAGGCGTTCCAGCATTGCGCCAAGAACAATATCCAGGTTCACGGCGGCATGGGCTTCACCTGGGAGTTCGACTGCCACATGTACTACCGCCGCGCCAACGCGATGGCGCTGGGGCTCGGCAGTCTCAGCTATTGGGAAGACCAGTTGATCGACCGCATGCGCAAGAAGAACGCGGCTTAAGCCGATGTGCGTGTCCCGGACGCGATGCGGCGCGTAGTGCCGCTTCGCAGAGCCGGGACCCAGGGGCGCAATGGACCCCGGATCTGCAGCGCATCACTTCGTGCTGCGCAGCGTCCGGGGAATGAACCGAGAGAAAACAGATGAACTTCGACGACACTCCGCAGGAAGCCGAATTCCGCGCCACCGCGCGGGCCTGGATCGGCGCCAACGCTCCGAAGCAATACGAGGAGGAGCTGCGCAAATCCTCGCTTGGCCGCACCGTGCTCAAGAACGCCAATATCCTGGAAGTCGCAAAGGCGTGGCAGAAGAAGAAGGCCGATGCCGGCTGGGCCTGTCTGCACTGGCCGAAGGAGTATGGCGGCCGCGGATCGTCGCCGATCGAGCGTGTGATCTGGTCGCAGGAAGAGGGGCCGTTCGGCCAGCTCTCCCGCATGTTCATCATCGGTCACGGCATGTGCGGGCCGACCATGATGGCGTTCGCGCGCGAGGAGCACAAGCGCACCTACCTGCCGCCGCTCGCCTCAGGCGAAAAAGTCTGGTGCCAGCTGTTCTCCGAGCCGGCCGGCGGCTCGGACGTCGCGGGGCTGCGAACGCGCGCCGAGAAGGACGGCAATGACTGGGTGATCAACGGCCAGAAGATCTGGACCTCGGGCGCGCATTATTCCGATTACGGCATCCTCTTGACGCGCACGGATCCGACCGTGCCCAAGCACAAGGGCCTCACCATGTTCTTCCTGGACATGAAGAGCCCCGGCGTCGAGGTGCGGCCGATCAAGCAGGCGAGCGGGGCGTCCGACTTCAACGAGGTGTATTTCACCAACGTCCGCATTCCCGACCATCAGCGCCTTGGCGAGGTCGGTGACGGCTGGAACGTCTCGCTGACCACGCTGATGAACGAGCGCAGCGCGATCGGCGCGGCCGTCTCGACCGGTTTCCCTGAATTGTTCGAGTACTGCTCCAGCCTGATGCTCGACGACGGCCCGGCGATCGAGGATCGCGCGGTGCGCTCCAAGCTGGCGAACTGGGCAGTGAAGGCGAGCGGGCTGAAATACACCAGCATGCGCGCGATCTCGGCGCTGTCGAAGGGCGAGCGGCCGGGGCCGGAAAACTCCATCGGCAAGCTGGTGGCGGGATCGATGATCCAGGACGTCGCGACCTACGCGTTGGATCTGCAGGGCGCGGGCGGCGTGGTCAGCGGTGAGGATGGCGAGCTGGCCGGCCGTTTCCAGGCGATGCTGCTGCGCGCGCCTGGCACCCGCGTCGAAGGCGGCACCGACGAGATCATGCGCAACATCATCGCCGAGCGGGTGCTGGGTCTGCCCGGCGATATCCGTGTCGACAAGGACGTGCCGTTCAACAAGATCCCGACGAAGGGAAGAGGCTAGCCGTGTCCCGGCTCTGCAGAGCGGTACGAAGTACCGCTCTGCAGAGCCGGGACCCAGAAAGCCAAAATGGGCCCCGGCTCTGCAGCGCACCGCTTCGCGCTGCGCAGCGTCCGGGGCACGAGAAAGGAGAGTTCGAAGATGAATTTCGACGACACCCCGCAGGAAGCCGCATTCCGCGAGACTGCGCGCAAATGGATCGACGCCAATGCGCCTAGGGAGCTGCATGCCGAGCTGTCAAAATCCTCGCTCGGCCGCATCCGCCTTGCCAGCCACGACATCGTCGATGTCGGCAAGGCCTGGCAGAAGAAGAAGGCTGATGCCGGCTGGGCGTGCCTGCACTGGCCGAAGGAATATGGCGGGCGCGGCGCGTCGCCGATCGAGAAGGTGATCTGGCAGCAGGAGGAGGGCGTCTATGGCAAGCTGACGCAGCCGTTCCAGATCGGCGAGGGCATGTGCGGTCCGACCGTGATGGCCTTCGGCAGCGAGGATGCGAAGCGCAGGTATCTGCCGAAACTCGCCTCGGGCGAGGAGATCTGGTGCCAGCTGTTCTCCGAACCGTCCGCCGGTTCGGACGTTGCCGGCTTGCGCACCCGTGCCGAGAAGAAGGGCGACAATTGGGTCGTCAACGGCCAGAAGATCTGGACCTCTGGCGCGCATTATTCCGACTATGGTCTTTTGATCGCGCGCACGGATCCGAACGTGCCCAAGCACAAGGGCCTCACCATGTTCTTCCTGGACATGAAGAGCCCGGGCGTCGAGGTGCGGCCTATCAAGCAGGCCAACGGCATGCAGGAGTTCAACGAGGTCTATTTTACTGACGTGGTCATTCCCGACAGCCAGCGGCTGGGGGCCGTCGGCGAGGGCTGGAGCGTCTCGCTGACCACCTTGATGAACGAGCGCATGTCGATCGGCGCGCGGCTCGCCACCGGCGTCCCTGAAATGTTCGAGTTCTGCTCAACGCTGATGCTGGAGGACGGGCTCGCCATCGACGATCCCGCCGTGCGCTCGAGGCTGGCGAGCTGGGCGGCGAAGTCGAACGGACTGAAATTCACCAGCTACCGCACCATCTCGGCACTGTCGAAGGGCGAGCGGCCGGGTCCGGAGAACTCGATCGGCAAGCTGGTCTCGGGCATGATGCTGCAGGACATCGCGACCTACGCCATGGACCTGCAGGGCGCGGCCGGCGTGCTCACCGGCAACGACGAGGAGACCGTGCAGGGCCAGTTCCAGCAGATGCTGCTGTCCTCGCCCTCGATGCGCATCGCCGGCGGCACCGACGAGATCCTGCGCAACATCATCGCCGAGCGCGTGCTGGGCCTGCCCGGCGACATCCGCGTCGACAAGGACGTGCCGTACAACAAGATCCCGACCAAGGGGCGGTGATTGCCATTTTGCGGGGTGGTTACGCCTTCGGGCTAACGCACCCTGCGAGGCCAATAGCGAGCAGATCCATGGACGCAAAAGTGAGCCAGACCCAAAACCGCATCGGCGTGCTCGAAGAGCTGCTCAACGAGCGCTATTCCGTCCGCGCCTTCCTCCCCAAGCCGGTCGATCGCGCGACCATCGAGCATGTGCTGACGACGGCACAGCGCACTGCGTCCTGGTGCAACAGCCAGCCTTGGCAGGTCATCATCGCCAGCGGCGAAGCCAAGGAGCGCTTCCGCAAGGCGATCTACCAGGAAGCCTCAGGCGGCCTCGGCGACGACTATGATTTCACGCCGCCGCGCGAGTATGTCGGCGTCTATCTCGACCGCCGCCGCGAAAGCGGTTTCCAGCTCTACAACACGCTCGGCATCGCCCGTGGCGACAAAAACGCCTACGCCAAGCAGGCGCTGGAGAACTACAATTTCTTCGGCGCGCCGCATGTCGCCATCATCCACACCAACGAGCCGCTCGGCATCTACGGCGCGATCGATTGCGGCGCCTATGTCTCCAATTTCATGCTGGCCGCGCAGGCGCTCGGGCTCGGCACGATTCCGCAGGCCGCGCTGGCGCGGCATTCCGGCCTGATCCGGCGCCACTTCGATCTGCTCGACGACCGCCGCGTCGTCTGCGGCATCTCGTTCGGCTATGCCGACCACGCGCACAAGGTCAACAGCTACCGCACCTCGCGGGCGAGCGTGGCCGAGACCGTGACCTTCGTGGACGAGTGATCGGAAGCGTCATCCGTCTTGCAAACACATGAAGGCGGCCGCGGAAACGGCCGCCTTCATCTTCATTTGAGCCCGATTGACGCCGGCCGTCAGCCGCCGCTGCCGCCGATCACGGCCCGTACGGTCTCGTCCGGGCCAAAATCCTCGGCGCCGTCCACATAGAGCAGCGCGGCGAGCTTCGAGCGCGCACGGTTCACGCGGCTCTTGATCGTGCCGACGGCGCAGCCGCAGATCGAAGCCGCGTCCTCGTAGGAGAAGCCGGAGGCGCCGACCAGGATCAACGCTTCACGCTGGTCCTGCGGAAGCTTCTCGAGCGCCGTGCGAAACTCCTCGAACTCGAGATGCGCGTTCTGCGACGGCTGTGTCTTGAGCGTCTTGGCGTAGTTGCCTTCGGCGTCCTCGACCTCGCGCCGCCGCTTGCGATAGTCCGAGCGGAACAGGTTGCGCAGGATCGTGAACAGCCACGCCGGCAGGTTGGAGCCGGGCTGGAACGAGTCGATGTTGGCAAGCGCGCGGAGCAGCGTCTCCTGCACCAGATCATCGGCGCGGTCCGCATTGCCGCTGAGCGAAATGGCGAACGCACGCAGACTGGGTACGGCCGCCAGGATGTCGTTACGCAGGGAGTCCGTGAGAGGCATTAATCCCTCCCATTGTTGTTGTCGTTAGATCCCCCGTCATTTTCCACTTGGGGTGCCGCTCCCTGGGCATCAAGCTTCTTGATCAGTTCCGCGAACCGATCCGGAACCCCCTGCCGCACCACGTCATCATACATGGCGCGCAGCTGATGCCCGATCCGGGATTGAATCTCCGGAGTGAGCCCTCCCTTGCCGGGGGTCGTGCTTCTGGTTGCTTGTGACTTGAGATCTTTCATGACCTGTTCCACGTTTCCCCGAGTTAAGTGACTGTAAAATCGAGAAGTTTTCTCAACCGGGAGCCGTTCCCTGGATAGGCTCAATTCCAGGTTCGAGAAAAAGTTCCGCCTCCAGCGGAACTTTTGTTGGGCTGAGGCGTAAACAGCCCAGCAGGGGAACCGGGCCCCCCGCGTTGCCAGGATGGCCCGAAGATGAATGGAGTGGGGATGTCCCGTTCACAGCTCGTTGCTGAACACTTGCCGTTGTTGCGCCGGTATGCGCGCGCCCTGACGGGCAGCCAGGCCTCCGGTGACGCCTATGTCGCCGCCATGTTGGAAGCCATGCTGGGGGACCCGTCGGTACTCGACGAGAGCCATGGGCCGCGCGCCGGGCTGTTCCGCCTATTCACCCAGATCTGGAATTCGGTCTCCGTCAACGACGATTCGGAGGTGACGACCCTGCCAATGCCGCCGGAGCGGCGGCTGTCGAACATCACGCCGCTGCCGCGGCAGGCCTTCCTGCTGCTCTCGCTGGAGGGATTCTCGGAGGAAGAAGTCGGCTACATCCTCGGCACCGACGTCGCCGAGACCCGGCGGCTTGCAGACGCTGCGGGCCGTGAGATGGCGGCCGAGATCGCGACCGACGTGCTGATCATCGAGGACGAGACCTTCATCGCCATGGACCTCGAGAGCCTGGTGAAGAATCTCGGCCACAACGTCGTCGGCGTCGCGCGAACCCATGCCGATGCGGTCGCACTGGCCAAGAACAAGCGGCCCGGCCTGATCCTCGCCGACATCCAGCTCGCCGACGGCTCCTCGGGCCTGGACGCCGTCAACGAGCTGCTGCGCACGTTCGAGGTGCCGGTGGTGTTTATCACTGCCTACCCGGAGCGCTTCCTCACCGGCGAGCGCCCCGAGCCGGCGTTCCTGATCTCGAAACCGTTCCAGCCCGCGATGGTGTCGGCGGTGGCGAGCCAGGCGCTGTTCTTCCAGCGCAACTCGCGCAACCGCACGCCGAAGGCGCCGGCGGCGTAAGGCAAGCGCCGTTCGTGGAATGATTTAGTCCGGCGTGCCGCAAGGCACGCCGGACTTTTTCGTGCCGTCTGCAGCGCTTGACGCGCATCGGCTGCGCCGCTCATACCACTTGCATGATCCTCGTCGGAGACATGCCATGGACCAGCAACTGCTCGATCGTCTCGCCATCCGCGATCTCGTCGAGAACTGGGCGGTCTGGCGCGATGCCGGGGACTGGGAGCGGTTTGCCACGGTCTGGCACGAGGAGGGCTGGATGTCCGCCACCTGGTTTCAGGGACCGGCGCGGGATTTCATGCGCGTCAGCCAGGAGGGGTTCGCCAAGGGTGTGCGCATCCTGCATTTCCTCGGCGGCACCAGCATCGACCTTGCCGGCGAGCGGGCCATCGCCCAGACCAAGATGACGATTTCGCAGCGCGCTCTTGTGCATGACGTGCTGTGCGACGTCGTCTGCACCGGGCGGTTCTACGATTTCCTGGAGAAGCGGCAGGACCCATCAGGAGTTGGGAAATGGGGGATCGTGCGCCGCCAGCCGATTTATGAAAAGGACCGCATCGACCCGGTCGACCCCGCAGCATCCCTTCGTCTCGACCAGACGGCGCTCGCCGCGCTGCCCGAAGGCTATCGCAACCTCGCCTACATGCAGGAGCTGATCGGCTACAAGGTCAAGCGCGACATGCCGGGCCTGACCGGGCCCGAGGTCGAGAAGCTCTATGGCGAGGGGCGGGACTGGCTCGCGGGCAAGGCGAAATGAGTCGGGCCCAAATAACTTGACCCAAGTGAACCCCAGACAAAAGTAAGGCGCGACTGGCATCACCACAGTCGCGCCCTACGTCGCCGGCTTATGGGGCAGGGGGGAATAGCCGGCTGCAGAGACGACTCCTGTCCGCGGGAGTCGTTCCAGGCCTCGCGAAATATTTTGCGCACCTTGCTGCATTTTTCGCACACGGTTAAGTGATCGCAATCACTGAGAACCCCCGATCCTTTGCTCGCGTTGTTCCCGCGATCGCCATGCGGCGAGGGACAGACAGTCATGTCACAGATTCATAAGGTATTTTTGGGCGCCGTCGCGGTTGCCGCAACCCTTTGCGCGGCGCAACTGGCCTCCGGCCACGATCTGGCCGACCGCTGGCAGGCGGTCGCCGATGTGCCCACCCTGGGCTCGAAATACGCCCCGAGCCAAAACGTCTCAGGTCAAAACGTCCCAAGCCATAACGTCAATCGCGCCGGCAAGGCCGACCGCCTCGCCGAGCTCAAGCCTGCCGCGGTTCCCACCCGCACCGTCTCGATGCGGCTGAACGATCTCGCCGACACCTCGGTGCTGCTGCGGGTCCCCGCCGTGATCGAGACCGGCAACGCCAAGCCGCCGACGCTGCTGCAGAACCAGAAGAAGGTGCGCAGCAGGCCGACGATCGCCTGCGAGCCGATGGTCAGCTCGCTGACCGAGGTCGCAAAGCTGCTTCAGCCCGGTCGCTGTGTAACCTGATCCGCCGCGCCATCGGACAGATCGCCCTTCCGCCGGCAGGGCGATTCTCCGTGTCCACTTGATCCCCTGTCGCCTCGCGTTATATCCCGGGTTTCTTCCCTTTCATTTGACCGGGTAAACGCATGACGACGTCCGATACGGCTGTGCATACGCAGCCCTTCCAGGCCGAGGTTTCCGAGCTTCTGCACCTCATGGTGCACTCCGTCTATTCCGAGACCGATATCTTCCTGCGCGAGCTCGTCTCCAACGCCTCCGACGCCTGCGACAAGCTGCGCTACGACGCAATTGCCAGCCCGGCGCTGCTGGGCGAGGGCGACGCGCTCAAGATCCGCATCATTCCCAACAAGCAAGGCGCGACGCTCACGATCGCCGACAATGGCATCGGCATGGAGCGGCAGGAGCTGATCGATCATCTCGGCACCATCGCCCGCTCCGGCACCAAGGCGTTCGTGTCGAAGCTGAAGGAGGCCAAGGACGGGCTCGGCTTGATCGGCCAGTTCGGCGTCGGCTTCTATTCGGCCTTCATGGTCGCCGAGAAGATCGTCGTGGTCAGCCGGCGCGCCGGCGAGAGTGACGTCTGGACCTGGACGTCCTCCGGCGGCTCCGGCTTCGAGATCGCCCGTGCCAGTGAGGAAGAGGCGGCACGCGTGACCCGCGGTACCGAGATCGTCCTGCACCTGAAGGATGATGCCAAGAAATATCTCGAGGCCTACGAGATCGAGCGCATCGTCCACGCCTATTCCGACAACATCCTGTTTCCCATCGAACTCGTGCCGGAAGAAGGCGATCCGCGCCAGATCAATTCGGCGAGCGCGTTGTGGCAACGCTCGAAATCCGAGCTGACGGCGGAGGACTACAAGAAGGCCTATCAGCAGATCGCGTCCGCCTTCGACGATCCCGCGATGACGCTGCATTACCGTGCCGAGGGCCGCTACTCCTACGCCGTGCTGCTGTTTGCGCCCTCGACCAAGCCGTTCGACCTGTTCGAGCCGAACCGCAAGGGCCGGGTGAAGCTCTACGTCCGCCGGGTCTTCATCACCGATGATGCCGATCTGCTGCCGGGCTATCTGCGCTTCATCCGCGGCGTCGTCGACAGCGAGGATCTCCCGCTCAACATCTCCCGGGAGATGCTCCAGAACAATCCGCAGCTCGCGCAGATCCGCAAGGCGGTAGCGACCCGCGTCGTGTCCGAGCTCGAAAGCCTCGCCGAGAAGGATCCGGACAATTTTGCCAAGATCTGGGACGCGTTCGGCGCGGTGCTCAAGGAGGGCATTTACGAGGATTTCGAACGGCGCGAAAAGCTGCTGGCGCTGTCCCGCTTCACCACGACGTCGGGCGAGAAGCGGTCGCTGAAGCAGGTCATCGCCGATTTCAAGCCGAACCAGACCGAGATCTACTATCTCGTCGGCGACAGCATCGAGCGGCTGAAGTCCAATCCTCGGCTCGAGGCGGCAACCGCACGCGGCATCGAGGTGCTGCTGCTGTCCGATCCCGTCGACGCCTTCTGGACCTCGATGCCGTCGGAGTTCGAAGGCAAGCCGCTGAAGTCGCTAAGCCAGGGCGATCTCAATCTCGACCTGATCCCGCGCGTCGACGAGGCGGACGAGGCGAAGAAGGAGGAGCCGGCCGCGGACGAGGCCGCCACCATCGCCGTGATCAAGGCCTCGCTCGGCGAGCGCGTCGGCGACGTCAAGGCCTCGACGCGCCTCACCAGCTCGGCCTCTTGCCTCGTCGCCGACAGCCAAGGCCCGAGCCGCGAGCTCGAGCGCATCCTGTCGCAGCAAAACCGGGGCATGCGCACCAAGCCGATCCTCGAGATCAATCTGCGCCATCCGCTGGTGACCGCGCTCACCAAGGCGCAAGCCGGCTCGAATGTGGTCGACGATCTCAGCCTGCTCCTGCTCGAACAGGCGCAGATCCTCGACGGAGAATTGCCGGAAGACCCAGCGGCGTTTGCCGCGCGGCTGAACCGGCTGGTGTTGCAAGGGCTCGGCGCATAGCACCGCAGGTGCCAGCGCTCACCTTGCCGTCATCTGTGCCTAGGAACAGTCGCCGCCGGCCTCGTGTTATGCCATAGCAGGCCGTCGGCATCAGACCCGCCGACGCCGTCGATTCGAGGATTAAGTCCATGCGCCTGTCGATCTTGACGCTCACTGCGATTGCCGCGCTGTTCGTCGCGGCCGATGCCAGTGCCCAGACCTATGATCCGCGCTATCCCGTGTGCATGCACGTCTACACGCCCGGCGGCGGCTTCGGCGGTGGCGGCGGCGACTATTTCGACTGCTCCTTCACCTCGCTTCCGCAGTGCCGTGCGACCGCCTCGGGCCGCTCGGCCAGCTGCGACCTCAACCCCTATTATGCCTTTGACCAGCCGCCGCCGCGCAAGCGCCACAAGAAGGTCCAGTAACAATCCCGATGCAGCGTCCAGGAATATCGTTCATGCGTCTCTCGTTCGGCTTGATCATGACCGCCGGCGCGCTGCTCACGGCCGCGCCGTCTCACGCGCAGACCTTTGATCCGCGTTACCCCGTTTGCATGCACGTCTATTCAGGTGCGAACGGAGGAGGTGGGGAATGGTACGATTGCTCCTTCACCTCAATTCCACAGTGCCGCGCCACCGCTTTCGGCCGCTCCGCGATCTGCGATCTCAATCCGTATTATCCGGTCGAGGCGCCGGCATCACATCTTTCCCGCAAGCCGCGCGGCCGCTAGCCTCCCCGCTCTCGTCGCCTGCAACGTTGCGCCAAGTCAACGCGCGCAATGCGTTTCTGGGCATCCTCATCGCGTAGCCCGACGTCAGGAGTCCGGCATCATGCCGGCCCTGTCGGATCGGGCGCATGAAGCGAGGAGATTTCCATGAACTGGTGCACCCTCAAGGCGCTCATCGGCTCGACCCTTGTCATGATCGCCTTCCAGCCGGCCCGCGCGGACGTGCTCGCGCGCTACGAATGCAGCATAGCCGGCTTCTTCACCCAGGAGCCGATTGGCGACCGGGCCGATCACAATCTGGTGGCGCAGGACTATGTCTGCGTCGGCGTCGAGGGAATCTTCAAAGGCGCAGTTTATTCCGCGTCGAATGTCGTCGAGTGGGACGGTCCCAAGGCAACGATGCTGATCGGTAGCGGGGTCCACCGCATTCCCGGCGGACGCCTCATCACGCAGCTCACCGAAGGTTCCGCCCAGGCCGTGATGAAGGACGGCAAGCCCGTCGGGGTCGCATCCTCGGGCAAGGGACTCGTCAAGTTCGCATCCGGTCCATTTGCCGGGCTGAACGGTAAGACGGTCCAGTTCGTCACGAAGCCCATCAATCCGATCCGGTTCGATCTCGAATTCACGGCGGATTGAGGCGGCGCGAAACTCGGCTATCGCAGTTGGTCGGTGCTCGGGGAACGGCTACTCCTCCTGATCCCCGACAACTCCACCACCTTGCGCCAGCGGTCGGTTTCGGCCGTCAGCATGCCGCCGAATTCACTGGCGTTGCCGTGGAGCGGGATGGCGCTGAGTTCGGCGATGCGGGCCTTGATACCGGGATCGGACAACGCAGCGTCGATCTCGCGATTGAGCAGGTCGACGATCTCGCGCGGCGTGTCGCGCGGGGCGCCGACGCCGTAGAACGAGCTCGTCTCAAAGCCGGGCAGCGTGTCGGCGATCGCGGGAATGTCGGGCAGGATCTCCGAGCGCTAGCGCGTGGTGACGCCGAGCGCGCGCAGCTTGCCGGCGCGCACCAGCTCGAAGGACGAGGTGACGTTGTCGAACATGCCCTGGATCTGCCCGCTCATCACGTCGGTCAAGCCCGGTGCCGATCCACGATAGGGGACGTGGGTGAACTCAACGCCGGCCATCGACTTGAACAATTCGCCCGAGAGGTGCAGCGAGGTGCCGATGCCCGAGGAGGCAACCGATATCTTGCCGGGATTGGCCTTGGCGTAGGCGATGAAGTCGGCGACGGTTTTCACCGGCAGGTCGTTGTTAACGACCAGAACCAGCGGAATTCGTGCGACGCCGGCGACCGGCGCGATGCCCTTGGCGAAATCATAGGGCAGCGCCGGATCGAACGAGGCATTGATCGCATTGGCGGTCGAGGTCAGCAGCAGCGTGTAGCCGTCGGGGGCGGAGGTGATGACCGCCTGCGTCCCGATATTGCTGCCGGCGCCCGGCTTGTTCTCGACGACGAAGGTCTGGCCGAACCGATCGGACAGCCGCTGGCAGAGCAGTCGCGACAGCAGGTCGGTTGCGCCACCCGGGGCATAAGGCACCACCCATTTCACGCTGTGCGAGGGATAGGAGGGATTGCCGAGTGCAAAAGCGCGCGGCGCGGCGAGCGCAGCCGCGGCGCAGGCCGCGGTCTGAATGAAATGTCGTCTGGTGATCATGGCGGTCTCCGCTTCACCTCGTCCCGCCTGCGGGGCGGGGGGCACGCGCAGCGCGCCTGACAATTGGAATTGCTATCGCAAGAATTGCGCTGCGGCGCACGCCGATCCCATGGGCTTGGTAAAGGATCACTAGAGTTAATCGCGCACTAACGGAGTTTTACCTTGTCCCTTAACACCTGGGCAAAGCGCGCGGGTTAGATTGCCGGACATCAGCGGACGGCCCGAAGAGTGAACAATATGACCACCGGTGTCATCGAGCAGCCGAAAGTCGCGCGCGCGCCGTCGGCTTCAAAGATCTGGTTGAAGGCCATCGAGCTCACCGCGCGGATCGAGACTCTGCCAGGCCGTTTGTTCGCCGACGTCGTCGACGATTGGGCGCAGCGCCAGCCCGACCGCGTCGCGCTGCTGATGGATGACGCAAGTCTCGACTATGCAGGCCTGTCGAAGCGCATCAACCGCTACGCGCGATGGGCGCGCTCGGCCGGCGTGACCAAGGGTGAGACCGTCGCGCTGATCATGCCGAACGGCATCGACTACGTCGCCGCATGGCTCGGCATCAGTCGGGTCGGCGGTGTGGTCGCGCTCCTCAACACCAGGCTGGTCGGGCTCTCGCTCGCGCATTGCATCGACGTCGCCAAGCCTTCGCATATCATCGTGGCGCATCGGCTGACGGAGATGCTGGAGGGCGCAGCGCCGCATCTGAAAACGCAGGCCAAGGTCTGGACGCATGGCGATGCCCGCAGCGAGCGAGCCATCGATGTCGCGCTGGCGGCGCTGGACGATGCTCCCCTTTCGCCGGAGGAGCATGGCGAGGTCACCATCAACGACCGTGCGCTGCTGATCTACACTTCCGGCACCACGGGCCTGCCGAAGGCCGCCAGCATCAGCCACCGCCGTATCCTCAATTGGGGCTTTTGGTTCGCCGGTCTCACCGGCGCGGGACCGCAGGACCGGCTCTATGATTGCCTGCCCTTGTTCCATTCGGTCGGCGGCATCGTCGCGCCCTGCAGCATGCTCGCGGCCGGCGGCTCGGTGGCGATCGCCGAGAAATTCTCGGCCTCTCATTTCTGGTCCGACATCGTCCGGCACGACTGCACGCTGTTTCAATATATCGGCGAACTCTGCCGCTACCTGCTGAAGGCTGCGCCGTCGGAATACGAGAACCGCCATCGTCTCCGCCTCGTCTGCGGCAACGGCCTGCGCGGCGACATCTGGGAAGACTTCCAGGATCGTTTCGCCATCCCCCGCATCCTCGAATTCTATGCGGCGACGGAAGGCAATTTCTCGCTGTTCAACGTCGAGGGACAGCCGGGCGCGATTGGGCGCATCCCGCCGCTGCTCGCACATCGCTTCCCGGCCAATCTCGTCAAGCTCGATCCTGATAGCGGCTTGCCGCTGCGCAACGACGAGGGATTTTGCCTCGCCTGCGCCCGTGGCGAGGCCGGCGAAGCCATCGGCCGCATCGGCACTGCCGATGAAGGCGGCGGCCGCTTCGAGGGCTATACCGATGCTGGCGAAACCGAGAAGAAGATCCTTCGAAATGTCTTTGCCAAAGGCGATGCCTGGTTTCGCACCGGCGATCTGATGCGGATCGACGACAAGGGGTTCTTCCATTTCGTCGATCGTATCGGCGACACGTTCCGCTGGAAGGGCGAGAACGTCGCGACCTCCGAGGTGAACGACGCGATGCGCGATTTCACCGGAGTGGTCGACGCCACCACCTATGGTGTCGGCATCCCAGGTGCCGACGGCCGTGCCGGCATGAGCGCGATCGTCGTCAACGAGGGTTTTGACATTGCGGCATTGCCCGCGCATCTCGCGCAGCGCCTGCCGGCCTATGCACATCCCGTCTTCATCCGCATTTCGCGCGAGCTCGATGCGACCGAGACGTTCAAGCAGAAGAAGGGCGACCTGTCGCGGGAAGGCTTCGATCCCGCTGCGATCTCCGATCCGCTGTTCATGGTCGACCCGAGATCCGGAGCCTACGTCCCGTTGGACGGCGAGGCTTATGCACGAATCCTGGACGGCTCCATCAGGCTGTAAACCCGGCAAAATCCGCAGATAGGTCCAATTTTATCTGAATTGTCCAAGAAGCCATTTACTTCTCTCGGGTAAACAAGCCGCCATGGGGAGGCGGCCAGCAAGAGCCGCCGCAACACCAACGAATAACAAAGCGAGCCAGCCATGTCGGTAAGGTCTAAGGTCATCGAGGCGATCCAGCAGATCGCCAAGGAGCAGAACGTCACGCTTCCCGCACTTTCGGACGATCTGTCGCTGCACGAGACGGGCTTCGACTCGCTCGCCTTCGCCATTCTGGTCGCCCGTCTCGAGGACGACACCGGCGTCGACCCCTTCACCATCTCCGAGGACGCAGCATTCCCCGCCACCGTGGGCGATTTCGTGCGGGCCTACGAAAATGTCCCCGCGTGAGATCTTTGCACTCCGCGACCATCTCGGCGCGGAGCTGAAAGGCCGCTCGATCTCCGACGCGCATCACGTCGTGTCGCTGACCGACATCCTGTCGCAGACGGTCCTCGGTGGCCGCCTGCATGAATTGTCGGGCCGCTCCGTGCTGCTCAAATTGTCCGACCAGCTCCGGTCGGGCCTCGCCATGATCGAGCTTGACGGCATCGCGCGCCGCATGCTGCTGTGCCCGCCCGATCTCAACCCTGATCATCTCGACGCGCTGATCGCGGATGCCGGGATCGATGCCGTCGTCACCGACGAGCCCGATCGCTGGGCCAATTGGGGCGTTGCGCTCGTCGTGACCGCGCAATTGCCGCTCGAAACCACCGCGCCGGCCAAGACCGAACGCGCCACGGAATGGCTGATGCTGACCTCGGGCACCTCGGGCGTGCCGAAAATCGTCGGTCATACGCTGGAAGCGCTGACCGGTGCCATCGTCGCCGACGGCCCCGCGCGCGGACCTGTGCCGGTCTGGGCGACGTTCTACGACATCCGCCGCTATGGCGGCCTGCAGATATTCCTTCGCGCAATCCTCTCCGGCGGCTCGATGGTGTTGTCGGACCCGCATGAGGTGCTCGGCGATCACGTCGCGCGGCTGAAGGCGCGGGGTGTCTCGCACATCTCCGGCACGCCGTCGCACTGGCGCAAGCTGCTGATGAGCGGTTCGGCCGCGCAATTTACCCCGGCTTACGTCCGCCTCTCCGGTGAAATCGCCGACCAGGCGGTGCTCGACGGATTGAAGGCGGCATTCCCCAATTCCTCCGTCGGTCACGCCTATGCCTCGACCGAAGCCGGCGTCGGTTTCGCCGTCAATGACGGGCTGGAGGGCTTTCCGGCCGACTATCTCGGCAATCGCAACGGCGTCGAGATGAAGGTGGTCGACGGCTCGCTCCGGATCCGTTCGACGCGTACCGCGCATGCCTATGTCGGCCGCAGCGCCGCGGCGCTCACCGATGACGACGGCTTCGTCGACAGCGGCGACATCGTCGAGCTGCACGGTGACCGCTACTATTTCGTCGGCCGCCGCGGCGGCATCATCAATATCGGCGGATTGAAAGTCCACCCCGAAGAGATCGAGGCGGTGATCAACCGCCATCCCGACGTGCGGATGTCGCGCGCCAAGTCGCGGAAGAGCCCGATCACCGGCGGCATCGTGGTTGCCGACGTGATCCTCACTGAGGGCACTGATCCGGCGCGCGCGAAAGAGATCCGCGACCAGATCCTGGCGCGGTGCCGCACACAGCTCGCGTCGCACAAAGTGCCGGCGGTGATGCGCTTCGTCGAGGCGCTCGACGTCACTCCGGCCGGAAAACTGGCGCGAACCGATGCATAATGTCCTCGTCACCGGCGGCAGCCGCGGCATCGGTCTTGCGATCGGCAAGCGCCTCGTGGGCGCCGGCTATAACGTGATCGCGGCGGCGCGGCGCGAAAGCGACGAGCTGAAGGCGGCGATCGCCGAATCCGGCGGACGGCTGCATTTCCGCGCCTGCGACCTCGCGGTGATCGACGCGATCCCGGCTTTCGCAAAGCTCGTGCGCGACGAGTTCGGCCCGGTCTACGGCCTCGTCAACAATGCCGGCCTAGGCACCGAAGGCCTGCTCGCCACCATGCATAATTCCGCGATCGAGGCGCTGGTGCAGCTCAACGTGCTGTCGCCGATCATCCTCACCAAATATGTGGCGCGGCAGATGATGGCGGACGGCACCGGGCGCATCATCAACATCTCCTCGATCATTGCGACGACCGGCTATAACGGCCTGTCCGTCTATGGTGCGACCAAGGCGGCTGCGACCGGCTTCACCCGCTCGCTGGCCCGCGAGGTCGGCAAGGTCGGCATCACCGTCAATGCGATCGCGCCGGGCTTCATCGATACCGAGCTGACGCATAATCTGTCCGATGAGGCGCGCAAGCGCATTGCCGGCCGCAGCGCGCTGCGCCGCCTGCCGGAGACGGACGACGTCGCGCGGATGGTGGAATATCTGCTCGGGGAGGGCGGCCGCAACGTCACCGGCACCGTGTTTACCATCGACGCGGGGAATACGGCATAGGCGGAACCCGGCCGGCATCATTGTGTTGATCCGGCACAATGACATTCAGCCGGATTTGGTCGTAAGATGCCCCGCAATCGATTGGGTTACGTCAATCGATCTGCCCTAATCGACAGGGAGCAGTCCATGGCCATGCCCAACATGACCGCTTCAAATCAGGGCCGGACGGAGCCATCGCGCGCGAAGCCGGATTTGGATGAAGTCCACTGCCCGCCGATGACGCATCAGAATTCCGGCAGTCACGGCTACGAAATGTACCCGCAGCAATTCGTGCGCCTGGTCGGCTGCCATGACGCGTCGCTCGATACCTTGCGCAAGCGTCAGGACGAGAAGCTGCACTAGCCGTCACGACCGGTGCTTCGGCGAGTCCTTCGATAAGTCAATCCGTTCGTGGGAAAATTCCGGCGGCCCTTCGGTGAGGCGGCGGATGCGGCGTTCGCGCTCGTCCGCCGGCAATGCGGGATCGAGCAGCGTCTCGATCTCGTGGACTGCGATCTCTTCGATCCTGGTGGCCTCCGAGGCGATCGGATGCGCCGAACCGGGCACCGGCGGCGCGATCTTCAGGCCCAGCTCGATCAGCTTACAGATCGCCTCCGCACGGGTCAGGCGATAGGCTTCAGCCCAGGCATCGACAGCCTCCGTCAATCGTTCGGGCATTTTCACCGCGCTGATCGGGTCGACACCCGTGCGCCGGCGGACCGGAGAGGTGGAGTCCTTGTTGCCGAAGTCGGACACCTCGATCATCCCATGTAAGGCCGTGGAGCTGAGGGACGATAGCCGCAACTCCCGGACTGCCGTTTGATGCCGATCAATTGACCCGCTGCGGCAATGCAACGCGGCGGCGTCTTGTTGTCCGAGGCCGTTTCGGCCAATGATTGAAGGGGCCGCCGGCCGGCGAACCCGGATCGATCCTGCCCCGTATTTGTTTTGCATTCCAACCATCCGGCGTCCCCGATGACCTCAGGCGAATCCTTCTACGGCGGCATTCCCGTTTTCCGCGGCTTCACCAGCCTGATGGATCCTGCGCTCTATGCGCCCCTGCCGGACGATTGGAGCATCGGCGTTGCCGATATCGTCGATTCCACCAAGGCGATCGCGGCGCAGCGCTACAAGGCGGTCAACATGGCCGGTGCGGCCGTGATCGCGGCCGTGACGAACGCCTTGGCGGGGCGCGAATTCCCCTTCGTGTTCGGCGGCGACGGCGCGAGCTTTGCGGTCGCGCCCGGCGATCTCGATGCGGCACGCGACGCGCTCGCCGCGACCGCCACCTGGGTGCGAGAGGATCTCGACCTGAGGATGCGCGTCGCGCTGGTGCCGGTGAGCGCCATTCGCGCGCACGGCCTCGACGTGCGCGTCGCGCGCTTCGGTCCGTCGGCGAACCTGTCCTATGCGATGTTCTCCGGCGGCGGGCTCGCCTTTGCCGACGCCGCGATGAAGCGCGGCGAGTTCGCGGTCGCCGAGGCGCCGGCGGGCACGCAGCCCGACCTGTCCGGCCTGTCCTGCCGCTTCGAGATGATGCCGGCCTCGCGCGGGCTGATCCTGTCGGTCCTGGTGATGCCGGCGCGCGGCGCCGAGCCGCATGCCTTCCGCAAGGTGATCGAGGACATCATCCATCTCGTCGAGCGCAGCCCGGACGGCGCCCGTCCGGTACCGCCGCAGGGACCGCCGCTGAAATGGCCGCCGCAGGGCCTGGAATACGAAGCCCGCACCAGGCGGGGCGGCCCGCTGCTTGCGCGCAGGGCGAGCGTGCTGGCCTATACGCTGTTCGTCTATCTGATCATGCGCTTCGACCTCAAGGTCGGCGGCTTCGTGCCCAACCTCTACCGGCGTCAGGTCGTCGAGAACTCGGACTTCAGGAAGTATGACGACGGCCTGCGCATGATTCTCGACTGCACCCCGCAGCTCGAGCGCGCGCTGAGCGATCGCCTCGCGGCCGCCGCGCGCGAAGGCGTCGTGCGCTACGGCCTCCATCAGCAGGACGCCGCCATGATGACCTGCTTCACACCGTCGGCGCTGCGCAGCGACCATGTGCACTTCATCGACGGCGCGCGGGGTGGCTATGCCTCGGCCGCGACGGCGCTGAAGGCGATGCCGGCGTGAGGGATCTCGTGTCCCGGACGCGCTGCGGCACGCAGTGACGCTGCGCAGAGCCGGTACCCAGAGTGAGATAGGCCCCGGCTCCGCAGCGCATCACTACGTGCAGCGCTGCGTCCGGGGCACGAGACCTCGTAGGCCCGCTACCGCCCCGCGCGCGTCCAGGTCTCGCCGCCGCAGAGCGCGCCGACGCAGCCTTCGACCCGCAGCGAATCCGCTCCCGTCACGGTGACGCTGCTGGCATAGGTGCTGCCGTCGTCGGCATTGTAGATCTGGCCCGACCATTTGTTCGGACCGGAGGGCGGCATGCTGCTGAACAGCGGCAGACCGATCATCGAGCGCTTGGCGAGCGCGGGATTGGGATTCTTGCTGTCGGTGGCGGGCTGGCCGGTCGCGGTGTCGTAGGGCTCGCGCAGCCAGGCGACGACGCCGCAGATGCCGCCGCCGCATTTGGTGATCTTGACGCGCGCATCGCCCGCCTGGGTCAGCCATGTCCCGTCGACGTTCTGCGCATGAGCGGCGGACGCGCCAAGCAGCGCAGCGAGGAGGACGATGAGAGCGGCGAATCTGGAAGTCATGGAAGAGGCCCCGAAAATGGAGCGCCTCCATAGCAGGCCGGCGAGATAGTGCAACGCTGGCCGGAATCACATTCCTGCGTTTATCGATGTGCGTTTATATGCCTGCGCTCATTTGTCCCAGCGCACAAATGCGACCGAGCCCGCAGTCGCAAGACCGAACACGACCATGGCGCCGCCGACCAGCGCGAACAAGGTCCAGGCCGGCGCCTGCGCCATCATGAGGCCGATGCCGCCGATCGCGACGATCAGAAGTCGCGCGGTGGACGCCAGCACAGGTCCGCCGACGCGCGCCGCGCCTTGGGATGAGAAATAGAGCGACACGCCGATGCCGAAGAACACGAAGGCCGGGCCGGCCCAATGGAAATAGCTGTGCGCCGCGGCGGTGACGCCGGGATCCCGGGTGAAGAGCGCAACCCACAGCGCGGGATCGAGCGCGATGACGAGCCCGATCAGGCCGACCGTGAGTCCCGAGGCCGCAGCTGCGGTCCAGGCGACACGCCGCGCCCGCTTCACATGTCCGGCGCCCATCGCCATGCCGACCATTGGCACAGAGGCGATGCCGAAGGCGAAGGTGATCGGGATCAGCAGGAATTCCAGCCGCGAGCCGATGCCGTAGCCGGCCAGCATCTCGGTGCCGAAGGTCGCCAGGATCTTGGTGAAGATCAAGATCGTGAGCACGGTCTGGAGCGGTGACAGGCAGGCCACCGCGCCGACCTTGAGGATGTCCAGGAACATCGCGCGTTCGAAATGGAAGGCGCGGACGTCGATCTGCAGCCGGCTGCGGCCGGACAAGAGATACCAGAGGAAGAAGATCGCGGCGCAGCTGAACGCGATCAACTGGCCGCTTGCGACGCCCGGCATACCGAATTGCGGCACGCCGAACAGGCCGAGCCCCAGCGTGCCGCCGAGCGCGATCTGCAGCACGCTCGCTCCGATCAGCGTCATCGAGGGCAGGCGCATGTCGCCGGTGCCGCGGATCACCGAGGCAAGCGTATTGACGAGCCAGATCGCGACCGCGCCGGAGAACAGCATTTGCGAATAGCCGCAGGCTTCCTCCAGCACCCGGTCGCGTCCGCCGAGCAGGGTGAAGAACGAGCGGCCGAAGACCAGCATCATCACCGTGAAGAACAGCCCGCCGCAGAGGCCGATGATGGCGGCATGCAGCGCCAGCGTCGCGGCGCGGTCCCGATCGCCGGCGCCGAGCGCGCGGCTGATCGCGGACGATACGCCGCCGCCCATCGCACCCGCGCTCATCATCTGGGTCAGCATCGCGAACGGAAACACCAGCGCGATCGCGGCGAGCGGGATGGTGCCGAGCCGGCCGATATAGGAGGTCTCGGCGATTGCGACCAGCGTGCTGCCGACCATCGCGATCATGTTGGGAATCGCGAGCCGCAGCAGCGTCGGCAGGATGGGCGCGGTCAGGAGGCTGGCGATGGGGTAGGC
This sequence comes from Bradyrhizobium sp. CCBAU 53351, assembly GCF_015291745.1. Taxonomy (NCBI): domain Bacteria; kingdom Pseudomonadati; phylum Pseudomonadota; class Alphaproteobacteria; order Hyphomicrobiales; family Nitrobacteraceae; genus Bradyrhizobium; species Bradyrhizobium sp. CCBAU 53351. The sequence goes on from NZ_CP030059.1 coordinate 998,372, forward strand.
GACCGGCGCGAGCGGCGGGACGGCGTCTACGGGGGCGTCGATCGTCATGTTCACCGCGCGGAATATCAAATGATGATCGACATATTATAGGGCGCAAGGCGCCCGGCCAGCCCTCGCTCACGCAGGGCTCACCAGGGCAGGCCGCATAGGTCGATGGTGCCCAGCGTCGGCGCGCGGACGATGTGGAACACGTAGGGCGCCATATGGTCGAAGCGGATCCGCCCCTCCGGCTGTTCGCAATAGACCTCGCCCTTGAAGGGCAGCCAGCTCCGGGTCTCGTAGAACGAGAAATTGTGGGGTTCGCAGAACAGCAGTGCGAAGCGCGCGGCCTCGTTGGCTCTGATGGTGTGAACCGCCGCGTCGATCGCCACGGTCGCATAGCCGCGGCCGCGCTGGTCCTGGCGCGTGCAGACTCCGCCGATGCCGCCGATATGGACCTTCTGCCCATTCCAGGTGACGGTGCGGAAGTAGATGCCGACATGGCAGACGAGGCCGTCCTCGGGCGTCTCGATCAGCACGCGCAGATCGGCATTGGCCCATTTGACGTGGGCCCAGGGCTTCTCAGCGACGAGCTCTGGTCCCCAGACCGCCTGATGCAGCGGCTCCGCAATCGGCCAAGACGCGTCGCCGTTCAAAATATCGATCTCGATGCTCATGGCCTGGTTCTTCGGAGCTCCGCTTCGTGGCGCATTCGTTCTGTCATAAGCGGTTCAAAGGCAATGATATTTTTACGCCGTCCGTCTCGCCTGCGGCAGAACGTCTGCGCTTGCGTCGATTTGGTGCAATCCGGCCGGATGGCCCCATCACGTGTTTTCGCAAATTGGCGGTATTTAACGGCCGCGGAACCTTCTATAAGACTCCCCGTTAAGCCAGTTCCCCATCAGTCGCGGACAAGAACCCATGACCTTTACGCTGCCCCCACTCCCTTACGCCTATGACGCCCTTGGCCAGTTCATGTCGAAGGAGACGCTGGAATTCCACCATGACAAGCATCATCAGGCCTACGTCACCAACGGCAACAACGCGCTCAAGGGGACCGAATGGGAAGGCAAGTCCCTTGAGGAGATCGTCAAGGGCTCGTTCGGCAAGAACCCCGCGGTGTTCAACAATGCCGGCCAGCACTACAATCACATCCACTTCTGGAGCTGGATGAAGCCCAATGGCGGCGGCACCAAGCTGCCCGGCAAGCTCGAGAAGAAGATCAACGAGGACCTCGGCGGCTTCGAGAAGTTCAAGACCGACTTCCAGGCGGCCGGCGTCGGCCAGTTCGGCTCCGGCTGGTGCTGGCTCCAGGTCAAGAACGGCAAGCTCGAAATCTCCAAGACCCCGAACGGCGAGAATCCGCTGGTGCACGGCGCCACGCCCATCCTCGGCTGCGACGTCTGGGAGCACTCCTACTACATCGATTACCGCAACCGCCGCCCGGATTATCTCAAGGCGTTCGTCGAGAACCTCGTGAACTGGGAATACGTCGAGTCCCTGTTCGACAAGGCGTAAGCGTCAGTCCGGGGCGCGCGAAGCGCGAACCCGGAATAACAGAAAGAGGCGGTCGCTCGCGCGGCCGCCTTTTTGCTGTGCGGAATTGCCCTGCGCGGTGCGCGCACGGGTCTGTCATCACACCATTTGCATCGCTTCGGTGGCGCGCTTAATCAGGACGGGCATCACCCTCGAGCCACCGAGCCCGTTGTCAGAACCTTCCCCGAAAACCCCTGCGCCGGCCGAGGACGCGGAGTCCGAGCCGCGGCCGGGCCGTGTGCGCAGGCCGATCGGCTGGTCGACCATCATCATCGCGGCACTGGTCGCGGTGAGCGCGGCGCTGGTCTGGCGGCGTGACGGCACCGACGGCGTTCTCGACATCCTGACCCACGATCTCTCGCTGTTCTCGGGCATCCTGCCGCGCGTGCTCGCCGGCTGCCTGCTCGGCGCCTTCATCTCGGAAATCCTGCCGCACGAAAAAGTCTCGCGCTCGCTTGGGCCGAAATCCGGCTTGATGGGGCTTCTGATCGGTACCGCCTTCGGCGCGATCCTGCCGGGCGGGCCCTTCACCGCCTATCCCGTGGCGAGCGCGCTGCTCGCGGTCGGCGCTGATTTCGGCGCCACCATCGCCATGGTCGTGAGCTGGACCCTGATCGGCTATGGCCGCGCGGTGGCCTGGGAAATTCCGATCATGGGCACCGATTTCACGCTGTGGCGCGTCCTGATCTCGCTGCCGCTGCCGGTGCTCGCCGGTGCGCTCGGGCGCTTCGTCTATGTCAGGCTGTATCCGAAGCGGACCGGCGACGAGGACGCGGCATGAGCGCCGCGCTTCTGATCGACATCCTGCTGTGGGGCTCGGTGCTTGGCGTCGGGCTGATCGCCTTCCGCCGCGGACCGCCGGTATTCAGGGCCTCGTTGCGCGAAGGCACGATGGACTTCATCAACATCGTGCCGCGGATCGCGCTCGGGGTGATCGGCTCCGGCTACATCGCGGCCATCATCCCGCAGGAGGTGATCACAGGCTGGCTCGGGCCGGACAGCGGCTGGCTCGGCGTTGCGACCGCCGTGGTCGCCGGCGCGGCGACACCCGGCGGCCCCGTGGTCGGTTTCTCCATCGGCACCGTGGCGCTGAAGTCGGGCGGCGGGGTGCCGCAGGTGGTGGCCTATGTCGTCGCCTGGGCCCTGTTCGCCTTCCAGCGGGTGATCCTGTGGGAAATCCCGTTCATGCCGGCCCGGTTCGTCTGGTTCCGCTGTGCCGTCTCGGTGCCGTTCCCGTTCGTGGCGGCCGCCATCGCGATGGTGATCGGGAAGCCTTGAGGCGGCGTGGACAGACGTAATGTTATAATATAACGTCTTGCCATGGTTCCCGCCGCGTCCCACGCCCATCATCACGACCATGCTCATGGCCATTCCCATGGTCATTCGCACGCCCACGGGCATTCACATGGGCACGACCACACCCACGCCCATGTCCACGATGCCGCCTCGCCGCATCCCGCCCAGGAGGCGCCCTGGTCGATCCTGCGCATGACCATGGCCGCGCGCCTCGCGGCGGCGCTTGCCGTCTGTGCCGTGCTCTGGGGCGTGGTTTTCCTGGCGATGAGGTGACCATGGCGGCACTGCACTTTCACAACGTGACGCTCGGCTATGACCGGCATCCGGCCGTGCACCACCTCAACGGCGAAGTCGCGCGAGGTGCGCTGGTCGCCGTGATCGGTCCGAATGGCGCGGGCAAGTCGACCTTGCTGCGCGGCATCGTCGGCATCCTCAAGCCGCTCGACGGCAGCATCCATCTCGGCGGGCTCGACAGCAGGGACATCGCTTATCTACCGCAGAGCGCGGAGATCGACCGCAGCTTCCCGATCTCGGTGTTCGACTTCGTGGCGACCGGCCTGTGGCGGGCCACCGGCCTGTTCGGCGGCATCGGCAAGGCCGCGCGCGAAAAGGTTCTGCGCGCGATCGCCTCCGTCGGCCTCAATGGCTTCGAGAACCGTCCGATCGGCACGCTCTCGGGCGGCCAGATGCAGCGCGTGCTGTTCGCGCGGGTGCTGCTCCAGGACGCGAGCCTGATCGTGCTGGACGAGCCATTCAACGCCATCGACAGCAAGACCACCGCCGACCTGCTTGCGCTGGTCAAGCAATGGCACGGCGAGGGCCGCACCGTGCTCGCGGCGCTCCACGACATGGAAATGGTGCGCAATCATTTCAGCGAGACGCTGGTGCTGGCGCGTGGCCCGGTAGCGTGGGGACCGACGGCGGCCGTGCTGACGCCGGAAAACCTGCTGGTCGCGATGCGGATGTGCGAAGCTTTTGACGACAGCGCGGCGGCCTGTGCCGCTGACGATACCCGTTCGCGGGCGGCTTGAGATCCGATGCTCTATGACGCGCTGATCGGTCCGTTCACCGAATTCGAGTTCATGCGGCGCGCGCTCGCCGCCGTGATCGCGCTGGCGCTGGCCGGCGCGCCGATCGGCGTGTTCCTGATGCTGCGGCGGATGAGCCTCGTCGGCGACGCCATGGCGCATGCGATCCTGCCGGGTGCCGCCATTGGCTTCCTGCTCTCAGGCCTCAATCTGTTTGCGATGACGGCCGGCGGCCTGGTCGCAGGCTTTGCCGTCGCGATCCTCGCCGGCGTGGTCGCGCGCTCGACCGGGCTGAAGGAGGACGCGTCGCTCGCGACCTTTTATCTGGCCTCGCTGGCGCTCGGCGTGACCATCGTCTCGATCAGGGGCACCAATATCGACCTCTTGCACGTGCTGTTCGGCAACATCCTCGCGATGGACGACCAGACGCTGCTGGTGGTCGCCTTCAACGCCACCGTGACGCTGCTCGTACTTGCCGTGATCTATCGTCCCCTGGTGATCGAGAGCGTCGATCCCTTGTTCCTGCGCACCGTGAGCCGTGCCGGCGGGCCTGCACATCTCGCCTTCCTTGCGCTGGTCGTGATCAACCTCGTCAACGGTTTCCAGGCGCTTGGCACGCTGCTGGCGGTCGGCCTGATGATCCTGCCGGCAGGTATCGCGCGGTTCTGGTCGCGCGATCTCACCGCGATGATCTGCATCGCCGTGATCGCCGCCGCGGTCTCCGGCTATGCCGGGCTTGTGCTGTCGTTCCAGACCCGCGTGCCGTCGGGGCCTGCGGTCATTCTCGTCGCGACGGTGCTCTACATCGTCTCCGTGCTGTTCGGCCGCGTCGGCGGTATCGTCCGGCAATTGTTTCCCGGCCGGCATCTGGAAGCGTGATGATGCGGCCTTTCCTGCTTTGCATGCTCCTGTTGATCGCCTCGCCGCTTCAGGCGGCGGAGCGGCTGAACGTCGTCGCGAGCTTCTCGATCCTTGCCGATTTCGTCCGCAATGTCGGCGGCAACAGGATCAATCTGACCACGCTGGTCGGCGCCGACAGCGATGTTCACGTCTACACGCCGGCGCCCGCCGATGCGAAGCGGGTCGCGGAGGCGAGGCTCGTCATCGTCAACGGACTTGGGCTGGAGGGCTGGCTGCCGCGTCTCGTGCAGTCTTCCGGCAGTAAGGCGCAGGTCGTCACCGCCAGCTCCGGCATCGTGCCGCTGAAGCTCGGCTCGGCCGCCGATCCTCACGCCTGGCAGTCCGTCCCCAACGCCAGGGTCTACGTGACCGACATCGCCGACGCGCTGGCCGCGGCCGCCCCGGACGACGCTGATGTCTTCCGCGCTCAGGCCAAGGCCTATCTGGAAAAGCTCAAAACGCTCGACCGCGAGGTCCGCGAGGCCGTGGCCAAAATCCCAACCGAGCGCCGCAAGGTGATCTCCACCCATGACGCCTTCGGCTATTTTTCCGCCGAATACGGTATCCAGTTCGTCGCCCCCTTGGGCGTCTCCACGGAAACCGAGCCCAGCGCCCGGGACATCGCGGCCATCATCGGCCAGATCAGGGCCCAGAAAATCCCCGCCGTCTTCCTGGAAAATATCAGCGACGACCGCCTGATCCGGCGGATCGCCGCGGAGACCGGGGCAAAGGTCGGCGGGACCCTGATTTCGGACGGATTGACCGGCGAAAAGGGGTCCGCACCCACTTACATTGATATGGTCAGGCACAATATAAAGGCCCTGACCAGCGCGCTTGACCACTAGGGCAGGGGCCACCCCGCCTCGCGTCGCGCGAAAAGCCCGAAGTCGGAGTTCTTATGTCTGAAGCGACCTCCTCCAAAATTCCCGTGACCGTCCTGACCGGCTATCTCGGCGCCGGCAAGACCACGCTTTTGAACCGCATCCTGTCGGAGAACCACGGCAAGAAATACGCCGTCATCGTCAACGAATTCGGCGAGATCGGCATCGACAACGACCTCATCATCGGTGCCGATGAGGAAGTGTTCGAGATGAACAACGGCTGCATCTGCTGCACCGTGCGCGGCGACCTCGTCCGCATCATGGACGGCCTGATGAAGCGCAAGGGCAAGTTCGACGCCATCATCGTCGAGACCACCGGCCTTGCCGATCCCGCCCCTGTCGCCCAGACCTTCTTCGTCGACGAGGACGTGCAGAAGAACGCCCGTCTCGATGCCGTCGTCACGGTCGCCGACGCCAAATGGCTGTCGGACCGTCTGAAGGATGCGCCCGAGGCCAAGAACCAGATCGCCTTTGCCGACGTCATCGTTCTGAACAAGACAGACCTCGTGAGCAAGGGCGAGCTCGCCGAGGTCGAGGCCCGGATCCGCGCCATCAACCCCTATGCGAAGCTGCATCGCACCGAGCGCTGCTCGGTGGCCTTGGCCGACGTGCTCGACCGCGGCGCGTTCGATCTCGACCGCATCCTCGACATCGAGCCGGACTTTTTGGAGGCCGACGATCACGATCACGATCACGACCATGATCACCATCATCACGGCCACGATCATCACCACCATGATCACGGCCACGGCCTGAAGCACTATCACGACGAGGACATGCAATCGCTGTCGCTCAAGACCGACAAGCCGCTCGATCCCAACGTGTTCATGCCTTGGCTGCAGAACCTGGTGCAGGTCGAGGGCGGCAAGATCCTGCGCTCCAAGGGCATCCTCGCCTTCCACGACGACGACGACCGCTACGTCTTCCAGGGCGTCCACATGATGCTGGAGGGTAACCACCAGCGGAAATGGAAGGACGGCGAGCCCCGCGAGAGCCGCCTCGTCTTCATCGGCCGCGAACTGCCGGAGAAGGCCATTCGCGAAGGCTTCGAGAGCTGCATCGTCTCGTGATGAAAGAGTTTACGCCGGCCCCGGATTCCGCCTCGATCGTCTCCGTCACCGATCGCGTCAAGCCTGTGACCCTCGGCATGGGCGTGACCTCCGTGCATTTCCTCAAGGATCGCGCCGCCTTCGTCGGCGGCGAGGAGAACGTCGCCTTCGTCGATGCCAATGGCGAGATCAGCAAGGTCGCCGTGCATGGCGGCGGCATTCTCTCGACCGCGAGCGACGGCAAGCGCATCATCATGGGCGGCGACGACGGCAAGGTCGTCTCGCTCGGCGCCAAGGGCGAGGTGACGCTGCTCGCGACCGACCCGAAGCGGCGCTGGATCGACGCGGTGGCGCTCCATGCTGACGGCGCCTTCGCCTGGTCGGCCGGCAAGGTCGCGACCGTCAAGAGCGGCAAGAACGAGGAGAAGTCGCTCGAGGTGCCCTCGACCGTTGGCGGCCTTGCCTTCGCGCCGAAGGGCCTGCGGCTCGCGATCGCGCATTACAACGGCGCGACGCTGTGGTTTCCGAACATGGAGGGCTCGGCCGAATTCCTGCCCTGGGCCGGTTCGCATCACGCGGTCACGTTCAGCCCGGACAACAAGTTCCTGGTCACGGCGATGCACGAGCCGGCGCTGCACGGCTGGCGGCTCGCCGATAACAGGCACATGCGCATGACCGGCTATCCCGGCCGCGTCCGCTCGATGTCCTGGAGCGCCGGCGGCAAGGGCCTCGCCACCTCGGGCGCCGACACCGTCATCATCTGGCCGTTCGGTAGCAAGGACGGCCCGATGGGCAAGGAGCCCGCGATGCTCGCGCCGCTGCAGGCGCGCGTTGCGGTGGTGGCCTGCCATCCGAAGAACGACATTCTGGCCTGCGGCTATAGCGACGGCACCGTGCTGATGGTGCGTCTGGAAGACGGTGCGGAGATCCTGGTTCGCCGCAACGGCACGCCGCCGGTGGCTGCAATCGCCTGGAACGCCAAGGGCACGCTGCTCGCGTTCGCGGACGAAAATGGGGATGGCGGCCTGCTGGAGCTTTAATCTGTCATGGTTCCGGCCGTATAGGGGACCATGCGGTTTCTCACGACCTTCCAGCTGGGCGATTTCGCCGACACGCTGATCAGCCTGACCACAGCCTTCGTGCTGGGCACGTTGATCGGCGCCGAGCGGCAATACCGCCAGCGCACCGCGGGCCTGCGCACCAACGTGCTGGTCGCCGTGGGAGCGGCCGCCTTCGTCGATCTCGCCATGCAGCTGGACAATGCCGACGGCGCAGTGCGGGTGATCGCCTATGTCGTCTCGGGCATCGGCTTCCTCGGTGCCGGCGTCATCATGAAGCAAGGCATGGACGTGCGCGGGCTCAACACCGCGGCGACGCTATGGGCCTCGGCCGCAGTCGGCTCCTGCGCCGGTGCCGACATGGTCGCGCAGGCAGCCGCGCTGACCGTATTCGTCATCGCCGGCAACACCATGCTGCGTCCGCTGGTCAATGCCATCAATCGCATCCCGCTGAACGAGAAGGCCTTGGAGGCGACCTACTACTTCAAGCTCGCGGTCGCGGCCGATGCCTTGCCCGACATGCGCGACCGCCTCGTCGAGAAGCTCGAGGCCGCGAAATATCCCGTGGCGGGGATCGAGGTGGTCGAGATCGGCGAGGACATGCTGGAGATCGTCGCGAAGCTGGTCGCGAGCGCGGTCGATCCGAAGGAGCTGAATGCGCTGGCGACCGACCTGCAGCATCTGCCCGGTGTGCGCCATGCCACCTGGGAAGCCAGCACGACGGAATAAGCGCGTCGTTTTGGCGCGCGGACGGGCAGTTCCCGTCTTGCCGGGGATGGAACCCCGGTCGTGCCATTTCGTTGATTCCGCGGACAAACGCGGTGATCGACATGACCGGCAATGACAAGCGCAGACTGAAGCTCGACCTGATGATCGCCTGTTCGCTGTTCGCAGCGGGTGTCGTGGTGTCAGGCGTATCGATCGCGCAAATTCGCGCCGAGGGCCGGACGCAGCTGGCGCAGGCGACGCCACCGCTTCAGGGCACGCCGTCCGAGGATCAGAACAAACCGGCGGAAGCCAAGCCCGGCGGCGATCGCCCGACCACGCCGGCCCCTGAACCGGCACGCCCCGACCCGCAGACGCAGGGCGCGGCGGGCGCGGCCAAGCCAGCTCTGCCGCCGGCACCGGCCGAGAAGATCGCGCCGCCGATCGAGAAGAAGTAGGGCGCAACCGCAAGCTCTTCCGCTGCGATAGCAACCCTGCGCCGGCGTGGTGGTGAGCCGTTGTTCTGCTTCACTTGCGCCGGTATGATCCGGAGCGGAAACTGACCTGCATCCCACAGGATCACTCCATGCCGACCGCAAGCCTGGCGCCCCTCGATGAGACGATTTCGATCGCGGAGCTTACGCGCGATCCTTATCCGATCTACCGGCGGCTGCGACGCGAGGCGCCCGTGCTACGAGTGAAATCCGTGGGCCGCACCTTCCTCACCAAGGCTGCCGACACCAAATATGTGAAGGACAACGCGGCGCTGTTCAGCTCCGACGATCCGAACACGCCGATGAAGCGGGCCTTCCTGGCCCATACCTTGATGCGCAAGGACCACGACGAGCACCGCAGCGAGCGGATGGCGATGATGCCGGCTCTGATGCCGAAGACGATCGAGGCCGTTTGGGCACCCCTCTATGCGAAACTGGCCGCTGTGTATCTCGACCGGTTGCCCCGCGACGAGGTCGTTGACCTCTTCCCCACGCTCGCCGGCCCTATCGCAGCGCGGATTCTGGCCCATGCCATTGGCGTTCCGGACGCGAGCGACGAGGACATGCAACGATGGTCCCAGACCCTGATCGACGGCGCCGGCAATTTTGGCTGGACGCCAGGACCCTTCGAAGCAACCGACCTTGCCAATGCGGAGATGGATCGATGTATCCGTGGCAATTTCGAACGCGTTCGCACCGAACAGGATTCCTCCGCGCTGTCCTTCATGGTGAACGCAGCAAGCCCGATTGCCGAGAGTCAGATGATTGCCAACGTCAAGATCGCGATCGGGGGTGGCATCAACGAGCCGCGTGAGGCTCTGCTGACGATCATCTACGGCTTGCTGACTAACCCGGACCAGCTTGAAGCCGTCCGAGAAGGCGGCAAATGGCGATCCGCTTTCGAGGAAGGCGTACGATGGGTGGCGCCGATCCAGGCGAGTTCGCGTCTCGTCATAGAAGACACCGAGATTCGCGGCTGCTTCATCCCGAAGGGCGACACGGTGATGACGATACAGGCCTCAGCCAACCGGGACGAGGAGGTCTTCGAGGATGGCGAGCGCTACGACGCGTTGCGCGAACCCAATCCTCATCAAGCCTTCGGCAACGGCCCGCATCACTGCGCAGGCGCGCACCTTTCGCGGCGGACGGTTGGCGCCATCCTTCTGCCGATGTTGTTCGAGCGCTTCCCCCGTATGACCCTGCCTGATCCCGCGAGCGTCCGCTGGCACGGCTTCGGTTTCCGCGGCCCGCTCAATCTGCCGGTTCTCCTCCAGTAGGCTGGCGGGACGCAGGCCTTCGACGTCGAGCCCGTAAGCGCGGTCCGTGGCGGCGAAAAATCGCACCGTCGATTGAGAGGAAGTAGGCTTGCTGTCATTCCGGGGCGCGCGAAGCGCGAGCTACGGTGAGCAATTGCGTACCTGAGAATCCATTTCTCTACGGACTCTGCCGCCCGATGGATTCCGGGCTCGACGCTGCGCGTCGCCCCGGAATGACGGAGGAGAGAGCCTACCTCACCGCACCAAAACGTTCTTGAACTGCCACGGATCAGACGTGTCGATATCCTCCGGGAACAGGCCCGGGCGATCCGTCAGCGGCGTCCAGTCGGTGTAGAAACCCTTGACCGGGCCGAGATACGGCAGCTGGATTTCCAGCAGGCGATCGAAATCCATCTCGTCGGCTTCGACGATGCCCTCGGTCGGGTTTTCCAGCGCCCACACCATGCCGCCGAGCACGGCCGAGGTCACCTGCAGGCCGGTGGCGTTCTGATAGGGCGCGAGTGCGCGGGTCTCTTCGATGGAAAGCTGCGAGCCGTACCAATAGGCATTCTTGTCATGGCCGAACAGCAGCACGCCGAGCTCGTCGATGCCGTCGACGATCTCGTTCTCGTCGAGGATGTGGTGCTTCTCCTGCATCTTGGCGGCGCGGCCGAACATCTCGTGCAGAGACAGCACGGCATCGTCGGCCGGGTGATAGGCATAGTGGCAGGTCGGCCGGTAGACCGCCGTGCCGGATGCGTCACGCACCGTGAAGTAATCGGCGATCGAGATCGACTCGTTGTGGGTGACGAGGAAGCCATATTGCGCGCCGCGGGTCGGGCACCAGGTTCGCACGCGCGTGTTGGCGCCGGGTTGCATCAGATAGATGGCGGCGCCGCAGCCGGCTTCGTGGGTCCGTGCATTCTCGGGCATCCATTTTTCGTGGGTGCCCCAGCCGAGCTCGGACGGCTGCACGCCCTCCGAAAGGAAGCCTTCCACCGACCAGGTGTTGACGAAGACGTCAGGCTCTTTCGGCTTTTTGGAGCGCTGGGTGTCGCGTTCGGCGATGTGGATGCCCTTGATGCCGGCCTGCCGCATCAGATCCGCCCATTCGGCTTTGGTCTTCGGCTTGGGGGCGTTGAGCTTCAGGTCGGCGGCGACATTGAGCAGTGCCTGCTTGACGAAAAACGAGACCATGCCGGGATTGGCGCCACAGCAGGAGACGGCCGTGGTCGAGCCGGCGGGGCGCGCCCTCTTGGCGGCCAGCGTCGCTTCGCGAAGCGCGTAGTTGGAGCGCGCTTCCGGGCCCTTCGACGAATCGAAATAGAAGCCGAGCCAGGGCTCGTTGACGGTGTCGATGTAGAGCGCGCCGAGCTCGTTGCAGAGCTCCATGATGTCGGTGGAGCCGGTGTCGACCGAGAGATTGACGCAAAAACCCTGGCCGCCGCCTTCGGTAAGCAGCGGAGACAGCAACTCGCGATAATTGTCCCTGGTGACGGCCTTCTGGATGAAGCGGACATTGTGCTTCTCGCAATGCGCCTTGCGGCCCTCGTCCTTGGGGTCGATCACGGTGACGCGCGACTTGTCGTAATCGAGATGCCGCTCGATCAGCGGCAGCGTGCCTTTGCCGATGGAGCCGAAGCCGACCATGACGATGGGACCGGTGATCTTCGCGTAGATCTGCGAGGGAAGGCTCATGGAACGGTTTCTCCGGAACGTGCTGGCTGGCAAAGGGTGGGTGGATTAGGCGCTGCGGCGCCTTTTCAAACGCTGCGGCGCTTTTTTTAGACGCTGCGGCGCTTGGCGGTGACTTCGATCTCGACCTTCATCTCGGGCTTGGCGAGAGCGCTGACGACCAGCAAGGTCGCAGCCGGCCTGATGTCCCCGAGAACTTCGCCGCAGACGGCGAAGTGGGCGTCGATGTAGCTGGCGTCGGTGACGTAATAGGTCGCACGGACGATATCGGCCATCTCGAATCCGCCCTCCTTCAGGGCGCCTTCGATGGTCTTGAAGCAGTTACGTGACTGGCTCGTGACGTCTGATGGCATCGTCATCGTGCTGTAGTCATAGCCGGTGGTTCCCGCGACAAAGGCGAACTCGCCGTCGATCACGGCACGGCTGTAGCCGGCGGTCTTCTCGAACGGGGAGCCGGTGGAGATCAGGCGACGGGGCATGGTTTGGACCTCGACTGAAGGGCGTTTCGCGGGGTTAAAGGGCGTTTCTGGCGCCCGCGCAACCCCTAAGGAACGGGCGTGGCGCAGGCGCGCTTGGGCGTTGCCGCTCAGCGCGGTTCGAGGCGTCGGGATGAAAGCGATGCTTTAGGCCGCGCGCGCCTGGACGGCGCGAACTACCCTCCGTTTGGCGAGGGCCGCGCCGGTCGGGACGATCATCCCTTCGGCGCCGTCGAGCGCGCCTTCCGCGAACTCGATCGCCAGCAGGCGGTCGCGCTCGAACGGGCCGGGCAGCGACAGCGCACCGGTGTTCTCGGCCGAGAAGCCGAAGCGGGCGTAATAGGGGGCATCGCCGAGCAGGATCACGGCGGCATGCCCGCGCGCCCGGGCGGCGGCCAGCGCTTGATGCATCAGCGCGGCGCCGATCCCGAGCTCGCGGCAGGCAGGGTCCACCGCCAGCGGTCCGAGGACCAGAGCGGGCCTGCCTCCGGCGCTGACATGCCACAGCCGCACGGTTCCCACGAGCTTGCCCTCGCGCATCGCCGACAGGGCAAGGCCTGCGGCAGGTGCACGTCCCTCGCGCAGGCGCTGGCAGGTGCGGCCGTGGCGGTTCTCGCCAAAGCAGGCATCGAGCAGCGCTTCACGCATCGCAACGTCGGCAGCACGCTCGCTGCGGATCGCGAACGGAGCGGCTTTCGAGGTGAGGGCGGCTTGTGGCTTCCGAGGAGCAGTCATGGCGCGTCAGTCCCCGCTTGAACGGACGTGCCCGAAGGCGCGCCTGTGCAAGACGTCGTCAGATCGAAATGTCAGGGAGGAGCCGGCAAGCCGGCTCCCGGGTTCGTCAGGCCTCTAGAAGAGAGAGGCGGATCAGATGTGATACGTCTTCAGCGGCGGGATGCCGTTGAACGCCACCGACGAGTAGGTCGACGTATAGGCCCCGGTGCCTTCGATCAGCACCTTGTCGCCGATCTCGAGCGTGACGGGAAGCGGATACGGGCTCTTCTCGTACAACACGTCGGCGCTGTCGCAGGTGGGGCCTGCGAGCACGCACGGCGTCATGTCCGCGCCGTCGTGACGGGTGCGGATGGCGTAGCGGATCGACTCGTCCATGGTCTCGGCGAGACCGCCGAACTTGCCGATGTCCAAGTACACCCAGCGCACCTCGTCCTCGTCGCTCTTCTTCGAGATGAGCACGACCTCGGATTCGATGATGCCGGCGTTGCCCACCATGCCGCGACCCGGCTCGATGATGGTCTCCGGAATCTGGTTGCCGAAGTGCTTGCGCAGCGCGCGGAAGATCGAGCGGCCGTAGGTCACGACCGGCGGAACGTCCTTCAGGTACTTGGTCGGGAAGCCGCCGCCCATGTTGACCATGGACAGGTTGATGCCGCGCTCGGCGCAGTCGCGGAACACCTGCGAGGCCATCGCCAGCGCACGGTCCCACGCCTTCACCTTGCGCTGCTGCGAGCCGACATGGAAGGAGATGCCGCACGGCTCCAGCCGGAGGCGCTTGGCGAGGTCGAGCACCTCGACCGCCATCTCCGGGTCGCAGCCGAACTTGCGCGACAGCGGCCATTCGGCGCCGGCGCAATCATAGAGGATGCGGCAGAACACCTTCGCGCCGGGAGCGGCACGGGCGACCTTCTCGACCTCGGCGCCGCAATCGACCGCGAACAGCCGGATGCCGAGCGCGAAGGCGCGCGCGATGTCGCGCTCCTTCTTGATCGTGTTGCCGAAGGAGATGCGGTCGGGCGTCGCACCCGCAGCCAACGCCATCTCGATCTCGGCGACCGTCGCGGTGTCGAAGCAGGAGCCCATGGACGCCAGCAGCGCCAGCACTTCCGGCGCCGGGTTCGCCTTGACGGCGTAGAACACGCGGCTGTCGGGCAGCGCCTTGGCGAAGGTCTGGTAATTGTCGCGCACGACCTCGAGGTCGACGACGAGGCACGGCTCGGTGTCGAGGCCATCCTTGCGGCGGTTGCGCAGGAATTCCTGGATACGGTCGGTCATAGCACTCTCCCAAACGGCCCAGCGACGGGGATCCGTTCAAAAAATGTCGTCGGATAAGCGCCCCGGCCAGATCGCGCGATGGAGGCGCGACGAGCCAAAGACTCAAATCAGACTGTGCTGCCGTGGATTGGTCGGGAGTGTTCCCGCCCGCACACCTGGCAATGAAGGACAAGCCTTTTCAGTAGCCCGCGCCGGCGTTGGACTGCCGGTAGAGACCAAAAAAGCCCGATCCGTCGTTGCTTTAAGTCGCGTCCCCCGTTGAGAGCGGGGTGCGCCGGTTCGCCTCCGGCTGCCAGTCACGGTTGCAAAAAGTGAAGTCACCTTCGACAAGGCATCTCTTGAGAGAGATGCTGGACGCTCCGGGTTTGCTTTGGTCTTCCGGCTAAGAGCCTTCCGACGTCCACACTTCCGAAGAGCCCCTCGGCTTCCTCACCCCTTGGCGGCTGTCCGGCCTCTTGTCCGGATACCTACCGACTGACACACGACCACAGGCACGTGCGAAATTGGGCAAGTCCGCACATAAGTGTTTTGACTCGGCTTCGCAAGAATTTTTTTAGGCTGCGAACAGAATTGCCTAACATCTGCTTGCGCGGTGTTGCGCGAGCGACGCGGAAGATGAACGGGCGTTAAGTTTTCCGTGGCAGCGCGCGCGTCTGTCGCGCGCGAGGCGCGTCAGCCGCGCTTGGTGAAGGGCTCGACGCGCTGAGCCGCGCGGATGAAGGCGGTCATCACGAGCACGCCGAGCGCGAACAGCACGGCCTGCAGGATGTGCGTGCCCTGATCGCCGAGCCCGAACAGGATCGCGAGCGCCCAGCCGCCGGCGAACGCCGCGCCGAACACTTCGGCACCGATCAGGATGGCGGCGCTGATGACGGTGATGACGCTGGGCCAGACGATCTGACGGGAAGACGAGGAAGGCGCGTTCATGAGCTCAAGGGGTCCCTAGGCTTCGAGGGCCGCAATCTCCCCGAAAAGGCGGCCGGGAGCAAGGCCAAATGGCCCAAAAAAGCCCCATCGCATGCTATAGCTGGCCGCCACAATCGAGCCATGAAAACCGGGACTTGCGATGTCAGAACCCCGCCAAAATACGGACTCCGAGATCAATCCGCTGCTGAAGGCCTGGGTGACGCCGTTTGCGACCCCGCCCTTCGACGAGATCAAGCCGGAGCACTTCCTGCCGGCCTTCGAGCAGGCCTTTGCCGACCACTCCGCCGAGATCGCGGCGATCACCAATGATCCGGCCGCGCCCGACTTCGCCAACACCATCACGGCGCTGGAGCGCTCCGGCAAGCTGCTGAGCAAGGTCGCGGCCGTGTTCTACGACCTCGTCTCGGCGCATTCCAATCCGGCCATCCTGGAGATCGACAAGGAAGTCTCCTTGCGGATGGCGCGGCACTGGAATCCGATCGTGATGAATGCCGTGCTGTTTGGTCGCATCGCCCAGCTGCACGAGAACCGCGCCAATCTCGGTCTGTCACCCGAGCAGCTCCGCCTCTTGGAACGCACCTATACCCGCTTCCACCGCGCCGGTGCCGGCCTCACCGAGGAGGCCAAGACGCGGATGGCCGAGATCAACGAGAGGCTCGCCCAACTCGGCACCAGCTTCAGCCATCATCTGCTCGGCGACGAGCAGGATTGGGTCATGGAGCTCGGGGAGGCCGACCGCCAGGGCCTGCCGGAGAGCTTCGTCGCCGCCGCCAAGGCTGCGGCCGAAGAGCGCGGCATGGCAGGCAAGGCCATCGTCACGCTGTCGCGGTCCTCGGTCGAGACCTTCCTGAAGAGCTCGGCCCGCCGCGACCTGCGCGAGAAGGTCTACAAGGCCTTCATCGCCCGCGGCGACAACGGCAATGCCAACGACAACAACGGAGCCATCGTCGAGATCCTGAAGCTGCGCGAGGAGAGCGCGAACCTCTTGGGCTATCCGACCTACGCCGCCTACCGGCTCGAGGATTCCATGGCCAAGACGCCGGACGCGGTGCGGGGCCTGCTGGAGCGGGTCTGGAAGCCGGCGCGCGCCCGGGCGCTCGCCGACCGTGACGAGATGCAGGCGCTGATCACGACGGAGGGCGGCAATTTCAAGCTCGCTCCCTGGGATTGGCGCTTCTACGCCGAGAAGCTGCGCCTGCAGCGCGCCAATTTCGACGATTCCGCGATCAAGCCCTATCTGTCGCTCGACCACATGATCGAAGCCGCCTTCGACTGCGCCACGCGGCTGTTCGGCGTCACCTTCGAGGAGCGCAAGGACGTTCCGGTCTGGCATCCCGACGTCCGGGTCTGGGAGATGAAGGGAAGGGACGGCCAGCACAAGGCGCTGTTCTACGGCGACTATTTCGCCCGGCCGTCGAAGCGCTCCGGCGCCTGGATGACCTCGCTGCGCGACCAGCAGAAGCTCGACGGCGAGGTCGCTCCGCTAGTCCTCAACATCTGCAACTTCGCCAAGGGCGCCGATGGCGAGCCCTGCCTGCTGTCGCCCGACGATGCCCGCACCCTGTTCCACGAGTTCGGCCACGGCCTGCACGGTATGCTCTCCAACGTGACCTACCCGTCGCTGTCTGGCACCTCCGTCTTCACCGACTTCGTCGAGCTGCCATCGCAGCTCTACGAGCACTGGCAGGAGCGGCCCGAGGTGCTGCAGAAGTTCGCCCGTCACTACCAGACCGGCGAGCCGCTGCCCGACGACCTGCTGCAGCGTTTCCTTGCCGCGCGAAAGTTCAACCAGGGCTTTGCCACGGTCGAGTTCGTCTCCTCGGCCCTGATCGACCTCGAGTTCCACACCCAGCCGGCCGCTGCCGCGCAGGACGTCCGCGCCTTCGAGAAGAAGGAGTTGGAGAAGATCGGCATGCCCGAGGAGATCGCGCTGCGTCACCGTCCCACGCAGTTCGGTCACATCTTCACCGGCGACCATTATGCCGCGGGCTATTACAGCTACATGTGGTCGGAGGTGATGGACGCCGACGCCTTCGGCGCGTTCGAGGAGGCCGGGGACATCTTCGATGCCGCCGTCGCCAAGCGCCTGCACGACGACATCTATTCGAGCGGTGGATCGCTCGATCCGGAAGCGGCCTATGAGGCCTTCCGCGGCCGCCCGCCGGAGCCGGACGCGCTGCTGCGCCGCCGCGGCCTGCTCGACGACGCCAAGGCGGCCTGATGGGCATGCGGGCACTGATCGGATGGCTGCTCGCCGCCGGCCTGTCACTCGTGGCGGGCACGGCGAGCGCGCATCCGCATGTCTGGATCACAGCGACCAGCGAGCTGCTCTATGCTGCTGACGGCAGCATCACCGGCGTCCGCCATGCCTGGACATTCGACGACATGTTTTCGAGTTATGCGGTGCAGGGGCTCGAGAGCAAGACCAAGGGCGCCTATACGCGCGAGGAGCTCGGCCCGCTGGCACAGACCAATGTCGAGTCGCTGAAGGAATATGCCTACTTCACCTTTGCGCGAGCCGACGGCAAGAAGGAACGATTCCAGGAGCCGGTCGACTATTTCCTCGACTACAAGGACAGCGTGCTGACCCTGCACTTCACGCTGCCGCTGAAGAACCCGGTCAAGCCGAAGCAATTGGTGCTCGAAGTGTTCGACCGTTCCTTCTTCATCGATTTCCAGATGGCCAAGGACAATCCGGTCAAGCTGGTCGGCGCGCCCGCGGGCTGCCAGATGAAGCTTGATCGTCCCAGCGACGGCACCGCGACCGCGCAGAAGCTCAACGAGCAGACCTTCATGAGCGGCGAGAACACCAATTTCGGCATGATGTTCGCCAACAAGATCACGGTGGATTGCCCTTGAAGCCGCAACTCCCTCCGCTCGCGCGCGGGCTGCTCGCCTGCGCCGCCGTCCTGCTGACGGTCGGCCTGGCCGACGCCGCGCTGCACGATCTCCTCGCGCAAAACCCGTTTGGTGCGCCCCGCCCGGCGCAGGCCGCCGCGCCCGAATCCAGCGGCATCATCGGCTGGCTCGTGGCAAAGCAGTCGGAATTCTATCGGCAGATGTCGTCCACGATCCGCGCCGCGAAGTCCGACGGCTCTGCGGTGTGGACGCTGCTGTTCATCTCGTTTGCCTACGGCATCTTCCATGCCGCCGGCCCCGGCCATGGCAAGGCGGTGATCGCCTCCTATCTCGTCGCCAACCGCGAGACCGCCCGGCGCGGCATCGCGCTGTCGTTTGCCTCGGCGCTGATGCAGTCGCTGGTCGCGATCCTCATCGTTGGCATCTCGGCCTGGGTCCTGAATGCGACCGCCAAGACCATGTGCAAGGCGGAAGGGGTGATCGAGATCGCGAGCTACGCCCTGATCGCGCTGTTCGGGCTGCGCCTCGTCTGGGTCAAGGGCCGCACCTTCATCCGGGCGCTGCAGACGGCCCAGCCGGTGCCGGCGATCGCCGGCGTGCCGCACCACCATGATCATCATCATGATGCCCACGATCATCATGGTCATGATCACCATCACCACGATCACGGTCATGCGCACGCCCATGCCCATCACGGCCATGACCACGTCCATGACGAGCATTGCGGCCATTCCCACGGTCCGACGCCGAGCGAGCTCGCCGGCCCCGGCGGGTGGCGGCGTGGCTTTGCCGCGATCCTCACCGTCGGCATCCGTCCCTGCTCCGGCGCCATCCTGGTGCTGGTGTTCGCGCTCGCCCAGGGCCTGTTCTGGGCCGGCATTGCCGCGACCCTCCTGATGGGGCTCGGCACCGCGATCACGGTCGCGGCCATCGCCGTTATCGCCGTTTCCGCCAAGGACATCGCCGCCCGCCTCAGCGCCGGGCGCGACGGCGGCGGCGCGCTGTTCATGCGCGGCATCGAATTCGCGGCCGCAGGCGTCGTGCTGCTGTTCGGCGCGGGCCTCTTGCTCGGCTACATCGCGGCTGAACGGACGACGTGTTTCTGAGCTCTTCTCCTCTCCCCTTGTGGGAGAGGGTGGCTCGCCGCATAGCGGCGAGACCGGTGAGGGGTCTCCCTCCACGGATGAGCGTCTCGCAGGCGAGCTTGCCGATAGAACCCCTCATCCGGCGCTTCGCGCCACCTTCTCCCGTTCTCCCGCAAGGGAACGTCACACCGGCAGGAACCGCTTCAAGGCCGGCATGAAAAAGATCCCGAGATTGATCGCAAAGCCGACGCTCCAGAGGATCGAGCGCAGCGTCGGGCGGTTGCCGAGATAGGTCAGCACATAGGCGAGGCGGACGATGAGGAAGAGGGCCGCGAGCTCGTCGATCAGCCGCTGCGGCGAATCTCTGTATTCGGCGAGCAGGACCGCGAAGGCGAAGAACGGGAAGGTCTCGATGCCGTTCTGGTGCGCGCCGAGCGCGCGCTGCGACAGTGCGTCCTCATAGAAGGCAGGATCGCGCGGCCGGGAATTGTCGAAGCGGCGAAACCTGATCCATTTGACCGCGGCGATCGTAGACAGATAGAGCAGCAGCGCCCCAAAGACGCACCATTCCGCGAGTGTCATCTTCTTTCCCCCGCCTGGGTGCGACCCTATCGAAATCGGCCTCATCTTGACAAGTTCGGACCAACGCGCGACCCACACAGCCATGACCAGCGTCGTCCCCATCGAGACCGCAAGACCAGCAGCCCTATCCGCCTTGCCGCGCGTTGGCGTGCTCCTGATCAATCTCGGAACGCCCGACACCGCCGATGCGCCGGGCGTGCGGGTCTATCTCAAGGAGTTCCTCAGTGACGCCCGCGTCATAGAGGACCAGGGCCTGATCTGGAAAGCCGTGCTGAACGGCATCATCCTGCGCAGCCGCCCCCGCACCAAGGCGCTGGACTATCAGAAGATATGGAACACCGAGAAGAACGAGTCGCCGCTGAAGACCATCACGCGGTCGCAAGCCGACAAGCTCGCCGCCGCACTGTCGGACCGCGCCCACGTCGTGGTGGACTGGGCGATGCGCTACGGCAATCCTTCGATCAAGTCGGGTATCGATGCGCTGATCGCCAAAGGCTGCGAGCGCATCCTGGCGGTCCCGCTCTATCCGCAATATTCCGCCTCGACCTCGGCGACGGTCTGCGACGAAGTGTTCCGCGTGCTCGCCCGCCTGCGCAACCAGCCGACGCTGCGGGTGACGCCGCCTTATTACGAGGACGCCGCCTATATCGAGGCGCTCGCGAGCTCGATCGAGACCCATCTGGCGAGCCTGCCGTTCACGCCGGAGCTGATCGTGGCGTCCTTCCACGGCATGCCGAAATCCTATGTCGACAACGGCGATCCCTATCAGCAGCACTGCATTGCCACCACGCAAGCGCTGCGCCGCCGGCTCGGCATGGACGAGACGAAGCTGCTGCTGACCTTCCAGTCGCGCTTCGGCAATGCCGAGTGGCTTCAGCCCTACACCGACAAGACGATGGAGCGGCTCGCGAAGGAAGGCGTGCGCCGCATCGCGGTGGTGACGCCCGGCTTTTCCGCCGACTGCCTGGAGACGCTGGAAGAGATCGCGCAGGAGAACGCCGAGATATTCAAGCACAATGGCGGCGAAGCATTTTCCGCGATCCCCTGCCTCAACGACAGCGAGCCCGGGATGGATGTAATCCGCACCCTGGTGCTGCGCGAGCTCCAGGGCTGGATCTAGTTCCGTGAATCGCCGCGAGCTCCTGACGCTTGGGATGATCGCGGCGCTGCCGGCGCCGGTGCTGGCGCAGCAGCCGAACGCGCTGCGCCGGCTCGGCGTGCTCTCGGTCACGGCTGCCGATGATGCGATCGGCCGCACGCGCAGCATGGTCCTGGTCGAGGCGCTCGCCGGCCTTGGCTGGAAGGAGCGCGACAACCTCAAGGTCCACTGGCGCAGCGGCGGCGGTGACCGCGCCCGCATCGCGCAGCTGGCCGATGAGCTGATTGCGCTCAAGCCCGACATCCTGCTCGCGGTCGGTACGCCCTCGGTCGAGGAGCTGCGCCGGCGCACCACGACGATCCCGATCGTGTTCGCCGTCGTCACCGATCCCGTCAGCCAGGGCTTTGTCGAAAACCTCGCGCATCCCGGCGGCAACGTCACCGGCTTCACCGATTACGACGGCCCCCTGGCCGGCAAATGGCTGGAGATGCTGACGCAGGTCACGCCGAAAGTGTCCCGCGTTGCCGTCGTCTACAATCCCGCCACCGCGCCGTTCGCACCGCTGATGCTGCGCACCATCGAGGATGCGGCCCGGACCCTTCACGTGACGGTCGAGCCCGCGCCGGTGCATGACACAGCCTCGATCGTGGCGCTGGCCTCGCGGAAGGCCGACGGGCTGCTCGTCCTGCCTGACTTCTTCACCATGGCCAACCGCGCGCACCTTCTGGCGGCCATTGCGCAGGCGCGCGTGCCCGCGGTGTTCTGGAGCCGTGCTTTCGTCGAGGAAGGCGGGCTGATGTCCTACAGCACCGACAGCACCGAGCAGCTCCGCCGCGCCGCCTCCTACGTCGACCGTATCCTGAAGGGAGCGCTGGCGGCCGACTTGCCGGTCCAGAATCCCACCAAGTTCGAGCTCGCGATCAACCTCAAGACGGCGAAGTCTCTGGGTGTCACGCTGTCGCCGGATCTGCTCGCACTCGCCGACGACGTCATCGAGTAACGTCGTCTGCGGCGGGGCTGGCCGGAATTCGTTAATTTTCCCGCTAGGTCTGCGCCTGCCCGCTTTCAAGAGCCAGCCCGCAAATACATATCGAGACCATTCCCTGCCTTGGACGCCTTGTGCGGAATTGCGCCGATACCGACGTGAATTGCGACCGCTGAACCGGTAGGGTTACGCTCCCGACCAATGACAGCGCGGGAAAGGCCTTTTCCCGGCTTCTTTCCCGCCTTGGAGGAAATATGAGCGGTTTCGACATTTTCGCGATTGTTCTGGTCTTGCTCGTCATCGTCACGCTGCTGGCCGGCGTGAAGACGGTGCCGCAGGGCTATGACTGGACCATCGAGCGCTTCGGCAAATACACCCAGACGCTCAGCCCCGGCCTCAATCTGATCGTGCCCTATTTCGATCGCGTCGGGCGCAAGATCAACATGATGGAGCAGGTGATCGACATTCCCGAGCAGGAGGTCATCACCAAGGACAACGCGACCGTGACGGTGGACGGCGTCGCCTTCTACCAGGTGTTCGACGCGGCCAAGGCGAGCTACGAGGTCTCCAACCTGACGCAGGCCATCACCGTGCTGACCATGACCAATATCCGCTCGGTGATGGGCGCGATGGATCTCGACCAGGTGCTGTCGCATCGCGACGAGATCAACGAGCGCCTGCTCCGCGTCGTGGATGCCGCGGTCTCGCCCTGGGGGTTGAAGGTCAACCGCATCGAGATCAAGGATATCGTGCCGCCAGCCGATCTCGTCGAAGCCATGGGCCGTCAGATGAAGGCCGAGCGCGTCAAGCGCGCCGACATCCTCGCCGCCGAAGGCCAGCGCCAGTCGGAGATCCTGCGCGCCGAGGGCGCCAAGCAGGGCCAGATCCTGCAGGCGGAGGGCCGCAAGGAAGCCGCGTTCCGCGACGCCGAGGCCCGCGAGCGTTCTGCGGAGGCGGAAGCGAAGGCCACCCAGATGGTGAGCGAAGCCATTTCCAAGGGCGACGTCGCCGCGTTGAACTATTTCATCGCCGACAAGTATATCAAGGCGTTCGGCCAGTTCGCGGAAGCGCCGAACCAGAAGATCATCATGCTGCCGATCGAAGCCACGAGCATGCTCGGTTCGCTCGCCGGCATCGGCGAGATCGCCAAGGCGACGTTCGGCGAGAGCGCGGCTTCTGCGGCTGCCGCCGCTCGCCGCCCCGGCTCCGTGCCGCCGACCGGCAGCACGCCGCCGGCGGTGCCGCCGCGGCAGGGATAGTCACCGGCGTGCCTCTCCGACAGGGGCGCGCACCATGATAGAAGGTCGTGTCATGACCGACATGTTCGTATCGCTCGGCACCTGGAACTGGTTGATCTTCGGCTTCATCCTGATGGCGCTGGAAGTGCTGGCGCCGGGCATCTTCCTGTTCTGGCTCGGGCTCGCCGCGCTGCTGGTGGGATTGATCTCGTTTACGGTCGTCATATCGTGGCAGATCCAGCTCGTGATGTTCGCGGTGTTCGCGGCCGCCGCCGTGCCGGTGTGGAGGCGCCTCGCCCGGCCGAAGCCGGACGCGAGCGCCAGCCCCTTCCTCAACAAGCGCACCGAGGCCTTGCTCGGGCGCGAGTTCACTTTGGAGAAGCCGATCATCGACGGCTCAGGCACCGTGCGCATCGGCGATACCGTGTGGCGTGTCGCCGGTCCCGACACGCCGGCGGGCACGCGGGTGAAGGTGGTACAGGTGGATGGTGCGAACCTGACCGTCGCCGCGGCGTGATCGCTCTCACCCTCCAGGGGAGGGTAAGAGAAGCGCTATCTCTTCCACTTCTCCGCGAACCGGTGCAGCGGCATGACCATCTCGCACAATTCCCGCCCGAGCGGCGTCAGCCCGTAACCTCCGGCATCGCCAAGCTCGACGAAGCCCGCCTCACGCAGCTCCATTAGCCGCGTCTGCAGCACCGTCGGTGAGGCTTCGTCGCAGGCGGTGCGCAGCGCGCGGGAGGTGAGAGGGCCTTCGCGTAACTCCCACAGGATCCGCAAGCTCCAGCGCCGGCCGAGCAGGTCGAGCAGCGCCATGATCGGCCGGCCCGTGCGCGATCCCCGCACCGGACGCGTCGTCGTGCCTGCTTGCCTGGCCATCGTCACCCTCTTGCGAATTGCTACAAATAATGTAGCGTGTTGCTACGGTAATTGTAGCAACGAAAGACAGCGCATGTCCCAATCCTCGCCGCGCATTGCGCCGCTCACCCCGCCTTATCCCCCGGAGATAAAGGCGCAGTTCGACCGCATCATGCGCGGTGCGCCGCCTTTGACGCTGTTCCAGGTGATGGCGCGCCACGGCCGCGCCTGGGACAAGTTTCGTGCCGCCGGCCTGCTTGATCCCGGTCCGCTGTCGCTGCGCCAGCGCGAGATCGTCATCGACCGCACCTGCGCGCTGAACAGGTGCGAATATGAATGGGGCGTGCATGTCGCGATCTTCGCCGGGCCGGCGAAGATGACCGAGGACGAGGTACGTGCGACCGTACAAGGCGATGCGAGCTCGGCCTGCTGGTCCCCGGCCGAGCAGGCACTGATCGCAGCCGTCGACGCGCTGCACACCCGCGCGACGCTCGATGACGCCGAGTTCGCCGCGCTGTCGGCGCATTATGACGAGGCGCAGATCCTGGAGATCATGCTGCTGTGCGGATTCTATCGCACGGTGTCGTACCTGGCGAATGGGCTGCGGCTGCCGCTGGAGGAGAACGCGGCAAGATTTCCAGGATAAGTCTCTCCCCGTCATTGCGAGGAGCGCCTTTCCCCCCTCGTCATTCCCGGGCACGCGAAGCGTGAACCCGGAAATCCATCGTGCAGCGTCCACCGAGATAAATGGATTCCGGGCTCGCGCCCAAGCAGGCGCGCCCCGGAATGACGGCGGAGAGAAACGGGCCTGCCTTAAGCCACTCCCGCCCGCAGCAGATCGTGCAGGTGCACGATGCCCACCACCTTGCCGGCCTCGGTCACGACCAGCGTCGTGATCTTGCGGGTGTTCAGCACCTCGATCATCTCGGTCGCGAGCATCGAGGGCGGCACCGTTTTCGGCTGCCGGGTCATGATGTCGTCGACCGATGCCGTCAGCAGGTCGGGACGCATGTGGCGGCGCAGATCGCCGTCGGTGATGATGCCGACGGCCTCGTTCGCCTCGTTGACAATGCAGACGCACCCCAAACCCTTGGCCGACATCTCGACCACGGCCTCCGACATCGCGGTGCCCTCGGGCTTGACCGGGATTTCCGCGCCCGTGCGCATGTAGTCGCGGACGAATTTCAGCATCGCGCCCAGCTTGCCGCCGGGATGGAAATGCGCGAATTCGAGCGCGGTGAAGCCGCGGCCTTCGAGCAACGCGATCGCGAGCGCATCGCCGATCGCAGCCTGCATCAGCGTCGACGTCGTCGGCGCCAGATTGTGCGGGCAGGCCTCGCGCGCCCTCGGCAGCTCGATCACGATGTCGGCCGCTTGTCCCAGCGAGGATCCAGCGTTCGACGTCACCGCGATCATGGGAATCGCAAAGCGCGCCGAATAGTTCACGAGGTTCTTCATCTCCGGCTGCTCGCCGGACCAGGACAGCGCCATGATGACGTCGTCGGTGGTGATCATGCCGAGGTCGCCATGGCCGGCTTCGGCCGCATGCACGAAGAAGGCGGGCGTGCCGGTCGAGGCCAATGTCGCCGCGATCTTGCGCCCCATATGGCCTGACTTGCCGAGCCCGGTGACGATGACGCGGCCCTTGGCGTTGCGGATCAGGTCGACCGCCCTGGCGAAGGTCTCGCCCAGCGGGCCGCGCAGGGCGGCTGCGAGCGCGTTGATGCCGCCGCTCTCCGTCTCCAGGGTGCGGAGCGCGGATTCGACGCTGTCGGGGATGGGGCCGGATGATGCGGTCATCAGCGGTTTCGAGCTCGGCATGTTTTCGTCCAGGGAAGGGTAGGGCGTTCGCCCGTTGGCGCCTGCTTAGCACGGCCCGGGCAGGGAGGCGACGCGCCGGCCGCGGCCCTCAACGGGTCATTAACCATAATTGTTTTAACTCCATTAACGATGGTTCCCGCCAGCCGGTGGGGACGATCGTGAAAGTGTTTGATTTCGTTGGAGTTATTCCATCGTGGGGTCGTCTCCAGGCACCGGCCGGAGCAAGCGCGCGCTCATTCTGCGCGCGGCTTTGCCGTGTCTTGTCCCCTGTCTTGCGCTGACGACCCTCGGAAGTGCCCCCGCGGCCGCCCAGAGCCTCACGCCCGACCTGTTCAATCCCAACCGTGGCGGCTTCGCTTCGCCCGAGACGCTGCCGACGCGCCGCACGGCGGGCGTGCCGCAGGCGCCGTCGGATGCGCTGCCGGCGCTGCCAGACCCCAACGCCGATCCGCGCAAGCGGCAGCAAACGCCGGCGACCTCGCGCATCGGCCAGGTCCCGACATATGGATTGCCCGCCGCGAGCGGCGCGAGCAGCTCCGGCTACGACGCCCTCAACCGCAAGCGGCAGCAACCCAAGCTCTATCCCGGCCAGCCGAAGCCGAAGCGCGCGGCCGGTCCCGGCTCGCCGGCGCCGACCACAGCGCCGCCGCCGTCCACGCTCGGCCTGCCGAAGATTGCACCGCCGCCATCGGCGTCCGCAAACAAGTCACCCGTGCCTGCGGCGATGGCGGGCACCGTGCCCGGCCAACCGCTGCGCCGCCGCCTCAAGGCCGATGACGATCCGTTCGGAGCCGTCGGCGATTATGCCGGCAGCTTCCTGATCAAGGGCGGGCTCGAGCTCTCCGCCGGCTACGACACCAACCCGACGCGTCTGAACAAGCCGGTCGGCTCCCCGGTCTACGTCGTCGCACCGGATCTCCTTGTGGTGTCCGATTGGGAGCGCCACGCGCTGGTCGCTGACCTGCGCGGCTCGTTCTCAGGCTACACCACCAACATGCCGGCGACGATCAACGGCTTTGCCTCGCCTTCGCCGGTCGAGGCCGATCGCCCCGACTTCACCGGCCATGTCGACGGCCGGCTCGACGTCGACCGCGATCTCAAGCTGACCTCGCAGCTGCGCCTGCGCCTCGCCACCGACAATCCCGGCAGCCCCAACGTGCAAGCCGGCCTGCAGAAATATCCTGTCTACGCCGCCTACGGCACGACGGTCGGCTTCGACCAGACCTTCAATCGTTTCCAGGTCGCCGCCGGAGCCACAATCGATCGCACCGCCTACACGGATTCGAGGCTCACCGACGGCTCGACCTTCAGCAACGACGACCGCAACTTCAATCAGTATGGCGGCGTGGGGCGCTTCTCCTACGATCTCAAGCCGGGCCTGAAGCCGTTCGTCGAGATCCAGGGCGACACCCGCGTCC
Organism: Bradyrhizobium sp. CCBAU 53351; assembly: GCF_015291745.1. Taxonomy (NCBI): domain Bacteria; kingdom Pseudomonadati; phylum Pseudomonadota; class Alphaproteobacteria; order Hyphomicrobiales; family Nitrobacteraceae; genus Bradyrhizobium; species Bradyrhizobium sp. CCBAU 53351. Next base: position 1,025,607 of record NZ_CP030059.1, read on the forward strand.
ACGACCAGGCCGCCGATCGCAACGGCTACTTCCGCGATTCCAACGGCGGCTATGCCAAGGTCGGCTCGTCCTTCGAATTCTCGCGCATCCTCACCGGCGAAATCTCCGTCGGCTATTCCGCGCGCAACTACACTGATCCGCGCCTGAGCCAGCTCGCAGGCTTCCTGACCACGGGCTCGCTGATCTGGAATGCGAGCGGCCTCACCACGGTGAAATTCTTCACCGACACGCAGATCGCCGAGACCACCGTGCCCGGCTCCTCCGGCGTTCTCGTGCGCACCTACTCCGCCGAAGTCGACCACGACTTCCGCCGCTGGCTCACCGCCGTCGGCAAGTTCACCTACGGCACGCTCGACTACCAGGGCCAGAACCGCAACGACAAGACCTACTCGTTCGAGAACAACCTGATCTACAAGCTCAACCGCAACATCTGGGTCAAGGGCACGCTGCGGCATGACATCCTGGATTCGAATGTCGCGGGGTCTAGCTCGCAGGGGACGGTGGTGATGCTCGGGGTGCGGTTGCAGAATTAGAGTCGCCTGCTGCGCAGCGCATTCAGCGCGATCACGATGCAAGGCACCGCTCTTTCCGCTGTCATTCCGGGGCGCGCGAAGCGCGAGCCCGGAATCCATTTAAACACCGACCCTGAGGCTCGATGGATTCCGGGCTCGCGCCAAGTGGCGCGCGCCGGAATGCCTACTCTACCGCGGCAGATCCGTCTTCCCCATCAGGAACGTATCGATCGACCGTGCACACAGCCGGCCCTCGCGGATCGCCCACACCACGAGCGACTGCCCCCGCCGCATGTCGCCGGCGGTGAACACGTTCGGGCGCGAGGTCTGGTAGTCTAGCGTGTTGGCCTTGACGTTGCCGCGCGGGTCGAGCTCGACCGAGAGCAGCTTGAGCAGGCCCTCGTGCACGGGGTGCACAAAACCCATCGCGAGCAGGACGAGTTCGGCGTCGAGTTCGAACTCGGTGCCGGCAATCGGCTTGAACTTGTCGTCGACGTGCACGCAGTGCAGCTTCTTGACCTTGCCGTTCTCGCCGGAGAACTTCTGGGTCAGCACCGCGTATTCGCGCACCGCGCCTTCGGCCTGGCTGGACGAGGTCCGCATCTTCAGCGGCCAGTTCGGCCAGGTCAGGCCCTTGTTCTCGCGCTCAGGGGGAGCGGGCATGATCTCGAGTTGGGTTACCGACAGCGCGCCCTGGCGCAGCGAGGTGCCGATACAGTCGCTTCCGGTGTCGCCGCCGCCGATGACGACGACGTGCTTGCCGCCGGCCAAAATCTCCTGGACGCCGCCGAGCGGCTCCTCGGAGACGCGGCGGTTCTGCTGCGGCAGGAAGTCCATGGCGTAGTGAATGCCGGACAGCTCGCGGCCGGGGATCGGCAGGTCGCGCGGGGCTTCCGCGCCGCCGGTCAGCGCCACGGCGTCGTACTCGTTGAGCATCTCGCGCGGATCGACATTGCCGTCGGCGCCGACATGGCTGTTGTAGTGGAAGGTGACGCCTTCGCCTTCCATCTGCTTGACGCGGCGGTCGATGACGCCCTTCTCCATCTTGAAGTCGGGGATGCCATAACGCAGCAGGCCGCCGGCCTTGGCGTACTTCTCGAACAAGTGCACGTCGTGGCCGGCGCGCGCGAGCTGCTGCGCGCAGGCCATGCCGGCCGGGCCCGAGCCGATCACGGCGACCTTCTTGCCGGTCTTGACGGCTGCGACCTCAGGCTTCAGCCAGCCATTGTCCCAGGCGCGGTCGACGATCGCGCATTCGATGGTCTTGATGGTGACCGGGTTGTCGTCGATGTTGAGCGTGCAGGACGCTTCGCACGGCGCAGGACAGATGCGCCCCGTGAACTCCGGGAAATTGTTGGTCGAGTGCAGGTTGCGCGAGGCCTCTTCCCAATTGCCCTGATAGACGAGGTCGTTCCAGTCGGGGATCTGGTTGTTGACCGGGCAGCCGGGCGTGCCGGGCGCCACCGAGCCGGTGCCGTGGCAATAGGGAATGCCGCAATTCATGCAACGCGCGGCCTGGTCGCGCACCTCTTTCTCGGAGAGGGGAACGACGAATTCCTTGTAATGCTTCACGCGCTCGGCGACCGGGGTGTACTTGCGGTCGCGCCGTTCGATTTCGAGAAAACCCGTGATCTTGCCCATTAAACCCGAAGTCCCTGCCGCTTAGGTTTCTTTTCCGTCGTTCCGGGATGCGCGCGCCGCGCGCTGACCCGGAACCTGGAGGTTATCTTTGCGAGATTCCGGGTTCGCGCTTCGCGCGCCCCGGAATGACGCGAGGTGAGAATTACGCCCCGATCGCGATTTTCGGCTCGGCGTCCGCGTTGGCGGCCATTTCGCGCAGCGCGCGCCGGTACTCGACCGGCATCACCTTGCGGAATTTGGGCAGCCAGTCCTTCCAATTGGCGAGGATGTCGGCGGCGCGCTTGGAGCCGGTGGCTTTCGCGTGGCGCGAGATCAGGACGTGCAGCCGCTCGACGTCGGAGGCGAGCAGGTTCTTGAACACGTCGACCCGGCCATGCGCTTCGAGGTCACCGGAGTGGTGATAGGTGCCGGCGTTGATCAGCTCTTCCGACAGCACCGGCTCGAGCTCGACCATCGCCATGTTGCACAGCCTGTCGAAGTCGCCGGTCTCGTCGAGCACATAGGCGATGCCGCCGGACATGCCGGCCGCGAAGTTGCGCCCGGTCTTGCCGAGCACGACCACGATGCCGCCGGTCATGTATTCGCAGCAATGATCGCCCGCGCCCTCGACCACGGCGACCGCGCCCGAGTTGCGCACGGCGAAGCGTTCGCCGGCGATGCCGCGGAAGTAGCACTCGCCCTCGATCGCGCCGTACATCACGGTGTTGCCGACGATGATGCTCTCTTCAGGCACGATGGCCGAATTTCTCGGCGGCTTGACGATGATCTTGCCGCCCGAGAGGCCCTTGCCGACATAGTCGTTGCCTTCGCCTTCGAGCTCGAAGGTGACGCCGTGGGCGAGCCAGGCGCCGAAGGCTTGTCCCGCGGTGCCCTTGAGGCTGACATGGATGGTGTCATGCGGCAGGCCGGCATGGCCGTAGATCTTGGCGACCGTGCCGGACAGCATCGCGCCGGCCGAGCGGTTGGTGCTGTTGATCGTGGCCTCGATCTTCACTGGCGCGCCGCGGTCGAGCGCAGGCTGCGCCTTCTCGATCAGCGAGCGGTCGAGCACCGCCTCCAGATGATGGTTCTGGCGCTCGGAGTGATAGATCTTCTGACCCTTCTCTTCCTTCTGCTTGACGAACAGCTTCGAGAAGTCGAGCCCCTTGGCCTTCCAATGCGCGACCAGCTTGGTCTGGTCGAGCAGTTGCACCTGGCCGACCATCTCGTTGAAGGTGCGGAAGCCGAGCGAGGCCATGATCTCGCGGACTTCCTCCGCGACGAAGAAGAAGTAGTTGATCACGTGCTCGGGCTGGCCGGTGAAGCGCTTGCGCAGGACGGGGTCCTGGGTCGCGACGCCGACCGGGCAGGTGTTGAGATGGCACTTGCGCATCATGATGCAGCCGGCCGCAATCAGGGGCGCGGTGGCGAAGCCGAACTCGTCCGCGCCGAGCAGCGCGCCGATCACGACGTCACGGCCCGTGCGGAAGCCGCCGTCGACCTGGACCACGATGCGGCTGCGCAGCCGCTCGCGCACCAGCGTCTGGTGGGTTTCGGCAAGGCCGATCTCCCACGGCGAGCCGGCATGCTTGATCGAGGTCAGGGGCGAAGCACCGGTGCCGCCCTCGAAGCCCGCGATGGTGACATGGTCGGCGCGCGCTTTCGCAACGCCCGCGGCGACCGTGCCGACGCCGATCTCCGAGACCAGCTTGACCGAGACGTCGCCCGCCGGGTTGACGTTCTTGAGGTCGTAGATGAGCTGCGCCAGATCCTCGATCGAGTAGATGTCGTGGTGCGGCGGCGGCGAGATCAGGCCGACGCCCGGCGTCGAGTGCCGGACCTTGGCGATGGTCGCGTCGACCTTGTGGCCGGGCAGCTGGCCGCCTTCGCCGGGCTTGGCACCCTGCGCCATCTTGATCTGCATCATGTCGGAGTTGACGAGATACTCCGTGGTGACGCCGAAGCGGCCCGAGGCGACCTGCTTGATCGCCGAGCGCATGGAATCGCCGTTCGGCATCGGCTTGAAGCGGTCGGCTTCCTCGCCGCCTTCGCCGGTATTCGACTTGCCGCCAATCCGGTTCATGGCGATCGCGAGCGTGGTGTGTGCCTCGCGCGAGATCGAGCCGAAGCTCATCGCACCCGTGGCGAAGCGCTTGACGATGTCCTTGGCCGGCTCGACCTGGTCGAGCGGGATCGGCTTGCGCTTCTCTTCCTCGGCGTTCTTGATCCGGAACAGGCCGCGCAGTGTCAGCAAACGCTCCGACTGCTCGTTGAGGATCTTTGCGAAGGCGCGATAGCGCTCCTGCGAATTGCCGCGCGCGGCGTGCTGGAGCAGCGACACCGATTCCGCGGTCCAGGCATGGTCCTCGCCGCGGCTGCGATAGGCATATTCGCCGCCGACATCGAGCGCCGTCTTGTAGACCTGCGCGTCCCCGAACGCATCGGCATGACGGCGCACGGCTTCTTCGGCGATCTCGCCGAGACCGACGCCCTCGACGCGGGTATGCGTGCCGGCGAAGAACTTTGCGACGAAGTCGGCCTTGAGGCCGACCGCGTCGAAGATCTGCGCGCCGCAATAGGACTGGTAGGTCGAGATGCCCATTTTGGACATCACCTTCAGGAGGCCCTTGCCGATCGACTTGATGTAGCGCTTGACGATCTCGTAGTCGTCGAGCGAGCCGGGCAGGCGGTCCTTCATCGCGATGATGGTCTCGAACGCGAGGTATGGATTGATCGCTTCCGCGCCGTAGCCGGCAAGGCAGGCGAAGTGATGCACTTCGCGCGGCTCACCGGATTCGACGACGAGGCCGACGGAGGTGCGCAGGCCCGTGCGGATCAGGTGATGATGCACCGAAGCACAAGCCAGCAGCGAGGGGATCGGCACCCGGTCGGTGCCGACCATGCGGTCGGACAGGATGATGATGTTGACGCCCTCGCGCACCGCGCTCTCGGCGCGCGCGCAGAGCTCGTCCAGCACCTGGTCCATGCCGGCCGCGCCGAGCCCGGCGTGGAAGGTGGTGTCCAGCGTGCGCGACTTGAAGTGAGTGTCGGCCACGTCCGAGATCGAGCGGATCTTTTCGAGGTCCGCGTCGGTCAGGATCGGCTGGCGCACTTCGAGGCGCTTGGTGGTGGCCATGCCCTGCAGGTCGAACAGGTTCGGCCGCGGCCCGATGATCGAGACGAGGCTCATCACCAGCTCCTCGCGGATCGGGTCGATCGGCGGATTGGTGACCTGCGCGAAGTTCTGCTTGAAGTAGGTGAATAGCGGCTTGGCCTTGTCCGACAGCGCCGAGATCGGCGTGTCGTTGCCCATCGAGCCCGCGGCTTCCTCGCCGGTGGCGGCCATCGGCGTCATCAGGATGGCGATGTCTTCCTGGCTGTAGCCGAACGCCTGCTGGCGATCGAGCAGCGAAAGGTTCGAGCGCACGCCCGTCGTCGGGACCTTCGGCAGCTCTTCGAGGACGATCTGGGTCCGCTCCAGCCACTCCTTGTAGGGATGGCTCTTGGCGAGCTCGGCCTTGATCTCGTCGTCGGGAATGAGACGACCTTGCTCGAGGTCGACCAGCAGCATCTTGCCGGGCTGCAAGCGCCACTTGGTGATGATCTGGTCCTCGGGGATCGTCAGCACGCCCATCTCGGACGCCATCACGATGCGGTCGTCCTTGGTGACGAGATAGCGCGCGGGCCGCAGGCCGTTGCGGTCGAGCGTGGCGCCGATCTGGCGGCCGTCGGTGAAGGCGATCGCGGCGGGGCCGTCCCATGGCTCCATCAGCGCGGCATGATATTCGTAGAAGGCGCGGCGCTTCTCATCCATCAAGGGATTGCCGGCCCACGCCTCCGGGATCATCATCATGACGGCGTGCGGCAGCGAGTAGCCGCCCTGCACCAGGAATTCGAGCGCGTTGTCGAAGCAGGCGGTGTCCGACTGGCCTTCGTAGGAGATCGGCCAGAGCCGGTTGATGTCCTTGCCGTACAGCTCGGAGCTTACAGAGGCCTGCCGCGCCGCCATCCAATTGGTGTTGCCGCGCAGCGTGTTGATCTCGCCGTTATGCGCGATCATGCGATAGGGATGCGCCAGCGACCAGGCCGGGAAGGTGTTGGTCGAGAAGCGCTGGTGAACCAGCGCGAGCGCGCTCTCGAAATCCTTCTCGTGCAGGTCGGGATAGTACTTGCCGAGCTGGTCGGCGAGGAACATGCCCTTGTAGATCACCGTGCGGCAGGACATCGAGCAGGGGTAATAGCCCGCAAGCCCGCGGTCGCGGCGCTGGTAGATCGCCTGCGAGATCGACTTACGCAGGATGTAGAGCCGGCGCTCGAAATCGTCCTCGGTCTTGGCGGTGCCGTTGCGGCCGATGAACACCTGCATGCAGGCAGGCTCGGTCGGCTTCACGGTGACGCCGAGCGAGGAATTGTCGGTCGGCACGTCGCGCCAGCCGAGCAGGGTCAGGCCCTCTTCCTTGATCTGGTCGGCAATGATGCTCTTGATGACGTTGCGCCAGGCGGTGTCGCGCGGCATGAACAGCGCGCCGATGGCGTATTCGCCGGGCTCCGGCAGCGCGAAGCCGATCTCCTTCGCCTTGCGGCTGAAGAAGGCGTGCGGGATCTGCACCAGGATGCCGGCGCCGTCACCGGCGCGCGGGTCGGCGCCGACGGCGCCGCGGTGCTCGAGGTTGCAGAGGATGCTCAGCGCGTCCGCGACGATCGCGTGCGACTTCTGGCCCTTGATGTTGGCGATGAAGCCGACGCCGCAGCTATCCTTCTCCAGGCTCGGATCGTACAGGCCTTCGGCCGGAGGGCGCGAATTATGCTCCTGGATCGGATCGGTCGTTTTCGAGGCGACCGTCGCCGACAGCTCTTCTGCCACGATGCTTGCGCGCTCGAATTGCGACCCGTTCATTGTTCCAATCCTCTCCATGCGGCAAGCTGCCTCACCGCCATCTTCGGCGCACCTTGGGCGTTCCGCGGCACCCGCCTCTGGGTCACCGCTCGTCCGCTAGCGAGCCGCATTTTCTTAAATTCAGGCCTAGGCGTTCTTCGTCCCCGAGAACGGCTTTGCCTGTTGCCTTCTTGGTGCTCGAGAGCACCGACTTTCGCTGCAATCCCTATGCCGGAACCGCAAGCAAAATTGAGACAGTCTTCCTGTCCTAACCATCACCTTGCCAAATTTTTGTCTAGCACACAAGCGTGCGGAAGTCCCGATTCCCGATATGTCAATCAATCGCTTTCCGAAAGTTGCGCAGCCTCGATTTCGGAGCAAACGCGCCCCGATCCGGCCCTGTGGGCGCCGAAATCCCAAATGAAGCTTCGCCTCAGCCCTTCGAACCGAGCGCCACGCTGCAAGAAGCGAAAGAGCGCGAGGCATTCGAGGGCCGACAGGAGCGTATCGACCATGAAGTTTTTCACAGGATGTGTGGCCGCTGCCACGCTGGCGCTGGCCGCAAGCGCGGCTCAAGCCCAAGTTCCCGCGAACGGTATCGCAGGAGGGGGCATGATCGCGGTGTCGGATTTCGACGGCCCCTACGCGCCGCCTGAAGCCGCCGCGCCACCGCCGCCGCGCTACGGCTACGGTTATGGCTATGAGGAGCGCGGCCCGGCGCCCGCGCTGTTGCCGGCCACCGAGGTCTATGCGGTTCTGCGCGACAACGGCTTCTCGCCACTCGGCATTCCGCGCTTGCGCGGTGGCGTCTACACCATCGCGGTGATTGACCGCCGCGGCGACGACGGGCGGCTCGTGATCGATGCCCGCGACGGGCGGATCATCCGCTTCCTGCCGGCCGCCGATGCCTACGGCATGGCGCCCGCCTATGAGGACCGCGCGGTCGCCCCTTTCGGCCCGCAAACCGCGCTGCCGCCGCCGACCATGGTCCGCAGCGGCCCGCCGCGCCCGCCGGCTGCGATCCCGCATGTCGCATCTCGCGCCGTGCCGCTGCCCAAGGCAGCCCCACGGCGCAGCGAGACGCCGGTCGCCGCGGCGAAGCCGGCCGAGCCAGTGACGCAGCAGCAGGCACCGGTCCCGCAAGCTCCCGCACAGCAGACCGCTGCCGTGCAGGCAAAGCCTGTCGAGGCCGCACCGCCGGCCGCCGCGCCGACTGTCGGTCAAGCCAAGCCGGCGCCTGCGATCCTGCCGACACAGGACATGCCTGCCGCGCAGGGGCTGGATTAGCGCTGTCCGTTTGGCGCGACGGCGTCAGCCGCACCCAACGCTGTCATCCCTGCGAACGCAGGGATCCGTACCGCGTGATCTATCGGTGGGGATGAGGTGCGAGTACCGGTCTGCTGGTCTTCGCCAAACTGCTCCCTGTGGTTATGGGTCCCTGCGTTCGCAGGGACGACAGCGGTAATTGCGGAGAAGTCGGGCCAAGCAAAAAGCGCCTGAGCAATTCAGGCGCCTCCCGCATTTCAGCAATCACCTCAGCTCCGCGGATACCCCGCCGCCTCCAGGATCAGGTTCGCCACTTCCTTCGGGTGCGAGACCAGCGAGAGATGGCCGGCATCGAGCTCGACCGTGGTGGCGTTCATGCGCTTGGCGAGGAAGCGCTCGAGATCGGGGTTGATGGTGTAGTCGTTCTTCGAGACCGCGTACCAGCTCGGCTTCGCATGCCACGCCGCTTCCGTGGTGCGGCCGGCGAAGATCGAAGACGCGGTCGGCCATTGCACGGCGTAGAGCTCCTTCGCCTGCTCCGGCTTCACGCCGTTGGCAAAATACTTCAGGAAGGCATCTTCCGAGAGTTTTGTGGTGCCACCGCGCTCGACGATGCCGGCACGGGCAGGGCCCGCGGGAAACTGCTTCGACAGCGCGACGAAATCCTCGTTCGCATCGGGGGCGCGGGCTGCGACATAGACGAGGCCGGTCACTTTCGGGTCGGTGCCGACCTGGCTGATCACGGTGCCGCCCCAGGAATGCGCGACCAGCACGGTCGGACCATCCTGCTCGGCCAGCGCGCGCTTGGTCGCTTCGACGGAGTCGGCGAGCGATGACAGCGGATTCTGCACGGCCGTCACATGCAGGCCCACGGCCTGCAGGATCGGGATCACCTCCGACCAACTGGAGCCGTCGGCCCAGGCGCCGTGCACCAGCACGACGTTGGTCGCCTTCACGGTCTGCGGTGTCTGTGCGTGAGCGAGGCTGATAGGAGCCGCCAGCAGGCTCGCGGCGACGAAAAGGCTGCGCCAAAAAGTCATGATCGTTCTCCGTCTTGTTCTTGGGGTCGATGCCCAAAGGACGGAGAGCGCGGCCACCCTGTTACGCGGCCTCACCGCTCTGTGATGCAGCGCAAATAAAAACGCCCCGGGGCACCGGGGCGTTTTCGTAACCTGGAGATGACGCGCGCTGATTACGCGGCGACTTGCGCGGCCGAGTTCTCGATCACCTGCGCCTTCGCGCTGGTGTTGATCGCGATCTGGCGCGGTTTCTTCGCCTCGGGAATCTCGCGGACGAGGTCGACATGGAGCAGCCCGTTCTCGAGCGAGGCGTCCTTCACCTGCACGAAGTCGGCGAGCTGGAAGGCGCGCTCGAAGGCACGCGCGGCGATGCCGCGGTAGAGCACTTCGTTCTTGCTGTTCTCGTTGGCGACCTTTTCGCCCTTGATCGTCAGCGTATTTTCCTTCGCGACGATGGAGAGCTCATCCTTGGCGAAACCCGAAACCGCGACGGTGATGCGGTAGGCGTTCTCGCCGGTGCGCTCGATATTATAGGGGGGATAACCGGGGCTGCCGTCCGAACTGGCCTGGTCGAGCAGGCTGAAGAGGCGGTCGAAGCCGACGGTGGAACGATAGAACGGGGTGAGATCGTAGCTACGCATGGTCAAGTCCTCCATTGAGCGACTGTTGGTAACCCGCCCGCCAATCGGGCCGGGCTTTAGTCTGTGTGCAGCCTGATGTTCCGGTTCCGAAACACTGGTAGCGGCCTGCACGAAGGTGATATGGGTGGAACGAGACGGCGTTCAAGAGGGCGGCATTGGCGCCTTTTCGGCGCTTTAGCCCCTTGATTTGCAGTACTTGCCGCCTATGACGCTGGTCTCGATCCCGTCCAATCCCGTTCCCGAAAACGTCGTCAGCGGTACCATCAAGACTCCCGATGGCGTCGAGTTGCGCTTTGCGCGCTGGGCACCGCCGGCTGGCCGCAAGGGCACCGTCTGCGTCTTCACCGGGCGCAGCGAGCAGATCGAGAAATATTTCGAAACGGTGCGCGACCTGCGCGACCGCGGCTTTGCGGTGGCGATGATCGACTGGCGCGGGCAGGGCCATTCCTCGCGCCGCCTGCGCGATCCCCGCAAAGGTTATGTCCGCGATTTCTCCGATTTCGAGATCGACGTCGAGGCCTTCGTGCAGCAGGTGGTGCTGCCGGATTGCCCGCCGCCGTTCTTCGCGCTGGCTCATTCCATGGGCGGCACGGTGCTGCTGCGGGTGGCGCATGCGGGCAAGCGCTGGTTCGACCGCATGGTGCTGTCGGCACCGATGATCGACCTGCCCGGCCGCACCACGTCGTTTCCGGTACGGGCGCTATTGAAGACGATGCGCCTGCTCGGGCAGGGCGGCCGCTACGTTCCCGGCGGCAGCGACCGCCTCACCGGGCTCGATCCCTTCATCAACAATCCCGTGACCAGCGATCCGGTCCGCTATGCGCGCAATGCCGCGATCCTGGAGGAAGATCCCACGCTCGGACTGGCGTCGCCGACCGTCGCCTGGGCCGATACCGCCTTCCGCGCGATGCACACGTTCAAGGGCAAGAACTACCCCTCCCAGATCCGCCAGCCGATCCTGATGCTGGCGGCTTCCAACGACACCGTGGTCTCGACCGCGGCGATCGAGGAGTTCGCCTATCATTTGCGCGCCGGGTCCCATCTCGTGATCGCCGGCGCCAAGCACGAGATCCTGCAGGAGCAGGATCGCTACCGCTCCCAGTTCTGGGCCGCCTTCGACGCCTTCGTGCCGGGCACGCCGCTGTTCAAGTGAGGAGAGAGCGCGTTATCGCGCGACAGACTCTGTCATGCCCGGGCTCGTCCCGGGCATCCACGATCTTTGCGCCGCCGAAGCAAGGCGTGGATGGCCGGGACAAGCCCGGCCATGACGACGACGAGACCTGGCCCGCTACAGCGTCTTCAGATACTCGATCAGATCGTAGCGCTCGGCGTCGTCCTTGAAGATGCGGCCGATCACACCGGGGCGTTTCGGCTCGCCGTCCTTGCGCTCGAAGGAATGGCCCTGCACGCTGTTGCCCTGGACCGGCTTGCCGTCCGATCCCGTCGCAGAGAACTCCGTCTCACCCGTCTTGCACTTTTCGTCTGCGCTGACCGCGAAACCGACGGTCTCGGGATCATAGTCGCGGCGGCCCATGCAGAATCTTTGCGGTCGCTCGCCCGCCGGCTTCAGCAGCCAATACAGCGAGGGCACCGAACCGTTGTGCAGGTAAGGCGCCGTGGCCCAGATGCCGTTCAGCGGCCGCGCGCGATAGCGCGGATCGGGCGCGGGATTGAGGCAGTTCTTGCGCGCGAGATTCCAGATTTTCGCCCGCTCGGCCTCCGGGACCTTCTCGTCGTCCATCCATTTGCGGGCGACGAGGTCGACCACGGTCATGAGGCCGAGCGCATACACCATCTCGTTCGGCGATTTGCTCGCGGTCGGGATCTCGCATTGCCACCATTTCTGCAGGTCGGCCGTATTCACCTTCAGGAAGCCGGGCACGTCGACGACCCTGTTGCTGAGAACGAGCGATTGTTCGGGGTCCGTCTTGATCTCGTCGAGGGGGATCGTCACCGCGTTCAGGACCTGGCTGTCGCCGCTCGGCTCCCAATGCTTCGATGACCAGAAGGCCGGGGTGTCGGTGGCCGGCAGGTGGCATCCGGAGCACATCTCGGCATAGATGGCGCGGCCGCGCTCGACGCGATCGGGCTTCAGCCGCCATGCATCGCCGAGGATCTGCGACGGCCATTTCGGCGCGAGCAGGCCGCCGAACTTCGGACCGGTGGAAGGATCGGGCGACTTGAACGGATCGGGGCCTCTCAGCATGTCCTCGATCCAGCCGAGCGTCCTGATGTTCACCGAGGAGCGCCAAGTCCTGTCCTCCGGGTAGGCGTCGGACAGGTTGAGCAGCGCGGTCACGCCGAGCGCTTCGCCGGCATTGCGGATCAACGGCTGCTCGATCGAAGCGTCGTATTGGGCGAACTTGAACCACGGCACGGTCCAGATCGCGGGATAGCTGACCGGGGCGTCCTGGGCGTGCAGATTCTTCTCGAATCCCTTGACCCCGCTCAGCGCGAGATCCTGCGAGAAGACCTGGTTGCCGATGCGGTTGAGCGCGTCGAGGCGGCCGAACCCTTCTTCTGTGTCCTTCTGCTGCTTGCCGTCCCAGGTCTTCTTGCCTTCAACCGTTTTTTCCTGGGTTTGCGCCCAGTCGATCAGGAACGTAGCGGTTGCGCTGAGCTTCTGCTTGAGCGCGGCGCGGTCCGTCTTGCTGGCATCGGGGCCGAGCACGCGATCGGCAAAGCGCTGAAAGCGGAACGGGACGTACAGCGTGTAGGCGATCGACAGACCGGTGGAGAGCTCCAGCTTCTTCAGGTCGGTCATGGCCGGGCCACCGTCGAAGCGGACGTCCACGCCCTGGTAGTGGATCTGGCCGGTGTGGCAGGCCGCGCAGGTCAGTCCGATCTTGTCCTCCTCGCGACGGCCAGTCGCGGGATCGACGACGCCCGTCATCCGGGCGAAGCCGACCGGCAGGCCGTCGACGTTCTCCGCCGGCGTCCACCTGGTCGACCAGTCAGGCACCTGCGTCGTCTCGTAGACATTGGCGTAGCCGAAGCGGCGCAATGTCGTCGTGTCGGTCTGGATCGACTGCGGGCTCGGGATGAAACCGAAGCTTTCGAGATAGGCGCTGTCCTTCATCATGCCCGGCTTCGAGAACAGATGGAGGCGCGGCTGCTCCAGCGCCATGAACCACTCATAGGGCACCGGGAAGGTCGCGGTGCCCTGGCTGGCATGATGGAACCAGTGCCGGTCCTTCAGCGACCAGTTCTGCTCGAGCCAAAAGGCGGCCTTCGTCTCCGGCACCGCAGGCAAAGGCGGCGGAAGCAGATTCACGAGGATGCCCTTTTGGGGCAGCATGGCGCGAACCTGGTTGGGGAATTCGGCGATGGCCACCAAGGCGACGAGGCCTAGGCCGAGGACGAACGCCGTCAGTGCCACCGCCCAGCGGAAACGGAGCTGGCAGGTGGACAGCAGCGGCTGCGACACGATCCGCTGATTGATGCGGTCGGGGAATCTGCGCTCGTTGAAAAGGGTGCGCACGTCGGCGACGCTGAGATAACGCTCCGCGTCCGTCTTGCCCTTGCCGATGATCTTCAAAAGGATGGGCCATTCGAACTTCATCAGCAGCGGGTAGTACCAGCGGGCGTCGCTGCCGGCGCGCTTGAGGTTGTCGCGCATGAAGGTGTTGATTTCCGCGGCGTTGAGGCCGGGCTCGCTGCCGCCGGTGTTCGGGTCGGTGTAGGTCCGGCCGTAGCTCGCGAGCCGCGCGATCTCGTCCTCGTTGACCTTGCCGTCGACGCCGAGGATGCGCGAGCCGGCTCCGCGCTTGTCGAGCGGACCGCCGCGCAGTGCGTCGAGCTGCGCGCCCGACCAGATGCTCTTCAGGATGTGCTTGAAGCCGTTGGCGATGAGCGCAACGCCGCGGACCTGGATGCGGGCCGAGACCTTCTTCAGCCCCGTCTCGCCGGTCGCATTCGCGATGGTCTGCGACAGCGTGTTGAGTGGCACGGTACCGCCCTCGACGAAGCCTTCGCCGACGAGGCCGCGCAGGAACGGGCATGGATTGTTCGGCGAGACCGGGATCGAGGGATCGAAGGGGGGCTTCGAGGCGGGGTGATGCATGGCCCAAATCCTGAAAACAGCGAATCGCGAAATGGCGCGCCGATCAAGCGCGGAAAGTCCTAACAAACCGGCAGCAAGCTATACTACTTGAGCGTGTGGCGAAGTGTGGCCGAATTCACTGTTCTGTCAATAAAGGCAGGCGCGTCCCGGCCAAGACGTAGCAGAACGCCCCGAGGGGAGCGCGCGCCCGCCGGTCAGGACTCGGCGACGCGTTTGACGTCGCTCTGGACCAGGGTCAGCTTGCCGAGCGGCACGCCGGCCTTCAGCAGGCCCTCGCGATAATGGGCGAGATTCTCGGGCTTCTTCCAGTGGAAGTTGCGCAAGTGACGATCGACATTGAGGGTCGGGTAGTTGCTCATCAGCACGTGGACGGCTTCGCTCGCCTCGTCGCTTCGTCCCAATTGTGCCAGGGCGGCGGCACGGATCGCCAGCGCCTGCATGTGGTTGGGGTTGATGTAGAGCTGCTCCCGCGCCCACGACAAGGTCGCGTCATATTGGCGCAACAGATAGTGGCTGAAGGCGTTCAGTGCCGCCCATTGGTAGCGCGGGTCGCTGTTGTCGCGCTGCGAGGCCATCGAGAACAGCTCGATCGCCTCGCGGTGCTCGCCGATCACGAAATGGCAGATGCCGAGCACGCCGCGCGCGCCGTTGTCGTAGGGGTTGAGCGCGACCGCGCGCTTGGCGGCGTCCATCGCCGCCTCGTAATGCCCTTCCATGGCATGAGCCCAGGACAGGATGGAGAACGCAAAGGACGAGCGCGGATCGAGGCGGACGCTGGTTTCGGCGAGGTTCATCGCCTCGGCCCACATCTCGCGCGTGCCCTTGACCCAGCCGAACTGGATGCTCTGGATCTGGATCGTGGCGAGATAGGCGTGCGCGATCGACAGTTTGGGATCGACCTCGATGGCCTGGCGGAACAGATCGACGGCGGCGGCGAGGTCTTCCTTGGTCTGCCGATAGTAATGCGACAGTCCCTTGAGAAAGCGGTCCCAGGCCGTCACGTCGGTTGACAGCCGCGCCGGCGCCGAGGCCTCGGCCCGGACGATCTCGGTGGCGATGGCGGCGGACAGGTTGGTCGTGATCTCGTCCTGCATCGCGAAGAAATCGCCGATGTCGCGGTCGTAACGGCCGGTCCAGAGCTGCTCGCCGGTCTCCGGTGCGATCAGCTCCGCGGTGACGCGGATCTTGGCGCCGGCGCGCCGCACCGAGCCCTGGATCAGATAGGTGGCGTCGATCTCGCGCGCGATCAGGCGGGTGCTGGTGTTCTTGCCCTTGAAAGCGAAGGTCGAGTTGCGGCTCAGCACGCGATAGAAGGATTGCAGCGACAGCGCGTGGATCAGATCTTCGGTGAGGCCGTCCGAGAAATATTCGTCCTGGGCGTCGCTGAGATTGGCGAAGGGCAGCACGCCGACGATCGCCGTGCGGTACTGTTGCGACAGCGCCGATGCTTCCCGCAATTCGGGGGCCAGCGCCGGTGCCCCGTCGGGCATCCAGGTAAAGACCCCGATCGGATCCTTGATGTTCTTGAAGCGGTGGTTGCCGGCATCAGTCAGCGGCACGGACAGATGCTTGCTGGCCTCGCGATAGGCCTTGGCCGAAATCGCGAAGCCGCCCGGGCTCGCCACCGATTCGAGGCGGACGGCGATGTTGACATCGTCACCGAAGACCTCGTCCTCGTCGGCGATGACGTCGCCCATGTGGATGCCGAGGCGGAACTGCATGGCGCGGTCGGCGGGCAGATGGTGGTTGCGCTCCGCCATCAGCGTCTGCATCGCGATCGCGGCCTCGGTGGCGCCGACGATCGAGGGGAACTCGAGCAGGAAGCCGTCGCCGGTGTTCTTCACGACGCGGCCGCCGTGATTGAGGATGATGGGGTGGATCGCGCTGCGATGGGCCTTGAAGGCGGCATGGGTGCCGGCCTCGTCGCTGCCCATCATGCGCGAATAGCCGGCGACATCGGCGCAGACAATGGCGGCCAGACGTCTTTCCATATTCTCGCAGCTCCAAGGGAGGACAGACCGGCCACGAAATGGCAGTCGCCTCGAATCCCGCATTTCAAGAACCCTGCCTTTATAGAGCAGAAGCGGCCGGGCGATAGTAGTATCCGCATTGCAAATTCGAGGTAAATCCTACGCAATTCCGGCGGTGGACGGGACGGGACGAACGGACTATGCCCGTGCTCCCGAGGCGAGGGCACGTCGCATATGCTGGGCATTCACGAAATCTGGCTGTTCATCCTGTCGGGGGTGCTGCTCAACATCACGCCGGGGCCTGATTCCGTCTACGTCATCGGCCGCAGCATGCAGATGGGCTGGCGGGGCGGAGCCGCGGCCGCATTCGGCATCAGTTGCGGCTGTTTCGTCCATGTCGCGGCCGCGGCGATCGGCCTTTCGGCCCTGCTGATGGCCTCGTCCACTGCCTTTTCGATCCTGAAGCTGGTCGGCGCGGCCTATCTGGTCGTTACCGGACTTCAGATGCTGTGGTCACGGCCGGTGCTGGCGGCGGTCAGGGACGACGCCGAGCGCAGCTCGCTGCGGCGGGTCTTCCTCCAGGGCGTCTTCACCAACGCGCTCAATCCCAAGGTCGCGCTGTTCTTCCTGGCTTTCCTGCCGCAATTCGTCGCAGCCGACTCGGCCCACAAGCCGCTGGCCTTCCTGACGCTCGGCCTGATCTTCATCTTCACGGGAACGCTGTGGTGCCTGGTGCTGGCAGCGTTCGCGGCGAAAGCCGCGCACCGGCTGCGCGCATCCGAGGGCGCCATCGCCTGGGTCAACCGCGCGCTCGGCGGCCTCTTCATCTATCTCGGCATCCGCGTCGCCATGCTGGAGAGCCGGTAGCTCGTTCGAACGAATGAGGGAAGCTGCCCCGATCGGGGCGGCGCTCGGGAGGTTTCGATGATTCGTGGAAGCTGTCTGTGCGGCGCCGTGCGTTTCGAGATCGGCAAGGTGCGCGCGCTGACGCATTGCCATTGCGCCAATTGCCGCAAGCTGACCGGAGCCGCATTCGCCACCTATGCCCATGTCGATGCCGACAAGTTTCGCTTCGTGGCCGGCGAGGACGCGACCGTGGCTTATGAATCTGCGCCGGGGAGCTTCCGCTATCGCTGCAAGACCTGCGGCTGCTTGACGCCGGGCAATGCAAGCTATCTTCCGACCGTCAGCGTTCCCGCCGGCCTGCTCGACGACGATCCGCAAACCCGGCCCCGCCTGCACGTCTTCACATCCTCGCGCGCGCCATGGTGGACGATTGCGGACGATCTGCCTCAGCACGAAAAATGGGTGCCTGGTTACGAGCCGAAATCGTAGGATCAGGCGAATTCCTTCACCAGCGCGCTGCCGGCGAGATAGAGGCCCAGTAAAATCATCGCGATCAGGAACCAGCGGCGGAAGGCTTCCGCCGGCATCCGCGCCCGTACCGACTGGCCGATGAACATGCCGGCAAAGGCCATGGCCATGCCGACGGCGCCCGGCACGGCATTGGCTGGAGTCAACAGGCCGACGGCGGTCAGGTTGAAGGCGAGTGCCAGCGTCGCCGTCGTGAAGAACACGCCGAGCGCCTGCACCAGCTCGTCCTTCTCCATGCCGATCGCCTGCATGAACGGCATCGAGGGGATCACCTGCACCCCGGTCGAGGCCGAGATCATGCCGGTGATGATTCCGACCACGCCGCCGACCCATTTCTCGTTCCTGGGCGAGACGTGGAACTGGAACTTGTTCAGCCCGATCACGGCATAGATGACGAGCAGGACGCCGAGCACGATCGTGCCGTAGCGCGCATGCGGGCCGGTCAGCGCGCCGGCATTGAGCCAGCAGCCGATCACGGTGCCGATCATCAGCGGCCACAGCCGCCGCAGGATGTCGCGCAAATACGGGCCGACGAAGGTCTGCCAGATGTTGGTGACGATGGCGGGCACGATCACGATCGCGATGGCGCGGCTCGGCGCCATGCTCACCGCGAGCAGGCCCATGGAGACCGTCGGCAGGCCGAGCCCGACCACGCCCTTGACGAATCCGGCGAGCAGGAAGACGGCGGCGATGAGGATCAGGAGCGGGTCGATCATGCCTGCACATTGACCGAAGCTGCGCGGGCGCACAATCTGGAGGTTACGGAGTAAGCCTTCGCTTGGAACGAAGGCTGGGAGACCTGTCCATGCGCTTCGACCTTGTCGACCTCCAGCTCTTCATCGCGGTCGCCGACCAGCGCAGCATCACCCGCGGCGCGGAGCGGTCGCATCTGGCCCTGGCCTCGGCCAGCGCGCGCATCAAGGGGCTCGAAGACGCGCTCGGCGTCGCGCTGCTCAAGCGCGGCCGCCGCGGCGTCGAATTGACCGCGGCCGGCGAGAGCCTGCTCGACCATGCGCGGCTCGTCATCCACCAGGTCGACGCCATGCGCGGCGATCTCGCGGGCTTTGCCTCTGGCGTGCGCGCCAGCGTGCATTTCCTCGCCAACACTTCGGGCCTGTCGGAGCATCTGCCCAAGGCGCTGGCGAGCTTCCTGCGCGAGCATCGCGACGTCGCCGTCGACATCGAGGAGCGCGAGAGCACCGACATCGCCGCCGCGATCACCGCGGGCGCCGCCGATCTCGGCTTCGCCGCCGAGCACGCGCTGGCCGAGCATATCGAGCGCTTCGTGTTCAGCGAGGACCGCCTCACGCTGGTGACCGCGCGCCGTGGTCCGTTCGCCGGCCGGCGCCAGATCGACTTCCAGGAGGCGGGGGCCTGCGACTTCGTCGGCCTGACCAGCGCCACCGCGCTGCAGATGCACATCTCGAAACATGCGGCCCGGCTCGGCATGCGCCCGCATTTCCGCGCGCGCCTGCGCGATTTCGACGCGATCTGCCAGATGGTCGCCGCCGACGTCGGCGTTGCCCTGGTGCCGGAATCCGCCGCCCGCCGCTGCGCAAAGCTGATGCCGCTGGCCATGGTCCGCCTGCGCGATGCCTGGGCGAACCGCCGCCTCGTGATCTGCGCGCGCAGCTTCAAGGCACTGCCGCGGCCGGCCAAGATGCTGGTGGAGCATTTGCGGGCGGCGGCGGTGTGAGCGGGGCTTCCGAGAGTTACTTCGTCGTCTCCACCCCGGCGTCCTTGATCACCTTGGCCCACTTCGTCGTCTCATCCGCGATGAAGCTGCGAAAATGCTCCGGCGCGTCGCCGACCAGCGTCGCGCCCTGGGCTGCGAGCTTCTCCTTCACCGCGGGATCCGCCATGGCTTTGGTCGCGAGTGCATGGAGTGCGGTGACGATGTCTTTCGGCGTGCCCTTCGGCGCGACCATGCCGTACCAATTCTCGACGCGCAGATTGGGAAAGCCGGCTTCCGAAAGGGTCGGCACGTCGGGCGCGGTCGGCGCGCGCTCGGCCGAACCGATCGCGATCGGCTTCAACGCCCCCGCCTTGACCTGCGGCAGCAGCACGGGGAGATCGAGGAACGTCATCTGCACCTGCTGGCCCAACAGGTCGTTCACCGCCGGCGCGGCCCCGCGATAAGGCACGTGCACGATGTCGATCCCGGCCGTCAGCTTGAACAATTCGCCGGCGAGGTGCGGCAGGCTGCCGGGGCCGGAGGAGGCGAAATTGAGCTTGCCGGGCTGCGCCTTGGCCAGCGCAATCAGCTCGCCGATATTTTTCGCCTCCACATTGGTGGCGACCACGAGCATTTCCGGCACGGTCGCAACCAGCGTCACCGGCGTGAGATCGGTCTGCGTGTCGTAGGCGACTTTCTCCATGCTCGGGCTGATCGCGAGCGCGCCGGCCGAGGAGATCGCGATGGTGTAGCCGTCGGGCGGAGCCTTGGAGACGGCGTCGGTGCCGAGCACGCCGCCCTGGCCGCCGCGATTGTCGATCAGCACCGGTTGGCCCGACAGCTCCGACATGCGCTGGCCGATCACACGCGCGATGATGTCGTTCGGCCCGCCGGCCGGGAACGGCACGATCAGCTTGATCGGTTTGGCGGGGAAATTCTGCGCCGCCACCGCTGACGGCAGCAGCAGGAACAAGCCAAGAAGAAGCCGGCGTGAGATGGTCATGCAAGCCTCCCGCTCGCGTTTGTTATTGGTTCAAGAGCTTCAGTGCTTCTTCGTGAACCCTGGCGTCCCCGGCCGCGACGATGCGGCCGCCGCCCTGGGCCGGCTTGCCCTCCCAGGTGGTGACGACGCCGCCGGCGCCGGTCACGATCGGGATCAGCGCGGCGATATCGTACGGCTTCAACTCGGTCTCGACCACGAGGTCGACGTGGCCCGCGGCGAGCATGCAATAGGAGTAGCAGTCGCCGCCATAGCGCGACAGCCGGGCGCCTTGCTCGATGCGGCCGAAGATGGCGCGGTCGCGCTCGTTCATCAGCAAGGGGCTGGTGGTGTAGGTCGTGGCTTCCGAAAGCGAGGCGCAGCGGCGAACCTGCAGCCGACGCTCGCCGGAGGGGCCCTTGTAATTGGCCGAGCCGTTGTCGCCGGAGAAGCGCTCGCCGATGAAGGGCTGGTGCATCATGCCGAACACCGGCGCGCCCTTGTGCAGCAGCGCGATCAGCGTCCCCCAGATCGGAAAGCCCCCGATGAAGGATTTGGTACCGTCGATGGGATCGAGCACCCAGACATAGTCGGCGTCCTCGCCCTCGTTGCCGAATTCCTCGCCGACGATGCCGTGCTGGGGGAAGTTGGCCTTGATCAGCCGGCGCATCACCGCCTCGGCGGCGCGGTCGGCTTCGGTGACCGGATCGAAATCCTTGGTCTTGCTCTTGTCGTCGATCGACAGAGAGGTGCGGAAGAACGGCAGGATGGTTTCGCCGGAGGCGGTGGCGAGCCGTCCGATGAAGGCGGAGAAATCGATCACCGTCACAGGCCAATCCTCAAAGCGAAAGTTGGGTGAAGCTCGGCTCCTGCCTAGCTCAATTCGCCTCCCGCGTGCAGCGCTGTCTTGATTTGCACCCTGGTATTTTGGATGCCGAAGCGGATTGCCCCATTCAAGTCATCCGCTGGACAAATATCGATCACGGCATTGAAAACTTAGTTCCGACCGTGCCTCGTTCGTATGCAAACGTCTATCAAGCCATTGAATTTCCTTATCAAAGAAACTGAATCTGGGTTTCCATGGAAGCAACTGAGCCATGTGCATATTGCATGGGAAATGGCTCAAAAGCCCTTGCGCTTTGTGCGGCGCGGTCGCATATTGTTGCGGTGCGGTAGCGCTTGGCGTTACCGCTGCCCTCCTTGGGCGTTTCCTCCCTAGACTTGGGCCGCTTGCGTCATTCGCGAGCGGCCCTTTTTTCTTGCCGCAGTCGTTTTCATTTCGGGGCGCGCAAGCTTGCGAAGCGAAAGCGCGCTCGCGCCTGGGGCATCGTCGTTCGGGAGAGAAGCCGGCGCCTATTCCGCCGCGGCCTGGAACGGGCCGAGGTCGGCGAACGGAATCGTGGTCGCCAGCACGTCGGCGAGAACGCCGAAGTCGGCCGCCACTTGTGCAAAGCGCGGGCTGCGCTCGCGTCGCCGCTCGTCCATGTAGATGGCGCGGTTGAGCTCGAGCTGCACCGCGTGCAGGCCGCTCGCGGGATTGCCGTAATGCTCGGTGATGAAGCCGCCGGCATAGGGCTTGTTGCGGCCGATCGAATAGCCGAGCCCGGTCATGGTCTCCTCGACCCGGTCGGGCAGCAGCGGCGTGCAGCTGGTACCGTAGCGGTCGCCGATCACGACGTCGGGCCGGCGCGGCTCGTCCCTGCTGACACCGACCGACGGCATCGAGTGGCAGTCGACCAGCACCACGGTGCCGAACATCTGGTGCACCTTGTTGATCAGCCGGCGCAGCGCGCGATGGTAGGGTTTGTACAGCGTCTCGATCCGCCCCAGCGCATCGTCGACCAGGATGCGGTCGCGATAGATCTCCTGGCCGTCGCCGACCACGCGCGGAATGGTGCCGAGACCGCCGGCGACCCGCATCGAACGGGTGTTGGCGAAGCTCGGCAGGCGGCCGGTGAACATGCGCGGGTCGAGCTCATAGGGCTCGCGATTGACGTCGACATAGGAGCGGGGAAAGTTGACCCTGACGGTTGGAAAGCCGCGCTCGCTCAAATGGCCGATCAGCTCGTCCATGAAGGAGTCTTCGGACCGGCGCAGCGTCGTGAGGTCGATCCTGGACGCGGCAAGGAATTCGTCCGGATAGGTCGAGCCGGAATGGGGCGAGTTGAAGATGACCGGCGCGCGCCATTGCGCGGGCTCTACGATCTCGAAGGCTGGCGACGTCTCGCCGTCAAACCGGGTCATCTTCTCAGGCTTCGTCCCTTCGCGCCGGCATCTGGCAGGGGCCAGACCGCAGTGATTCGGCCGATGGATGCGGCTCTTATGTGTCGTCATTGTCCGGAATCGCAACCATTCTGCCAAGCGAAAAGATGTAGCGGTCCCTTGGAACACGTCTTAACCGTGCGGGCAGGGAGGCGGGGATGCGCCGGCGCGGTTCGATTGCTTCGAGCCGTTTTCCGGTTCACAAGGGTGCGGCAGCGCGAGCCGGCCCAGGGTAAAGATTTTCACCCCAAATTTACCCTCTGTCGGGCTTAGTGATCTCTGCTGATATCCTCTGGGGATGCGACGATTCCTGCCATGCCAAAGATCCTGCTCGCCGAAGATGACAACGACATGCGCCGTTTCCTGGTCAAGGCGCTGGAAAACGCCGGTTTTCAGGTCTCGTCCCATGACAACGGCATGGCCGCCTATCAGCGGCTGCGCGAAGAGCCGTTCGAGATGCTGCTCACCGACATCGTGATGCCGGAGATGGACGGCATCGAGCTCGCCCGCCGGGCCTCGGAACTCGACCCCGACATCAAGATCATGTTCATCACCGGCTTCGCCGCGGTCGCCCTGAACTCGGATTCGGACGCCCCCAAGAATGCCAAGGTGCTGTCCAAGCCCGTGCACCTGCGCGAATTGGTCAGCGAAGTGAACAAGATGCTGGCGGCCTGAATAGGCCTCCTTCCGTCCTTGCGCCGGGTCCCCTGAGCCGTTATAGGGACCCCACCCGACCCAAGTGGACTTTTAGGGCACGTAGCTCAGCGGGAGAGCACTACCTTGACATGGTAGGGGTCACAGGTTCGATCCCTGTCGTGCCCACCACGCTTCGCCAAAAGGCGTCGCGTGGCGCAACCACGCCCAATAAAGGCGAAGCGTGTCCGGCGTAGCTCGCAGAGCGAAGACGGACCTAGGTGCCTTGCTCGGTATCTCCGAACGAATCGCGCCGTCCCGGATGACGCTTGCGTCCCATCCGGGCTACGATGCCGTCTCTGACGTGAGACCGCCCATGAGCATATCCGTCATCGAGCAAGCCAAGATCCAGGCGCAGGTGCTGGTGCCGCTGGTCAAGGCGCTGCAGGCCGAGCTCGGCGCGGCGCGGGCCAACGCGCTGGTGCGCAAGGCGCTCGGCGATCTCTATCGCGGCTTCGGCGAGGAATTCTGGAAGGCCAAGAAAGAGAGCGACCTTGGCAAGGCCGTGTCCTCGGCCTTCAGAACCTACGCCCGCGACGACGCGCTCGCCTATGACGTGATCGAGCAGTCACACGACGCCTTCGCGTTCGATGTGACGCGCTGCGCCTATGCCGAGTTCTACAAGGCGCTGGGCGAGCCGGAGCTCGGCTTCCTGCTGGTCTGCACCGCCGACTTCGCGACCGCGGAAGGGTTTGGCGCTGACGTCCGGCTCACGCGCACGCAGACGATCATGCAAGGCGCCGATCGTTGCGACTTCCGCTACCGGCGCGATAAGGGTGGAGCGCCATGAAGGCAATGATCAGGGCGATCTGCCCTGCCATGGTGTTGCTGGCGTCGATCGCCCTGCGCGCTGAGGCTGGGATCGTCGATTGGCAAGCCGAGCTCCAGCGCTGCCGCGAACTGCGCCAGAACGTGGCGCCGTTGCTTCAGGCCGGCGAGGGGATCTCCGCCGTCGGCCGCTCCAGCAGATCCGTTCGCCGTTGCCTCTGGATCCAGCGCATGGCGGTGCGCAGGAAAATCCCCGGCGCGGAGATGTGGTAGCCAGAGCGTCCATCAGGACCGGTTCTTCCGCCCGAGCAGCACGTCCTTCAGCCCGGTTGGATAGAGGTGCGGTCCGCCCGCGACATCGAGATCGGCAAGGTCGAACCAGCGCGCGACGATCTCTTCGCCGTTGTCCTCGCGGAAGTCGATGCGGTCCTGGCCGGCGAATGCGCCGTCCGGAAACGCGATCTCCGCGATGAACATCACCTCGTGGCCGGTCGATCCCTCATGCACAAAGATGTTCTCCATCATCCGCGGCTCGCTCGTGATGGCGACGTCGATGCCGAGTTCTTCGCTGAACTCGCGCACCAGCGCGGCCTGCCAGCTCTCGCCAAACTCGATCTCACCGCCGAGCGGGCGCACGCCCTTGATCCGCCCCGCATCATCGCGCACCTCGGCCGCCAGCAGCCGCCCGCCGCGCCAGTGCAGGCCGAGCGCGACGGCGCGGATATGGGAGTGAGGGCGCCAAATGGTCATGGAGAATCGTTATCGCGCTCGCCAAAGCTGCGCAATGCGCGGAAGGCGAAGTCTTGTCGGGCCGGATCCGCCACACCCCCGGCATGCAAGAGCGTCGCGACCTTGATCCGCGACGGGCCGCCTGCCATTGTCCACGCGTCCACCACGGCGACGATGCCCATGCGTCGTTTGCCGATGCGAAAAGAGGCGAGCAACCGAGATGAGCGGCGTGAACAAGCCTGGCGGCAACTATTTGCCGGTCATCATTCACAGTGGAATTGCCTATGTCAGCGGCCAGCTACCCCGTCGCGGCGAGGACCTGCTGTGTGCAGGCAAGGTCGGCGCCGACGTCGATATCGCGGCCGCGCAGGAGGCTGCGGCACTCTGCGCCGATCTCTGCATCGCCGCCATCAACCACGCCACAGGCGGAGAGGACAGGATCGTCCAAATCCTGCAGGTCGTGGGATACGTCGCGTCAGCGCCTGGATTTACCCAGCAGTCGCAAGTCATGAACGGGGCTTCCGACCGGCTGATCGAACGCCTCGGCGATCGCGGCCGCCACACGCGGACGTCCGTCGGCGTCGCCGAGTTGCCGCGAGGGGCTCCGGTCGAATTGAACATGATTGCCGCCGTTCGATCGTAGCAGGCGTCGCTATGTGACGAGATATCTGGCGACCGCCGCCTCGTCCCACGCAATCCCGTTCCCAGGCTCCTCGCTCGGCAGCGCAAAGCCGTCCTTGATCTCGAGGCGCGTCGACAGCACGGCATCGGCCCAGTCGACATATTCCAGCCAATGCGCCGTCGGCGTGACGCAGAGTAAATGCGCGCTGACTTCAGAGAACAGATGCGAGGACATCTCGATGCCGGCAGCCTGCGCGAGCGCGGCGGCGCGCAGCCAGCCGGTGACGCCGCCGATCCGCTGCACATCGGGCATCACGTAGTCGCAGGCTTCCGCCGCGAGCGCCGATTGCATCGAGAACGCACTGTCGAAATTCTCGCCGATCTGGACGGGCGTATGCAGCGCATCGGCGATGCGGGCGCAGCCGGCATAATCGTCGTGGCGGATCGGCTCCTCGATCCAGCTGAGGCCCTCGTCGTCGAGCATCTCGCCGCGACAGATGGCGTCCGTCACCGTGAGCGCCTGGTTGTAGTCGCACATCAGGGTGACCTCGTCGCCGACTGCTTTCCGCACCGCGCGGACGACGGCTAGATCCTCCCGCGCGTCGGTACGGCCGACGCGGATCTTGGCGGCCCGAAACCCTTCAGCCAGCAGCTTGTGCGCCTCGTCCACGGCGGCGCCCGCCGGCATGATGCCGAGCCCCTTCGAATTGTAGGCCTTGACCGGTTTCGGGGCGCCGCCGAGCAGGCGCGCCAGCGGCAGCCCCTTGGCTCGGGCGAGCGCATCCCAGGCCGCCATGTCGATGCCGGATTGCGCCAGTCGCTGCAGGCCGGCGAGGCCCAGCAGCGTGAAGCGCTGGGTTAGCTTGCGCTCGATCTCGAACGGCAGCAGCTCGTCGCCGGCGAGCAGCTCTGACATTTCCGCGACCATCGAGGTCAGCGGCTTCAAGGCCGACGGCGTGATCGAGAACAAATAAGCGTGCCCGCGCGCGCCATGGTCGGTCTCGCAGTCGATCAACACGAGCGGCGCCTTCGCCACGTCCCCGGTCGAGGTTTTGAGCGGCAGGTTCATCGGCACGATCACGGGACGCACGTGAAAGCGCTTGATGCGGATGGTCTCGGTCATGGGCGCTGGCTCCGATCAATGCAGATTGATGCCGATCTTAAACATTCGTCATGAAACGAAAAGGCGCCCGGTCCGACCACCATGAAAGGGGGTTGCGCGTGTCAGCGTTTTCTGGGCTCTGTGCCGCCGCATTCCTTGCCGCAAATTCCAGGAGTTTGCGACAAAAAGGTACACAACGGAGCCATGGCGTGAAACAAGAGATATCCGAAGAACAGCGCAAGAACGGGATCCTCATCGGGGCCGTGATCGCCTTCCTGCTGCTCGCCTTGCCGCTCGCGGTGTGGCTGGACCTGACCGAGCTCTCCAAGACCGCGCTGCGTCGGCAGGCGGTCGATCTCAACTCGGTGATCACGAGCGTGCGCAGCTATTACGCCTCCAACGTGGTCGGGCGCGTGCTGGCGAACCCTGACGGCACCACCAAGGTGGTGCACAATTACGAGTCCGTGCCGGGCGCGATCCCGATTCCGGCGACGCTGTCGCTGGAGCTCGGACGGGTCATCGGCGCACAGCAGGAGAACATCACTTATCGCTTCGTCTCGGACTTCCCGTTCCAGAACCGCGCGTCGCACCAGCTCGACAAGTTCGAGAAGGACGCGCTCGACGCGCTCCGCAAGGATCCCGAGCAGAAGATCCTGGACACCGAGACTTCGCTGTTCTCGGACAAGGTTCGCCTGGTCGCGCCCGTCACGATGGGCCCGGCCTGCGTGAGCTGTCACAACAGCCATCCCGAGAGTCCGAAGAAGGACTGGAAGGTCGGCGACGTCAGAGGCATCCAGGAGGTGATCATCGCGCAGCCGATCGCCGCCAACATCTTCTCGTTCAAGTTCCTGCTGGCCTATTTCCTGATCGCCGCCGGCAGCGGCCTTTCGTTTCTCTCGCTGCAGCGAAGGCAGGCCGGCCGCATCAAGACCATGAACCGGGAGCTCGAATCCGCCAACGACTTCCTGGCCTCGCTGTCGATGAAGATCTCGCGCTACATCCCGCCGCAGGTCTACAAGAGCATCTTCTCCGGCCAGAAGGACGTCACCATCCACACCGAGCGCAAGAAGCTCACCATCTTCTTCTCCGACATCCAGAATTTCACGGCTACCGCCGAACGGCTGCAGCCGGAGCAGCTGACCCAGCTCCTCAACGAATATTTCACGGAGATGTCGGCGATCGCCCATGATCATGGCGGCACCATCGACAAGTTCATCGGCGACGCCATGCTGATCTTCTTCGGCGATCCCGAGACCAGGGGCGACCGCGCCGATGCGCAGGCCTGTCTGCAGATGGCCTGGCACATGCAGCAGCGCCTTGCCGAGCTCAATGCGAAATGGCGGGCGTCCGGCATCGAGCAGCCGTTCCGCTCGCGCATGGGCATCAACTCGGGCTATTGCAATGTCGGCAATTTCGGCAGCTCCGACCGCATGGACTATACCATCATCGGCGCCGAGGCGAACCTCGCCGCGCGGCTGCAGTCGATCGCCGAGCCCGGCGGCATCGTGCTGAGCTACGAGACTTTTGCCCTGGTCAGCGACATCGTTCGCGCCCACGCTTTGCCGGCGATCACGATGAAGGGCATCAGCCGCGAGGTCATTCCCTATTCGGTCGACGCACTGAACGATGCGGGGGAGAACAGCGGCATCATCACCGAGCGCGCGCCGGGGCTCGAGCTGTACCTCGACCCGGCGGTGGTGAAGTCAGGCGATGCCGCGCGGGTGCGCGCGCTGCTGGAGAGCGCGCTGGCCTCGCTGAAGCCGGCGTGAATCTTCCGACCCTCCCCGTCACCGCGCGCACCCATCATCTCACCTTGCCGCCCCCTCCGTGAATGCCGTCTCGATCACCTCCCCAAATGGCTGCCACGACCGTCCGTCGAACTGCACCAGCCGCATCTGCCTGATCGGCAGATAGTTGCTCGGCGAGGTATTCATCCTGATGTCGGGCAGCGCGACGGAGGGGTTGTAACCCTTCAGCGAAGCCGCCTGGCGCATGATGTTCTCGCGTGACAGGTCGTCGCCGCATTGCTTCAGCACCTGCGTCAACGCCTCGGCCGCGGCATAGCCGTAGACCGCGGCGTTGTTGTTGGTGCTTTCGACCTGATGGTACTTTTCCATGAAGGCGAACCATTGCTTCATGGCGGGATCGTCTTTCCAGGCGGGATCGCTCGGGTCCTTCAGGAAGGCCGCCGAGATCACGCCGGCCGAATTCTCCAGGCCCGCGGGCGCCATCGCATTGGCGATCGAGGCGGAGGTGTCGTTGACGATGAAGACCGGGCGCCAGTTGAGTGAAGCCGCGAGCTTGATCACCTTGGAGGCCGTCGACGGCACGCCGAGGAAGACGAAGATGTCGGCGCCGGCGCGCTTGAGGATCGAGACGTGCCCGTCGAGATGCTCGTCGCCGATGTCGAAGGCGATGTCGACGAGGACATGGCGGTTGAGGTCGCCGAGGCCGTCCTGGATCCCCTTGTAGAGCATGCGTCCGAACTGGTCGTTCTGCCAGAGCACGACGATTTTCTTCCTGGGGTAATAGGCCTGGATGTAGTTGGCGTAGATGCGCCCTTCCGACCGGATCGACGGCTGCCAGCCCATGGTCCAGGGGAACGCCCTGGCCTGGCTCAGCTCCTCGTCGCCGGAGGCGACGAACAGTTGAGGAATCTTCTTCTCGTTCAGATACCAGCGCGCGGCGAGATTGCCGGGCGTGCCGAACGAGCCGAACATCAGGTGCACGTCGTCCTTCTCGACCAGGTTGCGCGTCAGCTCCAGCGCGGCCGACGGATCGGAATTGTCGTCGCGCGTGATGAAGCGGATCTTGCGGCCGTTGATGCCGCCGCGCGCGTTGATCATGTCGAAGTAAGCGGCTTCCGCCTGGCCGATCGCGCCGAATTCAGACAGCGGTCCGGAATACGGCATGACATTGCCGATGCGGATTTCCTTGTCGTCCGCCGCCTGTTCGGCGCGTTGCTGCGACATCGCCCCCAGTGAGGCGAGAGCGGCGATCAGAACGAACAGCACTTTTCCGGTGACGCGCATGCTCGACACCTTGTCGTTGGCCCCCAACGAGGTCGGCTCAATCCGCACCCAGGGCGGTTGATCTAGGTCAAGCGTTTGGCAATCGTGTGGCCTGGCAGGGGTTCAGGCGAGTGCACGCGGCGAATAAACGGCAGGCATGTTGACCGGCTGTCGCAGCGGGTTATGCGCCTGTGTGTGAGACGCCTCGCTGCCGGCGCAACCGCTACGGCAGCCCCCGCGCCTCCAGCTGATGCACCAGCAGCAAGGTCGGCTCGGCGAGGCTGTCGCCGGAGCCGTCGAGGCCGAAGGCGCTCGCGATGCCGTCGCGGCTGCGCAGCAGCGCGCTGCGCGGGCAATGGCCGGCGCCGCAGAGCGTCTTCTTCAAGGTCTCGCCCTGCGCGACGGTGCCCGTGGAATCGTCCGCGGCCCAGGCCAGCACGATCGGCACATCGACGTTGAGGATGCCCGGGAAAACCGAGCGCTTGTTGTACTGGCTGACGTCGCTGCCGAGATAGGCCTTCTCGCTGTCGCTCGCCTCCTTGCCGACGCGGTAGATGCCGGACACCAGCACGACGGCGGCGACATCGGCGCGATCGGTCTGCAACTCGGGATGCGCCAGCAGGGTGGCGACATGGAAAGCGCCCGCGCCGTAGCCGACCGCAACGATCTCGCGGGCGTCGCCGTTGAACAGGTCGATATTGCCGTGAACCCAGGACAGCGCCGCCGCCACGTCGGTCGCCCCGGCGGGCCACGTCGCCGCGGGCGCCAGGCGATAGTTGACCCGCACGCCGATCAGGTCGTTGCGCGCGGCGAAGCACATCGCTTGGTCCTGGATCTGGCGCGACAATTCCGGCGCGGCGCGGTCGCCGGTGAAGGTGTCGCCGGTCACGAACAGCAGCACCGGCCGCGGCGTGTCCGCCTTGGTGGCGCTGGTGGCGACATCGAGCACATTGGCTTCGCTCTCGCCGTAGCGCAGGCCGCGCGAGAAGGTGACTTGCTCGCAGAGCCGTGCGGTGCCACCGGCGGTGGTGTCGGAATCGGTGAGGCCCGCCTGCACGAGATCGGAGGGCGGAGGCAGCCGGGCCGGCAAGGGACCGTGGGCGGAAGCTGCCGTCGCGGCGAGAACCAGGAGAAATGCGAGATGATTCTTCATTTTGATGCTAGCGTTGCGCTCTCATATCGGCTCTCGCGTTTGGCCTGTCTTTTCAATTCGCCTTTATAGTTTTGTGTCGGCTTGAGGCAATTTCGCGGCGTGCCACGCTCGTCGGGATATGCCAGGGTCCGAAGCTCACCCAAATGCAAGTTGCAAAGTCATCCCGCCCAAGGCTGCCGGAGCGTGCGCCTTGGTCCCCGGCGGACCTGCGTGGCGCTCAAGCGCTGCCGATTATCGATAGCTATTTTAGCTCAGGCTTAGAATGGCCGCCCCCGTTACCGTCAAACGCCACTGCCGGCTTAACGCGTGTGACAGAATCCGGCCAGAGTGTCGTAGATCGGTCAAATACACTGATAACTCGAATAGGATACTAGCGATCTCGTCGGCGGATTTTCCGCCGCGGGAACACAGCATGGCGAATGTCATTCAATTCCGCTCGAAGCGTTGTGACGCCGAAGCGCCGAAGGGGCCTTGCGGCTCAAAAAAGTACGTTGGGGCAGCCGCATTGTGCGCGAGCGCAGGAGATGCGCTCGGCCTACTGACCAGCCAACTCGAACTTGCCATCCAGCATGCGCGCATCATCGAACCGCGTATTCACGATCCCGAAATGCGTCGGCTATTCAGCGATCGGATCGAACTCACCCAGCGTTTGCTCGAAGTCGCGCATCTCAAGATATTGCTCCTCCAGTTCGGGGCGCCACCTGACGATAGCCGACGCCCTGCTTTTCCGGGAAAATAACGATGCGAACCAATCTGCCTATTACCGTAACCGAGTATCCGCTCACGGATGAGACGCTGATTGTCTCGAAGACCGATCTCAAGGGTAAGCTGACCTATTTCAACGATCAATTCGTCCAGGCCTCGGGGTTCACTGAACAGGAACTCGCCGGACAGCCGCACAACATCGTTCGGCATCCGGACATGCCCCCTGAAGCCTTTGCCAATCTCTGGGAGACGCTGAAGAGCGGCAAGCCCTGGGCCGGTGCCGTCAAGAACCGGCGCAAGAACGGCGACTATTATTGGGTGATGGCCAGCGCGACGCCGATCTGGGAAGGGGAAGGTGTCGTCGGCTACATGTCCATCCGCACCAAACTGCCCCGAGACCAGCGCGAACAAGCCGAACAGGTCTACGCAGCGATCCGGGAGAAGAAGGCGGGCGCCTTCAAGATCGAGGCGGGCATGATCCGCAAGCGCTCGATTTTCGACGTCCTTGCTCCATTCACGAGGTCCTTCAAGGCGCGTCTGACCACGATGGTCGGCGTGCTGTCTCTCGCGATGCTGGTCATCGGTGCCGTCGGTTTGCTGGGGTTGAAGGAAGTCAATCAGCGCGCCAAGTCGATCTACGAGGATCGCTCGGTTCCTCTGGCCCAGCTCTTCGAGATCAACGACCGCATGAAGGAAAATTCGCTCGTCATGTTGCGATCCGCTATCGAGGGACGTAACCGCCGCGATCTCTCGGAGGTCCAGGGTATTATCACGGCCAACATCGGACGGATCACCAGGCTCTGGTCGGACTACATGTCCACCTACTTGACCCCGGAAGAGAAGTCGGTCGCGGAGTCGTTCACCCCGAAGCGCATCGCGTATGTCGATCATGGCCTCAAGCCGGCGCTCGCAATGCTGGCCGACGGAAAATATGACGAACTGAACGTTCACATGACCGGCAGGGCGGCGGACCTTTTCCAGGCTGCGAAGGTGGACATGGATCGTCTGGTCTCGATTCAGGTCAAGGAAGCAAAGTTCGAGTATGACGCAGCGGAGAGCACGTTCCTCGTTGCGGAAGTCGCCGCGATTGCCGCGCTGTGCCTTGGTCTGCTCTTGGCGGCCTGGTTCTCCGTGGCGACCGTCCGGGCCATCGCAAGGCCGCTCGGCCATCTGAACGACATCATGTCGAAGATCGCGCAAGGGGTCTTCAACAGCCGCGTCAATGTCGAGCGAGACGACGAAGTTGGGGTTGCACTGCGCAATCTTCAGGCGCTCCAGGCCAAGCTTGGATTCGATCGGGAGGCGCAACGCGATATGGAGAGGCGCGCAGCAGCCCAGCGTCAGGCCGATATGCGCCGGCTGGCGGGCGAGTTCGAAGCCGCCGTGGGGAACATCATCGAAACCGTGGCGAGCGCGGCAACGGAGCTCGAAGCATCCGCTGGAACGTTGACGAGCACCGCTGAATCGACCCAGCAACTGTCGATCGCCGTCGCGGCGGCTTCGGAGGAGGCATCTACCAACGTGCAATCCGTCGCCTCGGCGACCGAGGAGATGTCGTCCTCAGTGACGGAAATCAGCCATCGCGTACAGGACTCCGCCAGAATGGCGGCTGAGGCGGTCACTCAGGCCCGGCAGACCAACGACCGTGTCAGCGAATTGTCGCGAGCTGCCGCCCGGATTGGCGACGTCGTTGAGCTGATTCATAGCATCGCGGGCCAGACCAATTTGCTGGCGCTCAACGCGACGATCGAGGCCGCGCGCGCCGGGGATGCTGGTCGGGGCTTCGCCGTCGTGGCGTCCGAGGTGAAGGCGCTGGCGGAGCAGACGGCCAAGGCGACTGGAGAGATCAGCCAACAGATCACTGGTATTCAGGTAGCGACACAGGAATCGGTCGTCGCGATCGGGACGATCGGAGAATCGATCGGCCGTCTGTCCGAGATCTCGGCGGCGGTCGCTGCGGCGGTCGAGGAGCAGGGCGCCGCGACCCAGGAGATCTCCCGCAACGTGCAGCAGGCGGCTCAGGGCACGCAGGACGTCTCGTCGAACATCACCAACGTGCAGCGCGGCGCGTCGGAGACGGGATCAGCCTCGTCTCAGGTGCTGTCCTCGGCGCAGTCGCTGTCGATCGAGAGCAATCGGCTCAAGACCGAAGTCGACAGGTTCCTGGCGAGCATCCGCGCGGCTTAAAGCGGCTGGGCGGTCTACTGTGCATGGGGTTGTTTTCGAAGTTTTGTTTTGGGCGGCCTGTCAGGTCCGCTTCATGGTCCGGAACGTGACGGAGTAACGGCGCGCCTCGACCGGCGGGATGCTATGCTCCCATTGCGAGCGCGCCTCACCGTCCATCATGTAGAGCGAGCGCGGCTGCGCCTCGAGCGTGTGGCGCTGCCATTTGTCGCCGCTGCGGCGGCGGAAGCGGAACTTGCAGGCCGAGCCGAGCGACAGTCCGAGGACCTTGTCGAAATGCGGCTTGTCGCGGTGCCAGCCGATGCCGACGCCGACCTCGTATTCGGTGCAGAGCACCTGCTGGACGCTGGCCTCCGCCAGCCCCGCCCACGCCTCGGCCCGCCGCGCGATCGGCAGGAGCCAGGCCGGGATCGGCTCCGCCTCGGCCAGCCGTTGCAGGGAATAGTCATAGCGGTAGCCGAACGACGCCACCCGGCGGTTGCCCTCGAACGCCCCGAACTGGAAACGCTCGAGCGGCAATGCTGCGATGCGGCCGATCAGATCCTGCTCGACGGCGGCTTCGATAAAATTGTCGACATAGCGAAGTCCGGAAGGCCCAGCTTCCGGCTCAGCGAATAATCCGAGCTGCGTCATTCCTCGCATTTCCGTGACGGAACCTTTTGCCGGCCCAAGCGACTTACATATGACGCGGGAAGGAACGTGCGAGAGGCTGTCATGGCACAGAAGCATACCGCCGATCCGGCAGAGATCATGCGGGCGACCGGTCACCCCGAACTGGAATATGCCGCCGGCTGGACCATCGCCGGTCTGGTCACCATCGGCACCATCGTCGCGGCCTGGGTATTCGCGATCTAGGCCGTTGGAAACCGAAGCTCGAAGGCGGCCCCCTCGTCGGTCGGCCTGAGGCTGATCGAGCCGCCATGGCTCGCCATCACCGCGCGTGCGATTGCCAGCCCCATCCCGGTGCCGCCCTGGTCGCGGCGGGTGGTGAAGAACGCGTCAAAAATCCTGTCGCGGTTCGGCGCCGAGATCGGTTCGCCGTCATTGCTCACCGTCAGACGCAGGGTCGTCCGCTCGAAGCTCACCTCCAGCCGGATTGACCGCGCCTTGTGCCGCACAGCGTTGTCGGCAAGATGCGACAGCACGATCAGCGCCTTTTCGCCGGACATGCCGATGGCGCGGTCGAGGACGCCGCTCGCCTCGATTGAGCTCGCGGGAAACCGGCTCTTGAGGTCGGCGATCACCGGCGCGAGCTCGGTGCGCTCGTTCTGCGGCAGGCTCTCGGCGCGGGCGAGCTCGCGCAAGCGCTGCGCCATCGCCTCCAGCCGCTGCGTGTCGGACAGGATGTTGGCGATGAACGTGTTCTGCTCCGCCGGCGTCAGGCTGCCCGCTTTGCCCTGAACCGAATCCTGCAACAGCTCGGCCGCGCCCTTGATCGAGGTCAGCGGCGATTTCAGCTCATGGGTGAGGTGGGCCGAGAATGTCGCGATATAGTCCGAGCGCCGCGCCAGCTGCTCGGCCATGCCGAGGAAGCTGTGCGAGAGCTGGGCGAACTCGCGCGTGCCGTAATGCCGCAGTGGCCGAAACGCCTCGCGGTCGCCACGGCCGATCCGGGCGGCGCGGTCGATCAGCTCGCGCATCGGCAGGGTGATGGTGCGCGAAAACACCAGGCCGATCGCGATCGTGCCGAGGATCACGGCAAGTCCCGCCAGCACGAACTTGGCCCGCTCCTGGTAGAGATGATCGAAAATGTTGCTCGGCGTCCGCGTGGTGTAGATGACGCCCGCGACGCGGTTGTTGACGATCACGGGCATCGCCGAGAACACGTGCACGCCAAGGCCGCGGCTGAAGGAGTAGATCGGCGGCGGCGGCTTGTCCGGCACGCGGTTGCGCAAGGTCGCGCGGTATTGCCCGTGCAGCGCGTCCGCGACCTCCTCGATATGGGCGAGCGACTGCCCGACCTCCTGCCGCCCGGCAACGACGACGCCCTGGGGATCGAGGATCCGGAAGCCCGCCAGCGTCACCTTCTGGGTCTCGCGGATGATCGGCGTCAGTCTTGCGCCGATCTCGACATAGCCGGGCTGCGCGGGCTGGGACGCGGGCAGCGCATCCGGTCGCCGCCGCAGCAGGTCGTTGGCGGTGAGATCGAGCGCGGGCCGGATCGGCGTGACCTGGTCGCCGGGGTCGGGCAGCACGTTCGGCGGCACCTCGGGCCCGAGCGTCAGGCCGTTGTCGAGCCTTGCCGTGACCTCCTGCGCATAGATCGTCGCGAGCACGCGGCTCTGCGCGATCAGCTCGGCCTGGGTCTGGCGGATCAGCTGGTTGTCGTAGAGGCGGAAGAAGAACAGGCCGACCAGCGGCAGCACGGCGACGGTGGCTAGCACCGTGAAGATCACGAGGGCGAGCGACGGCCGCCATTTGTCGGGCGCCGCGCTCATGCCTCTTTCTCGCAGCGGCCGAGCTTGAAGCCGACGCCGTGGATGGTCTCGATCACGCTCTCGCAATCCTGCGCCGCGAGCTTGGCGCGGATGTTGCGGATGTGGCTGTCGATGGTGCGGTCGGAGACCTGGATGTTGAGTTGATAGGCCGCCCGCATCAGCTGCTCGCGGTTGAACACCGAGGTCGGCCGCGTCAGGAACGCACGCAGGATGCCGAACTCGATCGCGGTCAGCTTCAGCGGCGTGCCGGCAAAGGACGCGACGTGCTGCTCGGGATCGATCAGCAGACCGCCCTGGGAGAGCGTGCTGGCGTCAGCCTTGACCTCGCCGTTGCGCGGGCTGAGGCGGCGCAGGATGACATTGACCCGCGCCACCAGCTCGCGCGGGCTGAACGGCTTTGTCACATAGTCGTCGCCGCCGATTTCGAGACCGAGGATGCGGTCGATCTCCTCGTCGCGCGCCGACAGGAACAGGATCGGAACGTCGGAGGTCTTGCGCACCTCGCGGCAGACGTCGAGGCCGTCGAACTCGGGCATGCCGATGTCGAGCACGATCAGGTCGGGCTTGTCGGCGGCGACGCGGAGAAGCGCCTCCTTGCCGTCGCGGGCCTCGATCACGTCCATGCCGGCCTTCTTCAAGGCGACGCGGATGACCTCGCGGATGTGGCCTTCGTCGTCGACGATGAGGATGCGATGCGCCAAGAAACTCTCCGCTCACCCGACCGGCCGGCTGCCGGACGGGTCTTTCGCCAGCGCGTCCAGCCGGCGCTGCAGCCGCCAGCTCCGAAAGCCCCAGCTCCGCCAGGCCAGATCCTGGCGCTGCTGTTCTACAAGGCGGTCGCGTCGCGACACAAGGCAGCTCTCGGGAGTGCCGGGTCGAAGCATGATCGCCTTGTCAATGGCGGGCAGCGCTTGCGGTCCGAGCGTCAGGAGATAGTTCATGTCGATCTGCAGGCCGTTGCCCGAAGCTTCCCGGCTGTGGACCACATTGTA
Organism: Bradyrhizobium sp. CCBAU 53351; assembly: GCF_015291745.1. Taxonomy (NCBI): domain Bacteria; kingdom Pseudomonadati; phylum Pseudomonadota; class Alphaproteobacteria; order Hyphomicrobiales; family Nitrobacteraceae; genus Bradyrhizobium; species Bradyrhizobium sp. CCBAU 53351. The sequence goes on from NZ_CP030059.1 coordinate 1,062,260, forward strand.
GTCGGCAATGAAGGCGTCGAAGTTCACCAGCGAGCAGCCATAAAGCGAGATCGCGAGCGCGATCAAATTGGCGCCCACGAGCCATTGGTTGGATCGGTCGAGGACGATGCGGGCGACGACCAGGATCAGTCCGAGCGCGACCAGTCCCATCCAGATGAACGCCGCGATTCGCCAGTATGTCAGCATGTAAACATCGACGTAGAGGTCGAGACGCAGGATTGAGGAGGCGACGAGAAGGACGTTCTGTCCCACCCAGAGATACACCAGCGGCCGGATGACCTTCGATTTCTCGGCCGGCCCGCCCGGCCGCATCGTCACCAGCACGAAGGCCGCGGCGAGCAGGGCGGTTACGATCAGCGGGTAGGCACCGCGATGCGCGTAGCTCGCATAGGTCAGATTGTCGGGCAGCGCCAGATGGCCCCAGAGATAGATGCCGTCGAGAACGGACTGCGCCGCGAACAACAGATTGAACAGGATCAGAGAGCGCAGGATGGTGGAGGGACCAAGAAATTCCACCGAGACGAGCGATGGAAGCGGAGGCGGCTCTACGGCTTCGGCGGCGGTGGTGATTTTCTTGCGCCGCCAGCGCACATGGATGAACGGCCAGACCAGCGCCAGCATCAAGGCCCAGAACAGCACGCGCGGGATGCTGATATATCCGAGGATGAGTTTCGGATTGAGCAGGGACAGCCACTGCTCGATCACCGGATTGGCCGCGGCGAAGAGCGCCACGAAGACGGCGCTGAGCGCCGCCGGCATCAGCCAGAGCGCGATGCCGCGGGTGAATGCCGACGCGTTCAACGCTTGGGGCGCATCGAGAAAGAACCTGAAGGGACCGAGCAGGACGAAATTGCGCAATGCGCGAACGCGGTCGGCGAGGCCGGTCGCTTCCGCGTTGGTCACGAGCTGCAACGCAATGGCCATCGAGGCGACAAGGATCAGGAACGACAAACTGTTGAGCTCCTCGACAACAGGCACCAGCCCGACGGCGAGAACGGCCGAGCCGATCATGGCGCGGCGCAGATCCAGCGCCGCACGATTGAAGAGCACCGATACGCCGGCGAGCGCGATCGCAAAGAGCGTCAGCGACAGCCCGATCCGCTGCCCGTAGAACAGCCAGTCGGCGAGTGCGGCCAGCAGAAGCGCGAGGCCGACCTTGGCCGGGATCGAGGAATGACCGATCGGCTTGATCTCTTCCACGATCGTCGAAGCCAGACTTGTCATATCGGTAAGACCTTTCGTGATGGTTGGCATCACGAAGTCTGAACGTCGTTTGTGCAGAAGGCGGGATCACCGTCTGCATGGTTTCAGGAGTCTTTTGCAGTTTTCGTGCAGGCATGCGTTTGCCCCTCGCGCGGGGCAAATCGCTTTGATAAGTGCGAAGCATTCGCCGCTCCTCACATGTGATGCATCATGCAATTCCTCGGTCGTATCGGTCTCATCCTGCTCTGGCTGGCTGCGCCTCCCCTTGCATTCGCTGCCGCGAACAAGAACGATCCTTATCTGCTCGTGATGCGTGGCGCTGGAAACGTCGTGCTTGTCGTCGCAAGCATCGCGATCGTCATCCTTCTGCTGCGCAAAGGACGTTGGCGCACCATTGCGGGCAAGCTGCTCGTCATGCTCTGGTGCCTGCCGCCGGTCCTGATGACCGCGGCGCATCTGAAGTTCGAGTGGCGCAAGCACGAGGTTCTCGGTGCCAGTGCCGCCGAGGCGCGCCAGCTCGGGCCTCATTTCATGGTCGGCTATTCCTCCTTCCCGGAGGTTGCGCGCCTTGCCAAGCAGGGATTGATCAGCGGCGTCTACGTGACCCGCCACAACATCCGCGGCAGGACCGTCGAGGCGCTGCAGGCCGAGATCGCGGCGCTCCAGGACATCAGGCGCTCAGCGGGCCGGCCGCCGTTGATCGTCGCTGCGGACCAGGAGGGCGGTATCGTCGGCCATCTCGCGCCGCCGCTGACGAAAGTGCCGGCCCTGGCGACGCTCGCCGGGCTTGCTCCCGACGACCAGCAGGCCAAGGCGCAAGAGTTCGGCCGGATCCACGGCCGCGAGCTCGCCGGCCTCGGCGTCAACCTCAACCTCGCCCCGGTGCTCGATCTCAAGCCGCCGGCGCGGCGCAACCGGCTCGATTTCCACACGCTGATCGGCCAGCGCGCGATCGCGACCGACCCGGCCGTCGTCTCGACGATTGCGGGCGCCTATGTGCGCGGGCTGGAAGAATCCGGCGTCGGTGCCACGCTCAAGCATTTTCCCGGCATCGGCCGCGTGCGCACCGACACGCATCATTTCAGCGCCAATCTCGACACGCCGGTGAAGGAGCTCGAGGCATCCGACTGGCTTCCGTTCCGCGAGGTGCTGTCGCATTCGCGCAGCGCGCTCATGGTTGGCCATGTCACGCTCACCGCGGTCGATCCCGATCGCGCCGCATCACATTCGAAACGCGTCGTCGAAGGCGTCCTCCGGCAGGCATGGGGCTATCAGGGGGTGGTGATGACCGACGACCTCGTGATGGGCGCGATCTACCAGAACGACGTCTGCAAGGCCGTGGTCGAAGCGGTCAATGCCGGCGTCGATTTGCTGCTGGTCGCCTATGACGGCGCGCAGTTCTACCGCGTCTTCGCCTGCGCCCTGGACGGGGCGCGGCAGGGCAAGCTCGATGCCATGATGCTGCATGCGAGCGCGGCGCGGCTGGCACGGGGCTTTTCGACCGAGCAGGCGCGCGCGGCCTCAGGCGTGATCCGCATCGTCGGTACGCATTAGCTTCTCCTGCATGTCGAGCGAGGTCTAGGCCTTTGCCGCCTATCTCAACTCCTCCGCCAGGTAGTCGACCAGGGCCCGTATCTTGCTGGAAGGACGTGGGCCACCCGGGAAGACGGCATGCACGGCGAGCGGCGAGGCCTTGTAGCCTTTCAACAACGGGACCAGCGCGCCCGACTTGATCTCGGGGGCGGCCATCACCGACGTTGCCATCGAAATGCCGAGCCCCGCCAGGGCGCAGGCGAACACGCCCGGACCCGAGTCGGTGTGGATGCGGCCGCGCACGTCCACCGACGTTTCCGCGCCGTTGCGCGTGAACACCCAACTCGCCCGGCCGGAATGACCGGGTCCGAAGATGCAATCATGTGAAGCGAGATCGGCCGGCGTTTTCGGCGTGCCGCGCGCGGCGAGATAGGACGGGGACGCCACCAGGAGACGCTGCAAGGTTTCGAGCTTGCGTGCGCCGAACGCGGAATCGTCGAGTTCGCCGAGGCGGATGGCGAGGTCGGCGCCTTCGGCAACGAGATTCTGGCGTTCGTCGACCACCGACAGCTCGACGTGGAGTAACGGATGCATCGCCAGGAATTTCCGCAGATGCGGAATGATCTGCCGCATGCCGTACATGATGGGCATTGCGATGCGGATGGTCCCGCGCAGCGAGTCGATTCCGCGCGCCGCGTCCTCGGCGTCCTCGATGTCGGCGAGGACCTCACGCGCGCGCGTGAGGAAGAGCGCCCCGGCGTCGGTCACGGTGATGCGGCGCGTGGTCCGGAGCAGCAGCTTGACGTCGAGCCGCGCCTCCAATTCGCTGATGATGCGGGACACCGAAGGCTGAGACAGGCCAAGTTCGCGGGCAGCCTTGGAAAAACTGCCGCATTCGGCGGCCCGGACGAACACCGCCATTTCCTGAAGCCGATCACTCATTTGTATTCCAAATAAATCTTCTGCGTCCGAGCGGTATACCCTCGCGCTGCCGAATAATCCAGATAGGGCCGGCCAACAGCAATCGATGGAGTTTCGCCATGGCCCTGCAAGACAAGCTCGATGCCTTCAAAGCCGATTTCGAAGGCGGCCGCCTGCCGCTCAAGCCCAGCCGCGAGGTGCTCGACATCATGCACCGCGCGACCGCCGAGCTGATCGCGAGCGGTCAGGTGCAGCGCGCAAAAAAGGCCGGTGATGCCGCGCCGGATTTCACCCTGAAAGACCACGAGGGCAAGCAGGTCGCCTTGCGCGAGCTGCTCGCCAAGGGACCGCTGGTCGTGTCGTTCTATCGCGGCGCCTGGTGTCCTTATTGCAATCTCGAGCTCCAGGCGCTGCAGGAGGCGCTGCCGGAGATCGTCGCCCGCGGTGCCAGCCTGGTTGCGATCTCGCCGCAGACTGCGCCGAACAGCCGGAAATCGGAGCGCGACAACAAGCTGTCGTTCCCGATTCTGAGCGACGTCAGGAGTGCGGTCGCGGAGGCCTTCGGCGTTCGCTTCGCGCTGCCGGCTGAGCTCGTCGCGCTCTACAAAGCGTTCAAGAATGACCTGCCGACGTTCAACGACGATCCGGCCTGGGTGCTGCCGATGCCGGCGCGTTACGTCATCGGCCGCGACGGAATCATCGCCTATGCGGAGGTGAATCCCGACTACACGCGCCGTCCTGATCCGTCGGAACTGTTGCCGGTGCTGGATCGCCTGCGGGCCGGCAAGGCGGCTTGAGACTTGCGACGTGACCGCCCCGCGCGCCGAGGCGCGCGGGGTGGTCGGATTCCTGCGTGAAGCGCTACCGCTGGCGTGCGATCAATCCGTCGACCATCGCGCGCACGAGGCCCGCGATCTCCTCGCGCAGCGCCGGCAGCGGCACGGCGACCAGCTTCTGCTCCAGTCCCAGCGCGACCATGCCATGCACTGCCGAGAACAGGCTGCGAGCCGTGATGCCGAGCTCTTCGCGGTTGCGCTTTGGAAACAGCATGGCCAGCGGCTGGTAGATGTGGCGGAACAGTTGCAACTGGTCCTGGACCGACCAGTCGGGGACGGTCTTGTCGGCGTCCATGCGGTGCTCGAACAGCGCGCGCCAGAGCTGGAGATTCTCGGCCGCGAAATCGCAATAGGCGATGGCGATGCGGACCAGCGTCTCCTGCGGGGATGGCTCGCCGGCGCTGACCGCGGCACTGAGTGCCCCATCGAGCCGGAGCAGCGTGCGCGAGCCCACACGCAGGATCAGCTCGTCCATGTCAGCCACGAGATTGTAGACCGCGCCATTGGCGCAGCCGATCTCGCGGGCGAGATCGCGGGTTTTCAGGCCGGGCAAGCCACGGTCGGCGATCATCCGCTCCGCCGCCAGGATCAGAGATGATCGAAATTTCTCTCGTCGTTCCAGTACCTTAGACATCAATGCAAAATTCTTTGAGCGTCGCTCAAAATATTCTTGAACGATGTTCAAGTTTGCTGCTACAAACGGTTTGTGAGCAACGCTCATAACAGGGAGCAGCAGATGTTCAAGACCGTCGTGACACTTTTCCGCGGTAGCGTCGCCGCCGCCGGCGAGGAGCTGGAGGACCGGACGGCCCTCCTCATTCTCGACCAGCAGATGCGCGATGCGGCCGCCGCCGTCGAGCGCAGCAAGCGAACGCTGGCGCTGGCGATTGCGCAGGACCAGCAGGAGGGCCGCAAGCTGGACGCGACAATTGCCCGCATTACCGATCTCGAAACCCGCGCGGTTGCGGCGCTCGACGGCGGTCGTGAGGATCTCGCCAAGGAGGCCGCCGAAGCCATCGCCGGCCTGGAGGCCGACCGCGATGCCGCGATGACGGCCCGTGCGCTGTTCGCGACCGAGATCGCCCGCCTGAAGCGGCATGTTGCCAACGCGCAGGCCCGCATCACCGAGCTCGATCGCGGCCGCCGTCTGGCCCGCGCTTCGGAAGCCGTGCGCTCGCTTCGCCGCAGCGGCATCGAGGCGGCGCGTCCCTACGAATCCACGCTGCCGGAGGCCGAGAGCACGTTGCGGCGTCTGCGCGATCGGCAGATGGAAGCCCAGGCCGCCGACGATGCGCTGGTCGAGCTCGATGCGGCCACAGGTCCCATCGCGACCGCCGAGAGGCTCGCCGAGCAGGGCTTTGGCCCGCGGCTGAAAACCACGGCGGACGATGTGCTCGCGCGGCTGAAATCCAGGCGCGCGCCGGCAGCCTGATCCAACCCCCATCATCATCGCAGCAACACAGGAGACCATCATGAACCAGAACGGCCAGCCCCACAGCAGCGCCTGGGTGACCTTCACCTATGCGTCCTTCGCAGCCTCCGCCTTCCTCGTCGCCATCGGCGTCTTCTTCCTGCCGATCGATTTCTGGATGAAAGGCTATCTCACCATGGGTATCGTCATGCTGATCCAGACCTGCATCACCCTGACCAAGACCGTGCGAGACAATCACGAGAGCAGCCGGCTGGTGAACCGCATCGAGGACGCGAAGGCCGAGCGGCTGTTGATGGAGGTTTCCAAGGCCGCGTAAGCGGAGCGCCTGATCCTGACGACGCGCAAGAGAGCCGCGGAGCAGCGCCCCGCGGCTTTCGGCGTCATCGATCCGCATCCCGCATTGTGCTCCGGCTGCAGGTGCGATATGGCTCGCGCGCTTTCCAGAGGCGGAGACGAGCTTTGTCGAAACAATCGCTGCGTGAGGAGGCCGAGCGCCTGATCCGCGAATCCATGGAAAAGAAGTCCATCGTCGTCAAGCAGGGCACGACCCGCATCGAGGCCGTCTGCGGCAAGTGCGGCGCGCCGAACCGGGTGCAGGCGGAGAAGGGCCAGAGCCGGGTCAAGTTCGCCTGCAAGAATTGCGGGCACCAGCAGGAGACGCTGTAGGCTTGTTCCCTCTCCCACAAGGGAGAGGGAGGGCGGTCACTCCCCCTCCACAAACCTCTTGAACGCATCCGCGTAATCCGGATGCCAGCGTGACAGCGGCGGGCGGTTCTCGACGATGTCGCCGGCGGCCCACAGCATGCGCTTCTCGTCGAGCGCGCGTGGCACGTCGTTGTCCGGGCACAGGATGTAGAAATCGCCGGCCTCCAGCCGCGCCAGCATGAAATCGACCGTCTGTTCCGGCGTCCAGGCGCCGGCCGGCTTTTCGGTGCGGCCCTTCGCGGTGAGGCCGGTGAACACGAAGCCGGGGATCAGCAGGTGCGCCGTGATGCGACAGTCCTTCGTGTTGCGCAGCTCATGCTGGAGCGCCTCGGTGAACGCTTTCACGCCGGCCTTGGAGACATTGTAGGCGGGATCGCCGGGCGGCGTGGTGATGCCCTGCTTCGAGCCGGTGTTGATGATGAGGCCGCGCCTGCCGCGCGCGATCATGCCCGGCGCGAAGATGCGCGAGCCGTTGATGATGCCCCACATGTTGACGCCGATGATGCGCTGCCAATGGTCGGGCTCGCCGAACAATGTGCTGCCTGGCTGGATGCCGGCATTGTTCATCAGGATATCGGTGCCGCCGAACCGCTCGCGCACCGCGCCCTCCAGTTCCGTCACGCTCTCGGCGCTGCTGACATCGACGGCGAAGGTCATCACATCTGCGGCAGTGGTGACGGATGACAGTCTTGCTGCAGCTTCTGCCAACCGGGGCTCGTCGACATCGACGATACACAGCTTCATTCCCGCGCGCGCAAAAGCGACGGCAGCGGCAAATCCGATGCCGGACGCGCCGCCGGTGATCACAGCAACATTGTCTTTGACGATGGCGGGATGGGGCATGGTGCGTCTCCGCAAGAGGGATTTGCGCGAGCTATAACATGGCGGCTGCGCGACCCTGCACAAGCCGGCATGGGAGGTCTTCGTTCCGCGCTGCCTTTACGCCTATCCGGCACCGCGGTATCCTTCGACGCAACGATCCCGCCCAGATCGAACCAATCAATCATTTGACAGGGAGTGCAGCCATGGCTGTGTCGCAGGCTATTCCGATCACGCGCCATCCGTTCGCCAACGGGTCCTACAAGCAGATGCTGATCGACGGGAAATGGGTCGATGCGGCCTCGGGCAAGCGCTTCGAGACGCGCAATCCCGCAACGGGCGAGCTGCTCGCAACCGTCGCCGAGGGTGACAAGGAAGACATCGATCGTGCGGTCGCTGCCGCCCGCCGTGCCTTCGAAGGCCCCTGGAGCAAGGTCAAGCCGTTCGAGCGGCAGAACCTGCTCCTCAAGCTTGCCGACCTCGTCGAGAAGAATTTTGACGAATTGTCGCAGCTCGACACGCTCGACATGGGCGCGCCGCTCAGCCGCACCCGTGCCTATCGTCTGCGCGCCGTCGGCATGCTGCGTTATTATGCCGGCCAAACCACCGCGATCCACGGCGAGACCATCGAGAATTCGCTGCCGGGCGAAATCTTCTCCTATACGCTGAAGGAGCCGATCGGCGTCGTCGGCGCCATCATTCCCTGGAACGGCCCGCTGACCGCGACGATCTGGAAGATCGGTCCCGCGATCGCGACCGGCTGCACCGTGGTGCTCAAGCCTGCGGAAGAAGCGCCACTGACCTCGCTGCGCATCGCCGAGCTGGCGATGGAAGCCGGCATTCCGCCGGGCGTCGTCAACGTTGTCCCCGGCTATGGCGAGACCGCGGGTGCCGCGCTCGCCTCGCATCATGACGTCGACAAGGTCGCCTTCACGGGCTCGCACGTCACGGGCCAGTCGATCATCCGCGCCTCCGCCGGCAATCTCAAGCGCGTCTCGCTGGAGTTGGGTGGCAAATCACCGGACATCGTGTTTGCCGACGCCGATCTCGATGCCGCCGTGCCCGGCGCGGCGATGGCGGTGTTCGCCAATTCCGGGCAGATCTGCAGCGCTGGCACGCGTCTGTTCGTCGAGCAGGCGATCTACGAGGAGTTCGTCGGTCGCGTCGCCGAGTTTGGCAAGAAGCTGCAGGTCGGCAACGGTCTCGATCCCAACGTGCAGATCGGCCCGCTGGTCTCCGAGCAGCAGCTCGAGCGCGTCACCGGTTATCTCGACATCGGCCAGAAGGAAGGCGCACGCGCTCTCGCCGGCGGCGGCCGGGTGACTGAAGGCGCGCTTTCGAAAGGCTTCTTCGTCTCGCCGACGGTGTTCGCGGGCGTCCAGGACAACATGCGCATCGCGCAGGAGGAGATCTTTGGTCCCGTCATCTCCGCGATCGCGTTCAAGGACATGGACGAGCTGGTCAAGCGCGCCAACAACACCACCTTTGGGCTCGGTTCCGGCCTGTGGACGCGCGACGTCAGCAAGGCGCATGCGGTTGCAAAGTCGCTGCGCGCAGGTTCAGTGTGGGTGAACTGCTACCAGGCGATGGACCCGGCCGTGCCGTTCGGCGGCTACAAGATGAGCGGCTACGGCCGCGAGTCCGGCAAGCAGCATGTCGAGGAATATCTCAACGTGAAGGCGGTCTGGATCAAGACGGCGTAAGGGCGCGCTCTCGCGTTCCGCGAGGGAGAATATCTGCTTGGGGGCGGTACCTTTTCCGGTGCCGCCCCTCGCACTATGATCTGCATTCTTTCATACACATCCGGGGCCAGCATGAAATTCGAAGCGTTGTTTAAGCCGTTGCAGGTCGGTCCTTACAAGCTTGCGCATCGCGTCGCGATGGCGCCGTTGACCCGCATGCGGGCTGAGCGCGAGAGCTTTTCGCCGCGGCCGCTCAACGCCGAATATTATGCCCAGCGCGCAACGCCCGGCGGCCTGCTCATTGCCGAAGCCTCGCCGGTGCTGTCGCACGGCCGCGGCAACCCGGCGACTCCAGGCATCTATTCGCAGGGGCAGATCGACGGCTGGCGCAAGGTGGTCGAGGCGGTGCACGCTAAGGGCGGCATCATCTTCCTCCAGCTCTGGCATGTCGGCCGCGTCTCGCATTCCTCGTTCCATGGCGGCGAGCTGCCGGTTTCGGCTTCGGCGATCCCGATCAAGGCGGCCGGGATGAAGGCGATGACCGCCGACGGCAAGATCTCGGACTACGAGACGCCGCGCGCGCTGGAAACCGAGGAGGTCAAGGGGATTGTCGAGGCCTTCAGGCAAGGCGCGAAGAACGCGCTCGCCGCCGGTTTCGACGGTGTCGAGATCCACGGCGCCAACGGCTATTTGCTCGAGCAGTTCCTGCAGTCGCGCAGCAACCAGCGCACCGATCAATATGGCGGTTCGATCGAGAATCGCGCGCGGCTCTTGCTCGAAGTCACGCAGGCCGCGATCGACGTCTGCGGCGCGAACCGCGTCGCGGTGCGGCTGTCGCCCCACGGCATCGCCAATGATTCCGGCGAGCCCGATCCGATGCCGCTCTATACCCATGTGGTGAAGGCGCTCGACAAGCTTGGCCTCGCTTATCTGCATTTCATCGAGCCGCGCTCGAGCGGCGCCGGCCGAGCCGACGTCCATTGGGAGAACGTGCCGTCGGCCATGGTGCTATTCCGACCGCTCTACAGCGGCGTGCTGATGACCGCCGGCGGCTTTACCGGCGAGACCGCGAATGCCGCGATTGCCGAAGGCCATGCGGACATCATCGCGTTCGGCCGCATCTTCATCTCCAATCCCGATCTGCCGCGGCGCCTCGCGCACGGCTACCCGATCACGCCGTACAACCGCGCGACGTTCTATGGCGGCGAGGAGAAGGGGTATACGGACTACCCTGTTTATGACGAGCTGACGCCGGCCTGACCAATCATTCCTGGGTAATGCGAAGCGTCGAGCCCGGAATCCATCTCACGTCCTGGCTTGCTGTTCGATGGATTCCGGGCTCGCGACGTCGTCGTGCCCCGGAATGACAAGCGTATATCGCGTACATGACGACGGAGAGACGTCCATGGCCAAAGCCGCCGCCGCAGGGATCGCCACCGGCCGATGTCTCTGCGGCAAGGTCAGCTTCGAGATCGACATCCCCGCGCGCTGGGCTTGGCACGATCATTCCGCCGCGAGCCGCCGTGCCCATGGCGCGGCGTATGCGACCTATGTCGGTAGCTGGAAGAAGCGCTTTCGCATCACGTCAGGGAAAACGGCGCTGACGCGCTACGAGGACAAGGCGACCAAGACTACCCGCAGCTTCTGCTCGCATTGCGGCACGCCGATCGCCTATGAGCGTCCGCGCGGGCCGCATATGGTCAACATCCCCCGTGCTCTGTTCAGAGAACGTACCGGCCGGCAGCCGCTCTATCACATAGGGATCGAAGAGCTGCAGGAATGGGCCTATACCGGCGAGCCGCTGGTGCCGCTGAAGGGCTTTCCGGGCGTGGTCTGGCAGCGCTCGAAAAAGAAGAAGCGCGCGGGCGGCGAGGATCCGTTCGAGCTGGGGCGCGAGGAGATGTAGCGCGAGCCGCGTTCAGTTCTCGTGCCCCGGACGCAGCGCAGCGCCTCCCGGCGATGCACAGCATCGTCCGGCGCGGTGATGCGCTGCTGAGCCGGGGCCCATGCGTCGGCGAATTCGGTGCGAATCTGGGTCCCGGCTCTGCGCCGCACCGCTGCGCGCTGCGTCGCGTCCGGGACACGAGAGCGCAGTTTGCCGCTCCCACGCAACGCAGCCATGACCGCTCTTCCTTGCGCGCCCCGCGAAAATTCGGCCATCATGCCTTCCGTCCTTGCGGCAACGTCCGCTCCTGGAGGAAACATGAAGAACAAGATCACCGGCCGCTCCGCCTTTCTCGCGCTGCTCAAGGACGAAGGCATCACGCATCTGTTCGGCAATCCCGGCACCACCGAGCTGCCGATCATGCATGCGCTGAAGGACCATCCCGACCTCACCTATGTGATGGCGATGCAGGAGAGCCTGGTGGTCGCAATTGCCGATGGCTACAGCCGGGCCTCCGGCAAACTCGTCGCCTGCAACGTCCATGTCGCGCCCGGGCTCGGCAATGCCATGGGCTCACTCTACAACGCCCAATTCACGGGCACGCCGATGATCCTCACCGCGGGACAACAGGAGCAGGGCCACGGCCTGATGGAGCCGGTGCTGTATGGCCCGCTGGTGCGCATGGCCGAGCCGCTGGTGAAATGGGCGGTCGAGGTGACGCGGCTGGAGGATCTGCCGCGCATCGTGCGCCGCGCCGCCAAGGTGGCGATGACGCCGCCGACCGGCCCGGTGTTCATCTCGCTGCCCGGCGACATTCTCAACAGCGAGGCCGGCATCGACCTCGGCCGCTCCACCCGCATCGATGCGCGCGTCAAGCCGTCGGACGAAGCGCTGAAAGCCTTTGCCGCGCGGCTGCTGAAGGCCGAGCGCCCCGTCATCGTCACCATGGACGAGGTGGTGAAGAGCGACGCGCTCAAGGAGGCGGCCGAACTCGCCGAGCTGCTCGGCGCTGCCGCCTACCAGTCCTCGACGCCCTACGGCTCGCACTTCCTCTCGGAGAGCCCGAGCTTCGTTGGCACGCTCGCGCGCGTGCAGAAGGTCGCGCGCGATACGCTGGCGCCTTACGACCTGCTGATCGCGCTCGGCGGCGATCCGCTGCGGATGTCGGTCTACAGCGAGGTCGATGCGCTGCCGGACGGGCTCGGCATCGTGCAGGTCGGCCTCGTCGATTGGGAGATCGCCAAGAATTACGGCGCCGAGATCGCGCTGAAGGCGGACCTGAAGGAGACGCTGCGCGCGCTGATCCCGGTGCTGAAGGAGATGGGCGGCGCGACGCTCACGGGCCGCGCCAAGCAGCGTCTCGCCGAGCTCGCGCCGAAGAACTGGAGCGCCCGCCGCGCAGGGCTGGTCGAGCAGATCGGCAAGAGCGCGGGCCGCGCGCCGATTGATCCCGACTATCTCGTGCTGCAGATGGTCGAGGCCATGCCGGAGAATGCCATCCTGGTCGACGAAGGCCTCACCTCGAGCCGCCAGGTCACGGCGCTGCGGCCGCATCGCGACCGCTTCGGCTATCACGGCCTTGCCTCCGGCGGCATCGGCTGGGGCCTGCCGGCCTCCGTCGGCGCCAGCATCGCCAACCCGGATCGCCCCGTGGTGTGCTTCTCCGGCGACGGCAGCGCGATGTATTCGATCCAGTCGCTGTGGACGGCGGCGCATCACAAGCTGCCGCTCAACGTCGTCATCGCCAACAATGGCGGCTACCGCATCATCAAGCAGCGCCTGCTGGCCTTTCACGGCGACGACAATTATGTCGGCATGGATTTCGTCGATCCGCCCGTGGATTTCGCCGGTGTGGCGAAGGCGCTCGGCTGCGAGGCGATCAGGATCAGCGACCCCCGTGAGCTGAAGGCGACTTTGGCCTCGGCGTTTGGCCGGCCGGGGACGAAGCTGATCGAGGTGATGGTGGACGGGAAGGTGTAGCCACTCTGCTCCGCTGTCGTCCCGGCGCCCGTGCGCAATTGCGTACGAGGCCGGGACGATGTCGAGGGTGTGCGACGCCGGGGACCTACCCCTTCTTCCCCACCCGATATCCCGCCGCCGGATGCGGTGCATCGAGCCTCGCGCGGCCGCCGAACAGTTTTTCCCGCAACGTGCCCTTTGCATACTCGGACTTGTACCTTCTGCGCCGCGTCAGCTCCGGCACCAGCATGTCGGCGATGTCCTCGAAATCGCCGGGCGAGATCGCAAACGCAACGTTGAGGCCGTCGACGTCGGTCTTCTCGAACCAGTCCTCGATCTTGTCGGCGACGCTTTCGGGCGTGCCGACCACGACCGGACCGGCGCCGCCGATGCCGACATGCTCGATGACGTCGCGCACGGTCCAGACGCGGTCCGGATCGCCCCGCGTGACGTTGTCGAGGGCGCTGCGGCCGGCATCGTTCTGCACGTGACGCACCTGCTGGTCGAGCTCGTAGCCGGAGAAATCGATGCCGGTCCATCCCGACATCAGGGCGAGCGCGCCTTCCGGATTGATGTGCGAGCGGTAGTCGGCATATTTCGCCTCAGCTTCAGCCTCGGTATTGCCGAGGATGATCGTCATCATGTTGAACATCAAAATCTCCGCCGGGTTGCGGCCGAGTGCGGCGGCTTCCTGGCGGATCGCGGCGACGCGCGGCGCGATGATCTTGGTCGACGGTCCCGACATGAAGACGCATTCGGCGTGCTTGGCCGCGAACTGCCGGCCGCGCGGCGAGGTGCCGGCCTGGTACAGCACCGGCGTGCGCTGCGGCGAGGGCTCGCTGAGATGGATGGTGTTGTTGATGCGGTAGTTCGCACTCTCATGATTGATGCGGTGAACCTTGCTCGGATCGGTGAAGATGCCGCGCTTGCGGTCGCGCAGCACGGCGTCGTCCTCCCAGCTGCCTTCCCAGAGCTTGTAGACGACCTCCATATATTCGTCGGCGATGTCGTAGCGGTCGTCGTGTCCGGTCTGCTTGTCCTTGCCGGCGCCGCGCGCGGCACTGTCGAGATAGCCGGTGACGACGTTCCAGCCGATCCGCCCTTCAGTGAGGTGATCGAGCGTCGACATTCGCCGCGCGAACGGATAGGGCGGCTCGAACGACAGATTGCTGGTGACGCCGAAGCCGAGATTTTGCGTGACGGCCGCCATTGCCGAGAGCAGCAGCAGCGGCTCGTTTGACGGCGTCTGTGCCGCGTTGCGCAAGGCCGCGTCAGGGCTGTTGCCATAGACGTCGTAGACCCCGAGCACGTCGGCGAGGAACAGGCCGTCGAAACGGCCGCGCTCCAGCGTCTTGGCGAGATCGATCCAGTAGGGCAGGCGATTATATTCGGCGGTGCGGTCGCGCGGATGGGTCCAGAGGCCGGGTGACTGGTGCGCGACACAATTCATCGCAAATGCGTTGAGTCTGATCTCTTTGGCCATGCTGGCTCCCCGGCGCCCTGTACTGAGCGCTCTTCGAATGGTAGATGTGCGCCTCGAACTTGACGCCCAACTTGATGTCCTACTTGGCGAAGTTCTTGCATATCGCTTGCGCTTGGCAAGGCCAAAATCAGCGGCGCTGCTGCGCTTGGCAAGCCAATCCCGGGGGTGCAAGGACGAAATCCCAAGAGAAGTGCAAGGGAAGTGCAAGAGAACGACAAGAGAAGTACAAGCCAACCGCAAGAACTGTCCAAGCCCCCGCCACTTTCGAAGGCCAACCCGTGTCGGGTAAGGTCCTTTCTCTCAACGTCTCGAAAAGCAAGTCATGACCAGAGCCGACGCCATCGCCCGCGCCCGTGAGGATTTTACATCCGGCGCCTTCCTCGCCGAGCTCGACCGCCGCGTCGCCTTCAAGACCGAGAGCCAGAATCCGTCACGCGGCCCCGAGTTGCGTGCCTATCTGGAACAGGAGATGCAGCCGGCTTTCGCCGCGCTCGACTTCATCAGCCGCATCGTCGAATCCCCGAGCGGCAAGGCGCCGTTCCTGTTCGCCGAGCATCACGAGAGCGCCTCAGTGCCCACCGTGCTGGTCTATGGCCATGGCGACGTCGTCGATGGGATGGAAGGCGAGTGGCGCGACGGCCGCGATCCCTGGCGCACCACGGTTTCGGGTACGCGCCTTTATGGCCGCGGGACCGCCGACAACAAGGGTCAGCACAGCATCAACATGGCGGCACTCCGCGCGGTGCGCGATGCCCGCGGCGGCAAGCTCGGCTTCAATGCCAAATTCATCGTGGAGATGGGCGAGGAGATCGGCTCGCCCGATCTCGGCAAGGTCTGCGATCTCAACCGCGACGCGCTCAAGGCCGATCTGTTCATGGCCTCCGACGGGCCGCGCCTGTCCGCGGAACGTCCGACATTGTTCTTGGGCTGCCGCGGCGGCATCCGTATCCATCTGGATGTGAATTTGCGCGACGGCGGTCACCATTCCGGCAATTGGGGCGGCGTGCTGGCCAATCCCGCGACCATTCTGGTCAATGCGATCTCCACGCTGGTCGACGGTCACGGCCGCCTCCAGCTCGACGCCCTGAAGCCGCCGCGCCTCACCAACCAGATCCGCTCCTATCTCGCCGACGTGCAGGTGTTGCCGAGTGCGGACGAGCCCGCGCTGGCCGAGAATTGGGGCGAGGAAGGTCTTTCGGCCGCAGAACGGCTCTATGCCTGGAATACGCTGGAAGTGCTGGCGATGTCGTCGGGCAATATCGAGAAGCCGGCCAACGCCATTCCAGGCCACGCCAACGCCGTGCTGCAACTGCGTTTCGTGGTCGGCACCAAGATCGATGGCCTGATCGACGCGATCCGCGCCTATCTGGTCGAACGCGGCTTTCCGATGGTCGAGGTGCGGGCGGCGCAGAGCTTTGCTGCATCGCGCACCGATTTCGACAGTCCCTGGATCAAATGGGCGGCGGATTCGGTGAAAGAGACCACCGGCAAGACGCCCGCGGTGCTGCCGAATTTCGGCGGCTCGCTGCCCAACGACGTATTTTCCGAGATCCTGGGCCTGCCGACGATCTGGGTCCCGCACTCCTATCCCGGCTGTTCCCAGCATGCGCCCAATGAGCACATCCTGCTGCCTCTGACCGAGGAGGCCTTGACGGTGATGGCCGGGCTGTTCTGGGATCTCGGCCAGTTGCCAGGACCCCTGGCAAAACCCCGCTAAACTGAGCCGTTAACTTGAGCCTCGATCTCGCCGAAAGTCACATTCTAATCCAAGCCGATTTGTGCTTGCATCCCGCACGCATCATCCTGAAAGGGGACAAAAAAGTGAAACATTTCCGTAGCATTGGGCTCGCGCTCGCCGCGACTTTCGCTGTCAGCCAGGCTGGGGCCCAGGAGCTGACCGGCACGCTGAAGAACATCAAGGACACGGGCGCCATCACGCTCGGCTTCCGCGACTCCTCGATCCCGTTCTCCTATCTGGATGACAACCAGAAGCCCGTCGGGTTCGCGATGGACATCTGCTACAAGATCGTCGACGCCGTGAAGAAGGAGCTCAAGCTCGACAAGCTCGAGGTCAAGCTCAACCCGGTGACCTCCGCGACCCGCATCCCGCTGATGGCCAACGGCACCATCGATCTCGAATGCGGTTCGACCACCAACAACGCCGAGCGCCAGAAGCAGGTCGCCTTCACCAACACCCACTATCTGACCGCCAGCCGCTACGTCTTCAAGAAGTCGAGCGGCCTGAAGTCGATCGACGACCTCAAGGGCAAGACGGTGGTCTCGACCGCGGGCACCACCAACATCAAGCAGCTCACCGAGGCCAACGTCGAGAAGAAGCTCAGCGCCAACATCATCCCGGCCAAGGATCACGCCGAGGCCTTCCTGATGGTCGAGACCGACCGCGCGGTCGCCTTCGTCATGGACGACATTTTGCTCGCGAGCCTCGTCGCCGGCTCGAAGTCGCCGGGCGACTACGAGATCTCCAAGGATGCGTTCTCCAAGCCGGAGCCCTACGGCATCATGCTGCGCAAGGACGACGCGGCCTTCAAGAAGGTCGTCGATGCCGCGACCGCGGCGCTCTACACCTCCGGCGAGGCGCAGAAGATCTACGACAAGTGGTTCACGCAGAAGATCCCGCCGAAGGGGCTGAATCTCAACACCCCGATCTCGGCCGAGCTGAAGAACGAGTTCGCCAAGCCGACGGATTCGCCCAATCCGGACGACTACAAGTAAGATAAAACCTCGATCTTTCGATCGGGATCATGTCCGGCCACTCTTGACACAGGGGTGGCCGGACATTTGCATAGGCGCCGGGACATCCATAACTGGCGCGTTCGCGCGGGGCACTCATCACGGGCTTGATCGTCGGGGTGATGCGCACGCTGCTGTCGAAAGGCGCCAACTGGTTCGGCTTCTGTTACGTCGAATTCTTCCGCAACATGCCGCTGCTGGTGCTTGCAAGGGGAGCCTACTTCCATCCCAAGCACAACATGTCCCTCTGCGCCGTTGATACCGAAACCGACATCGCCGCTGCGCTCGAGGCCGCGGAGCACGGCCTTGCAACGGTGGCGGCGCTTTGAGAGGTCGGCCGTCAGCTGATGCTGTTCAATGCACGGCCGATGGCAGCAAAGATATCGGCGATCTGTTCCTTGGTGATGATCAGGGGGCGGCGCGCAGCGACCGGTACCTCTGTTGGGCGCGCTCCTTTGATACAACGTTCATAATCAGGTCGTCATTTGAAAGGCCCTCGGGCGATCTCTACGGACAAGTCCCCGGCGCCGGCGTGCGCTTGAGCGCGCGGCCGCTGGCCGCCGTCGTCAGTTGGCCGTCCTGGATCGTCGGCGCGCCGTTGACCAATAGCGTGTGCACGCCGACGGTCAGCTCGCGCGGGCGCACATAGTCCGCCTTCGGCGCGTAGCGGGCCGGGTCGAACACCACGACATCGGCGAAATAGTCCGGCCGCAGATAGCCGCGGCGGTCGAGCTTGAAGATGTCGGCCGACAGCCCGGTGGACTGACGGATGAACGTCTTCAAATCGATGACCTGGCGCTCCCTGACGTAGACGGCGTATTTGCGCGGAAAGGTGGCGAATTGCCGGGGATGGCCGTCGGTGCCGTCGGAGCCGGTGACGACCCATGGCTGCTTCATCACGAGGTCGACATCGCTGTCGATCATGTTGAAGGAAGCGATCGAGTCGCGCGGGTTGGCGCGCAGGATGCGCACCGCGGCGTCGACGGGCTCGACCTTCCACGCCTCGGCCATTTCCGACAGCCGCTTTCCCGTCCATTCCCGATCGACGCTGGTCAGCAGGATCGAGTCCGCGCCGCCGCGGCGTCGCAAATTCTCCATCATCTCGTCGCGGATTTTCGCCATCTGTGCCGCATCGTCGAAACGTTTGATCATCGCCGCATAGCCGCCATCGACCGCCCAGCGCGGCACCAGCGCCGCATCGAGGCTCGTGCTCGACGCCAGCCACGGATATTGATCCGCCGTCACCTTCTGGCCCGCCGCGCGCGCCGCCTCGATCAGGCGGATCACTTCCGGCACTTGGCCCTGCAGGTCGACGCCGAGCGCCTTCAGATGCGCAAAATGCACCGGCATCTCCGCCTCACGGCCAATCTGGAGCACCTCCTTCGCGGAATTCATCAGACCAATGGAATATGAGCTCTCGTCGCGCTGGTGGGTGTCGTAGATGCCGCCGCGGCGCGCGGCTTCCTTCGCCACCGCCACCACTTCCTCGGTCCTGGCAAAACTCTGCGGAGCGTAGAACAGCCCGGCGGAAAGGCCGATGGCGCCTTCGCACATCGCTTGGGCAACCAGCGCCTTCATGCGTTCCAGTTCATCAGGCGAAGGCGCGCGGGCATCATGGCCCAGCACCGCCTCGCGGACCGCACCGAAACCGACATAGCTGACGATGTTGGTGCCGACCTTTTGCGCCTCGAGCTCGGCCTGATCGGCCGCGACGTTGGGCGTACCCCTGCCGTCGACGCCGATGAAGATGGTCGAAACGCCCTGCATGAGCCATGGCGCATTCAGCCGCTTGGCCGCATCGCCCGATCGGATATAGCTTTCGGGATGGGTGTGGACGTCGATGAACCCGGGCGCGACGATCATGCCCTGTGCGTCGATGCTGGCCTTTGCCGCCGGCGCGCCGGCATGCGGGCCGACATAGACGATCCTGTCGCCGCTCACCGCGACGTCGCCGACGAACGGAGCCTCGTCGGCGCCGGTGTAGATCGTCCCTCCGCTGATGATGAGATCGGCCGTGCCGGCGGCGATGGCAGGGGCAGTTGGGACGAGACCAAAGCAAATGGCGGCAAGAAGGGCAGGCAGGCATTTCATCTGAAAAGTCTCCGTCATGCGAGCAGCAGGCTAGTTCGCGTTCTCCCGGCCATCCAATGCAAGCTTTGCATTGGAGGCGCATCTCCCGGGCACCCAAAAAGCTCTTCCTCGCCAACAAAGCCGACCCTTGCGCTCATGGCGGACCTGTTCTGGGATCTCGGCGAGAAAGGGAAACGTACCTGATAGAACCGTCACGCCGCGCGCCGCACCGCAAACGCGCCGGCTTCAATCGCCGCCGGCCTGCCGTCGATCAGGTCAGCGGTGAGGCGGGCGCTGCCGCAGGCCAGCGTCCAGCCGAGCATGCCGTGGCCCGAATTGATGAACAGCCCGGAGAGCGGCGACCACCCGATGATCGGCCGGCTATCGGGCGTCATTGGGCGTAGCCCGCACCATGGCTCGACGTCGCCGTCAGTCGCCATCCCCAGCATTTTCGCCGCCGCGCGGCGCAGGATGTCGAGACGGCCCGGATCAAGGCTTGCATCGTTGCCGTCGAGATCGGCAATCCCGGCAATCCGGATCGCCGTGCCTTCGTCGCGCGCGAGCGGCGCGAACACCAGCTTGCGTTCGAAGTCGGTGACGCTGTGGCGAAGCGCGCTGACTTCGCCCGCGGGCTGCAGCGTGATGCTGTAGCCCTTGACCGGGTAGATCGGCAGGTAAAATCCGCAAGCTCTTGCAAAGGCGCTCGAGGATGCTCCCATGCAGAGAACGAAGCGGTCGGCTTGCACGCGTCCCTTAGCGGTGTCCACACCAACAAGACGGCCGCCGGACCGGACCGGTCCGGTCACAGGCGTGTCGAGCAGCCACTCGACATTGTTTCGCTGTGTCAGGCGGTCGGCAAGCGCGGCGCAGAACGCGGCGCAATCGCCGACCTGTTCGGAGGCGGTGAAAATGCCGCCGGCGAGTTCGCGTGCTCCGAGCTTGAGCGCGGGCTCCAGTGCGAGGCACTCGGCCGGTGTGAGCACCTGCTGCGCATTGTCAGCGCCGGCCTTGCCGGTGACGGCGCTTCGTGCGGCGTCGAATTCGCTGGGCGAACGGAACAGCACCAGCTTGCCGGCGGTTCGCAATCCAAACGCGAGATCGAGCGTCTGCGACAGGCGTGTCAATTCGTCCCGGCTGATGGCGGCAAGCGCGAGCTGCGCGGCAACGGTGTCGCGCACGGCGGCCGAGCGGCAGGCGAGCAGGAAGCGAACGCCCCAGGATATCAGATGCGGATCGAGGCCGGGGCGAATACGCATCGGCGAGTCTCTGGCGACCAGCAGCGAGGGCAGCTTCAACAGTGTCGCAGGCGATGCCAGCGGGGTCACGAAGGCATAGGACAGCTGGCCGCCGTTGGCGGCGCTGGCGTCGGCGCCGGTCTCGGCATGGCGGTCGACGATGATCACGTCATGTCCGGCCTCGCTGAGGCACCATGCCGTCGTCAGTCCGATGACGCCGGCGCCGAGGACACAGATTTTCATGTAAGGACTCATTCTGGACTGTCGCCCGATGCGGCAACAGAGCCGATCGGGACGAGGAGTGGCGTTGCGGCCGCCAACCTAGGGCGGCCTGATCGCCCCCGGCGATGCCATGTCTGCATCATGCAAAACTTGCATGATGGGCCCCGCCGTAGCACGCTGGAGCAGTCGGGCGGCATCGGGCGAATGCTGATCGGCGCATGAAAGGCTGGGATTTGAAGGGGATTGGGCGGGAATCGGCGTCGGAAGGGCCTGATGCAAAGCTTGCATTGGTCGGGCCATATGCCGCTTCGCTAGGTTGCGCGCCATGGGGCAACCAATACCGTGGCAGCAAGCATGGCCGGTCGACGCGCGCCGTTCTGCGCCGTCGGGAGCTGGGTATCGCGGGGAACCTGCCGCAGCGTCCGGCATCAAGACAGGTCGCGTGATGGAACTGCGCTGGCTGCAGGATTTTCTGATGGTGGCCGAGACCGGCAACTTCACCCGTGCGGCCGAGCGGCGCAACACGTCGCAGGCGGCGTTCAGCCGCCGCATCAAGTCGCTGGAGGCCTGGCTCGGCTTCGATCTGATCGATCGCAGCGTCTATCCGACGCAATTGACGCCGCAAGGCGAGCGCTTTCGCGAGCATGCCGGGGAATTGCTGCGGCAGATGCTAGACAGCCGCGACGAGCTTGGCGGCAAGCCGCTGCGCTCGCATGAGCACATCAGGATCGCACTGCCGTTCGCCATGGCGACGGCGCAGCTGCCGCAGTGGTGGCAAGCCTGGTCCGCCGAGCGGCGCATGAGCTGTTCGGTCGTGGTCGGCAACATCCATGATCTCGTCACCTCGCTGGTGTCGGGCAACGCGGACCTGATGATCTGCTATCACCACGCTCAGCAGCCAATCCATCTCGATCCGGATCGCTACGAGCGCGTGAGCCTCGGCACCGAGTATTTGCGGCCCTATGTCAGCGAGGCGCTGGCCGCCAAGGGAGGCATATCGCTGCCGGGCAAGGCGTCGCATCCGGTGCCGCTGCTGATGTATTCGCCCGGTGTCTATTTCGCGCGCCTGGTCGATCTCATCCTGGAGAATGCCCCGATCACCGGCCAGCGGGTGATCGAAAGCGACATGTCCGATGTGCTATGCGAGATGGCGCTGGCCGGACGCGGCGTCGCCTGGCTTACGGAAGGTACCGCCGCGGCGCATGGCCACAAGGGATTGGCGGCCATCGGGGGCAACAAGTGGGCGTTGCCGCTATCTTTAGTCGCATTCAAGGACCGGACGAATAGCCAGCGATCGCTAAATCTCTTTTGGTCCGAACTGCGCAGGAATAATGCGGCCCATGCCGCAGACGGGCGTACGGGGAAGGTTGCGAAAGGACCGGTCAAATCGCCTGCCAGGCCTTCGAGATCGAGTCGCTGAAGTATCGTCAGTCAATAACCAAAAGAGGGAGAATTTCGTGAAATACCGTCGGATCAGCTTCTGTCTGCTTGCTGGCGCGTTGTCCGCCGGGCCGGCGATGGCCCAGGAACTCACGGGAACGCTGAAGAACATCAAGGACACGGGCGCCATCACGCTGGGCTTCCGCGACTCCTCGATCCCGTTCTCCTATCTGGATGACAACCAGAAGCCCGTCGGGTTCGCGATGGACATCTGCTACAAGATCGTCGACGCCGTGACGAAGGAGCTCAAGCTCGACAAGCTCGAGGTCAAGCTCAACCCGGTGACCTCCGCGACCCGCATCCCGCTGATGGCCAACGGCACCATCGATCTCGAATGCGGCTCGACCACCAACAATGCCGAGCGCCAGAAGCAGGTTGCCTTCACCAACACCCACTTCCTGACCGCCAGCCGCTACGTCTTCAAGAAGTCGAGCGGCCTGAAGTCGATCGACGACCTCAAGGGCAAGACGGTGGTCTCGACCGCCGGCACCACCAATATCAAGCAGCTCACCGAAGCCAACGTTGCCAAGGGCCTCGGCGCCAATATCATCCCGGCCAAGGATCACGCCGAAGCCTTCCTGATGGTCGAGACCGACCGCGCGGTCGCCTTCGTCATGGACGACATTTTGCTCGCGAGCCTCGTCGCCGGCTCGAAGTCGCCGGGCGACTACGAGATCTCCAAGGATGCGTTCTCCAAGCCGGAGCCCTACGGCATCATGCTGCGCAAGGACGACGCAGCCTTCAAGAAGGTGGTCGATGCCGCGACTGCGGCGCTCTACACCTCCGGCGAGGCGCAGAAGATCTACGACAAGTGGTTCACGCAGAAGATCCCGCCGAAGGGGCTGAATCTCAACACCCCGATCTCGGCCGAGCTGAAGAACGAGTTCGCCAAGCCCTTGGACTCGCCGAACCCGGACGACTATAAGTAAGATAACTTCGATCTTTCGATAGGAATCATGTCCGGCCACTCTTGACACAGGGGTGGCCGGACATTTGCATAGGCGCCGGGACATCCATAACTGGCGCGTTCGCGCGGGGGACACGTGAACTATAACTGGAACTGGGGAATCTTTTTCCAGCCGAACCCGATGGGCACCGGCACCTATCTCGACATGCTCTTGTCGGGCCTGGTGCTGACCCTCAAGACCGCGGCGCTGGCCTGGATCATCGCGCTGATCACCGGCTCGCTCGTCGGCGTGATGCGCACGCTGCCGTCGAAGGGGGCGAACTGGTTCGGCTTCGCCTACGTCGAATTCTTCCGCAACATGCCGCTGCTGGTGCAGCTTTTCCTGTGGTTCTTCGTGCTGCCGGAATTGTTGCCAAAAGGCGCCGGCACCTGGCTGAAGCAGCTGCCGAACGCGCCGTTCTGGACGGCGGCGATCGGCATCGGCTTCTTCATGTCGGCGCGCGTCGCCGTGCAGCTGCAGGCCGGCATCGGTTCACTGCCGCGCGGGCAGAAGATGGCGGCAACGGCGCTGGGCCTGACCACCGCGCAGGGCTATCGCTACGTGCTGCTGCCGATGGCGTTCCGCATCATCCTGCCGCCGCTGACCTCCGAGTTTCTCAACACCATCAAGAACACGGCGGTCGCCATCACCATCGGTCTGCTCGAGCTGACCGGACAGGCGCGCTCGATGCAGGAATTCTCGTTCCAGGTGTTCGAGGCCTTCACCGCCGCGACGATCCTCTATCTCCTCGTCAATGCCGTTGTCGTGACCGCGATGCGCTTCCTCGAGCGCTGGGTCGCGATCCCCGGCTACATCACGGGGAAATAAGCGATGTTCGCCAATCTCGATTTCGACGTCATCCGCCGCGCGCTGCCTTACCTGTTCTACGAGGGCATGACGTTCACGCTGACGCTGACGGGCCTCGCGGCCCTCGGCGGCCTTATCTTCGGCACGGCGCTCGCCCTGATGCGGCTCTCCGGCTTCAAGATCCTTGGCCGCATCGCCGGGGTCTATGTCGACTTCATGCGCTCGCTGCCGCTGGTGCTGGTGATCTTCTGGTTCTACTTCCTGGTGCCCTATATCGGGCAGTGGGTGACCGGCGCCTCGCGTCCGATCAGCGTCGGCGCGTTCGCGTCCTCGCTCATCACCTTCATCATGTTCGAGGCGGCGTACTTCTCCGAAATCATGCGCGCCGGCATCCAGTCGATCTCGCGCGGCCAGCCGTCCGCGGCCAGTGCGCTCGGACTGACCTACGCCCAGACCATGCGCTACGTCGTGCTGCCGCAGGCGTTTCGCAACATGCTGCCGGTGCTGATCACGCAGACCATCGTGCTGTTCCAGGACACTTCGCTGGTTTACGTCCTGTCGATCACGGACTTCCTGGGTGCGGCGAGCAAGGTGGCCCAGCGCGACGGGCGCCTCGTCGAAATGTACCTGTTCGCAGCCGTGGTCTACTTCACCATTTCCTGTATCGCGTCCTTCGGCGTCCGCCGCCTGCAGGCGCGCATCGCCATCATTCGCTAGGGCTCCCCGCTCATGATCGAAATCAGCCACGTCAACAAATGGTACACGCCGAGCTTCCAGGTGCTGACCGACTGCACGACCAGCGTCACCAAGGGCGAGGTCGTCGTGGTCTGCGGCCCCTCGGGCTCGGGCAAGTCGACCTTGATCAAATGCGTCAATGCGCTCGAGCCGTTCCAGAGCGGCGACATCAGCGTCGACGGCACCAAGGTCAATGATCCCAAGACCAATCTGCCGAAGCTGCGCTCGCGCGTCGGCATGGTGTTCCAGCATTTCGAGTTGTTCCCGCACCTCAAGATCATCGACAATCTCTGCCTCGCGCAGGAGAAGGTGTTGAACCGGTCGCGCGACAAGGCGATGGCGAAAGGCATGCAGCTGCTGGAGCGCGTTGGCCTCAAGGAGCAGGCGCAAAAGTTTCCCGCGAACCTGTCAGGCGGCCAGCAGCAGCGTGTTGCGATCGCCCGTGCGCTCGCCATGGATCCGATCGTCATGCTGTTCGACGAGCCGACCTCGGCGCTCGACCCGGAAATGGTCAGCGAGGTGCTTGACGTCATGGTGGACCTCGCTCATGAGGGCATGACCATGATGGTCGTCACCCACGAGATGGGCTTTGCCCGCAAGGTGGCCAATCGCGTGATCTTCATGGACCGCGGCGAGATTGTCGAGGACGCGGCAAAGGAAGACTTTTTCGGCAAGCCGCGCAGCGACCGCGCGCAGAAGTTCTTGTCGAAGATCCTGTCGCACTGACCGGTCGTCGTCCCGGGGCGCGCGAAGCGCGAACCCGGGATCCATCAGGCCGCGTACGCCGAGCGAAATGGATTCTCAGTTGCGCAATTGCGCACCATAGCTCGTTGCTTCGCAACGCCCGGAAAGACGAATAGAGGGTGATCCGTCCTTCTAACTGGCGTATAAGCGCGCCAATTCCCCATTTCAGTCCCCAGGAGACCTGCCTTGGACCCGCTCGCCTACGTCAACGGCTCATTCGTCCCGCTCTCGGATGCCAAGATCTCGGTCCTCGATCGCGGCTTCCTGTTCGCCGACGGCATCTATGAGGTCTCGGCCGTGCTCGACGGCAAGCTGGTCGACAACGCCTCGCATCTGGCCCGCCTGGAGCGCTCGGTCGGCGAGATCAAGCTTAAGCTGCCGGAGACGGTCGAGCGCATCACCGAGCTGCAGAAGGAGCTGATCGCGCGCAACAAGCTCGTGAACGGTCTCGTCTATCTCCAGGTGACGCGCGGCGCCGACAAGGGCCGCGACTTTCCGTTTCCCAAGGCCGACGTCAAGTCGAGCCTCGTGATGTTCACCTCGGAGAAGGACATCATCAACGCCGCCGCGGCGACGACGGGTATCAACGTCATCACGGTGCCGGACATCCGCTGGGAGCGCCGCGACATCAAGAGCGTGGCGCTGCTCGCGCAAGTGCTGGCAAAGCAGGCCGCCGCCGAGGCCGGCGCCGGCGAGGCCTGGATGCTGGAGGATGGATACGTCACCGAGGGCGGTTCGTCCTCGGCGTTCATCCTCACCAAGGACGACGTCATCGTGACCCGCAAAAACTCCAACGCGATCCTGCCGGGCTGCACCCGCAAGGCCGTGGTGGCGCTCGCCGAAGAGCGCCAGCTCCGCGTCGAGGAACGTTCCTTCACCGTCGCCGAGGCACTCGCCGCCAAGGAGGCCTTTGCCACCTCGGCGTCACTGTTCGTCCAGCCGGTGGTTGCGATCGACGGCAAGACAATCGGCGACGGCAAGCCGGGCCCGATGGCCACGCGCCTGCGCGAGATCTACGTGGAGTTCGCCAAGGCGACGGCGGTTTAGGCCGCATAGGCAGCTATCGTAGGGTGAGCAAAGCGAAGCGTGCCCACGCATTCTTGCGACCATGAAAAGATGGTGGGCATGGCGCAAGTGCGCCTTTGCCCACCTTACGGCACCTTCGCTGGGGCCTACGCTACCGACGCCTTCACCTTCACCGGATGAACCGCGCGGAACGCGATCGCGATCCTGTTCCAGGCGTTGATGGCGCCGATCAGCATGGTCAGGTTCACCGTCTCCTCCTCGGAGAACTGCGCGCGGACCTGCTCGTAGACATCATCGGGCGCGTGGGTCTGCGAGATCAACGTCACCGCGTCAGTCCAGGCCAGCGCCGCGCGCTCGCGGTCGGAATAGAGCGGAGATTCGCGCCAGGCATCGAGCAGGTAGATGCGCTGCTCGGTCTCGCCGCGCTTGCGGGCATCCTCGGTGTGCATGTTGATGCAGAAGGCGCAGCCGTTGATCTGCGACGCCCGGATCTTGACCAGCTCGATCAGTGATTTCTCGAGACCGGTCGACTGGATCTGCTCTTCCAGTGCCATCAGCGCCTTCATCGTGTCAGGGGCGGCCTGATAGAAACTCATGCGGGGCTTCATGGTCGTTCTCCTTGCTGGTTGGGTTGACGTCAGTGGGCGCCGCCGGCCGAGGTCTGGCCGGGCTTCTTCAGGAAAAGGACGGCAACCAAGGCCACGATCAGCGCCATGCCGAGTAGATAGAAAGTGTCGCTGAAGGCGAGGATGTAAGCCTGCTTCTGCACGGTATGTCCGATCGCGACATAGGCGCGATGCGCGGCGTCCGCACGGTCGAGGATGCCGTGATTGACGAAATATTGCGTCAATTGTTCCAGTCGCGTCCGCGTCGCCTGCTCGAACACCGACACCGATTGCGTCAACACGTTGGAGTGATATTGCTCGCGCTTGGTCAGCACCGTTTGCAGCAGCGCGATGCCGACGGCGCCGCCGAGATTGCGCATCATGTTGAACAGTCCGGAGGCCGAGCCTGCGTTCTCCGGCTCGATGCCCGCGGTTGCGACCGCCGACAGCGGTGCCATCACCAGCGCCTGGCCGATCGCGCGGACGACATTGGGCCACAGCAGCTGGTCGGCGGCATAGTCGCTGGTCATAGTGATGTTCATGAAGTTCGAGCCTGCGAACAGCACGAAGCCGATTCCGATCACGAGCCGCGCATCGAATTTCTGCATCAGGCGCGGCACCAGCGGGATCAGCACCAGTTGCGGCAGTCCGGTCCATGCCAGCACCATACCGATCTGCTCGGCGTTGTAGCCCTGGATGCGCGCCAGATATTGCGGCAGGATGAACACCGAGCCGTACAGCGCAATGCCCAGCAGGAAGTTCGCGAGCATGCCGAAGCCGAAATTGCGGCGGACCAGCAGGCGCAGGTTGAGCAGCGGCTTCTTCACCGTCAGCTCGATGACCAGGAAGGCGGTCAGTGCGGCGGCCGCGATCACTGAGAGCTTGACGATGAAAGGTGAGCCGAACCAGTCGTCCTTGTTGCCTTCCTCCAGCACGGTCTGCAATGCCGACAGCCCGATCGCCATGGTGATGATGCCGGCCCAGTCGCCCTCCGCGAGCAGCGACAGCTTCATCGGTTTGGCCTCGAGCGCGTACCAGAGCATGCCGACCATGACCGCACCGGGGACGAGGTTGACGTAGAAGATGTACTCCCAGCCGAAATTCTCGGTGAGATAGCCGCCGATGGTCGGGCCGATCGCGGGGGCGAACGTCGCGGACAGCGCGAACAGCGCCAAGCCCACCGGCTGTTTGGCGCGCGGCAGCAGCGTGATGATCAGCGTGAATGCCATCGGGATCAGAACGCCGCCGGTGAATCCCTGCACGGCACGCAGCACGATCATCTGCGACAGATCCTGTGCCAGCGCGCAGGCCGCCGACAGGAGGAGGAACAGGATCGCGTTGGTGAGAAGATAGATCCGGATCGAGAACACCTGCGCCAGCCAGCCGGACAGCGGGATCACCACGATCTCGGCGATCAGATAGGAGGTCGAGATCCAGCCGCCGTCGTCGATGCCGGCGCCGATCGCGCCCTGGATGTCCGCGAGCGAGGCATTGACGATCTGGATGTTCAGCACCGCCATGAAGGCGCCGAGCGTGGCGCCGATCACCGCGATCCAGGTTCTTGCGGACACCGCCGGCGCGGCGGGCGCAGCGGGCGCAGCGGGGGCGGAGAGGCCCGCAGCGGCGTCGACGGTCGGTTGCAGCGTGCTCATGGCTTCAGCCCCCGTGCGCGCGGGAGGTGTTGTCGGCGAGGCGTTTGGCCGTCTCGCGTGCGGCCAGCACGGCCTGCTTGGTGTCCACGGTCGGCACCGCCGACATGCCCGGGCGCAGCAGGCCGGCGAGACTGTGGTCGTCGAGCACGATCTTCACGGGGACGCGCTGCACGATCTTGGTGAAATTGCCGGTGGCGTTGTCAGGCGGCAGCAGCGCGAATTCGAGCCCGCTTGCCGGCGACAGGCTGTCGACATGACCACGCAGGGTCTTGTCGCGGAAGCTGTCGATGTGCAGTTCGACCGGCTGTCCCGGCCGCACATGCGTGAGCTGGGTCTCCTTGAAGTTCGCGATGACATAGACCGCGTCGAGCGGCACCACCGCCATCAATTGCGTGCCGGCCTGGACGTATTGCCCAACTCGCAAGCTCCGGGCGCCGACCGTGCCGTCAACCGGCGCGTTGATCTCGGTGTAGGACAGGTTCAGCGCCGCCTGCTGCGCGACCGCGCGGGCCCGCGCGAGCTGAGCGGTGGCCTGCGCGCGCTGGGTGGTGAGCACGTCGATCTTGCGCTGTGCGGCCAGAAGGCCGAATTTCGCGTGCTGCGCTTGCGCGCTGCTGGCGCGCAGCGCCGCGTCGGTCTGCTGCGCACGCTGGATCGTGCCGGAGCCGGACTTCATCAGGTCGTCGTAGCGGGCGCGCTCCTCCTGCGCGAATTTCAGATTGGCGTCGGCAGCAGTGACATCGGCCGTGCTCTGCTCGATGACCGGTTGCTGCAGTTCGAGCTGGGCATCGATGTTGCGCACCGTGGCTTCGGCGGCAGCGACGTCGGCCTTGGCCTGGTCAAGCGCGGTCCTGAAGTCGCGGTCGTCGATCCTGGCCAGCGTCTGGCCCGCCCTGACCCTCTCGTTGTCGGCGACGAGCACCTTGGTGATGTAGCCGGAGACCTTCGGCGCGATGATCGTCGAATCCGCCTTCACATAGGCGTCGTCGGTGGATTCCAGGTAGCGGCCGGTATTCAGGTAGTCGTAGCCATAGTCGCCGGCGACCGCGATGCCGATCGCCAGCGCCAGGCCGATCGCCGCTCGCCTGAGTGCCTGACGGGACGGGCGCAGGCTGATTTTTTCATTGGTTTCAGGGGCATAAGAAGCGTTCGACATGGCATCCTCGGATTTCCCGGACGCCCGTCTGAACGGTGCGCCGCTGGTATCTGCAAGATGCGCTGTCCCGTTCGTTGTGATAATCTCTGAATTTATGGAAGCATTATCCAGCAGGAACGGATAATCGGAGCCATGGATCGCTTCACCGGCCTTACTGCGTTCGTCCAAGTGGTTGAAAACGGCGGCTTTTCCGCCGCCGCCCGCCGGCTCAACATGTCGACGACCATGGTGAGCAACCACGTGCAGGCGCTGGAGGACCGGCTCGGCGTGCGCCTGCTCAACCGCACCACGCGGAAGGTGAGCCTCACCGAGATCGGCAAGGCCTATTACGACCGCTCGACCCAGATCCTGGCCGATCTCGAGCAAGCCGACGATATCGCGAGCGAATTGCAGTCGGTGCCCCGCGGCACGTTGCGCGTCCACGTCGCCACACACATGGTGCCGTTCGTCGCGCCTGTCGTGGCGAAGCTCCTGTCGGCCTATCCGGAGCTCAAGATCGATCTGCGCATGGGCGAAGCCGAAATCGACCTCATCGAGGAAGGCTATGACGTTGCCCTGCGCATGACCTCGCCGCCGGATTCGAGCCTGATCGTCCGCAGCCTCGCCACCTGGCGCCACGTGCTGTGCTGCTCGCACGATTATCTCGAACGGCATGGTCGCGTGCAGAAGCTCGATGAGCTCAGCGCGCACAATTGCGGCCGTCATCTGAACTACCCGTTTGGCGACGACTGGCGCTTCCTTGATCGCAAGGGCACGCCGGCATCGGTGCGCGTTTCCGGCAGTTTCATCACCAACAGCGGCGAAGCGTTGCGGAAGGTGGCGCTGGAAGGCGCTGCGGTCTGCCTGATGGCCGGCTTTCTCGTTCGGGACGATCTCGAAGCCGGTCACCTCGTTCGGCTCTTGCCCGAATATCGGCCGGTCGAGATGTCGATGAACGCGGTCTATCCGCACCGCCATCATCTGTCGGCGAAGGTCAGGACCTTCATCGACATGCTCGTGCAGCACAGTGCCGAGCAACAGAAGCTGATCAATCCGTATTCCTGAGGCCGCTCACCGGCGACGCCTTGTCGCTGG
This sequence comes from Bradyrhizobium sp. CCBAU 53351, assembly GCF_015291745.1. Lineage (NCBI taxonomy): Bacteria > Pseudomonadati > Pseudomonadota > Alphaproteobacteria > Hyphomicrobiales > Nitrobacteraceae > Bradyrhizobium > Bradyrhizobium sp. CCBAU 53351. The sequence goes on from NZ_CP030059.1 coordinate 1,093,182, forward strand.
GAAGTGAGTTGACATCGCCAAGGCTTCTGGAAAAATACAACTTAAGATATGAGTGATCTATTTTGGACCGAGTTGGCTCGGCCCGATCCTGTTTCTTCGATGTGATGTTTTGCACACGCCGGCTTTCCGGCTCTGCTTCTCAAGCTCTGCTTTGTTCGGCGCATCGACAGGCGGCAAGCCGATCGGCGTTCGATTGCGTGAGCTTCGCAGGGGTTGGCGGCATCAGATTGCGGTGAAGCCGGACCTGGCCACATCTGAACCGGCAAACGTTGATCGGAGGCTTCAATGACCCTCGCCAGGACGGGATGGATTGCGACTTTGCTGCTCGGACTCGTGGCGGCGGGCGGCATGCAGCCTGCTCTTGCTGCGGCCGACGATGCGTGGCCGGTCACGAAGAGACTGCTCGGCGAGGACGGCGGCAAGTCCAAGGATGTCAGCGGCATCGCCTGCACGACCACGGAAGGGTTTCCCCGGTCATGCCTCGTCATCGACGACAATCTCCAGGACGCCCAGTTCATCGAATTGACCGACGGCGAGCTTGTGGCCCGCAGCCCGGTCAAATTGATCGACAACACGTTCGATGGCAAAGCACTCGAACTCGACGGCGAGGGCGTCGCCTTCTCCAAAGGGGAATATGAGTACTTTTACGTCATCGGCTCGCATGGGCATCCGCGGGACAAGAAGCACAAGCTCGATCCCAAGGCAGATGCCGCCAAGATTCAGGCGAAGATCGCCGCAAACAGCCAGATCGTCCGGTTTCGCACGACGGGAGCAGACGGCAATGTGTCGAGCCTCGAGCGTACGCCGCGGCTACGAGACGTGATCGCAAGCGATCCGGCTCTCCGCCCGTTCATGGACATGCGGCTGGAGACGAACGGGCTGACGATCGAAGGCGTGGCGATCAAGGACGACCGGACGCTGCTGGCCGGGTTTCGGGGCCCCGTGCTGAATGGCAAATGCGCCGTCGTTCTGTCGGTCGAACTGACTTCGTTGTTTGGCAAAGGAAATAGCACGGACCATCGCCTGTACCGGCTGCCGCTCGGCGACGGTCGTGGCGTGCGCGATCTCGCATCATTCGGGGACCGCATTCTTGTCTTGGCGGGTCCCGTTGCCGACGGACCCGGAGCCTATTCCGTTTATGCGTGGGACGGCACGTCGGAGTCCGTCGAGCTGCTCAAGGACTTGCCGTTCGATCCGGAGCGAAAGCCGGAGGCGCTTCTGCCGCTGGACAACACGTCATCCGGATTGCGTGTCCTGATCATGTTCGACGGTGACAAGGAAGGCGCGCCCACCCCGATCGAAATATCGGGATCGGGCCCGCGATCTTCATCCTGTCCAGCCAGCTGAAGCCGCGCCCCTTCGGACTTAGAGGCTGAGGCCTCGCCGGTCGCGTCAAGCAGTGGCACGCATCCTCGCCGGTGACGGCGTGTGGAGTTTGCCAAACAGCCGCTCGACCTCCGTCTTCGTCGTCCCGATCGCGCTGTCCTTGACCGGGCCATAACCGCGGATCTCCATCGGCGCCTTTGCAATGGCGACGAGATCCGGAAGACATGCCGCATCGAGCTCGGCGAGCATCCGTTTGATCAGATTTTCATACCACGCGATTAGCTCGCGCTCGGTACGCCGCTCCGCCGTATAGCCGAACGGATCGAAGGGCGTTCCGCGCAGCCCCTTCAAGCGCGCGAGCATGGCGAGCGGCATCTGGATCCACTGGCCGAACGCTCGTTTGCGCGGACGTCCACGTGCGTCGCGCTTCGAGGGGAGGAATGGCGGGGCGAGGTGATATTGCACGCTGAAGCCGTCCTCGAATTCACGCTTGAGCTCATCGAGGAAGCCGCTTTGCATGTGCAGCCGTGCCACCTCGTATTCGTCCTTGTAGGCCATCAGCTTGAACAGCGCGCGGGCGACGGCCTCGGTCAGGGCTTTGCTGTTCAGGGCAGCCTCGGCGCTGCGAACGCCGGCGATGGTCGTTCGGTAGCGTTCTGCGTAGGCGCTGTCCTGATAGGCGGTGAGAAAGTCGACGCGGCGTTCGATGATCTGGTCGAGCGTCTCGACCTCAGGCTGTTCGCTCGCCTTCGGCAGGAAGTCGGGATCGGAAGCGGCAATCCGGCCCCAGGCAAAGGCCTGCTTGTTGCGCTCGACCGCGACGCCGTTGAGCTCGATCGCGCGCAGCAGCGCCTGCAATGAAATCGGGACCAGGCCGCGCTGCCAGGCAAAGCCGAGCATGATGATATTGGCATAGACGGCATCGCCGAGCAGCCGTTCGGCCAGCGCGTTGGCATTGATCGTGCCGAGATTGTGCTCGCCGATGACCCGGCCAATCGCGCGCAGGCGGGCGGCGGAGGCGGGATCTGCGTCGCGGAAGCGGACCACGTCGCCGGTCGGCATCTCCGCGGTGTTGATCGCGGCGCGTGTGCCGCGGCGGTAGGTGCCCGATGCCTTTGGCGAAGAGCTGACGACGAGATCGCAGCCGATCAGCGCATCGGCCGCGCCCTGGTCGATGCGCACCTGGTGCAGGGCCTCGGGACTTGGTGCGAGGCGGATATAGCTCAGCACGGGCCCGAACTTCTGCGCAAAGCCGGTGAAGTCCAGCACCGAGACGCCACGGCGTTCGAGATGTGCGGCCATGCCGATCAGTGCGCCGACGGTGATCACGCCGGTACCGCCGACCCCGGTCACGAGCAGGTCGTAGGGACGGTCGAGCGTTGCGGTCGCGGGCAGGGGAAGCGTGGCGGCGTGGCCGACCGCGTCGATCTGGCTCGCAACCTTCTTCCGGCGCGTCGCGCCTTCGGCAGTCACAAAACTCGGGCAGAAGCCGTTGAGGCAGGAAAAATCCTTGTTGCAGGACGACAGGTTGATCTGCCGCTTTCGGCCGAACAGCGTCTCCTTCGGCTCGACGCTCAGGCAGTTGGATTCCACCGAGCAGTCGCCGCAGCCCTCGCAGACGAGATCATTGATAAAGGCGAAGCGCTTGGGGTCGGCCATCTCGCCACGCTTGCGCCGGCGCCGCTTCTCGGTGGCGCAGGTCTGTTGATAGATCAGCACCGAGACGCCGGGAATACCGCGCAGCTCGCGCTGCACGGCGTCCATCTCCTCGCGCGGATGGATGGTGACGCCGGATGGCAGGTCGGCGGGCGCGAACTGTGCGGGATCGTCCGACACCAGCGCGATGCGCGTCACGCCTTCGGCGCGAACGCTGTGCGCGATCGCATGCACGCTGACGGGACCGTCGACCGGCTGGCCGCCGGTCATCGCGACGGCATCGTTGAACAGGATCTTGTAGGTGATGTTGGCCTTGGCCGCGATTGCCTGCCGGATCGCCATCGAGCCGGAATGGTAGTAGGTGCCTTCGCCGAGGTTCTGGAAGATGTGCTTGCGGCCGGTGAATCGCGACGACGCCGCCCAGTTCACGCCTTCACCGCCCATCTGGATCAGCGACGAGGTCTCGCGGTCCATCCAGCTCGCCATGAAATGGCAGCCGATGCCGGCCAGCGCCTTCGATCCCTCGGGCACCTTCGTCGATGTGTTGTGCGGGCAACCCGAGCAGAAATACGGCGTGCGCGTCGTGCCGGGGACGTTGATGGTGCGCGCCGCCTCCGGCATCAGGGCGGCGGCGCGTGCGGCAAGATTGAGGCCCGGAAACATCGGGTCGAGCCGGCGCGCCAGGACGCCCGCCAGTGCGCGCGGCGACAATTCCCCGATCCAGGAGATCAGCCTGGCCCCGGTTTCGTCGTGCTTGCCGACCATGCGCTCGGGCTTGCTGCCGGGATAATCGTAGAAATATTCCTTGAACTGGCTCTCGATGATGCCGCGCTTCTCCTCGACCACCAAAATCTCGCGCTTGCCCTTCACGAAGGCCATGGCGTCATGCAGCGCCAGCGGCCACACCATGCCGACCTTGTAGATGTCGATGCCGATGCTGCGGCAGGCGGCTTCATCGAGGCCCATCAGCCGCAGCGCTTCCATCAGGTCGAGATGCGCCTTGCCCGTGGTGACGATGCCGTAGGTCGCATCCGGAATGTCGTAGATGTGGCGGTCGATCGGATTGGCCTTTGCGAAGGCGTAGACCGCGTGCTTCTTCGCCTCCAGCCGCTCCTCGATCTGCGGGCCCGGCAAATCGGGCCAGCGGTAGTGCAGTCCATCAGGCGGCGGCGTGAAGTCAGGCGTGCGGAAGGCGCGCGGCGGGCGCAGCGCGACGGATGCGCCTGATTCCACGATCTCCGAGATCGCCTTGAAGCCGACCCACATGCCGGAGAAACGGCTCAGCGCGTAACCATACTCGCCGAACGCGAGATACTCGCTGACGCTGGCCGGATGCAGCGTCGGCATGAACCAGCTCATGAAGGCGACGTCGGATTGGTGCGGCATCGAGGAGGAGACGCAGCCGTGGTCGTCGCCGGCGACCACCAGCACGCCGCCATGCGGCGAGGAGCCGTAGGCATTGCCGTGTTTCAGTGCATCGCCGGAACGATCGACGCCGGGGCCCTTGCCGTACCAGAGTCCGAACACGCCATCGACCTCGCGGTCGCCCTGCGTCTCGACCTGCTGCGAGCCGAGCACCGCGGTCGCGGCCAGGTCCTCGTTCACGGCGGGGAGGAATTCGATGCGGTTCCTCTTGAGACGCTCCTGGATCCGCCACAGCTCGAGATCGACGCCGCCGAGCGGCGAGCCGCGATAGCCGGAGATGAAGCCGGCGGTGTTGAGCCCCGCGGCACGGTCGCGCCTGATCTGGTCGAGCGCGATGCGGACGATGCCCTGCGTGCCCGTGAGGAAGACGCGGCCCTCTTCGCGGTCGTAGCGGTCGGAAAGCTCATAGGTGTCGAGTGACGGAATGGCGTCCATGGCAGACCTCGCGCGGCACCCTGCCGAATGGTGGAAGGGTATGCCCGGGGCACTGGTAGTTCTTACCTATTTTCTCGCACGAAAGCCGATCTCTGGTAGAATTTCGCGCAACGTGGTGAAATCTGGTAGATTTGACTGAATTGGGAGAACTCCATGATTGAAGACCAGGACACCCGGATTCTCGGCCATCTCCAGAAGGACGGTCGTGCCACCAACCAGCAACTGGCGGATGAGGTCGGCATGTCGACCTCGGCCTGCTGGCGCCGGGTCCGCGCGCTGGAGGAGGCCGGCGTCATCCAGGGCTATGCGGCGCTGGTCGCGCGCGAGCAGGCCGGCTTTGCGATGTCGGCCATCCTCCACGTCTCGCTGGAGCGGCATGACGCGAAGTTCGTCGACGAATTCGTCGCGCGGGTGACGAAGCGGCGCGAGGTGCTGGAGTGCTTCGCGACCACGGGCGACGCCGACTATCATCTGCGCGTCGTCGTGCAGGACATGGCGGCCTATAACCGCTTCCTCGACGAGTTCATGTTTCGCATCCCCGGCATCCGCTATGTCCGCAGCAATGTGGTGCTGAAGGAGATCAAGTCGAGCGTGGCGCTGCCGTTTTGAAGGAGGTCTCGCAGGGTGGGCAAAGCCGCCCTTGCGCCGCGACCACGATCTCTTGACGCGTCGAAGAAAGACGTGGGCACGCTTCGCTTTGCCTACCCTACGGCATCGTTGCTTACGGTTCCTCCCGCACAAATCGATTCCGCAACGTCCCGACGCCCGTGATGTCGATCTCCACGACATCGCCGTGCTTGATGTCCGGCGAGGCGCCGTCGGTGCCCATCCAGATCACATCGCCAGGCCACAAGGTAAAATACTTGGTCAGCTCGACCAGGAACGGCACCACGCCGAAGATCATGTCGCCGGTCACGAAGCGGTTGGTCTCCTTGCCGTTGACCCGAACCACCGTTTCCATCTTCGCGAGATCCACCTCGGTCTCGATCCACGGGCCCATCGGCTTGAACGTGTCGGCGTTCTTCGAGCGCCACAGGCTCCGGTCGGCCTTTTGCCAGCTCCGCTCGCTGACGTCGTTGCCGATGGTGTAGCCGAACACGCAATCCATCGCGTTTTCGTTGGTGAGATGCTTCACCTTCTTGCCGATGACGACGACGAGCTCGCCTTCATAGTGGATCTTCTCCGTCGCAAAGGACGGGATCACCACGTCCTCGTCATGCGCGATCAGCGCATTCTGGGCGCGATAGCCGATCTCGGGGCGGTCTGGCACAGCCGGTACAGTGCCGGCCTTGTCGGCGGCCTCCTTCAGGTGCTTGAGGTAGTTCAAGCCGACGCAATAGAAGGTGCGGGGGATCAGGGGCAGCTCGATCTTCACATCCGACAGCGCATGCGTGCGCGACGAGCGCTGCCATTCACCAAAGGGCTCGCCCTCGACCGCGACGACCTTGTCGCCCTCGATGATCCCCCACGAGGTCTTGCCCGCAGCGGTGAATTTCAACCAGCGCATGCTGTGTCCTCGTCGTTATTCCGCGGCATCGCGCGGCTGCACCTTCCAGGCGCCGGCCGCCGGCCGCTTCAGTCCGAGATTCTCTCGCAGCGTCTTGCCGCGATAATCCTTCTGGAACAGGCCTCGGCGCTGCAGCTCTGGCACGATATGCTGGACGAAATCGGCGTAGGAGCCGGGGACGTAGGTTGCCGCGATGACAAAGCCGTCGCAGCCGCGCTCGACGAACATTTCCTCGAGCTTGTCGGCGATCTCCTTGGGGCCGCCGACCATCGCGTCCTGGACCTGGCCGCGGCCGGAGAAGGTGACGAAGTCGCGCGCGCTCGGATTGCTCTTGCCCGAAGCCTTCAGCACGCCGTCGCGGATGCCCAGAATGCCCTGCATGCTCTTCAGCTCGTCCGTGGTCAGCGGCTCGTCGAGATCCTTGGAGGCGAAGTCATAGTTGAGGGCTTCGGCGAGCAACGACAGCGCATCGATCTGCAGAGGCAGCTTGTTGATCAGCGCCATCTTGTCCTCGGCCTCCGCCTTGGTCGCGGCGCAGACCGGCGTCGTCAGATTGCAAAGGAACATCTGGTCGGGGTCGCGGCCCGCCTTGGCGGCCTCGTTGCGCACGGCTGCATAGCCGTCCTTGGCGGCCTGAAGATTGCGCGCAGCAGTGAAGATCACCTCGCCCCATCGCCCCGCAAAGCGCTGGCCACGGCCGGAGGCGCCGGCCTGGATGATGACGGGGTGGCCTTGGCTCGAGCGCGGCACGGTGAAAGGCCCGCGCGACTTGAAGGACGCGCCCTTGTGATCGAGCCGCTTCACCTTGGTCGGATCGGCAAAGCGGCCGGTCTTCTTGTCCATGATGAGCGCGCCGTCCTCCCAGGTGTCCCAATGACCGAGCACGACCTCCATGAACTCGTCGGCCTTGTCGTAGCGGGAATCATGTTCGGGATGGGAGTCGCGCCCCATGTTGAGGGCTTCGCCGTCGTTGAGCGAGGTCACGACGTTCCAGCCCGCGCGCCCGCCGGACATCAGGTCGAGCGTCGCGAACCGGCGCGCGACGTCGAATGGTTCGTAATAGGTGGTCGAGCATGTCGCGCCCAAGCCGAGCTTCTCGGTGACCATGCCCATCGTGGTCAGCACGATCAGCGGATCCATCTTCACGCAGCGGATGCCGTATTCGACGGTGTGGGCGTGGTCGTTGCCATAGCGGTCCGGCATCGCCAGGCGATCGTCGAAGAAGGCCATGTGGAACTTGCCGGCTTCGAGAATTCCGGCGATCGCCTGATAATAGTCCGCCGACATGGAATCGTCGCGCGAGTCGGGATGCCGCCAGGAGCTCGGCAAATTGGTGCAGTTCTGCGCCTGGAGGAAGCCGACCAGGACCATCTGTCGATTCATGCTGCTGTTCTCCATTCCGTCAGGCCAGATCGAGCACGGTGTCGAGCCGGTAGTCCCGCGCCAGCGCGCGCAGCTTCTCCCAGGTGGCATCCTCGATCTCGATGCCGTCGCGCAGGCGCTGCTGCTCGCGCAGGCCCTCGATCTCGCCGGGATAGTAGACGCCCGTGCTGCCCTCGGACGGCGGCGTCGATTTCAGATAGTGCGCGAACTCGGCGACCTCGCGCTTGAACTCCGCTAGCTGCCGGAACGCGGCGACGTTAAACACCGCCATGAAGCATCCGTCATTGTGCCGCCCCGTCGGCTCGACGCCGAAGCCGAGACCGGTCAGCAAGCCGCACAGCACCTCGACCATCGCGGCGAGGCCGCTGCCCTTGTAGCCTTCGGTGCCGCCGAGCGGCAGCAGTGCGCCGCCCTTGCGGTATTGCGTGGGATCGGTGGTGTGCCGTCCAGCGGCGTCGATGATCCATCCCGTTGGAATGTCCTCGCCGCGCGTGACCGCAAGCTGGATCTTCCCGGCCGCGACCGCCGAGGTCGCCATGTCCAGATAGAACGGCGCATCGAGATCGGACGGCACCGCGATCGAGATCGGGTTGGTGCCGAGCCGCGCCTCCTTGCCCCCGAAAGGCGCCACGTGCTTCGGCGAGCGGCCGGAATCCGCCGTCGCGATCCCGATCATGCCTGCGCGCATCGCCATCAGGGGATAGGCGGCGAGGCGGCCGACATGGCTCTGCCGGAACACGGTGCACGCCGCGACGTTCGCCGTCTTGGCCTTCTCGATCGTCAGCGCCATCGCCTTGGCGTTGACGTGGAAGCCAAAGCCCCAATGGCCGTCGATCACGGTCGTGGTCGGCGATTCCTGGACGATGGTCCATTCGGCGCCGGGAACGATGTGGCCGGCCTTGATGCGGTCGATATAGGTGGGAATAGCGATGACGCCGTGGGAATCGTGGCCGGCGAGATTGGCGTTGACGCAACCGCTTGCGACGGCGTCGGCCTCTTCCTCGGAGGCTCCGGCGGCGCGGAGCAGGGCGGCGCTGACGCGCGTGAGGCGATCGGCCTTGACGATCGGCATGGCGTTCCCCGAGGTTCGTGCCCTTGGCGGGCGCTGGTTGTTAAGGCCATCGTCTCAAAGCGCGGCGGCGATATCAATCTCCCGTAAACCAATACAGGGCTGCAGATTCGTAAAGAGAACGCGCCTTTGGTCGAAGACCCGTCCCGCGCGGCGGTATTTTCGGCAGTTTGGCGCATCCCGTTCGCAGCTCGTTCACTTTGATTGACGGTTTGCGGCGCGCAATAACGACCACTTAGGCGATGGCCATTCATAAAGTCACCCGGGAGAAACTGGCAGAATGCCTCGGGAGCTGAGATCGTGCCGACGACACTCGCGCGCACCTTTGCGGCGTTGAGCGCCATCAACGAAGCGATTCTCTATGCGAAATCGCCGGACGAGCTGTACCAGAAGGTCTGCGACGCCGGGTTTTCGAGCGGGGACTTTTTGGCCGTGGCCGTGTTCCTGGCCGAACCGGACGGCCGTCTGTTGCAATTCGCCGCCGGCTGCGGCGACGACATTCCGCGACTGCGCTCGATCGTGATCACGACGGAAGCCGGCACCCCGGAAGGGTCGGGCGTCGGCGGCGAGGCGTTTCGCGACCAGAAGCTGTGCGTCAGCAATGATTATCTGAACGATCCGCGCTCGCTGGCGTGGCGCGAGGGCGCGGCCTCGGCCGGCATCGGCGCGGCTGCCGCGCTGCCGCTGCTCTGCAACGGCAAGAGCGTCGGCGTGCTCTACGTGACCCGCCGCGAAGCCGGCTCGCTGAACGAGCAGATGGTGTCGCTGTTCGAGCGCATGTCGGCGAACATTTCCTATGCGCTGGACAATTTCGCGCGCGCGACCGCGCAGCAGACCACCGAGCGGGCTGCGCGGCGGCTCAATCGCATGTTCGGCGCGCTCAGCGCCACCAACGAGGCCATCCTGCGCGCCAAGACCGAGCAGGAGCTGTACCAGCTCGTATGCGACGCTTCCGTCCACGGCGGCAAGTCGCTGGCGACCATCGTGCTGCTCCGCGAGCCGGATTCCCACTGGATGAAGCCGGTCGCCGCCACCGGACAGAACCTGGAGCTCGTCACCCAGGCACGCTATTCGGTCGACCCGGATAATCCTTTTGGCAGAGGCATCTCAGGCGAGGTGTTCCGGACGCAGAAGGCCATCGTCGAGGACGACCTCGCCAGCCGCACCAGGGGCTCGCCCTGGGAGCAGGCTAACGTCAATACCGGCGTCGCCGCCTGCGTGGTCGCGCCCCTGGTCAAGCGCGGCGAAAGTGTCGGCGTGCTGTTGTTCTTCATCAGCCGCTCCTGGGCCAAGGACGAGGAGATCGTCGCGCTGCTGCTGCGCATGGCGGAGAACGTCTCGTTCGCCATCGAGAATTTCGGCCGGGAGTCCGAAAAGGCCCGCATCTCGGCGGAGGAGGAACGCCTGGCGCGCATGTACGCCGCGCTCAGCGCCACCAATGAAGCGATCATCCGTGCGACGTCGCGCGCCGAGCTGTTCGATCTCGTCTGCGAAGCCTCGGTGCAAGGCGGCAAATTCGGCTCGGCCACGATCGCGCTCGCTGAGCCCGCCTCCGAGCTGCTGCGCGTCGTCGCCTCCGCAGGGCCGAACTCCGACGAAGTGCGCAGCCTCAAATTTGCAACGACGGACGAGGTGCCGGAAGGACGAGGCCTCACCGGAACGTGTTTCCGCACGCGAAAGCCGTGCCTGACCAACGACCTGCTGGCCGACGACCGTCTCAAGCCGTGGTACGACAGCGCGCGCCGCACCGGCGTCAAATCCTCCGCGGCGTTGCCGCTGCTCAACGGCGATCGCACCGAGGGCGTGTTCCTGTTCAATTCCCTGGAGATCGGCACGTTCACGCCCGAGCTGGTCGAGCTGCTGGAACGTCTTGCGCGCAACGTGTCATTCGCGATCGCAAATCTCGACCGCGCCGAGGAGAAGGCCAAGGCTGACAAGCAGCGAAACCGGCTGAGCGGCATGTTCGCGGCGTTGAGCGCCACCAACGAAGCCATCATGCGTGCCGAGACCCGCGAGGAGCTGTTCGACGTTGCATGTCAGGCAGCCGTGCTGGGCGACATGTTCGCCTCGGCGACGATTGGAATCATCGACGAGGCATCCGAGCTGGTCCGGGTCGTCGCCGTGAAGGGGCGGCTCCAGGAGCGGATGGTCGGGCGCACCTGCGCGATTTCCGCAGATCACCCCGAGGGCCAGGGAATCATCGGAATCTCGCTGCGGACGTGCCGGCCGAGCGTCATCAACGACTATATGCACGACCCGCGCTCGGCGCACTGGCGCTCCAAGGCCGTCGAGGACGGCACTCGTGCCGCTGCAAGCTTCCCGCTGCTGCGCGACGGCCGCAAGCCGATCGGCATCCTGCTGTTCCTCGCTCCGGAGGAGGACACATTCACGCCCGACCTGGTCGAGCTGCTGGCCCGCCTTGCGGAAAACGTCTCGTTCGCACTCGACAATTTCGAGCGTGCGGAGGAGAAGGCCCGCACCGAGGCGCAGAAGGAGCGCCTGAGGCGCATGTTCGCGGCGCTGAGCGCGACCAACGAGGCGATCATGCGGGCGAAGTCGCGCGCCGAGCTGTTCGATCTCGTGTGTCTTGCGGCGTCGAACGGTGCCAAGTTCACCTCGACCACCATCGCGCTGGCACGGGCCGACAGCGATCAGCTGGAAATCGTGGCGAGCGCCGGCCCCTCCGCCGACACCACGCGCAACGTCCGCCTCTCCATCGACCCCGAGCGGCCCGAAGGACGCGGGATGAGCGGCACGGCGTTCCGCACGCGCCAGCCCTGCATCAGCAACGACTATCTCAACGACCAGCGCGTGAGCGCCTTCCACGCCGTGGTGCGCGGCGACGGCGCGCGCTCCGGCGCGGCATTTCCGCTCATCGTGCACGACCAGGCCGTCGGCGTCATGATCTACATGTCGACCGAGCCGGCGACTTTCACGACCGAGTTCGTCGAGCTGTTGCAGCGACTCGCCGACAACGTCGCCTTCGCGGTGGAGAATTTCGATCGCGCCGACGCCAAGAACCAGGCGGACGAGCGGATCGAGTATCTCGCCTCGCATGACAGCCTGACCGACCTTCCGAATCGCGAGACTTTCAACGCGCTGCTGCGCGAGGCGATCGCCACGGCGGAGCGGCACGATCACCGCTTTGCCGTGCTGTTCATCGATCTCGACCGCTTCAAGGTCATCAACGATTCGCTGGGGCACGAGGCTGGCGACCTGCTCCTGCTCGAAGTGGCCAACCGCCTGCGCGGCGCGCTGCGGGCAAGCGACGTGGTGGCGCGGCTCGGCGGCGACGAATTCGTGGTGATCCTCGACCAGTGCGGCGAGATCGACGACGTTCAGCACATCGCGACCGAGATCCTGGCCGCGCTCGCCCAGCCCATGGAACTGGCCGGGCACGAGTGCCACACCACGGCTTCGATCGGCATCGCGATGTATCCGGCCAACGGCTCCGACGCGCAGACGCTGACCAAGAACGCCGACATGGCGATGTATCTCGCCAAGGAAGACGGCAAGAACGGCTATCGCTTCTTCTCCAAGGAAGTGAGGACGCAGTCGATCGAGCGGCTGTCGCTGGAGAGCGCGCTGCGCCGGGCGCTGGAGCGCGGGCAGTTCTCGCTGAACTACCAGCCCAAGGTGGAGATGGCGACCGGCCAGATCACCGGCGTGGAGGCGCTGCTGCGCTGGAACCATCCCGAGCTCGGCAATGTCTCGCCGGCGCAGTTCATTCCGCTTGCGGAGGAAACCGGGCTGATCGTGCCGATCGGCCGCTGGGTGCTCAACGAGGCCTGCGCGCAGGCTATGGCCTGGCAGCGCCGCGGCCTGCTGCCGTTGTCGATGGCGGTCAATTTGTCGCCGCGGCAGTTCGCTGACGAGCATCTGCTGCAGGACGTCGACGAGGCGCTGGCGGCCAGCGGCATGTCGCCGGTGCTGCTGCAGCTCGAAGTCACCGAGAGCATGATGATGCGCAATGTCGGCCGCGCGCTCAAGGTGCTCGACGCCATCCAGAGCCGCGGCATTCGCCTCGCCATCGACGATTTCGGCACCGGCTATTCGTCGATGTCGCTGATGAAGCACTTCCCGATCGACACCATCAAGATCGACCGTTCCTTCGTGCGGGATTTGCCGCAGGATTCGGAAGACCAGGCGATCGCACAGGCGATCATCAGCATGGGCAAGGCGCTCGGCATGACCGTCGTCGCCGAAGGCGTCGAGAATGCCGAGCAGGAGGCCTTCCTGCGCACCCATGGCTGCGACGAGATGCAGGGCTTCCTGATCTCGAAACCGGTACCTGCGCGCGAGATGGCCGAGCTGCTGCGGCCGATGGTGCTGCCGATCGCCCCGCCGCTCCAGCCGGAGCCGGACGCCGTCGCCACGGAAGCCGCGGCGTCACGGCTGAAACGCGCCGTCTGACGGCTGCGGCTGCGTTGATTGCCTAACGCGGCCTGAACGGATGTGCCGTCTGGTGCCAGGCCCAGGCGGTTCGGATCACCGTAGCCAGGTCGGAATGGCGCGGCACGAAGTTCAGCACCTTTCGCGCGGCAGACGGATCTGCGACCAGATAGGTGGGATCGCCGGCGCGGCGCGGCTTGACGGTGTGCGGCACCTCGCGTCCGGTCTCCTGCCTGATGGCGTTGAGGATCTCGCGCACGGAGAAGCCGGCTCCGGTGCCGAGATTGAAGCTGCCGCCGGCATGTCCGCCTTCCAGAAGCTTCAGGGCCGCGACATGCGCCGCCGCAAGGTCGGTGACGTGAATGTAGTCGCGGATCGCGGTTCCGTCAGGCGTCTCGTAGTCGTCGCCGAACACTGCGAAGTCGACATGGCCCTGCAGCGCCATCATGGCGCGGGGGATGAGATGGGTTTCATTGTCGCGCAGCTCGCCGATGCCGCCGGCGGGATCGGCACCGCTGGCGTTGAAATAACGCAGGCAGAACGCGCCGAAGCCATAGGCTGAGCGGTAGTCGGCGAGCATCCGCTCGATCATCCATTTCGATGCGCCGTAGGGGTTGATCGGTGCGCAGGGAAAGTCTTCCGGCAGTTCCTTCGAATCGGCATTGCCGTAGACGGCGCCGGTCGAGGAGAACACGATGCGCTGGCAGCCTGCGTTGCGCATCGCCTGCAACAGCGACAGCGTTCCCTGCACATTGTTGACATAGTATTTCTGCGGATCGGTCATGGATTCGCCGACCAGGCTCGCCGCCGCGAAATGCATCACCGCCGTGATCTCGTGGTCGGCGAAGGCGCGTGCCAGCGCCGCGCCGTCGAGCAGATCGCCCGTGACCAGGGGGCCGGCAACGAAGCTGCGATGGCCTGTCGAGAGATTGTCATAAACGATGGGCTGATAGCCGGCGGCGGTCAATGCGCGGCAGGCATGCGAGCCAATGTAGCCCGCGCCCCCGGTGACGAGGACGGTCGGTCGGTCTGTCATGTCGTGTCTTCTGCTCTTCTCTTAGCGGAGGGGTCGTTTGCGGCTGAAGAGAAGATAGAGCGCGCGGGGGTTGGTGGTCAAATAGCGCCAGAACAGGCGCCGCGGCTCGAGCAAGGTGCGCCAGACCCATTCGAGTCCGATCTTCTGCATCCATTGCGGCGCGCGGGAACGGCTTCCTGACAGGAAGTTGAACAGCCCGCCCGATGTCTTGATAACGCCAACATTGGTGAGGTGCGGCGTGAATTCCTTCACGAATGCCTGCTCGTTGGGCACCCCCAACGCGACCCACAGATAATCAGGCGCAAGTGCGTTGATCTCATCGACCTTTGCGCGCAGCGCCTCGCCTCGCAGATAGCCGTGGCTGTACCCGACGATCCTGAGATTGGGATACATCTTCTGGACGTTCTCGACGGCCGCGGCGTTCTCCGCCTCGCTGGCGCCCAACATGTAGAAGGTGCGGCCGGCCGCTTCCGCCTTGCGCGCGACGACGTGGAACAGGTCCGTGGTGGCCACGCGCTCGGGCAGCGGAAACCAGGATTGCAGCTTCGAGGCGGCGACCAGCGGCTGACCGTCCGCATTGATCAGATCGGCGGCGCGGAACAGATGCTCGGTCTGCGGCTCGGTCGAGCAGCGCGCCAGCACCTCGCCATTGGCCGAGGTCAGGAACAGCGGACGGCCGATACGGTGATTGGGATCGGTCGCCTCGATCATGAAATCGGCGGTGGCTTCCAGGTCGAGCGCGGCCATGCGAAGCCCGCCGACGGTGATCCGCGGCACGTCGGCAGTCGCTGCCCGTCCATCGAGGTTGACGCGGCGCTCAAGCATATTGTCTGCCTCGCTGGCGCGCTTCGACTGAAGGGGTGAGCTCGTCGAGCACGACGCCGACGAGCTTGCGCTCGGCGCGGCCCAGCGCGGTCAGGACCTCTTCGAGGCTGTCGTTGATGTCGTGGCTGGTCGGCAGCACCGCCACCAGCGCGTCGGTGTCGTCGAGCAGCTTGCGGTCGCCGGCAACAAGCGGCATCGCGGGGCCGTCGAGGATCACGAGGTCGTAGCCGCCTGCGGCGCGCGCCTGCGCGATCGCCTTGCGGATCGCCTCGGCGGCCTTGCCGGAATCGCCCTCGCCGGCCGGCAGCACCGAAATGCCGTTGACTGTCTTGATCTCGCGTGCGGCCTTGCTGCCGATCGAGAGCCAGCCGAGCCTGCTCGGTTCGTTCTTGCCGGGGCGGCTGACCTTGTTCGAGAGCGCGTGGGCCTGATGGTCGGCGTCGATCATCAGCACGCGGGCGCCATCGCGCGCAGCCGCGAGCGCGAAGTTCAGCGCGCTCACGCTGCGCCCGGTGGTCTCGCCGGTGCCGACGAGCGCAATGACGGGCATCGCCTTGCCGCCGGCGCGGCGGGCCACGGCCGCGCGCATGTCGCGCCAGGCGTTGAGCAGCTTCGTCAGGGGAAAGCCGGGCCGCAAGGTCGGCCAGCCGAGCCGGGTGAGATCGACGCCGCCGCCGGTGGTGAGAATGGCGCCGAGCGTGTGAATGACGTCGGCCTCCTGCAGGCGCGCGATCAGCGGCTTTTCGATCAAGGGGCTTTCGACCATCGCGGGTTGCAGCGGTGGTGCGGCAAGTTCGGGCGGGAGCTGCGCGACTTCGGGAGCTCGCAACGCCGGCTCGGGCCGCGATGCTTCCAGCTCTCGTGCAACCTCGGGAACGCGGGTCTTCTCCGGCACCGGCTTGCGGTCGCGGCGGGCCGGCGCGGGCGCTGGCGCGGTTGCGCCGGCGAACAGCAACTCGGCCGCGACGAACCAGCTCGACGCCGCAAGCGCGCCGAAGATGAAGCCGATCATGGCGAACAGGCTCATCGCGGGCGGGAACGAGCGCCGCTGCGGCACTGTCGCTTCGCCGATGATTCGGGCCGCCGAGGTGTTCAGGCTCTCCTGCTCCTCGGTCTCGCGGGAGCGCTTGAGGAAGGACTGGTAGACGTCGCGGCTGGCATCGGCTTCGCGCTCGAGCTCGCGCAGGCGCACGGCGGCCTGACTGAGCTGGACGCTCTGCCGCTTCTGCGCCTCCAGCGCCCGGTTGAGCGAGGCTTCGAAGTCGCGGGCGCGCGTCAGATCGTTCTTGGCGGATTGGGCGAAGCGGTCGATCTCTTCGCTGATGGTACGCTTGAGGTCCTCGACCTGCTTCTCGGTCTGGCGCAGCGCCGGATGGCGTGGCCCGAGCTCGCCGGCCTGCTCCGCGTACTTCTTGCGCGCATCGGCATATTGCGCGCGCAAATTCGCGATCGTCGGCGATTGCAGCGCTTCCGGAATCGCCCCGGCGTCGGCAGCGGTGCGGCGGCTCGCCTCGATCTGGTCGAGCCGTGCCTGGGCATCCATCGTCGCCGCGCGGGCCGCGGAAAGCCGCTGGTTGCTGGCGGAGAGCTGCTGGTCGCTGATCAGCGCATCCTGGGTGCCGACGAAATTGTTCTGGGCCTTGTAGGTGGCGAGCGCGGTCTCGGCGTTGCGCAGCCGCTCGCGCAGCTCCTTGAGGCGGCCGGAGAGATCGTTGGTGGCGCGCCGGGCGGCTGACGCCTGCGAGTTGCGGGATTCCGTGAGGTAGGCGTTGGTCAGCGTGTTGGCGAGCATCGCCGCCTTCGCCGGATCCGTCGACCACACCTCGATGTCGACGATGAAGCTCTTCTCGGTCTTGCGGATGGTGATGTGCCGGTTCAGCGCCTCGAGCGCCGCGAGCTGCACTTCGCTGTTGGCCGCGGCGGAGGGCGGGGGAGACTGAAGGCCGATCAGGCCGAGCAGCGACGACATCAGGCTCTTGCCGTCGCCGCCGCCGAATTCCGGATCCTTGTCGAGACCAGCCTGCTGGATCACCTTGAGCAGGACGCTATTGGCGGTGATCAGGCGCGCCTGGCTCTCCACCACCATGGACATGCCGGAGACGTCCTGCGCGCGCGGCGTGAGCTCACGGTCGACGAGCTGAAGCTCGCGCGGATCGACATAGAGCTGGGCGGTGGCGGTGTAGCGGGGCGTCAGGCTCTTGCCGATGGTGACGGCAAGCGTTGCGCCGAGCAGGGCAGCCGCGGCAATCGCGACCTTGCGCCGCCAGAGCAGATTGGCGAGCTCCAGCACGTTGAAGCCGGCCTGGGACTTCTGTTGCGGGGACTCGGGTCTCGCCCGATCTATCGGCTGGTTATAGTCAAGCATGATCCCCAGCTTCCATTCCAACTGCCGCAGGCTGAGGGGTTACTCTTCGCTCTACGCCATGCACCCGGGATATAGGTGCCCAATCAACGCAACAGGGAAAATTAACCATACTCATTGAGGGACTATTCACTGAAATGGCAAACAAAGCGTTTAAGCGCCTGCCGCTCCGCGATGCGTCCTCGTGACGCCGGGGTCGCGAGGGCTCCCTGGACATTAACGGTTCGTTACCGCGCTCGGCTCGGCTGCGGGTCTCCGCATGTCCTATGATGAGCCGCTTGCGCACCATGATCGTCAGCTCTTGCGCAGGATGACGTGATAGTCGCCGCGGCGGACGTCGGTGCCGCGCGACAGCATGGTGTTCAGCAAGGCGGCGCCGGCGTCCACGAGGGCCGCGAACAGCGGCTTGCGCCGGCGCATCTCGGGATAGCGCGGACTCTCGACCTCGCGGCGGTAGATCATCTCGAGGCCGTTGGCGGCCGCGAACGCCTCGAGCCGGGGCAGCGTCACCAGCGGATGGAAGAAGGTCGGGAACGGCGGCTCGCCCGGCAGACCGGCATCCTTGATGCCGCGAATGCGCCGGTAGAACCAGACGTGAAACCAGTGCGGCGAATATTTGGTGACGACGCCGGATAGCGAACGCGGATTGGGCGCGCCGATCAGGATCATGCCGCCGCGCTTGAGCGCATCGCGGAAGTTCAAGAGCGCGGCGTCGACATGGGGCAGATGCTCGATCACGTTGTAGCAGATCACGAGATCGAAGGTCTGTTGCGCGAAACGGTAGGTCTGGACGTCGCCGAGGATCGCCTCGTCCGCATAGCCGTTGTTGCGGACCTGGTCCTCGTCGATATCGACGACGGTTACCTTGCTGCGGCCGAGCAATTCCGGCGGCAGGACGCTGCACGAGCCGCCACCGGCTTCGTAGATGGCGAGTTGGCCTTTCGGCAACTCGCGGCGCAGCAGGTCGTGAACGGTGAGCAGGCTGTCGCGGGCTTCGCCGGGGACGAGATCGTGCAACGCCTGGACGGGTGCGGTGGCCGCGGGGATCTGGATCGCCGTGGCTGTCGCGAAATCGATCGTGGCTGGCTTGTTCATGTTTCTTGACCGCGCTTGTTCTATTCAAATTTACAGGAAAAATCTCGCATGCCCGAAGAGCAAATCTGATGCCGGGCGCTGTCACCGATCGCAGTGCTTAGGGTCCGGTTAATGCGCATGCGCATTAACTACGGTATTGTTCATGTTGGATGGCTGCAGTCGCATGGACCGCGAATTGCAGTATCACGTGCGCATGATTTCGCGGGAGAAACAGGCGAAAGCGGTCAAGCGCATGATGATGTCTGGGGACGGCCGGCAGATCGGCGCGAGGCCTCGGCACGCGCCTTCGGTCGGCTGCTCATTTTGGGGCGCATCTGTCCCGCGGCGATGTGCCGTCGCGGGATACGTGATCGAAGCAGGGCTTTTTCAACATATCTCGGACATCTAGGACGTCATGACATTGATCCCGACAGACCTGTCCGCCACGCGCATCTCGGATGCCGTGCGCGATCCCAACCGGGAGATCGCGGCGAGCTCCCGCGTGATCGACCTGTCGGTCGGCATCGTCGTCTGCATTCCCTGTTTCCGCCGTCCGCAACATTTGCGGCTGACGCTGGACTCGCTCGCGAACCAGCGGACCCCGCGGTCCTTTGCCGTCGTCATGGTCGAGAACGATGCTGCGCGGCGCGAAAGCGCGCCGGTCGCTGCGGAGTTTCTGGCCGCCGGCAGGCTGCAGGGCGTCTGCCTCGTCGAGAAGCGGCAGGGCAATTGCCAGGCGATCAACGCTGCATTCGAGACGGCGCAGGCGCTGTTTCCCGCCGCGACGCGTTTCCTGATGATCGACGACGACGAGATTGCATCACCCGACTGGCTCGAGCTGATGGTGCGCACCGCGGAAGCAACGGGTGCCGACGTGGTCGGCGGGCCGGTGCTGCCTGACTTCGAGGACGACAGCAAGCCCTGGCTGTCGAATCATCCCGCCTTTGCGCCCGCCTACGATTATTCCGGCGCGGTGCCGCTGATCTATGGCTGCGGCAATTGCCTGATCACACGATCCGCCTTCGAGCGGTTCGATCGTCCTGCCTTCGACCTGCGCTTCAACTTCCTCGGCGGCGGCGATTGCGACTTCTTCGTGCGGTGCCGCGACGCCGGCATGATCTTCCATTGGACGGCGGAGGCCGTCATCACCGAGACCGTGCCGCAAAGCCGCACCAGCCTCGGCTGGATCGCAAAGCGCGGCCTGCGCATCGGCGCGATCAATTACCGCGTGCAGTCCAAGGCGGCTCAAAGCGTCGGCGGCCGCGCGTTGGTGTTCGCGCAGATGCTCGGACGGCTGCCGCTCGCGCTGGTCCGCTCCGCACGCCTGCTGGCGACGTCGAAGGCCGTCATCGCCATGCATCCGGCGCTGGTCGCGCTCGGCTCCATGCTCGCGGCGTTCGGCTTCGCGCCGAAGCCTTATGAGGCCTCCAAGATCGTGTCGTGACGGTCAGATGCCGAAGCGGGCGAGGGCGGTCCTCGCCGTGGCACGCGGCAGCGCCTTGAGCGAACGCCGGCCGATCATTCCGAGATAGCCCAGGGCCTGGCGATAGCGGCCGGAACGAACCGCCTGCATCGCCGCATAGGTGATGAGATGAAGCTCGGCGGCGAGGCGCAGCCTGGGAGCCATGCCCTCGGGCAATCTGGCCAGGATCAATCCGTCGTCGAACACCCGCTCGACCGCCGGGAAGAAGTCCTTTGGCGTCCGGACCGCGGCGTTCATGGTGTTGGCGGTGTGCAGCCGATAATCGAGCAGGAGCTTTGGTGCGAATTCGAATTCGCCGATCGCGGCGAGGCGGCACCAGCAATGCCAGTCCTCGCAATATCGCAGCGACGTGTCGAAGCCGCCGATGGCGCGGAAAGCTTCCGCGCGGGCGAGCGCGATGCCGCCGTTGACGATGAAATTGCCGGCCGCGAGCCGCGTCAGCACGTCACCGGACGGCTTGCGGCGTCCCCTCAAGAGGTCGCGCCGGCCGATCTGGCGTCCCTCATGGTCGATCGTATTGTAGTCGCCATAGACGAGAACCGCGCGCGGCGCGCCGCGTGCCGCGGCCAGCAGCGAGGCCACCGCGCCGGAGCGCAGGCGGTCGTCGGCATCGAGGAACAGCAGCCACTCGCCGCTTGCATGGCGCGCGCCGAGATTTCGCGCAGCCGACACGCCGGCGGAATCATTCGTCATCAGGCGCAGCCGCGGGTCCCGAATGGCGCGGACGATCGCAGTGGTGTCGTCGGTGGAACCGTCGTCCACCACGAACACTTCGCTCACCTCACCCTGAGCCAAAGCACTGGCAAGGGTTTCACCGATATAGGCCGCAACGTTCTTGGCGGGAATGACGACGGAGACCGAATGGGTCGAACGCGACGGCAGCGGCTGGCGCACCGCCGGAACGATGCGTGTGGAGGCCGGCAAATCGAGAACGTCGTCGGCGGTGATCTGGGCCACGGCTCGCCTTTAAGAGTCTGTTAACCAGGGCGCATCTGCTGAGGGGATGATGCGGTCGATCGCAGCATTGGCTGCGTGCGAATGATACTCCGCATTGCGGCCGGATCGTCGCCGCGAAGGCGCGCGTCGGAGCAGTTTCGTCAATTAGCGTTAAGCCGCTGGCATTAAGCCTGTGGCAAATTCGGAAGAGTGCGACGGCCGGTCCCATGCGAGAATGCGCATCTGGCTGCCGCGGATGGATCCAGTGCCCGCAAAGACGTTCGAACACGACCCCGATGCGATGATCCTCAACCTCTTCTATGAGGACAAGGACGATCGCTGGTTTCCCGGCGACCGGCATCTGCGGCGCATGGCGCGCCGCTTGCTGCTCGGCGAGCCGCGCATGAGCGGCCAGCTGCGCGTGTTCCTCAATCTCTGTGCGGGGCTCGACCGGCTCGGCATCCGCTACCGTGTCAATGATTACGGCTACATCGCACAGCATCCGGAGGAGCTGGCCTGCATCATCGGCCGCACCTTCCTGCTCGACAAGTTCGCGTGGAAGAATCCGATCCTGCTCGGCGTCGCCGCCCACAATCATCCGCTCGACGATCCTGACCTGTTCAAGCGTCTGCCCGTGAAGAAGGTCGTGGTACCCGGCCCCTGGTACGTCGACATGTACCGGCCGCATTGGCCCGAGACCGAGGCCTGGCCGATCGGCATCGACACGAATATGTGGGCGCCGGCGCACGCCTCCCAGAAGACCTTCGATGTGCTGATCTACGACAAGGTGCACTGGGACCGCGAGCGCTACGCACCGGAGCTGATCGAGCCCGTCCGCGCTCGCCTGCGAAAAGAGGGACGCTCCTTCACGGAGCTGCGTTACGGCAGCTACAAGGAAGAGGATTTTCAGACCGCACTGGCGGCCTCGCGCGCGATGATCTTCCTGTGCCAGAACGAAAGCCAGGGCATCGCCTATCAGCAGGCCCTGTCCTGCGGCGTGCCTGTGTTCGCCTGGGATCCGGGCGGACCGTGGCGAGACCCCGATTACTATCCGCACCGCGTGCAGTTTTCGCCGGTGTCGTCGGTGCCCTATTGGGACGACCGCTGCGGGGCCAAATTTGCGGACATCGCGGGGTTCGAGGCGGGCTGGGACAATTTCTGGGCCGGGTGCGCCGCCGGCTCGTTCGATCCGCGCGGCTTTATCCTGGACAACCTCACGCTCGAGCAACGCGCGCTGCAATATTACGAAATCGCGCGGAGCATCGTGCGACAGCCGGCGGCGCAGAGTTCCGGCGCGCCCGTTGACGGTCTCTCAGCGGAGCCGCGCCCTGAGCCAGAGCTTCACCGGCGTCACCAGATGTCTTGAACCATGGACCGCAGCGCCGCCGACATGAGCGACCTCGAGGCCCGATCGTTGGGCCGGATGCTGCGCGAGGGTCTTGCGCAGCTGAATGCCGTGCAGGCCGCGCGCTGTCTCGTCGCCGTCGCGTCGCTGCTGCTGGTGCTGGTGACGCTCGATCCCTTCCCTGACCTGCGCAATGCCGATGTCACCACCGTCGGCGGTGGACGAATGGCGCTGGCCTATCTGTCCTGGGGCCTGCTGGCTGCGGTTGCGGTGCTGTTCGTCGCGACCACGGATGGGCCGGCGTTGAAGAGCCTGGTGACGCCGCTTCATCTCTGTCTCGTCGGTTGGCTGCTGATCAACATCGTCCTGTCCGAGAGCCGCGGTGTGTCGATCCAGCGCTTCGCGCTTCTCGCTAGCGTGACGTCGCTCGCCATCCTGCTGCCGCTGCTACCGCCGACGCAGCGCAGCTTCAATCTGTGCCTGGGTGCGGCCGCGCTGGTGCTGCTCGCGCTTTGCTATCTCGGCGTCCTCCTCGCACCGCAATATTCGATCCACTCCGCGCTCGACATCGCCGAGCCGCAGCTCGCCGGCGACTGGCGCGGCAGCTTCGGCCACAAGAACGTCGCTTCGCCCGTGATGACCATCCTGGTCTATGTCGGCATCTATCTGTGTGCCGTGGGCTCGTTCGTGATGGGCCCGGCGATTGCGGCGCTCGCCGGCATCTTCCTGATCTTCACCGGCGGCAAGACCTCCTCGGTGCTCTGCCTTGCGATCTACGCGCTCGCGTCGCTGGCCTATGTCACGCCCGGCCTGTGGCTGAAGCGGATCATCTGCTTCGTGCCGCTGCTCGTGATGAACCTGCTGACGGTCGGCAGCGTGATGAGCCCCGCGCTCGGAGCGTTGACGCGGCTGCTGCCGCTTGATCCCACCTTCACCGGCCGCTCCGCGATCTGGGAGTTCGCGCTCGCGGCCGTCGCCGAGAAGCCGATCATCGGGCACGGCTATGCGGCTTTCTGGGACGACGTCACGGCCCGGCAGACCGCGCAAGGCGCCGAATGGGCGACGTCCGCAGCGCACAGCCACAACAGCTATCTCGACCTCGCGGTCACCATCGGCCTGCCGGGCCTGCTGCTGGTGATCCTCGTCTTCGTGCTCGCACCGCTCGGCAATTTCCAGTCAGCCCAGGCTCACAGCCGCAGTGGCGCGCTGGCCAAGCTGTTCCTGACCGTGTGGCTGTTCGGCCTGTATTACGGGGCGACCGAGACCTTCCTGCTCGAACGGCAGAATCCGATCTGGTTCATGTTCGCTCTGGCCGTGGCCGGCCTGCACTTTCTGGCGCGGTTCCAATGCGTCGCGCAGACGGAACCGGCGCCATGAGAGCTTTCGCGTCTGTCGGCAGCGGCGATAGCTTAACGATAAGCCGGTCTGCGACAAAACATGATCTATCCGGAAACACTCAGGAATCGTATGCCCCGCCGATGTCGGTTGTCGGCGTCGAGCAATTGGATGGTCTTGTGTCCGGCACCTCGGACATCGCGATCGATTTCGTGCGCGACTGGCGCCAGGCTGCGTCGCGCCTGACTGTCGGACATCGTACTGCCTTCCAGCATGGCGACTGGCTCGGTCCCTGGTACCAGGCGTTCGATGACGTCGCACCGTTGATCGCCCTGATCTCCGATGCTGCCACCGGCAAGGCGATCGCGATGGTGCCGATGATCAGCCATGTCAGGCGCGGCATCCGCATCGTCGAATTCGCCGATCTCGGCGTCTCCGACAACAACGCGCCGATCCTGGCGTCCGATGTCGCGTTGGACGCTGCGGCGGCGCATGCGATCAGCAGGGCACTGGTCGAGGCGTTGCGCGCCTTGCCGGACCGCTTCGATCTGCTTCGGCTGAGGAAGATGCCGGCTCAAATCGGCGGCAAGCCGAATCCGCTGGTGTCGCTCGGGCGGATCGGGTCCTCCTCGCTCAACGGCAATCTCGTGCTGATGGGGCACGACTACAGGGACTATCAAGCTTCGATCAAGCGCATGCAGATGCCGCGCTGCTGGCGCGTCTTCAGCCGGCACCCGGGCGCTCGCTTCGAGATCGCCGCGGATGTCGCGCGGGCACATGAACTGATGGACGTGATGGATGTCCAGCAGCAGGCGCGCATGCGCCGCCTCGGCTCGCGGTTTGTCCTCAACGACGAGACTCATGCGCGATTTTATCGCGAGGTCGCGCGCCAGGGCGTTGCGGAAGGCCATGCGGTCGTGTCGGCATTGGTCTGCGACGAGGGTACCGTCGGAACGTCGTTCGGCATCAGGCAAGGCGCGACCTATTACCTGCTGCGCATCAGTCACGCCGGCGATTCATGGTCGAGCTGCTCGCCGGGACTGCTCGTCACCGAGCGCACGATGGCGGCGCTGCATGCAGAGGGCGTGCGCCGCTTCGACCTCAGCATCGGCAATCAGGACTACAAGCGGCGCTTCGGCGCCGAGAGGGTGCCGCTGACCGACGTCAGCGTCGCGCTGTCCTGGCGGGCCTTGCCCTACGCCTGGCGCGACCACGCCGCGCAGGGCCTGCGCCGCTATCCCGCGGCCGCCGCCCTTGCCGCACGGGCCATGGGCAAAGGCATACGCTGAAGCGGCATTCCCGAA
The DNA here is from genome assembly GCF_015291745.1 of Bradyrhizobium sp. CCBAU 53351. Taxonomy (NCBI): domain Bacteria; kingdom Pseudomonadati; phylum Pseudomonadota; class Alphaproteobacteria; order Hyphomicrobiales; family Nitrobacteraceae; genus Bradyrhizobium; species Bradyrhizobium sp. CCBAU 53351. Next base: position 1,118,075 of record NZ_CP030059.1, read on the forward strand.
GGGGAATGCCGCGATCGCATCAGCCTACAGCTCAGTCATGAAGTTCAGCCACGGAGCAGCCATGGAGTTCAGCCGTGCAGCTTCTTGGCGGTCTCCGCGATCTGGCGGCCCTGGTAGCGCGCGCCGGCGAGCTCGTTGGCGCTGGGCTGGCGGCTGCCGTCGCCGCCGGTGATCGTGGTGGCGCCATAGGGCGCGCCGCCGGTCACCTCGTCGAGCTTCATCTGGCCGGCGAAGCCGTAATTCATGCCGACCACGACCATGCCGAAATGCAGCAAATTGGTGATGATCGAGAACAGCGTTGTCTCCTGGCCGCCATGCTGGGTCGCAGTGGACGTGAAGGCGCCGCCGACCTTACCGTGCAGCGCGCCCTTGGCCCAGAGGCCGCCGGCCTGATCGAGGAAGTTTGCCATCTGCGAGGCCATGCGGCCGAAGCGGGTGCCCGTGCCGACGATGATCGCGTCGTAATTGGCGAGGTCCGCGATCTCGGCAACCGGCGCGGCCTGGTCGAGCTTGTAATAGGAGGCTTTCGCGACCTCGGCCGGCACCAGCTCGGGCACGCGCTTGATGTCGACGCTCGCGCCGGCCTCGCGCGCGCCTTCGGCGACGGCGTTGGCCATCGCTTCGATATGGCCATAGGCGGAATAATACAGGACGAGAACTTTGGTCATGGTGGTCTCCGTTGGGGGGATTGCAGTGGTTGGGGCCGTCATGCCCGGGCTCGTCCCGGGCATCCACGTTCTTGCTTTCGGTGTGGAGAGGCGTGGATGGCCGGGACAAGCCCGGCCATGACGGTGAGTGTGGTTACGCCGCGTCGACGAGCACGAGCTCGCTGTCTTCCAGCGCGGTGATCTTCAGGTTCTCCTCGTCGCGGATCGCGGCGCCGTCGCGGGCGTTGACGCGCACGCCGTTGACCTCGACCGCGCCCGCCGCGGGCACCAGATAGAGGTGCCGCGACCTCTCGGGCGCATACTCCGCGCTCTCGCCGGCCTTCAGCGTGGTGGCGAGCACCCGTGCATCGGCGCGGATCGGCAGCGCGTCGGCATCACCCGCAACGCCGCTTGCGATGGTCACGAGCTTGCCGGAGCGGTCCGACTTCGGAAACGGCTTCGAGCCCCAGGTCGGCTGGCCGCCGCGCTGCGTCGGCTCGATCCAGATCTGGAAGATGCGCGTCCTGGTCGGCTCCAGATTGTACTCGGAGTGGCGGATGCCGCTGCCGGCGCTCATCACCTGCACGTCGCCCGCCTCAGTGCGGCCCTCGTTGCCGAGGCTGTCCTGATGGGTGATCGCGCCCTCGCGCACATAGGTGATGATTTCCATGTTGGCGTGGGGATGGGCGGGAAAGCCGGTGTTCGGCGCGATCTCGTCGTCGTTCCAGACGCGCAAGGCGCCGTGGCCCATATTGTTGGGGTCATAATGGCTGGCGAAGGAGAAATGATGTTTTGCTTTCAGCCAGCCATGGTCGGCGCCGCCGAGCTTGTCGAAAGGTCTGAGTTCGATCATCTGCGTGATTCCTTGAGTTGAACGGTCGGCGCCTTGATCAGGCGCCGAACCCGCCGTCGACGTTGAGCACGGTGCCGGTGACGAAGGAGGCCTCGGGGCTTGCGAGGAAGACGATGCCGGCTGCAACTTCCTCAGGACGGCCGAAGCGTTGCAGCGCGTGCTGCTTGCGCTGGGTCTCGGCGAACTCGCCGCCGTCCTTCGGGTTCATGTCGGTATCGATCGAGCCGGGCTGCACCACGTTGACCGTGATGCCGCGCGGGCCGAGGTCGCGGGCCGCGCCCTTGGTGTAGCCGACCACAGCCGCCTTGGTGGCGACGTAGTCGGCAAGGCCGGGAAACGAGGCGCGGTCGGCCAGCATCGATCCGACGGTGACGATGCGGCCGCCTTCACCCATCAATTGCGAGGCGGCGCGGATCGCCGCGATCACGCCATGCACGTTGATCTGATCCTGGCGCGCCAGCGCATCCGTGTCGGCCTTGGCGTCGTCGATGGCCGCGCCGGCGGCGACGCCGGCATTGTTGACGAGGATGTCGAGATGGCCGAATTCCCTGGCGACGTCGTTCACGAGCTGCGTGACGTCCTTGGCCGAGGCCTGGTCGGCCCTGAAGGCGCGCGCCTTGACGCCCTTGGCCTTCAATTCAGCGACGACCGCTTCCGCCTTGTCCGGCGAGGCGACATAGCTGATGGCGACCTCCGCGCCTTGGTCGGCGAGGGCGCGGGCGCTTGCCGCGCCGATGCCGCGCGAACCGCCGGTGACGAGGGCGACCTTGCCTGAGAGCTTCTTGGTCATTTGGATTTCTCCATTGCTTGGGTCTGCGATTGACCTCTTGGATAAGCCTCCGCCTGTGGTATAGAAATAGAAACTGTTGAAACGCATTGTTTCCATAAATAACCCAGGCGGATCGGTCCCATGGCAAAACTCCCGGATTTCGAGGCCCTCGCGATTTTCGCAAAAGTCGTGGAGTTGCGGTCGTTTGCGGGGGCCGCGAGCGAGCTTTCGATGTCCAAGGCGACCGTGTCCAAGGCGGTCACGCGCCTGGAGGAGCGGCTCGGCGCGCGGCTGTTCAACCGCACCTCGCGCCGGCTCGCGCTGACCGATGCCGGCCACAAGCTCGCGGAGCGCGCGACGCGTCTTCTGGCCGACGGCGAGGCGGCGGAGAACGAGGCGCTGGCGCAATCGGTGGCGCCGCGCGGCCTGGTGCGGCTCGCCGTGCCCATGACGTTCGGCATCAAGGCGGTGGCGCCGCTGCTGCCGGAATTCTTCGCGGCCTATCCGGAAGTCTCGGTCGATCTGCACCTGAGCGATGCGACGATCGACCTGATTGGCGAGGGCTTCGACATGGCGGTGCGGATTGCGCGCCTGCCGGACTCCTCGCTGATCGCACGCCGCCTCTTCACCATGCCGCGCTTCACGGTGGCCGCACCGTCCTATCTGAAGAAGCATGGTCGCCCGACGCATCCGATGCATCTGGCCGAGCATAAATGCTTCAGCTACGCCTACATGTCGACGCCCAATATCTGGCACTACACCAATTCAGCCGGCGAGCAGGCCAGCGTGCGGCCGGGTGGCCAGCTCCGCGTCAACAACGGCGAAGCCGTGATGCCGTCATTGATCGCCGGCCTCGGTATTGCCGAGCTGCCCGAGTTCATCGTCGGCGAAGCGATCTCCTCAGGCGCCGTCGAAGTCATCCTGAAAGACTGGAAGCAGCCCGAAGGCGCCGTGCACCTGGTGACCCCGCCCGGCGGCCCGCGTCCCGCCCGCGTCGAAGCACTCGGCGATTTCCTCGCGGCCCAGCTGCCGGGCACGTGCAAGCGGCGGCCGCGCGGTGTTCGACCTACGACACCTTCACGCCGTTGATCGCCACGATGCGCAGGCTCGGCTTCAGCGTCTCGTCGAGCTGCGTCTTCAATTCGTGAACGCGCGGGTCGCGCGATCGTGCGGCGCACACGCCGTATTGATGGATGGATTGTGTCAAGGCGCGCCGCGCTTCCGGTGTCCGCGTCAATTCGGGCTTTGAAAGCCGCAAAACGATCGCCGCGAGATTCACCAGCATCTCGTCGAGCGCGACGTCGATGGTCGCCAGATTCCGCATCGCTCACTCTCCTTGAGAGGCCAACAGCGGGTCCAGACATGCGTTCCAGGCGGAGGCGGACATGGTGAACGCTTCGTAAACGCCTTGTTCTTGCCGCCTGGCGCGTTAGGCTGGCAGCGACATAAGAAAATCAGGGGGCCCATCATGGATCGACGCGATCTCTTGCGCGCCGCTGCGGCATTGCCGCTGTTGCGGGCGGCCCTGCCGGATCCGGCCTTCGCCCAAACCTATCCGGTGCGCAACATCACCCTGATCGTGCCGTTTCCGGCCGGAGGCCAGGCCGATCTTGCGGCGCGCCCGGTGGCGATGGCGCTGGAGCGGATCCTGGGCAAGCCCGTCATCGTCGACAACCGTGCCGGCGGCGGCGGCGGTTCGGTCGGCAATGCCGCGGCGGCACGCGCCGAGCCCGACGGCTACACGCTCTTGATGACGCTGTCCTCGCTCGCGGTGCTGCCCGAGGCCGATCGGCTGTTCGACCGTCCCGCCGCCTACGAGGTGTCGCAATTCATGCCGATCGCGCGCGTGCTCGCCGATCCCACGCTGCTGGCGGTGCCGGCGTCCGCGCCGTGGAAGACGGCACAGGATTTCGTGGAGGATGCCAGGAAGCGTCCGGGCCAGATCACCTATGGCTCGTCAGGGCCTTACGGCACGCTGCATGTGGCGATGGAGATGTTCGCAAATAGCGCCGGCATCAAGCTGCTGCACGTGCCGTTCCGCGGCGCAGGTCCCGCGCTCACCGCGCTGCTCAGCGGCACCGTGCAGGCCATCGCTGCTGCACCCGGCACACTGAAGCCGCAGGTCGACGACGGCAAGCTGCGCGTGCTCGGCAATTGCGGCGCGCAGCGCATCGCAAGCTTCCCCGACGTGCCGACCTTCCAGGAGCTCGGCTACAAGGACGTCGAGATGTACATCTGGGCCGGACTGTTCGCGCAGAGCGCTCTTCCCGCGCCGATCGCGAGCCGACTGCGCGAGGCGATGGCGCAGGTGATGACGAGCCCCGACGTGCTCAAGGCCTTCGAGACCTCGGCAGTCTGGTCGCCTACCAGGACGCGCCGGCCTTCTCCGAATTCGTCGCGACCGACAGCACGCGGCTGATCGCGGCGGTGAAGAAGATCGGCAAGGTGGAGTAGGGCGCCCGTTCAGGACTCGCTGCGGACCACGCCCCGCAGCGTATGCCGGTCATATGTGACGTTTGGCGCACAAGCCGGTCTTGCAGTGGCATCGACGATGTCCTCATTCCAGCCCCATTGCTAGCGGGAAGCTCGCCGCGCTTCTTGGCGTGATGCGAAATGGCTTATGGCGAAAGGCGCAAGACGCTGGTTTGCGCCAGCCCTGTTGCGGCGGCGCCACGGACTGCGGCGCCAGGCGATCCCGCGGTTCCGGCCGGCATTTTCACATTTTGTTGTTGGGTCAGAACCGGCTGCCGCCTCATTGATTGATGAGAATTCGAGAGGATTGGGAAGGATCGGACATGCGAACAGAGCGGATTGCGCTGGGTGTCGTGCTCGCGATCGGCGGCATCGTTGCGCCGGGCGCAGCATTCGCCGAAGAATATCGCGGGACCATGGAACAACAGATGGCCTGCACACCGGATGTGTGGCGCTTGTGCAGCGATCAGATTCCGGACGTGAGCCGCATCACGGCCTGTCTGCAGCAGAACACTCCGCAGCTATCGAGCGGCTGTCGTGCCGTCTTCCAGTCCAACAACCAGATGCCGCCGCAGCAGCAGGTCCCGCGCAACCGCGTCGCACCGCCGCCGCGCTATAACAACGCGCCGCCGCCACCTTCACAGATGCAACCGCGTCCTTATGACGACAACGACGATTAGGCGCTATTGAGCGTAGGCTCTGTTGAGCGCGTGGTCCGGAGGGCTGCCCGGCCGCAACTGCGGCCGTGCCGCTTCGTTCAGCGTTCTGTTCTGCTGTCCGATTCCGGTCGGTTTCCGAGCACCATCCGCATCACAACTCCGAACAGAATGGCGGCGACCGGCCAATGGAACCAGATCTTATGGCTGGTGAAAAGATTGATCACAATCAGGAAGGCGGACACCGTGAGGGCAGCTGCAACCGGGCGGGGCACCCTTGTAAGCCATTCCGAGACGACATTCGTCGCCGAGGATGACACGCGCCGCTCGTCCATCCGCGGAGCACGCGCGCGCTCCGAGGACGGCGCGCTTGCCGCGATCGGGACGCTTCCCGGCTCGGCTGTCTGGCCACCCAGGGTCAACCGATAGCTGGTCAAGGGGGCGATGTTCTTCATCGGGCGCTGGCCGAGGCAGTCGAAGCCGACGGACAGTTTGTTGTAGACCTGATCGTAGACGGAGCTCGAGATCACGACGCCTCCGGGCTCGGCGAGCTCCTGCAAGCGCGATGCGATATTGACCCCGTCGCCATAGATGTCGGAGCCGTCCACCATGACGTCGCCAAGGTTGATGCCGATGCGAAACTGCATCGGGCTCGCCTGAGGCGTCTGCGAAGCCTGACTCGAGATTTCCTGCTGGATCTCGACCGCGCATTGCACGGCCTCGACGACGCTGGCGAACTCGGCGATCACGGCATCGCCCCAGGTATTGACGATGCGGCCGTCATGGCGCTCGACCAGGCGCGCAATGGCCGTGCGGTAGCGGCGGAGCGTCTCCAGCGTTCCGGCCTCGTCCGCTTCCATGAGACGCGAATAGCCGTACACGTCAGCGCACAGCACGGTGGTCAGTCGTCGCTTCACTTTGTCGTCGGTCATGGCCGCCATGCTAGCCTCCCTGACCGGCAAATGCATCAGACATCGTGCAGGCCGCCTTACGGCCTGACCTCGCAGACATCGACCCATTCGGCGGCGGTCAGCTCGGCCATCCGCTCCGGCGTGATGCGCACCGCGCTATGGGTCGAGCCCGCGGCCGGCACCACCACGTCGAACGCCTTCAGGGAGACGTCGCAATAGACCGGCAGCGGCGCCTTCAGCCCGAACGGGCAGACGCCGCCGACCTCGTGGCCGGTGATGTCGGCGACCTCTTCCAGCCCCAGCATCTTCGGCTTGCCGCCGAACTGCGCCTTGACCTTCTTGTTGTCCATCCGCGAGGTGCCGGCGGCCACGATCAGGATCACGCGCTCGCCGACGCGCAAGGACAGCGTCTTGGCGATCATTCCGGGCTCGACGCCATAGGCTTCGGCAGCCAGCGACACGGTGGCCGAGCTGATCGGCGATTCCATCACGGTGATATCAGGGGCTTTTTCGGCGAAGAAGGCGCGAACGGATTCCAGGCTCATTCACTTCTCACGGGCGGGCGACGATCTCTAGGCAATCCCCGGCAGCTCGGACAGCGCGCGGACACGGTGGTCCGGTGCAAAGCCGAGCTCGTCCATCTGGGTGCGGATCGCCTTGAACATGGTGAGCGGTGCCACGACTTCGTTCTCGACGCAAGCCAGCGCCATCGCCTCGGGCGTCACCCGTTCGATCCAGGCGACCTTGAGTCCAAACGATTTTGCCCCCGCGACATCCCAGGGATTGGAGGACACGAACAGGACCTCATTCGGCGCGGTCCCGAGCTCCTCGCCGATCAGCTCATAAGCCTGCGGGCTCGGCTTGAAGATCTTCTTTGCATCGACGCTGATGGTGGCATCGAGCAGGCGGTCGAGCCCGGAATTGCGCACCAGCGCATTCAGCATGTCAGGACTGCCATTGGAGAGGATCGCAAGCTTGCGCGGCTTCAGCGCAGTGAGCGCTGCGGTCGCATCCGGATAAAGATCGAGGTGCAGATATTTCTCGATCACGCGCTCGAAGGCTTCGCGCTCATAGGCGAGCCCGAGCACGCGCAGCGTATAGGCGAGGGAGTCGCGCGTCACGGCCGCGAAATCCTGGTAGCGTCCCATCAGCGAACGCAACCAGGTATATTCGAGCTGCTTGATGCGCCAGACCTGCGTGATGATCTCGCCATAGCCCGGAAACGTGTCCTCGGTGATCTCAGCCACCGACTGGATGTCATAGAGCGTTCCATAGGCGTCGAAGACGACGGCGTTGACGCTCATGGGGTGTCCTTCCGGATCATTGCGGGCACAGGGACTATATCCGGCAACGCGAGATCGATCCACCAAGCTAAAGCCTCACGACGACCTTGCCGAAATGGGCGCCGCTGCGCAGATGCGCATAGGCTTCGGGGACCTCGTCGAACCCAAAGACTCGATCGATGACGGGATGAATCGCGTGTTCGGTCAAGAACCGGTTCATCGCCGTGAAATGGTCCAACGATCCGACCGTCACTCCGATGATGTCCGCGTTCTCCCATTGCAGGCGCGACAGGTCGGGCTTGGGACCGAAGCCGGTCAAGACGCCGACCTGGACGATCTTGCCGCCCGAAGCGACCGATCGCAGCGACCTGTCGTAGGTGCCGGGACCGCCGAGTTCGAGAATATGACTGGCGCCTTCGCCGTGTGTCGCCTTCATCAGGTCGACGTCCCAGTCAGGCGTATCTCGGTAGTTGATGAGGATCGAGCCGCCGAGCGCCTTGGCACGTGCGAGCTTCTCGTCCGAGGACGAGATCACAATGGCGCGGGCGCCGAGCGCCGCTGCGAATTGAAGCCCGAACAAGGCGACGCCGCCTGTTCCCTGCACCAGCAACATGTCGCCTTTGCCCATGCCGCCGCGTACGACGAGGCCGTGGAATGCCGTGACGCCCGCACAGGGCAAGGTCGCGGCTTCGACCGATGACAGATGCTGCGGCACGGCGACGAGCGCGTTTGCCGGCAGCACGACATACTCCGCCAGCATTCCGTCCGTCGCGTTGCCGCCGAGGGATGACGGGACATAGCTCGACTTGAACGGCCCGGAGATCCAGTCGCGAAAGAACGATGCGGCGACGCGGTCCCCGGGCCGCCATTTCACGACGTCGGAGCCGATGGCGTCGACAACGCCCGCGCCGTCGGAGAGCGGCACGCGGCCGTTGAGCTCGTTCTGGCCCGCGCGGTCGAGGGTGATGAGATCGCGATAATTCAGACTCGCGGCTTCGACCCGGATGCGAACCTCGCCACTCGCGGGTTCGGGCTTGTTGACGTCGGCGCGCGCGAGGCGGCCGGCACCAGCATGGCTATTCAAATGATAGGCTTTCATCGTTGCGCCCTCTCAAGCGGCATTCACTTGGATGAGCGGACCCTGTAAGGTCTGACAGCGCTGTAAGGGTCAAGAGGTTTTCAGATGAAGATTGGCGAGCTGTCCCGAAGGACGGGAGTCAGCGTCCGGATGCTGCGCTACTACGAAGGGGAAGGGCTGCTGGCGCCGCAGCGAACCACCTCCGGCTATCGTGACTATGGCCCGGCGGAAGAGCAAACCGTTCGGCGCATCAAGATGCTTGGCGCGGCCGGCATGACGCTCGAAACCATCCAGCGCCTGCTGCCATGCGTGCGGAATAACGATCCGGCGTTCACGCCGTGCAACGAGCTACGCAAAATACTTGCCGAGCAAGTCGATCTGATCAATGAGCGCATCGAGACACTCAGCCAGAGTCGGACGATTCTGGCCGGTTATCTCGCAAGCGTGAACTGATCGGAACGCGTCAGCCTGCTGCTCGCTTTGCCGTCCAGCCCTCGCGCTCGGCGAACACCCGGCTGACCTCCGCCATGTGCTCCGTGCCCCACGTGCAGAGCGGCACGAGCGCCTGGGCAAGGCTATGGCCCAAAGGGGTGAGGCTGTAGTCCACCCGTGGCGGCACCTCCTTGTAGTCGGTGCGCTTCACGAGACCATCGGCCTCCAGCTCCTTCAATTGCTGGATCAGCACCTTGTCGCTGACGTCGCGTATGGCGCGGCGGAGCTCGCCATAGCGGGTCGGGCCGTCCTGGGCGACGAAGTACAGGATCAGCGGCTTCCACTTGCCGGAGACAACCCGCAGGGTCGCGTCCAGGCCGCAGGTGAAGCCGGGCAGGGTTGGCGTGCAGCTCTGGACCGGTGGTGACGTCGACGCAGGAGAAATCGAGTCTGACATTTTTTTTGGGTACTTACCAAAAGGTGCATACTTGTCGATAGGTGGGTACGCCGCCAGCTCAGTGCAACCTCAGTGAAGGAGCACATCATGAGCAGACTACAAGGCAAGACGGCAGTGGTGACCGGCGGCGGCACCGGCATCGGATTTGGCGCGGCGAAACGGTTCGTCGATGAAGGTGCGTTCGTCTACATTTTCGGGCGGCGGCAGGAGCAGCTCGATGCCGCCGCGGCGAAGCTCGGATCCTCGGCGCGCGCCGTCAGGGGTTCCGTGACGGATCTGTCCGATCTCGATCGGCTTTACGAGACGGTCCGGAAGGAACGAGGCACGCTCGACGTTCTCTTCGCCAATGCAGGAACCGGGCTGTTCGCGCCGCTCGGCGAGATCACGGTCGAGCATTACGATCATATCTTCGACGTCAACGTGAAAGGGCTGGTCTTCACCGTGCAGAAGGCCCTGCCGCTGATGAAGCAGGGCGCGTCGATCATCCTGACGGGTTCGAGCACGGGCGTCATGGGCACGCCGCAGTTCAGCATCTACAGCGCGACCAAGGCCGCGATCCGCAATCTCGCGCGCAGCTGGGCGCAGGACCTGCGCGGCACCGGCATCCGTGTCAATGTGCTGTCGCCGGGGCCGACCAAGACCGAGCTGGCACTCGAGATCGTCGGCGAGGAAGCGTTCGATGCACTCGGCAGCGCCACGCCGATCGGACGCGTCGGCGCCCCGAGCGAGACCGGCGCCGTGGCCGCGTTCCTGGCGTCCTCGGACAGCAGCTACATGACCGGCGGCGAGGTCTTCGTCGACGGAGGCCTCGCGCAAGTCTGAGATTCGGTCGAATGCCGCCCCAATGAAGGTGTGCTCCCTCCCCCGCTTGCGGGGGAGGGCTGGGAGAGGGTGTCTCCACAGCGGGATAATCCCCTAGAGGAAAGAACCCTCACCCGCGCCTTCGGCGCGACCTCTCCCGCAGGCGGGAGAGGTGCACCGAGCCCGCCTGCTCGATTCAACTCAAGCCTGCTTCGCCCTTCAGATCCCCAAGATCTTCCTTGCGTTCGCCTTCAGCACCTTTGGCCGGATCTCGTCGCGGATCTCGATCTTGGCAAAGTCCGACAGCCAGCGGTCCGGCGTGATGACAGGCCAGTCCGAGCCGAACAGCATCTTGTCCTGCAGGATCGAGTTGATGTAGCGCACCAGGATCGGCGGGAAATACTTTGGCGACCAGCCCGAGAGATCGATGTAGACGTTCGGCTTGTGGGTCGCGACCGACAGCGCCTCTTCCTGCCAGGGGAAGGAGGGGTGGGCGAGGATGATCTTGAGGTCGGGGAAATCGGCCGCGACGTCATCCATGTACATCGGGTTGGAATATTTCAGCCGCATCCCCATGCCGCCGGGCATGCCCGATCCGACCCCCGTCTGGCCGGTGTGAAACAGCGCGATCGCGCCGCCATTGTTGATCTCTTCGTAGAGCGGATAGGCCATGCGGTCGTTGGCGTAGAAGCCCTGCATGGTCGGATGGAATTTGAAGCCGCGCACACCGTATTCCTCGATCAGCTTGCGCGCCTCGCGGGCGCCGAGCTTGCCCTTGTGCGGGTCGATCGAGACGAAGGGGATCAGGACGTCGAGATGGTCGGAGGCGGCCTCGATCATCTCGTAATTGTTGTAGCGGCGGAAGCCGGTCTCGCGCTCGGCATCGACCGGGAAGATCACCGCGGCGATGTTCTTGGAGCGGTAATAGGCCGCGGTCTCCGGCACGGTCGGCGGATGCTTGTTCGGCGACTTGAAGTATTCCGCCATCTGCGCCTGGAAATCGTCATAGCCGTCGTCGGGGTGGCAGCCGCAGGGCTCCTCGGCATGGGTGTGGATGTCGATGGCGACGACTTTGTCGATATCAGGCAGCTTCAGCTTCGGCATGGGTGTCCTCCCGACGGGTTGCCAAATTGATTATATGATATAACGAAATTGGCAAGCATCGGTGGCGGCGAAATCGCTGTCCGCAAAAACCCTTGGCTCGGTCGACCCCGGACGGGCCAGATCGGGCCGATCCGGCCGCATCTACTGTGCATGGGGTTGTTTTCCAGAATTTGCCGGCTGGGAACGCGGCAGTTAACATTGACATGACCTCCCGCCATGCCTTAAGAACCGCCCCGTCCCGGGCGGTCGTCCGCCAGCGGGAAAAATCTCATTTTGCCACATTCGCGCGTGCCGCAACGGTAGTGCCGAACACGGCCTTTCGAACGTTCAGGATTCCGCCATGAAGGTCCGTAACTCGCTGAAATCGCTGCGCGGTCGCCATCGCGCCAACCGCCTGGTCCGCCGCAAGGGCCGGGTCTATGTGATCAACAAGGTGCAGCGCCGCTTCAAGGCTCGCCAGGGCTGATCAGCAAAGGCTGATATTGCCCTGCCGGACGCCTGACGCGCTCCGCAAGACCACGGCTCACACGAGTTTGACGCCGCCTTTGCTTTGCAAGGGCGGCTTTGCGCGTTTAGACTTTCACCATGGCAGTGAGATTCCTTTTTGCGCGCACCCTGTGTCTGGCCCTCGTGCTGGGAACCGCTGGGCTCGCGCCGGCCTTAGCACAGCCGGCTGACGCCCCCGGCAAGCAGAAGAAGCTTCCCGAAGCGCCGGCCAAGCTGCCGAAGGTCGATCGCACCAAGAATCTCGATTTCCTGTTCGGCGCGCTGAAGGCGGCGCCCGACGAGGCCAGCGCCAAGCATGTCGAGGCGCGGATCTGGGCGATCTGGCTGCAGACGCCGAGCGACACCGCGTCCTTGCTGATGGCGCGCGCCAAGACCGCCGTCGACGCCAAGAAGATCGAGGTCGCGATCAAGCTCCTGGACTCGGTCATCAAGCTCAGGCCCGACTACATCGAGGCCTGGAACCGGCGCGCCACGCTCTACTACATGCAGAACGATTATGGCCGCTCGCTCGCGGATATCCAGCAGGTGCTGGTCCGGGAGCCGCGCCATTTCGGCGCGCTCGCAGGTCTCGGCATGATCATGCAGGAGGTCGGTGACGAGAAGCGCGCGCTCGACGCCTACCGCAAGGCGCTCGCCGTCAATCCGCATCTCGAGAAGATCCCCGACCAGGTCAAGGCGCTGACCGAGAAGGTCGAGGGACGCGATATCTAGCCGACAACTCGATCAGCTTTCGAGCGATTGCAGCCCGCATGGATTAACCACGATCGGAAGCGCGGCATCGTGAGCACTATTGCCGGCGCCGCCGCAGGCCTACCTGCATGGCAGGAGCGAAAGCCATGAAGCGTTTGATCTTTGCGGGGTGCTTGCTGCTGGCGTCGGGGACGGTGAGCTTCGCCGACGGACTGTTCTGGGTGGTCGGCAACCGCGCCACCGGAAAGTGCAACATCGTGACCAGCAATCCGGTCATCATCGGCGATATCTGGTTCGGCGACGGTCCCTACAAATCCAGAGCCGATGCCAAGCTTGCCCGTTCGACAATTCGCGTCTGTCCCGCGCTCACGCCGGACGAGGAAAAGGACGAGGACGGTACGAACTAGCCTGCAGCTAATGCAAGACGAGCTGATGCAGGACGAGCTAATGCAAGACGCTGCCGCCGCGCTCGACGAGGCCGCGATCGGCGGCTGCGGCGTAAGCCTTTGCCAGCTCCGTCTCGAGATGCTCGTTGATCAGCAGCAGCGCCCGCACGGCACCGCGCAGGTCGCCGTTGCAGCTCGCGACGATTTCGTCGATCGCAGTGTCGTTTGATCTGAAGCTCATCGAAATTCCTCCGGTTCAAACCAGGACAATTTCTGCCGATCTTTCCCACATCCCCTAAGGCCTGCGAGGAGGATCGGCGCCCACCCGCGCCTAGATGGCGGAACCGACCATGGCGATTATAAGGAAGCCGCGATGACGGCCGCATGAAGCTGTTCCGAGGCTTGCGTGTCCTCTTGGAATATTGTTGATTCCATTGAGTTTTTACGTTCCGCAATTATGCACATATCCACAGCCCCGGCCTTTTCGGTGGACGCAACGAAAGCCGAGGCTGCGAAACTGCCACCCATCGGACCCGTAGCTGCCCTGTGCCCTGGATCTCCCGGATTCTCTCCATGATCGTGATGTCAGTCGTGACGGCGCTGGTTGTCCTGGCGCTGGTCACGCAGGCCGGAATCGTCGCCGTGCAGCGCGCCTTTCCGCCGCAGGGCGAGATGGTCGAGGTCGAGGGCGCTGTGCTTCACGTCGTTGACATCGGCCCGCGCGATAGGGGGGTGCCGATCGTGATGCTGCATGGCGCGAGTGCCAATCTCGAAGCGATGCGGCGCCCGCTGGGCGACCTCCTTGCCAGGACCCATCGCGTCATCCTGGTGGATCGTCCCGGCCATGGCTGGAGCACGCGCGCGCGGCGCGAGGATTCCACGCCGCAGGTCCAGGCGCGGATGATCGACGAGGCGCTTGGCAAGCTCGGGATCGCGCGCGCGGTCTTCGTCGTGCATTCCTGGAGCGGCGCGCTCGGCGCGCGGCTGGCGCTCGATCATCCGACCCGCGTCGCGGGCCTCGTCATGCTCGCGCCCGTCACCCATCCCTGGCGCGGCGGTGTCGGCCGTTACAACGAGATCATCGCGACGCCGGTGATCGGGCCGCTGCTCGCCTACACCATCACTCTGCCGCTCGGGTATTTCCTCACTGACGCCGGTGCGCGCAGCGTGTTCCTGCCGCAGGTGATGCCTGATGGTTTCGTGCGGGAGTCCGCAACGCCCCTGCTGCTGCGCCCGCGCGAATTCATCGCCAACGCCTATGATCTGGTGACGCTGAAGCAAGCCGTCGCCGCGCAGGCTCCGCGCTATGGCGAGATCAAAGCCCCGGTCACCATCATCGCCGGCGAGCCCGACAAGACGGTGAGGACCGCCATCCACGCCCGCCCGTTCGCGGCCATGGTGCCGAATGCGAAGCTGATCGTGCTGCCCGATCTAGGCCACATGGTGCAGAACGCGGTGCCGGATCTGGTGAAGACGGAGATCGAGGCGTTGATCGGAAGAATCGTCCCGGCGCAAGCGGCGGCCGATTAGAGCGCTTTCGAGTGAACGCTGCTCCGGGCTGCGATCGTGGGCACGGCGCTTTGCGCCTTTGCTCACGCTACGGCACTGCAGCCGGGACGTGCACCGGATTATCGCGATGACGCCATGGAGAGCGGGCGCCAAAACAAAAAGCTGCAGCTTCGGTCCTGATTGGGTCAGAGCCCGAAGCTGCAGCGACTGTCTTTTGCGGGCTTACTGCTTGGTCTTCCCGTCCTTGTCGAACTGGGAGACGTAGGCCCAGAGATTGTTGATCTCGGTCTCGTTCTTGATGCCGGCGAACGCCATCTTGGTGCCGGGGATCTTGGCCTTGGGGTCCTTGATGTATTCCTTGAACACGGCCTCGTTCCAGGTGATGCCGGAATTCTTGTTCGCGTCCGAATAGCTGTAGCCTTCGACGGTGCCCGACTTGCGGCCGTTGAGGCCGTTGAGCTCGGGGCCGACCTTGTTCTTGGCGCCTTCGCCGATCGCGTGGCAGGCCAGGCATTTGTTGAACGATGTCTTGCCGGCCGCGACATCCTGCGCCATCGCGGCGGGTGCGGTGGCAATCATGGTGAGGATCGTCAGTGCGCCAAAGGTCAATTTTGTCATCGGATGCTCTTCGTCTCTTCCCTGGTGGGTCTGGCCTGGTCGGTCTCTTGCCGGATCGGCAATCGCCCGACCTGCCGGTTTTGGCAGGCCTGCTCAGCTTGGACAAGCCACCAAACCATGACAGGTTTCATCATTTCCGACTTGTCCCAGAGCGAACTGGTGAAGGATCGTCGATCCGACTTTCGGATAGCCTACCCAAACGGGCGCGGACGTGATTGATTTGCCGAGACAAAATCGATCATGCGGCGTGAGCCGGAAGGATAAGTCATGGCCATTATGATGCCCGCGAGCGACCAGGCCGTGCTCGCGCGGCGCGCTGAGATCGTTGCCGCGCTGCGCGCAATCGTCCCCGGCGAGGGCGTGATCGATACGCCGGCCGAAATGCGGGCCTATGAATCCGACGGGCTCACGGCCTATCGGCAGCCGCCGATGGTCGTGGTGCTGCCCGAGACGACCGAGCAGGTCGCGCTCATCCTGAAATATTGTGCAGAGCAGAATATCAAGGTGGTGCCGCGCGGCTCCGGCACATCGCTGTCAGGCGGGGCCCTGCCGCTGGAAGACGGCGTGCTGCTCGGACTCGGCAAGTTCAAGCGCATCCGCGAGATCGATTTCGACAACCGCGTCGTCGTCACCGAGCCCGGCGTCACCAACCTCGCCATCAGCCAGGCGGTCGCTCATGCCGGCTTCTACTACGCGCCCGATCCGTCCTCGCAGATCGCCTGCTCGATCGGCGGCAATGTCGCGGAAAATTCCGGCGGCGTGCACTGCCTCAAATACGGCATGACCACCAACAACGTGCTCGGCTGCGAGATCGTGCTGATGAGCGGCGAGATCCTGCGCATCGGCGGCAAGGGGTGCGAGAACGCCGGCTACGACCTGATGGGTGTCATCACCGGCTCCGAAGGCCTGCTCGGTGTCATCACCGAGATCACGGTGCGCATCCTGCAGAAGCCGGAGACGGCGCGCGCGCTGATGGTCGGCTTTGCCGAGGTCGAGGCGGCCGGCGAATGCGTGGCGCGCATCATCGGCGCCGGCATCATCCCCGGCGGCATGGAGATGATGGACAAGCCCGCGATCCACGCGGCCGAAGCCTTCGTGCATGCCGGCTACCCGCTCGACGTCGAGGCGCTGCTCATCATCGAGCTCGACGGCCCCAAGATCGAGGTCGACGAGTTGATCACGCGGGTCGAGACCATCGCGCGAGGCTGCGGCTCGGTGACGCTGCAGATCTCCAATTCCGAGGCCGAGCGCAATCTGTTCTGGGCCGGCCGCAAGGCCGCGTTTCCGGCGGTCGGCCGCATCTCGCCCGATTATCTCTGCATGGACGGCACCATTCCCCGCGGCGCGCTGCCGAAGGCGCTGGCGCGCATTCGCGAGCTCGGCGAAAAATACCAGCTCGGCTGTGCCAACGTGTTCCACGCCGGCGACGGCAATCTGCACCCGTTGATCCTCTACGATGCCAACAAGCCCGGCGAGATCGAGCGCGCCGAGGCGTTCGGCGCCGACATCCTGCGCGCCTGCGTCGAGTTCGGCGGCGTGCTCACCGGCGAGCACGGCGTCGGCATCGAGAAGCGCGACCTGATGCCCGATATGTTCAGCGAGATCGACCTCAACCAGCAGCAGCGGCTGAAATGCGCTTTCGATTCGCAGGGTCTGCTCAATCCCGGAAAGGTATTTCCGACCCTGCATCGCTGCGCCGAACTCGGCCGCATGCATGTCCATGCCGGCAAGCTCGCGTTTCCGGATCTGCCGCGGTTCTAACGCGATCGCTGCAAGCGTCGAATTGCTTTTCATTCTGAACTTGGGTACCGCCTCTACCGTGGATACGCTTAAAGTCAGAGACGCCAAAGACGTCGAAGAGGTGGTGCGCGCGGCGATTGCCAACGAGCAGCCGCTCGAGATCATCGGTCATGGCAGCAAGCGCAGCATCGGCCATGCGATGGCAACCAACGCGGTGCTCGACCTCTCCGCGCTGAATGCCATCACCTCCTATGAGCCGAACGAGCTCATCATCACCCTCCAGGCCGGCGCGCCGCTGGCCGACGTGCTGTCGCTGATCGATGCCAAGAACCAGCAATTCGCCTTCGAGCCGATGGACACGGCGCCGCTGCTCGGCATGCCGCCATCAGGCACAATCGGCGGCATGATCGCAGCCGGGCTCGCCGGTCCGCGCCGGATCAGGGCAGGCGGGGCGCGCGACCACCTCTTGGGGGCGCACGCCGTCTCCGGCTTCGGCGACAGCTTCAAGACCGGCGGCAAGGTGGTGAAGAACGTCACCGGCTACGACCTCTGCAAGCTCTTGGCGGGATCCTGGGGCACTTTGTCGGTCATGACCGAGGTCACGCTGAAGGTGATGCCGAAGCCCGAGGCGGAGCGGACGCTGCTGCTGCGCGGCCTCGACGATGCCATCGCCAACAAGGCCATGACCGCGGCGCTCGGCTCGCCCTTCGACGTCTCGGCCGCCGCGCATCTGCCGAAATCGGCGCTCCGGGCCGAGACCGAGGGGCTCGGCGACATCGCAGGCCAGGGCGAGGCGCTGACCATGCTGCGGCTCGAAGGCATCACGGCCTCCGCCGCCCATCGCGCCGGCTCGCTGCGCGAATTGCTGGCGCCGTTTGGCACCGCGACGCTGATCGAGGACGCGGCTTCCGCGGCGCTGTGGGCCACGATCCGCGACGTGCTGCCGTTCGCGGTCAGCGGCGCGCTCGGCGCCTGGCCGGTCTGGCGGATCGTGTGTCCGCCGGCCTCCGGTGCGGTGCTCGGCACGCAATTGGCGCGCGAGACCGGGGGCGAGGTGATCTACGATTGGGGCGGCGGCCTGATCTGGGCCGCGTTGCCGCCGAGGGATGACGCGCACGGCCCGGTGGTGCGCGCGCGTGCCAATGCGCTCGGCGGGCACGCTACGC
Organism: Bradyrhizobium sp. CCBAU 53351; assembly: GCF_015291745.1. Taxonomy (NCBI): domain Bacteria; kingdom Pseudomonadati; phylum Pseudomonadota; class Alphaproteobacteria; order Hyphomicrobiales; family Nitrobacteraceae; genus Bradyrhizobium; species Bradyrhizobium sp. CCBAU 53351. The sequence goes on from NZ_CP030059.1 coordinate 1,136,154, forward strand.
TGATCCGGGCGGCCGATGACGTCAGGCACAATGTCGATGCGTTCCATCCGCAGGCGTCGGGTGTTGCCGCCCTGAGCGAGCGGGTCCGCGCCAGTTTCGATCCGAAGACCATCCTCAACCGGGGGCGGCTGACGCGGGGCGCCACGGCATGAAGACCGAATTCTCCCTGACGCAGCTCGCCGATCCCGACATTGCCGAGGCCGACAAGATCCTGCGCGCCTGCGTCCATTGCGGCTTCTGCACCGCGACCTGTCCGACCTATGTGCTGCTCGGCGACGAGCTCGATAGCCCGCGCGGCCGCATCTATCTGATCAAGGAGATGCTCGAGAAGGACCAGGCGCCGACGGCGGAAGTGGTCAAGCATGTCGACCGCTGCCTGTCGTGCCTGGCCTGCATGACGACCTGCCCCTCGGGGGTGAACTACATGCACCTCGTCGACCAGGCCCGGGTCAGGATCGAGCAGCGCTATCAGCGGCCGCTGACCGAGCGGCTGCTGCGTCAGGTGCTGGCCTTCGTGCTGCCGGACCCGCAGCGTTTTCGCATCAGCATGGTGCTGGCGCGGCTGGCCCGTCCGCTTGCCGTGTTCCTGCCGACGCCGCGACCCTCGGCTACGCCCGGCCTGATCCAGCGCATCAAGGCAATGCTGGCGCTGGCCCCTCAGCGCCTGCCCGCGCGGGGCGCCCTGCCGGGCAGCGTGTTCGCGGCGCGCGGCAAGAAGCGCGGCCGGGTCGCGCTGCTCCAGGGCTGCGCCCAGCAGGTGCTGGCGCCGCGCATCAACCAGGCCGCCATCAGCCTCCTCACCCGCCACGGCATCGAGGTCGTCCTGGTCAGGGACGAGCAGTGCTGCGGCGCGCTGACCCATCATCTCGGCAACGACCACGACGCCCTGGCCCGCGCCCGCGCCAATGTCACCGCCTGGCAAAAGGAAGCGGCAGGCGAGGGGCTCGACGCCATCCTCGTCACCACGTCCGGCTGCGGCACCGTGATCAAGGACTACGGCTACCTGCTGCGCGAGGACAAGGCGTTTGCGGCCGACGCGGCGAAGGTGTCCGCGCTCGCCAAGGACATCACCGAATACGTCGCCGGCCTCGGATTGGAATCGCCTGCGCGACAGGACAACATCGTCGTCGCCTATCACTCCGCATGTTCGTTGCAGCACGGGCAGAAAATCACGAGCCTTCCGAAAGAATTGCTTTCCAAGAATGGATTCGTGGTGAAAGATGTGCCGGAGAGCCATTTGTGTTGCGGTTCGGCGGGGACTTACAACATTCTCCAACCCGAGCTTGCGGGCCGGTTGCGCGATCGCAAGGTCGCCAACATCGCGAGCGTCGAGCCGGACATGATTGCCGCGGGCAATATCGGCTGCATGGTGCAGATAGCCAGTGGCACGTCAGTTCCGGTCGTACACACGATTGAGCTTCTCGATTGGGCTACGGGCGGGTCGCGGCCGGCACTGAACGCGCAAGGTTGAGCTTTCAGGGCCTGAACTTTCCTCCCGGGGTGACGACTGAAGACGCCCGATCGACCATTGTTCGGCGGCAACAGGAGGACCACGATGGCGAAAGCGAAGAAGAAGAAAAGCAAGAAGGCCAAAAAGGCCAAGAAGATTGTAGCGGCGAAGAAGACCGCAAAGAAGGCAGCCAAGAAGTCCGCGAAGAAGTCTGCCAAAAAATCTACCAAGAAATCTGCCAAGAAATCGAAGAAGGCTGCCTCCAAGAAGGCTGGGAAGAAGGCCGCCAAGAAGGCTCCGAAGAAGTCGGCCAAGAAGGCCGCCAAGAAGGCCGTGAAGAAAGCCGCCAGGCCGGCTGCACCGACGAAGGCGGCACCGAAGAAGGCGAAGGCAGCTCCCGCGCCGAAGCCGTCAGCACCGCCGCCTGCTCCGGCTCCCGCTCCCGAGCCGGCAGCCGAGACAAGTTGGGCGATGCCTTCGTCTTCTGCGGAAGCGGCGCCGGCAGAGGGGCAGAGCTAGGTCCCAGTCAGCGACGCCGATCGCCAACGGGAGGGCCGCTGCGGTGACGCTGCGGCCTTTTTGCATCGCCACGGGTTACCCCCGGAAGTCGCCCTTTCCGTTGCGTGGCTGATTCGTAGCCCGGCTGCCACGGCTGGCTGCCTTCCCCGTACTTGCACGGTCCCTCCGTGCATTTTGGAAGGCATATAATGTGATCGAGAAGACACACAGCCCGACAACCTTTCGTGGAATCGCCAAAACGCCCAAAAAGTCGGCAGATGCCCGTGATTTTTGCTTCACGGCCCACATCCCTCAATCCAAATTGTCGCGGTAACGCGATTTTGCGCGGGTCGTTCGCCCCGGGGGGCTTCCGGGATCCGACTGGGTAAGAACTGGTGATGGGGATCGAAATGAAGAAAGTAGCTTTGTTGGCAACGGCGCTGGCAATGGTGACGACGGGTTCGGCTTTCGCGGCAGACATGGCGGTGAAGGCCAAGAAGGCCCCGCCGGTGGTTGCTTTCGATCCGTGGGATGTCGCCTTCGGCGCCGCGATCATGAACGACTACGTCTTCCGCGGTATCACCCAGTCGAACCACAAGCCGTCGGTCGCTGCCTATTTCGAGCCGCGCTACAACGTCACCAAGGACTTCCAGCTCTATATCGGCGTGGCCGGTGAGAGCATCTCCTTCCCGAACCGCGCCGCGGCCGAGATCGACATCTACGGCGGTATCCGCCCGACCTTCGGCGCCTTCGCCTTCGATATCGGCGTCTGGGGTTACCTGTATCCGGGTGGGACCTGCTATTACGGCGCGCCCGTCGACACCGCTGGCAACGCGCTCAGCGCAGAGTGCGCCACCAACGCCCTGGTGAACGGCAACGTCATGAAGAAGGACGTCAGCTTCTTCGAAGTCTACGGCAAGGTGAATTACACCATCAACGACAACTGGAGTGTCGGCCTCAACGAGTACTATTCGCCGAACTTCCTCAACACCGGCGCTTGGGGCAACTACACCTCGGTCACCGCCAAGTGGACCGCGCCGAGCACGACCTTCGGCGCGAGCGGCGTCGGCATGTACGTGTCGGGTGAATTCGGCCGTCAGTGGTTCGGTACCTCCGATTCCTTCTACGGCACCGGCATCGCCAGCCCGCTGGGTGGCGGTCCGTTCCCGAACGGCATCAAATACGCCGACTACAACACCTGGAACATCGGCGTCGGCTTCACCTACAAGGTCGCGACGCTGGATCTTCGCTACTCCGACACCGATCTTTCGAAGGCGAACTGCAACGCCTTCACCAGCGACAACACCGCCACCTTCAGCGGCAGCTTCAGCAGCATCAATCCGTCGGGCGTCGGCTCCAAGTGGTGCGGTGCGACCGGCATTGCCAAGCTGTCTTTCGACCTGACGGCGATGACGAACCTGAAGTAAGTTTCGTCCCGAGACCATCTACCAGGGCGGCAGAGCAATCTGCCGCCCTTCTGTTTTTGAGAGCGGGTGCTTACCGCGCCGCGCTCGGCTCCCGGGCCGGCTCGCCGGCCTTGCCGAGGACGTGGATCTCGTCGTCCTGCACCAACGCCACCTTGCGGGTATGGAAGGCGTCCAGCGTCGAGCGGTGGCCGATCGAGACGATGGTGGCCTGTGGCAGTTTCTCCGTCAGCAGCCGATAGAGCCGGTCCTCGGACGGCTCGTCCAGCGAGGCGGTCGCCTCGTCGAGGAAGAGATAGTCCGGCCCATGCAGCAGCGCGCGGGCGAGCCCAAGGCGTTGCTGCTCGCCGAGCGACAATGTCCTGTTCCAGTGACCGTCCTCGTCGAGCCGCTCCGCCAGTCGGGGCATGCCGACCGCAACCAGGGCGTCGCGGATATTCTCGGGCGGGATGGAGCCGTGCCCGGCCGGGTAGATGACGGCGTCGCCGAGCGGGCCAATCGGGAAATACGGCCGCTGCGGCAGCATCATCAGCTTTGCCTTCTCAGGAATGGCGATCGCTCCGGTGCCGAACGGCCAGATGCCGGCCATGGCCCGGAACAGTGTCGACTTGCCGGAACCGGAGGGGCCGGTCACCAGCACCCGCTCCGAAGGCTGGATCGTGAAGCCGTCGGCTGCGACCAGAGGCGTGCCGTTCGGCAGCTTGACCAGCAATTGCTCAAGCGCGATCGCCTTGCCCTGCGATGGCGCGACGTCGATGGTCGGCTCAAGCGCCGCGCCGTGGGCTGCCGAACTGACCGACATCTCGAAGCCGTCGAGGCGGGCAATCACGGAACGCCACTCGGCGAGCGAGCGATAGGCGGTGACGAAGAAGGACAGCGCGTCCAGCACGCTGCCGAACGCCGAGCCGGTCTGTATCATGTCGCCGAGCTGGATGCGCTTGGCGAAATAGGCGGGCGCCACCATGACATAGGGAAATAACGTGGCAGCCTGGCTGTAGCTGGCCGTGAAGGCGGTCAGGCGCTTGGTCCGGCTCATGATGTCGTACCAATTGCCGATGACGAAGCCGAAGCGCTGCAGCAGACGCCCGCGCTCGGCGTTCTCGCCTTTCAGAAGGGCGATCTGTTCGGAGTTCTCACGGACGCGGATCAGGTTGAAGCGGAAATCGGCCTCGAAGCGCTGCTGCTCGAAGTTCAGATTGATGAGCGGGGCGCCGATCCAGTGCGTCAGCGCGGTACCGGCGATCGCATAAGCCACTGCGGCCCAGACCAGAAAACCGGGGACGACGATATCGGTGCCGTAAATGTACAAGGGGGCTTTGTAGGACAGGCCCCAGAGGATGACGACGAAGGAGGCCAGCGTCACGACCGAGGACAGAAGGCCAAGGCCGATGGTCAGCGTCTGCTCGACGAAGGTCTTGACGTCCTCGGTGATGCGCTGGTCCGGATTGTCGGCGGCGTCGCCCTTGAGCTGCATGCGGTAATGGGTGGCGCCGTCCAGCCATTCGCCGAGATAATGTTGCGTCAGCCATTGCCGCCAGCGGATCTGCAGCCACTGGTTCAAATAGAGCTTGTAGACGGCGAGCGCGACGAAGGTGAAGGCAAGGCCGAGGAAGATCCAGACCTCCTTGATGAACTCGGGCAGGTCGTAGGCTTGCAGCGCGCTGTAGAACCGGTTCTGCCATTGATTGAGCAGCACGTTGATCGCGACCAGGACCAGCTCCATGGCGACGACGACGGCGAGCAGGCCGCGGCCGGCCCATTTGTCCTCCGACCGGAAGTAAGGGACGGCGATTCGCCAGACGATCGCGAGCGTGGCGCTGATGTTCTTCACAGAGCGGGTCTCCTCGGGGGAATGTGGACAAGTGCCCGGAGCCAAGGACTTGAAGCCATGGCGAAAAGCGGCGCGCTTAGACTAAAGTCGCAAGGTCTGCAATTTGCGTTGTCTTGTCGCACCCGGCAACCCTAGCATGGTGCTCGACGGCGCGGAGTAGGGGTGCTCCGGGATTTCGCGACCTTGTGAGCGGATGGGAACCGCCACAGTCGCGAGGAATTCGCGTCCAGCTCGGGGGTTATCGCTTCAGCGTCAAGCAGGTTCGGCTCTCCACGCGGGCCGCCTGCCGCAAACATGCGTGGGGGAGGAAGACCATGTGGAATCAAATCTATGATCCCTTGCACAGCCCGGTGCTGTCGACGATTGCGGCAGCGGTGCCGGTCGTCACGCTGCTGGTCCTGATCGCGAGCGGCCGCGTCCAGGCGCATATCGCGGCGATCATCGCCGTGATCGTGGCCAATCTGATCACGATCTTCGTCTTCACCATGCCGGCCAACATGTCGATCCGGGCCTCGGTGCTGGGCATCGTCACCGGCTTCTTCCCCATCGGCTGGATCGTGCTCAACGTCATCTTCCTTTACCAGGTGACGGTGAGCACGGGACGCTTCGAATTGCTCAAGCGCGCCATCGGCGGCGTCACCGAGGACCGGCGGCTGCAATTGCTGCTGATCGCATTCTCCTTCGGCGCGTTCTTCGAGGGCGCCTCGGGCTTCGGCACGCCGGTCGCGATCACCGGCGCCGTTCTGATCGGCCTCGGCTTCTCGCCGCTGGCGGCCTCGGGTCTGTCCCTGATCGCGAACACCGCGCCGGTCGCCTATGGCGCGCTGGGCACGCCGATCCAGGGTCTCGCCTCGGTCACCGGGCTCGATCCCTACATTCTCGGCGCGATGGTCGGCCGGCAATTGCCTTTCTTCTCGCTGATCGTGCCGTTCTGGGTGGTGTGGGCCTTCGCGGGCTGGAAGGGCATGAAGGACGTGTGGCCGGCGATCCTGGTCACGGGCATCTCGTTCGCGGTCCCGCAATTCGTGATCTCCAACTACATCAATCCCTGGATCGTCGACATCGGCGCGTCGCTGATCTCGATGGGCGCGTTGATCCTGTTCCTGAAGGTCTGGCAGCCCAGGCAGCTCTGGCTGTCGCCGGCGCTCCGCGGCCGCGATGAATCGGCGGCCACCATGGCGGCGGCGAAGCCGCTCGACAAGACGCCCCTGACGCAGAGCGAGCTGTTCAGCGCGCTGCTGCCGTGGATCATCGTCTGCATCGTGATGCTGATCTGGGGCAACGGCGCCTTCAAGACCTGGGCGAACTCGATCTTCGTCTGGAACTACCCCGTGCCCGAGCTGCATCAGATGATCAACAAGATGCCGCCGGTGGCGCCGGGGCCGACCAAAGAGAGCGCGGTGTTCGGCTTCACCTATCTGTCGTTCACCGGCACCGGCATGCTGATCGCGGCGATCATCTCCGGTGTCCTGATGGGCGTCGGTCCCGGCCGGCTCTTGACGGAATACGGCCGCACCATCCGCCTGTGCGCGATCTCGCTGATCACGATCTCCGCGATGCTCGCGATCGGCACCTTGACGCGGCTCTCCGGCGTCGATGCGACGCTGGGTCTGGCGTTCGCCGCAACCGGCGTGCTCTATCCCTTCTTCGGCACGCTGCTCGGCTGGCTCGGCGTCGCGCTGACGGGATCGGACACGGCGTCCAACGTGCTGTTCGGAAACCTGCAGAAGATCACCTCCGAGCAGCTCGGCCTGTCGCCGGTGCTGATGGCGGCGGCGAACTCGTCCGGCGGCGTCATGGGCAAGATGATCGACGCGCAGTCGATCGTGGTCGCCTCCACCGCCACCAACTGGTACGGCCACGAGGGCACGATCCTGCGTTTCGTGTTCTGGCACTCGATCGTGCTGGCCTGCCTCGTCGGTGTGCTCGTGACGTTGCAGGCCTATGTCTATCCGTTCACGGCGCTGGTCCTGAAGTAACGGGCCACGTCCGGCTTCGACAAATCCCCGCGAGGTTCGCCCCCGCGGGGATTTTTGCGTGCGGGCGAACCTTCTCAATGGGGCCGCCGTCTTATAGAAGGTGCCGCAAATCGGGTCGGACGAGAGGTCTCATGGTTTCGCTCAAGCAGATGGTGTGTGCGGCGGTTGCAATGCTCGCGATGTCCACGCTCGCGCGTGCCGAGGACGGTTTTCCGTTCGGCACCGAGATGACGCTGGAAGCGTTGCCGCAAGCAGGCTCCAAGCGGATTCCGAACATCGAGATCGGCGACCATGGCGAGGTCTTGCTGGAGCTCTGGTGCAAGGGCGGCAAGGGCCAGTTCTCGGTCGCCGGCAACACCGTGATCTTCGTGCCCGGGCAGATCCAGGATCGCTCCTGCCCGCCGGCGAGAGCCCAGGCAGACGACGAGCTCGTCGCGGCGCTCTCCAGCGTCGAGACCTGGAAGCGCCAGGGCGACGTGCTGACGCTGATCGGCCCGAAGTCGCTGCGCTTCAGGACGACGGGGAATTAGGGATCTGTCATTCCCCGCGCAGGCGGGGAATCCAGTACGCCGCAGCCCCATCGATCCAATCACAACCATCTCGGAGTACTGGATCGCCCGCCTTCGCGGGCGATGACCAAGGGTGGTGTGCGTGTTGTATCACTTCCACACCGACTTGTCGGCGTCCCAGCGCTGGCCCCTGAGCTCCTTGGCGAGCGCCTCGATCGAACCGTTGTCGTCGGGCTGCTCGCCTTCCTCGTCCACCGAGGCGTCGTCGGAGAGATTGAGCTTAGACCCGCTGCTCTCGTCGGCGGTCGTCGTCGCGGGGCTGCCGATCCAGAGCATGAGCTTGTCGGTGGTGCCCGGCTTGTCCGGCGAGACAAGGCCTGCGACCTCGATCGTGTCGGTCAGCTCGAGCGCGGGAAAATCCTGGTTCGGCCGCTTGAACACCAGCTTGAGCTTGCCGGTGGCGGGGTTGAAGCTTTGCGAGACCGGCTTTGCCGCGAGCGTCCGGCTCAGGACGTTCGCAACAGTGCTCGCGAGCTTGTTGCGGTTGATCTTGTCCCCCTCGCGCCACTCGGCCGCGGGAAAGCGGATCGTGCGGTCCATCTCGGTCATCCCGGCGGTCCAGCCAGCGGCGGTGACGCCTGGCGTCGCCTTGAACTTCGCCAGCAGCGCGCCGGCGCGCTCGGGATCGACCGACATGTTGATGGTCTGCTCGCCTGCGCGCAGCGCATCGCAGCCGACATTGAGGCTCGCCAGCGTCACCTCGACGTCCTGGCCCTTCAGGCTCTTCAGGAAGTCGGTTGCAGCGTCGAGCTTGACCTTGACCGCAATCGCCTCCGGCGAGACGTCGGTGAAATCCTTCGGCTGCGGCGTGATGCCGTCGTCGGAGGTCTGATTGTCCTGAAATTCCTTCTCGCTGAGATCGGAATTATCGGGCGAGGTGACCTCGGTCACCACTTGGCCGATGCTGATCTGGCCGCGAAACTCGAAGGTGTCGCCGCTCTGCTTGCGCAGCAGCTTGACGCTGACGGGGGCCTTCTCACCGACACTCTGCGTGGTGCCGGTCAGGTTCTGGCCCGCGACCTGAAGATTGACGACGAAGCGGTCCTTGCGGTCGGAATTCTTCGCGATGGGGTAACAGACGTCGAGTACCGCCGCCGTGACCGTCTTGCCCTGGCGCGTCTCCTTCAGGATCACGTCGGCATTGCCGTCCATCAACCCGTCGATCGAGGTGAAATAGCGCGTCTCCACGCCACCGGGCGCCGTGGCCTTGGGCGACAGCTTCATCTGGGCGGAGGCGACCTCCGGTGAAACTGCCAGCAGAACTGCCAACAGGGCTGTCGAACAAACCAGAAGCGCGCGCATCGACGACATCCTCGAGCAACGAGCATGATCCGGAAAAGTGAGAAGCGTTTTTCCGAAAAGATCATGCTCAAACAATAGAATCGGCGCCACCGTAGTGGTTTTTGGCCGTGGATTGAATTGGAAAGCGGTACCCATCGTTCCCAAAAAGAAGGCCGCCCGGAGGCGGCCTTCGCAATCGTGTCAGGTGAAGTCGGCCTCAGAAGCCGCCCATACCGCCGCCAGCGGGCATGGCGGGCGCGGCTTCCTTCTTCGGCGACTCGGCGACCATGGCCTCGGTGGTCACCAGCAGGCCGGCGATCGAGGCGGCGTCCTGCAGCGCGGTGCGCACCACCTTGGCGGGGTCGATGATGCCCTTCTCGACCATGTCGACATAGTCCTCGTTCTGGGCGTCGAAGCCGAAGGTCTCCGACTTGTTCTCCAGGATCTTGCCGACCACGATCGAGCCTTCCACGCCGGCGTTCTCGGAGATCTGGCGGATCGGAGCTTCCAGCGCTTTCAGCACGATGTTGATGCCGGCCTGGACGTCGGCATTGGCGTTGCTAAGACGGCCGACCGCCTTCTTGGCGCGGAGCAGCGCGACGCCGCCGCCGGGGACGATGCCTTCCTGCACCGCGGCCCGGGTGGCGTTGAGCGCGTCCTCGACGCGGTCCTTCTTCTCCTTGACCTCGATCTCGGTCGCGCCGCCGACGCGGATCACCGCGACGCCGCCCGCGAGCTTGGCGAGGCGCTCCTGGAGCTTCTCGCGGTCGTAGTCCGAGGTGGTCTCCTCGATCTGGGCCTTGATCTGGCCGACGCGGGCCTCGATCTCCGGCTTCTTGCCGGCACCCTTGACGATCGTGGTGTTCTCCTTGTCGATCACGACCTTGCCGGCGCGGCCCAGCATCTTGACCGTGACGTTCTCGAGCTTCATGCCGAGGTCTTCGGAGATGAGCTGGCCGCCGGTGAGGATCGCGAGATCCTCGAGCATGGCCTTGCGGCGATCGCCGAAGCCCGGCGCCTTCACCGCGGCCACCTTCAGGCCGCCACGGAGCCGGTTGACGACCAGGGTGGCCAGCGCCTCGCCCTCGACGTCCTCGGCGATGATGACGAGCGGCTTGCCCGACTGCACCACGGCTTCCAGCACCGGCAGCATGGCCTGCAGGCCCGAGAGCTTCTTCTCGTGCAGGAGGATGTAGGCGTCCTCGAGCTCGGCGGTCATCTTCTCGGGGTTGGTGACGAAGTAGGGGCTGAGATAGCCGCGGTCGAACTTCATGCCCTCGACGATGTCGACTTCGGTGTCGAGCGACTTGTTCTCTTCGACGGTGATGACGCCCTCGTTGCCGACCTTCTGCATCGCCTGGGCGATCATCTTGCCGATGGCGGCATCGCCATTGGCCGAGATGGTGCCGACCTGGGCGACCTCGGAGGAGGCGGCGACCGGCTTGGCGCGCTTCTCGATGTCCTTGATGACGGCTGCCACGGCGCTGTCGATGCCGCGCTTGAGGTCCATCGGATTCATGCCGGCAGCAACCGCCTTGGCGCCCTCGCGCACGATGGCCTGGGCCAGCACGGTCGCGGTGGTGGTGCCGTCGCCGGCGAGGTCGTTGGTCTTGGAGGCGACCTCACGCACCATCTGGGCGCCCATGTTCTCGAACTTGTCCTCGAGCTCGATCTCCTTGGCGACGGTGACGCCGTCCTTGGTGATGCGGGGAGCGCCGAACGATTTCTCGATGACGACGTTGCGGCCCTTCGGGCCGAGCGTCACCTTGACGGCGTTGGCGAGAATGTCGACGCCGCGCAGCATGCGATCGCGTGCGTCTCCGGAAAACTTGACGTCTTTGGCAGCCATGTCTGCAGTCCCTCGTGTTTCGTGATGTGTCTTGTTTTGTGCTGTCGGGCGGAATGATGGATGCCCGGACCGCCTGGATCCGGGCATCACATTCAGCGGCTGTTCAGGCGGATGGCCTTAGGCCAGAACGCCCATGATGTCCGACTCCTTCATGATCAGGAGGTCTTCGTTGTCGATCTTGACCTCGGTGCCCGACCACTTGCCGAACAGCACGCGGTCGCCGACCTTGAGGTCGATGGGGACCAGCTTGCCGGCCTCGTCACGGCCGCCGGGGCCGACGGCGACGATTTCGCCCTGGGACGGCTTTTCCTTGGCGGTGTCGGGAATGATGATGCCGCCCTTGGTCTTTTCCTCGGCGTCGATACGTTTGACCACGACACGGTCATGCAGCGGACGAAATTTGGATTTAGCCATGACGTTTCCCTTTGGAGGCTCGCTTCGGAAGGTGTGGAAGTGGGTGGGGCGGCACTTCCGTCCGGCCCCTATCCCGAGGATCGAACGGCGCGCTTAGCAATCGGGCTTTCCGAGTGCTAATAGTGGGCCCGGAAATATGGCTTGGCCGCGATCCTGTCAAGCAAAGGTGGTTAAGCGGTTGTTGAGGCGGATATAGGATGTTGGCATTGGAAACTTGTTCGGGGCACAGACGTATCAAAGGACGTCATTGCTCCGGCAGCTTTTTTGCGCTTGGCTGCGGGAGGGGTGCGGCCATGGTTTTGTCCGGGGGAATGCCATGATCAGTTCAGCTCACGCGCGCACGGTTGCCAATCTGGCGGCCGCCTCTTGTCTGGCGCTGCTGCTGGGCGCCTGCGGCGGCGGCATGAGCCTGCCGTCCTTCTCGTCGTCCTCGCCGCCGCCCGACGCCGAGCCGGGCGTTGCTCCCGAAATGCCTGCGACCATTCGCGCCGACGAGATCGTGGGCCGCTGGGGCCTGGCCTCGTTCCAGAACCCGGCCGACCGCGCCCGCACCGAGGCGGCCGCCCGGGCCCAGTGCAAGAACCCTTACGTGATCACCGCCGGTTCCTCCGGCGGCGTGATTATGCATCTGGCCGACCAGGCGACGCCGCAGGAGCTGCGGCTGAAGGGCTCGCCGAGCGGCAAGAACTACATCGGACCGGCGGGCCCGACCCCCGGCGAGCAGGACCGCGAAATCGTCTCCTTCGACGGCCGCGTCCTGATCACCCGCTTCATCGACAAGGACGCCGCCACCCGCTACGGCAACATGGTCTACGTCCGCTGCGCGCCGAGGGCGTAGCACTCGCTCCGCCGTCATGCCCCGCGCAGGCGGGGCATCCAGTGCGCCGCGGCCTCTCGGCTCAATCATTGCTGTCTCTGGAATACTGGATCGTCCGCCTTCGCGGACGATGACAGCGGAGATGGTGGATCCAAAAGCAAAAACGCCAGCCCCCAGGGCCGGCGTTTCGCTTTTCCGTATCCCGTCCGCTCAGTCGAACAGCGCGTCGATGTCGTCCTGCGAGGCGTGGCCGACGTCGCCGGAGAGCTTCGGACCGTTGAGGAGCTTTTCGTCCTCGGTGCGATTGTCGACTGGGGCCGGCACATGCGACTTGATGGCGTCGACGCCGCCCCAGATGTCCATCATCGCATTGATATGCTGCTCGATGAACTTCATCGTGGTCATGACCTTGCTGATGCGCTGGCCGGTCAGGTCCTGGAAGTTGCAGGCTTCGAAGATCGAGATGACGCGTTCCTGGATGTCGTCGGCGAGCCGCTTCTGCTGGTCGATCGAATCCACTTTGGACATCGCGCTGGCGGCCTGGTCGATCGATTCCGCGGCTTCGAGGATCTGCTGGGTCGCCTGCTCGGTACCGCCGACCACCGCGCCGAGCTCGCCATTGACCTTGGCCATCTCGCCGCCGTCGAAGCTCTTGCCGTGCAGCGTCGCGATCTCGCGTTTGGTGCGATCGATGGCGTCGTGAATGAGGTCGAGCTCGACCTTCAGCTTCTCGCACTGTTCGATCTGCGCCCGATAGGTTTCGAGCATGGTGCGGGCTTCGGAAAGCTCGTGGGCGGTGGAGGCATCGATCGCCGCCATGGCCGCGCTGCCGGACAGCGGTGCCGCTACGACGCCCTTCGCCATCTGGGCGCGGATCGCACGTAGCTCGGCCATGATCTCGCTATGCATCGGGATTGCCTCTTCAGTTACGTCCAAAATCGGCATCTCGCCACCAGCGATATCCTCAACGCGAAAACGTTTGCGGTGAACAGCCATCAGGATACTCCCCCCACCTCACTCACGCGTCTTTGTAGGCAGAAGCGATTTAACACGAAGTTCACAGCAGGAACTGTTGTGCGGGCTCGCGCGACGCCGTGCAAAGAAGCGATTAACCATGGCCGCGCCGCGTTCATCGAAAATAAACGCTGATCGCCAAATTGCCGTGCGCCTGACGACGTGGTGAATCCAAACCCGCGTTCCGTTTACCAAACAAAACGGCTTTTGCTTTTTATTGACCACGTCGCGGCGGCGGATCAGCCAGGCGCCTTCCACGACGCATGTGATCTAGACGAAACAGTACAGAGTACGTCGATGTTCAAGAAAATGCCTGTCGCGCTGCTCGCCAGCGCTTGCACCTTCATTGCCGGCGCGAACGACGCCAGCGCCTTCGACAACACCGTGCCGAACGATCCGCCCGCGGTGCTCTATGCGCCGCAGGTGCCGCCGGCACCGGTGCGCGTCGCCTCCAATGCCAACATGGGCGGCGGCTTCATCGAGTTCCTGTTCGGTGATGGTCCCGGCCGCGGTCCGGCCTACGCGCCCGAGCGGCCGGTGTATCAGCAGCAGCCGGGTTATTACGATCAGCGCCGTCTGCCGCCGATGGGCGAGCTGCAGATGCAGGGCGGATATCAGCAAGGCGGATATCAGCAAGGCGGACTGCAGCAGGATGCGGTCGATCCGCGGCAGCGTCAGTTCGATCCGAAATTCGAGAAACAACTCGTTGACTATAGCGGCAAGGAAACTCCCGGCACGATCGTGGTCGATACCCCGAACAAGTTCCTCTATCTCGTCGAGGGTAACGGCCGGGCGATGCGCTACGGCATCGGTGTCGGGCGCCCCGGTTTCACCTGGTCAGGCGTGAAGTCGATCACGGCCAAGCGCGAATGGCCGGACTGGACGCCGCCGGCGGAGATGATCGCCCGTCGCCCCGATTTGCCCCGGCACATGGAAGGCGGCCCCGAGAACCCGCTCGGCGCCCGCGCGATGTATCTGGGCTCGACGCTCTATCGCATCCACGGCTCCAACGAGCCCTGGACCATCGGCACCAACGTTTCCTCCGGCTGCATCCGCATGCGCAACGAGGACGTCATCGACCTCTATGGCCGTGTCAATGTCGGCACCAAGGTCGTGGTGATGTGAACCCTGAGTAAGACGCTCGAAATGAAAACGGCCGCCTCATCAGCGGCCGTTGTTTTTTAAAAGAACCGCGACTTACGCGTAATCGCTGCCGCCATCGTCGTCGCCGCCGAAATCGCTGTCGTCGGCCATGTCCATATTGCCGTCGCCGTTGTCGTAGTTCTGATCGTTGTTGTCATTGCTCCGATCGTTCGACGCCTGGTCGAAGAAGCCCTGGCGGGACTCGCGGTTCGAGCCGATGTCGTCGAGACCGGCATCGCGCGCGAGCGAGCCGCCGGACTGGTCGCTGCCGCCCCAGGGGCTTCCACCAGCGCCGCGGTCACCGAGCGCAGCGCTATCGCCGAAACCTTGCTGGTGCGATCCGCCCATCATGCCGCGGATGCTGGAGAGCAACAGCGAGCCGCCGACGACGCCGGCCGCGGCCGCCGCCGCCGTGCCGAGGAACGAGCCGCCGCCACCGCCGACGGGCGGAGCGCCATAACCCTGGCCCGGACCTTGGCCGTAGGCCTGTCCATAAGGCGGCGGTGCGCCGTAACCCGGCTGGCCCTGCTGCATTGCTCCGCCGGTGTTCCAGACAGGCCGCTGCTCACGCGGCGGCACGTTCGGAACCGAGCCGCGCGAGGGGCCTCCGCCGAACAGCGTGTCACGCATGGTGTCGAGGAAGCCGCCGGACTGTGCCTGCTCGGGTGCATGGGCCGCCTCCAGCTCCTGGATGCGGTTATGGGCGCGCTTCAACGCCTCGTCCTGCAACAACGTGGTCTGGACCAGCGCATAGACCGCGCCGGGCGCCTTGCGCAGCCCGTCGGAGATCGCGGCGATCGCGTCGGGATCGCGCGGTGCATTTTCCAGTTTCGAAAGCCGGTCGAACAGGTCGTCGACGAGCTGGCGTTCCTGCGGCGTCATGATCAATCTCCCTCGCGCAAAACAAGCGCGAGGCAGATGTAGGGTTCCATTGTGGCCCCAACAGTGCCGGCCGGATTAAATTTCGGTATGCGACAAGCTGCCTCTGCGGCTTGCTGTCCGCCTTTGTCACCTCAGCGTGGCGCCACTGTCCGCCAGCAGACGCGGGAAGGCGTCGCTCGCGAGATAGGCCTGCTCGCGTTCGCGGACATCCGTCATCGGATCGAGTCCGGCGAGGACGTCGTCGACGAAGCCGGGATGGCACATCACGAGGCCGCCATCCGGCAGACCTTCCAGGAACTGCCGCATCAGCTCGCCGAAATCGGTCGCCCGCGCGAAGTCATAGGCGCCGGCGAAGCCGGGATTGAAGCTCAGACCGGCGCTGCCGGCGCGGCGGCGGAATTGCGTGCTGAGCACATCGAGCACCAGGGCCTTGGGAGAGGCCAGCCGCTGCTTGAGCGGCAGGTCGCGGCCGCCCTGGCGCACCCAGGCGTTCGGCGCGCCATCTACGACAGCATCGACGAAGCCGTCGCGCACCTGCGGATAAAGCTGCACATGCTGGTGGCCGTCGACGAAATCGGGCGCGCGGCCGAACGCCTCCGTGAAGGCGGCGAGCTGCGCCTTCACCTCGTTGCGGAAGAATTCGCGATCGAGCCGCCGCAAGACGCCCGCGCGCAGCAGCTTCGGAAACGGCATGAACATGTCGCCGTCGAGCGGACGGAAATGTATGGTGAGGGGGCGGAACGGCGCCGACAGCGTCACGTGCAATCCGATCGCGCAGCGCGGGCTCGCTGCCGCGGACGCCTGGAGCGCTTCGATCTCGCTGCGTTCGATCGCCGGGCCCACCATCATCACCGAGGTGGCGTTGAGGCGGCCGCGTTCGATCAGGTCGCGGATGGCGCGGTTGACGCCCGGGCTGATGCCGTAATCGTCGGCGCAGAGCCAGATCCGCCGCAGGTCCGCGGCCTCGCTCATTCGGCCGCCGTCCTCTTCGCGGCGTCGTCAGCCTTGTCGGTTTCGAAGCGCTTCTCGCTGTGCTCGGCGACGAAGTAGATCGGGCGCGCCTTCAGCTCGGAGAGGATCTTGCCGATATATTCGCCGACGATGCCGATCATGATGAGCTGCACGCCGCCGATCGTCATCAGGCCGATCACGAGCGAGGGATAGCCGGGCACCTGCTTGCCGGTCGTGAGCACCTCCCAGAGGATCGACAGGCCGAACAGGAAGGCGCCTCCGGCGAGGATGACGCCGAGCAGGCTGGCGAAGCGCAGGGGCGCCACCGAAAACGAGGTCAGGCCCTCGATCGACAGGCCGAGCAGGCTTGCGGCGTTGAAGGTGGTGACGCCATGGGAGCGCGCCGCGGGCTCGTAATCGACGCGGATCTGGCGGAATCCGATCCAGCTGGCGAGGCCTTTGAAGAAGCGGTTGCGCTCGGGCAATTGCCTGAGGGCTGCGACCGCGCGCGGGGAGAGCAGGCGGAAATCGCCGGCGTCCTCGGGAATCTTCTGGCGTGCGCCCCAATTGATCAGCGCATAGAAGCCGTGCACGGCGACGCGGCGCAGGAAGGTCTCGTTGTCGCGATGCGCCTTGGCGGTGTAGACGACGTCATAGCCGTCTTCGATCCAGTGCCGCACCAGCTGTTCGATCAGGGCCGGCGGATGCTGGCCGTCACCGTCCATGAACATGACGGCGCCGAGCCGGGCGTGGTCGAGGCCGGCCATCAACGCCGCCTCCTTGCCGAAATTGCGCGAGAGCGACACCACCTGGACGTCGATCGCATCTGCCGGCAGGCTGCGTGCGATGGCCAGCGTCGCATCCTTGCTGCCGTCGTCGACATAGACGATCTCGCAAGACAGCCGGTAGCGCTCCCGCAAAACTCTTGCGAGATCGCAGACGCGCTGATGCAGGGCGCCGAGGCCGGCCGCCTCGTTGAAGACGGGGACGACGATCGACAGTCCCTTCGCGGCGGCGCTGGCCGCATTGGTCGTCATGCCTGATACGTCAGAGCCCAGCGTCATCGGTCGAGGTTCCAGAGGCGGTCTAAGTCATCTCAACAGCATATGGTAGCTGCCGTTTGCTGTCGCAAAGCTGAACGAAAAAGCCGAGCGGACCTGGGCTCACCGCCGCAGGAACGCTTCGAGCTTTGCGAACAGCGGGTTCTCGCGGTCGAACACGTAATCGAGCGAGACCACCGAGACGGTCTCGGCGCCATGCTCGCGCAGGAAGCTCGCCAGTGCATAGAGCTGCCCCGGTGGGCAGTGCAACGTCAGCATGCCTGACGAGGTCGGTCCGCCGAACGGGGCCTCGACGCCGAACCGGCTGTGGGCCTCGCCGAGCAGGGCGGCGTCGCATTGCCGGAAGCGGGTGCGGACCTCGCGGTATTTGTTGGCCCGCGCCCGTGCCGCGATGTGATCGAGGATCACGCGCGCCGTCTCGCGGGCCTGCGGCGACCAGTCCGCGTCCTTCGACGCCACGAGATTGGCCTGGCTGCGCAGGATCATACCGTCGTCGAGCACCCGCAGGCCGTTGGCGGCAAGCGTCGCGCCGGTCGTCGTGATGTCGACGATCAGCTCGGCGCTGCCGGCCGCAGGTGCGCCTTCGGTCGCGCCTGCGCTTTCGACGATGCGGTAATCGGTGATGCCGTGGGTCTGGAAGAACGCCCGGGTGAGATTGACGAACTTGGTCGCGACCCGCATCCGCATGTGATGCTGCTCGCGGAAGCCGGTGGTGACGTCGTCGAGATCGGCCATGGTGCGGACGTCGATCCAGGCCTGCGGCACCGCGACGACGACGTCGGCATAGCCGAAGCCGAGCCCGTCGATCAGCGACACGCGGTTGTCGGCATCGGCGATGTTCTCGCGCACCAGGTCTTCGCCGGTGACGCCGAGATGCGCGACGCCCCGCGACACTTGCGATGCGATCTCGCTCGCCGAGAGATAGGCGACCTCGACATTGTCGAGGCCGGCGATGGTGCCGCGGTAGTCGCGCGCGCCGCCGGCCTTCGACAGCTTCAGGCCCGCGCGGGCAAAGAAGGCTTCGGTGTTCTCCTGCAGGCGGCCCTTGGAGGGAACGGCCAGAACGAATGGCGCGCTCATGACTTAAGCTCCCACCTTGCGGCCGATCCTGGTCAGCGCATCCACCCAGACCGAGAAGCCGACCGCGGGAATGGGTTCAGACGATCCGAGCTGGGTCATCAGCCCGTCATAGCGGCCGCCGGCGACCAGCGGCTCGGCGCCGTTGCCGCGGTGATGCAGCTCGAATTCGAAGCCGGTGTAATAGTCGAGGCCGCGTCCGAACGCGGTCGAGAAGCGCGCCTGCTTCACGTCGATGCCGCGCGCGGCCATGAAGCCGACCCGGCTTTCGAACTGGTCGATGGCCGCGGCAAGGTCGAGCTTGGCATCATTGGTGAGCGCGCGCAGCGCGGCGATGGAATCGTCGGGGCTGCCCGATATCGACAGGAAGCGCTTGAGCACGGTGATCGCTTCGCGCGACAGCGCGCCGCCCTTCAGCGTCGATTGCTCGAGGAAGCGATCGGCGATCTCGGCGGTGGTGCGGCCGCCGACATTGGTGGTGCCCGCGATCGACATCAGGTCGGTCACGAAGGCGAGCGCGGCCTTGCGGTCGGAGCCGGCGAGGGCTGCGAGCACGCCCTCATATTCGCTGCGGGTCGCGGTGGTCGCGGCCGCCAGCCGCTCCAGATCCTGCTCCAGGCTGATCTTGCGGTTGAAATCCTTGACCAGGCGGCGGCGCCAGACCGGGTAGAGGTCGAGCGCGTCGAGCAGTGCGTTGAACAGCGCCACGTCGCCGGTGCGGATCTCGACGTCGCGGACGCCGAAGGCCGCGGTCGCCTCCAGCGCCAGGGCCAGCGTCTCGGCATCGGCCGCGGCGCGGTCCTGGCGGCCGAACGATTCGATGCCGGCCTGCAGGAATTCGCTGGCCTGGCCGCTGCGGTAACGAAACACCGGGCCGAGATAGCTGAAACCGGCCGGCTGGCCGGCGCGGCTGGAGGCGAGGTAGTCGCGGGCGACCGGAATGGTCAGGTCCGGGCGCAGGCACAGCTCCTCGCCCGTGAGGTCCGTGGTCAGGTACAGGCTCTTGCGGATGTCCTCGCCGGAGAGGTCGAGGAACGGCTCGGCCGGCTGCAGGATCGCCGGCTCGGCCCTGACATAGCCGGCCTGCGCGAACGACAAGAGCAGCGTATCCGCCCAGGCGGCGGAGCCGGCAGCATTTGAGGTGGCAGTCGCGGTCATAACAGGGGTCCATCATCCCGGTGGAACCGGGCAGGGCAAGGGGAAGGACAAGAATTGCGCAGCCCTTAGCATGGCCGATGCGCGGTTTCGACCTCCAAAGGATCAATCGCTTAACGGGGAATCAGCTGGACTTGGCTTCGGTGGTCCGGCCGCCCCAATCGCCCAGCACCGCCTGGACCAGCGCCAGCGCCGCCACGGCGGCCGTGTCGGCCCGCATGATCCGGGGACCCAGGGCCAGCCGGAGGATCTTGGGCTGCCGCAGCAGGAGGGCCCGCTCTTCCTCGGCGAAGCCCCCTTCGGGGCCGATCAGGACGTCGATCCCCTGGCCGGCCTCGCGGGCGGCCTGCAGGCTCTGGACCGGGTTTTCGACTTCCGCGGCCTCATCGCAGAAGATCAGCAGCCGGTCGGCCGGGCGCTGGCTCAAAAAGCGCTCCAAAGCGACCGGTTCGGCGACGGTGGCGATGCTCAAGATACCGCACTGCTCGGCCGCCTCGACGACATTGGCCCGCATCCTCTCGGTATTGACCCGCGAGGCCTGGGTGAACCGGGTCAGCACCGGCTGCAGGGCGGCGGCGCCCATCTCGATGGCCTTTTGGACCATGTAGTCGAGCCGGGCATGCTTCAGCGGGGCGAAGACGTAGGCGAGGTCGGCAAGCCGGTCCTGCGGCCGGGTCTGCTGGAGGATGACGAGGCCGTCCGGCCGCTTGCGGCCTTCAATGGCGGCCTGCCACTCGCCGTCGCGGCCGTTGAAGGCCAAAACCTCGGCCCCGGCGGCGAGCCGCAGCACGTTACCGAGATAATTGCTCTGGTCGCGGTCGAGCGCGACCCTGGCGTCCTGGGCAAGGGAGGCGTCGACGAACAGGCGGGGAGCACGAAAATCGTGGGCGGGCATCGTTCAAAAGTCCGATTTGGCGCCGTTATTAACCGAAAGCAGCCCTTCCGGGGGTAAATATTGCCGAACCGCTGCGTCGGCGCGCCGCGCTCTTGCCCTATTCGGCGGGTTGTTAAGCGCCGGCGGGAATCGTAAAATCGCGAGCACGCTGGTTGCGCTTCTATTGGGAAGACGCCGGACCCCGTCAGCTCCTGCCGGAGAGAATTTCTTGATGATCCGTCGTTTGATGGTTCCGATCGCTGCGGCCATGGTCACCATGGTTGCCTCAGGTGCTTACGCGCAAAGCGCGTTCCCGGCGCCGCTGCCCAATCAGGCTCCCGCCAGTTCGGCGTTTCCGCCGGTGAACGGTGCGGCGCCGACCGCGTCGGTCGGTGCGGCTCCGCAATCGTCATTTCCCGTGAACGGCGCCGCCCCGATCGGTGGCGCTGGTGCTTTCAGCGCGGCGCCGCCGACGCAGGCCGGTCCCGGCGAGGACTGCATGAAGGCGTTCATGCCCCTGCGCGAAGAGGCCGAGAAGCGCGGCAAGCTGATCAAGGCCGCGAGCGACCGTCACGCGCCGCCTGACGAGGCCTGCAAGCTGATCCGCAATTTCAGCCAGGCCGAGTCGAAGATGATCAAGTACATCGACACGCACGCCGCCAAATGCGGAATCCCGCCGCAGGTCGGCGCGCAGATGAAGGACGGCCACAAGAACACCGAGGCCATGGCGACCAAGGTCTGCAACGTCGCGACGCAGATGCAGCAGCAGCAGGCGCGCCCCGCAGGCCCGTCGCTGAGCGAGGTGCTGGGCTCTGGCTCGGCGCCTGAGGCCAATGCCGGCAAGAAGGGCGGTAGCACCTTCGACACACTCAACGGCAACGTCCTCACCCGATGAGCGACACATCCGCCCGCGTTGCCGATTCCACCGGCAACTGGGTCGATACACGCGCGCCGCAATGGGCGCGGCCTTACCTCCGCTTGTCCCGCTTCGATCGTCCGATCGGCTCTTGGCTGCTGCTGATGCCGTGCTGGTGGTCGGCAGCGCTCGCGAGCGGCATGGCGCATGACGTCCGCGGCCTGCCGCTGACCATCGTCCTGTTCTTCATCGGTGCCTTCGCGATGCGCGGGGCGGGCTGCGCCTGGAACGACATCACCGACCGCGATCTCGACGACAAGGTCGAGCGCACCCGCTCGCGGCCGCTGCCTGCGGGGCAGATCACCGTGACGCAGGCGCTGGCCTTCCTGGTCGCTCTGGCGCTGGTCGGGTTGGTCGTGCTGCTGCAGTTCAACCACTTTGCCGTCATGACCGGCATCGCCTCGCTCCTGGTCGTCGCCATCTATCCCTTCATGAAGCGCGTCACGTGGTGGCCGCAGGTCTTTCTCGGGCTCGCCTTCTCCTGGGGCGCGCTGATGGGCTTCGCCGTCACCTTCGGACGCATCGACGTCACTGCGCTGGTGCTCTATGCCGGTTCGATCGCCTGGGTGATCGGCTACGACACGATCTATGCGCATCAGGACGCCGAGGACGACGCGCTGATCGGTGTCAAATCCACCGCGCGCCTGTTCGGCGCCCATACGCATCAGGCGCTGATCCTGTTCTATGGCGTCGCGGTGATGCTGATCGGCATCGCGCTGGCCTCGGGCGATGCGCGCTGGCCGGCCTGGCTCGGGCTCACCGCCTTCGCTGCGCATCTGGCGTGGCAGATCATGCGCTTGCGGATCGACGATCCCGAATTGTGCCTGCGGCTGTTCAAGTCGAACAAATATGCGGGCCTGCTGCTGTTCGCGGGATTGCTCGCGGACGCGGCGATGCGGGCACAGCTCTCGTAGGATGCGCAGGGCGGATCAGCGAAGCGCAATCCGCCAAATTCTGTCCGAGTAGAACGCAAAGAGGCGGGTTACGCTACGGCTAACCCGCCCTGCGGCAATTGTGACTGCCGCTCAATTCCGCGCGATGATCTCGCGTTCTTCGCGATGAACGGTGAGCTCGCGCGCCATCGCGACGCGGCGGCGCATCAGGAATTTCGGACGGCGGGCGCGGATCGCATTGGCGCGGCGGCGGCGGGCGGCGGGCTTGCGCGCGCCTTCGTCGAGCTGCGGCAGCGCGAAGATCTCGCTCCAGATCGCCCAGGCTTCATTGAGCTCGTCGCCATCGGCCCCGACCAGCAGCGGCACGGACAACGAGGGATCGCGATGCACGAGGACGAGGGCCTGCGCCTCGTCATTGCCGCGCAGCGCGACGCCGGTGAAGTCGCTGACGCGGACGTTGATCGCCATCTGCATGCCGCGGACGGCACGGCGCAGCACGACACGTTCGCGATGAAGCTCGATCTGCCTCGTGTATCCGTCGGCGCGCGGATCGTGCGCATCGAAGCGGACCGGGAGGGAAAGAGGGTCGAGCCGCAGAGAGCGGCTCGACCCGGCGGGAGCGACCCCGCATGTTGCTGTTTGACGCCTCACGGCTTTCGTTCTCCCCGCCGGGATTATGTTCCCGGTCGATGCGAGGACCTTAGCGTGCGCCCCTCCGAAACCGCTTAAAAAGGCTGGTTAACCCACCGTCACTGCTCCTCATGATTGACAAGACCTTGGCACGCATGATTGACGAGACGTTGCGCCGATGGTGCGAATCTGAGCTTTTGGCGGGCTGAAAATGCTTGAAGTCCGCGCGATCAGGGCACATCTGTGGGTTCCGGTCCCGAACCCCCGCCCCAACAGGATTTCGTTCGTGAACTCTTCACCATCCGCAAGCTCGACCACAGCCAATCGCGACCTGTTCGACCAGTCCGCGCTCTCCGATCTCGCGCAGCGGCTGGTCGAGGCGGCCAGGCGCGCGGGCGCAGACGCGGCCGATGCGGTCGCCGTGCGCGGCGTCTCGCAGGGCGTCGAGGTGCGCGACGGACGCGTCGAGGAATCCGAGCGCTCCGAGGGCGACGATGTCGGCCTGCGTGTGCTGGTCGGCCAGCGCCAGGCGGTGGTCTCGACCAACGACGTCAGCGGCGATGCCGTCACCAAGCTTGCCGAACGCGCGGTCGCGATGGCGCGCGTGGCGCCCGACGACAAATATGTCGGCCTCGCCGATCCCGCGCTGCTCGCGCGCGACTTCCCCGATCTCGACCTGCTCGATCCCGACATTCCCGCGACCAGCGAGCTCGAGCGCCGCGCGCTTACGGCCGAAGCCGCCGCGCTCGCCGTGAAGGGCGTCACGAAATCCGGCGGCGCTTCGGCCTCCGCCGGGATGGGCGGCATGGTGCTGGTCACCTCGACCGGTTTCCACGGCTCCTACTTGCGCTCCAGCCAGGGCATCTCCGCCACCGCCATCTCGGGCGATGGCACCGGCATGGAGCGCGACTACGACTTCACCTCGGCGCCGCATGCCGCCGACCTCTTGTCACCGGAGGTCGTCGGCCGTTCCGCCGGCGAGCGTACGGTGGCGCGCTCCAACCCGCGCAAGGTCGAGACCTGCAAGGTGCCCGTGGTGTTCGATCCGCGCGTTGCCGGCTCGCTGGTCGGCCATGTCGTCGGTGCCATCAACGGCGCCTCGATCGCGCGCAAGACCAGCTTCCTGAAGGACAAGCTCGGCCAGCAGCTGTTTGCCAAGAACATCCGCATCATCGACGATCCCCTGCGCAAGCGCGGCCTGCGCTCGCAGACCTTCGACGCCGAAGGCGTCGCCGTGAAGAAGATCGCGCTGATCGACGAGGGCGTGCTGACGACCTGGCTGCTCGACTGCGCCACCGCGCGCGAGCTCGGCCTTTCCACCACCGGTCATGCCCATCGCGGCGTCTCCTCCTCGCCCTCGCCGGGCCCCTACAATCTGCATCTCGAACCCGGCACGCCGACGCCGGCCGAATTGATCTCAGACATCAAGCAGGGCTTCTACGTCACCGATCTGATCGGCTCGGGCGTCAACGGCGTCACCGGCGATTACAGCCGCGGCGCCTCCGGCTTCTGGATCGAGAATGGCGAGATCACCTATCCCGTCAGCGAGGTGACGATCGCCGGCCATCTGTTCGAGATCTTCAAGTCGATGCAGCCGGCGAACAATCTCGAATTCCGCTACGGCATCAATGCGCCGACGGTGCGCATCGAGGGCTTGACGCTTGGCGGACGCTGACGCGAACGACACGATCCTGACCCGCGATGCCGCGCTGCTGCAGGACACGGTGCGGGAAGCGGGCGCACTGGCGCAGTCGATGTTCCGCACCGAGCTGAAGAAGTGGATCAAGGGCGCATCCTCGCCGGTGTCGGAAGCCGACATCGCCGTCAACGATCTCCTCGAAACGCGCTTGCGCAGTGCGACGCCGGATTATGGCTGGCTCTCGGAGGAGAGCGCCGACGACGCAGCCCGGCTGTCGCGGCGGCTGACCTGGATCGTCGATCCCATCGACGGCACGCGCAACTACCTCAACGGCCATGACGATTGGTGCGTCAGCGTCGCGCTGGTCGAGGATGCAACGCCCGTGCTCGGTGCAGTGTTCGCGCCTGTGAGCGGCGAGTTCTTCTTCGCCGCGCGCGGACGCGGCACGACGCTCAACGACGTCCCGGTGCGGGCGACGGGCGGAGCCGAGCTGGACTTCGCCCGCGTCGCCGGGCCGAAACCCCTGGTCGAGCGCCTGAAGCCCTCGCTCGGCGACATCCAGCTGCATCCGCGAATCGGCTCGCTGGCGCTGCGCCTGTGCCGGGTCGCCCATGGCGCGCTGGATGCGGCTTTTGCGGGCGGCAACAGCCATGATTGGGACCTTGCGGCGGCCGATTTGATCGTGCAGGAAGCCGATGGTAGGATGAGCGACCTCTCCGGAGAACCCATCCTCTATAACCGCCGGGAAGTGGCGCACGGGGTGCTGGTGGCAGCGGGGCGCGATCGTCATGCGGGCATTGTCGCGCATTTTCGAGATCGCCCCTTGGCCTGAAGCGCCCGTCGTCGTGCTCGTCGAACACTGCTTTGCCGGGCCGCCCGCTAGGAACAGAACTCATGCCAGATAGTGCCCAGCAACAACTGCTCCACCTCGTCATCGGCGGCGAGCTCGTCGATCTCGAGCAGAACGTCTTCAAGAATCTCGACGACGTCGAGATCGTCGGCCTCTACCCGAATTATGCGACCGCCCACGCCGCCTGGCGGGCCAAGGCGCAGAGCACGGTCGACAATGCGCAGATGCGCTATTTCATCGTCCATCTCCATCGGCTGCTCGACCCCAATCAAGAACCGGCACGTTGAAAAAACTGCTTCGCAATACGCTGCGAAGCAGCTGGTTTCAGCGTGCCGTCGGATTTCTGGCGGCCGAATATCTGCGTCTGGTCTGGCGCACCAACAAGTTCACGTTCGATCCGCCCGATGTCTATGACATCGTCGAGCCGCAGATCCCGGCGATCTTCGCGTTCTGGCACGGCCAGCATTTCCTCACGCCCTTCATCAAGAACAAGCACTCCTACCGGGCCAAGGTCCTGATCTCCCGGCATCGCGACGGCGAGTTCAACGCCATCGCGGTGGAGCGGCTCGGCATCGGCCTGATCCGCGGTTCCGGCGATCATGGCAGCGCCTTCCACCGCAAAGGCGGCGTCGGCGCCTTCAAGGAAATGGTGCGGACGCTGCAGGACGGTTGTAATGTCGCGCTGACCGCCGATGTCCCCAAGCGCGCGCGCGTGGCGGGACTCGGCATCATCATGCTGGCACGGGAATCCGGGCGGCCGATCATGCCTTTCGCGATGGCGACCAGCCGCTTCATCCGGCTGAAGAACTGGGACCGCACCACCATCAATCTGCCGTTCGGGCGGGGCGTCCTGGTCGGCATCAAGGAAATCCACGTGCCACCGGATGCGGATGCCGCCACGATGGAAGCGCTGCGGCTGGAGCTGGAAGAGACCTTGAACGAGGCGACCCGGCGCGCCTATGCGCAACTCGGCCGTCCGGGGCCTCAAGATGCCTAAATCGCTGCCCATTGCGTTGCCGATCACGCTGCGGATGTACCGGCGCCTGGCCTCCGGCCTGGTGCCGCTTGCGCCCGCGCTGATCAAGCGGCGGCTGAAGCAGGGCAAGGAAGATCCCGCGCGCGTCGGCGAGCGGCGCGGTCTGTCGCGGGACGTGCGGCCGCACGGCCCGCTGGTCTGGATCCACGGTGCCAGCGTCGGCGAGGTGCTGGCCGCGGCGGCGCTGATCGAGCGTTTGCGCGATCTCAATCTGCGCATCCTGCTCACCTCGGGCACCGTCACCTCGGCCGCGGTGGTCGCCAAGCGCTTTCCGCCCGACGTCATCCATCAATACGTGCCGTATGATTCTCCGCGTTATGTCGCGCGCTTCCTCGATCACTGGAAGCCGTCGCTGGCGCTGTTCATCGAATCCGATCTGTGGCCGAACCTGATCCTGGCGGGCGCCGCGCGCCGCGTGCCGATGGTGCTGATCAACGGACGGATGTCGCCGCGCTCCTTCCCGCGCTGGCGGCGCATGCACGGCACCATCTCGGCGCTGCTGTCGCGGTTCGACATCTGCCTGGCGCAGTCGAAGATCGATGCCGAGCGCTTCGCCGCGCTCGGCGGCCGCGACGTCGCCACGACAGGGAATCTCAAGCTCGACGTGCCGGCGCCGCCGGCCGATCTCGCCAAGCTCGAGCGGCTGATGGCGATGACGCGCGGGCGGCCGATTATCATCGCGGCCTCGACCCATCCGGGCGAGGACGAGATGCTGGTCGCCGCGCATCGCAGCCTCGTCGGCTTCTTCCCGCAGCTCCTCACGGTGATCGTGCCGCGGCATCCCGATCGCGGCTCCTCGATCGCTGGCCTGATCACGGCCTCCGGCCTGACGCCGGCGCTGCGCTCGCGCGAAGAACTGCCGGGCGCGACCACCGACATCTATGTCGCCGACACCATGGGCGAGCTCGGCCTGTTCTACCGCCTCTCGCCGATCGTGTTCATGGGCGGGTCGCTGATCCGCCACGGCGGACAGAATCCGATCGAGGCGATCAAGCTCGGCGCCGCCATCGTCCATGGTCCGCACGTCTTCAATTTCACCGATGTGTTCGAGGCGCTCGATGCGAGCGGCGCGGCGCGGCAGGCCGATAATCAGGAAGCGCTGGTCAAGCAGCTCGGCCAGCTGCTGGCCGATCCCGCTTTGCGCGAGACAATGCAGCGCGCCGGCACCGGCGTGGTCGAGCGGCTCGGCGGCGCACTGGATCGCACCATGACGGCGCTCGAGCCCTATCTGCTGCAATTGCGCATCGAGATGGGGGCCGCCAATGCGTGAGCCGGCCTTCTGGTACCGGCCACGTTCTCTTCCGTCCTATGCGTTATGGCCGCTCGGCGCGCTCTACGGCGCGATCACCGAACGGCGCATGCTGCGCGAGGGCAAGGATGCCGGCATCCCCGTGATCTGCGTCGGCAATTACCATGTCGGCGGCGCCGGCAAGACGCCGACCGTGCTGGCGCTGACGAAGCTGTTGCGCGGGCTCGGCGAAACGCCTGTGGTGCTCAGCCGCGGCTATGGCGGGCGCCTGAAAGGCCCCGTCATGGTCGGCCGCGACCGTCACACCGCCGCCGATGTCGGCGACGAGCCCTTGATGATGGCGCGCGACGTCCCGGTCGTGGTCGCGCGCGACCGCGTCGACGGTGTTGCGCTGGCGAAGTCGCAAGGCGCCACCGTCATCCTGATGGACGACGGCTTCCAGAACCCGCGCCTGCTCAAGGATGCTTCGCTGATCGTGATCGACAGCGAGCGCGGCCTCGGCAACGGCCAGGTGTTCCCGGCAGGCCCGTTGCGCGCGCCGCTGCAGGCCCAGCTTGCGCGCACCGACGCGCTGGTGCTGATCGGCGACGGCCGCGCCGCCAACGATGTCGCCGCTGAGCTCGCCAAGCGCAACAAGCCCGAGCTGCGCGCACGGTTGAAGCCGGATGCGGGCTCGCTCGCGCAACTGCTCGGCCGGAAGGTGTTCGCCT
The DNA here is from genome assembly GCF_015291745.1 of Bradyrhizobium sp. CCBAU 53351. NCBI lineage: Bacteria > Pseudomonadati > Pseudomonadota > Alphaproteobacteria > Hyphomicrobiales > Nitrobacteraceae > Bradyrhizobium > Bradyrhizobium sp. CCBAU 53351. Next base: position 1,164,346 of record NZ_CP030059.1, read on the forward strand.
TCGCCGGCATCGGTGATCCCGAACGCTTCTTCCGTACCCTTCGCGCTGGCGGCATCGACGTCGCGCGCACGCGCGCCTTCGCCGATCACCACATGTTCTCGCGCGAGGAGATCGCAGCCCTCGCGGCGGAGGCCCTGCGCGAGCAGCTCACGCTGGTGACGACGGAAAAAGATCTCGCACGCCTGCGCGGCAGAGAGGGCGTGCCTGACGACATCGTGCCGTTCGCCGTCCATCTCGAGTTCGACGATCCCGACGCGCTGCGCCAGTTGATCGGCGACCAGCTCTACAAGGCGCGCGAGCGAAGATTCGGCAGGCGATGATCTCGTAGGGAGGCAAGGCTATTCCGCGAAGATTGCGCCTCGCGCTTTCCTGCGCGAACGCAACGTGTGATGGCGAATGAATTGGCGCGATGCGATGTGTGAACCGAGCTGTCATGTCGCGGGCGACAAAGTCTCTTCCGCACGTCCGGGAGTTGATGTAGCCTTTCATGAGAGCCGTCACCGGGACGTGCCGAACTCCCGGAAATTATCGGCGGCGTTTATGCCCACGGCGGGCATGTATCTTCATCATTTCAGGTGCGACGGCCGTAACGACCAGCTCGGAACGGCATGAAGAGGTATTGCTAAGAGTTCAGAGGAGAACATGCCATGCATTTTTGCCTCACCGGACAATACACACCACGCGCGCTCAACGCTATCTTGGAAAATCCCACGACCAATCGCCAGGAGGCCGCCAGGAAGCTCATTGAAGCCGCCGGCGGAAAGCTGATTTCGATGTACAGCGTTGCGGCCGACGGCCCAGGCGTTCTGGTGATTTTCGATGTGCCTGATCCGGGCGTGGCTCCGGCCATTTCCGGACTGACCGTTACGGCAGGCACCCTGCAGAACGTGAAGCTGACCCGGTTGTTCACGCAGGACGAGATCAAGCAGGTCCGCCAGAACGCGGCGAAGCTGCGTGCTTCATATACTCCGCCCGGAGGCTGACTCCGGATCTCGAGCGAAGCCGCCGCAGGCGTCGCAGGCGGCGGCAACGCTCACATCAAGGGATCAATCACGTCTGCAAGCCGAAGGTCTGGCGTCCATCGACGGACGATGTAATACGATGCGTGCTGCGTCCGGTGCCATGGGTCGGATTGAACGTGCTTGCCAGCGGCCGCGGTTCTCCGCGGCGATCGTGCTTCAGCAGTCAGTTATGCTCACCACGCCCCAGCGGCCATCATTCCGATAATGGTCAGGCACGAGAGGCAGGCCACCATGACAGTATAGTATTCGGGTGTATTCATTGCAGGCTCCCAAACTGTTGCCAATTGCTTGGTCATTGCTACGCGGGAGAGGTTGCACGTCGTCGGGCCGCTTCAGTGCGGCGCGCGGTAATCGGGTTTGCGATGTATGTCCATCTTGTCATCGTCCCCCCGATCTGCAGGATGATGATCCGCGTCCGGAGCCTGAGCGCGTTCAGTCGCGATCAGAAGCTGTTTCCGCATTTCAGCAAGACGGGCGCGACAATATTCACGATAGAGCAACTCTAATATGGCGGGCATGATCATCCCCATCGTTTGGCTTGATATTCCGCCGCGAATTTTCTTGGTGAACGTAGCCGTCCAGATGACGCTTCGATATGAGCCCGTTCACAGACTGCGCCAATTCCAAAGCTCAATGGTCGGTTGGTTGGCTTGATTGTCTGCGTGATAAAAGGAGCAGGGCCAGTTACCTAACATGCAACTATAGCAGCCCTCTGTTTCACCAAGACTTCGTCGAACAACTTAAGGGCGCCGAATCGCAACGAAGAATCCAACCACAGCGCGAAATGACTAACCACTGAGTGCGCGCACTGTTCGATGCAACGCGGAGCGGCGTGGCGGAGATCATCGGCGGTGAGGCTGGCAAATCACGCGCGCGCATATCGTCGCAATTGACACACCCTTATCGATGCTCGTGTCGACCTGGTTGCCGCACGCCGCCATTCAGCCGGCATTCATGGCCAGGCTCTTATCGATAGAGCTGCGTCCAAGGAGAGGTCAGATGAAATTGCGGTCCGCGCTTCTTACCGCCAGCCTCATGTGTCTGCCGGTGTTGCCCGCCCTTGCTCAGACATCCGCACCACCTGCCGCCGCTCCGACCGCCACCGTGCCGGTTCCCGCGACCAAGCGCGTGACGTGCCTTGCCACGACGGCGAGCCTGAAAGGGCAGGACAAGCGCGACCAGCTGCAGCTCTGCCTGGCGCAGGCGCGCGTCGACTGCCTGAAGCAGGCGATCGATCAGAAGATCGTCGGTGAATCCAGGAAGAGCGCGATCAAGACTTGCATGGGCGGCGATGCACCCCAGCCGCAATAGGCGAACGAGATTGACGACGGGATCACGATTCCTGCGGTCTCGGCGCGCCGGGAAAATGTCGCTGCAGCACGGCGGCAGGCGTGGCGTAGGCCTCCTGCAGGTCGACGCTCCAGTACTTCAGCTCGTCGAGCGGAATCCGCGCGTCGGTGATGGCGCAGCGCACGAAGGTCCCCGGCGAGATCACGCGGAAATCGCCGTCGAGATATTGCACCTGCGCTTCGCCATGGCCCGAGGGGCCGAACTTGTTCAGCACGGTCGAAAGTCTCCGTGGAAGGCCGCCCTCGAGGAAACCCCTGGAGGGCACGATGTGTTGGCCGGGATGTAGCATAGATAGGGCGGCTTGTCCGCCCGGTAAACCCACCGGTTTGTGATGTTTTGCCGCCGATTCCGCATGATAGTTCTGGCGCAAAGGATCGCTGGTTCCGGCAGCTTTCCACGGCAGAGTCCGATGCGCCTTCCACTGACCGCCCTGTTCGTGATGCTCGTGATGTCGGCCGTGCATGCCGCGCCGGCACCGCTAGCAGTCGAGATTCCGCTGGCGTCGGGCGTCCTCCATGCGCAGCTCTACAAGCCCGAGGGAGCAGGCCCGTTTCCGACCGTGATCGCGCTGCACGGCTGCGGCGGGCTCGGCGGCCATTCCGATTCCATCCTGCCGCGCTATCGCGACTGGGCCGAGCGCCTGCTCAGGGCCGGCAACGCCGTGCTGTGGCCCGACAGCTACGGCTCGCGCGAGCTCGGGCCGCAATGCCGCGTCAAGGAGATGCACGTTAAGGCGCGGCGCGAGCGCGTCGCCGACATCGCGGCGAGCCGGGCCTGGCTGATGCAGCAGAGCTGGGTGGCGCGCGACCGCGTCAGCCTGATGGGCTGGGCCAATGGCGCGAGCGCGCTGCTCTGGGCCGTGCGTCCGCAGAGTGCCGCGCGGGATCTCGGTCCGGATTTCCGTGCTGCCGTCGCGTTCTATCCGGATTGCCGGATATCGGCCGGCCTCGGCTGGAGCACGCGCGTGCCCACCCTGGTGCTGATCGGCGCCGATGACGACGTCTCGTCGCCGCCCGCCTGCCGCCAGATGGTGGAGGGCGCGCATGGCCGTAGCGCGCTCGCGCGCATCGTGGTCTATCCCGGCGCCTATCACGATTTCGACCGCGCCAACACGCCGCTGCACGCAGCTGGCAGCAACGATGCAGGCGCGCCCGAGCGCGGCCATCTCGGCACCAACGCGCAGGCGCGCGCGGAATCGCAGAAAGAGGTCGCGGAGTGGCTGGCGCGGTAATCTCGTAGCCCGGATGGAGCGCAGCGAAATCCGGGACAGTGCAACGTGGGGCACGATCCCCGGATTGCGCTGCGCTCCATCCGGGCTACGGCCCACGTGAAGCGGGGCCGCCCGAGGAACAACGTCGAGCGGACAGCCCCGCATCGACCACCGCCCTGCACGGAAAATGGCCGACCGGGAATCTACGGATCGCGCGTGCCAGCGGTTTCAGCGTGTGACGGCGCCTTAGTTCGACCACGATGTCGATTAAACGAAAGTCCCATGCGCAACCGCATCACGCTCTTCTCCGCACTCGTCGCCTTCACCGTCGCGATCTTCCTGTACGAGGCCCACGCCGGCGCCCCCCAGCGCGCACCGGAGCATTGCGGCTTCTGGACCACGATCGACGCGGGATTGTCCTGCCGCTAGGGCTCGCCGTGTCCACGCGCGCCGCTATTGGTGGCGAATGACACTGAGCGTAAAACGGTCATCGCCTCAGAACAGGCTGCCCTGATCCACCGGCTTGGCCACGCGCTTCGGCGCAGGCTTTGCGTCCGCCGCGGCCGGCTTCGCTGGCGCCGGCGCGCGCTTTGCCGTCGGCACCGGTCGATCCGCATCCGCGGTCGCCGCGACTCGTCCATCCGCGAACTCGATCTCCAGCCGCGCGTTCGGCCCGACGCTATCGGCCGCATGCAGCGGATGACCCGCCTCGTCCCGCACCAGTGCGAAGCCGCGCGCAAGCACGCTGCGGTAGGACAAGGCCGACAGCAGCTTGCCGCTGTTCTCGATGCGGGCCTCCAGCCGCTGCAGCAGCGTGAGAAGCGCGCGCCCGGCGCGCTCGCTGAGGCGATGCGTGCGCTCGCGCTGGCGCGCAATCGCGTTGCGCTGCGCCTGCGCATTGGAGAGCTTTGACGCGCGCAGGCGAACCTCGAGCCCCGCAAAGCGGTCGCGCCGCCGCCGTAGCAGCGAGCGCGCGGAGAGGCCGAGCCGCTCGCCGCACACGGTCAGGCGATGGTCGGCCTGCGAGATCTGGCCGTGCAGCACGCGCAGCGTCAGCTTCGAGCTGGCGGCGGTAAACCTGCGGAAATGCGCGTGCGTGTTGGCCTTGAGGCAGCGGGGCAGGGAGGCGCCCGCCGAATCCAGCCGTTGCCGGGGAATGGCGAGCAGATCGCCGGCCGCCGGCAGCGCGCGCGCGGCGGCGCGCAACTCGCTGCGGCGGCTTTCCTGCGCGCGCATCCAATAGGCGCGGGTGCGGCGCCCGAGATCGGCGACCTCGACGAAGAGATCGCTGCGCACCGGCACCGCCATCTCGGCCGCCGCCGTCGGCGTCGGCGCGCGCTTGTCGGCGACGAAGTCGATCAGCGTGATGTCGGTCTCGTGTCCCACCGCCGAGATCAGCGGGATCATGCTCTCGGCCGCCGCGCGGACCACGATCTCCTCGTTGAACGACCAGAGATCTTCCAGCGAGCCGCCGCCGCGCGCGACGATCAACACATCGGGCCGCGGAATCCTGCCGCCTTCCGGCAGCGCGTTGAAGCCGCGGATCGCGGCCGCGATCTGCTCGGCCGAGCCTTCGCCCTGCACCTTCACCGGCCACACCAGCACGCGGCGGGGGAAGCGGTCCTCCAGCCGATGCAGGATGTCGCGGATGACGGCGCCGGTCGGCGAGGTCACCACGCCGATCACCTCTGGCAGCCACGGCAGCAGCTGCTTGCGCGCCTCGTCGAACAGGCCTTCGGCGGCGAGCTTCTTCTTGCGCTCCTCCATCAGCGCCATCAGCGCGCCGATGCCGGCCGGCTCCAGCGCCTCGATCACGATCTGGTATTTCGAGGAGCCCGGATAGGTCGTGAGCTTGCCGGTGGCGATCACCTCCAGCCCCTCCTGGGGCTTGAAGCGCATGCGGCCGTGCACGCCCTTCCAGATCACCGCCTCGATCTTGGCGCTCTCGTCCTTGAGCGCGAAATAGCAATGGCCGGAGGAGTGCGCCCCGCGAAACCCCGAGATCTCGCCGCGGACCCGGACATGGCCATAGGTGTCCTCCACCGTCCGCTTCAGGGACTGCGAGAGCTCGGACACCGTGAATTCGAAGGCGTTGTTCAGTTGTTCCGCGGGCGGCATCGGGCAAACGATTCGGCATTTTGGGGTCAGACCCACGTTTAAGGATTTTCACCGCGCGGCGCCAATCCCGGGCTTGATCGGAAGAGTACTCTGTAATATAGAGTTCTCTATTGATTTTGATCCATTGGGAGTTTGCGTCATGGCAATGCGATTGCTGCGCGGCGTTTTGAGCGGCGTGAAATGGGCCCTGTGTGCGGTCGGCGGCGTGGCGCTGATCCTGACCGCGATGATCGCAACCCCGCTGCAGCGGCCGCCCGAGATGCGCTCGGTCTCGGAATCGACCAAGGGCATCGACTGGTCCACGCTGCCGCAACTCGAGCGCTTCCAGGCACGCGACGGCACCTGGATCGGTTATCGCCATTACGCACCGATCGGCGCTGCGGCAGGCCGCGGCGCGATCTTCATCCATGGCTCCTCCGGCTCCAGCGGCACCGTCAACCACGCGCTGACCCACGCGATGTCAGCGCATGGGGTGGAGACCTGGGCGCTCGACATCCGCGGCCATGGCGGCTCCGGCACTCGCGGCGATATCGGCTATGTCGGCCAGCTCGAGGACGATCTCGTCGATTTCGTCGCGGAAGTTCGCAAGACCGCGCCGGATCTGCCGCTCACTTTGGTCGGCCATTCCGCCGGCGCCGGCTTCTCGCTGCGCGTCGCCGCGACCCCGATCATGCAGGACATGTTCGTGCGCACCGTGCTGCTCGCGCCCTATCTCGGCTATGACGCACCGACCAACCGGCCCAATGCGGGCGGCTGGGCCAATTTCAACGTCCCGCGCTTCTTCGGCCTGAGCGCGCTGCGCAAGCTCGGCATCGACTGCTGCGCGCAGCTTCCGGTGCTGGCGCTGGCGGTGCCGGCGACCTCGGCGAAATATCTCACCTCGATCTATTCCGATCGCCTGACCCGCAATTTCTCAACGCGCGGCTATCGCATAGATCTTCCCTTGACGACGCGCCCGATCACGATCTTTGGCGGCGCCGAGGACGAGATGATGATCTCGGACAAATACGCGGAAGCCGTGCACGCGGTGAAGCCGTCGGTCGACGTCAAGATCATCGACGGCATCAACCACATGGGCATCGTCACCAATCCCAAGGCGATCTCCGTCATCGCCGAGGACGTCGCAACGCGCGGAGCAGGCCAGTCATGATCGACAGCAAGGAGGCGTCCGCGGCGCTGGCCGATATCGACGACATCGTCCAGCGCCTGAAGCAATCGCAGCTCTACGAGCTTGCGAGCCTGGCTGCGGTGTGGTGGGGCGTGCTGGTGTTCGCGGCCAATCTCGTCACCTGGCTGTGGCCGGCCTATGCGGGCTACGCCTGGGTCGCCACCGATGTCGTGGGCGTCGGCGGTCTCGTCGTGCTGCGTGTGCTCAATCCGCCGCAACATCCCAACGGCAGCGCGGCCGGCATCAGGATGCTCCTGGTGCTCGCGCTGTTCTTCGCCTTCGGCTACCTCTGCACTGACGTGATCGGCCATTTCGGCCCGCGCCAGCTCGGCACGTTCTGGCCGCTCTATTTCATGCTGTTCTATACGATGGCGGGCCTGTGGTTCGGCCATGCCTTCCTGGCGATCGGCCTCGGCATTTCCGCGCTGACCCTGATCGGCTTCTTCTACATCGGTGAAGCCTTCCCGCTCTGGATGGCCTTCGTCAACGGCGGCGGCCTGATCCTCGGCGGCGTCTGGATGCGGCGGATCTAGCGCGATGGCCGAGCTCGACGACATCATCCACCAGCCGCTGCGCCTGAAGATCATGGCGGCGCTGAATGCGCTGCCGGTGGGCACGGGCCTGGAATTCGCGCGGCTGAAGAAGCTGACCGGCGCGACCGACGGCAATTTAGGGGCGCATATCGAGACGCTGGCGAAGGCGGGGTACGTTTCGGTGGAGAAAGCGTTCGTGGGCAAGAAGCCGCAGACGACGGTGACGGCGACGGCGGCAGGGCGCGGGGCGTTCGCGCGGCATGTGGCGACGTTGCAGGAGATTATTGCGGGGAGGCAGGCTACATAGAACCCCATTCTCCCGCAAGGGGAGAGGGCATAGCGAGTGGCACGCGATCCCCGGCAAGCCCCTCTTGCCCCCGGGCGTGACGTAGAGAGGGGTTACACCGCCCAACGAGAAAACCTGGTTACCCCTGGCGCCGACCAAAGTCGGTGCCCGCGTTGGTAGTATTGTTAGGGTCGCTCTGCTTTACTGGAGTCCTACAGGTCCTCCGGCCGAAATCCTGAGTTCTCCCGATGGCGATGCCCCGCAAGCGCAAAAGTCGAATCGATGGCACCGAGCATTATCGGTTCAAAATCGACGCCTACACCCCAGCGACGATTCCGATGGCGCGCCTCGCTCAATACATGGAGCAGTTGGCGGCGCTTCTCGGTGAGCGCGATGGCGTACACTTTCGCGGCCTCACCAAGGGCAGCACCGTCCTAAATGCGCGCGTTGATCGAGAGGCCGCACCCAAGGTTCACGACCGGGTCGTCGCGGTGCGAGCTGGAGACGCGAGCGTTGAAGCCCAGCGGGCTTTCAACGCATTGAACACGCTCCTCCGGGCGGACAACGCTGTCGGAGTCCTGCGCGATGCAGCGCCGCGTGGCGCGGTCGTCATCCGCTTTCCCGGCCGCGATCAGACGGAAGAAAAGTTCATCGTTCGTCAGCAAGGCTCGATTGACGGTTTTGTCACCGGGATTCGCGGCAGGGATGCGACCATCCACGTCACGTTGCAGTCCGAAGGCAGGCAGATCAGCGGCTGCGAGACCACGCGCGCCGTCGCAAAGCAGCTCGGGGCAAAGCTCTTCGAACCTGTGAGGCTCTTCGGAAAGGGCCGCTGGGTGCGCGATGGCGATGGCGAGTGGACGCTCGAACATTTCCGCATCGAGAGCTTCGAGGCGCTTCAGGACAGCTCATTGACCGATGCCCTCGCGACACTTCGCGACATCCCAACGGAATGGGGTGACGACGCTTACAACGAGCTGGTCGCAGGACGGAAGGGACCGGGGAGCAACAAGAATGGTGGTCATTGACTCCACCAATCTGCTGCTGCTTCTCCGGCCAGGGACCCCCGTACCGGGTGGTCGCGACGGCAAGGCTGTAGAACGCGCAAAGGAGCGCATCGAATACTTGGTGCATCGGTTGAGCAAGGCGAAGGCGCGAATCATCATCCCGGCGCCAGCGCTCAGCGAGGCTCTCGTGAAGGCGGGAGCCGCCGCGTCGCTGCAGATCGTCGAGGAGCTGCAGAAACACGCCGTGTTCAGCATCGAGCCTTTCGACACGCGCGCCGCGCTGGAGGCGTCGGCGATGTCACGCGCGGCCCTCGCTGGTGGCAACAAGAAAGGGAAATCAACGGCACCATGGCAAAAGGTGAAGTTTGATCGTCAGATCGTCGCCATAGCCAAGGTCCACGGCGCGACTGAAATCTATTCGGACGATGACGACGTCGTGGCTCTCGGCGAGCAAGCTAAGATCAAGGTCATTCGATTGGCGGCCCTGCCACTGCCGCCTGAAAAAGATCAGCTCGACTTCTTGCTGGAGCCCGACGCCGACGTAGAAGCCACGTCTAGCGATGAAGGCTGACGCGGTCGCTTCAACAAAGTGTTTAAGCAAAGCCAGCACGACAATCGAGACCGAGACGCATGACCGATAGCGGCGAAGCACAGCTCGACACCGATATTATCTTTATCGACACGGAAACCTTTGTTCGGGAAAAGTTTGACTGGAATTCCGTTGCGTTCTCTCGGCTCAAGGAGCTTGTCAAGGCAGGGCATCTGCGCGTTTTGACAACGAGCATTACAAAAAAGGAGGTGGCAAGAAAGCAACAGGAGGCGCTGGATAACGCGGCAAAATCTGTAAAAAAGCACGAAGTCATACTCGGCCAATTAGGGGGCTCGGTAGCGACAGAAGCAATCAACTCGCCAAGCGCCGCAGCCGCATTGGAGGCGTTGTTCGAGAAGTTCCTCGAAGATGTCAAAGCGCGCGAGATTCCACTGCAAGCTGACCTCGAAAAACTGTTCGACGATTACTTTGCACAGACGCCACCATTTAGCGGTGGGAAAAAATCAGAATTCCCCGACGCGGTCGTTCTAATATCTCTGCGCAAATGGAGAGCGGACCGTCATCAGAAGATCTACGTAATTTCCGGCGATCCAGACATGAAGGCCGCTTGTGGCGAAGGCAGTGACTTGCTCCACGTCGAGCGGCTTGCTGACGTAATCTCAATGGCGACAGTTACAAAGCAGGTCCATGACGATCTGCTGAAGTTTCTTGCTGAAAGTGAACATCTTGCGTTGAGCCTGTCAGACGAACTCATGGGTAGTAAGGTCAAAATTACAAAGTTGTACTGGATGGACGATATTGATGACGCATCCGGAATAGTCAGGGACGTGACGGATTTTAGCATCATCCATTTAAACGTAATCTCGAAAGAGCAGAACGCCTTTGAATGCGAGATTGAAGTCGAAATCTGCCTTAATATCGAATTCACCGTCGAAGTCAGCAGACGATCCGGGTTCGAGGACTACGACCCCAGTTACACGCTTTATGAGACCGAGCCCGTAATCTTATACTTGTACCCAGTCGTCGTTGTTCGTTTCGACACAGCAAAACCGAACGACACCGAAATCGAGTCGGTTTATGTCAGTTCCGATATTGAGGTTGAGGCGGGCGACGTTGATGTGATTAAAAACGCCCATCGCCATCGGTATTAAAGCGACGAGGAACGCTAAATAGCTGTTCGGCCGCGTTCTGCTACCATCGGCGGCATGAGCCCGCACCATCAATGACACTTCCAAGCTGGTAATTACGGCGACAATGCACTAACTGGCATCAACTGCGCCGGCTTGGAAATTAGTGCACTGTCACCGTAATAGCTGTAATGGCTGATCGTGGCGCCGCAAACTGACGGCTCGAGCCGGCCAGGCGAGATCAACTCTCTTCTGCCTCTTCTTCCTCATCTGTTGATCGCAGAAACGGTGCAAGGTTCTGTGACGCGCGTTGCCTTATTCGGAACCGAGACAAAGGAGGCGAATTCTCAGCCGCTAACATTAATTCCGCCGCCACGGCATTCAGCCAGTCGCACTCCGGCTCCAATTTATTTCTAAGCAAGCCTGTTTCATAACGAAATTTAAGTGCCGAGAAGACCGTGCCCTGAGCATCGGGCGACAGGCTCAGCAATGCATCAACAAACTTCTTAGCCGGGATGGCTGCTAAGATTGGAGTATCCCAATAGATCGCAGCTTGTACATTATTTGCGGTAATGAGCTGGAGGAATGAAGAGGGGTCAACTTTCATCTTCTCCAATAATGCCTCGCCATGTACAGGTAGGCGCTTGGCTTTCACCTGTTCAACGAGCTGTTCGTAGCGCGCAAAAATCGTTCGAAATTCCGGAGTGTCGGCCAAGGTTACTTGATGATCGAAGCAATAGACGCTGCCTGATTTGAGTAGGTCGCGTAGGTTCCTTTCTTCGATTAATTCGGCCTTCATGAGGTCATCCAGACAGTTCTTGCACTCTTCTACGATGATGCTTTTTGGAAGACTGATTGCATGTATCTCGCTGAAGAAAAGTCGAAGACCAAAGATGTGGAGCATCTCATCGTTGTTGCCAAATTTTTTTTCCCGGAATTGGTTTTCGATCTTTGAGATCGCCTCCAAGTACTGCTCGTCTGTGACCTCCCATCCCTTCCATGCCGTGAGCCATGGTGGTTCGCTTTTGGACGTGAAGTATCGACTGTTGTCGATCGATCTGCGTGCGTCGGCTTGATCGAGCCAGCCCTCAAACAGCATAGTTTCCAGTTGTTTCAAGTTCAGGGGGGACTTGCTTACTCCAGTCATGGGGTACTGCGTAGCAATTCTCCCAGCGACGCTAGTGTCCTTCGAGTCGCGCTCCCTCATCAGGCGGACGACCTCGCTGACAGCCAACGAGGGAAACTCATCTCTGCTGATGCGACCTGCTCGGACTTCGATGGCGAGCATGAGGACTACCTTGAATAGCGCTTCCATTGCATGATTGTTCGACCAGTGTTCTTCGCTCAAGCATCCTGCCAATCTCTCGTAGTCCCATAATGCATGCTTCAGCAGGCGTAAGTTGTTGGTGTTCGATCTGATGTGAATATCTAACGCGGCGTCCAATTGAGTTTGCAGAAGCGATTTGGCGCGCTCGTGCCGAATGTCTACGAGGAAAGATTTCAGCGCTTCTTCAGCCGAGGATCTGACTTCGAGTGTCTGACCGATCAATTTCTCTTTGATTAGCGTGTAGCTCTTTGCGCCAATGTTCGTTTCAATTTGGCTCTCGGTCTCTTGATCGCTCTTGTTTTGCGAGTGGAGCTTTTCGCGCGCATACAGCTCAGCCTCATTTGCAATTATAATCGTCTTGAAAGAGTTGTGTTCAACAAAGCTGTTTATGTAGCCGAGAACATCCGAAATGGGCATCGAACATCGTTCTAGATCGTCGAAAACTAGAAGAGCGTCAGAGGGGGTTTTTAGGTATTTTGAAAGATCAATGTCGGGAATTGATGAATCCACTTTCAGTTCGTCTTTGCCGTCTAGATCTATCTTTAGTCCTGCCTTGAGGCTTCCTTTCACAATGTTCCAGCCGATCTTCATCGTTTTGGAAGAGAGTACTGGGTGAAGCTGTCGAAAAAGTTCATCATCTACTTCTTGGGTTGAGGTCATCCCATATAGGGAAACACGCAAAGGTCGAAACGGCCGGTCTTCTTTTTGGGCTTGATCTTTCGCTTCATCAATGAATCGCTTTACGAGTGTCGTTTTTCCGGCGCCCCACGGCCCGGTAATAAGAACCGCGAAATCAAATTTGTTGGCAGGCTCGCAGTAGTAGCGAAGATAATTCACTACGTGCTCGTTCGGTCCTTGCGTACTCACTTCTAGCTTCCTCTCTCTTCTGACTCAGGCGATGCCTGTTCGCGGCGTTGGGCGAGGGTGGCTATGACCGCATCAAGGTGCGGCCGGTGTGGTTCGACAAATCGTCAATCGGTAGTAGTTTCGAGATGAGACGTTCGTGGCGAATGGCTATGATCCTGACGCCATGCAGGAGGGAACGATGCCGGAAATAAGCAAGCCAGGTAAGTCGGTTTATATGGAGGTCGGTGTTTGGTGGGATCCGGATCAGGGCCATATTCACGTAACTGCGAAGAATGTCCCAGGCTTCCATACGACGGTCAGTCCGGATGCCTCTAGTAAGCGCGGGCATCCCAACCTATTCATGAAGCTGGCGAAAGTTCTTCGCGATAACGGTGCGCCACACCCCGAGATTAAGGAGCAGACCGATATCTAGGCTCCCAAGGGGGCTCGGTGAACGGCTGCCTCTCGCGGGATGGCTTGCGGCTTCGCCGCGCCCCGGAATGACGGGGGAATCGGATGTCGCACCCCTTCACACCCACCCCGATTCGTGCGACGTCCGGCCCCAGCAAAACCCCTCATCCCGAGCCCTCGATGCACATTCTCCTCCTCGGTTCCGGCGGCCGCGAACATGCTCTGGCGTGGAAGATCGCAGCCTCCCCCCTGGTGACCAAATTCTGGTGCGCGCCCGGCAATGCCGGCATCGCGCAGGAGGCCGAATGCGTGGCGCTCGATGTGGCCGACCATGCGGCGGTGATCGATTTCTGCAGGCAGAACAAGGTCGAGCTGGTGGTGGTCGGGCCGGAGACGCCGCTGGCGGCCGGCATCGTCGACGACCTCACGGCGGCCGGTATCAAGGCGTTCGGGCCGAACAAAATTCCGGCCCAGCTCGAAAGCTCCAAGGGGTTCACCAAGGCGCTGTGCACCGAGTTCGGCATTCCCACAGGCGCCTACAAGCGGTTCACCAACGCCAAGGACGCGCGAGACTACGTCACCAGCCAGGGCGCGCCGATCGTGGTGAAGGCCGACGGGCTTGCCGCCGGCAAGGGCGTGGTCGTCGCCAAGACCGTGCGCGAGGCGGAGGACGCCATCGCCATGATGTTCGAGGGCGCCTTTGGCGAGGCCGGCGCGGAGGTCGTGATCGAGGAGTTTCTGCCCGGCCGCGAGATCAGCTTCTTCGCGCTGTGCGACGGCGAGACCGCGATTCCGCTGGCCTCCGCGCAGGACCACAAGCGCGTGTTCGACCACGACGTCGGCCCGAACACCGGCGGCATGGGCGCCTATTCGCCGACGCCGCTGGTGACGCCTGCCGTCCACGACGCCATCATGGCCAAGATCATCCTGCCGACGGTCGCGGGCATGAAGCAGCGCGGCACGCCGTTCCGCGGCATCCTCTATGCCGGCATCATGCTGACGACGCAGGGGCCAAAGCTGTTCGAGTTCAACGTCCGCTTCGGCGACCCCGAGTGCCAGGTGCTGATGCTGCGCATGATGAGCGACATCGTGCCGGCGCTGCTGGCCTCCTGTGATGGCCAGCTGAAGAATTTCGATCTGCGCTGGCACAAGGAAGCCGCGATCACCGTGGTGATGGCGGCACAAGGCTATCCCGGCGACTACCAGAAGGGCACGCGCATCGAGGGGCTCGATGACGCAGCCAAGGTCGACAATGTCGAGATCTTCCACGCGGGGACGGTGGCCAAGGACGGGGCGATCCTGGCCAATGGCGGCCGCGTGCTCAATGTCTGCGCGTTGGGTGCGACCGTGACCGAAGCGCAGGCCCGCGCCTACCAGGCCGTCGACCGCATCAAATGGCCGGAAGGCTTCTGCCGCCGCGACATCGGCTGGCAGGCGGTGGAGGCGGAGAAGGCCAAGGGCTGAGACGCCGCCGACAGGCCCGAGCTCGCGATCCCGGACGGCGCGCCAAGGCCGGAATCGCGCGTTGTTGTCACCGCGCCGCCACATCGGCATTCCAGAATGTGCAATCAGCTGTTGGGGTTAGGCACCCCGCAGATAATACCGCTACTGTGCATGGGGTTGTTTTCGACTTTTTGTTTGTCGGGACGACCTCCAGGACTGACCAACCAAGGATGCAACAAGATGTCCGATCTCGCCGACCTCTATCCGGGTTTTGCCTCCGAATGGATCGATACCTCGTTCGGCCGCATCTTCGCCCGCGTCGGCGGCAACGGCCCGCCGCTGTTGCTCCTGCACGGCTTCTCCGAGACTAACGTGATGTGGCACCAGGTGGCGCCCGAGCTTGCCGAGGCCTTCACGCTGATCATCGCCGACCTGCCGGGCTACGGCTGGTCCGACATGCCCGAGAGCGATGCGCTGCACATCCCCTACAGCAAGCGCGCGATGGCGAAGGCGATGGTGGAAGTGATGGAGCGGCTCGGCCACGTCCACTTCGCGCTCGCCGGCCACGACCGCGGCGGCCGTGTCTCGTATCGGCTGGCGCTCGACCACCCCGGCCGGCTGTCGAAGCTTGCCGTGCTCGATATCCTGCCGACCTATAATTACTGGGAGCGGATGAACCGCGCCTATGCGCTGAAGATCTATCACTGGACCTTCCTGGCGCAGCCCTATCCGCTGCCGGAGACGCTGATCTCAGGGCAGGGCGAGTTCTTCCTGCGCTTCAAGATGGCGAGCCAGACCAGGTCGAAGACGCTGGACGCGATCGACCCGCGCGCGCTCGAGCATTACCTGGCCCCGTTCCGCGATCCCGCCCGCATCCATGCGATGTGCGAGGATTACCGCGCCGGCGCCTATTTCGACTACGACCTCGACAAGGCCGATTTCGAGGCCGGCAAGAAGATCACCATTCCGATGCTGGCGCTGTGGGGCAATGCCGGCGTGGCCCAGGCCGCCGCGACGCCGCTGGATACATGGCGGCAATGGGCGACGAATGTGGAGGGCATGCCGGTGGAGTCCGGGCACTTCCTCACCGAGGAGAATCCGGACGTGACGGCGAGGGCGCTGCGGGAGTTCTTTGTGGGGGATTAGCGCCGCTCCCGAAAAAACTCCTTGAGCAGCCGCGCCGCCTCGCTCTCGCCGACGCCGGAATAGACGTCCGGCGCGTGGTGGCAGGTCGGGGATGCAAAGAACCGCACGCCGGATTCGACCGCGCCGCCCTTGGGGTCGGCGGCGCCGTAATAGAGCCGCCTGACCCTTGCAAACGAGATCGCGCCCGCACACATGGTGCAGGGCTCCAGCGTCACGTAGAGGTCGCAGTCGACGAGGCGCTCGCTGCCGATCTTTTTCGCGGCCTCGCGCAGCGCCACGATCTCGGCATGAGCCGTCGGGTCGTAATCGGTCAGCGTCCGGTTCGCCGCGGTGGCGATGACCTCGTCATTGCGGACCACGACGCATCCAACAGGAACTTCGCCCGCCTTTCCGGCACTTTCGGCCGTTTTGAGCGCCAAATCCATGAAAGAGGGGGCTTTCAAGCCTCGTATCATCGCCAGAAACCTGCTAGTAGCTGCGCCTTCAGCAGAAGTGCTTAACCGAAATTGCCTGAGCATGCGGCTCGGAACGAGCGCGCACAATGCTCAACGGCCACCCCCTCGAGTGAGATTATCCATGCCTCGCGACAGCGACAAAGACAACGATTCCCGCGGCCGGCGAGGCCCGCCCAAAGGCGGCCGCAGCGGCAAGGCGCGCGGCCCCGAGAAGAAGTTCGCCAAGCGCGGTTTCGAGGGCAAGAGCGCGGGAAAGAGCGAGGGCAGGGGCGACCGCGACAGCCGCCCGCCCCGTGGCGATCGCGACAGCCGTCCACCGCGCGGGGATCGCGAGAACCGTCCGTTCCGCCGCCGCGAGGAGGGCGATGCCCCGCGCCGCGATTTTTCCGACCGTCCGCGCTTCAAGCGCGACGATCGCGGCAGTGAAGCCCGCGGCGAGCGCAGCTTCAAGCCGCGCGGCGACCGTCCGTTTTCCGATCGCTCCTCGCGCGATGGCGAGAAGCGGCCCTTCAAGCCGCGTGGCGATCGTCCGTCCTATGGCCGTGACGACCGTCCGCCGCGCCGGGACCGCGACGATGCCCGTCCGGCCGGCCGCTCGAGCGACAGGAAGTTCGGCGACAAGAAGCCCTATGCGCCGCGTGGCGACCGTCCGGAGCGCCCGTTCGACGGTGAGCGGAAATTTTCGCGCGGGGGTGATCGCGGTGGCGGTCCGCGGGATCGCGGCGAGCGCAGCGATTCCAAGCCCTGGCAGAAGCGTGACGCGGCTCCGCGCGGCGACCGGCCGCCGCGCAAGGATTTTGGCAAGGGTCCGCGCAAGGATTTCGGCGACCGTGATCGCGGCCAGGACAAGCCCTGGCAGAAGCGCGACGATCGGCAAGGCGGCGGCGATGATCGTCCGCGGTTCTCGCGTTCGCGCGACGATCGCGCGTCGGGCGATCGCCCGTTCCGCGAGCGGCCCAAATTCGACCGGCCGCGCGAGGATCGTCCAAAATTCGATCGGCCCCGACGTGATGGCGACGGCGACCGCGGCGGGCGCGGTGGTGACCGGCCGAAATTCAATCGTCCGCGCGAGCGGTCGGAAGGCCGTTCCGATTGGCACGAGCATCCGCGCAGCGAAGGCCGTTTCGGCGATCGCCCGCGCCGCGAAAACGAGGACGAGAGCAGGATCTTCGAGAAACGTCCGGCCTTCGGCGGCCGCGGTGCCTATCGCGAACGCGATCGTGATTTCGACCGGCGGCCGCGCCGGGACGAAGAGCCGAAGCCGAAGAAAGCCGGCGAACGCATCGCCAAGGCGCTGGCACGCGCAGGCCTCGCGTCGCGCCGCGACGCCGAGGAAATGGTCACGCAGGGCCGCGTCACGGTCAATGGCCGCGTCATCAACTCGCCTGCGCTCGACATCACCAAGAACGACGTCGTCCTGGTCGACGGCAAGCCGTTGCCGGAGCGCGAGCGCACGCGGCTGTTTCTGTATCACAAGCCTCGCGGACTGATGACCACGCATGACGATCCCGAGGGGCGTCCGACCGTGTTCGACAATCTGCCGGAAGGCCTGCCGCGGCTGATCAGCGTCGGCCGGCTCGACTTCAACACCGAAGGCCTCCTGCTGCTCACCAATGACGGCGGGCTCGCGCGCACGCTCGAATTGCCGGATACCGGCTGGCTGCGCCGCTACCGCGTTCGCGCCCATGGCGACGTCACCCAGGCCCAGCTCGACGAGCTCAAGAACGGCATCGAGGTCGAGGGCGTCAAGTACGGTCCGATCGAAGCGACACTGGAGCGCGATCAGGGCGCCAATGTCTGGCTGGTGTTCGCGATCCGCGAAGGCAAGAACCGCGAGGTGCGCAACGTCTGCGCCCATCTCGGCCTCGAGGTGAACCGGCTGATCCGCGTCTCCTACGGACCGTTCCAGCTCGGCGAGGTGCCCGAAGGCCAGGTCGAGGAGATCCGTTCGCGCGTGCTGCGCGAGCAACTCGGCGACAAGGTGATCGAGAAGTCGGGTGCGCAGTTCGACGTGCCCTCGAAATCCGCACGCGTCGATGACGCACCGAGCGAGAAGAAGCCCGTCAGCAAGCGCGCCGTGATCAACGACCGCAAGGGCCGCCGCGTGCTGGTGCAGCGCACTGGCAGCGAAGAGGCGCGCGAGCGCAACGAGGAAGAGGCGAGCGGCTACGGCCCGCCGCGCCGTCCCAAGCGCGGCTATCACGGCAAGCGCGACCTGACGCCGCGGGAGGACTAGCTTGCGCGTCGTCGGCGGTCGTTTGAAGGGGCGTAATCTGGCCTCACCGTCCTCGCGCGACATCCGCCCCACGGCGGACCGGTTGCGCGAGTCCGTGTTCAACATCCTCGTGCATGCCTATGACGATCCGATCGAGGACGCGCGCGTGCTCGATCTGTTCGCCGGCACCGGCGCGCTCGGCATCGAGGCTTCGTCGCGCGGGGCGAAGTTCACGCTGTTCGTCGACAATGGCGCGGAGGCGCGTGCGCTGCTGCGCAACAACGTCGAGTCACTCGGCTTAGGTGGCGTCACAAAAGTCTATCGCCGCGACGCGACCGATCTCGGGCCTGCGCATCCCGTCGAGCCGTTCTCGCTGGTGTTTCTCGATCCGCCCTACGGCAAGGGCTTTGCGGAGAAGGCGCTGGCATCCTTGCGCGATGGCGGCTGGCTGACGCCGGGGGCGCTGCTGGTGGTCGAGGAGGCCAAGGCCGCGCAGTTCGCGACACCGGACGGCTTTGAGGAATTGGAGCGGCGGGCGTATGACGACACGGAATTCGTGTTTTTGCGCAGGGCGGATTAGCGAAGCGTAATCCGCCATCGTCTCGGCAAATGCAGAAGAGGCGGGTTACGCTCCGCTAACCCGCCCTGCGAATTCACCGTCGCCCGAACAGCTTCTCCACATCGCTCAGCTTCAGCTCAACGTAAGTCGGCCGGCCGTGATTGCACTGGCCGGAGTTCGGCGTGTCCTCCATCTCGCGGAGCAGGGCGTTCATCTCCTCCGGACGCAGCCTTCGGCCGGCGCGCACCGAGCCGTGGCAGGCCATGGTCGCAGCGACGTGCATCAGGCGGCGTTCGAGAGGAAGCGCCTCGTCCCATTCGGCCATGTGCTCGGAGAGATCGCGCAGCAATCCGCCCGCGTTGGTCTTGCCAAGCAGCGAGGGCGTCTCGCGCACCGCGACAGCGCCGGGGCCAAAGGATTCGATGGCGAGGCCGAACGAGGCGAGCTCCTCGCTGCGCTCCAGGAGGCGCTCGACCGTCGCCTCGTCCATCTCGACGATCTCGGGGATCAAGAGGATCTGCCGTTGCACGCCGTTCGCGGCCAGCGAGGCCTTCAGCCGCTCATAGACAATGCGCTCATGCGCGGCATGCTGGTCGACGATGATCAGGCCGTCGCGGGTCTGCGAGACGATGTAGGTCTCGTGGATCTGCGTGCGCGCCGCGCCGAGCGGGCGGTCGACGAGGTCGCTCGCCGGCTGCGTCTCGATCCGCACGTCCGCGCTGGGCGCCCCGACGTCGAAAGCGGCCTGCGCCCGCTCGGCAAAGGCGGGCGCGGCGGCGCCTTCGAATGACGGCATCGGTGCCACCGGAGCGGAGGGCGAGGCGCGCCAGTCCCAGCTCGCCGGACGCTGTGGCGTGAAGGCGGGCCGGAACGAAGACAGCGCGCTCTCGCCGCTGTTGGCGGCGGTGCGACGTCCCTCGCGCGCGAGACCTTCCTTCAGCCCGTGCACGATCAGTGCGCGGACGAGTCCGGCATTGCGGAAGCGCACCTCGGTCTTGGCCGGATGCACGTTGGCATCCACCTCGCGCGGGTCGAGCGTGACGAACAGCGCCAGCACCGGATGGCGGTCGCGCGGCAGATAGTCGGCATAGGCCCCGCGCACCGCCCCTAAGATCAGCTTGTCGCGCACGGGGCGGCCGTTGACAAAGAGATATTGCCCGAGCGCGTTGGCCTTGGTCAGCGCCGGTGCCGCGGCATAGCCGGCGACGACGACGCCGTCGCGCTCGGCATGGACCTCGAAGGCATGGCTGCGGAACTCCGCGCCCAGGATGTCGCCGAGCCGCGTCAGCCGTCCGGCGGCGCCGGGCAGCGCCGCGGCCCAGGTCACCGGGGCGCGCTCCTCGCCCGCCAGCGTGAAGGCGATATCGGGCCGCGCCATTGCGAGGCGCCGCACCACTTCGCGGATCGCCTCGGCCTCGGTGCGGTCGGTCTTCAGAAACTTCAGCCGCGCCGGTGTCGCATAGAAGAGGTCGCCCACCTCGACGCGGGTGCCATGGGCCAGCGCCGCCGGCATGATCTCGGATTTCTCGCCGCCCTCGACTGTCAGCGCCCAGGCGTGGGGTTCGCTCGCATGCCGCGTGGTGATGGAGAGCCGCGCGACCGAGCCGATCGAGGGCAGCGCCTCGCCGCGGAAGCCGAGCGTGCGGATCTGCAAGAGATCCTCGTCGTCGAGCTTGGAGGTCGCATGGCGCTCGACCGCGAGCGCGAGGTCTTTCGCGGTCATGCCGCCGCCGTCATCGGTGATGCCGATTCGCCGCCGTCCGCCGCCGTCGGTGAAGACGTCGATCCGGCTCGCGCCGGCATCGATCGCGTTCTCGACCAGTTCCTTGACCACGCTCGCGGGCCGCTCGACCACCTCGCCGGCGGCGATGCGGTTGACGACCTGTTCTGGCAATTGGCGGACGGGCATGAACCTGATCTGGCTCGGATTTGGATTCGCTGGCAGCGCTATTCTAGGCCGTGTTGCGTCAAAAGCGTGTGTTGGGCAACAGCCATGTGGCGGCCTGGGGAAGAGGGTTGCCTATCACATTGAAGACATTGGGCGTTCGAGAAAATTGCACAGCCGGGATGGACGCCCGGTCGGATACTGTCCTGATTGTGGGGTGCCGGGCCGCGGTGTAGCATCGTGAAAAAACGGCAACAGGACGGGAGGACGCCATGTGCCATCTCTTCGCGCATCAGCCCCAACGCGACTACGAATCCCAGACCCGCTCGTTGCGGATCGACGGCCATTGCACCTCGATCCGGCTGGAAATGGCGTTCTGGGACACGCTTGAGGAGATCGCGGCCAAGGAGAGCACGAGCCTCGGCAAGTTCCTCACCACGCTCTACAACGAGGTGCTCGACCATCACGGCGAGGTCAACAATTTCGCGTCGCTGCTGCGCTGCTCGTGCCTGATCTACCGCTCCCGGAGCATGGTGCCGGTGACGGAGTTCAAGGCGACCGTCGCGCCGATCCTGGATGCGGCGGAATAGCTGCTCCACACTCGATGTCGTCCCGGCGAGCGCCGGGAAGACACCCTTGAGTGTGGATACGCAATCAATGCCACAGGGGTGAACTGCCCCGGATTACGCTGCGCTCCATCCGGGCTACGAGACTCCCTCCGGCGTCATTGCGCGCGCAGCGAAGCAATCCAGAATCTTTCTGCGGCGGCAGTCTGGATTGCTTCGTCGCATCCGCGCAAAATTGCTACGCAATTTTGTCGCTGAGCTCCTCGCAATGACGGAGGAGAGAGCGGTTCGCTTCTCTGACCTCAAATCTCCTTCTTCTGCATAGCGCCCGCAATGTAATCGGCCTGCCGCATCGCCAGCGCGACGATGGTCAGCGTCGGGTTGCAGGCAGCTCCACTGGTGAACTGGCTGCCGTCGGAGACGAACAGGTTCTTGACGTCGTGGCTCTGGCCGAACTTGTTGACCACGCCGTCCCTGGGCTTCTCGCTCATCCGGTTGGTGCCGAGATTATGCGTGCTCGGATAGGGCGGCGTCGGATAGGTCACGGTGGCGCCGACGGCGTCGTAGACCGCCGCCCCCTGTTTGTAGGCGTGGGCACGCATCGCAAGATCGTTGGGATGATCGTCGAAATGCACGCTTGCGACCGGCTGACCGAACTTGTCCTTCACGGCCGGGTCGAGCGTGATGCGATTGGTCTCCTGCGGCATGTCCTCGCCGACCAGCCACATGCCGGCCATCCGGGGATAGCCGTCGAGCGCCGACGTGAACGGACGTCCCCAGGCGCCGGGATTGAGGAATGCCGCCATGAAGGGCAGTCCGATCGACAGCGTCTCCATCTCGTAGCCGCCGACGAAGCCGCGCTTCGGGTTGTTGGCGGCCTCGTCGCGGATGATGCCGGCCATGGTGGTGCCGCGATACATGTGCACCGATTTCTCGAACACGGCGTAGACGCTGCCGGTCATGTGGCGCATGTAGTTGCGGCCGACCTGGCCGCTGGAGTTGGCGAGGCCGTCGGGGAACATGGTCGAGGCGCTGTTGAGCAGCAGCCGCGGGCTCTCGATGGAATTGCCGGCAACCGCAACGATGCGCGCCTTCTGGCGCTGCATTGCACCTCGCTCGTCGGCATAGACGACGCCGGTCACCTTGCCGCCGGCATCATGCTCGATCTTGATCGCCATGCTGCTCGGCCGCACCTCGAGATTGCCGGTCGCCTCGCCCTTGGGGATCTCGGTATAGAGCGTCGACCATTTCGCACCCGACTTGCAGCCCTGGAAGCAGAAGCCGATCTGCTGGCAGGCGCCGCGTCCGTCACGCGGCTGGCTGTTGATGGCCATGTTGCCGGTGTGCACGGTCTTGTAGCCGAGCTTCCTGGCGCCGGCTTCGAGCACCTTGAAATTGTTGTTGCCGGGAAGTCCGGGAATGCCGTTGGTGCGGGTCACGCCCATCTTGTCCTCGGCCTTGGCGTACCACGGCTCCATCTCCGCGAGCGTCACCGGCCAGTCCAGGAGATTGGCGCCGGGAATGTTGCCATAGGTGGTCTTTACCTTGAATTCATGCTCGTCGAAGCGCAGCGAGGCGCCGGCCCAATGGGTCGTCGAGCCGCCGACCGCCTTGACGATCCAGGCGGGCAGTCCCGAAAAATCCTTGGAGACGCGCCATGTCCCCGACGTGGTGCGCGCATCGGTCCAGGCGAGCTGCGAGAAGCTCTCCCACTCGTCGTTGACGAAGTCGTGGTTCTCGATGCGGGGGCCTGCTTCGAGGATGACCACCTTGACGCCCTTCTGCGCGAGCTCGTTGCCCAGCGTGCCGCCGCCGGCACCGGAGCCGACGATCACCACAACGCTGGAATCGTTCAGATCGAATTTTGCCATCTAAGTTCTCCTGAACCGTTGTGTGGCTTAAGCCTTCGGCAGCCAGTCGATGTCGGCGAAGCCGCGGTTGATGTAGCCGCCATGCTCGGCGGAGGAGCCCTCGTAGCCGAACCGCGGCCAAACCTCTTTCTGGTTGTAGAGCGAGACGATGAGGTCGCCGCGGACCTTCTGGAAAAAGTCGCTTTGCTCGATCTCCTTCAGTAGCACCACGCGGTCGGCTTCCCAGGGCACTTCGGCATAGGCCATCTTGTGGCGGTCCCGCGAGTTCTGATCGAGCCGCGTAATGCCGTCGCTGATCAGTGATCTGACCGCGGGATCCTTGGCCGCCTTGCCGTCCCATGGCTTGATCGCGGTGATGTAGTAGCTGTCGCCGAGCACGTCGTGCGGATAGATGTCGCGCGCGACCTTCAGCAGTGTCTTCATCGTCGCGGGCGAGAGCGCGGTGGCGTCATCGGCCCAGGCATCTTCGATGCTCACGGTGACGCTGGTCGCGACGGCCACGACCGGCACGGCCGTGGCCGCGCCCTTGAGAAAGACGCGGCGGCTGTGCTTGCTTCGACGATCGACTTCTCTCATGGCATTCCTCCGTATATTTTTTGCGATTTTGATGTCTTGATCTGGTTAGCCGAAGCGTCCGCCGCGCTGGATCACCTCGATCTTGTAGCCATCGGGATCACTGACGAAGAAGAAGCGCGCCAACGTCCTGCCGTCGTGCTTGAAGTCGCGCAGCGGCCCTGGTGCGAGCTTCTCGCGCTCGAAGCGAGCATGTTCGGCATCGAGATCCTCCACCACTACGGCGAGATGGCCGTAGCCGTCGCCGAGCGCGTATGGCTCCTTGCGATCGAAGTTCACCGTCAGCTCGACCTCGAAAGGTGAGGAGGGATGACGCAGATAAATCAAGGCAAAGTCCGCGAACTTCAGATGGTCGGCGACTTCCAGGCCGAAGGCACGCTGGTAGAAATCGAGCGAGCGCGCTTCATCCAGCACACGGATCATGGAATGGACCGGCTTTGCCATTCAGTTCTGCTCCTTCAGATAAGTGATGATGGCAGCGCGCGTCTCCGGCTTGGCCTGCCGATAAGCCATGACCGCACCGGGAATGACCGCTTGTGGATTGGTCAGCCAGGCGTCGAGCCGGGATTCATCCCAGGCGAAGTCGGCTTTCGACAGGGCCTCCGAGTACTTGAAACCTTCAGCCTTGCCGGCAGGACGTCCGACGACTTTCATCAGCGGCGGGCCTTGCCGCATCGGTTCAGACGAATTCAACGTGTGGCAGACCGCACATTGCTGCTTGAAGAGCGTTACGCCATCCGGCGGCTTTGCGGCCGGCAAGGGCATTTGCGCGTCCGCCGTCCGCACCACCAGCACCATCGCGGTGCACAATCCCAGCACGATCGCGCGCATCGTCAGGAGCCGCCCATCCACATCAACCTGCGCAACTCTAGGCGGCGTCAGATGGGCTGTGGTAGTAGCGGGCTGTTTTGCGGCGAGCGGAGTTGCTCGCGGCGCGTGGTGTTCCACGCCGCCTTATATGCGGAGCACAATTCCGCGAAACCGCCGTCAAATCCCTAAACGATCACCACACGAGGCGCATTGCATGGCGTTCGCGCCGCTTAATGACTTTATGCGATGCGATGGGTCGGCGCAGGCAAGCGGCGTCGAGAACGGCCGAGCCATTCATCGCGCGAAAATCCAGGAGAAATGGATGAAGTTGGTGAAGACCTCGATGATCGCATGCGCTCTGTCGGCCCTTATTGCGACGCCCGTTCTCGCGCAGAGCGCACCCCCGACCGCCAAGCCGGGCGGCACCGTGCAAAGCAAACCCATGCAAGGCAGCACGATGGGCAGCGGCGATGACGAGATGAATGCTCAGCCGGGCGCCGCGGGCGAGAAGACCGGCATGAAGTCGACCAAGGGCACCAAAGGTACGGTCGGCACCACGGGCAGCGCTGCGCACAAGGGAACCGCCGACGATGCGGCGACGGGCGGCGCAGCTCCATCCAAGCGCTACTGATCCCGCCGGTGAAGCGGCTAAACTCCGGTCGCCTCGCGGCCGGAGTTTTTTCGGCTGCGCCTGCTAATCGTCGAAGCTCCGGCCGCGTCCGGCCTTGACGTCGCTGCGGCGCTTTTTGCCGTCGAGCCGGCGTTGCTTGGACCCGAAAGTCGGCTTTGTCGCGCGCCGCGGCTTCGGCCGCACCATCGCCTCGCTCAGGATGTCGACCAGCCGATCGATGGCGTCCTGTCGATTGCGCTCCTGGGTGCGGAAGCGCTGGGCGTGGATCACGATCACGCCGTCCTTGGTCATGCGCTGGCCGGCGATGCGGGCGAGCCGGATCGCCGCGTCCTCCGGGATCGTCAGCTTGCGCGTGTCGAAGCGCAGCTGGGCCGAGGTCGAGACCTTGTTGACGTTCTGCCCGCCCGGGCCGGAGGCGCGGACAAAGCCGATCTCGATGTCGTCCTCGTCGATGACGAGATCGCGGGATATCCGCAGCATGATGGCACCATCTGTGATGTCCGGACATATCGCGGACGTCAGATTTCGGCAATGGTGCATGCTGAAAACGCAAATGGCCGGGGCGAGCCCGGCCATTGCAGTCGACGTTGGAGGTCTCAGTTCGACTTCGTCGCCGGAGCGGCCGGCTGTGCCGCGGCCTGCGGGGCGCGGCCGACGACGACGGTCAGGAGGCCCTGGCCCCAGAGGCGCTTGGCGGCGGCCTTGGCGTCGTCCAGCGTCACGGCGTCGACGATGGCGTTGCGCTTCTCGATATAGTCGATCGGCAGCTTGTCCTGCTGGTACTGCAGCAGCGCCTGCGCCAGCTTGGAGGAGGTGTCGAGCGCCAGCATCTGCGAGCCCTTGAGGTAGGACTTGGCCTCGTCGAGCTCCTTCTGCGTGGGGCCTTCCTCGGCAATGCGACGGACTTCCTTGTCGATGGCCTCGATCGTGTCGCTGGCACGGTCGGCGCGCGTGCCGGTATTGCCGATGAACACCGCCGAATGCTGCATCCAGAGCAGCGATTCGAACACGGAATAGGCGAGGCCGCGCTTCTCGCGGACCTCGCGATAGAGGCGCGAGGACAATCCACCGCCGCCGAGGATGTGGTTGACGACATAGGCGGCCATGAAGTTGGGATCGCTGCGCTTCACCCCGGGACCGCCGAAGGTGATCACGGTCTGCGGCACGTCGAGGGTCACGAAGGCGCGTTGCGGCGGCTTTGCGGCCTCGACGTCGGGGACCGGCGTGAGGTTGGCCTTGGCGGGGAGGCTGCCGAAGGTGTGGTCGAGCAGCTTGCCGAGCGTCGCCGGATCGACGTCGCCGACGACTGCGATCTTGAGCCCATCCTTGGCAAGCACGCGGCCGACATAGTCCTTCATGTCGGCGACCGTGATGGTCGGCACGCTGTCGAGGTTGCCGTTGCTCTGCCGGCCGTAGGGATGATCGCCGAAGGCGACCTCGAGGAATTTGCGGCTCGCCAGCGAGGTCGGGTTGGTGGTCTCGCGGCGCAGGCCGGAGATGACCTGCGAGCGGATGCGCTCGACATCGGCGGTGTCGAAATGCGGCGAGGTCAGTGCGCTGCGCAAGAGGTCGAAGGCCTCGTCCTTGTTGTCACGCAGCATGCGCAGGCTGCCGCGGAAGGTGTCGCGGGTGGCGCTGAAGGAGAGCTCGATGGCGCGGCGGTCGAGCCGCTCGTGGAAGGTCTTGGAATCGAGGTCGCCGGAGCCTTCGTCGAGCAGATCGCCGACCAGATTGGCGACGCCCGGCTTGTCCTTGGGATCCTGCGCCGAGCCGCCGGCAAAGGAATATTCCATGGCGATCAGCGGCACGGTCGCGTCCTGCACGAACCAGGCTTCGATGCCGCCCGGCGAGGTCAGGTGCTGGATCTTGGCAGCGGCCAGCGACGGCGTCACCGCGGCCAGCGCGAGTGCCGCGCCGGAGGCGAGAGAGAATGCAATGCGTCGAAGGAAGGGATAGGTCACGAACGCTTCTCCTCGCGCTTGGTCGTCGCGGTATCCTTGATCAGATAGCCCGTGACCGAGCGCTTCTTCTCGAGCCATTTCTGCGCGACGGCACGGACTTGCTCGGCGGTGACCGCGCGGATGCGGTCGGGCCAGCTCCTGATGTCCTCGATCGACAGGCCCGTGGTCAGCGCGCCGCCATACCAGCGTGCCAGCACCGCCTGGTTGTCCTGGGCGTAGATCGCTTCCGCGATGAGCTGGGTCTTCACACGCTCCAGGTCCTCGGCGCGGATCGGGTTTTGCGCGACGTTGGCGATGACGCCGTCGACCGCCTGCTCGACGTCGGCAAAGCTGACGCCGGGCTTCGGCGCCGCGGAGATCGCGAACTGGGTCGGGTCGAGCGAGATGCTCGAATAGCTGGCATTGGCGGAGATCGCGAGCGGCTTGTCGACGACGAGCGCGCGGTAGAGATAGGAATTGCTGCCGCTGCCCATCAGCTGCGCCAGCACGTCGAGGGCCGCGCTCTCACCGGCCGCGGCCGTGGTCGCCGAGGGCACGAGATAATAGCGGCGCATGCTCGGCTGCTCGACGCGCGGGTCGGCCAGCGTGACGGTGCGCGGGGCAGCGGGCTCCGGCTCCTGCGGGCGGACACGGCGTGCCGGGATCGCAGGCTGCGCCGGGATCGCGCCGAAATTGCGCTCGACCAGCGGGCGGATGTCGGCGGCCTCGACGTCGCCGGCGATCACCAGGATCGCGTTGTTCGGCGCATAGAAGCGGCGGTAGAAGGCAAGCGCGTCCTCGCGATCGAGCTTCTCGATCTCCTGATGCCAGCCGATCACCGGACGGCCGTAGGGATGATTGAGATAGAGCGCGGCCATGATCTGCTCGTTCAGCCGCGCGTCCGGATTGTTGGCGACGCGCATGTTGTATTCTTCGAGCACCACGTCGCGCTCGGGCAGCACGTTCTCGTCCTTGAGGATCAGGCCGGTCATACGGTCGGCCTCGAACTCCATCATGGTCGGCAGCTGCTCTTTCGGCACACGCTGGTAGTAATTGGTGTAGTCGACCGAGGTCGAAGCGTTCTCGTTGCCGCCGACGCGGAGCACCGTCTGGGAGAATTCGCCGACGGGATGCTTCGAGGTGCCCTTGAACATCAAATGCTCGAGGAAGTGCGCGAGCCCGGACTTGCCCGGCGTCTCGTCGGCCGAGCCGACCTTGTACCAGATCATCTCAGTGACGACGGGGGTGCGGTGATCGGGAATCACCACGACCTGCATGCCGTTGGGAAGCGTGAAGCTGGCGGGCGGGGCGGATGTGACCGTGGTCTGGGCGAGGGCCGCGCCCGCTGTCAGGGCACTGGTCGAAAGCAGCGCGGCAAGGAGGCAGGCAGCCGATCGGTTTGCGGACATCATGATCCCTAGTGAAAGGCCGAGTCCGGATGTCCGGCTCGAAAGGCACGGCATGGTACACCGTGCGGCTGAGGCTTCGCGTCACGAAGCAGAGAACTCAACGCGGTGGCAAGTTACTGATAGGCAATTTATGGACTGCGGCCGGCGTGCATGACACGCCGGCTTCGGGGCCGCTTCTATGAGACAGGAACGCTATTGTTCCTTGTCCTTGCCCGACATGATGTCGAAATAGGTCCGCCGTGTCTTGTCCGGTCCGGCGCCATAGGCGTAGTTCGGCGAAGGCGTCTGATAGCCCGCGGGCGGCTCGACCAGCGACTGTCGCGGCGGTTCGCTGGTGAATTTCTTCTCTTCGGTGGCGTTGCCGCCCTTCATCATATTCCACAGGCCGCCGGAGAAGCCGAGCTCGGCGGGGCTGAGCGACGGATTGCCGTTGGTGCCCGGCTGGATCGGATCATTGCTGGTCCGGGGGGCGGCGGCGACCTGGCCGGCCTTCATCTCGGCGGGCGTCAGCTGTCGGGCGGCCTGCCAGTTCTCGGTTTCCTTGGTCGCCTTCCTGCGCGCGGCGATGGCTTCCTTGCGGCGCTTTTCCTCGGGATCCTTGGGCCAGTTCGGCGCAGCCTTGGCTTCGGTCGCAGGCGGCGGCAGATCGAGCTTGGGCGGCACGACCAGCGGCGAGCGCTCGCGGTATTCGATGCCCTTCTTCTCCATGCTCTTGGCGCCGATGCCGGACATCAGATTGTCGATGATCTTCTCTTCGAAGGTCATGCCGTCATCTTCATCGTCGTCGTCACCGGCGCGGGCCGCACCAGCCGACATGACGACGAGACCGACGCCGAGTACGGCAGCGGACAATTTCAACGCCTGCCAGAACCCCGATTGGGGGTCTCGAACCATCGAACCGCTGGTCTTCGAGCTGCGCATTACTGTACCTGTTCCATATTGTGGCAGATTGCCGCTCAAACGCGGCCGCCCCCTCGCAAAAGCCGGGTTCCACCTGCCGGTCCGTATCGGCCGGGATCAGGGCGCTTTTGCGGCGGGTACCCCCAGGAAGGAATCATACAATAGCCCCGCCACCCCAGCAACGATCGCCACGTCCGCGAGGTTAAACACATACCAATTATAGGTATTTCCGCCGATCTCGATGTGGAACAGCGCGAAATCGACCACCGCGCCATAGGCCAGGCGGTCGATGCCGTTGCCGATGGCGCCGCCGATGATCAGCCCCAGGGCGACGGTCGCAAGCCGGGTTTGCGAACGGGCCATCCAGATCGCCAGGGCGACCACGGCGATGACCTTGACGGCCATCAGCGCGAGCTGCGCGGCCTGGCCGTCGTTCTGCAGCCAGCCGAAGCTGATGCCGATATTCCAGGCCAGCACCAAATCGAAGAACGGCGTCACCTTCACGACCCCGCGGCGGGCGAGGTCGAACCCGTTCAGCAGCCAGAGCTTCGAGGCCTGGTCGGCCACGAGGGTCGCCAATGCCGCGAGGATGCCGGCGCCGAGCGGGGACATGGCCGGAATCAGACCGCTACCCCCAACGCCTTCCATTCGCGCAGCGCCTTGGCATCGCGCGGGGTGACGTCGGGATATTCAGCGTCTTCGCCCACCATCGGGGAGATCTTCCAGGAGCGGGCGCATTTGGTGCCGACCGCCTTCTCCACCACGACCGCGACACCGGGCACGGCATCGAGACGGAACGCCGAAGCCGGCGCCTCGCCCTCGCGCACCTCGTAATTCGAGGTGATGCAGACTTCAGCCAGGTCGATGTCGAACAGCGTCGCCAGCATCGCGCGGTCCGCGACATAGATCACGGGCGACGCCTCCAGCGACGAGCCGATGTTCTTGGCGGCGCGTTCGAGCTCGAGCGCGCCGGTGACGACGCGGCGCACGTTGCGGATCGTCTCCCACTTCGCGGCGAGCTTGTCGTCGCGGAAGCCTTCGAGATCCGTCGGGAACAGCGTCAGGTGCACCGACGGCTCGGCGTCGGGCCGGTACATGCGCCAGCCTTCCTCCGCGGTGAAGCTCAGGATCGGCGCCAACCACTTCAGGATCGAGGTGCACAACAGGTCGATCGTGGTCAGCGCCGCCTTGCGCGTCAGCGAGGACGGCGGATCGCAATACAGCGTGTCCTTGCGGATGTCGAAATAGAACGCGGAGAGCTCGCTGTTGAGGAAGGCGGAGAGGGTCGCGACCACGGTCTTGTAGTCGAACTCGCGATAGGCCTTGTCGACGGCGGCCGCGCGCATCGCGAGCTCGTGCAGCATCAGCCGCTCGAGCTCGGGCATGTCGGCGGGGGCGACGGCCTCAGCCGGCTTGTAATGATGCAGCGTGCCGAGCATCCAGCGCACGGTGTTGCGCAGCTTGCGGTAGGTCTCGACCGTGTTCTTCAGGATCTCGGGGCCGATGCGCTGGTCGTCGGTGTAGTCGCAGGACGCGACCCAGAGCCGGAGGATGTCGGCGCCGGATTCCTTGATGACCGCCTGCGGCTCGATGGTGTTGCCGAGCGACTTCGACATCTTGCGGCCGTCCTCGGCCTGGGTGAAGCCGTGGGTCAGCACGATGTCGTAGGGTGCGCGGCCGCGCGTGCCGCAGCTTTCCAGCAGCGAGGAGTGGAACCAGCCGC
This sequence comes from Bradyrhizobium sp. CCBAU 53351, assembly GCF_015291745.1. Taxonomy (NCBI): domain Bacteria; kingdom Pseudomonadati; phylum Pseudomonadota; class Alphaproteobacteria; order Hyphomicrobiales; family Nitrobacteraceae; genus Bradyrhizobium; species Bradyrhizobium sp. CCBAU 53351. Next base: position 1,195,427 of record NZ_CP030059.1, read on the forward strand.
GATGCTGGTCCGAGCCCTCGAGGTACATCACCGTGTCGGTGCCGCCGTCGACCTTGCGCTTGATGCCGGCGAGCCCGGGAAACTGCACGGGGTCTTCGAGCACGAAGGCGTGGGTCGAGCCGGAATCGAACCAGACGTCGAGAATGTCGTCGACCTTCTGCCAATCCTCGCTCGCGCGCGATCCCAGGAAGCGCTCGCGCGCGCCCGTCGCGTACCAGGCGTCGGCGCCTTCCTTCTCGAAGGCTTCGCCGATGCGGGCGTTGACCGCCTCGTCCTGCAGGATCTCGGCGGAGCCGTCGCCCTTCTCGCGCACGAACACGGCGATCGGCACGCCCCAGGCGCGCTGGCGCGAGATCACCCAGTCGGGCCGCGCCTCGATCATGCCGTTGATGCGGTTCTCGCCCGACGGCGGCACCCATTGCGTCACCGAGATCGCGTGCAGCGCGCGGGCGCGCAGCGTGTCGCCGCTCTTGGCCTTGCCGCTCTGCGCCACGTCCTTGTCCATGGCGATGAACCATTGCGGCGTGTTGCGGAAGATCACCGGCTTCTTGGAGCGCCAGGAGTGCGGGTATTGATGCTTCAGCCGGCCGCGGGCGAGCAGCATGCCGCGTTCGACGAGCGCCTTGATCACGGCCTCGTTGGCATCGCCCTTCTCGCCCTTGTCGTTGATGACACGCTTGCCGGCAAAACCCGGCGCATGATCGGTGTAGCCGCCGTTCTCGTCGACGGTGTAGGGGATCGCCGTATTGATGCCGCGCGCATCGAGGTCGCGCGCCTGCGCCATCCAGTCATCGAAGTCCTCGCGGCCATGGCCGGGCGCGGTGTGCACGAAGCCGGTACCGGTGTCGTCGGTGACGTGGTCGCCGGGCAGCAGCGGCACGATGAAGTCGTAGCCGCCGGCAAGCCCCTTGAGCGGATGGGCGCATTCGATCGCGTCCATGGTGTCGCCGGGGACGTCGCGAACCTTCTCGTAAGCACTCACGCGCGCCTGCTTGAAGACCTCTTCGGCCAGTGCGTCGGCGAGGATCAGGAGATCGCCGGTCTTGGTCCAATTGTCGGCGGGCGCGTCCGTCACCTTGTACAGGCCGTAGGCGATCTTCGGCGAGAACGAGATGGCGCGGTTACCGGGCAGCGTCCAGGGCGTGGTGGTCCAGATCACGACGCTTGCGGCGGCGAGGGCACCGTGCGCGGGGGAGGTGACCGGGAATTTCACCCACACCGTATCGGAGGTGTAGTCCTCGTACTCGACCTCGGCTTCGGCCAGCGCGGTCTTCTCGACCACGCTCCACATCACCGGCTTGGAGCCGCGATAGAGCGTGCCGTTGGCGGCGAACTTCATCAGCTCGCGCGCGATCTGGGCCTCGGCCGGGAAGCTCATGGTGGCGTAGGGATGGTCCCAGTCGCCGATGACGCCGAGGCGCTTGAATTCCTCGCGCTGCACGCCGAGCCAATGCGTGGCGTAGGCGCGGCACTCCCGGCGGAAATCGATCATCGCGGCACTGTCGCGGAAGTCGGGCTTCTGCTTGCCCTTCTTGCGATAGTGCTCCTCCTCGACCTTCCACTCGATCGGCAGGCCGTGGCAGTCCCAGCCGGGCACGTAGTTGGAGTCGAAGCCGAGCATCTGCTGGCTCTTGGTGACGAGATCCTTGAGGATCTTGTTCAGCGCCGTGCCGATATGGATGTTGCCGTTGGCGTAGGGCGGGCCGTCATGCAGCACGAATTTGGCGCGGCCCTTCGCGGTTTGGCGCAGCTTCTCGTAGAGGCCGATCTCGTACCAGCGCTTGAGGATCTCCGGCTCGCGCTGCGGCAGGCCGGCGCGCATCGGGAATTCGGTCTGCGGCAGGAACAGGGTCTTCGAATAGTCTTTGGTGTCGGACTTTTGCGGCTTTTCGGACATGGGGCTGACTGGCTCGGAATGGCGCGGGAACGGATGGCGATGCGGAATCGCGGGGGTGAAACGACCAAAATCCCGGTCTTGCGCCGAGCCTTTAGGCTCAGGCGGAAGCCGGGCCGCTAATCCCTATGATGCGCCGCGCAAACATGGGCTCTCCATAGCAGGGGGCCAAAGGAAGCGCAAAGGTTCGGGAAAGGCCGGGATCAGCCCTCAATCGAGGGCGCCGAGCCGCGGAAACGCGTCCGGAGCGGCGGCCAGGATGGCGCGGGCGCGGGCGGAATCGTCGTCCATCTGCCGGATCAGGGCCTCGATACCCTCGAATTTCAGCTCCTCGCGGATGAAGCCGATGAAGGCGCAGTCCAGCACCTGCCCGTAGAGGTCGCCCTTGAAGTCGAACAGGAAGATTTCCAGCAGCGGGGCACCGTTGTCGAAGGTCGGGCGGCGGCCGAAGCTGGCGACCCCGTCGAGCCGCACCTGATCCTTTCCTTGGCCGCGGCCGACCCGCACCGCATAGATGCCGTGCTTCAGCCCGCAATTGGCGTCCAGGCGGATATTGGCGGTGGGGTAGCCGAGATCGCGGCCGCGCTTCTCGCCGTGGATCACCTCGCCGGTGATGAACCAGGGCGCGCTCAGCATGGTGGTGGCCTCGTCGAGCTGGCCTTCGGCGAGGGCGATCCGGATCGCGCTGGAGGACACCGGCCGCTCGTCGATGTCGACATGCGGCTGCACGTCGACCTCGATGCCGAGCCGGGGCGCCTCGTTGACCAGCAGGCTGGGCGAACCGACGCGTCCCTTGCCGAAATGGAAGTCGTAGCCGACCGCGATCCCGCTGACGCCGAGCCGCCCGATCAGGTCATGGTGAATGAAATCTTGCGCGCTGGTCCCGGCGCGCGCCTTGTCGAAGGTCATGACCACGGCGCCGGCAAGCCCTGTCCCGGCCAGGAGCCGCAGCTTGGCCCGTTCGTCCGTCAGGCGGAACTGCGGGGTGTTGGGGCTGAAAAACCGCCTTGGATGCGGCTCGAAGGTCAGCGCCAGCGCAGGACGGCCATGCGCCCGGCCCATTTCCAGGGCGGCGGCGATCACGGCGCGGTGACCGAGATGGACCCCGTCGAAATTGCCCATGGCGACCACGGCGCCCCTTGGAATCGCGGAGTTCGGCGTGGTGTCGCGGATAACGTTAAAATGCGGGGCCATCAGGGGAATTCTCGAACCGGCGGGACCGTCCGGGACCGTGGCGCGACGGGCCCGATGAAGTCAAGCGGAAGGGGGCGGGGCGTATCGAACGCAATTTCAGTTCTTTCGGGGCGCCCCCAATTAACGCGCTGTTTAACGCCTTGGTGCTAGTCCTTGCATCTGGAACAGGCGGGCTCCGGCCCGGCAGGTCCGATCGTAATATTCCTGGGTATGCGTTGGGGGAGTCGAGATGGCGGTTGATTTGTCGATGCCGGTTCTGGTGGTGGATGACTACAGCACCATGATCCGTATCATCCGGAATCTGCTGAAGCAGCTTGGCTTCGAGAACATCGATGATGCCAGCGACGGTTCGGCAGCGCTGAACAAGATGCGCGGCAAGAAGTACGGGCTCGTGATCTCCGATTGGAACATGGAGCCGATGACGGGTTACGACCTGTTGCGCGAAGTGCGCGCGGATCCGAACCTCGCCACCACGCCCTTCATCATGATCACAGCCGAATCCAAGACCGAGAACGTGATCGCGGCCAAGAAGGCCGGCGTGAACAACTACATCGTCAAGCCGTTCAATGCGGCGACGCTGAAGACCAAGATCGAGGCGGTCTTCCCGGACATGGCGAGCGCGTAACGCGCTTCGAAGCCATCAGGTGATTCGGAAAAGCCCGGGCTGGTCCCGGGCTTTTTGCGTTGGATTCGTCATTCCGGAGCGGTGCGCGAGCACCGAGCTATGGTGCGCAATTGCACACCTGAGAGTCTCGAGATCCCCCGATGCGCAATTGCGTATCTGAGGTCTGGTCCTTCGGACCATCCCGGGATGACGGCTAGATCGTCACCACTTCAATTCGCGCATCAAGGCCTTCGGCGGGTGGCCGAACAATTCCATCACCGATGCCGGGTCGAGCTGGTCGAGGCCCTCGAACTCCTCGGCATGGATGCCGCGGGTCACGAACAGGCAGTCGATGCCGAACTCGCGCGCGCCGGTTAAGTCGGTGCGGACGGAATCGCCGATCGCCAGCACCTTTTTCCGGTCGATCGGGTGGCCCTGGCGTTCGCCGGCGAGCGCCATGGCGCGCTCGTAGATCGGCCGATGCGGCTTGCCGTAGAAGATCACCTCGCCGCCGAGCTCCCGGTAGAGCTCCGCGATGGCGCCGGCGCAGTAGATCAGCCGGTCGCCGCGTTCCACCACGATGTCGGGGTTGGCGCAGACCAGCGTCAGCTTGCGCTCGCGGGCCTTCAGCATCATGCCGCGATAGTCTTCCGCCGTCTCGGTCTCGTCGTCATAGAGGCCGGTGCAGACGATGTAATCGGCTTCCTCCAACGGAGCGGTCTTTGCATCGAGGCCGCGATAGATCGAGTTGTCGCGCTCGGGCCCGAGCCAGAACATCTTGCGGCCGGGATGCTCGGCGACATAGAGCCGCGTCAGGTCGCCCGAAGACACGATGGCGTCGTAGGTCTCGTCGGCGACGCCGAGCTTGCGCAATTGCCGCTGCACGGAGTCGGCCGGCCGCGGTGCGTTAGTGATCAGGATCACCGTACCGCCGCGGCTGCGATAAGTGTGCAAGGCTTCGCAAGCTTCGGGGAAGGATTCGAGGCCGTTATGGACGACGCCCCAGATGTCGCTCAGCACGACGTCGACGCCGCCCACGAGCTCACGCAGGCTTTCGGCGAAATGCAGCGTGGTCATGATGCGCGGGGCCGATCAGATGCGGCGCGCAAGCGCGGCGTTGCCGGTGATGCGTTGGGCCGCAGAAGCGGCTGACGTCGTGCCAGATTGCGTGCCTTGGCTGGGGGAAGCGGAGCCATTGGATCCCTGAATGTCCTGGTTCGGCGAGGCCCCGCCGGTAGCAGATGCCCCCTCCGGCCGCAATGGCCGGGGCGGCGCGAACAGGAAGCCCTGGCCGAACCGCACGTCGTAATCGAGCAGGTCCACGACCGCGCGCTCGCCTTCGATCCGTTCGGCAATCAGGTCGATGCCGAAGCGGCCGAGCAGGTCGGAGAGGTCGGAAGGATGGATGTCCGAGGCCGAAGCCTGCCTGGGGTCGAGCAGCAGCGTCGCCGGCACCTTGATGAACCGCACCCCGCGATCGGCCAGCTCGCGCGGCTCGATCCTGAGATCCGTGACGTGGTCGATCGAGAAGCGGAAGCCGCGCTGGGCCAGCGCGGCGAGATTCTCGGTCTCGGCCGGGCCGAGATTGCGGAACGTCGATTGCTTGAACTCCAGCACCAGCGATGGCGCCAGCGCCCGGTTGGCTTCGAGGAAGTCGAGGCATTGTGCGAAGGTGGTGGAATTGCCGAGCGTGGACGCGGCGACGTTGCAGAACACGCCGACCTCCTTGTTGCGCACCATCAGGCGCCGCAGCACCTGCACACAGCGCAGCATCACCATGTTGTCGATGCGCCCGATCAGCCCGGAGGCCTCCGCGATGCTGATGAATTCCTCGGCTGCGATCAACTGGTCGCGTTCGTCGCGCAGGCGCGTCACCGCCTCGTAGAACCGCACCTTGCGCTGCGGCAACGTCACCATCGGCTGCAGGAAGATGTCGATGCGGTTCTCGTCGATGGCGTTGCGCAGCGTCGCCAGCAATTGGGTCTGGTTGCGCTCACCTGCCGTCTGAACCGGGTTGGAGCTCGGGTGCTGGACCGCCGGCGCCGGCCGCGGCTGCGCCAGCGCAGGCGGCGGTGCTGGGGGAAGCGGGGGAGGAGGGGCTGGTTGCTCCTCGAACGGCGCAACCAGGTCGATCGGCGCCTCCGGCTCGGACTTGAACTCGGATCTGGCGACCGGGGCGGGCGCCGGCGCGCTGCCGGCCAGCATGTCCTCATGGGCCGACACGGTGGTGGCGAGCTGTCTGACCAATCCGCCGAGCTCGTTGATCTCGCCGACCACCGACTGGATGCGGTCGGAGTTGGTCGAATTGGACGAGGCGATGCGTCCCTCGATCGCGGCGAGCCGCCGGCCGAACTCGGCCACCTGGCGGGCGAGGTCGGCCGTGCCGCGCGACAGGTCGGCGATCTGGCCGCCGACGTCGCTGCGGTCACGCAGCCGCATCGACACCGCATTGTAGAGGATCAGGAAGGTCAGCGCGGTCAGCGCCACGATCGCGGATTCGGTTCCGCTGATGCCGGCGACGGCGTAGAGGACAAGCCCGAGTGAGGCCGCGACCAGAACCATGCAGATGGCGATGAAGATCGTCGAAATGCGAATCATGCCGCGCGTTACGCCTTTAAGAGCTGACTGCCTCACCCGGGAAAACACGGGTCGCCATGCGATCGCGTCACGCCTCGTGCTTCCCCAAGCCGCGCAACCTTAACATCATTGTTGATTCGAGGGGATAGCGCCTCGGGCCTGCAAGTTCAGGCCCGTGGGGAGTCAAGACGGCGCGGCGGCGCCGACGGTGTCGGCCGAGACGGCGTCGCGGCTGCCGAGCGGCTTGGCTGGCCCCTCGGTCGTGTCTTTCAGCGTCTGCCGCTCGATCTCCGAATTCAGCTCGGCGCCGAACATGATGACGATCGCCGACATCCACATCCACGTCATGAGGCCGATCGCTGCGCCGAGCGAGCCGTAGGTCGCATTGTAATTGGCGAATTCCGAGAGATACCAGGACAGCAGCGCCGAACCGGCGATCCAGAGGATCGCCGCGGCCACGGCGCCGAGGCTCAGCCATTGCCAGCGCGGCGCATCGCGGCTCGGCGCGAAGCGGTAAAGGATCGCGAGCGCCACGAGCAGGATGAGGAACATCAGCGGCCATCGTGCCAGCGCCACGATCAGCTTGCTTTCGGGCGCCATGCCGAGATGATTGAGCGCCAGCGGGAAGGCGACGACAACCCCGACCATCAGCAGCAGCGCCACGATGCCGCCGACTGTAAAGGCGAGCGACACCATGTTGAGCTTGATGAAGCCGCGCTTCTCACGCTCCTCATAGGCGACATTGAGGGCATCGAAGATCGCCTTGACGCCGGCATTGGCGCTCCAGATCGCCAGCAGGAGGCCGAACAGGAAGGTGACACCGAGCGTCGTGTTGCCATGCGACACCACGCGGGCCACCTGGTCCTCGACAATCTGGAACGAGCCCTCAGGCAGCATGGTCGCGAGCGTGTGCAGATTGGCGCTGATCGTCGCGGGATCGGCGAACAGGCCGTAGGAGGACACCAGCGCCGTCACCGCCGGAAAGATCGCGAGCAGCCCGAAGAAGACGACACCGCCTGCAGTCGCGAGCAGGCGATCCTCGTCGACGCGCTGATAGGTCCGCCAGAAGATGTCCTTCCAGCCGGCCCAGGGGATTGCGAAAGGGCTCTTCGCATGACGGCCGCGGCCGGGCTGCACGGCGGCGCGCACCGGGTGTGTCTCCGGTGAGTTTGCCTCGCCCTTGCGGTGGTCCCGCGGCGGGCCCGATCTGACCAGGTCAGAGTCCTGGAAGTAGCGCTCCGCCGTCAGCACGAAGACGGCCGTCGCCGCCACCAGCAGCCAGGAGTCGATCTGCTCGGAGCGCCGCACCAGCATCAGGCATCCAATCTATGACCGTGACGCCTGCGCCGCGCCGCCGTGAACCCCGCCAATCCAATCGCCGCGAGCATCAGACCGAGCTGCACGGGGCGGTTGGTATACGCCGGCCGAGCGCTTGCACCATGGCGGCGCTCGCCGGGCGCGAGCGGCGCAAGGGGAATCGTGGTGGCGACCTCCTTGACGGCCTGCTTGACCGTTCCGCGCGGAATCCGCGGCGTCGCGATGGCAACGCGCAACCGGCTGGTAAGTGGCACAATCGGCCTGGCCTTGCGCTTCATCTGCGCCATCGCCACACCGGCGCAGACCGCCGCCAGCACCAGCAGCACGCCCGCGACGGCACCGAAACCCCAGAACTGGCCGTAGGTGATGGCGACCCAGCGGTACAGGGCGATCAGCCCGACGAAGAATGCCGCGATGGCGAACAGGCCAGCCACCGCGAACAGCCCGCCAGCCATTGCGTAGGATGTCACCTTGCCGGTGGCCTGGCTGGTCTGGTCACGCAGATAGGATTGCGCGGCGCGTTTGACGTGATTGAGCTTGAGCGCCATGCCGGCGCGCAGCAATTCGCCCGATGGCGCGAGCATCTGGACATCCTCCGAGAGCGAGAAAATTCGTTCGGAGGATGAACGTGGCCGAATTTGACTTGTTCCGACGGAGCTCCGTCCGTCCTGATGAATCAGCCGAGATCGGCGGCCGCGATCCAGAACACCTCGCCCTCGGACTCCTCGGTGTCGAGCCAGAGCAGCGGCAGTTCCGGAAAGGCCTCGTCGACCAAGTCCCGGCCGCGGCCGATCTCGCAGATCAGCCCGCCGTCCGGCGTCAGGTGATCTGGCGCCTCGCGCAGGATCCGGCGGATCACATCGAGGCCGTCGGCGCCGCCGTCGAAGGCGAGCTTGGGCTCGGCCCGGCATTCCGGCGGCAATGCCGCCATGCCTTCGGCATCGACGTAAGGCGGGTTGGTGATGATCAGATCGTATCTGTTGTTGCCGAGTGGGGCGAACAAATCGCCGCGATACAGGCTGATCCGGTCCTCGAGCCCGAACTCCCCGACATTGCGGGCGGCAACCTCGAGCGCGCCCTTGGAGATGTCCACGGCGTCGACCATGGCGTTCGGGAAATGATGTGCGGCGAGGATCGCAAGGCATCCCGACCCTGTGCAGAGATCGAGCACGCGCTCGACTTCCGTGGGATCGTCGATCAGCGATCCGGCAGCGCCTTCGTTGCCGAAATGCGAATCCAGGAGCTCACCGATGAAGGAGCGCGGAACGATGACCCGCTCGTCGACATAGAAGGGCAGGCCGCGCATGTAGATCTTGTTGACGAGATAGGCGGCCGGTTTGCGCGTGGTGATCCGCTGGTGGATCAGATCGAGGACGGTCTTGCCCTCGGCAGCCGTGACGCGGGCGTGGGCAAAGGCTTCGAACTGCTCGGGATCGAGATGCAGCGCTTCGCCGACCAGGAACGCGGCTTCGGCCACCGGGTCGGTCGTGCCGTGGGCAAAGGCGAGTTCGGCCTCGACAAAGCGGCTCACGGCATAGCGGACGAAATCGAACAGCGTGACAAGCTCGCCGGGGCCCACTTTCGCGAGCTTCGGCGTAGCGCGGCCGCGCGCGGTCTTTTTTGCAGCTCTTGCCATCAGGATTTGGTCCAGCGTGCGGCGGCCTCGTCGTCACGGGCCTGGGCCTCGACCCAGCCGGTGCCGGAGGCGCTCTCTTCCTTCTTCCAGAACGGTGCGCTGGTCTTGAGATAATCCATCAGGAACTCGGCCGCCTGGAACGCGGCCTGGCGATGCTGCGAGGCGGTCAGCACCAGCACGATGTTCTGGCCCGGCATGAAGCGGCCGACGCGGTGGATCACGGTGACGCCGTTGAGCGGCCAGCGCGATGTGGCCTCGTCGGCGTGGCGCCTGATCTCTTCCTCGGCCATCCCCGGATAATGTTCGAGCGTCAGCGCCGCGACCCTGGCGCTGTCGTCGTCGGCGCGGCAGATGCCGGAGAAGCTCACGACCGCACCGATATCGGTGCGGCTCTCGGTCAGGATCGCGATCTCGCGCGCAATGTCAAAATCGTCTTCCTGAATACGGATAGTGACGGGGCAGCTGGCGACAGGGGACGTCATGGTCTAGCCGCCGGTCATCGGCGGGAAGAACGCGATCTCGCGGGCGCCCGCGATCGCGGCATCCGATTTGACGTGGGTGTGATCAATCGCGGTGCGGATCACCTTCGGCTTCTCGAACGCGTAGGCGTAGGCCTCGCTCTGGCCGGACAGCCAGGCGATCAGCTCCTCTACGGTGCGCACGGTCGCCGGCGGCTCGATGGTCTCCTCCGCCTTGCCGACGCGCTCGCGCACCCAGGCGAAATACTTCACCTTCATCCCTCGTCCTCCTTAATGAGGTGATGGATGCCGGCGCGGAAATAATCGTAGCCGGTGTAGATGGTCACGATCGCCGAGGCCCAGAGCAGCGCGAGGCCAAGCATCGAGACGACGGGCACGACCTCGTCGCCGGCGGGGCCGGCAAGGAGGAACCCGATCGCGACCAGCTGGACCGTGGTCTTCCACTTCGCAAGCTTGGTCACGGGCACGCTGACGCGGAGCGCGGCGAGATATTCGCGCAGGCCCGAGACCAGGATCTCGCGGCACAGGATCACGATGGCGGCCCACAGCGACCAGCCGTGGATGATGCCGTCGGCGGCCAGCATCAAGAGGCACGAGGCGACCAGGAGCTTGTCGGCGATCGGATCGAGCATCCGGCCGAAGGCCGATTGCTGATTCCAGATACGCGCATAATAGCCGTCAAGGTAATCGGTCACCGCGGCGGCGATGAAGATGGCGACCGCGACCCAGCGCAGCCACAGCGGCTGATCCAGGATCGACTGCGCATAGATGCATCCGACCACGACCGGGATCGCGGCGATCCGGCCATAAGTCAGGATGTTCGGGAGGGACATCGCGCGGCTGGTGGTCCCTCGTGTCGTGGCGATGTTCATTCGTCCTACCAATACCGCTCAAGCCTGAAGGTCAACCGTTCCGCTCCCCAGATGGGGTGCGGGGTGCGACGACCATATGACCGCAGCCCCTTTAGTTCATCCCGGCTGGGGATGGAAATAGTCGAAAATCCTGCGGGCGCTCTCGGCGCTGACCCCCGGAACCTTGCCGAGATCGGCGATCGAGGCGCGTTCGATCTCCTTCAGGGTGCCGAAATGATGCAGCAAGGCCCGCTTGCGTGACGGGCCGATGCCCGGAATCTCCTGCAAACCGGCCTCGCGGATGTCCTTCTTGCGCAGCTTGCGGTGCGAGCCGATGACGAAGCGGTGGGCCTCGTCGCGCAGGCGCTGGATGAAATACAGAACGGGGTCGCGCGGCTCCAGCTTGATGGCTTCGCGCTCCGGCATGAACAGGGTCTCGCGGCCGGCATCCCGGTCCGGCCCCTTGGCGACCGACATCAGCGATACCTGGGTCAGGCCGAGATTTGCGAAGATCTCGCGGACGGCGTTGAGCTGGCCACGGCCGCCGTCGATGATCACGAGATCCGGCCATTGCGGGAAATCGTCGTCCTTGGCCTTGGTGCCGGCGTCCTCGGGCGGATTGATCAGGCGCTTGAAGCGCCGCTCGAGGACCTCGCGCATCATGGCGAAGTCGTCGCCGGGCGTGATGCCTTCCGACTTGATGTTGAACTTGCGGTACTGGTTCTTCACGAAACCATCGGGGCCGGCGACGATCATGGCGCCGACCGCGTTGGTGCCCTGGATATGGCTGTTGTCGTAGACCTCGATGCGCTTGGGCGGATGCGGCAGGCTCAGCGTCGCGGCCATGGCGTCGAGCAGGCGGCTTTGCGTGGCGGTGTCGGCGAGCTTGCGGCCGAGCGCCTCGCGCGCATTGGTCAGGGCGTGAGCGACCAGCTCCTTCTTCTCGCCGCGCTTGGGTACGGCGACCTCGACCTTGTGGCCGGCCTTGATCGCCAGCGCGTTGGCGAGCAGCTCGCTCTCCTCGATTTCGTGCGAGAGCAGGATGTTTCTCGGCGGCGGCTTGTCGTCGTAGAACTGGGCGAGGAAGGAGCCGAGCACCTCTTCGGGGGTGAACGATTTCTCCGCGCGCGGGAAATAGGCGCGATTGCCCCAGTTCTGGCCGGTGCGGAAGAAGAACACTTCGACGCAGGAGAACCCGCCTTCCTGGTGGATGGCGAACACGTCGGCTTCCTCGACCGTGCGCGGATTGATGCCCTGCTGCGACTGGATCGCCGACAGCGCGGCGAGGCGGTCGCGGTACAGCGCGGCGCGCTCGAACTCGAGCTCACCGGACGCCTTCTCCATCTCGCCGGCAAGCTCCTGCTTCACCGCATGGCTCTTGCCGGACAGGAAGTCGCTCGCCTCGCGCACCAGCGTCGTATAGCCGCCGAAGTCGATCTCGCGGGTGCAGGGACCGGCGCAGCGGCGGATCTGGTAGAGCAGGCAGGGCCGGGTGCGGCTCTCGAAGAAGGAATCGGTGCAGGAGCGGATCAGGAACGCGCGCTGCAGTGCCGTGATGGTGCGGTTGACCGCGCCGGCGGAGGCGAATGGGCCAAAATAGCGCCCGGGCCGGCTCTGCGCGCCACGATGTTTCAGGATCTGCGGCGCCCAATGGTCGCCGGTGATCAGGATATAGGGGAACGACTTGTCGTCGCGCAGCTGCACGTTGAAGCGCGGACGCAGCTGCTTGATCAGGTTGGCTTCCAGCAGCAGCGCTTCGGTCTCGGTGTTGGTCGAGACGATCTCCACCGTCACGGTGGCGGCGATCATGCGCAGGATGCGCGCCGGCTGCGGCGCGCTCTGGCGCGCATAGTTCGACAGGCGCTTTTTGACGTTCTTGGCCTTGCCGACATAGAGCACGTCGGCATTCGCGCTGAGCATGCGATAGACGCCGGGCGAGGTCGGGGCGAGGCGGACCGCGCGCTCGATCGCCTCGTGACCGGTCGCCAGCGGCTCCTCGCCGACCGCGCCGCTCTCTTCGAGGATGTCGGGCAGCCGCGCCTCGTCCTCGTCGTCACCGCCGGTCGTCGCGGGATCGAGGTCGGGCGGCGTGTCGCTCGCGGCAGTCGGGGGCGGTTTGCGCGCGCGGTCGTCCGGATTGTCGGGGGAATCGTGAACCATGGGACGAATTTAGGCGCTGGGGGTGCCGATTTGAAGTTCCGGCCGCGCGGCACGCACAGGACGGCGGCGCGGTTCCCGGTAACGCTTCCTTAAGGGTGTTAAGCGCGCGGTAACCCAGCTTAACAGCCCTTTAACTTAAAACTCTCGATAAATCTTACGCGAAAAGATGGTGGTTCCGTAACCATGCGGTTTGCCTCGCGCGGGGTGCGCGGGCGCCGCACCGGCGACGGCAGTTGCGTTGGAGTTAAGTGATGAGGGGGCTCATTTTGGGCGCGGCCGCGTTGGTCGCAGCCGGCTGGACAGCTTCGGCAGAGGCCGCGGATTTCAATTACGGCCAGCGTGCGCCCTATACCGTCAACCAGCCGCTCAATGCGTATAGCTGGGCAGGTCCCTATCTCGGCGGCAACATCGGCTACGAATGGGGCTCGGTCGACAACAATCCCTCAAAGCCGTCGGGCTTCGTCGGGGGCGTGCAGGCCGGCTACAATTTCCAGAACGGCCCGTTCGTGTTCGGCGTCGAGGGCGATATCCAGGCGGCCGGTGCCGACGATACCTTCGCCCCGTGGAAATTCTCCAATCCGTGGTTTGGCACCCTGCGCGGCCGCGCGGGCTATGCCGTCAACAACGTGCTGTTCTACGGCACCGCCGGCCTCGCCTTCGGCGAGTTGCGCGCGCAGACCTTCGGCTGGTCGGAATCGCACACCACCGCGGGCTGGACCATCGGTGCCGGCGCAGAAGTCGGCCTTGCTCCGAACTGGAGCGCCAAGCTCGAATATCTCTACATCGATCTGTCGACCAGTCAGTTCGCAATTACGGGCGTGTCAAACGGCTATAGCGCCAGCGTTGTTCGCGCAGGCGTGAATTATCGCTTCTGATAGCTGAAGAAGAAAATACCGGACAACAACTCCCGGCCGCTCGCGGCCGGGATTTTTTTTCGCCAAGTACTTTTTACGCCAAGTATTTTCGCGAGGTATTTTGCGTCAGGCCCGCTAGGACAGGATGACCAGGTTGACCGCCTTCGGTCCCTTCCCCTTCTTGTCCGGCTCGACTTCGAAAGTAATGCGCTGTCCTTCCGCAAGGTCCTTCAGTCCGGCCCGCTCCACAGCAGTAATATGCACGAAGACGTCGCGGCCGCCGTCGTCAGGCTTGATGAAACCGTAGCCGCGTTCGCCGTTGAAAAACTTAACCGTTCCCGTCATGGCCATCGGGAAACTCCCCCTCATTGCTCCTCCGCCGCGACGCAGACTCACGTCGCGACATGACCGGGCGATACGAAGCCCGGGAGAGCTGGCCATCCTTGGGCGGACCGTAAGCGGTCCGGCCGGATCTTTCTTAGGCCTTCACTCCGCCGCAACCATTCGCGGAAGCGGAACGTAAAGCCAGTCACGGAAACAGCATAATACGGTTCTCTGCAGATTGACTACCGCTCCTGCATATTTTTCCCAAGAATGCCGGAGTGTTACGGTCTCTCCTTAAGGCTTGGGGATTAAGGCTTGGGGACCTCCAATCGGAATCTGGCAGCACCGCCCTGGCCGAGCGGTATTTCCAACTCGGGCAGGATGGTCTTCAGCTCGCCCTGCAGCGTGTAGGGCGGATTGACGATCAGCAGCCCGGTGGAGGCGAGAGCTCCGCCGTCGAGCTGGGGCGCGACGCTGAATTCGAGGCGCAGGCATTTTCCCGGTGGTTTTGCTGCGGCTGCGAGCCGGGCCACCGTTTGGGCCAGCGCGTCGGTGGCACGCCGGCTCTTGGCCGGATACCAGATGAGATAGATGCCGGTCGGCCATTTCACGAAGGCGGCGGCGAAGGCTTCGCCCAGCCGCTCGAACTCGTCCTTGGCTTCGAAGGGCGGATCGATCAGCACGAGGCCGCGCCGCTCCTTTGGCGGCACGAAGGCCGGCAGAGCTACCCAGCCGTCGAGATCGACCACGCGGGCCTGTTCGTCGCGGCGCAGCGCGTCGATCAGTGCCTTGCGCGCCTTCGGTTCGAGCTCGCAGGCGACCAGCCGGTCCTGCGGCCTCAGCAGACCGCGCGCGATCAACGGCGAGCCCGGATAGGTTTTGAGCTCGCCCTTCGGGTTGAAGGCGCGGACGATGTCGAGATAGGGCTTGGCCAGCGCCGCGCTCTCGTTCGACAGCCGGGCCTGCATCAGCCGCGCGATGCCGGTCAGCCATTCGCCGCTGCGGCGCGCCTCGTCGCTGTCGAGATCGTAGAGGCCGGCCCCGGCATGGGTATCGATGACGCGGAACGCCCCCGGCTTGTCCTGCAGATAGGTGACGATGCGCGCCAGCACGATGTGCTTGATGACATCGGAGAAGCTGCCGGCGTGGAAGGCGTGGCGGTAATTCATGGGGTAGGACTACGCCACGTGATGGCTTGAGCAAAGAGGCACAATCACGTGTCCTGGACGCGGTGCAGCGTGTAACGCTGCGCCGCCGAGCCGGGGGCCCGGTTTCTTGCGCGAGCCTCGGCCTCAACCGCCCCTGATCGGCGGCATCGTCACCTGCTCGCGGCGGCAAGCGCGGCGGTCGGCTTCCTCGCAGGCGCGGAATTGCAGGTCCTTGCTGAGGCAGATGCGGACCTCGGAGAGCCGGGTGCGGTTGCAGGTGACCGAGACGGCGGCATTGCTCAAGCCCGGATTGGCCTTGATGAAGGCCTCCTCGACCTCTGTCGGCGCCACGGACTTGGCCTGCGACAGATCGAGATATTCGGCCGGAATCTTGATCGCGGCACGCGCTTTGCGGATCGTCTCGAAATAGCTGCGGCCCTCGAGGCCCGAGCAGGTGCCGTGCTTGTCCCATTCGTTGAAGATCAGCCCCGGCGCCGGCATCAGGTCGAGCATCGAGGAGACGATGTTGCGGTTCAGCCGCGGCGCCGGCCGCTGGCAATATTCCGGGAAGCCGTTCTCATATTGCGGCCACAGCCCATGCACCACGAAGGCGTAGGGCCGTCCGCCGCACTGGATCTGGGAGCGGCCGCCACGCTCGGCCGCCTCCTCGCAGAACGAGGGCGACCATGACAGCGACAGCACATAGAAATCGAACTCGCCGGGCGCGTTCTGCCGCTTGTCCTGGGCCTTTGCGTCGCCGGCGAACGAGGCGAGGCTAGCCGCAAGGATCAGGGAAAGGGCCAGCGAGATCACGAGGCGGGAGAAGGAATGCAATCTGGAATGAAACATGGCAACGCCCCTCAACTAGACTGTGCAGGAAGCCTAGCAGGCGAAAAGAACATTTCAAGAACAAAATTCAGGCGGCCGCCATTTGGCGGCTGACAGCGCCCGAATCAGGGCGCCTCGAGCTCAAGGCCTGGCGGCGCGGCAGGCCGGATTATAGGCCCAGTTGCGATCGACCCCGACCACGCACCATTCGACGCCGTTACCGTAGCTGGCGAACCCGCCGTCCTCGATGATCGAGAAGTGCACCTTGCGCACCTTGCCGTCGGTGAGCATGGCCTCTCCGCTGCAATAGCGGCGCGGAATGTTGTCGGACTGCCAGGGCCGGTACGCGGTCTCGTGCACGGCGGAGAAGCCGGTGATCTTCAGCGAAGAATTCCAGAACGTATATTCCTTCTCCGCGAACTCGCGCTCGATCCTCGGCAGAGCCCAGTCGCAATTGGCGACGTTGCCGTCATAGCGGGGTCCGCTCAGCCAAAAATTCAGCTCCAGCGGATTGGCGGCCCTGGCCTCGCCGAGCGTCACCGCCCCGAATATGAGGCCGAGCAGAGCGGCAAAGCGGAGCGATTTCAGGGAGGGGGCGCGCATGGTCAATCCGGACAGCTAAGGTCTTGCGAAGGTCGGACGGTGCCGTGAAGGCCGGGGGAGGTCAAGTGCAGCGCGGCAACACTTCGCCAGGAGTTGACCACAACATCGTGGTCGGCAGGGCTTCGGTTCTTTCCACTTCCATCCCGGCACCGTAAACTGGGGGCCAGCCAATTGGAGTGACGGGAATGCGAATCATTGCGGCCGCGGGTCTTCTCGCCAGCCTGGTTGTCTCGGGTATGACGGCGAGCCAGTCGGCGCGCGCCGACATCGTGCCGCCGTTCAAGGGCAATGACACCGGCGGGATCATTGCCTATTCGATGGCCACCCAGGTCGATGCACGTCAGGTCGCGGTCGATCACTGCGCGCGCTACCGCAAGGTGGTCAAGTTCCTCAGCGTGCAGGCCTATGAGGGCGGCTACATCTCGTTCTCCTGCCGCTGGGTGCCCTATGGCGCCGCCGAGCAGCCGATCCGCACGCTCTACTGAGGCGTTGTCGTAACGCCGCAATCCAATAAGCCGGGAGCTTCTCGCATGACGCGCAAACTCGCTTTGCTCGGCTCGACGCTTTGTCTCGTGGTGTCGGCGGGGATTGCCAGCGCCGACGATCTGCCGGTGCGCAAGGCCGGCCTCTGGGAATTGAAGATGGTCCGCACCGGCGGGCCGGTGCCCGAGATGACCATGCAGCACTGCACCGACGAGACCGTCGACAAGGAGATGAACAACAACGTCTCGCCGATGGCCAAGCAGGTCTGCGCCAAGCAGGAGATCAAGAAGACCGCGACCGGCTATGTCAGCGATTCCGAGTGCAGCGTCGCCGGCATCAGCACGACCTCGCATGCCGAGATCACGGGCGATTTCAATTCGGCCTATACGGTGAAGACCACCTCGCACGCGCAGGGCGGCGCCGCCGGTGCCGCGGGCCGCGACACCTCGATGACTCTCGAGGCGAAATGGCTCGGCGCCTGCAAGCCGGAGCAGAAGCCCGGCGACATCGTGATGCCCGGCGGCTTCAAGATGAACGTGCGCGACATGGACAAGCTGAAGGCGCTGCTGCCGAAGTAGGATTGCCGTAGCTGCAAAATCGATGCGCTTCCTCGCCCCGTTCTTAGGGGGGAGGTGAAGTAAGACCTACACCGGAATCCGCACGCTCGCCCTCAAGCCGCCCATCGGGCTGTCGCCGAGCGTGATGTCGCCACCGTGGGAGCGGGCGATGTCGCGGGCGATGGCAAGGCCGAGGCCGGTGCCGCCTTCGTCCTGGTTGCGGGCATTGTCCAGCCGCAGGAACGGCTTGAACACTTCTTCGCGCAAATGCGTGGGAATGCCGGGTCCGTCGTCGTCGACCGTCACGGTCAAATAACGGTGATCGCGCTGGCCGGTGATGGCGATGCTCTTGCCGTAGCGCGCCGCGTTGGTGACGAGGTTGGCGAGGCAGCGCTTGAACGAGGCCGGCTTCACGGTGACGACGGGCAGGCCGTGGAAGGCGACGGTCGCGGCATGGCCATGGCGCTCGGCATCGCCGCGCAGCTCCTCGAGCGCCTGCGCCATGTCGGTCGGCTGCGATTGCTCACCGGAATCGCCGCGCGCAAAGGCGAGGTAATCCTCCAGCATCATCGACATCTCGTCGACGTCCTTGCGCATGCCCTCGAGCTCGGGGCTGTCGCCGATCAGCGCCAGCTCGAGCTTGAAGCGGGTCAGGATGGTGCGCAGATCGTGGCTGACGCCGGCGAGCATCGCGGTGCGCTGCTCCATCGTGCGCTCGATGCGCGATTTCATCTCGAGAAAGGCGACGGAGGCGCGCCGCACCTCGCGCGCGCCGCGCGGGCGGAAGTTCGGCGCCTCGCGGCCCTTGCCGAAACTTTCGGCGGCGTCCGCAAGACGCAGGATCGGCTTGATCTGATTGCGCAGGAACAGCACCGCGACGATCAGCAGGATCGAGGAGGTGCCGACCATCCAGAACAGGAAGATCTCCGAGTTCGAGGCATAGGCAGCGCTGCGCTGCGCGAACACGCGCATCACGGCATCGTCGAGCTGGATGCGGATTTCGACCAAATTGGAGCGGCCGACCGTGTCGATCCAGAACGAGCGGCCGATCTGGCGGCCGAGCTGCACCGACAGCGTCTGGTCGAGCAGCGAGAAGAACGGCTTCGGTCCCGGCGGCGGCATGTCGCCGGCGGGCAGGAAGTCGACCACGAGGCCGAGCCGCTGCTGCGCGATGCGGCGGATCTCGGTGCGGTCCTTGTCCTGCGGATAGCCCTTGTAGACGTCGATCAGTGCGGCGATGTCCTGCACCACCGCGGCCGACAACCGGCGCGTCACCGTGTTCCAGTGCCGCTCCATGAACACGAAGGCGACGACCGATTGCAGCACCACCATCGGCACGATCATGATGAGGAGCGCGCGAGCGTAGAGGCCGGTCGGCATCCAGCCCTTGAACGCGTTGCCCATCCAGCCATTGGCCGCCGAAACGCGGCCGGCGGCGCTCTTCAGAAGCGTCAGGCCGGTGTCGATCGTGCTCATCTGGCGCGCTTCACTTGATTTATGGCGAGGCCACCAGGCGGTAGCCGATGCCGCGTACCGCCTGGAGGAACAGCGGATTGGCGGGGTCGGTCTCGATCTTGCGCCTGAGGCGGTTGATCTGCACGTCGACGGCGCGCTCGTTGACGCTGCCATTGCCGGTCAGCGCGCTGCGCGGCACGGTCTCGCCCGGCGTCTCCGAGAGAATGCGCAGCATTTCGCGCTCGCGGTCGGTGAGGTGGATGACCTCCTCGCCCTGGCGCAGCTCGCCGCGATCGAGATGGTAGATGTAGGGACCAAAGGCGATCTTCTCGATCGTCGTGGCCTGCGGCGGCGGAGCGGCGCGCTTGAGGATGTTGTTGATGCGCAGCGCCAGCTCGCGCGGCTCGAACGGCTTCGCCACATAGTCGTCGGCGCCGATCTGCAGGCCCTCGATGCGGGCCTCCGCTTCATGGCGCGCCGTCAGCATCACGATCGGCACCGAGGAGGAGGTCCGGATGAAGCGCGCGAGATCGAAGCCGGTCTCGCCGGGCATCATGACGTCGAGGATCAGCAAGTCGAAATGCAGACCCAGCAATTTCGACCGCGCATCGCCGGCGCTGGCGGCCGTGGTGACGCGGTAGCCCTCGCCGGCAAGGAAACGCGAGAGCAGATCGCGGATGCGGCGGTCGTCGTCGACGAGCAACAGATGCGGCGCATCGTCGGCCGGGCGCGCCGGTGCGCGGGCGAGAGTGGCGGCGAGCGTCACGGTTACTCCTTGGCGTCTTGGTTGACGGAGGCGAAGATCGTCTCGAGCACCTTGTCCGGATCGTCCCGATCGATCATCGCACGCAGGAAGCGCTTGACCGTCTCGGCATCCTGCGGGCTCATCTCGGCGAGCGCTTTGGTGATCCGCGTGGTCTGCAGACCCGCGAGCTTCTGCACCAGCGTCTCGCCTTTCGGCGTCGCGTAGAGCAGGCGCTGGCGGCGGTCGTTGTCGCCGGTCTTCTGCACGATGTAGCCCTCGTCCAGGAGCTGCTTGAGCACGCGGCCGAGCGACTGTTTTGTGATGCGCAGGACGTCGAGCAGATCGGCGACCTTGAGACCAGGATAGCGGTAGACGAAGTGCATGACCCGGTGATGGGCCCGCCCGAAGCCGAAAGCCTCCAGCTCCTGGTCGGGATCGCCGACGAAGTCGCGATAGGCGAAGAACAGCAGCTCGATGATATCCCAGCGCAAATTGCCTCCATCGCCTGCGGCCCGCCGAGGCTCGGCGGCGTCTTGAGAGGGACTCGCGAAATTTATGTCAGGCATATTGACGTATCTTGGGTTCAATGTTACAAAACGATCAGCCCGCACGAAATTTTAGATCGTTTCGCGGCGGGCGGCGTCGATGCAGGGACGGCGGAAAGAGCCGGACAGGCGACGACAGCCGGATCAGATCTACCGTGCGATTGTCGAGCGGCATTTCGGCAAAACATACTGGACTTCCGTCTCGCGCAAAAGCATGTCCTGCCCGACATGCTGGCCACGGGAAACCGGCCGTAACAAGGCTGGCGGTGGTCCAGCCAGAAACCAATCGAGCCAGCTGGCCCCGGAACGGGGCGGGCGGGCGCCAGAACAGCGCCGATACCGGCAGCGGGAGCCAAGGACATGAGCATGACATTCGACATCCAGCCCGCCACCAATCCGACGTCCGAGAAAGATCGCGTGGCCAAGCTGGTGGACCCCGGCTTTGGCCGGGTCTTCACCGATCACATGGCGATCGTCCGCTACAACCAGGCCAAGGGCGGCTGGTACGAGGCGAAGATCGAGGCGCGCGCCAACTTCCAGATGGATCCGGCCGGCGCCGTCCTGCACTACGCGCAGGAGATTTTTGAAGGCCTGAAGGCCTACAAGCGCGACGACGGCGGCGTGAACCTGTTCCGTCCCGACGCCAATGCGCGGCGCTTCAGGGACTCGGCCGACCGCATGGCGATGGCGCAGCTGCCCGAGGACGTCTTCATCGAGGCGGTCGAGCAGCTCGTGCGCATCGATCGCGCCTGGATGCCGGGCGGCGAGGGCAGCCTGTACCTGCGGCCTTTCATGATCGCGAGCGAGACCTTCCTCGGCGTCAAGCCGTCGTCCGAATACATCTTCTCGGTCATCGCCTCGCCGGTCGGCTCCTATTTCAAGGGCGGTCCCGCGCCGGTCTCGATCTGGGTGTCGGAAAACTATACGCGCGCGGCCGTCGGCGGCACCGGCGCCGTCAAATGCGGCGGCAATTATGCCGCGAGCCTGCGCGCGCAGGCCGAAGCGATCCAGCACGGCTGCGACCAGGTTGTCTTCCTCGACGCGATCGAGCGCCGCTATATCGAGGAGCTCGGCGGCATGAACGTCTTCTTCGTGTTCGACGACGGCTCGCTGCTCACGCCGCCGCTCGGCACCATCTTGCCCGGCATCACCCGCGATTCCATCATCGCGCTGGCCAAGGACGCCGGCAAGACCGTGCGCGAGGAGCCGTATTCGCTCGACCAGTGGCGCAAGGACGCGGGGAGCGGCAAGCTGAAGGAGGCCTTTGCCTGCGGCACCGCCGCCGTCATCTCGCCGATCGGCAAGGTGCGCTCGGTGAGCGGCGATTTCGAGATCTCGGGCGGCGCCGCCGGCCCCGTCGCCATGGGCCTGCGCAAGCAGCTCGTCGACATCCAGTACGGCCGCACCAACGATCCGCACAACTGGATCCGCAAGGTGTTTTGAGGTCTCGTGTCCCGGACGCGCAAAGCGCGAGCCGGACCCAGAGTGCCAGTGGCTGGACCCCGGATCAGCAGCGCACCACGCCGCCAAGAGGCGCCGCGCTGCGCAGCATCCGGGGAACGCTGCTGCCGTTTAGCGCCATGAACGACCTGCCACGATCCCGCGACAAAGTCCGGATACAACGAGCATCCCGGATATCGCGATCATGGCAACCAAACTCTCCCACCCCGTGAAATGGGTCGTTCTCGCCGCCATCACCGGCGTCTCCGTTTTCGGCATCCTGACCATCGGTCCGACGCACGAGGTCGTCGCGCAAGACCGCTCGCCGATCGTCGACGTGCGCACCAGCGATCCCGAGATGAATGCGGCGATCGCGCGGGCCCGCGGCACGCTGCCGACCTTCTGGGCGTCCTACGAGGCGCCGAAGTCGTCGGAGACCGGGCACGCCTTGAAGGTGCGCTTTTCGACCCGCAAGGGCGGCGAGCACATCTGGATCGGCGAGGTGAAGAAGCAGCCCGGCGGGACCTATTCAGGCCTGTTCGCCAACGAACCGCGCGACCTGCCGGGCAAGCACGCCGGCGATAAGGTTTCGTTCGGCGAAGCCGACATCTCGGACTGGATGTTCATGCGCAACGGCAAGATCGTCGGCGGCGAAACCATCAAGCCGACGCTGAAGTCGCTGCCGAAGGCGGATGCCGATGCCCTGCGGGCGCGGATGGAGCAGCCGTAGGTTCTCTTCTTCCTTCTCCCCTTGTGGGAGAAGGTGGCGCGAAGCGCCGGATGAGGGGTTATCTCCGCGAATCTCATCGTGAGATTTTCTCGCGCGGATAGAGACCCCTCACCCGTCTCGCCGCTTCGCGGCGAGCCACCCTCTCCCACAAGGGGAGAGGGAAAAGGCACCAGTTGCCGCCTCGCGCCCCGGCTGGTAAACGCCGCGCATGGCCGAGAAACCCAAAAAACCCCAGAAACTGAAGGCGCGCCTGCCGCGCGGGCTCGAGGATCGCGACCCCTCAGCGATCCGGGCGACGCGCGAGATGGTCGAGAAGATCCGCGCCGTCTACGAGCTCTACGGCTTCGAGCCGGTGGAGACGCCGGCGATGGAATATACCGACGCGCTCGGCAAGTTCCTGCCCGACCAGGACCGTCCGAACGAGGGCGTGTTCTCGTTCCAGGACGACGACGAGCAGTGGATCAGCCTGCGCTACGATCTGACAGCGCCGCTCGCGCGCTATGTCGGCGAGCGCTACGGCACCGACGCGCTGGTCTTGCCCTATCGCAGCTACCGCGTCGGCTATGTCTTCCGTAACGAGAAGCCCGGCCCCGGCCGCTTCCGCCAGTTCATGCAGTTCGACGCCGACACGGTGGGATCGGCGACGCCCGCGGCGGACGCCGAGATCTGCATGATGGCGGCGGACACGATGGAGGCGCTGGGCATTCAGCGCGGCCAGTATGTGGTGAAGGTGAACAACCGAAAAGTGCTCGACGGCGTTCTGGAAGCCATCGGGCTCGCCGGCGAAGAGAACGCCGGCCGCAGGCTGACGGTGTTGCGCGCGATCGACAAGCTCGACAAGTTTTCCGCCGACGAGGTGCGCAAGCTGCTCGGTCCCGGACGATGGGACGGCGGCGAAGAAGGCAAGGGCGACTTCACCAAGGGCGCCAATCTGAGCGAAGCCGAAGCCGACGTCGTTCTCGCCATCACCAAACCGCGCGAGGATTGGAAAGAGGCGATTGCCGCCGCAGAAACCTACCTCGCCAAGAGCCAGGTCGGCCAGGCCGGCGTGAGCGAGCTGGAAGAGATTGCCAAGCTGGTGACCGCGTCGGGTTACGGTGCGGACCGCATCAAGATCGATCCCTCCGTCGTGCGTGGCCTCGAATATTACACCGGCCCGGTCTACGAGGTCGAACTGCTGCTCGAGACCAAGGACGAGAAGGGCCGCCCGGTGCGCTTCGGCTCGGTCGGCGGCGGCGGGCGATACGACGGTCTCGTCTCGCGCTTCCGCGGCGAGCCGGTGCCGGCCACCGGATTCTCGATCGGTGTGTCCAGGCTTCAGGCTGCGCTGACGCTGCTCGGCAAGCTCGACATCAAGCCGGACTTCGGCCCCGTCGTCGTCACCGTGTTCGACCGCGACCGCGTCGCCGACTATCAGAAGATGGTGGCGTCGTTGCGCAACGCCGGCATCCGGGCCGAGCTCTATCTCGGCAATCCCAAGAACATGGGCAACCAGCTCAAATATGCCGACCGTCGCAACTCGCCTTGCGTGATCATCCAGGGCTCCGACGAGAAGGCGCGCGGCGAGTTGCAGATCAAGGATTTGATCGAAGGCGCCAAGGCGGCCGCCGCGATTGCGTCCAACCAGGAATGGCGCGAGAGCCGGCCGGCGCAGTTCTCGTGCAGCGAAGCCGATCTCGTTGCGAAGGTGCGCGAGGTTTTGGCCCGCCATGACGTAAAGTGGGGATAGCCATTCCGAGAGGCCGTCGCGCCCGGGCTTGTCCCGGGCAGCGACGTCTTGTTTGATGGCGACCGTCAATGGCCGGCGTCCGGCCGCAAGGGAGAGACAAATGCCTGAGATCACCGTCAGCATGGCCGAAGGCCGCACCGACGAGCAGAAGGCCGGCATGATGCGCGACATCACGCAGGCGCTGGTGAAGAATCTCGGCGTCGATGCCGATGCCGTCGTCATCCAGATCAACGAAGCCCCGCTCCGTCACAAGATGAAGGGCGGCAAGACCTTCGTGGAACGCGCGGCAGCGGCGAAGAAGTGACGCGTTAGCGTCATTCCGGGGCGCGCGAAGCGCGAACCCGGACTTTCGTGCCGCAAACTTCTGGATTCCGGGATCGGCGCTATGCGCCGCTCCGGAATGACGAGCAAGCCCCATGGACGCACGCGATTTCATCACGATCGGCATGAGCGCCGAGCGCACGCTGGTGGTGCCGGCGGAGCGCACGGTCGGGCATTTCGTGCCCGGCATGCCCATGGTCTACGCGACGCCGATGATGATCCTGGAAATGGAGATGACGGCGGGCGATGCGATCCGCGCCGCGCTTCAGACGGGCTGGATCACCGTCGGGACCGAGGTCGATATCCGCCATCTCGCCGCCGCCCTCGTCGGCGCGACGGTACGGACCAATGCGAAGGTCGTCGCGGTGGAGCGCCGCGTCATCCGCTTCGAGGTCGAGGCCTTCGAGGGCACGCGCAAGCTCGGCGAGGGCCGCCACGCGCGCGGGCTGGTCAATGTCGAGATGTTCAACAAGCGGCTTGGCGCGTAGCGCTGCGGCCGGGCGCCACCTCGCTCAACCTGCCTAACGTACCGTCGAAGAGGCATAGAACGCTTCCTGCTCCCTGCGGATGCGCACGGCAGGCAGCGTCTCGTCGATTGCCACGTCGGCCCAGGTGATGCAGGCGTCCTTGGCAACCGCTCTGGTCAATCGCACATTGTGCGCAAGTCCGAGCGGCAGATAGCCCTTAGCAAGCGACGTGCCGGCCGGCGTCAGCTTGCCAAAGACGGTGTAGCCGCCTTCTCCGTCGAGCGTATCCCCCGCGCGCAGCTCCTTCTTGGCCGTCGCGGCAACATCGGCGTTGAACGTTGTCGCGACCCCCGTCGCCTCCTTGCGCAGAGCGATCGAGGCCACCGAAATTCCAAGCTCCAGACCGATGAGATGCCACTTCTTGTAGGAGCTCATGTAACGGCCGCTCGGATCAGTGACGACGCTGTATTCCTTGAAGCAGTTGCGGATGTACTCGCTGTCGCCTTCGAAGCAGACCCAGACGCCCTTGCGAATATCGTTGGGGATCGGTTTGCCCTCGGCCGTCAGGCAGGACACGACTTCGACCTGGCCCTTGGATTCCAGCACGCCGCCCTCGGAGCGAGGGCGCATCAGCGTCGGGATGTCGTCGACCGATCCCGGCGGGAATGCGAGGCCTTGCGAGGGCGCCTCCAGCCCGGTTGCGTTCGCGATCGCGGCGGATTCGATCGCCGGCTTGGAGCCGTCGAGGAACGCGTTGAACATTTTTGGATTCATGCCGCCGTGCGCAGCTTGCTCGGCAGTGAGGCCCCAGTGATCCCAGACCGTTTCGGGGGTCGACTCCCGGTAGTGCGGTAGCCACTTGTGGCCGCGGCCCGCTGCGACGACCGGGAAACCGCAGGCCCTTGCCCAATCGACGAGGTCGCAGGCGAGGGCCGGCTGATCGCCATAGGCGAGGCTGTAGATCACCCCGGCTTGCCTCGCTCGTTGTGCGAGGATCGGTCCGCAGAATGCGTCGGCCTCGACCGTCACGTTGATGACAGGTTTGCCGGCAGAAAAGGCGCCAAGGCAGTGTTCCACCGCCGCCACGGGATTGCCGGTGCACTCGGCGATCACCTCCACGGCTTCGCACTTCACCAGCGCTTCCCAGTCGTCGGTCAGAAAGGTCGTGCCGTTCTTGAGGGCATCCTCAAGCGAGAGCGCGGCGAATTGCTCCGGGCGCCAGCCAACCCGGTTCAGGTTCTCGCGAGCACGCGACGGTGACAGGTCCGCAATGCCGACGAGATGGACGCCCGGTGTGCGCAGAACCTGATGAAGGTACATTGCACCGAATTTGCCCGCTCCGATCAGTCCGATTCTGATCGGGCGTCCGCTGGCGTGTCGTTCGAGAAGTTTCGCGTACAGGTTCACGATCGCTCTCCCTTTCGGCAACCGCCGAGCTCGCTTCGCATCGGCCCGCCCAAGTCGGCCCCAAGCACTCCCTGCCTACTTCGCCAATTCCTTCGACCGCTGCGTGGCCGCTGCGATCGCGCGGATCATGAGATCGCGCAGGCCCGGTTCGCCCATCAGCACACCGAGCGCTGCGGCGGTGGTGCCGCCGGGCGAGGTGACGTTCTGGCGCAGCGTGGCGGAAGGCAGCTCCGATTGATGCAGCAGCTCGCCGGAGCCGGCGACGGTTTCGCGCGCAAGCTTGGTCGCCAGCGCTTCCGGCAGGCCCGCCTCGACGCCGGCGCGCGCGAGCTCCTCGGCGAGCAGGAACACATAGGCGGGGCCGGAGCCGGAGACGGCGGTGACCGCGTCCATCAGCCCTTCATCCTCGACCCATTCGACCGAGCCGGTGGCGCGCAGCAGCGCGTCGGCCACGGCGCGCTGCGCGGTGCTGACGTTGTTCGCTGCGACGGCTACGGTGATGCCGCGGCCGATCGCGGCCGGCGTGTTCGGCATCGCGCGCACGACGGCGCCGCCGCAGACGTCCTGGAGCGCAGCGATCGTGGTTCCCGCCATGATCGAGACCACGGAGGTCCTTTCCGAGACGAACGATTTCAGCCTCGCGCCGGCCTCGCGGAACATCTGCGGCTTCACCGCGACGACCAGCGTCTCGACCCGGCCGACCGTGGCTGCGTCGGGATTGAGCGCGACGCCCCTGGTGGCAAGCGCGGTGATCTCGGGCGAGATGTGCGGATCGATCACCGCGACGCGGCGCGGGTCGAGCCCGCCCGCGAGCCATCCGGTCAGCATCGCGCCGCCCATCTTGCCGGCGCCGGCGAGCAGGATGGTGCCGGTGATGTTTTGGAGTGTGCTGTTGTCTGCCACTGTGCTCACCATCAACAAAGGTGTCGTCCCTGCCTGGTGCGCAATTGCGCGCGGGCGCAGGGACCCCCGCACGAGCGCTTGCTCGTCGCGTTACCACGGGCGGTTCTAGTGGATGGAGAGCAGAGCAACAAGCCGCGTGCCCAAGGATGAATCACGCGGTATGGGCCTGGATCCGCGCTTCGCTTGTCCGGGGCGACAGCGGAGAGGAGTTGAGCCCTACGCCTCTCCGACCGTATCGAACATCGCGGCGTCCATCGCCTCGGTCGTGGACTTGCCCGCCCACACCACGAACTGGAACGCCGGGAAATAGCGCTCGCAGGCGTGGATGGCGCCGGCGAGCATGGCTTCGCATTGCGCGGTCGAGGCGGTGAGGCCGCCCGGCAGCACCAGGGCCTGGCGGTGCATCACCATGCCGGTGCTGGTCCACAGGTCGAAATGACCGACCCATAGCTGCTCGTTGACGGCGGCGACGAGCCGCTGCACCTCGCCGCGCCGCGCGAGCGGAATCTTCATGTCGAACGCGCAGGCCAGATGCAGCGCCTCGATCTCGCCCATCCAGGTGAAGGAGAGCTGGTAGTCGGTCCATTGTCCCTTCGAGACAATCGTGAGTTCGTCTTCGCCGGAGCGTTCGAACGGCCAGTTGTTGCTGGCAGCGATGTCCTCGACCACCGCGAGCGGATGGCTTTTGGAATCGATGGTGCTTTCGAGCAGGGACATGCCGTCTCGACCTCTTGCCTTCTTGTTGTCTTTGATACGCACGCGGTTGGGCCCGGCGCGCGCTCCCTAGACGCTACCGCGATCCCTGGAGTCGCTCTCGCGATCCTCGGATCAGCGCGGGCCTTTCGCGGATCAAGTGATGTGATTTGCGGAATCTGCGCAACGGGGTCCCGAGTCCGTCCACAAGCCAGGACTCGTTCGTCCACAGCTCATCTCCGCCACAATTCTTAACGCCGGAAGTCGCTGGTCCCGAGCGAGGAGAACAAATCAGAATCAAACACGCAGGGGCGCCAATCGTTAATTCCGTCCCGCGGGGCCGGACCGCCAAGAGGACCCCAACGCCGGCATGGGACCATGCGATTTGCCCATGCGGAACATACTTGCCGCGCCGCCGCGCCGGCGGCATATTTCCGAACAGGCCGTTCATTCCGGGCGGCCGATGTTCTCAGGGCGGGGTGAAAGTCCCCACCGGCGGTAAGGGCCGAAAGGCCTAAGCCCGCGAGCGCCTTCCGCGAGGGGTATCCCGAACGGAAGGGTCAGCAGATTCGGTGCAACTCCGAAGCCGACGGTTAAAGTCCGGATGAAAGAGAACGGTCGGTGGCAGACGCATCGCAAGGTGCGGCTGTTTGTCGTTCCGTGTGCCCTGATTCTGGTCCTCGAAAAGGAAAGCCATGAATCAGATGTTGCAAGATCCCCAAGTCGAAGCTTCCCAAGTCGAAACTGAAGTCCCCCATCCGCCGGTTCCGCAAGGACCTGCGGCCGAGCACCCGCGCTTCGCCAAACCGCAGCGGGTGGCGTTCGTGCAGGCCTGCTGGCACCGCGACGTGGTCGAGGAGGCCCGCATCGCCTTCATGAAGGAGGCTGCGGCGCGGCACCTCACCCATGTCGACGTGTTCGAGGTGCCGGGCTCCTTCGAGATCCCGCTGCACGCGCAGGTCCTCGCCAAGACGCGGCGCTATACCGCGATCGTCGCGGCCGGCCTCGTCGTCGACGGCGGTATCTATCGCCACGAATTCGTCGCCGACACCGTGATCAAGGCGCTGATGGATGTGCAGCTCCGCACCGAGGTGCCGGTGTTCTCGGCCGTGCTGACGCCGCAGCAATTCCACGAGACCGAGGTGCACTACGACTTCTTCCGCAGGCACTTTGCCATCAAGGGCGTCGAGGTAGCGGCCGCCTGCGCGGAGACGTTGCTGGGCCTCGAACGCTTGCGCGGCCAGGTCGCGGCGGGGATCGTGGGGTAGGTCTGGTCGTTCCGGGGCGCGCAGCGTGAACCCGGAAGCCATTTATCGAAACGGATCGCTGCAAGATGGATTCCGGGCTCGGCGCTGCGCGCCGCCCCGGAATGACGGTGTCAGTCGAACAGGCTCGACACCGACTCTTCCGCCGCCGTGCGCGCGATCGCGTCGGAGATCAGGCTCGCGATCGGCAGGGTGCGGATGTTCGGCGCCTTGGTCACCGCCTCGGTCGGCAGGATCGAGTCGGTGATCACGAGCTCCTTCAGCTTGGAGTTCGTGATGCGGGCGGCCGCGCCGCCGGAGAGCACGCCGTGGGTGATGTAGGCGTAGACGTCCTTGGCGCCCTTGGCGATCAGCGCGTCGGCCGCGTTCACCAGCGTGCCGCCGGAGTCCACGATGTCGTCGATCAGGATGCAGGTGTAGCCGGCGACGTCGCCGATCACGTTCATGACCTCGGACTCGCCCGCACGTTCACGGCGCTTGTCGACGATCGCGAGCGGGGTGTTGATGCGCTTGGCAAGGCCGCGCGCGCGCGCCACGCCGCCGACGTCTGGCGAGATCACCATCGTCTTGGAGAGATCGAACTTGTCCTTGATGTCGCGCACCATCAGCGGCGCCGCGTAGAGGTTGTCGGTCGGGATGTCGAAGAAGCCCTGGATCTGGCCGGCGTGCAGGTCCAGCGTCATGACACGGTCGACACCGGCCTGCGTGATCAGATTGGCGACGAGCTTGGCCGAGATCGGCGTGCGCGAGCCCGATTTGCGGTCCTGCCGCGCGTAGCCGAAATAGGGCAGCACCGCGGTGATGCGGCGCGCCGAGGAGCGGCGCAGCGCGTCGGTGATGATCAGCAATTCCATCAGATGGTCGTTCGCGGGGAACGAGGTCGACTGGATGATGAAGGCATCCGAGCCGCGGACGTTCTCCTGGATCTCGACGAAGATCTCCATGTCGGCGAAGCGCCGCACCACCGCCTTGGTCAGCGGCAGGTCGAGGCCTTGCGCGATCGCCTGCGCGAGAGCCGGATTGGAGTTGCCGGCGACGAGCTTGATGGAGCCGTTTTTGGCCGACATGGACGCTTCCTCCCGCGCTTTGCTGGATACGACGTTCAACATCTCAGATCCCACTGGAAGCACGGTTACAACGGGCGAGGAAATATCAGGCGGGAGGCTGCAATGGCAACCCGGGATGATACGTTTTCCCTTCGAAAATCCTGAGTCGGGCCAACGGCTTGGCCGCAACTTGAGGCCGTGGTTTAGCGGGGGTTATCGCTCGGCATAGCCGAGCGCCGAGCTCGGCATCTCGGGCGCCGGGACGTCCTTGATCACGCTCGCCACCGCCGGTCCCCGCAAGCCTGGGGCCGGGCTAGAGCCATCCGGAGTCCCGTTGATCATGTTGGAAAGTCCGCTGAATCCGGCCTGGGCGATCTTCCGCAGCACGAGGTCGTCGGCGGCGTTCCAGGGATCGCGGCCGCCCTTGGCCGAGGTCGGTTCCTCGCCGGAGAGACGCAGCGCGCGCTGCTGGTTGGCGTCATAGACGTCCCAGACCCAGGCGATCACGGTCTTGCCGCGGACGACCTGGGCCGACAAGTAGCTGCGCACGCGGTACGCGGCCGTCCCCTCGCGGGAGACGACGGACAGGCTGCGCAGCTTGGATTCGCTGTCGAGCACGCCGACCATACGGTCGAATACAGGCGGCGGCGGGCCGTCGATCGATTCGAAGGCGACCGTCGCGCCCGAGCCGGTGCTCGGCGCCATCGCATAGGAGTTGGCGGCGCCGCCGCCACCGCCGGCGCAGCCGCCAAGCGCGGTCGCAGCCGCCAGCAGCATGACCGCCAGCACGCGCGAACCCGCACGGCCCAGGATGAATGACGCGTCCCTCATTATGGAGGGCAGCGATATCGTTAAAATCGGTTAAGGTCTAGGGCAGGGGCGACACAACTCACTGTCGTCGCGTCAATGCACCCGTCATTCCGGGTTCGATCCTGCGGACTGCCCCGGAATGACGATTGTAAAGGTTGCTCTTGTGTTCACCCTTCCAGCGCGATCGCGTGGACGTGGCGGCCGTAATCCGGCTCCTTGCGATGCACCGAGCGGCGATAGCTGAAGAAGCGCTCGTCGGCATAGGTGTCGAGACCGAGATCGTCGATCATCAGGATGCCGGCGGCGTCGAGGCGCCTGCGGATGAAGCCGGCGAGATCGAACATCGCGTGTCCCTCGCGCACCGAGGGGATGAAGAACATGGCGTTGTCCGCATCCGCCTCGATGAAGCGCGCCACGAACTCGTTGCCGACCTCGTAACTGTCCTGACGGATCAAGGGGCCGATCGCGGCGATGATGCCGCTACGCGTGGCGCCGAGCTTCTCCATCGCGGAGATCGTCGCCTCCAGCACGCCGGTGAGCGCGCCCTTCCAGCCGGCATGCGCGCCGCCGATCACGCGCGCATTGGGATCGACGAACAGCACCGGTCCGCAGTCGGCGGTGGAAACGCCGAGCGCAATGCCGGGCGTTTTCGTCACGAGCGCATCGCCCTTCGGCCGCGGTCCGCTCGGCCACGGTGTCTCGGCCACGAGCACGTCGGGCGAGTGGATCTGGTGCAGGCTGATGAAGCGGTCCGCGGCGACGCCGACATGCTCGGCCATGCGGCGGCGGTTCTCCGCGACCAGGTCCTGATCGTCGTTGGAGCCGAGCCCGCCGTTCAGCGCGGCATAGATGCCGCTTGAGACGCCGCCTTCACGGGTGAAGAAGGCATGGCGCAGGCCGGGCACCGCGGCGAGCAGCGAGGACGTGACCGTCATCAATCGTCTCCGGCCTGTTCGAGATCGCTGAGGCCGGCAATGCCCGTCAGCCGCGGCTCGGAGATGCCGAGCACCTTGAACATCGAGCCCATGCCACTGCGCCCGGTGTCCGTCAGGCGCTTGAGCGCGATCGAAATGTCGGTGCCCACTTCCGGTGTTGCCTTCTGCATCAGGGCGGCCGCCCTCGTATCGATGCCGATCCGCTTCAGGAAGTCGCCTTGCGTCACCGGTCCGTGCACGCGGGCGCCGACATCCTCGGCCGCGCGCGCCAGCGCCTGGAAGTCAACATGGGCGGTGACGTCGGCCAGGCCCGGCGCCTTCAGGGGGTCGGCGAAGGTGTGGCGTGCAATCGCCTGGAAGGTGTCGCCGGCATCGCTGCGCAAATGGCCGTAGTCGATGATCAGGGCCGCGCCGTCCTGGTCGCGCACGCGCGTGGCGAGCTTCATGATCTCGCCGTCGGGCCGCCATTCGAATACGGCGCCGACAGGCGCGGCGCGCACCAGGGGCGGCAGCAGCACGTCGAAGCGCGGCGTCGGCTCCGGCGCCGCGCCGAATTGAAGCTTTCCGTTGGGATCGATCTCGATCACGCGCTCGTGCCAGCCGTTCTCGAGACGGACCATCTGGTGGATCGGCAGCACGTCGAAATATTCGTTGGCGAGGATGATACTCGGTCCCTCAGGCACGTCGTCGATGCTGTCGTGCCAGGTGATGTTGCGCACGGCGGACAGCGTCGCGCCCTGCCGCTCGCGCAGCACGGGATTGACCTCGACCATGTGGATATGGAGCGCCTGGTAGAGCGGCGGCAGCACGCGCAGTGCACGCAGCGCATCCGCCATCATGGTGCCGCGGCCGGGGCCGAGCTCGATCAGCCGCAAGAATTGCGGCGAGCCCATCTGCTTCCACACCGAGGCCGTCCACAGGCCCAAGAGCTCGCCGAACATCTGGCTGACCTCGGGCGCGGTGGTGAAGTCGCCCTCACGTCCGAGCGGATCGCGCGAGAGGTAATAGCCATAGCGCGGATGCATCAGGCACAGTTCCATGTAGCGCCAGACCGGCATGGGGCCTGAGGCTTTGATCAATGCCTTGATCTCGTTGAGTAAGGGCTGGTCGGTCACGGCCATCTTCTCGAAATGAATTAACGAATAGCCTCAATGGGCTTCGGCGCACCGCGCCTGACGGCCAATACAATAAGGACGAGGCCGACGATAAGCATCGGGATCGACAGCAGCATGCCCATGGTTAATCCGCCCCAGAGGAAGCCGAGCTGGGCGTCGGGTTCGCGGAAATGCTCGCCGATGATCCGGGTCAGGCCGTAGATCAGGATGAAGCTGCCGAGGATCATGCCGGGCCGCTTCAGCGCGCCAAGGCGGATCATGATCGCAAGCACCGTGAACAGCAGGATGCCTTCCATGCCGGCCTCGTAGAGCTGGCTCGGATGTCGCGGCAACTGCGTCGGATCGTTGGGAAAGATCATCGCCCAGGGCAGGCTCGCATCGGTGGCGCGGCCCCACAGCTCGCCGTTGATGAAATTGGCGAGCCGCCCGAGCAGCAGCCCGACCGGGGCGACAGCAGTCGTGATATCGCCGAGCGACAGGATCGGAATCTTGTTGCGGTAGGCGAACCACATCACCGCGACGACGCAGCCGAGGAAGCCGCCATGGAAGGACATGCCGCCCTCCCACAATCTGAAGATCGCCGCCGGATGGTCGATGAAGAAGGGAAGGTTGTAGAACAGCACGTAGCCGGTGCGGCCTCCGAGAATGATGCCGAGCGTGACCCAGAGGATGAAGTCGTCGACCTGGAGCAGCGAGATCGGCGCGGGGCCGCCCCACAGGCGTTCGTTCTTCAGCAGCGAACGCGCATAGAGCCAGCCGAACACGATGCCGCAGATGTAGGCGAGCGCATACCAGCGGATCGCGAACGGACCAATCTCGAGCGCGATCGGCTTGAAGGCGGGGAAGTCGATGAGCAAAAAGGGCATCGCGCCTTCTATACCTGGACGAGATTGCGGCGATAGAGCGCCAGCAGACGCTCCCAATGCCGCTCGGCAGCGTCGCGGTCATAGACCGGGCGCTTGGGGAAGGCGAAGCCGTGATGCGTGCCGGGATAGATTTCGACCTCGGCTTTCGCGCCTTTCATGCCCTCTTTGACCTTCTCGATGATCTCCGGCGGCGCATAGACGTCGGTCTCCGCGCAGCCGAAATAGAGTTCGGCCTTGGTCTTGCTTGCGGCGAGATGCGGGCTGTCGTCCTGATCGGTCGCGAGCTGCACGCCGTAGATCGAGGCGGCCGCTTTGACATTCGCAGGGAAGTGCGTCGCGGCGTTGATGGCGTAGCGGCCGCTCATGCAGTAGCCGACGGTGCCGACCAGCCTGGTGTTCGCTTCCGCCTGGCCCTCGGCATAGGTGAGCAGCGCTCGCGTGTCGTCCATGATCATGGGAATCGTGAGCGAGCCCATCAGCTGGAACATGCGCTTTCGCTCCGGCGCGTTCGGGTCGGCCGGCAGCGCACCGAGCTCCATCACGCCGGAGCGGTAGTACAAGTTCGGCAGCATCACGTAATAGCCGGACGTCGCGAGCCGGCGTGCCATGTCGCGCAGCTCTTCGCGGATCGCCGGCGCATCCATGTAGAACAGGATGACCGGAAACGGCCCACCGCGTTCGGGATGGCTGATGAAGGTTGCGGTGTGGCCGTCCTTGGTGGGGATCGCGATCTGCTGGTCGATCATCTGTTCGATCTTTTACTTGCGCCTTGTGATTCTTCTTATGCAGGGACGTCGAATACGATTGCAAGGAAACCGGGTCATGACAAGGATACCGCCGATGGGCACTTGAACGGCCTCGCGCGGATTGCCATTGTCTTTCCGAGCGTTCGCGTAAAGTTTATCTGATCTGCCAGGAGGCCGAAATGACCCAGACCAACAACCGGTTTTTCGACGAGATCGGCCGCCTGATGAACGATGCCGCAGGCGCCGCCCAGGGCGTCAAGCGCGAGTTCGACACGGTGATGCGGACCCAAGCCGAGAAATTCCTGCGCGACATGGATCTGGTCAAGCGCGAGGAGTTCGAGGCGGTCAAGGACATGGCGCGCCTGGCGCGTGAGGAGAACGAGGCGCTGAAGGCACGCATCGCGGCGCTGGAGGCGAAGCTGGCGGGCGCGCCGACGTCCTGACCGGCGTCGTTCCGGGGCGGTCCGCAGGACCGAACCCGGAACCTCGAGATTCTCAGGTGCGCAATTGCGCACCATCGTTCGGCCGCTGCCGCGATCGCCCCGGAATGACGGCAGATCCGGGACCTTCCGCCAGCCCATTCTCCTTGTCATTTCCGCATCTTCCGGGTAAAAGCCCGCCAAGTTCGTGGCCCCCGCACCCCTGGAGGCTTGCTGCGAGCTATGCCATGGGCCGCGCTGCGGCCCATTAACTTTTGCAAAAACAAGGACTTAACGACATGGCGACGACCGTCAAGGAATTGAAGGCGACCGCACGTCCGAAGAGCGGCAAGGGGGCCGCCCGGGCTGAGCGTCGCGCCGGGCGCGTGCCCGGAGTGATCTATGGCAACAACCAGCCCCCCGTCACGATCTCGATCGAAGATCGCGAACTGCGCCAGCGCATCCTCGCCGGCCGGTTCCTGACCACGCTGGTGGACATCGATCTCGAGGGCAAGAAGCACCGCGTGATTCCGCGCGACTATCACCTCGATCCGGTCAAGGACTTCCCGATCCATGTCGACTTCATGCGGCTCGGCGAAGGCGCCACCATCCGCATCAGCGTGCCGCTGCATGTCGTGAAGGCGGAAACCTCCCCGGGCGTGAAGCGCGGCGGTACCGTCAACATCGTCGCCCACGCGATCGAGCTCGAATGCGGCGTCGAGAGCATTCCGCAGTACATCGAGGCCGATGTCGGCGCGCTGGAAATCGGTCACTCGCTGCATCTGGCGGACGTCAAGCTGCCGGCCGGCGTGAAGGCGCTGACCCGCGAGGACGCGACCCTCGTCACCATCGTGCCGCCGTCCGGCTACGCCGAAGAGCAGAAGGCCGCGGCTGCGGCTGCTGCTCCTGGCGCTGCTGCGGCTGCTCCGGCGGCTGGCGCTGCGGCTCCGGCTGCGGGTGCTGCTGCACCGGCTGCTGCTGCCAAGGCTCCCGCCGGCGGCGACAAGAAGAAGTAATCTCTCGAAGGAGCTGGCGCGCGGTCCCTGATCGCGCGCTGGCTGAGGGGCGCGCCGCGTCATGCGACTCTTTGTTGGGCTCGGCAATCCCGGCGCGAAATACGCACGTAACCGGCACAATATCGGCTTCATGGCGGTCGACGAGATCGCGCGCCGTCACAGCTTTGCGCCGTGGCGCCGCCGCTTTCAGGGCGAGACCTCGGAAGGCACGCTCGGCACGGAGCGCGTGATCCTGCTCAAGCCGACGACCTACATGAACGAGTCCGGCCGCGCCGTGCAGGAAGCTGCAAACTTCTTCAAGATCGCGCCTGGCGACGTCACCGTGTTCCATGACGAACTCGAGCTGCCGCCGGGCAAGGTGCGGGTGAAGATCGGCGGCGGCATCGCCGGCCACAACGGCCTGCGCTCGATCTCGGCGCATATCGGCAACGATTATCGCCGCGTGCGCCTCGGCATCGGTCATCCCGGCGTCAAGGAACTGGTGCACGGCCACGTGCTGTCGGACTTCGCCAAGGCCGACAATGACTGGGTGGCGACGCTGTGTGAGGCGGTGGCCGAGCACGCAGGCCTGGTCGCCAAGGGCACGGACGCGACCTTCGCCAACAGGGTGCATCTTGCGATGCAGGCGAAGGGATTTTTGACCAAGGACGACAACGGCAAGGAATAACGCTCGTGGGATTCAAATGCGGGATTGTCGGGTTGCCCAATGTCGGCAAGTCGACCTTGTTCAATGCGCTGACCGAGACGGCCGCGGCGCAGGCCGCGAACTATCCGTTCTGCACCATCGAGCCGAATGTCGGCGAGGTCGCCGTGCCTGATCCCAGGCTCGACAAGCTCGCGGCGATCGCCAAGTCGGGTCACATCATTCCGACCCGGCTGACCTTTGTCGACATCGCGGGCCTCGTCCGCGGCGCCTCCAAAGGCGAAGGCCTCGGCAATCAATTTCTGGCCAACATCCGCGAGGTCGACGCCATCGCGCATGTGGTGCGCTGCTTCGAGGATTCCGACATCACCCATGTCGAGGGCAAGATCGCCCCGCTCGCCGACATCGAGACCATCGAGACCGAGCTGATGCTCGCCGATCTCGACAGCCTCGAGAAGCGCGTCGACAACCTCACCAAGAAGGCCAAGGGCAACGACAAGGACGCCAAGGAGCAGCTCGACCTCGTCAACCGCACCTTGGTGCTGCTGCGCGAGGGCAAGCCCGCGCGTCTCGTCGAGCGCAAGGCGGAGGAGGAACGTGCTTTCGGGATGCTCGGCCTGCTGTCGTCCAAGCCCGTGCTCTATGTTTGCAACGTCGAGGAAGGCTCGGCCGCCACGGGCAATTCGTTCTCGAAAGCCGTCCAGGACCAGGCCGCCAAGGAAGGCGCGGTCGCCGTCGTCATCTCCGCCAAGATCGAATCCGAGATCGCAACGATCTCGCGCGACGAACGTGCCGACTTCCTGGAGACGCTGGGTCTGGAGGAAGCCGGCCTCGATCGCCTGATCCGCGCCGGTTACACGCTGCTCGACCTCATCACCTATTTCACGGTCGGCCCGAAGGAAGCGCGCGCCTGGACCATCCATCGCGGCACCAAGGCCCCGGGCGCGGCGGGTGTGATCCACACCGACTTCGAGAAGGGCTTTATCCGCGCCGAGACCATTGCCTATGAGGATTACGTCGCGCTCGGCGGCGAGGCCGGCGCGCGCGATGCCGGCAAGCTCCGGCTCGAAGGCAAGGAATACGTCGTCGCCGACGGCGACGTGATGCATTTCAGGTTCAATACGTAAGGCCTGTCATTCCGGGGCGCGCGGAGCGCGAACCCGGAATCCATCGGGCGCCAGAACCAAAGGATGAATGGATTCCGGGTTCGCCTCTTCGAGGCGCCCCGGAACGACGGGCTAGCGCATCCCGCCGCCCTGGTCGCGGATCGCGCCGAGATGCTCGTTGATGCGGAAGACGATCAGGATCAGCTCGGCGACGATGCGCGAGAACACGATGCCGACGACGACGCTCGCGATCGACGACAGCAGCACCAGGAAGCCGCCGAACGGGCTGATCGCCATCGCAGCCAGGCCGGAGAAGATGCCGGAGAGGCCGAACAGGCAGATCAGCGCGATCACCAGCCAATAGAAGGTCTTGATGATCGTCGGCGTGATGAAGCGGTCCCACTGAAACAGGTCGCTGAATGAAAACATTGCTCTCCCCAGGGCATTGGGCCTTGGTAAATGGATCTCGGTCCTCGGTCGATCCGACTCGGATCAACGCCGCCACCCGGTATGTAGCACGAGCCATGCGGGCCGGCGGGTTGAGATTGCCGCAAAGTGCGGCCACAATCTGTCATTCCCGCAAAGCTTTCCCGAGATGATCCTGACCTTCGAAGATTTCCCGCCCGGCCGGTTCGGCACGTTCGGCCCGCGCCACGTCACCCGCGACGAGATTTTGGCCTTTGCCGCCGAGTTCGATCCGCAGCCCATGCATCTGGACAAGGAGGCCGCCGGCAAAAGCATGCTGCGCGGCCTGTCCGGCTCGGGCTGGCACCTCTGCTCGCTGATGATGCGGATGATGGCCGACGGTTTCATTACCCGCGCCGCATCGCTGGGATCTCCCGGCGTCGACGAGGTGCGCTGGCTGTCGCCGCTGCGGCCCGGCGACGATCTCACGCTCGAGGTCGACGTGCTGGAGGCGCGCACGTCCAAGAGCCGCCCCGAGCTCGGCATCGTCAAGTTCAAATGCACCGCGCGCAACGCCAAGGGTGAGGCGCTCGCCGAGATGACCTCGCCGATCCTGATCAAGCGGCGCGAGGGAGCGGTCTGATGCGGTTCTTCGACGACATCGAGATCGGTCAGCGCCGCGAGATCGGCACCTATACGTTCACGGCCGAAGCCATCAAGACATTCGCCGCCAAGTTCGATCCGCAGCGTTTTCATCTCGACGAGGAGGAGGGCAAGAACTCGCTGTTCGGCGGGCTCGCCGCGTCGGGCTGGCATGTCGGTTCGGCCTGCATGAGCCTGCTTGTCGCCGACGGCCAGCGTCTGGCGCGCGAGGCCGCCTCGCGCGGCGAGGAGGTCGCGGTGTGGGGCCCGTCGCCGGGCTTTCGCGACCTGCGCTGGATCAGACCGGTGCTCGCCGGCGACACCGTCGGTTACGTCAATGTCGTGATCGACAAGCGCACGTCCGCCTCGCGCCCCGGCTGGGGCATCCTGACCGCCCGCACCACCGGCACCAACCAGCGCGGTGAGGACGTCTATTCCATCACGGCCTCGGCATTCGTGCCGATGCGTGCGAAGAGCGCTTAGACCTGTTCCAAGATGAACGGTCCAAATCCGTGGGCGAGTGTTGCCCGCGCGCTATGGACGCGATTCCGGGCGGCTGCCATAAGCCAGCGCAACATGGTTACCGCGAAGCAGTTTGGCGGAACCACTCAGGTGCTAACTAATTATGAACCTGTCGCTGTCTATTTGAAACGAATTGGGCAGACGACAGGGGACGAGAACCATGGCTGATCGCGGCGCACTCAAATTTGTTGGATTTATCTTCGCGACCGCGACGCTGGCCGTCATGCTGGTCGCCGGCATGGTGGTGAAGGGCTACGCCGATGGGGCCTACACCCTGGAAGCCTCGGCCGTCGACGCGAGCCGGTAAGAGTTCGTTAAGTTTTCGCGGCCGGCATCCGGCCGCCGCACTCAGCGGCTATAGACGAACGCCAATATGGCGATCGCAACCGCCAGCAGCCCGACAAAGCGCAGCATGATCGTGCCGAATTGATTCGGCGCGGGCCGCAACGGGATCGGGTCCGTGGTGTCGGGCCGAATGCTTTCCATGTGAAATGTTCCCCAGGCCCGGCCGAAGAGGCCACGGGCGCCTGGCATTGGTCGCCGGGGAAGGGATGGGGGTTCAAAGGTGAACGCTCGTGTCCCGGACGCGCTGCAGCGTGCAACGCTGCTGCGCAGAGCCGGGACCCATCCCGCCGCTCATGCGCCGGACCATGGGCCCCGGCTCTGCGGCGCGTCACTGCGTGCCGCACCGCGTCCGGGGCACGAGACCGCCAGAATCAAAACCGCCGCGCTCCTTGCGGAACGCGGCGGTCCGGTGATGCTTGGTTGAGCGATCAGCTGTTGCGCAGGCCGTCGGCGGCGCGCTTCCACTGCGCGACGTTGTCGGCGATCATGCGGGTCGACTTCATCGCGGCCTGGCTGAGCTGGGCATAGCCGGAGATCTCGCGCTGGACGCGCTGGCCTTCGGCATGGAGCAGATCGCGCAGGCTCTCGAGCTCGGAGATCAGGTTCTCGATCTCGGCGAGCGAGGTGCCGGCGACGCGTTGGATCAGCGAGTTGACGTTGTTGACGGTGGCTTCCGCGCTCGGGTCGAGCGGCGGTGCGTCGGTGGTGGTCGACGCCGGACGGCGCAGATAGGCGATGTCGTTGCGAACGAAGTCGCGGATGCCGGCCTCGACTTCCGTCACGGCGGCGAGGTTGGTGTCGACCGTCTCGGTCTCGGTGCCTTCGATCTTTTCCGGGCGCATGGCGTTCATCGTTGTTCCCCTGTTCGCGTTGAGTGCAGCGCGAGTGTCCCCCGCACGACGAATTCGGTCAGCCCGACTAGGGCGTCGGAATTTGACCGCAACTTGGCCGAGATACGGCAAGGGCGGACGATTCGGGGGCTTTGCCGTGGCGTATGGTTAGGAGAGTGTGAACGCCGCAATGCGCTTTCGGGACGAGGGAGGGCGCCGAGGTCGCTACCAGCTCTTCTTGAATCCCGCCGACACGCTCTTGTTGATCGCGCCTTGCGAGGTCTCGCCGACCGAGCCGGAGACGGTGACGTTGTCGAACAGCTTTTGCTCGGCGCCGACCTTGCGCAGCCATTTGTCGTCGGTGGTCGACAGCGTCTGGCCGGCGGTGATGCTGGTGCCGGTGTCGGTGAGGGTGACCTTGGCGGACTGGTCGGTTTCGTAATTGCGGGTGACGTGACCGCCGACGCCGGGCACCGCGCTGGTGCCCTGCTGGTTGACGCTGTAGCCGTTCTGCAGCGTCAGCGAGGTGTCGCCCGACAATGGCACCGATTTGGTCAGCGAGGCCCCGAGCTTGCTCTGTTCCGAGGCGGGATTGACGCGGGCTTCCACCGCGGTCTTGTCCCAGATCACACCCGCGCCGGGCGCGGTTGCCGTCGCCCAGGCGCTGCCCGAGGATTGCGGCAGGCTGCCGCCGTTGGTGGCCTTCTGTGCCAGCAGCTCGGACATGGTTCGCGGCTCGCTGGTCACCGTCATGTCGGCGCCGATCCGCGTATCCCAGAACGAGAACACGGACTGCTTGACCGTGACCGCCGAGGAGCCGTTGGCATTGGCATTCGACGACCAGTCCAGCCCGTCCTTGGCGGCGGCCTGGGCGCGCTTCTTCGCGGCCATGGGGTCGATGCCGGTGCCGGCATCGACCGCCAGCTGGCTCCAGTCGAGCTTGTCGACGTCGATGCCTTTGAGCACGTCGGGGTCGTTGACGTCGGGGGCCTCCGCAACGGCCTCGGTCTCGGCCTCGTCGTCAGGCGCGGCCGCGGGGGGTGAGAAGGGCGGAATGATCTGCGCCGAGACTGTCAGCACCGAGCCCAGAATGAATGCGGCCGCCAGCACTGGCAGCCGGGTCCAGCCGAAACCTGTCGAGAATTCCATCGTCCTGCCCGCGAACCCCGGCGCATGCTGTCCGAGAATATATATCGGCCGTCAGCAAAGACCATGCGCCATTCCGCGCGCAAAATGCTGATCCATCGTTGCGAAATTGTGGCGGCATTTCAGGGCAGCGAACCAACGGGCCGCGCGACAGGCGCGCCCGATCACAAGCGTCTCGATGCGACGGCATCCGGCGGGGCTGGAGGCCAGAACGTCGCAGCCGGCATCGTGATCGGTCCCGAAATGGGGCCCGTTGGTATCCCCCCAGAAGCCCGATGATCCTCATCGCGCTTCAGGTTGTTGTTGCATGCGTCAGCCGACGCGGGTCATCTTCGGCAGATGAATGGCGCGGCCGAGTGCCTGCTCGACCAGGTCGAACGTGTCGATCAGGACGCGCATGCTGACGAGCTTGCCCGCCCTGAACTGGGCGAACTGCGCGACCCGCAAGCTGATCGGCTTGTTCGAATCCAGCGCCGTCAGCGAATAACGCACCATCGAGGCGGCGGAATCGACGCCGAGCATGATGCTCTCGCGGTCGAAGCGGCGAACCGTAAAATTGTCGGCGAGTTGGCGGATGACGTCGAGCACGGCGTCCCTGCCCTGGCGCGCGCCGAGAAACGGAAACATGTCGATCGGGCCGTAAAGCGCCCACTCGACGTCGTCGTCGATCAGGGCTTCGATGTCCTGGAAATGCCGGTCGTTGATCGCGCGGTGCAACGCGCGCGAGAAACGCCAGAGGCTATGCTCTGTCATTTTGGGCAGTCCTGAAGCTGGCTTGCGAAAAAAACGGAAAACAACCCCATGCGCAGTCAGGCGCCGGGGGCTCAAATCGTTTGTATACGAACAAAATAGGACGTTTTGGCCAAAACGCAATTCACGTTTTCGCAATGCACAATTGATTGCGAAATGTGAGATTTGCAACAAGATCCCGTAATTTTCCGGGGTTGGGCGCGAACCCCAATGGGGTCCTCGCGCCGAGATCAGGCTTAATCCGTCCGCGCGCCGGTGATCAACGGCCCGATTTCGCGCTCCAGCACCTGCTGCACCAGATCGTAGGAATCGATGATCTCGCGGATCTCCGCCACCAGCCCGCCGCGGAAGGTGTAGAACACGGCCACGTCGAACTGCACGATGCGGTCGTTGCTGCGCTTTTTGAAATAGGCCTGCATGTAGGTCGCGACCGTTTCGCCCTCGGCCAGGATGTGCGGCGCCTTGTAGCGGATCTCCGAATAGCGCGACCAGACCGTCTGCCAGAGTTCACGCAGCTCGGCCTTGCCGTGGCGTGGCACCAGATGCGGCAGCACGTCGATCGGCGCATGGGTGAGGAAGTCGACGTCGTCGGTGCAGCCCGCGAGCGCGGCTTCAATGTCGCCACGCGCGAAGGCGTCGAGCAGATGCAGCACGCGTTGCCTGTTCAGCGATTCAACCGTCATGCTGCTCCCGCCCTCGTCGGCCGTGGATTGCAAACGCTACCGCGGGCCTCGCGGGTCCATCAATCCGCAAAAACACAGGGTGCTTGCCAACTATGACGCGCGAACGCCATGCCGCGTTCATGGGGTGCAAGCGCGGGCGGCGCTGCTGGCTTGGGTGCGCGCTTTTCGATTGGCGATGACGCCGCATGCTTACCTGCGAGGCGCGCCTTGCCCAGGTGCTGGAACCCGGACCCGCCCGCAATCGTTGAAGGTCCGACATCGCATCTGGAGACATCGATCCATGAAATCGCCGCTTCTCGCCGTGACCGCCGCACTGCTCATGCTTGGCGCGACCACCGCGGCCAATGCCAAGGGCTGCATCAAGGGCGCCATCGTCGGTGGCGTTGCCGGCCACTATGCCGGCCATCACGGCGCGCTCGGCGCTGCCGCCGGCTGCCTCTACGGCCGGCACCACGCCAAGGAACAGGAGAAGCAGCGGCAGCAGCAGCAGAGCCA
The DNA here is from genome assembly GCF_015291745.1 of Bradyrhizobium sp. CCBAU 53351. NCBI lineage: Bacteria > Pseudomonadati > Pseudomonadota > Alphaproteobacteria > Hyphomicrobiales > Nitrobacteraceae > Bradyrhizobium > Bradyrhizobium sp. CCBAU 53351. The sequence continues at coordinate 1,239,156 of NZ_CP030059.1, forward strand.
GATGAACGGGCAGGGGAAGCTGTAGTCGTTCCGGGACGCCGCGAAGCCGCGAACCCGGCGCCATCCTGCCCCTTGGGCCGGTGCCAAATAGGCGCGTGACCCATCTCACATCACGCCCGTCCCGGCGCAGCTATCGTCATCCCAATGTCATCAGGGAGACGTGCCATGGCTGCCATCGCCACCGTCAGAAAGTCCCGCCTGCACAACGCGATCGAAGGCCTCGCGCTGACCGCGATCCTGCAGAGCTTCCCGACCTTCGCCGCCGCCGCCTTCCTGCTCAAGCTCTGCGGCAACCACGATCTCGTCGGCGATCCCGGCGTTGCCATCTTCGTCGCGATCGCCTCGCTCGCCCACGCGATGTTCGCGGTGAGCTTCGGCCCGAGCTTCCCGGCGTTCTTCAAGACCGTCTACGAGCCGAAGTTCTTCGAGGCCCATCTGTCGCTGTCCGACAAGATCACGGCCTGGCGCACCCAGCCCGTCGCCTCGCTGCAGCTGGTGACGATCGTGCTGCTGCTGTCGGTGATGGCGGTGGTGACGGCGAGCGTGGGGTGAGGGGCTCTCGTCATTCCGGGGCGCCGCAAAGCGGCGAGCTATGATGCGCAATTGCGCATCCGAGAATCCATAACCCCGAACGGAAATGAACAGCGACGCCGCCCCTACCGCTTCTTCCACCCCCCGCGCCGTCCCGGCATCCCTCCCGTCGACTTCGGCGCCGGCCCGAACTCCGGCCCCGACTGCCTTGAGTCCGTCGGCTGGATGATCCGGCTCTCGCCGCCGAACGGCTTTGACGGCAACGCGCGGCCTTCGCGGTAGGGCAGCGATTCCGGGCCGTGCATTTCGTCGAGATGCGGCTTGTGCACGCGTGAGCCCTTGCCGCCGCCGGCCTTGAGCGCGGTTGCGGCGCTCTTGTTCTTCATGGCGCTGACCGGCAGGTTCGCCGAGTCGCCGTACTTCCTGGTGCCGGCATAGGCGCCGGCCTTGCCCGTGACCGCTCGCTGTTTTGCGGTGGGATCGTCGACCACGGCCAGCTCGGTGGCGCGCAGGCGCTTGACTTCGTCGCGCAGGCGGGCGGCTTCCTCGAAATTCAGATCGGCCGCGGCCTCGCGCATCCGCGTTTCCAGATCGCCGAGCACGGCTTCGAAATTGTGGCCGATCGAGATGACGTCGTCGGTCATGTCGTGGCCGCCGACCTCGACCAGCACGTGGTCGCGCTCGTAGACGGAGTTCAGGATGTCGCCGATCTGTTTCTTCACGCTCTCCGGCGTGATGCCGTTGGCGGTATTGTACTCGACCTGCTTCTCGCGGCGGCGGTTGGTCTCTGCGATGGCGCGCTCCATCGAGCCCGTCATCTGGTCGGCATAGAGGATCACCTTGCCGTCGACGTTGCGCGCGGCGCGGCCGATGGTCTGGATCAGCGAGGTCTCGCTGCGCAGAAAACCTTCCTTGTCGGCGTCGAGAATGGCGACCAGCGCGCATTCGGGAATGTCGAGGCCTTCGCGCAACAGGTTGATGCCGACCAGCGCGTCGAAGGCGCCGAGCCGCAAGTCGCGGATGATCTCGATGCGCTCGATGGTGTCGATGTCGGAGTGCATGTAGCGGACGCGAATGCCCTGCTCGTGCAGATATTCGGTGAGGTCCTCCGCCATGCGTTTTGTGAGAACCGTGATCAGCGAGCGATAGCCGGCCTGCGCGGTGGCACGCACCTCGCCGACGAGATCGTCGACCTGGGTTCGGGCCGGGCGGATATCGACGGGCGGATCGATCAAGCCTGTCGGGCGAATGACCTGCTCGACGAACACGCCGCCGCTCTCGTTCAGCTCCCAGCCGCTCGGCGTCGCCGACACCGCGACCGTCTGCGGCCGCATCATGTCCCACTCCTCGAAGCGGAGCGGGCGATTGTCCATGCAGGAGGGCAGGCGGAAGCCGTACTCGGCCAGCGTCGCCTTGCGGCGGAAGTCGCCGCGGAACATGGCGCCGATCTGCGGGATGGTGACGTGGCTTTCGTCGGCGAAGATCAGCGCGTTGTCGGGCACGTATTCGAACAGCGTCGGCGGTGGCTCGCCGGGCCGGCGTCCGGTGAGGTAGCGCGAATAGTTTTCGATGCCGGCGCAGCTTCCCGTCGCCTCCATCATCTCGAGGTCGAAGGTGGTACGCTGCTCCAGACGCTGCGCTTCCAAGAGGCGGCCCTGGTTGTTGAGCTGGTCGAGCCGCTGCTTCAGCTCTGATTTGATCGACTTGATCGCCTGCACCAGCGTCGGGCGTGGCGTAACATAGTGCGAATTGGCGTACATCTTGATGAATTCGAGCTCGTCCTGCTTGTGGCCGGTGAGCGGATCGAATTCCTCGATGGTCTCGATGGTGTCGCCGAACAAATTCACCCGCCAGGCGCGGTCCTCATAGTGCGCCGGGAAGATGTCGATGACGTCGCCCCGGACACGGAAGGTGCCGCGGGTAAAATCGGCCTGGGTGCGCTTGTATTGCAGCGCGACGAGGTCGGCGATGAGCTGGCGCTGGTCGATGCGCTCGCCCTTCTTCAGGGCGAAGGTCATCGCGGTGTAGGTCTCGACCGAGCCGATACCGTAGATGCAGGACACCGAGGCGACGATGATGACGTCGTCGCGTTCGAGCAGCGCACGCGTCGCCGAGTGGCGCATGCGGTCGATCTGCTCGTTGATCGAGGAGTCCTTTTCTATGTAGGTGTCCGTGCGAGGGACATAGGCTTCCGGCTGGTAGTAGTCGTAATACGAGACGAAATATTCGACCGCGTTGTCCGGGAAGAAGTTCTTGAACTCGCCGTAGAGCTGGGCGGCGAGCGTCTTGTTCGGCGCCAGGATCAGCGCCGGGCGCTGCGTCTTCTCGATCACCTGCGCCATGGTGTAGGTCTTGCCCGAGCCGGTGACGCCGAGCAGCACCTGGGTGCGGTCGTTGCGCTGGACGCCTTCGACCAGTTCCGCAATCGCGGTGGGCTGGTCGCCCTTGGGCTGATAGTGCGACTTGATCTCGAAGCGCACGCCGCCTTCGGACTTTTCCGGGCGCGGCGGCCGGTGCGGCGTCCACACCTTGGTGGAGCCGTCATTCTTGCGGAACTCAGGCCGGCCCTCGCGGATCAGCGATTCCAGCGCGTCCGCGGTCGCCTTGACGCCGAGCGCTTCCATCTTGCTGCGCGGCGGCCGCGCCAGCGCCTCGGCATCGTCCTCCTCGGTGGGCAGGCCAAGCTGCCGCGCCAGTTCCGGATCGAGCGTCGGGATGGTGGCCGCGGTGCCGTAATTGGCCTGCGGCGCCTCGTCGAAACCCTCGGTCGACGCCCGAGCGCCTGGCGGCTGCGGATTGGGCCGCAGCGGCATCGGGCGCGCCGCATCCTGCGGAAACTCCTTCGGCGTCGAAGCCCGCGCGCGATGCGCGGCGGCCTCGCCCCCGGATCGCCGGTCGCGCGAATTATCCGGCGGCGGCTGCAGCCCGGTGCCGGATCCCAGCCCGGCATCGCCGCGGTTGATCGCGGGATTGAGCAATTCGGCCAGCGCCGGCCCGATCGGCTGCACGTCAGGGCGGTGCGCCTTCGAGTTCGGGGCCTTGGTCTTGGGGGATTTGCCGGATTTTTCGGAGGATGCAGGTTTCTTCGCCATGGGGCGAATATGGGACGAGTCAGTCGCGCAATAAAGGGCGAATGCCTCCCGCTATGCAGGCTGCTGACAGCAGGTTGGCAGCAGGGTAGGGCCTCACGCCGCCGGCGGCGGACCCTCGTCGTCCTCGCCCGCCTGATTTGGCGTGAGGATGTCGAGATGGATGCCGCCGCAATCGGTGCAGCGCATGGTCCAGTACTCGCTTCCGGCGCGCCCGCCGATCACGCGGAGCACGGCGAGATCGCCGTCGCATTCCGGGCAATTCGACAGCACCGTGCGGCTGTAGATCCTCGGCCGCGATGCATCCTCGAATTCGATGAATGACATGACCGGTTGCCCCCTTTTGCGCTGTGCTGTCCCTGCTTCGCTTGGCGTCCTGCCCGTCTATTCGTCGTCGCTGTCGGTCCGCCGGCGGAAGCGGTCGATGTGGTGCTTGGCGTCGGCGATCGCGGCGTTCTGATCGGGCCAGGCAAAACCGACTTCCATGGCCGGAAACAGCACGCCGTCGATGGCGAGGGGGCTGAGATCGGCGCGGCGGATGCGGGCGTGCCAGAGGCCTTTGCCGGCCTCGAAGGATTCGATGTCAAAACCGTCGTAGAGCGTCGTCATGGTCGTCCCCGAGTGTTCCGTACGTGTCTTGTTGGAGAGTCAGGGGACCACGTTTGCGGATTTCGGGATGTGAAGCCGTTCACAAGCGGCCGGCTTTTTTGCTCTCGCGTCAGTTCCGCGCGGCCGTACGGCCGATCCGCTTCACCGGCCGGGCGGCGGGTTCCGCCGCCGCGCGCATGATCCAGCGGCGGAACGCGGCGAAGTCGCGCTGCTCGGTCTGGAAGCTGCGATAGAGCAGGTACCAGCGCATGCCCTTGGGCACCGATAGGTCGAACGGTGCGACCAGCCGGCCGGCGGCGAGGTCGTCGTCGATATAGGGGCGGATGCCCATGGCGATGCCGAGCCCGTCGGCGGCGGCCTGCAGCGCCTGGCCGTAGAACTGGAACTCGGGCCCGCGCGCGCTGACGCGCGCAACGCCCGCCGCCTTCAGCCAGATCGGCCAGTCTTCAGGTGAATGCGCGACGCGGATCAGGCTTGGGCCTTTCAGGTCGGCCGGGCGCTTCAGGCCGCTCGCGAGGCGGGGCACGCAGACCGGCGTGAGGTCGCCGGCGAACAGCGGCTCGGCGACAAGGCCCGGCCAGTCGCCGGTGCCGAGCTTGATGCCGCAGTTCCAGTCCTCGCCGAACGGCACCGACGCGCCGCCCGTGGTGAAGCGCACCTCGATATCGGGCTCCTCGTTGCGGAATTCCGACAGCCGCGGGATCAGCCAGCGCATCGCAAAGGTGTGGCCGACGCCGATGGTGAGCACGCGGACGCTTGCAGGCGCCGTCACCTGCGCGGTGAGGCTGGCCAGTGCGTCGAAGATCGGCGTCAGCCCGCTTTGATAGGCGCGGCCGGCCTGCGTCAGCACCAGGCGATTGGCCTTGCGCTCGAACAGCGCGACGCCGAGCCGCTCTTCGAGCAGATGCACCATGCGGCTGACGGCGGCCGCAGACACGCTCAGCTCGAGCCCGGCCGCGGCAAAGCTGCCGGTCCGCGCCGCCGCCTCGAATGCCTTGATGCCGTTGAGAAACAGCAGCCGCCGCAAATGCAGATCCCTACGCCAGACCCTCAGGAAAGCTGAGGCCAGGGCAAGATAACTCAGTTTGCGCGGCGGCGGCAAGCGAGGCAGGTTTTGCGATGTAGATTTGGGCTGATTTGTTGAACGCGGGCGCGGCTTCTTTTGCTTTTCCCCGCAAGTGGGCGGGCAAAATCGGCATCTCGCATCCCTTACCTGCCGGCAGGAGAACCTCACGTGACGCCCATCATGATCGCTGCCCTCGGATTGCTGATGGTCGCCACCGCGTTCCTGTCGGGGCTGTTCGGCATGGCGGGCGGGCTGATCCTGATCGGTGTGCTGCTCGCCTTGATGCCGCTGCCGACCGCGATGGTGCTGCACGCGATCACGCAGATGGCCTCGAACGGCTGGCGCGCGTTCCTGTGGCGGGCGCATATCCGCTGGCGGCCGGTTGCGAACTACATGGTCGGCGCTGCCGTCGCGCTCGCGGCCTGGTCGCTCACGCGCTACGTGCCTGACAAGCCGATGGCGCTGCTGCTGCTCGGCATCACTCCGTTCATGGCGCGGCTGCTGCCCGCCAACATCAAGCCGGACCCTGACAGGCTCTGGCAGGGCACGGTCTACGGCACGATCTGCATGGGCCTGATGCTGATGACCGGCGTCTCCGGCCCGCTGCTCGACACCTTCTTCCTTGGCGGCAATTTCGGCCGGCGCGAGAAGGTGGCGACGAAAGCGATGTGCCAGCTCGTCAGCCATTTCACCAAGCTGATCTATTTCGGCGGCATCATCGATCAGGCCGCAAGCCTCGATCCCGTGCTCGCCGGCGTTGCGATCGCAGCCTCGATGCTCGGCACCACGCTGGCGCGGCGCATCCTGGAAGCCATGACCGACCAGCAATTCGTCGCCTGGTCGAACAAGCTGATCACCACCATTGCCTGCTACTACATCGCCTATGGCGGCTGGCTGTTGCTGCGTGCGCCGGTGCTGGCCGCCTTCGACAAGGGAGGTTTGCAATGAGCGAAACTGCCGATCCGCTGGTGCTAGACTTCGTCGAATGGGTCGCGCGCGAGCCGCGCGCCTATGCCGAGGTGGTCGCGACCTGGAAAACCTCGTGCCCGCGCCTCACCATCTGGGAAGACGCCAGCGAGCGCGGGCTTGTCACGCGTGAGACACTGCCAGGCCTCGGGCTCGTCATCGCGGTGACGGAGCATGGCGAGAGGTTGCTGCGCACCAACGGGCGGTGACCGGCACTTCCGCTCCACATCGTCATTGCGAGCGCCGGCGAAGCAATCCAGAATGTCTTTCGCAGCGGCAGTCTGGATTGCTCCGCTGCGCTCGCAATGACGGAACAGCATATGTCGCTCAAACTCTACGAACTCGTCGGCACCGACCCCTCGCGCCCGTTCAGCCCGTATTGCTGGCGCACGCGGATGGCGCTGGCGCACAAGGGCCTGTCGGCGGAATCGTTTCCCTGGCGCTTCACCGAGAAGAGCGCGCTTGCGCCGCACGGTTCGGAAAAGGTCCCGGTGCTGCTGCATGACGACAAGCCGGTGGTCGATTCCTGGACGATCGCGAATTATCTCGAAGACACTTTCCCGGGCCGTCCGTCGCTGTTCGGCGGCGAGGGCGGCCGCGCCATGGCGCGCATGATCAACGCCTTCGGCGACATCGCCATCGTCGGCGGAATCTTCCCGCTGATCGTCGCCGACATCCCGAACAATCTCGCCGAAATCGACGCCGCCTATTTCCGCAAATCGCGCGAGGCGCGCTTTGGCGGCAAGAGCCTGGAAGAGGTGATGGCGAGCCGCGACACCGGCGTGGTCACGTTCCGCAAGTCGCTCGAGGTGATGCGGCAGACGCTGAAGAAGCAGCCCTATCTCGGCGGCGAGGCGCCGAACTACGCCGACTACATCGTGTTCGGCGGCTTCCAATGGGCGCGCGTGGTGAGCCCGTTCAAGCTGCTGGAAGCGGACGATCCGGTCTACGCCTGGCGGGAAAAATTGCTCGACGCATTCGACGCCATGGCGCGGAAGTCGCCGGGGCATCAAGTGTAGGGCGCGACATCTCCTCGGGTCGTCCCCGCGAACGCGGGGGACCCATACCGCGTGATTATCGAGTGTTGGTGGTCGCAGCACCGGAACGATGGGCCTTCGCCAAAATTCTTCCTGTGGTTATGGGTCCCTGTGTATCGAAATCCTGTCATGGTGGAGTGGGCGGGAAGCCGTTGGGTCCTTGGCGCTTGACGCCGTGAGCCGGCTCGGTCTCCCGCCCGTTCCATTTATCAACCTGAACAGTTGCACGAGGCTGCGCCAACAGACCTCGCATCACAGGGACAGGCACCATGATCATACGCCCTCGTTACGTCGGAATCGACGTCTCCAAACGATATCTCGATATCTTCGATGAGAGCCTGGGCGTGCCGGAGCGCATCGCCAACGCGCCGCAGGCCATCACACAGATCGCGGCGCGTTGGCGATGCGATGTGCTGGTCGTCTTTGAAGCCACGGGCGTCTATGACCTTGAGCTTCGTGAGGCGCTCAGCCAGGCCGGCATCCGCTTTGCCCGGATCAACCCGGCCCGGGCCCGGGACTTTGCGCGCGCCAGCGGCCAGCTCGCCAAGACCGACCCGATCGATGCCCGGATGCTGGCGAGCTTTGCCCGGGCCATGCAGCCTGCCGCTGAGCAGGCTGCCAATCCTGCCCGCAATGCCCTGGCGGGGCTTGCAAAACGGCGGGATCAACTGGTTCTCATGCGTGCCCAGGAGAAGAACAGGCGCAGCGAGGCCGAGGACCGCGCCATGGCCGATCGCATCGGTCGGCTCATTGAAGTCCTCGACAATGAGATCGCCGCAATCGAGGCCGATATTAGCGCACTGATCAAGACTGAGCCGGAGGTCTCCGATGATGCGCAGTTGATGCGGTCACTTCCCGGCGTGGGCCCCGTAACCTGCATGCAGCTGATCGCGCAGATGCCGGAACTCGGAAAAGTGGGACCGAAGCAGGTGGCCGCGCTCGCCGGCCTGGCTCCCTTCAACGTCGACAGCGGCGCTTACCGCGGCAAGCGGAAGATCGTCGGGGGCCGAAAGCGCGTCCGCGATGCCCTCTACATGGCCGCTCTCAATGCGGTCCGCCGGGCCGATCCATTCAAGGCCTTCTACGCTCGACTGCGACAGGCCGGTAAACCTGCCAAGCTCGCTCTCATTGCCGTTGCCAGGAAGCTGTTGACGGTCCTCAACGCCATCATCCGCGATCGAAAGCCGTACCTGTACACTAGGCCAACATAACAGTTGCCGGCGTTCGCGGGACGACACTGAGAGTGCGGCAAGGGTTCTGCCATCACCCACGGTGTTGCATCCTATCCGCTGCGCTCACTGCCTCCGCCGCCGCTTTCCTCAGACACTCGCGGCACAGGCAGTCCTCGCCCTCGACCGGCATCGGCAGCTTTGCTGTTTCCTCCGCGCACCAGCAATTGCCCGAGAGATCGCAGCCGAACTCGGCGCCGCAGCGTGAGCAGGTCAGGCGGCGCGGTTCCGGGGTCGAGGTTTCTTGCGGATTTGTCATGATTTGCGTCGAAGCTTCGCCGTGATTTTCATGTCGGGTTCATCGGTCGTTGCGATATATTAGGCGTCGCGCGCGGACTCGGAAAGCGGCTCCAGGCACGCCAAGGACAAATCGATGGCCCGCGATTCGCAAGCCGCGCTCATTGCGCTCAACCGTTTTGGCTTCGGTGCTCGCGGTGGTGCCTCGGGCGATCTGATCAACGCAAGCTCAGATCCGCGCGGCTTCGTGAAGGCGGAGCTTGCGCGGCCCAGCGGCGTGCTGCTCGAGGCGCCCGGCCTGCAATCGACGCAGCAACTCGGGCAGGCCGTGTTCGCCTATCAGGATCAGGTCAAGCAGGCGCGCGAGGCGGCGAAGGCTGCCGCACCTGCCGACCCGCCGGCGCCGGCCGAACAGAAGCCAGCGCTCCGCCGCAATCTCTCGCTGAACGCGGTCGCGACCGAGATCGCCGGCCAGATGACCGATGGCAAACCGGCCGACAATGCAGCGAAGCTCGAGACGATGCAGCCGGGCGTTGCCGCGCCGGCGGCAAAGGCCGCGCCGCAGCCGCTCAACGTGATCCAGAAGACCTTCCGCGCTGAAGCGCTGGCGCGGCTGCAGCGCGCGACGCTGACCACGTGCGGCTTCACCGAGCGGCTCGTCGTGTTCTGGTCCAACCATTTCTGCATCTCCGCGAGCAAGGGCGAACTGGCGCGGATCTGGGCCGGCGCGTTCGAGCGCGAGGCGATCAGGCCGCACGTGCTCGGACGCTTCGCCGACATGCTGAAAGCGGTCGAGCAGCATCCGGCGATGCTGTTCTTCCTCGACAACCAGCAATCGCTCGGGCCGGACTCGCGCGCTGGGCAAAACCGCAAGCGCGGGCTGAACGAGAATCTCGCGCGCGAGATCATGGAGCTGCATACGCTCGGCGTCGGCGGCGGTTATACGCAGGACGACGTCACCTCGCTCGCGCGCATCATCACGGGCTGGACCTTCGCCGGCAGGCAAGGGCAGTTGGGCCCTCCCGGCTCCTTCGTGTTCAACGCCAATGCGCATCAGCCCGGGCCGCAAACGCTGCTTGGCAAGACTTACGAGCCAGTGGGACTCGCGCAGGGCGAGGCCGCGCTCGCCGACATCGCGCGGCATCCGTCCGCCGCGAATTTCATCGCCACCAAATTCGTCCGCCACTTCGTGGCCGACGATCCGCCGCCGGCGCTGGTTGCGCGGCTGCGCGATGTCTTCGTCAAGACCGACGGCGATCTCAAGGCGATGGCGACCACGCTGGTCGATTCCGATGAAGCGTGGAAAGCGCCGCTGACCAAGATGCGCAGCCCTTACGATTTCCTCGTCGCGAGCGGCCGGCTGCTCGCGCGCGTGCCGGAGGATCCCGGCGCCTACCTCAACAATCTCAATCTGCTGGGCCAGCCGCTGTGGTCGCCGGCAGGGCCAAACGGTTTCCCGGACACCAGCGCGGCTTGGGCTGCGCCGGAAGGCATGAAGCTCAGGCTCGATATCGCCGCGCAGATGGGCGCGCGGCTCGGCAATAACATCGATCCGCTCGACCTGCTGGAGTTCGCGGCGGCCGATGCGGCCTCGATCGAGACGCGGCGAACCATCGAGCGTGCGGAGTCGCGGCAGCAGGCGCTCGCGCTGCTCCTGATGTCACCGGAAATGCAGAGGAGATGATGATGATCGACTGTGTCGAGAACCGGCTCCTCACCTCGCGCCGCGGTCTTTTGCTCGGCGGCGCCTCGTTCGCGGCCTGGGCCTACCTGCCGAAATTCGCGCGCGCGGCCGATGGGCGCGATCCCCGGCTGGTCGTGGTGATCCTGCGCGGCGCGCTCGACGGGCTTGCGACCGTCGCCCCGGTCGGTGACCCCGATTATGCCGGCCTGCACGGCTCGATCGCGCTCGCGAGTGACGGCGCCCATCCCGCGATCATGCTCGATTCCTTCTTCGCGTTGCATCCGGCGATGCCGGAATTTTCGCGCATGTACCGCGACAAGCGCGCCGCGGTGATCCATGCGGTGGCGACGCCCTATCGCGACCGCTCGCATTTCGACGGCCAGGACGTGCTCGAAAGCGGCTATGCCGGGCCGGGCCGCGTCCAATCCGGCTGGCTCAACCGCGCGCTGGAAGCGCTGCCGCGCGGCGAGCGCGTGTCGAGCGGCCTTGCGATCGGGCCCACGACGCCGCTGGTGCTGCGCGGCAATGCGCCGACCGTCGGCTGGGCGCCGGTGGCGCTGCCGCAGGCGGATGACGACACCGCGATGCGCCTCGTCGATCTCTACCGTCACCGCGACCCCGCGCTGGCGACGGCGCTGTCGCAAGGGTTGCAGCTCGAGAAGGCCGCGAGCGGCGACGACATGAAACGCAAGCCCGGTAACGCCGTCGCACAGATGCGCCAGGTGGCACGCGGCGCCGCAAAACTGATGGCGGCGGACGACGGCCCGCGCATCGCCGCGCTCGCCTTCGACGGCTGGGACACGCATGCCAATGAAGGCGGCCCGGTCGGCCGTCTCGCCTTCCTGCTCGGCGGGCTCGACGGCGCGCTCGCCGAATTCGAAAGCGGCCTCAGCGAGCGCTGGCGCGACACCGTCGTCGTCGTCGCCACCGAATTCGGCCGCACCGCGCGCATCAACGGCACCGACGGCACCGATCACGGCACTGGCACGATCGCACTGCTCGCCGGCGGCGCCGTGAAGGGCGGCCGCGTCATCTCGGACTGGCCGGGCCTCAAGCTCGCCAACCTCCACGAAGGCCGCGACCTCAAGCCCACCGCCGATCTGCGCTCGGTGATCAAGGGCGTGCTGCAGGATCAGTTCGGGCTGTCGGACCGCGTGCTGGCGCAGACGGTGTTCCCTGATAGCGCCAGCGCGAAGCCGATGAAGGGGCTGGTTGCCTAACCCACAAGCGCCGTCATTCCGGGGCCCGCGCCTTGCGGCGCATCCCGGAATGACGAGATAATGGGCCGAGCATCAGGAGAATCCCCATGTACATCGCCATGAACCGCTTCCGCGTCGCCAAGGGCTCCGAGGCCGCCTTCGAGCAGGTCTGGCTCACGCGCGACACGCATCTGGACAAGGTGCCGGGCTTCGTCGAATTCCATCTGCTGCGCGGGCCGGAAGCCGAGGACCACACGCTCTACGCCTCGCATACGGTGTGGACGAACTACGCGGCGTTCGAGGCCTGGACCAAGTCGGAGGCGTTTCGCGCGGCGCATGCGCGGGCCGGTGACACCAAGCCGGCCTATCTCGGTCATCCCCAGTTCGAAGGTTTCGAGGTGATGCAGACGGTCGGACGCGGCGCCAAATAGCGCCGCGCCTCGGAGATCTGCGCCGAAAATCAGCCCAGCGTGATCTTGTCGATCTCCGCCATGTCCTCGGCACTGAGCTTCCAGGCGATCGCCTTCACGTTCTGCTCGATCTGCTCGACGCGGGTGGCGCCGGCGATCACGCTCGACACCTGCGGGCGCGCGGCGAGCCAGGAGAAGGCGAGCTCGAGCATGCTGTGGCCGCGTGCTTTGGCAAAGGCCTGGAGCTTCTCGACCATGTCCTCGTTGCGCGGCGTGACGTAGCGGTCGCGCAGCCGCGGCGTCTGGCCGAAGCGGGTGTCGCCGGGCGCGGCCTCGCCCTTCCTGTATTTGCCGGTGAGGAGTCCGCTCGCGAGTGGAAAGAACGGCAACAGGCCGAGCTGGTATTCGGTCGCGGCCGGCAGCAGATCCTTCTCGATGTCGCGCATGACGAGGGAATATTCGTCCTGGCAGGAGACGAAGCGGCTCACGTTCATCGCGCGGGCGACGTACTCCGCTTCCGCGATGCGCCAGGCCGGAAAGTTGGAATTGCCGATGTAGCGCACCTTGCCCTGGCGGACGAGATCGTCCAGTGCGCGCAGGCTCTCCTCGATCGGCGTCAGCGGATCGTAATCGTGCTGCTGATAGAGATCGATGTAGTCGGTCTTCAGCCGTTTCAGGCTCGCTTCCACGGCCGCCATGATGTAGCGGCGCGAGGCGCCCTGCTTGGTGCCGTCTTCCGCCATGGGCTTGGCGTATTTCGTCGCCAGCACGATGTCCTTGCGGCGATCGCCCAGGACCGTGCCGAGCACCGTCTCCGAGCCTCCCATGTTCGAATAGATGTCGGCGGTGTCGAACAGCGTGATGCCGAGGTCGAGCGCGCGATGGATGACCTTGCGGGAGGTCTCCAGGTCCGTGCGCTGCCCGAAATTGTTGCAGCCGAGCCCGACCGCGGACACGCGAAGGCCGGAGGCGCCGAGATTGCGAATTTCCATGGAAGATCCTGTCAGCGATGAGGGCGGCATTCTGACCACCGTGCGCCGCAGCAGCAAGGCCCGCGCCGCGCTGCTGCCATGCCGGCAAGGCGGACAAAAAAACGCGGCCCCAGTCAGACGCGGCGACTGACGGGGACCGCTTTGGGGCGCTTGATCGGTGACGGGGGGCCTGATCAGACGCAGGTGCAGCCTAGTCCCGCTATGTTACGCGCGGGTGACAGCGGAAGTTATCCACAGGATGCGCGCGGGGATCAAAACAGCTTGCGATAGACGATGAAGCCGGAGCGCTCGGCGACCTTGTCGTACAGGCGCTGCGCCGTGAGGTTGGTCTCGTGCGTCTGCCAATAGACGCGCGGCGATCCCGCCAGTTTCGCCCGCTCGTACACCCCATGGATCAGCGCCGCGCCGACGCCCTTGCCGCGCGCGGCCTCGAGCGTGAACAGGTCCTGCAGATAGCAGGACGGCTCGATCGCGGTGGTGCTGCGATGAAACAGATAGTTCGTCATGCCGAGCAGCTTGCCCTCGCTCTCGGCGACGAGGCCGTGCACCGGCTCATAGGCATCGAAGAAGCGCTGCCATGTCATGTGCGTGATCTCGGGTGCAAGCGCGGTCGGGCCGGAGCGGCCGTAGAAGGCATTGTAGCCGTCCCACAGCGGCAGCCATTGATCATAGTCCTGCTTGGTGACGGAGCGAACGGTGAGCGACATGTGGATTTCCGCGATCTCGGTGCTGCACGACGAAATGATCTCCTTCATACGTGATGATCGCATTGCCGATCAATCGCGCCGTGACATCACTCCGCGACGCGCAGATACCGGATCAGCCCGCGGCCCGCGGGGTCGCGTAGCGAGCGGTAGTAGTCGGCGCTTGCAGGCGCGTCGGTGTGACGCACGAGGTCGGTCACCGGGGTGTAGCTGAGCATCCGTCCGCCGTCCGGCAGCGCGGCGCAGACGAAGCGCAGCACCTCGCCGGTGCGCAGGGCGATGTTGATCGGCGTGGCATCGCCGGTCCGCACCATCTCCATGCGCTGCGCGATGAAGGTGCCCAATTCGTCTTCGGGCAGCTCGAACGCGCCGGTGTCGCGGCCGTGATACATCAGCGCGATGAAAGGCGGCTTGCCGTCGGCGATCTCGTCCGGCAGGCCGAAATAGTCGCGAAACGCGCGGTTGATGAACTCGGCCCGTGTTTCGGCATCGAGCAGCACGATGCCGATATCGACCTGGTCGAGCGCGGCCGACAGCCGCGCGGCGGTGGCGTGGCTGCGGCGCTCGGCCGCGAAGGTGCCGAGCAGCCGCTCCCGCATCAGGCCGGTGATGCCGGCGGTGCCGGCAGCGGTGATGGCCAGCAGGCCGAGCTGGACCAGATCGGCGAAAGAGGGGGACACGCCGTGGCGGCTGAGCAGGAACAGCGTCGCACCGATCACCGCAATGGCTGCGGTCGTGACGGCGGAGGCGAGGCCCGACAACACGCCGGCGAGCGCCACGATGCCGACGAGCAGCGGCGCCGGCGAGGGCATGGGGATCACGCGATCGAAGAGCATCGCCAGCAGCAGAGTTGCTGCCGTCAGTACCGGACCGGAGATGGCGCGCCATCCGAACCGCATGGACCAGTCTCGCTCCTCCCGAACGAGGTAAGACCGCAACTCTGACTGATCGTTGCGCCATTGCGATGCGCTTTTGCGCGGCGTGCTTAAGGCGCGCCTGCGTGCAAGCCTAAGGCTTTCGAATGATTTTAAACCAAGTGCGCGTGCTTGAGGGGCTGTCGCAGCGCCGGCGCATTCAGCGTCGAAATGCCCGGGCCCTTGCGCGTGACGACAATCAACAGGGACGCCGCGACCAGAATGGCCGCAGTCAGGGTGATTGCAACGACTACCACAGGTGATTTCATCGACGTCCTGTCGCGATGCCGGCCGACGCGGGGCATGCGGCGCCTTGAAGGCTGGTCCGGGATGAAACGGGAATCAGACCGGCAGACCCATCGCCATGGTTGCCTTGGTCGACAGCACCGTCAGGGTGACGATCAGGCACAGCGAGAGCGCGGCGACGGCGAGCGAGGCCGCGACCGCATTGGTCAGCCGGGAAGACGCGACGGTAGCGGGATGGCCCTGAAAGCCTGCCGTGCCGAACGCCCGTGTCATTGGTCTAAATCCTTCAACACGCGAGCGAATCACCCGCGACTTTCCAGAATTTCCCAGTTTCAACCGGCAACATTGCGGCGGCTACCGCGCTGAAAATGGCCAGAATGCGGCAAATATTACCTTATACCCGCTATTCCCCATAACGGGGCGCGGTCCGGGTCATGCGCCGGCAGCGATGCTGGCGGGGTCGTCGATGTCGGCCGGCCGCCAGTCCATCGCCACGAAGCCGGGCGCGGCTTCCACCCGCTGTAGCCAGTCCCGGATCGCCGGGAAGGTCTGGAGGTCGAAGTCGCAGCGCTCGGCCAGATGGGTGTAGCCGTACAGCGCGATGTCGGCGACCGTGAGCTGGCGCGCGGCGAAATAGGCGTTGGTCTTCAGGTGGTTCTCCATCACCTGCAGAGCGGCATAGCCGCGCTCCATCCAATCCTCCAGCGAATGGGTCTGCAGGTCGCGGCCGCCCTTGACCAGCGACAGCCAGAAATAGGCGGCGCCGATATTCGGCTCGAGCGCGTGCTGCTCGAAGAACATCCATTGCAGCGCCTCGGCGCGATCGATGCGATTCTCGGGCGCAAGCGGGGTGCCGACGGCGACGTACCAAAGGATGGCGTTGGACTCGGCCAGATAACGGTCGCCGCCGACCTCGAGCAGCGGCACCTGTCCCGACGGATTCTTGCTCAGAAAATCCGGCGTGCGACTCTCGCCCCGCAAAATGTCCACCTCAATCGCTTCGTAGGGCACGTTGAGCAGCGCCAGCGCAAGGCGGACCTTGTAGCTGTTGCCCGAGCGTTGCATCGAATAGAGCTTGTACATTCCAGGAGTTCGATTCCGAGGACGGGAAGACGCGGCGCTCGCTGCCCCGCAGCGCGGCTAAACAATGATGCCGATGCGAATCCGCCGCAAGAGCCAGCCAATAGAAAAACTCGAAAACCCTACCGCATTGCAATGCGGCGGAAGATCATTTCTGCGTGGCCAGGCAAATCAGATCACGCTTGCGTCAACGAGCGTACGTATCGCGGCATGCGTTTGTGTGAAGACCTGACAGCAGGCTGACGGCAGTAAGACGGCCGCTCAAATCTGCACGTCGTCATGGCCGGGCTTGACCCATCCGTCCGCGTCTTAACTGCGGCACAAGAGCGTGGATGCCCGGGACCGGGCTACGCCAAAGCTACGCCGGGTACTCGATGTCGGGCCGGCGAAGCTTCAGCGAAGACGGCAAGCGCGGGCATGACGCCCCCTCATGTTGAGACCGTTGAGCGCGTAAAATTGCTCCGAGGACAAGGCTTGCCGGATATGAGGGGTTTGCGCGGCAAGTTTGCGGAAAATTGCCGGAATGCGCGGCTGGACCGCGCCAAATTCGTAAACTTTTGCGGGATCGGGCCGAAGTTTCTTGCGGTGCAGCGGCTCACGTTTTAGGGTGGCTGCATTCCCACAATCGGAGTCGTGAGACGAAAGGTTTCACGACGCTTGTCAGGAGATGACGATGTCCTTCCTTGCCGCTGCGCTCGACCGTGTGAAGCCGTCCGCGACCATCGCGGTCACGGATAAAGCACGTGCGCTGAAAGCGGCGGGCCGCAACGTCATCGGCCTCGGTGCCGGCGAGCCCGACTTCGACACGCCCGCCAACATCAAGCTGGCGGCGATCCGCGCCATCGAAGCCGGCAAGACAAAATACACCGCGGTCGACGGCATTCCCGAGCTGAAGGAGGCGATCATCGCCAAGTTTCAGCGCGAGAACGGCGTCACCTACAAGCCGAACCAGATCATCGTCGGCACCGGCGGCAAGCAGGTGCTGTACAACGCGCTGATGGCCACCATCAATCCGGGCGACGAGGTGATCATTCCCGCGCCGTATTGGGTCAGCTACCCCGAAATGGTGGCGCTCGCAGGTGGCGAGCCGGTGCCGGTGGTCTGCACCGCCGCGACCGGTTTCAAGCTCCAGGCCGAGGCGCTCGAGCGCGCCATCACGCCGAAGACCAAATGGGTCATCCTGTGCTCGCCGTCGAACCCGACCGGTGCGGCCTACACGAAGTCCGAGCTGAAGGCGCTTACCGACGTGCTGGTCAAGCATCCCCACGTCTGGGTGATGACCGACGACATGTACGAGCACCTCGTCTATGACGATTTCCAGTTCACCACGGTCGCACAAGTGGAGCCGAAACTCTACGACCGCACCCTCACCGTGAACGGCGTGTCGAAGGCCTATTGCATGACCGGCTGGCGTATCGGCTATGCCGGCGGCCCCGCGCAGTTGATCAAGGCGATGTCGACGATCCAGTCGCAGTCGACCTCGAACCCGTCCTCGATCGCGCAATGGGCCGCGGTGGAAGCGCTGAACGGTCCGCAGGACTTCATCCCCGCCAATAACAAGGTGTTCAAGGAGCGGCGCGACCTCGTCGTCTCCATGCTCAACCAGGCCAAGGGGATCGAGTGCCCGCGTCCCGAGGGCGCCTTCTACGTCTATCCGTCCTGCGCCGGCACGATCGGCAAGACCGCGCCGTCGGGCAAGGTCATCGCCAATGACGAGGACTTCGTCACCGAGCTGCTGGAGACCGAAGGCGTCGCGGTGGTGCAGGGTTCGGCCTTCGGCCTTGGACCTGCGTTCCGCATCTCCTATGCCACCAAGACCTCGGATCTCGAAGACGCCTGCAAGCGCATCCAGCGCTTCTGTGGCAATCTGCGCTAAGCGGCAAGCCGAGTTCTCTCCGCGCGTCGGGAATCGTAGGGTATACAAAGGCGCACTTGCGCCGTGCCCGCCACTCCGTCGATCGCGAAAAAAGCGTGGGCACGCTTCGCTTTGCCCACCTTGCGACCTCTGCGAAAGGGCCCGCCATTGGCGGGCCCTTTTCTTGTTTGCAGGCCAACCGCCGTGCACGATCTGGCACGACCACGGCTCTTGTGGCATAGACGCGCAACGCGGGTGGGGCGCTCTCTCTGCTCGCATCACATCATCGCCGGAGATATGTCATGCGTCGTTCGTTCATCTTCGCCGGGCTCGCCGCTGCCAGCCTCGTTGCCTCCAGCGTCGGCGGCAGCGCGCAGCAGCGGATGGCGCGGGTCGGCGTGCTCGAATGCCGCGGCGGCGCCAGCGTCGGCTTCATCGTCGGATCGGTGACCCATCTCGGCTGCGTGCTGCGCGCCGACGGCCTGCCCGACGATCGCTACGTCGCCACGATCCGGAAAGTGGGTCTCGACATCGGCATCACGCAGGAGACGGCTTTGGCGTGGGGCGTGTTCGCACCGGTCGACCGGCTCGGCCCGGGCGACCTCTCCGGTAATTATGCCGGCGCGCAGGGCAGCGCCTCGGTCGGTGTCGGCCTGGGGGGCAACGTGCTGGTCGGCGGCTCCAACAATTCGATCGCGCTGCAGCCGCTCAGCGTGCAGGGCCAGGTCGGTCTCAACGTCGCCGCCGGCCTCGAGAGCCTGGAACTTCGCCCGGGCCGCTAACGATGTGAGACGAACTCTCGTTCCACCTCTCCCTTTGGTGAGGTGGAACGCCGAGCCGACAAGCCGTGGAATTATAAGACTTGATCTAACTGACGACGCACCGCAGCGACGTTTGACGCTTGCCAAATCTCGGCGACGGGCAGAGCATCTGCGTTTGCCGACCCAATCATGGGCCGAGCTCCACACCAAGGAGGCGGCGAATGGGACAAGACGTCAGAAGTCCCCGAGGTCCACGGTGCATCGCGCTGGTGGGCCCTTTCCAAAGCGGTAAAACCACACTTCTCGAAGCAATACTGGCGCGAACGGGCGCAATCCCCCGCGCCGGCAGTGTCGATGCCGGAACTTCCGTCGGCGACGCCGCGCCAGAGGCCCGTCATCACAAGATGACCGTCGGGCTGACTGCCGCCACCACGAGTTTCATGGGCGACAGCTACACCTTCCTTGATTGTCCCGGTTCCGTCGAATTCGCCCATGACATGCGCGCCGCGTTGCCCGCGGTCGACGCGGCGATCGTGGTTTGCGAGGCCGACGAGAAGAAGCTGCCCCAGCTCCAGATCATCCTGCGCGAGCTGGAGGAGCTGAAGATCCCGCGTTTCCTGTTCCTCAACAAGATCGACCGGGCGAGCCAGCGTATCCGCGAGTCGCTCGCGATGCTGCAGCCCGCCTCGCGCGTGCCGCTGGTGCTGCGTCAGATCCCGATTTGGAAGGACGACCTGATCGAGGGCTTCGTCGATCTCGCGCTGGAGCGCGCCTTTGTCTATCGCGAGCACAGAGCCTCCGAAGTGGTCGCGCTCGAAGGCGGCAATCTCGATCGCGAGAAGGAAGCCCGCTTCTCGATGCTGGAGAAGCTCGCCGATCACGACGATGCGCTGATGGAGCAGCTGCTCGAAGACATCCAGCCGCCGCGCGATGCCGTGTTCGACGATCTCGCCCGCGAATTGCGCGACGGGCTGATCTGTCCCGTGCTGTTGGGTGCCGCGGCGCGCGAGAACGGCGTGCTGCGCCTGATGAAGGCGCTGCGTCACGAGGCGCCGGGCATCGCTGAGACCGCAAAGCGTCTCGGTGTGCCCGAAACCAAGGATGCGCTCGGCTACGTCTTCAAGACGCTGCATTCGCAGCATGGCGGGAAGCTGTCGCTGACGCGGCTGCTTGCCGGCCATCTCGACGACGGTGCGACGCTGCAATCCGCCTCTGGCGGCTCCGGGCGCATCTCCGGCATCCTCGCCGTCAACGGCGCCTACGACACCAAGCGTGCCGCGGCGGAGGCCGGCGACACCGTGGCGCTCGCCAAGCTTGATCCCGTCAAGACCGGCGACACGGTCTCGAACGGCAAGGCTCCGCCGGCCGCGCTGGCCGTCACGGAGCCGACGCCGCCGGTGCTTGCGATCTCGATCGCCGCCACCGACCGCAAGGACGACGTCAAGCTCGGCCAGGCGCTGGCCCGGCTGCACGAGGAGGATCCCTCGCTCATCGTCGTGCAGAACGCCCAGACCCACGACACCGTCTTGTGGGGGCAGGGCGAGATGCATCTGCGCGTCGCCAGCGAGCGGCTGCGCGACCGCTTCGGTATCAAGCTCACCTCGCATCCGCCCGGGATCGGCTATCAGGAAACCATCCGCAAGCCGATCACCCAGCGCGGCCGCCACAAGAAGCAGTCCGGCGGCCACGGCCAGTTCGGCGACGTCGTGCTGGACATCAAGCCGCTGCCGCGCGGCGACGGCTTCAAATTCACGGAGAAGGTGGTGGGTGGCGCCGTGCCGCGTAACTACATCGGCGCGGTGGAGGAAGGCGTCGTCGACGGATTGGCGCGCGGTCCGCTCGGCTTCCCCGTCACCGACGTGCAGGTGACGCTGACCGACGGCTCCTATCACAGCGTCGACTCCTCCGACCTCGCCTTCCGCACGGCGGCGCGGATCGGGCTCAACGAAGGCCTGCCGCAATGCCAGCCCGTGCTGCTGGAGCCGATCCACGTGGTCGAGATCGTCTGCCCGACCGAGGCCACCGCCAAGATCAACGCGATCCTGTCGGCGCGGCGCGGCCAGATCCTCGGCTTCGACACCCGCGATGGCTGGAGCGGCTGGGACTGCGTCCGCGCCATGATGCCGGAAGCCGAGATCGGCGAGCTCATCGTCGAGCTGCGTTCGGCAACGGCTGGTGCGGGCAGCTTCACGCGCCAGTTCGACCACATGGCCGAAGTCACCGGCCGTGCTGCCGACCAGATCATCGCCGCGCATCAGCACGCGGCGTGAGCTGTCGAGACGCAACTCTCTCTGCGCTCGCGGGGGGAGGCTGCGATGATCCCTGCAGCGTGTCCCGGACGCGCTGCAATGCGCAGCATTGCTGCGCAGAGCCGGCAACTGTTATGTTGGCCTAGTGTACAGGTACGGCTTTCGATCGCGGATGATGGCGTTGAGGACCGTCAACAGCTTCCTGGCAACGGCAATGAGAGCGAGCTTGGCAGGTTTACCGGCCTGTCGCAGTCGAGCGTAGAAGGCCTTGAATGGATCGGCCCGGCGGACCGCATTGAGAGCGGCCATGTAGAGGGCATCGCGGACGCGCTTTCGGCCCCCGACGATCTTCCGCTTGCCGCGGTAAGCGCCGCTGTCGACGTTGAAGGGAGCCAGGCCGGCGAGCGCGGCCACCTGCTTCGGTCCCACTTTTCCGAGTTCCGGCATCTGCGCGATCAGCTGCATGCAGGTTACGGGGCCCACGCCGGGAAGTGACCGCATCAACTGCGCATCATCGGAGACCTCCGGCTCAGTCTTGATCAGTGCGCTAATATCGGCCTCGATTGCGGCGATCTCATTGTCGAGGACTTCAATGAGCCGACCGATGCGATCGGCCATGGCGCGGTCCTCGGCCTCGCTGCGCCTGTTCTTCTCCTGGGCACGCATGAGAACCAGTTGATCCCGCCGTTTTGCAAGCCCCGCCAGGGCATTGCGGGCAGGATTGGCAGCCTGCTCAGCGGCAGGCTGCATGGCCCGGGCAAAGCTCGCCAGCATCCGGGCATCGATCGGGTCGGTCTTGGCGAGCTGGCCGCTGGCGCGCGCAAAGTCCCGGGCCCGGGCCGGGTTGATCCGGGCAAAGCGGATGCCGGCCTGGCTGAGCGCCTCACGAAGCTCAAGGTCATAGACGCCCGTGGCTTCAAAGACGACCAGCACATCGCATCGCCAACGCGCCGCGATCTGTGTGATGGCCTGCGGCGCGTTGGCGATGCGCTCCGGCACGCCCAGGCTCTCATCGAAGATATCGAGATATCGTTTGGAGACGTCGATTCCGACGTAACGAGGGCGTATGATCATGGTGCCTGTCCCTGTGATGCGAGGTCTGTTGGCGCAGCCTCGTGCAACTGTTCAGGTTGATAGATGGAACGGGCGGGAGACCGAGCCGGCTCACGGCGTCAAGCGCCAAGGACCCAACGGCTTCCCGCCCACTCCACCATGACAGGATTTCGATACACAGGGACCCAGAAAACCACGGAGTTCGCCGCTGCTTGGGCCGGCTCTGCAGCGCATCACTTCGTGCTGCGCCGCGTCCGGGACACGACAGCGGTGTTTCCACGCACAACTGCATCACGGACGCGGCCCTTGCACTTACCGCGGAATGATGTATTTTACATCATTGTATATGTCTCAAATATCATTTATCAGTTCTGGTAAGTGAGGCCGCGGTGATTACGTCATTCCAGATGCGGGCAGCCCGCGCGCTGCTTGGCATTGACCAGAAAACCTTGGCCGAGCTTGCCGGCGTGTCATTGCCGACCATCCAGCGGATGGAGGCCTCGACCGGCAACGTGCGTGGCGTGGTCGAGACCCTGATCAAGGTGGTCGAGGCGTTCGACCGGGCCGGCGTCGAGCTGATCGGCGAGCAGGTCCGCAGCGACAGCGGCGGGCGTGGCGTTCGCCTCAAGGAGCCCGGGCCGCCGCGCCGCGTCGGAGCATGATCAGCCGGTGATCGTGCCCGGGATCAAAATGGGCTAGCGCATCGTCGCACCTCGGCAACACGGGACGCACGATGCATCGGAGCATCGTGGGGCACTTTGCTGATGAGCATCACAAGCGATCACACGAGCCGGCTGCACCAGCTGCGTCGGCCGAGCTTTGCCGAACTCTATCTGCCGAAGCTGGTCACCGTCTGGCGTGAAGGCTACGGGCTCGAGGATTTCCGCGCCGACGTCTTTGCAGGCCTGACGGTTGCGATCGTGGCGCTGCCGCTGTCGATGGCGATCGCGATCGCCTCGGGCGTGACGCCGGACCGCGGCCTCTACACCGCGGTCGTCGGCGGCTTCATTGCCTCGCTGCTCGGCGGCAGCCGGTTCCAGATCGGCGGCCCTGCCGGCGCGTTCATCGTCCTGGTCGCGGCGACCGCGGAGCGCCATGGCGTCGACGGCGTCATCCTCGCCACCCTGATGGCGGGCCTTATCCTGATCGCGGCGGGCCTGCTCAGGGTCGGGACCTACATCAAGTTCATTCCCTATCCGGTGACGGTCGGCTTCACCGCCGGCATCGCCGTGATCATCTTCGCCAGCCAGCTCCGCGATCTCTCCGGCATCACGCTCGCGGGCAAGGAGCCCAGCGAATTCGTACCGAAACTCCTGGCGCTTGCCGGCGGCCTCAACACCATCAATCCGTCCGCCGTCGCAGTCGCCATCGTCAGCATTGCCATCATCGCGGCCTTGCGGATCTGGCGGCCGTCCTGGCCGGGGATCCTGATCGCGGTGGTGTTCGCGGCCGTCGTCTGTGCGGTGTTCGCGCTGCCGGTCGAGACCATCGGCTCGCGCTTCGGCGGCATTCCGCGCGAATTGCCCTCGCCGGCGTTGCCGGCGTTCTCGCTCGCGAAGGCGACCGCCGTGCTGCCGGACGCGATCGCGTTCGCGCTGCTGGCTGCCATCGAATCGCTGCTGTCCGCGGTGGTCGCCGACGGCATGACCGGGCGTCGTCACCGCTCCAATTGCGAGCTGGTGGCGCAAGGCGCGGCCAATATCGGCTCGGCGCTGTTCGGCGGCATCTGCGTCACCGGGCTGATCGCGCGTACCGCCACCAACATCCGCGCCGGCGCTCGCGGGCCGCTCGCGGGCATGCTGCATGCGGTCTTCCTGCTGCTGTTCATGCTGATCGCGGCGCCGCTGGCCAGCTACATCCCGCTCGCCGCGCTCGCCTCGGTGCTGGTCGTGGTGGCCTGGACCATGGCGGAGAAGCACGAGTTCGGCACGTTGCTTCGCTCGTCCTGGGGCGATGCCGTCGTGCTGCTCGCGACCTTCCTGCTGACGGTCTTCCGCGACCTGACGGAAGGCATCCTGGTCGGCTTCGCGCTCGGCGCGGTGCTGTTCATCCATCGCATGGCGGAGATGACGGGCATCGAGGAACGCTCGCCGCTGGTCGCGGCCGATCGTCCCGACGACGGCAATGGCGAGCGCGTGCCCTACGATCCCGCGCTGGCGGTCGATCGTGACGTGCTGGTCTATCGCATCACCGGCGCGTTCTTCTTCGGCGCGGCCTCCGCCATCGGAAGCGTGCTCGACGAGGTCGCCGACAAGCGCAAGGCCTTCGTGGTCGATTTCGCCGCGGTCCCGTTCCTGGATTCGACGGCAGCCAACGTGCTCCGCCGCGTCGCCGCCAAGGCGCACCGCCAGGGCATAAAGCTGTTCATCACAGGGGCCTCGCCCGCGGTCCGCCGCGCGCTGCTCACCCATGGCGTGACGCCGCCTCGCGCGCGCTATCGCACGAGCCTCGAGCGCGCGATCGCCGACATCAAGGGCGGCGCAAGCGAGGAGGCTGCGGCGGGCTGAGGGGGCCGTTCTCCAGCCGCCACCGCGGCGCCCGCGCGCTTGACAGAGCGGGCGTGACGCGAAATGGATCGCCTCGGGAAGACGACTCCGAGGGAAAGATGACCGCGCTCAAGACGCCTGCAGCCTGTCTGATCGGATGGCCGGCCGCGCATTCGCGCTCGCCGCTGATCCATCATTACTGGCTGCGCACGCTGGGCATCGAAGGCGGCTACGTCATCGAGGCGGTGCCGCCCGAGGACCTCAGGGATTTCGTGCTGCGGCTGTCGCTGCGCGGCTTCGTCGGCGCCAACGTCACCATCCCGCACAAGGAGGGCGTGCTGGCGCTGTCGGTGCCCGACGCCCGCGCCAAGGCCGTGGGCGCGGCCAACACGCTGTGGTTCGCCGATGGCGAGTTGCGCGCGACCAATACCGACGTCGAAGGCTTCATCGGCAATCTCGACGCCAGCGCGCCCGGCTGGGAGGCGGTCGAGGAGGCGCTGGTGCTGGGCGCCGGCGGTTCCTCGCGGGCGGTCGTGTTCGGGCTGCTCGAACGCGGCATCAAGCGCGTGCATCTCGCCAACCGCACCACCGCGCGGGCCGAGGCGCTGGCAAGCCAGTTTGGGCCGAGCGTGCATCCGCTGGCATGGGACGCGATCAACGACGCGCTGCCGCGCGCAAAACTTCTCGTGAACACGACTTCGCTCGGCATGCACGGCCAGCCGTCGCTCGAGGTCGATGTCACACGCCTGTCGCCGGCGGCAGTGGTTGCCGATCTCGTCTATGTTCCGCTGGTGACGCCGCTGCTCGCCGCCGCGACGGCGCGGGGTCTGAGGACCGCCGACGGGCTCGGCATGCTGCTGCATCAGGCGGTGCGCGGCTTCGAGCTGTGGTTCGGCCGGCGGCCGGAGGTCACGGCCGAGCTGCGCGCATTGGTCGAGGCCGATCTCACAAAGACTTGAGAGAATAGCGCAGGTCTTCCGGAGTTCTCCATTCGTGGGGACAATCGGAGACCGTCATGTCTGTTCAACGTGCAACTTTCACACGTCCGCTGATCGCCGTCGCGATGGTGGCTCTGTCAATCGGCGGCGCAATCGCGCAACAGGCGCCGACGGTGCGCATCCGCGGCACCATCGAGAGCGTCGACGGCAACACGCTCGCCATCAAGACGCGCGAAGGCGGCGACGTGAAGGTGAAGATGACCGACAATGTCGCGGTGTTCGCCGTGGTGAAGACACAGCTGTCCGAGATCAAGGAAGGCTCCTATATCGGCGTTACCGGCCTGCCCGAGCCCGACGGCACCCAGAAGGCGATCGCGGTGCACATCTTCCCGGAGAACCAGCGCGGCGCCGCCGAAGGCTTTCGCCCGTGGGACGCCCGCGCCAACTCGACCATGACCAACGCCACCGTGGCGCAGACGGTGAAGGGCACCGACGGCCAGAACATCACGGTCAAATACAAGGACGGCAAGAAGAAGGTCGTGGTGCCGCCGGACACGCCGATCGTCACCTTCGTCGCCGGCGACAAGTCGGAAGTGAAGCCGGGCGCCAAGCTGATCATCTTCGGCGCGGCGAAGAAGGACGACGGCTCGCTGGAAGCGAACCGGGTGAATGTGGGGCGGGACGGAATTATGCCGCCGATGTGAGGACCAGGCACCGAACCCGGAGGGTGGGTTAGGCGCAGCCGTAACCCACCCTACGGCACCGCTCTTGCGGCTACACCGCGATGATATGATCGTCGATCTCGTCGATCCGGTTGACGCCGCACAGGCCCATGGTGGTGAGCAGCTCCTTCTGGATGATGTCGATGGCCTTGGCGACGCCGGCCTGGCCGCCGGCTCCCAAGCCATAGGCATAGGCACGGCCGAGCATGCAGGATTTTGCGCCGAGCGCGAGCGCGCGCATCACGTCCTGGCCGGAGCGGATGCCGCCGTCGAACATGATCTCCATCTTGTCGCCGACGGCGTCCGCGATCTCCGGCAGCACCTCGATCGAGGACGGCGCGCCGTCGAGCTGGCGGCCGCCATGGTTGGAGACGACCAGGGCCTGCGCGCCGGTCTTGGCGGCTTCCTCGGCGTCCTCGACGTCGAGGATGCCCTTGATGACCAGCTTGCCGGGCCAGATGCTGCGGACCCACTCGACGTCCTTCCAGCTCAGCGAGGTGTCGAATTGCGACGCCGTCCATTCGGCGAGGCGGTTGAGATCCTCGGTGTTCTTCACGTGGCCGGCGATGTTGCCGAAGGTGCGGCGCTTGCCCTGCAGCACGCCGGAGACCCAGGCGGGCTTGCTGGCGAAATCCAAAAGCTTCGACAGCGACCATTCGGGCGGCACCGTCATGCCGTTCTTGATGTCGGCGTGGCGCTGGCCGATCACCTGCAGGTCCACGGTCAACACCAGCGCGCTGCACTTGGCCGCGATCGCGCGCTGGATCAATTCCTTGATGAAGCCGCGGTCCTTCATGACGTAGAGCTGGAACCAGAACGGCTTCTCGACGCTGGCGGCGATGTCCTCGATCGAGCAGATCGACATGGTCGATTGCGTGAACGGGATACCCGCGGCCTGCGCCGCGCGGCAGGCGTGGATCTCGCCGTCGCCATGCTGCATGCCGAGCAGGCCGACGGGCGCCAGCATCAGCGGCATGGTCGAGGGCTCGCCGAGGATGGTGGTCGAGGTGTCGCGCTTGGAGACGTCGACCAGGATACGCTGGCGGAACTTGATCGCCTGCATGTCCTCGCGGTTGGCGCGCAGCGTCTCCTCGGCATAGGAGCCGCGGTCGCAATAGTCGAAGAACGCCTTCGGCACGCGGCGCTTATGCAGGGCGCGAAGATCGTCGATACAGGTAATATGCTTCATGCTCGTGTCCCCCGGCCGTCTTGTCTCAAGAGTTCTTGTCTCAAGAGACTTGCATCAGAACATTTTGAGGTCATCTAGCATGGTTGGATGCACAGCCAAATCGTTTGCAGAACGTTTTGCAGGAGAGCGCCATGACGAGGCCGCACGCCGCACCGTCCCCGGAAGAGATCAAGGAAAAGCATGATCTGGAGGAAGCCCTGGAAGAGGGGCTGGAAGAGACCTTTCCGGGGTCCGATCCCGTCAACGTCACGCAGCCGGCGCCGAGCCGCGGCGACAGCCATGTGAAGCGGAGCAGCTAGGGCAGGTTCCGCCCGACTCCGGCGCCATGGCGGGAAATGAAGCGTTAACAACATCTTATCTGAATGGCGGCCGGCCCGGTTCCGTAATGATTCATCATATTTTTTGAAGCCAAGTTAGCCGCGCAGGCATTATAAGACCCCAGCAAATCAGGGATGCGGGGTCTGTTCGGGCACCCCGTGGTTGTCTCAGGGGAGTCCCTGATTGTTGCGTTGGGGGACGATATGAGCCGCAAATATTTCGGGACGGACGGGATCCGGGGCCGCGCCAACGGACTGATCACGCCGGAGCTCGCGCTCAAGGTCGGCCAGGCCGCAGGCCTTGCGTTTCAGCGCGGTGACCATCGCCACCGTGTCGTGATCGGCAAGGACACCCGCCTCTCCGGTTACATGATCGAATACGCGATGGTCGCCGGCTTCACCTCGGTCGGAATGGACGTGCTGCTGGTCGGCCCGATGCCGACGCCGGCGGTCGCCATGCTGACCAAGTCGATGCGCGCCGATCTCGGCGTCATGATCTCGGCGTCGCACAATCTGTTCGAGGACAACGGCATCAAGCTGTTCGGCCCGCAGGGCTTCAAGCTCTCCGACGACGTCGAGCGGCAGATCGAGCAGCTGCTCGACGAGCCCATCGACAAGCGGCTCGCACAGAGCGCGAGCCTGGGGCGCGCCCGCCGCATCGACGGCGTGCATGACCGCTACATCGAATTCGCCAAGCGCACGCTGCCGCGCGACCTTTCGCTCGACGGCCTGCGCGTCGTGATCGATTGCGCCAACGGCGCCGCCTACAAGGTGGTGCCGGAAGCGCTGTGGGAGCTGGGCGCGGACGTCGTGCCGATCGGCGTCGAGCCCGATGGCTTCAACATCAACAAGGATTGCGGTTCGACATCGCCGGAAGCGCTGTCGCGGAAGGTGCGCGAGATGCGCGCCGACATCGGCATCGCGCTCGACGGTGACGCCGATCGCGTCATCCTGGTCGACGAGCGCGGCCATGTCGTCGACGGCGACCAGCTGCTGGCGGTGATCGCGCAGAGCTGGAAGGAAGACGGTCGGCTGTCGCGCCCCGGCATCGTCGCCACCGTGATGTCCAATCTCGGCCTCGAGCGCTTCCTGAAAGGGCAGGGGCTCGATCTCGTCCGCACGCCGGTCGGCGACCGCTACGTGCTCGAGCAGATGCTGAACGGCGGCTACAATCTCGGCGGCGAGCAGTCCGGCCACATCATCCTGTCCGACTACGCCACCACCGGCGACGGCTTCGTGGCGGCGTTGCAGGTGCTGGCCGTGGTGCAGAAGCTGCGCCGCCCGGTATCCGAGGTCTGCCATCGCTTCGATCCGCTGCCGCAGATCCTCAAGAACGTCCGCCACAAGGGCGGCAAGCCGCTCGACGATACCGATGTGAAGTCGGCGATCTCCGACGGCGAGAAGCGGCTCAACGGCCACGGCCGCCTCTTGATCCGCTCCTCCGGCACCGAGCCCGTGATCCGCGTGATGGGCGAGGGCGAGGACCGCATCCTGGTCGAGGACGTCGTCGACACCATCGTTACGGCGCTGGGCCAGGCGGCGGCGTAAGACTTTCTTACCCTCCCCTGGAGGGTAAGCGACGAGAGCGCCCGCGCATCCCAGCCATTTGCGATTGACGCTGGTTCCGCATCCGCTTGCATCGTAATGAGCGGATGCGGCGGTTCGCCGCGCCTGCCGGGATCGCTGCATTGAACAAGCCTGTCGTCGTCTCAGAGGAAACGCTGACCGAGCCCGTCGTCGTCGCTGACGTCGCACCCGGCGCCAAGTCAGCTGCCGAGGCGGCAGGCCCGGCCTACATCGTGCTCGCCGGCATCAGCGTCTCGCACTTCCTCAACGACACCATGCAGTCGCTGATCGCCTCGGTGTATCCGATCCTGAAGGACACCTACGCGCTCGATTTCGCGCAGATCGGCATGATCACGCTGGCCTTCCAGTTCACCGCCTCGCTGCTGCAGCCCGTGGTCGGGCACTACACCGACAAGAAGGCACAGCCTTACTCGCTGGCGATCGGCATGGCCTCGACCTTCTTCGGCCTGCTGCTGCTCAGCGTCGCGCAGCAATATCTCGTCATCCTCGTCGCTGCGGCCTTCGTCGGTCTCGGCTCGGCGGTGTTTCACCCGGAGTCCGCGCGCATCGCGCGGCTCGCCTCAGGCGGCCGCTACGGCTTTGCGCAATCGGTGTTTCAGCTCGGTGGCAGTTTCGGCACCTCGATGGGGCCGGTGCTGGCGGCGCTGATCGTGGTGCCGTTCGGGCAGGGCAGCATCGCCTGGTTCTCCTCGATCGCGTTCCTCGCGATCGTCATCCTCTGGCGCATCGGCCGCTGGTACGCACCGCAGATCAAGGCAAAGAAGATGGCGGCGGTGCAGGCCCATCCGGACGCGCCGAGCTCGCGCCGCGTCGTCGTCGCACTGCTCGTGCTGGTCGCGCTGCTGTTCTCGAAGCAGCTCTACGTCTCGAGCCTGTCCAGCTACTACATCTTCTATCTGATCGACCGCTTCGGCGTGTCGACGCAGGCCGCGCAGATCTACCTCTTCATCTTCCTCGCGGCGAATGCGGTCGGCGCATTTCTCGGCGGGCCCCTGGGTGACCGCTTCGGCCGCAAGATCGTGATCTGGATTTCGATCCTGGGCGCGCTGCCGTTCACGCTGGCGCTGCCCTATGCCGGGCTCCATGCGAGCGCAGTGCTCAGCGTGATTATCGGCCTCATCATCTCCTCGACGACGTCGTCGATCATCGTGTTCGCGCAGGAGCTGGTGCCGCACCGTTTCGGCATGATCTCCGGCGTGTTCTTCGGCGTCGCCTTCGGCATCGGGGGCCTCGGGGCCGCCGTGCTCGGCAAGCTCGCAGACCACACCTCGATCGAGTTCGTCTATCAGGTCTGCGCTTATCTGCCGGCGATCGGCCTGCTTGCGGTGTTTCTGCCCAGGCTGCCGCGGCACACGCGTTAACACTTCCTCTCTCGCTGCAGCGCACTTTCACGGATCGTTAGCAATTGCGGCCGGGGCGTCGCAATTGATGCGGCATTCCTGCAACGCTCACGCGCCGCGCGCGCGAGCAGTCAGAAAAAATCAACCTTAAAAATTAGGGTTAAGTGGCGCTTAAACATTTGCTGGCATCGTCCGCTCCGTGAGTTTCCAGAACGTGAGGCCTGCGTATTTGCCTCACCGGCCAAAAGGACGAAGCCAATGCGTAGCGTTAAGTCTCTCCTTGCCGCGGGTGCGGCAACCCTGATCTCGTCGATGGCGTTCGCCGCCGATATGCCGATCGCGGCGCCCCCTCCCATGTACGCGCCGCCGGCTCCGCCCGCCGACTTCGGAGGCTGGTATCTGCGCGGCGACATCGGCTTCAGCAATCAGAAGACCAGTGATCTTCACTACGGTCGCGAGTCCGCCTATTCGCAGCTCACGTCGTTCGATCAGAAGACGTCGTTCGATACCGCCGGCATCTACGGCGTGGGCGTCGGCTACCGCTTCAACAACTGGTTCCGCGCCGACGTGACCGGACAATATCGCGGCAACTCGAATTTCAAGGGCACGGATCGTTTCACCGGCACCGCGGGCGGTGTTGCCTATAACGGAATCGACAACTACGGCGCCAGCAAGTCCGAATGGCTGGTCCTGGCCAACGCGTATGTCGATCTCGGTACGTGGTGGTGCATCACGCCGTTCGTCGGCGCCGGCGTCGGCGGCGCGCGGGTCTCGATCTCGAATTTCACCGACACGGGCACCAACAGCCTGCCGTTCTCCACCACGAGCTTCGCCACGGCTCCGACCGGCTCGCAGTGGAATTTCGCCTGGGCGGCTCATGCGGGTCTTGCCTACAAGGTCAATCCGAACCTGGTCCTCGAACTCGCCTACAGCTATGTCGATCTGGGCCCGGGCCAGACCGGAGTGCTGTCGGATTACACCGGCGCGACGACCAACAACGTCTTCAAATTCAAGGATATCACCTCGCACGACCTCAAGCTCGGCGTGCGCTGGAACCTCGACAGCCCGCCGGCCTACGCGCCGCCGCCGCTCGTCACCAAGGGCTGATCAGCAGCCTCACCGGTTAAACTCTCTTAACGGCGCGGGATCATCCCGCGCCGTTTTGCTTTGCGTATTTTTCATGGCGAGTGGCGGCGAAGGCGGCTTACGCAACCATTGGTTAAGGTTAACGAGCCATGATCACGAGCGAAAAGTTCGAGTTCGATGGAGCGTTGCGATGCGTGGGCTTTTGTTGGCAGCAGTGATGTTGGGGACGGTGTCAGCTGCGCACGCGGCCGACATGCCGGATCTGCCGATCCTGCGCGGCAGCTTCACCGACGGCCTGACCAATGCCCGGCCGAATTGGCAGGGCTACTACGTCGGTGGTCAGGGTGACTACGGCACGATCACCTCGAAAGTCTCCTCGACGATCAACAGCGATCTGCAATCGACTTTCGTCACTCCCGGGCCAGGCTACAATTGGCAGCCGCTTGGCGCCGCGCAGAGCAGCACGGCCGGTTACGGCGTGTTTGCCGGATATAACGGGCAATGGGACGACGTGGTTCTCAGCATCGAGGCGAATTACATCCATGGCGGCTTCAAGTCGACCTCGAGCTCGACGGGACTGGCGTTCGACAACAATACCGTCGCCGCCACCACGAAGGTCTCCGCGGTCGTCGCGATACCGGACTTCGGCTCGCTGCGCATGCGTGCCGGCTATGCCTGGGGATGCTTCCTGCCCTACGCTTTCTTCGGCGGTGGCCTCGGCAGTCAGACCGTCGACCGTTACGCCGCGGCATGGCCCTCGCCGGCACGGCCGGCGACGACGTTCGCTACCAAGACCAAGCTGGTTTATGGCTATTCGGCCGGCGCCGGCGTCGACGTCATGCTGGTCGGGGGACTGTTCGCCCGTGCCGAATATGAATACCAGCGCGTGACGGCGGACATCGAATCGAACATCCACTCCGTTCGCGCCGGCCTCGGCTACAAGTTCTGAAACGGGGCAGCCGCGCCGCGGTTGACAGTTCTCATCCGTCCTGATGCTCTGTCGCTCCATGGCGGGGCGGCAGCGATGAAGATCTACGGCGACAGCAATTCCGGAAACTGCCTGAAGGTGAAATGGGTCTGCGATCATCTCGCAGTGCCCTATCAGTGGATCGAGATCGACACGCGCAAGGGCGAGACGCGCACCCCGCAATTCCTTGCGATGAACGGCGCCGGCCAGGTGCCCGCTGTGCAATTCGACGACGGCCGCACGCTGGCGCAGTCCAACGCCATCATCCGCTATCTCGCCCGCGACAGCGTGCTGGTTCCGCGCGACGCCTTTACAGCCGCGAAGATGGACGAATGGCTGTTCTGGGAACAGTACAGCCACGAGCCCTATGTCGCGGTGTGCCGCTTCCTCCTCGTCTATCTCGGCAAGCACGTCTCCGAGCTCGATCCCGACAAGGTCAAGCGCGGCTATGCGGCGCTCGACCGCATGGAGCAGCATCTTTCGGCCAGCCGCTTCTTCGCCGGTGAGGCGGTTTCGCTCGCCGACGTTTCGCTGCTCGCCTATACCCGCCTGGCGCATGAGGGCGGCTTCGATCTCGGCCGCCATGCTTCCGTCCGCCGCTGGATCGGCGAAACTGAGGCGTTTCTCGGTCTTCCGCCGGCGCGCTGAGGTTGGAGTTGCCTGGCATGAACGCCGTATCCGTCTCCATTCGCATCGCGCGCCGCGACGACGTTCCCGCCATCGTGGCGATGCTGGCCGACGATCATCTCGGCCGCGCGCGCGAGCGCGTGGAGGATCCGTTGCCGGCTGCCTATTACGATGCCTTCGCGCGGGTCGAGCGCGATCCTAATCTCACGCTCGTGGTGGCCGAGAGCGAGGGCAGGGTGGTCGGCTGCCTGCAACTCGCGATCCTGCCGGGCATCAGCTCGCAAGGCGGCAGTCGCGGCCTGCTCGAAGACGTGCGCGTTGCCACTGATTGCCGCAGCCGCGGCATCGGCGAGCAGCTGGTGCAATGGGCGGTGACGGAAGCAAAGGCACGCGGCTGCAATCTGGTCGAATTGCTGACGCACCACACGCGAACCGACGCGCAGCGCTTCTACGCGCGGCTCGGATTCACAGCGAGCCACGTCGGTATGACTGTCCGCTTTTGACGCAGATGTCCTCGCGCGAAGCGGATACCGGTTCGCGGAAGAAAACGCGTCAATCAGGAAATCCACAGCCCCCGCGATGTATCGGAATGGGCCTCTGACCGCATGCGTTGCTTGATCAGCAGAATCGGATCGCACGTTCGTTCATCTTAAGGGCTGATAAACTACCCGTCCTTCGTTCATGTTCCCGCGGGAACGAACGGTGCTACGCAGCGTCAGAAACCGGGCTCGGTCGGTTCGGGGATTTCGATGACAAGCTATTCAATCATCAAGGTCGGCAACGACTATGTCGTGCAGGCCAACGACAAATGCATTTTGAAAGTCGGCAGCCGCCGCCGGGCCGCGCAATTGATCAGCGAAGCCACGGGCTTGCTGAATGCACTGGCGGTCGTGCAATCCCCTGATATCGCAGCGGAAGCGCCTTCACTCCAGCGTGAGACGCCGGAACTTCCTTGACTGCCCTTCCCGATTCCCGTATCAGCCGCAGCGGGACACCTCCCCCCAACGGGAGGCTTACTATCTGGAAGGGTAGATTATGACTGTAGCGAAGCCCGCTTCGCGGCCCAACGTGCCGCATTTCTCCTCCGGCCCCTGCGCCAAGCGCCCCGGCTGGAACGCCCAAAATCTCAAGGACGCAGCGCTCGGCCGCTCGCATCGCGCGAAGGTCGGCAAGACCAAGCTCAAGCTCGCGATCGATTTGACACGCGAGGTGCTCGAGGTGCCCGCCGATTACCGCATCGGCATCGTGCCGGCCTCCGATACCGGCGCGGTCGAGATGGCGCTTTGGTCGCTGCTGGGTGCGCGGCCCGTCACCACGCTCGCCTGGGAATCCTTCGGCGAGGGCTGGGTCAGCGACATCGTCAAGGAATTGAAGCTCAAGGACGTCACCAAGCTGAACGCAGCCTATGGTGAAATCCCCGATCTCTCCAAGGTCGATCCGAAGTCCGACGTCGTCTTCACCTGGAACGGTACCACCTCAGGCGTGCGCGTGCCGAACGCCGATTGGATCAGCGCGACCCGCGAAGGCCTGACCATCTGCGACGCGACGTCTGCAGCGTTCGCGCAGCCGCTCGACTGGGCCAAGCTCGACGTCGTCACCTTCTCCTGGCAGAAGGCGCTCGGCGGTGAAGCCGCGCACGGCATGCTGATCCTGTCGCCCCGTGCAGTGGAACGGCTCGAGACCTACAAGCCGGCCTGGCCGCTGCCGAAGATCTTCCGCATGACCAAGGGCGGCAAGATCAACGAAGGCATCTTCGTCGGCGAGACCATCAACACGCCGTCGATGCTCTGCGTCGAGGATTATCTCGACGCGCTGAACTGGGCCAAGTCGATCGGCGGCCTCAAGGCGCTGATTGCGCGTGCCGACGCCAACACCAAGGTGCTCGCCGACTGGAAGGCGAAAACGCCCTGGATCGACTTCCTGGCCAAGGACGCGGCGATCCGCTCCAACACCTCGGTGTGCCTCAAGTTCACCGACCCCGCGATCACCTCGCTGTCCGAGGATGCGCAGGCCGACTTCTCCAAGAAGCTGGTTGCGCTGATCGAGAAGGAAGGCGCCGGTTACGACTTCGCCTATTACCGCGATGCCCCGGCGGGCCTGCGTATCTGGTGCGGCGCCACCGTCGAAGCCAAGGACGTCGAGCTGCTGACGCAGTGGATCGATTGGGCCTTCGCCGAGACCAAGGCCGCGCTCGCCAAGGCAGCGTAAGCAGGCTTCGCTCGTCGCGTTATCTCATCTCGTCATGGCCGGGCTCGACCCGGCCATCCATCAATCAAGGCAGATGGATCCGCGGGTCTCTAGCGCCAAGACGTGCTTCGCGCTTCAGCCCTGCGGGTGACGTTCCGTAAATGCAGCTCGCACCACGGATCATCCCATGACCAAACCCAAAGTTCTCATTTCCGACGCGCTCTCTCCCGCCGCCGTTCAGATCTTCAAAGACCGCGGCGTCGAGGTCGACTTCCAGCCCAACCTCGGCAAGGACAAGGACAAGCTCGCCGAGATCATCGGCAATTACGACGGCCTTGCGATCCGTTCGGCGACCAAGGCGACCGCCAAGATCCTTGAGAAGGCGACCAACCTCAAGGTGATCGGCCGCGCCGGCATCGGCGTCGACAACGTCGAGATCCCGGCCGCCACGGCCAAGGGCATCATCGTGATGAACACGCCGTTCGGCAATTCGATCACGACCGCCGAGCACGCCATCACCCTGATGCTGGCGCTCGCCCGCGAGATTCCGCAGGCCGATGCCTCCACCCAGGCCGGCAAGTGGGAGAAGAACCGCTTCATGGGCGTCGAGATCACCGGCAAGGTGCTCGGCGTCGTCGGCTGCGGCAATATCGGTTCGATCGTCGCCGACCGCGCGCTCGGTCTGCGCATGAAGGTGATCGCGTTCGATCCGTTTCTGTCGCCGGAGCGCGCCAAGGACATCGGCGTCGAGAAGGTCGAGCTCGACGATCTGCTCAAGCGCGCCGACTTCATCACGCTGCACACCCCCCTGACCGAGAAGACCAAGAACATCATCGACGCGGCCGCGATCGCCAAGATGAAGAAGGGCGTGCGCCTGATCAATTGCGCCCGCGGCGGTCTCGTCGACGAGCAGGCGGTGGTGGATGCGCTCAATTCCAAGCACATCGCCGGCGCCGCCTTCGACGTCTTCGTCGAGGAGCCCGCGAACAAGAACGTGCTGTTCGGTCATCCCAACGTGATCTGCACGCCGCATCTCGGCGCCTCCACCACCGAGGCGCAGGAGAACGTCGCGCTGCAGGTCGCCGAGCAGATGTCGGATTATCTGCTCACCGGCGCGATCTCGAACGCGGTCAACTTCCCCTCGATCACGGCGGAAGAGGCGCCGAAGCTGAAGCCGTTCATCTCGCTCGCCGAGAAGCTCGGCTCGTTCGCGGGCCAGCTCACCGAGAGCGGCATTCTCAAGGTCGAGATCACCTATGAGGGCCATGTCGCCGAGATGAAGATCAAGGCGATCACCTCGGCCGTGCTGTCGGGCCTGCTGCGCCCGATGCTGGGCGAGGTCAACGTCGTGTCCGCGCCCGTCGTCGCCAAGGAGCGCGGCATGGTGGTGGACGAGATCGTGCGCGCCGCCCAGAGCGACTATGAGAGCCTGATCACCGTCACCGTCACCACCGAGCGGCAGGAGCGGTCGGTCTCGGGCACCGTCTATGCCGACGGCAAGCCGCGCCTCGTCGACATCAAGGGCATCCGGGTCGACGCCGAATTCGGCAAGTCGATGATCTACGTGACCAACGAAGACAAGCCGGGCTTCATCGGCAAGTTCGCGAGCCTGCTCGGCGATGCCAAGCTCAACATCGCCACCTTCCATCTCGGCCGCGTCGCGCCCGGCAGCGATGCCATCGCCCTCGTCGAGGTCGACGGCGCGGTGCCGGCGGACCTGCTCGCCAAGGTGCAGGCCCTGCCGCAGGTCAAGCAGGCCAAGGCGCTGACGTTCTAGCTCTTGTCATTCCGGGGCTCGCGAAGCGAGAACCCGGAATCTCGAGATTCCGGGTTCGGCTCTTCGAGCCGCCCGGAATGACGAACAACATATATTCCGACCCGCGGAACAACGCCGCCTCCATCATCTGGAGGCGGCGTTTTTATTTCTCCCGCAGCCTGCCGACTTTGTGTACCAATGGCGTCCAGGACGCTTCGTACCAATCGTTCGACAAGGGAGAAAACAATGCGTGAAGCCGTCATCGTTTCCTATGCGCGCACGGGCCTCGCAAAATCCGGCCGCGGCGGGTTCAACATTACGCCGCCGATGTCGCTCGCGGCGCACGCCATCCACCACGCGGTCGACCGCGCCGGCGTCGACAAGGACTACGTCGAGGATTGCTATCTCGGCAATTGCGCCCATGGCGCGCCGAACATCGGCCGCCAGGCCGCGCTGCTCGCCGGCATGCCGAAGACCACCGCTGGCGTCTCGGTGAACCGCTTCTGCTCCTCGGGGCTGCAGACCATCGCGATGGCCGCCAACTCGATCCGTTCCGATGGCGCGGACTGCATCGTCGCCGGCGGCGTCGAGAGCATCTCGATGCCCGGCGGCGGCACGCCGAAGGAATCGATCGATCCTGAATTGCTCAAGGTCGCCCCCGATATCTTCATGGCGATGATCGACACCGCCGACATCGTCGCCGAGCGCTACAAGCTCAGCCGCGAATACCAGGACGAGTTCTCGCTGGAATCGCAGCGCCGCATGGCGGCGGCCCAGCAGGCGAACAAGTTCAAGGACGAGATCGTCCCGATGAAGACCAGGATGAAGGTCGTCGACAAGCAGACCAAGGCCGAGTCGATCGTCGATTACGTCGTCGATCGCGACGAGTGCAACCGCCCCGAGACCACGATGGAAGGCCTTGCCAAGCTTGAGCCGGTGAAGGGGCCCGGCAAGTTCGTCACCGCCGGCAATGCCAGCCAGCTCTCCGACGGCGCCGCCGCCGTGGTGCTGATGGAAGCCAAGGACGCCGAGAAGCGCGGCCTCAAGCCGCTCGGCCGCTTCGTCGCCTGGGCCACCGCGGGCTGCGAGCCCGACGAGATGGGCATCGGCCCGGTGTTCGCGATTCCGAAGCTCTTGAAGCGCACCGGCCTCAAGATCGACGACATCGATCTGTGGGAGCTCAACGAGGCCTTTGCGAGCCAGTGCCTGTATTGCCGCGACCAGCTCGGCATCGATCCCGCCAAGTACAACGTCAACGGCGGCTCGATCGCGATCGGTCATCCCTTCGGCATGACCGGCGCCCGTCTCACCGGCCATCTGCTGCAGGAGGGCGCCCGCCGCAAGGCCAAGTGGGGCGTGGTCACGATGTGCATCGGCGGCGGCCAGGGCGGCGCCGGCCTGTTCGAGATCTACAGCTGATCCGTAAGCGACGACCTCGATATTCCGAGCACGGCGCCGCGAGGCGCCGTGTTTCATTTTCGGAATTGGTTTGTGCACTCAACCGTGCACAAAGGCGAGTGATGCAACAAATACACGTATTTGTACGTGCCCGCAAATTAACGGAAGGTTTGATGCCTTAGCGCTTCATCAACCGTATCTGTCACCATCGGGTCTTTCGTCAGATGCGGCTTCTCTCTCTTCGTCTCACCCACAAGATCACCGCGATCGGCGTGATCGGCGTCGTCGGCGTCGTCCTGATCGGCGGCATTCACCTCTACGGTGAGAAAGCAATAGCCGCCTATCGCAACGCCGCCGAAGAGGCGCGCACGGTGTTCGAGCTGAACAACAGGATCGCGGTCGAGCTGCTGGAAGCGCGCCGGGCCGAAAAGGATTTCCTGCTGCGCAGCGATCCGGCCAGGGCCCAGCGCCAGGCCGAGATCAGCCGGCAGGTGGCGCTCGACATCGACACGCTTCGCGGCAGGATCTCCGGCCTCGGCAAGCCCGAGCTGGCGCAAAAGATCGACGCGATGAACGCATCGCTGAAGACCTACCAGGCGCGCTTTGCCGCGGTGGTCGAGGAACGGCAGCGGCTCGGCCTCGACGAGAAATCCGGGCTCGAAGGGCGCCTGCGCGCCTCCGTGCACGGCATCGAGAGCCAGGTCGACCAGCTGCAGGACTCCTCTCTCAAGGTGATCATGCTGATGATGCGCCGGCACGAAAAGGATTTCATGCTGCGGCGCGACGCCAGATATGGCGATGACATCAAGAAGCGTGGGACCGAATTTTCAGCCGCCCTCAACGCCAGCGCCATTCCTGACCACGCGAAAGCCGAGCTTCGCCAGAAGCTCGCCGATTACCAGCGCGATTTCTCCGCCTGGATGGAGACCGCGCTGAAGCTCGCGGCCGAGCTGAAGGCGATGTCCGAAGCCTTCTCCGCGGTCGAGCCCGTTATCGAGCACATCTCGAAGTCGGTCGACCAGATTCGCATCGAGGCCGACCGGCTGAACGAGGCCGAGCGTAGCGGCATCCAGTTCTGGATTGCGGTCGCGATCGCGCTGATCGCATCCGCCGTGCTCGGCCTCGGCATCTTCATCGGCCGCTCGGTGTCGAAGCCGCTGACCGCGATGCGCGCGGCGATGATCGAGCTCGCCAACGGCAATTTCGCCATCGTGCTGCCCGGGCTCGGCCGTCCCGACGAGATCGGCGAGATCGCGCAGGCCGTCGAGACGTTCAAGATCAATGCCGAGCGCAAGGCGAAGGAAGAGGCGGAAGAGAAGATCAGGCAGGACAAGCTCGCCGCCGAGCGCCGCCGCGCCGACATGATCCGGATGGCCGACGATTTTGAAGGCGCCGTCGGCGAGATCGTCGAGACCGTATCGTCCGCCGCCAACGAGCTCGAGGCTTCGGCCACGTCTCTGACCACGACGGCCGGCCGGTCGAGCGAGCTTGCCACGCTGGTCGAGGCGGCGTCCGAGGAGGCTGCGACCAACGTTCAGTCGGTGGCGTCCGCGGCGGAAGAGCTCACCGCCTCCGTCAACGAGATCAGCCGCCAGGTGCAGGCCTCCGCCCGCATGGCCGGCGAGGCCGTCAGCCAGGCCGGGCAGACCAACGACCGCGTCAGCGAGTTGTCGAAGGCGGCCGCACGCATCGGCGACGTGGTCGAGCTGATCAACGCCATCGCGGGCCAGACCAATCTGTTGGCGCTGAACGCCACCATCGAGGCCGCGCGCGCCGGCGAAGCGGGGCGCGGCTTTGCCGTGGTGGCCTCTGAAGTGAAGGCGCTGGCCGAGCAGACCGCGAAGGCGACCGGCGACATCGGCCAGCAGATCTCGAGCATCCAGGTCGCAACGCAGGATTCCGTCGGCGCGATCAAGACCATCGGCGGCACCATCGAGCGGCTGTCCGAAATCTCATCGACCATTGCGGCCGCGGTGGAAGAGCAGGGCGCTGCGACCAGTGAGATCTCGCGCAACGTCCAGAACGCCGCCGCCGGCACCACGCAGGTCAGCGCCAACATCTCCAGCGTGCGCCAGGGCGCGACCGAGACGGGATCTGCCTCCTCGCAGGTGCTGTCCGCGGCGCAGTCGCTGTCGAACGACAGCAACCGGCTGAAGATCGAGGTCAGCAGGTTCCTGGAGACGGTGCGCGCGGCGTGAGCTAAGGGGCGCGCTGCCTCTTCGCTACGCTCGCAATGACGGTGGGCGCCTCACGCCCCCGCCAGCGCCGGTGCGAACACGACTTCGATCAGCGTGCCGTGGCCCGCGCTCTTGATGTTGAAGCGGGCGCGGTTGGCTTCGACCAGGGCCTTGGTCAGCGACAGGTTCAGCGCCGCATTGTCCGCGGCATCGCCCGGCGGCGGGGTGCGGAACGGCTCCATGGCGGCGGCGACCTCGCGCTCGGAAAGGCCATGGCCGGTGTCGCGGATGCGAAGTGCAATCTCGCCGCGGTCGGTCGTGGCGGTCGAGACGATGACCTGTCCGCCGGCACTGGCGAGCCGGATCGAGTTCGAGATCAGATTCATGGTGATCTGCCGCATCGCGCGCGCATCGACATGCACCTGCGGCAGCGCATGCGCCAGCGAGGTCCGGATGATGATGCGCTCGCGATTGGCCTGCGGCTGCATCACCGTCACGCAAGCTTCGACGAGGTCGTTGAGGTTGAGGTTGGCGAAGTTGAGGTCGAGCTTGCCGGTCTCGATCCGCGACAGCTCCAGCAAATCGTCGATGATCGCGATGACACGCTCGCCGGAGGCGCGGATGTCCTTCATGTATTCGCCGTAGCGCTCGTTGCCGAGCGTGCCGAAGCGCTCGGAGATCATCACCTCGGCAAAGCCGATGATGGCGTTGAGCGGCGTGCGAATCTCGTGGCTGATCCGCGCCAGCATGTCGGCCTTGGCGTTGGCCGCACCGTGGACGAGGCGGCGCGCCTGCGTCAGCTCGCTCTCGCCCTGCTTGCTCTGGCTGAGGTCGCGGAACACGGCGAAGAAGTTCGGCCCGTCCGGCCGCGTGCGGCCCATGATCATCGCGAGCGGAATGACGCCGCCCTTCTTCTCGCGCCCCAGCACCTCGCGGCCGTGGTCGAGCAGGCTCGCAATGTCCTGGCTCTTGAGGCTTTCGAGATAGTCGACGACGATCTGCTGGCTCTCGGGCGCGAACAGCGTCACGAGGTTCTGCTCGAGCAGCGCCTCGCCGTCATAGCCGAACAGCGCTTCCGCGCTGCGGTTGCAGGCGTGGATGTTGCCTTCGGCATCGAACATGACGATGCCCTCGGCCGTGGTGTCGAGGATCGCGGCGAGATCTTCCGCCTCGGCTTCGCCGACCGCGGGCTCGAGCTCGGGCGCGTAAGGGAACGACTCCGGGACGATGGCTTCGGCAACGACGCTCTCTGCGATCACGGCGGCGGGCGCCGCCGGCGGCAGCGCGCAGATCAGCGCATGCGCGCTCTCGCCGTCCCAGTCGATCGTGTGCAGATGCGCTTCCGTGGTCGGAAGCGGCGCTTCGCCGTTCGCGACCGTCGCGCTGATCGCAACCGGCGTGCCGGCCTGCGAGGTGCTGCTCGCCGGGGACACGCCGGGCGCGACATAGAGCGCATCCAGCCCGCCGGCATCTTCCAGCGCATGGAGGTCGGCATAGCCGATGCGCGCGAGAAACGCGGGGTTGGCGTAGAGCAGGCGGTCGAGCCGGTAGATCAGGATGCCGCTCGGCAACAGGTCGAGCAGAGTGCGGTCGCGCGCGCTCATCCCGCGCGGCGGCGGCGCGGGCTCGGTCAGCCATTCTGCCGCGGGTGGCGGCGCAGGCTCCGGCGCCGGCGCTTCAGCAGTGATCTCCGCCGCGGGCTCGGACGATTCCGCGATCGCCTCGCGCTCGCGCTCCAGCCGTTCGGACAATTGCCGGGCGAGCTCGTTGAACGCGCTGTTCTCGACCGGCGTCAGCGTCGGCGACGATCGCGCATCGCCGGCCAGACGGAACGGCACGACATTGGGAGGGGTTTCGACTGGCGTTTCCACTGGGCTGTCCGGATCTTTTGGCTGTGAATTCGCGTCGCTGGTCGGTTCGGTGTGTTCGGCTTCGGCGGTCGGCTCGGGCGGCTCGATCGGTGGAGGCGGCACCTCCGCCACCGGCTCGGGCTCTTCCACCGGCTCGGCCTCTTTCAATGGCTCCGGCTCGACCACCTCGGTGGCCAGGCCGTGCTGCGCCGGCGGCTCGCTCAGCAGCTCGAAGCGCCTGAGCGCATCGAGCCGGTTGAGAGCGTCGAGATCGCGGCAAACGCCAAAGCCCTTGAAGCCCGCGAACTCGCGCGCGGCATCGTAAGTCGGCAGGCCCGCGAGCTCGACCGGCAGAAGCGCGCCGCCATCGGCCGGCCAGTTCAATGTGATCCCGGCCCAGGTGTCGTGGCTCGCCAGCGCCTGTGCGACGCGCCCCTGCGGGTCGAGCGCGAATGTGTCCGCGATCTCGTGCCAGGGACGGCCGAAACCCCCGGCGGTGCGCGCGCCGATCAGGCGGATGAATTCGTCGGAGAGCAGCACAAAGCGGCCCTCGGCATCCGTCTGCCAAAGGAAGCGCAGCGGATGCTGACGCGGTGCGGGCGGCTCTTGACCCGACAAGTCTTGACCCGGCGGCGGCTCGACCATGGAAGACGTGATCGGCGCAGCCTGCGGCGACACCATGGCTTCCGGTGGGTTTTCAACCGGAGTCTTTGCCGTGATGTCGGCGGCCTGCTCGGCCACGTCACGCACCGGATCTCGATCGGTCTGTTCGACCGTGTCCTCAACCGTGTCTTGCGGTTCGGGCGCGGTCTCGTTTGCTATGGGCGCCTCGACCGGCTCGGCGAACGCATCGAACAAGGAGATTCCGGCCGAGACGTCCTGCGATGGCAGCGGCTCGCTCGGCATGGACGCCGCGTCTTGCGCGGGCTCGACCGGCGCCTCGCGCGTGCTCTCCGCCGTGCTCTCGGGCATGGGCTCGGCAGGCCTCTGCTCGACGGGCCTTTCTTGCGCCGCGGCCGTCGGCTCGATCAGCGCGACCAGGCCGACATCGGCGCCGCGGCCGACCCGTTGCAGCACCATGTGGCCGATCCCGATCGGCGTCTCGACGCGGCCGTCGCGCAGCGCATCGCTGCGCGCCTGCTCGAGGCCGGCCTCGCCGAGATCGCGAAAGCCGAGCAGGGCGCGGGCGGCGGCGCTGGCGCCGACGAACAGGCCGTCGGGCGCGAACGCCGCCATCGGCATGTCGGCGCCTTCGACCAGGCGATGCAGCCGCTCGACCAGCGGCATGCTGCGCAGGCTCGGGTCCATCGCGGCGACGAGCACCGCATGGCTGCCGTCGGCAAATTCGAGCCGGGCGCAGGCGCAGGTCATCAGCGTGCCGAGCTTGGCGCCGAAGCCGCGCAGGCGTTCGAGCCGCACACTGCCGTTCGCCGGCAGCTGGCGCGCGAGCCTGACGATCTGGCGGCGATGGGGGTCGGCAGGGCCGAACGCCTTGTCCGCCAGCGCCGCGCTATGCGCCGCGCCGAACAGCCTTGCGCCGACCGGATTGGCCCACAGCACACGCGCGCCGTCGGTCGACCACAGCCAGGCCGGCAAAGGGGAGGTCGCATGCACGGCCAGCCGCGGATCGCCCACCCCTCGCAACTGGAAATCCGAACTCGTCATCCGACCGGCTTTAAGTCTCACGCTGGCAGCTGGCAGCTGCCGGAATGGCAGCCTTAAGAAAGGGTTAGTATCGCGCGCACCCGCGCATAGGTCCACGGCCCCGCCATTGGGAGGACC
The DNA here is from genome assembly GCF_015291745.1 of Bradyrhizobium sp. CCBAU 53351. Taxonomy (NCBI): domain Bacteria; kingdom Pseudomonadati; phylum Pseudomonadota; class Alphaproteobacteria; order Hyphomicrobiales; family Nitrobacteraceae; genus Bradyrhizobium; species Bradyrhizobium sp. CCBAU 53351. Next base: position 1,283,476 of record NZ_CP030059.1, read on the forward strand.
CCCAAAGCCGCGATAACCTTAATCCCGCCACCCAGGCAAGCCGGAGCCGGGGTGCATCCAAGGGATTCGGTCGACTTACTCCGCCGTCATTCCGGGGCGCGCGTAGCGCGAGCCCGGAATCCATCTATCCTCCGGCTCTGCTGCCCGATGGACTCCGGGCTCCCTCGCTTCGCTCGTGCCCCGGAATGACGAGGAGGGGAATTTTCTCAACCCCCGGTTCCCCCTTACCGGAACCTCACCCTGCCCGAGATTAAATTTGCGCGCCGCACCCTCGAGGCGCATTGCGCTGCACAATGTTGACACGATAGGCTGCAATATTATGGGGGCTGGGCGAGCCATCTCGTTGTTTCGCGTTTCCAGTCTTCGTTCCCGCCAGTCTTCAAAGCAGAGACAAGGCCCCGGTTGGCCGGCGGGCGCGCCAGAAGGCTCACTCCATTTTTTCATTATCGTGAGGGACGACCATGACAGGTGCGACTGATCCGTTTTCTGCCTCGATCATTCCGTTCGAGGTTCCCGAGCAGATGCGTGCGTTCGCCGAAAAGGGCGTGTCGCAGGCCCGCGAGAACTACGCCAAGTTCAAGGACGCGGCCGAGACCCATAACGGCACCGTCGAGGCCGTGTTCACCTCGGCCTCCAAGGGCGCCAGCGAGTACAATGCCAAGCTGGTCGAGTTCATGAAGGCCAACACCAGCGCGCATCTGGACTTCGCCCAGGAGCTGTTCAGCGTGAAGTCGCCGTCGGACGCGTTCGCGCTGTGGACCAACCATTCCCGCAAGCAGCTCGAGACCTTCCAGTCCCAGGCCAAGGAGCTGGCCGAGCTCGCCCAGCGCGTCGCCGCCGAGACCGCCGAGCCGATCAAGGCCTCTGCCTCGAAGTACATGCCGCCCGCCGCCTGAGCGGTCAGGCCGGATTTGAGTTGAGAGAAACCCGGGCGGAGCGGCCCGGGTTTTTTCTTTCTTCGCCTCTCCCGCCTGCGGGAGAGGCCGGCGCCAGACGATGCGAAGCATCGCCGGGCGACGGGTGAGGGCTCTCACCGCCCGGGGACTGCCTCGGCAGGCGGCATCGGGCGCACAACACCCCGATGCCCGCCATCGCACCCGATTTCCCCGCACCGAACGCGATTTCAGCCGGTTTTTCACCCCAATGCGGCCTTGCCAAACCGGGCCGTTGCACCTAGTTTCCGCCCCGTCCAGCCCCCCTCGGCAACAGGCCTTTTCAGGCACCCCTTGAGGGCGGCTCGCCAGGATGCAGTTGTAGCTCAGTTGGTTAGAGCGCCTGTCTGTGGAACAGGAGGTCGGTGGTTCGAGCCCACCCAACTGTACCAGCGGTTAGCGTTCGACGGTCTTTTTAGCGGTAGGGCCTAGATACCAATTAGCTACCATGCTCGCAGGTTGGCTCCGTGGTCGCGGCTGCTCAACATGGGCTTGTTGGTTGAATGCAGGTGCGCTGCGCCCTCCCTTCCCACCTCCGAGGGGAAGGAGCCGAACTCTTCAATCCAAACTCCGGCATGCGCTTCCGCTAATTTGCGGCGAATCCAAGATATGGGCCGTATTGCTGGCAGACCACGACTCGTGGTTGAAATGATCTTTCGCTCCAAATGAGTTTGCCGCGATGCCAGTCGATCACGAGTTCGGCGATCAACACACAGAGCTAAAGCTCTCTATAGTCGAAAAATATCTGCACTTCTTCACTACGGCGCTGAGAGGAAAGTTTGGCGAGCTTTGGTATATTGACGCCTTTGCAGGCACTGGCTCGCGAACGGTTCGGCATGAAGAACGGCCGGCTGGCCTCTTAGACGGTGGCGAACCGGAAAGAGTAGAGCGTCGCCGCGGCTCTGCCAAGATTGCTATCGACGTGCGACCGGCCTTTGACTTTATCGTATTCATTGAAAACAAGCCGACGTATTTTGCGGCTCTGGAAGAATTGAGAGCAATCCATTCGGGTAGGCGCATCGCGGTGATCAAGGATGACGCCAACGATGCGCTCCAATCACTCATCGCTGGTAACAGCTGGCATTCTAAGCGCGCCGTCCTGTTCCTTGATCCGTACGGAATGCAGTTGGATTGGTCGACCCTCGAAAAGGTGGCGGCAACAAAGGCCATCGATGTTTGGTTTCTATTTCCGTTATCTGGACTGTACCGCCAAGCTACGCGCGACTTGGCCGATATCGACCAGCACAAACGAGCCGCCCTCACTCGCATGTTTGGTTCTGACGCATGGGAAGAAGAACTCTACCCAAAGACAGTTCGAGAAGATCTGTTTGATGGTATCGTAGAGGAACCGCGGCAGCGATCGGCGGACGTTGCCGGCCTTGAGGCGTACGCCAAAAAGCGGCTGGAAACCATCTTCGCTGCTGTACTCAAGCCACTGCCGTTGCCGCTACACGATCGGCCGCAGCGCTTCTCGTTGTTCTTCTGCGTTTCGAACGATGATCGGAAAGCGATAGGGCTGGCCAGCCGCGTTGGGAATCACATCCTCAAAGCCGGCGGCATGGCGTCGTAAGTGCGGCCGTGGAGTAGGCGACCGGCAGCTTTCTTATTTTTGCCACCCCATTGTTTGAAGAAGAATGCCGTTCCAGCGCGCTGGCACATGGCTTCGATCTCCTCCACCCATTCGGGCTTCATCTCACGCGCTCGGGGTCCGCTTTCCCCACCGACAATCGCCCAATCGATGCTGGATAAGTCTCCGGCCGCAACAGAGCCGATTAAGGGCTCAAAGGAAACGAAGCGCACCGCCGCCGGCACGGCTCGCAGTGCGTCCAGTCGCGAGAGTACCCGAGTGTCTTCAACGCTTGTGCCCAGCCAGACGTTAGGCAAAACACTGAAGCGGGAATCTGAAAGCATCTCCGCCATAATCTCAGGTCGCTTTGTCAGAATTTGATAGGTGTGCCGCGGTGTTTCTTTCATCACCTTCCACACCTGCAAAACGAACGTTTTCGGGACCTTCGGATGAAAAAGGTCGGACATTGAGTTGACGAATACCTTCCGCGGCTTCTTCCAGGCATGCGGCGCTTCGAGAGATTTGGCGTCCAGCCGGATCTTTCCGGTCCAAACAGCTCGGCCGCCGCTCTTGCGGGTCAACCCGGCGTATTTGTCGAGCCCCATCGCATCGAGCCTAGCCGCCATTCGCATAGCGTAGCAATTGGTGCAGCCAGCCGTCAGCACGGTGCACCCGGCAACGGGATTCCAAGTTGCGTCGGTCCATTCAATTGAAGTTTCCGCCATTGAGACACTGAATCAGAAGACCGCGAACATGGGAATCAAAATTTGAAGTTGGCGGCCAATGATTGGCACATTGTCCCACTGGCTGGTTCGCGACATCCTACCATCTATCTGCACCGGCCGAAATGGTGGCGTCGCCGGCGGCTACTTCGCCCTATCGAGCTCTAAGACATTCGGAATTACGGTGCATTCTAGTGCACAAAACTCCGCAGGGAGTGCCCTACCCGGGAAGTGCCTCTTCACAACGCTGGTCAAAGCCAATTTTCTGCGCTGTTACCGTGGCTCCCCCGTTCGCAATGCGTTATCGATCGCGAGCCAAAGACGTTCATGGACAAGCAAGCCAGGCGGACAACATCGTGAGTTTCTTCGAGCGTCTCAAGACAGCAGCATCCGGTGAGTGGCGGGCCTACACCGAACATCCCTTCACGAACGGATTGGCGGACGGCTCGCTCCCCGAAGCTGCATTTCGTCACTACCTTGTTCAGGATTACCTGTTCCTCATCGAGTTTGCCCGCGCCTACGCGCTCGCGGTCTACAAGTCGCCCTCGCTTGCCGACATGCGCGAGGCCGCTTCCGGCCTGTCGGCCATTCTCGATGTCGAGATGAACCTGCATGTAAAACTCTGTGCCGATTGGGGCCTGTCGCCGGCTGACCTTGAACAGGCCCCGCCGGCGGCCGAGATGCTGGCCTATACACGCTACGTGCTCGACGCCGGGATGCGCGGCGATCTGCTGGCGCTCAAGGTGGCGCTTGCACCTTGCGTGATCGGGTACGCCGAGATCGCAACCCGGCTCGCCTCGCTGCCCGGTGCAGACGCTGCGACGAACGCCTATCGCGTTTGGATCGCCGAATACGCCGGCGTGCCGTACCAGGAGGTCGCCGCCAACGCGCGAGCGCATCTGGATCATCTCGCCGATCGCTACGTCACGCCGGCCCGCGAGGCCGAACTGACCGCAATCTTCAAGGAAGCCACCCGGCTCGAGGCGGACTTCTGGGAGATGGGCTGGCGCGCGGGCAAGCCTGTTGCCGAGTTACGGTGACAATGCGCGGTAACTCCTCGCGGAGCTGCATCCCGCCTCAGCCAATCATCGCCTTGATCTGCGCCGTATCCGCGAACTCGATCAGCTCCGCGATCTTGCCGTCCTGGAATCTGAACAGGTCCAAAATCTCGGTGCTGACCGTTTTCCCGGTCGGATGGTATCGCACGTTGAGGCGGCAATGGACGGCGACGCGATCGCCGTCGACCAGCTCGGCCAGGATTTCGCGGTTCTCGAAACCGAAGCCGGCGGTCAATTGCGTGAATGCTGCATGCAGGGTCGGGTGGCCCTGCATTCGCCCCGTCAGTTCGAGCGCGCTTTTGTCACCCATCAGCGTGAATGCGCCCTCGGGATGAAAGGCCGTCATGAGGCTGTCGGTGTCGGCGCCATCGCGCGCGGCGTAGGCGTCCTTGATCAATGCGAGCATGTCTTCGCGGCTTGCCATGTCACCCTCCCTGCAAGACGTATCAGGGCAGCTTAACGACCTCTACGGGTAAAGGCAAAACGTCGCGATCATGGTGCAGGTGCTCAGCGCGCCACCACCCAAACCACCACCGGCAGCGTCACCGCCGCCAGCAGCGTGCCCAGCGCCACCGCGCCCGACACCGGGTTCACCAGCCGCTGATACTGCACCGCGAAGATGTAGGCATTCGCACCGGTCGGCATCGCCGCGAACAGCACGACGACGCCGGCGGCGATTGGGGGCAGGTCGAGCAGTCGCGTCAGCACGAAGGCGGCGGCCGGCATGACTGCGAGCTTCAGCGCGCACATCACCAGGATGCTCAGCTTCTCGCCCTTCACCTCGAAGCGGAACAGATTGATGCCGAGCGCGATCAGCGCCGTCGGCGAGCCCGCTTGCGCGAGCAGCTCGATAGTGCGGTCGATGACGGGGGTGAAGCCAAGGCCGGTGAAGCGCCAGATGACGCCGAAGCCGATCGCCAGCATCAGGGGGTTGCGGGCGAGATCGGTGAGCACGGGGCGGATCACCGACAGCGCCGAGCCGGTGCGCTTGCGGCTGACCAGCTCCATCTGCAGGATGCCGCAGAGCCAGAGCAGCGGTGTATTCACCGACAGGATCAGCGCCATCGGCCCCGCCGCCTCGTTGCCGAGCGCGGAGAGCACGAGGGGAATGCCGAGCATCACGATGTTGCCGTAGACCGAGCCGATCGCGAACACGACGCCGTCCTCGCGGTCCTCGCGCCGCGCGCGGATCAGCGCGGAGATCAGAAGCGCCGCGATCCAGGTCAGGGCGAGCGCGCCGTAATAGGCGCCCCACATCCGGTAGGGGCTGACATCGGGGAATTCCGAGACGACGATGGTGCGGAACAGCAGGGCGGGGATCGCGATGCTGAAGGCGAATTCGCTGATGCCCTTGTGCGCGCTTTCCGAGACGAAGCGAAACAGCACCGCGGCATAGCCGGCGGCGATCAGCGCAAACACCGGAGCGACGATCAGCAGTGTGGCCATGCGCGCCTACGATCCCAGTTCGATGATCCCGCGCGCGATCTGCACATTGGGAGTAGCCAATCATTCCTGCCTTCCAGCGTCTCCGCCGCTGATGACGATGATGTGCTCCATGATGGCGAGAGGTGACAGGAACTCCCGCAACGCGAGTGCAAAATAGCGGCAAGGCCGACCAAAGACAATTTTGTGCACCGCCACCGTAATCGATTTCATACTCAGAAATCCCGTGGAAGTTTCGGGAGAGCGGCCGGATCGCAATTGCCGAAGGGCAATCTCGTGTAACCTGCAGCTTCTTTTAACCTAATGTATTCTCTGATCGATTGGGAACCCATGGCCCTTGCCGCCGACCGTCTCCTCCCTGCCATCGAAGCGATCTATGATGCCGCAGCGAGCCCATCACTTTGGCCATCCGCTCTTGGCAAGATCGCCGACTGCTTCGATGACACCGGCGCGATCCTGCAGTGGCGAAGGGACGATGGGGCGTTCGGAGCCATTGCCTCCGAACGCCTCGCGCCTGCGCTCGCCGACTATGGGGCGCGTTGGGCGCAGCATGATTTCAAGGCCGAACGTTGCGTTTCGTCCGGCCTTTACGTCAGCGGCGAGCCCTTCACCGATCGACACATCGGCCCGATCGACGACGCCTACCTCAACCATCCCTTCAGCAAGGAATTCCTTGCAAGGCATGGTTTGGGCTGGTTCGGATCGATCGGGGTGTCACCCGACGCACGGATCCTCGTGGCGCTCAGCGTGCAGCGAGCCTTCGCCAAGTCGCAGTTCTCCGACGCCGAACTGGACCTGATAGCGACGCTCGGACGCCATGCCGAGAAATCGTTGCGGCTGTCGATCCGGCTGCTTGATACCGAACTGGCCAATCTGGGCCTTGGCGACGCACTCGCGCGGATCGGCATTGGCGTGTTCGCGCTGGACTCGTCGGCCCGTGTGCTGTTCGCCAATCCGGTCGGGGAGAGCCTTCTCGGAGAGGTGTTCGACCTCGTGAACGATCGTCTGCGTGTTCGCATGGCAGCGAGCCGGGCGCCGTTCGAGACCGCGATGACGCAAACGCTTCGCGCCGAGGCGCGCGATCTGCTGGCCGAGCCGAGACCCATTCTCGTCGAGGCGAGCGCAACTGGCCGGCGTTTCGTCATCTACCTCCTGCCGATCACCGCCGGCGCACACCCGGAGAGTCATTTTCTGACCCGCACGCGAGCGATCGTGCTCGCGATCGAGTTGAAATCGGCCGAGCCGCCGGATCCCGCCATCGTGCGGGACATCCTGGGCTTGACGCTCGGGGAGGCCAGGATCGCCTCGCTGGTGGGGTCGGGCGTTCCGCCGAAACAAGCTGCGGGGCGGCTTGGGATTGCCGAAGAGACGGCGCGCAATGTGCTGAAGCGCGTGTTTCAGAAGCTCGGCATATCCAGGCAGAGCGAACTCGCAGCGCTGCTTGGCCGGCTCGTGTTGCGCGGGCCCTGAACCACCGGCCTTCGGAGGATCGGCGTCGGGAACGGCTTTCAATCGCCGCTACGATCCCAGTCCGATGATGCGGCGCGCCATGCGCACATTGGCATAGTCGATCATCTTGCCGTCCAGCGTCACCGCGCCCTGGCCGTTCGCCTCCGCCTGCTCCATGGCCTCGACGATCCGCCGCGCCTGCGTCAGCTCCGCGGCCGTCGGCATGAACGCGCGCCGCGTCGGCTCGATCTGGTCGGGGTGGATGACTTGCTTGCCGTCGAAGCCCATCGCCGCGGCCTTCTGCGCGCTGGCCTCGGTCAAAATGGCGTCGCGGAACGCGCCGCAGGGGCCGTCGATGGCGATGAGGCCGCGCGCGCGGGCGGCCACCAGCAGGCGCATCATGGGATAGGCGAACAGGTCGAGCGGCGCTGAGGCATAGCCGGTCTGCACTGAACCGACATGGCGGTAGCCGTCCGGCGACACGCCGATGTCGGAGGAGCGCGCGCCGATGGAAGCGGCGAAATCGCCGACGCCGAGGTGCAGCGCGGCGACGCTGGCGTGGCACGCGGCGAGCGCGTCGACATTGACGAGGCCGAGCGCGGTCTCGATCAGCAAGTCCAACGCGACCGGTTCGGCGCGATCGGGCGCGGCCGCGCGCAGCTGATCGGCAATCGCCACGATGTCGCTCGGGTTCTCGGCCTTCGGCACGATCAAGGCATCGAGCCGCGGCAGCGCCGCCAGCGCGCGGAGCTCTTCGGCGATGAACGGGCTGTCGACGGCGTTGATCCTGACAGTCACGCGCTTGCTGCCCCAGTCGAACGCGGCGAGCGATTGCACGGCTTCGCCCAGGGCAAGGCTCTTCTCGGACGGCGGCACCGCGTCCTCGAGGTCCATGAACACCGCATCCGCCATGGAGCTAGCTGCCTTGGCGACGAGACGGGCGCGATGCGCGGGGACGGCGAGGGTGGCCCGCACGGGCTGCTGATGCGCCATCGTCACGCGTCCTTCTCAAGGCCAAGTTCGCTGATGATGGCCTCGTTGTGCTGCCCCACATCGGGCACCGGATCCATCCGCGGCGTGAGGCCGGGAATGGTCAGAGCGGGCAGGAAGCTCATCACCGGCCCGCAGGGCGAGCCCACGCTTTGCACGCGCGAGCGCGCATGGAGCTGCTCATGCGCGAGGAACGCCTCGACCGAGTTCAGATGCGCGTTGGCGACCCCGGCCTCATCCAGCAGCCGCAGCACCTCTTCGCCGGTCATGGACGCAAAGCGCTGCTCGATATGGGCCTGCAGCTCGTCGCGGTTCTGCATGCGCAGCGGATTGGTGCGGAAGCGCGGGTCGTCGGCAAATGCGGCATCGCCGAGCACGATGCGGCAGAGCGAGCGCCATTCCCGGTCGTTCTGGATGCCGAAGAAGACGGTCGCGCCGTCGCCGACCCGGAACGGGCCGTAGGGCGCGATCGTGGCGTGCCTTGCGCCGGTGCGCGGCAGCGGCCGGCCGGTACTCTGTGTGTAGAAGGCGGGATAGCTCATCCAGTCGGTGATGGAATCGAACAGCGAGGCCTGGAAGGCGGTGCCCTTGCCGGTCCGCTCGCGGCGGTACAGCGCCATCAACACGCCGTTGAGGATGTACATGCCGGTGGCAATGTCGACCACGGACAGCCCGACCTTGGCCGGCTCCGCCTCGGTGCCGTTGATGGCGAGCACGCCGGCCTCGCACTGCACCAGCAGGTCATAGGCCTTCTTGTCGCTGTAGGGACCGCCGGTGCCATAGCCCGAGACGTCGCAGGCGATGATGCGCGGATGCTTTTTGAGGAGCGACGCCGCATCGAGGCCGAGTCTTTCAGCCGCGCCCGGCGCGAGGTTCTGGATGAACACGTCGGCCTGCGGCAGCAGGGCGTCGAGCACCTTGCGGCCGCCCTCGCTCTTGATGTCGATGGCAAGGCTCTCCTTGGAGCGGTTGGTCCAGACGAACTGGCTCGACATCCCGTTCATCACATGGTCGTAGTCCCGGCAGAAATCGCCCGCGCCAGGCCGCTCGATCTTGATGACCCGCGCGCCCCAGTCGGCCAGATGACGGCTCGCCAGCGGCGCTGCGATGGCCTGCTCGAGCGAGACCACCGTGACGCCCGAGAGCGGCAGCTCCGCCTCATTCCCCTCCATGTGACTTCTCCTCACGTGCGCTTGTCGACCGGCGCAGGAGACAAGCCAGCCACCCCACGCGCATCTTCTTGGATGTGACATGATGCCCCTGTTTTGCCCGACAAGTCAAACGTGGCTTCGTTTAATCCTAAAAATTGCTGAGGGATTACCGGCACTTGGCTACTGTGCATGGGGTTGTTTTCGCGTTTTTTGGGGTTGGCCTTCAGGAACCGTCGATTGCTGGTGCCAGGCTGTCCGCCTGTTGCCGAGACCGCACAGCTCCGACCTTTCGCATCTCCCATCGGTTGCCAACCAACCGCGGTTCACCCACTATCCGCTTCCTGTTCGACCTGTGGGGGACGAGATGCCGGCGCTTCGCTTCAAGACATCCTTGGCTGCTGTCACCTTTGGGATGGCCCTGGCCGTGCTGGTCCAGCCCGGTGCCGGCTTCGCCTACACCCAGGAGGAGCAGCAGGCCTGCACGCCGGATGCGATGCGACTGTGCGGCGAGTTCGTGCCGAACGTCGATGCCATCACCGCCTGCATGATCAAGAAGAAGGCGCAGCTCTCGCCGCAATGCGCGGTGTTCTTCCGCCGCGGACCGGAGCCGGGCGAGCAGCGTGCCGGCAGGCCGACCAACATCGCGCCCAAAACGGCGAAGAAGACCACCAAGCCGGCGAGCAAGAAGAAGAAGACCAGCGACGGCTGAGCGCGGGGGGGCCTGCGTTCCTCTTTCGAAACCTCGTAAGGTAACGGACTCCTTTTGTTCGCGCAGACTGGCGCGAGGCTTGCGGCGTTGACGGACAGGCGCAACGGAAAAGAGTCGGGTGCCGCTCTGCGCGGCGAGGTTGCATCCTGTTTTTCCCGAACGACTGCTCAAAAAACGCACACAAGCCTGGATGCACTGCGTTTCATTGCAGTTCGTGTCGCGCCTCGCACATCGCAGTGTGACTCAAAAGCCAGCACGCCTTGTTATTTCGTGACCGCCGCGCAACTCTCGATAAATTTATCTTTCACGAATCAGCGCGGTGATTCATTTTCGCAGCCTGGGGTCAATCTGGAGGCCGAAGGTATGAACGTTATTGTTTTTGCATCGCGTAAAGGCGGCTCGGGCAAGAGTACCCTCGCCGCACATCTTGCCGCACAGATCAAGGCGAGCAAGCAGGTCATGCTTGTGGACGCGGACCCGCAGGGCTCGCTGACGCTGTGGCACAAGCTGCGCGGCACCAACGAACCGCCGATCAAGGCGGCCGTGAACTCCGTCAGCGGCATCGTCTCCGCCGCCAAGCGCGACGGTTATGAATGGGTGCTGATCGACACGCCGCCGAACCTGTCGGCCGTCGTCGACGACGCGATCAAGAACGCCACCATGGTGGTGATTCCCGCCCGTCCCGGCGTGTTCGACGTCAACGCGGTGCAGGAGACCATCCAGATGTGCCGCGCCGCGCGCAAGCCCTATGCGGTCGTGCTCAACGGTGCGCCGGCCAAGCGCGACGAAGCCGAAAGCCCGATCGTCACCATCGCCCGCGAAGCCCTGGCGAAATTCCGTGCGCCGGTGTGGGGCGGCCAGATCACCAACCGTTCGGATCTCCTGATGGCGTTGAGCCATGGCGAGGGCGCGCGGGAGTATCAGGCCGAGAGCCGTGCGGCCCAGGAAATCGCAAGGCTGTGGGCGGCAATCGAGCGTTCAGTGAAGGCCATTCGCGGCACGGCGTCGGCATCCGGCGCAATGCACAAGCAGGCAGCCTAATTTTTCATAAATCATTCCCCGGACGACAAACGCGCGGACGCCCGCGCGTTTTGCGTTTCTGGATGATGGTCCGTCATGCCGGGACAAGCCCGGCCATGGCGACGAGGAAGGAGAGCTGACCTGCAAGCCGAAGCTTACGCCACCATCAGCATGTAGAACACGATGACCGGCGACAGCGTCAGGATCACCGACCAGATGCCGACGGCCCAGAGAATGTCCTCGGTGGTAAAACCCTGCTCGGTGGACAGCTTCTCGTAATCAGCGTCGAAATGCGACGCCATTTCATTATGACTATTCACAAACGCCCCCGCGATTTCTTCGCTTATGGGCGTGGACGATACCCGGGATGTTTTAAAATTCCGGCTTGCAGGCTGCAGCGTATTTGAACACAGCTCTGCCCTTCGGATTAACCATCCGGGCTCGTCTGTGTCAGCCGACCAGCCAGACCCGAAACAGCAGCGCCGGCATCAGGCCGAGCATCACCGCCCAGAACCCGAACGACGATACGACGAGAATTCCCTGCAAAAGATCGGCCGGCGCGAACTGGCTCGCGGCCGTCGGCCGTGTGCGATGCCCCATGGTCATTCCCCCTGTGAGAAGCCTTTCGAGGCCTACGATAGGCACCAGAGCGTAAACGAGGCGTGGATGCGCAATGCCGCGGATGCGAAGGCTGTTCGCGCGATGTTAACCACGGGGCGGTCTCTCACCACGGTCATTCCGGGTTCGCGACCTCGTCGCGCCCGGAATGACATGCGGAAGCAGTGACGAGCCGCTACGCCGCGACCTTCGTCCGCCGCTCGATCTCGCGATCGATCGTCGCCGCGAGCTCGCTGCTGACCTCCACCATCGGCAGGCGCACTTCGGGGCTGTCGATCAGGCCGCAGCGCCACAGCCAGTACTTCGCCGGCGCCGGGCTCGGTTCGGTGAACAACAGGCGCGTCAGCTCGGCGACCTCATGCCAGCGTGCCAGTGCCGCGTCGTGATGGCCGCGCTTCAGTTCGTCATGGACGGCCGCAAAGGTCGCGGTCTCGACATGGGCGGACAGCACGATGCCGCCGTCGGCGCCGTCGGTGAGCGCCTCGAAATAGTTCGCGTCCTCGCCGGTGAGCACGCGAAACTGCTTCGGGCGATCGCGCAGCAGCGCGATGGATTGCTCGCGGCTCGCGCCGCAATCCTTCAGGCCGACGATGTTCCTGTGCTCGGCGAGCCGCAGCATGGTCTGGTTGGTGATGTTCACCGAGGTGCGATAGGGAATGTTGTAGAGCGCGAGCGGCCAGGCGGCGTGATCGGCGAGCGTCTCGAAATGCGCCAGGAGGCCGCGCTGCGAGGGCCGCACATAATAGGGGCTCGCGATCAGATAGCCGTCGATCGGCCAGTCCGCGGTCTCGTCGAGACGCTCCTGCAGCCGCGCGGTGTCGGCGCCCGACAGCCCGAGGCAGATCGGCACGGTCCGCCGGCCGGCTGCCATCTCGTCGCGCACGATGGCGACCAGACGTTCGAGCTCGGCCTCGCGCAGCGTCATGCCTTCACCGGAGGTCGCCCCCAAAATAAGGCCGTCGATGCCTTGCCCGGCGTAGTGCCGCGTCAGCCGCTGCAGCGAGCGCTCGTCGAGCGCTCCATCGCGAAACGGCGTCACCAGCGGCAGCCACAGCCCGTGCAATTGTTCCTGTAGACCAGTCATGTTTCCATCTCCTTCTCGGGAAAAACCTGAGACGGAGGGCACATGAAAAAACCCCGTCCAGGCGGCGGGGTTTTCGAAGATTTGCAGCGATGACGAAGCTTAGCTAGCGCGCGCAAACATCCGAGGCCCCGGGATGGGGGCCTTTTTTCGAGGCGATCGCCTTGAACGAGATTGCGCACGACTTCGTGATCATTTGCAAATGATGCGGGGTATGCGCGGAACTGTCAATACACGCGGAGGGCGAACGCCGATTTGGCAGAAAAAAAGCCGGGCCCAAAGAGCCCGGCTTAAGGTATTGGCCACGTGAGGCCGACACAATCACCTTCCAAGAGGGATTACTGAACTCCCGCGCCACTGGAGGAGGGGGACAAATGCGCAACGCGAAGGCTCAGCGTGCAAACAGTATGGGCTTGACGAGCGGCCTGCAGCAACAGCCGAGGCCGCATGTCAGTCATGCGGAAATCAGGACGGCCAGCGCTGCGCCTTGCTGACCACGAAGTCGCGGAACACCTGCACGCGCGCGACGGTCTTCAACTCCTCGGGATAGACGAAGTAGGTGTCGAGCTGGATCGAATCGGACTCGCCGAACAGCTGCACGAGTTTGCTCTGTTCCTCGACGAGGTAGTCGGGCAGCGCGGCGATGCCGAGACCCTGCTGACAGGCGCGCACGAGTCCGAGGATGTTGTTCACTCGGAAATAGGCTTCGCGCGGACCGGAGCCGTTGCGGCCGGCTTCGACCAGCCAGTTGCGGTTCTGCAGGTGCGGCGCGAAGTTGCCGTCCGAGAGCGTGATGATGCGGTGGGAGTCGAGCTCCTCCAGCGTGCGCGGCGTGCCGAAGCGCTTGATGTATTCCGGCGAGCAATAGGCGTGGAAGCCCATCGCGAACAGCTTGCGCTGGATCAGATCCGGCTGCGTCGGCTTGCGGGTGCGGATCGCGACATCCGCCTCGCGCATCGACAGGTCGAGCTCCTCGTCGGTGACGATCAGGGAGATCCGGATCTCGGGATAGAGCGCGGTGAACTCGCCGAGCCGCGGGATCAGCCAGTTGATGCCGACGCCGGGCGTGGTGGTGATCTTGAGGTCGCCGCTCGGCCGCTCGCGGCTGTCGGTGAGCTTCGCGCGCGCCGCCTGCAGCTGCATGAACACGTCATGCGCGGTGCGGAACAACAGGTCGCCCTGCTCGGTGAGGATCAGGCCGCGGGCGTGGCGGTGGAACAGCGAGACCGAAAGCTCCTGCTCCAGCGCCGAGACCTGGCGTGACACCGCCGATTGCGACAGGCCGAGCTGCTCGCCGGCATGCGTGAAGCTGCCCGCTTCCGCCGCTGCGTGAAACACCTTCAGCTTGTCCCAGTCCATATCCGTAAATCCGTCGCGTGTTCGAGGCATGATCGTTATTCCGCTGCCGCGCGCTCGCTGGCGCGCAGGGCCAAGAAACGTTCGGCCTCGAGCGCTGCCATGCAGCCGAGGCCTGCGGCCGTCACGGCCTGGCGATAAGTCTCGTCGGCGACATCGCCGGCGGCGAACAGGCCGGGCACCGAGGTGGCGGTCGAGTTCGGGGCGGTCTCGACGTAACCCGACGGTTTCAGCTTGATCTGGTCTTTCACGAGCTCGGTCGCCGGCGCATGGCCGATGGCGATGAAGACGCCGTCGGTCTTCACGTCCGTCAGCGCGCCGGTCTTGACGTTCTTGAGGCGCACATGGGTGACCTTGTTCGGGTTCTCGGTGCCGCAGATCTCGTCCACGGCCGAGTCCCAGATCACCCTGATCTTCGGATGCTTGAACAGGCGCTCCTGCAGGATCCGCTCGGCGCGGAAATGATCGCGGCGATGCACGATGGTGACCTGCGAGGCATGGTTGGTGAGGTACAGGGCTTCCTCGACCGCGGTATTGCCGCCGCCGACCACCACGACCTCCTTGTTGCGGTAGAAGAAGCCGTCGCAAGTGGCGCAGGCCGACACACCGCCGCCCTGGAATTTTACTTCCGACGGAAGCCCGAGCCAGCGCGCCTGCGCGCCGGTGGCGAGAATGACGGCGTCGGCGAGATAGACGTCGCCGGAGTCGCAGGTGAGGCGGAACGGCCGTTGCGCCGTATCCAGCTTGATGACCAGGTCGGTGACGATCCTGGTGCCGACATGGACCGCCTGCTTCTCCATCTGCTCCATCAGCCAGGGGCCTTGGATCACGTCGGCAAAGCCCGGATAGTTCTCGACATCGGTCGTGATGGTGAGCTGGCCGCCAGGCTGGATGCCCTGAATCAGGATCGGCTCGAGCATCGCGCGCGCGGCGTAGATCGCGGCGGTGTAACCGGCGGGGCCGGAGCCGATAATGACGACCTTTGCATGAACAGGAGCGGACATTTCGATGGACGCCTTTCACGGGGGATCTGCAGCGCGGGCGCGGAACATGCCGGGAGGCGTCGCGGAGGCGCTGAAATATCAGAGCTAATCTAAGCGTTCTGGTGAGCTATGCAAGAATTGCATTCCCTGTCGGCGGATTTTTCCAACAGGGAACAAAAGTCGATTGCGGTGCACGCGCAATAAAATTGCGCTGGCCGTGCAGACTGGGTATGAGGATTGCGATAAGCCCACCAATACCGCCGTTAAAGGCCAGGAGTTCCAATCACGTGTCGCGGAACCTAGACGAGATCGACCTGAAGATTCTCACCGAGATTCAGGCCGACGGTCGAATCACGAATGTCGAGCTGGCCAAGCGCGTCGGCATCTCGCCGCCGCCCTGCCTGCGCCGCGTCCGGGCGCTGGAGGAGGAGGGCTATATCCACGGCTATCGCGGCCTGCTCGACGCCCGCAAGCTTGGCTTCGACGTGACCGTGTTTGCCGCCGTGCACCTGTCCAGCCAGGCCGAGGCCGATTTGCGCGCCTTTGAGGAATTCGTCCGCGCCGAGCCGCTGGTTCGCGAATGCTGGATGCTGTCGGGCGAGGTCGATTTCATCCTCAAATGTGTCGCCCCCGACATGGCGACCTTTCAGGATTTCGTCACCCATCTCACCGCCGCGCCGCATGTGCGGAATGTGCGGACCTCGCTGGTGCTGCATAATTCGAAATACGAGGCCGCCGTGCCGCTCGAGGTGAAGGGGCGGAGGTAGAGCGCCGCTCTCGTGCGCCTGACGCAGCGCAGCGCCACTTCGGCGGTGCGCTGCAGAGCCGAGACACGAGGGTGGTGGATGTCGCTGCTGCGCACTCCGTTATTGCGAGCGTAGCGAAGCAATCCAGAGTCTTTCCGCAGCGGCAGTGCGGATTGCTTCGTTGCTTTGCTCCTTGCAATGACGTGCGGTAAGAGCGCGTGTCCACTCCCGCAGGTCATCTGCCGAAACAAAAAGGCTACGCACTGCGCGGCCTTTTCGAAACATCAGGGCAGGCGGCAAATCCTTACCGCCACTCCACCTTGGTGATCTCATAGGCCTTGGCGCCGCCGGGGGCGTTGACCTCGACGGTCGAGCCCTTCTTCTTGCCGATCAGCGCGCGGGCCAGCGGCGAGGTGATGGAGATGCGGCCTTTCTTGGCGTCGGCCTCGACCTCGCCGACGATCTGCCACACCGCCTTCTTCTCGGTGTCCTCGTCGACCAAAGTCACGGTGGCGCCGAACTTGATGGTGTCGCCGGAGAGCTTCGAGATGTCGATGATGTCGGCGCGCGCGAGCTTGTCCTCGAGCTCGGCGATGCGGCCCTCATTGTGGGACTGCTCTTCCTTCGCGGCATGATATTCCGCGTTCTCCGACAGGTCTCCGTGCGAGCGCGCTTCCGCGATATGCTCGATGATCCGCGGACGATCTTCCGACTGGCGCTTCTTCAATTCTTCCCCGAGCGCGACAAAGCCGGCCTGGGTCATCGGAACCTTTTCCATCTCTTCTCTCGTCCTTCAGCTGCGCGCCTCACAAAGACCGCGGGGCGCGGCAACCTTGATTCGTCGATATTCCCGGGGCTGAACACGCGCCCGCCGGGAGTTTATGTGGGTCTGGCGCCGGAACAGAACAACCGCATGGCCGGATCAGTTCCTCCGGCCATTGTGGCTTCATTGCCAATCACTTAGCGGCGGTTTCACCGCCGCTAGCGATCAGGTTTCCGAAAAGTAGCTCTGCAGGGTACGAACCTCAAGGTCCCCGCCCAGATAGGCGCGGATGCCCTGCGCGGCCGCCACGGCCCCGGAAAGAGTGGTGTAATACGGCACTTTATGCAAGAGGGCCGCGCGCCGCAGCGAACGGCTGTCGGCCAGCGCCTGCGGGCCTTCCGTGGTGTTGAAGACGAGCTGAACGTCGCCATTGGTGATGGCGTCGACGATGTGCGGCCGTCCTTCCAGCACCTTGTTCACCTTCTCGGTCGGGATGCCCTGATCGGTCAGGAAGCGCTGCGTGCCGGAGGTCGCCAGCACCTTGAAGCCGAGCGAATGCAGTTCGCGCACGGCTTCCGCGATACGCGTCTTGTCGCTTTCACGCACCGAGACGAACACCGTGCCCTTGCGCGGTACTCGCGTGCCGCCTCCGAGCTGGCTCTTGGCGAAGGCCACCTCGAAGTTGCGGTCGATGCCCATGACCTCGCCGGTCGAGCGCATCTCGGGGCCGAGCACCGTGTCGACGCCGGGGAAGCGCGCGAAGGGGAAGACCGATTCCTTGACGCCGACGTGCTTGAGCTTCGCCTTCTTCAGCTTGAAATCGGCGAGCTTCTCACCGGCCATGACGCGCGCGGCGATCTTGGCGACCGGCGTGCCGACCACCTTGGCGACGAAGGGCACGGTGCGCGAGGCGCGCGGGTTGACCTCGAGCACGTAGATCTCGCCGTCCTTGATGGCATATTGCACGTTCATCAGGCCGACGACGTCGAGGCCGAGCGCGAGCTCGCGGGTCTGCCGCTCCAGCTCCTCGATCATCTTCCCATCGAGCGAGTGCGGCGGCAGCGAGCAGGCGCTGTCGCCGGAATGGATGCCGGCTTCCTCGATGTGCTCCATGATGCCGACGATGAAGGTGTCCTTGCCGTCGCAGAGGCAGTCGACGTCGATCTCGGTGGCGTCGGACAGATAGCGGTCGAACAGCAGCGGGTTCTTGCCGAGCACGGTGTTGATCTGCCCGGTCTTGTCGTTCGGATAGCGCGCCTTGACGTCCGCCGGCACCAGCTCCGGCAGCGTGCCGAGCAGATAGTCGTTGAGCTGATTCTCCTCGCGGATGATCTGCATCGCGCGGCCGCCGAGCACGTAGGACGGGCGCACCACCAGCGGCAGGCCGAGATCTGCGGAGACGAGCCTTGCCTGCTCGACCGAATAGGCGATGCCGTTCTTCGGCTGCTTGAGGCGAAGCTTGTCGAGCACGCGCTTGAAGCGGTCACGGTCCTCGGCAAGGTCGATGGCGTCGGGCGAGGTGCCGAGGATCGGCACTTCGGCAGCTTCCAGCGCGCGTGCCAGCTTCAGCGGCGTCTGGCCGCCGAACTGCACGATCACGCCGTGCAGCGTGCCGTTCGAGCGCTCCTTGGCGATGATCTCCAGCACGTCCTCGGCGGTGAGCGGCTCGAAATAGAGCCGGTCGGCCGTGTCATAGTCGGTCGACACCGTCTCCGGATTGCAGTTGACCATGATGGATTCGTAGCCGGCATCATGCAGCGCGAAGCAGGCGTGACAGCAGCAATAATCGAACTCGATGCCCTGGCCGATACGGTTGGGCCCGCCGCCGAGAATGATGACCTTCTTCTTGTCTGACGGGGTGCTCTCGTCCGCCGGCGCACCTGCAAACAACGCCTCATAGGTCGAATACATGTAGGCGGTGGGCGAGGCGAATTCGGCCGCGCAAGTGTCGATGCGCTTGTAGACGGGTCGAACGCCGAGCGCATGGCGCTTCGCGGTGACCTCGGCCTCCGTCGTCTGGGCGAGCACCGCGAGCCGCGCGTCGGAGAAGCCCATGCTCTTCAGTGTGCGCATGCCGAAGGCGTTGCCGGGCAGGCCGTTCTTCCGGACTTTCTCCTCCATGTCGACGATGCCGCGCATCTCGCTGAGGAACCACGGGTCGATCTTGCAAGAGTTGAAGATGTCCTCGTTCGACCAGCCGAGCCGCATGGCCTGGGCGACCTGGAGCAGCCGGTTCGGCGTCGGCGTGCCCAGTGCGGCACGGATCGCGTTCTTGTCGTCGTCGCGGCCGAGACCCTCGATCTCGATCTCGTCGAGGCCCGTGAGACCGGTCTCGAGCCCGCGCAGGGCCTTTTGCAGGCTTTCCTGGAAGGTGCGGCCGATCGCCATGACCTCGCCGACCGATTTCATCGACGTGGTCAATGTGGTCGAGGCGCCCGGGAATTTCTCGAAGGCGAAGCGCGGCACCTTGGTGACGACGTAGTCGATGGTCGGCTCGAACGAGGCCGGCGTGGCGCCGCCGGTGATGTCGTTGGCGATCTCGTCCAGGGTGTAGCCGACCGCGAGCTTGGCGGCGACCTTGGCGATCGGAAAGCCGGTGGCCTTGGACGCAAGCGCGGAGGAGCGCGACACGCGCGGATTCATCTCGATGACGACCATGCGGCCGTCTTCGGGATTGACGCCGAACTGCACGTTGGAGCCGCCGGTCTCGACGCCGATCTCGCGCAGCACCGCCAGCGAGGCGTCGCGCATGATCTGGTATTCCTTGTCGGTCAGCGTCAGCGCCGGCGCCACCGTGATGGAATCGCCGGTGTGCACGCCCATCGGATCGAGGTTCTCGATCGAGCAGACGATGATGCAATTGTCATTCTTGTCGCGCACCACCTCCATCTCGTACTCTTTCCAGCCGAGCACGGATTCTTCGATCAGCACTTCGTTGGTGGGAGACGCATCGAGGCCGCGCTCGATGATGTCGAGGAACTCTTCCTTGTTGTAGGCGATGCCGCCGCCGGTGCCGCCCATGGTGAAGGAGGGGCGGATGATCGCGGGCAGGCCGATCTCGGACAGCGCCATCATCGCCTGTCCCATCGCATATTCCTGATAGCGCTTGCGACGGTCGCCTTCGCCCAGCGTCCATTGCCGCTCGAGCTCTTCGAGCGCCGCGCCGGACGCCTTCTCGCGCGCCGCCTGGTACTTGTCGCGGAAAGACTTCTTCAGGTCGGAAGCATTGGCGAGCCGCGACTTCGGCGTCTCCAGCCCGATCTTGGTCATGGCCTCGCGGAACAGCTGGCGGTCCTCGGCCTTGTCGATGGCGTCGGCGGTGGCGCCGATCATCTCGACGTCGAACTTCTCCAGCGTGCCTTGCCGTCGCAGCGACAGCGCGCAGTTCAGCGCGGTCTGTCCGCCCATGGTCGGCAACAGGGCGAAGCCGCCGGGGATGACGTGACGTTCCTTCTCAATGATCTTGGCGACGATCTCGGGCGTGATCGGCTCGATATAGGTCGCATCGGCCAATTCCGGGTCGGTCATGATGGTGGCCGGGTTGGAATTGACGAGGACGATGCGATAGCCCTCCTCCTTCAGCGTCTTCACCGCCTGGGTGCCCGAATAGTCGAACTCGCAGGCCTGGCCGATCACGATGGGACCGGCGCCGATGATCAGGATGGTGGTGATGTCTGTACGTTTGGGCATCAACTCTCGCCGGACTGGAATTTGGGCACAAAAAAAGGGCGCGCTGCTGCGCGTCCCTGTGGCCGAGAGCGCGGTGGTCTCCCTCGCGCGCGGGTGGGTCTTAGACCAGTTTTTGGGGCGGCGAAACCCCGAAAAACGCCCATCAACCGGCAATTTTGACTGGTTTTGGCCGGGCCTGCCAGCCGCGGGCGAGATGCACCAGAAGCGAGGCCGCTACGCTCACACCGCCGATCCAGCCGAGGTCGTTGGGCGACAGGGTGGCCAGCACCGCGCCGCCGAGGGCCCCGCCTATGGCGAAGCCGAGATACATGGCGGAGGCGTTGAGCGAGAGGGCGATCATCGAGGCCTGCGGCTCGATCCGGATGATGCTGGCGATCTGGGCCGGATAGAACGCCCAGCCCGAGATGCCCCAGAGGAAGATCGCGCCCAGCACGGCGTAATGGGCCTGGCCGGGCATCAGCTTCAGGACCAGTGAATGCAGGATGAGGGCGCTCGCCATGCCGGCGAGCCCGAGCGCTGCGGTGGTGAGCGTGCCGAGCCGGTCGGCCAGGACGCCACCGATCATGTTGCCGATCGCCGCCGCGCCGCCAAACACCAGCAATGCCAGGCTGATCTGCGAGGCGTCGAAGCCGAGATTGCGCAGTGGAACCGCGAAATAGGTGAAGACGGTGAAGCCGCCGAGCGCCCATAATATCGTGATCAAAAGTGCGACCACGACATTGCCGTGGCGCGCCACCGCGAGCCGCTCGCTGAGCGAAGCCGTGTTGCGCGGCAGGCCGCGGGGCAGGCCGAGCAGGAGGCCCGCGAGCGCGACGGCGCCGATCAGGGCAACCATGGCAAAGGTCGCGCGCCAGCCGAGCAGGCTGCCGACGAGATTGCCGAGGGGAACGCCAATGACAGTCGCGACCGTGAGTCCGGAGGTGACCAGCGCCACCGCGCGGCCCCGCCGTTCGGGCGATGCGATGGCGATCGACACGGCGAGGGCCGTCGGCATGCACAGGCCCGAGCCCAGCGCCATCAGCATCCGGGAGGCGAGCAGCAGGGCATAATTCGAAGCCACCATCGCTGCGAGGTTTCCGGCGATGAAGGTCGCCAGCGCCAGGGCCAGCACGGTTCGGCGGTCGATATTGTTCAGCGCCACCGCCAGGATCGGGGAGCCCACGGCATAGGTAAGGGCGTAGGCGGTGACGAGCTGGCCGGCGGCCGGGACCGAAATTGACAGATCACCCGCGATTGCAGGCAAAAGCCCAGCAATCACAAAGCCTTCAGTACCGATCGCAAAGGCTCCCAAGGCCAGCCAGAACACGCTCATTGGACCACATCCTATGTTCAACGCTTATTGAACAATTGAATGTACAAAGGTGGCGATGTCAATCGGTTCAAGAACTATTGAACATTGCTGCCGCATCGCTATGATTTCCTGGTCATGAGCCGCACGCCTCTCCACCCCACCCGCGAGCAGATCGAGCTGCCGATGGTTCTGGATTGCCTCAGCGATCCGATCCGGTTGGCGATCGTGTACCAGCTCGCAGCGCAGGAACGTGTCAGCAGCGAACTCTGCTGCGGCGATTTCAATGGGCTCGGGGCCAAGTCGAACCTGGCCTATCACTTCGCCAAGCTGCGCGAATGCGGCCTGATGCAGACGCGCGTGGCCGGCACCAACCGCTTCATGCGATTGCGCCGCGAGGATCTGGATGCACGCTTTCCGGGCCTGCTGGACGCGGTGATTGGCTCCGCGGCGAAGGATGCCGAGCGGCTGCACTTGTTGTCGGAGGGGGATGTGGTCGAGGCGGATTGAGGTTCGGGCGGGCAGTCCGTCTTCGCTTGCGCTTCGCTCCAGCTACGCCGTACACGCTTCGTCCATTCGGGACTGGCGTGACTGCGCCACGCGCAGCCCGTAGGGGCGAAGCGTGGAGACCCGGCCTGGATTTGAACCAGGATGAAGAGCGTTGCACCGCCCTCGCGTAGACGCTTCCGCCACCGGGCCGCAGCGATCATGTCCGATTGCGGTGCCACAAGCCACAACGGCTAATTGTTATGCTTAACGAACCAGGGGCGGCCGCGCGATGAAGGTCATGCGCCAGCGATTGTGGCCGATATTGGTGTGGGCGCGCTGGACCGCGAAGCCGGCTGCGCTCAGCTTGGCGGTGATCTCGTCCTCGCTGTAGCGCTGCAGCCCGATGCGCGTGCGCAGTTGGCGGTAATCCGACAGCGCGGTGCTGATCAGCCCGATCAGCGCGTCCTTCAGAAAGCCGTGGCGCAGGCCGAAGCCGAGCAGCGCCATGACATCCCTGAACATGCCGACATTGGGCTGCAGGATGTCCCCCAGCACCAGCTTGCCGGAGGGCCGCAGGATCCTGCGGATGTTGAGGAACGCGGCATCGAGCTCTTCCGGCGCCATGTATTGCGCGACCGAGTTCATCACCACGAGGTCGATGGACTGGTCCTGCATATTGCGGACGTCGTCGAGCGAGCGGACGCGGATCTTGGTGTTCGGTGCAAAGCGCGCGATCAGCCGGCCGCGCACCCCGGGCGCTGGCTCGGCCAGGATCAGCTTGCCGCATGCGGCCGCGACCTGGTTCGCCGACAACGCCTCGCCGCAGGCGTAGTCGAGCACGGTCGCCTCGGGCGAGGCGATGTAGCCGATAATGTCCCGCGCGATGATCTGGAAGTGCAAGTCGCGATGCAGCTTGCTGACATAGATCGTATGCGTCGAGTCGTAATAATCGATCCAATCGTCCATGGTATCCCGCCCAGCGGTTCCTGTCTGGGAACCGCGCTGCCCGCCTTGCGTTAGGGGTGCGACGGCGCGCCGTCAATGTCCGCGTCCTAACAGGAAGGTCTCCCGTGAGCAAAACCAACAAGGTCTCGCCCGATCTCGATACTCCCACCGATCTGTCGCCCGACGGGGTCAAGAAGGTCTCGGAGGCGCTCAACGTGCTTCTGGCCGACGCCTTCGCGCTGTATCTGAAGACCAAGAACTTCCACTGGCACATCAGCGGTCGGCATTTCCGCGACTACCATCTGCTGCTCGACGAGCAGTCGGACCAAATCTTCGCCACCACCGACCAGCTCGCCGAGCGTGTCCGCAAGATCGGCGGCACCACGCTGAAGTCGATTGGCCAGGTCGCAAAGCTGCAGACCATCAAGGACAACAACGAGGACTACGTCCCGCCGCGCGAGATGCTGCGCGAGCTGATGCAGGACAACAAGCATGTCGCCGCCGCGATGCGCAAAGCCCATGAGGTCTGCGACGATGCCGGCGACGTCGCCAGTGCCAGCATCCTCGAAGTCTTCATCGACGAGACCGAGCGGCGGACGTGGTTCCTGTTCGAGGCGACGCGGCAGGAAGGTGGCAACGAGGCGTAGGCCGAGCTGTCGGAGGGTGGGCAAAGGCACGCTGTTCGCGCGCCTGCCCACCATCTCTCTCGATCGCAAAAATGCGTGGGCACGCTTCCGCCTTCGCTCTTCGAGCTACGGCGGACAAGCCGCTCTGCCCGCCCTACGGCACCCTTCTCCTGGCTATCGCCACAGCCTCATCAACGCGCCATCCTTCCCCGTGACGGGATCCGCCGGCGGCAGCGCGACTTGCGGAATCGTCTTCAGCGCCTTGGCGTGGTTCTCCGGCGTCGCCCTCGTGATCTCCATCTTGCTGCCTGGCGGATAGGCGCCGATCACGCAGAAATCGTTGCTCGCCTTGATGCATTGATGCCCGGTGCCGGCAGGCAGGATCGCGACGTCGCCGGCCTTGATGTCCAGCTCTTGGCCGTGGTCGCCGCCGAAGCGGACCCGTGCGCTGCCGCGCGCGACGCCGAGCACCTCGTGCACCGTCGCGTGATAATGCAGATAATCGTAGACGCCGTTGCGCCAGGTGCCGCCCCAGCCGTTCGCCTCGAACAGATCTTCGATGGTCGCTTCCGGCTGCTTCGGATCAAGCTTCACCGCGGCTTGGTAGACCAGGAACGGACGGATGTTGTTCGGCGTAAGGCCGTCGTCCTCGAACACGATGGCGAGTGGCTCGGCGTTGTCGCGGACGACGGACATGGCGGGGCTCCTGCGCGAATCTAGCAGGGATCAACGAGGGGCGTGAGGCGGCGTTCCTCGGTCCTCCGTCAATCCGGGGCGACGCGTGAGCCCGGAATGACAAGAGCCCGGGACAAGGCCCGGGCTCGATGTCGTCAAGGCAGTTGCGGAAGAGCGCGCCCTACGCGCTCTTCTTCTGCCGCATCAGGTCCGCAAAGCGCTGGAACAGATAGTGCGAGTCGCGTGGACCTGGTGAGGCCTCGGGATGGTACTGCACCGAGAACACCGGCTTGCCGTCGAGCTGGATGCCGCAGTTGGACCCATCGAACAGCGAGATGTGGGTCTGCGTCGCACCCTTCGGCAGCGTGGCCTCGTCCACCGCAAAGCCGTGGTTCATCGAGGTGATCTCGACCTTGCCGGTGGTCTCGTCCTTCACGGGGTGGTTGGCGCCGTGATGGCCCTGATGCATCTTCTTGGTCTTGGCGCCGACGGCCAGGCCCAGCATCTGGTGGCCGAGACAGATGCCGAAGGTCGGCGTGCCCGACTTGATGACGTCCTGGATGACAGGCACGGCATATTTGCCGGTTGCAGCCGGATCGCCCGGACCGTTGGACAGGAACACGCCGTCCGGCTTCATCGCCAGGATGTCTTCGGACGAGGTCGTCGCCGGCACCACCGTCACCTTGCAGCCGACGCCGGCGAGCAGGCGCAGGATGTTGCGCTTGATGCCGTAGTCGATGGCGACGACGTTGAACTCCGGCTTGTCCTGGCGGCCAAAGCCCTTGTCCCACAGCCAGGGCGTCTCGTCCCAGGTGAAACGCTGGCCGCTCGTGACCATCGGCACGAGGTCCATGCCTTCGAGGCCGGGCCATTCGCGCGCTTCTTCCTTGAGGCCATGCAGGTCGAACTCGCCGTTTTTGGCGTGCGCGATCACGGCGTTGGGCATGCCCTTGCTGCGGATCAGTGCGGTCAGCGCGCGGGTGTCGATGCCGGAGAGGCCGATGATGCCGCGTGCCTTCAGCCACTGGTCGAGATGCTTGGTGGCGCGGTAGTTCGAGGGATCGGTGATCGCGGTGCGCAGGATCACGCCGCGCGCGCCCGGCGTTGCCGCCATGTTCACCGTCTCGATGTCTTCCTCGTTGGTACCGACATTGCCGATATGCGGGAAGGTGAAGGTGATGAGCTGGCCGGCATAGGAGGGATCGGTGAGGATCTCCTCATAGCCGGTCATCGCGGTGTTGAAGCAGACTTCACCGACGGCGTGGCCTTCGGCGCCGAGACCAAAGCCTTCGAGCACCGTGCCGTCAGCAAGCACCAACAGCGCGGTCGGTTTTTGGTCCGGCCAGGCGGGATCGTTGTCATGTTGTGTCATGAGCGCGTTTCATAGTCTCCGAAGGCGCCGCCGTCAAAGCGGGAGAGGCCCGATTCACATGCGTTTTTGCATATTTGACAGGCCTCCTCGGCCGCTTAAGCTCGGTCGCATAATTTCCGGCAATTTGAGGGGCTTGCGAGGCAATAATGGACCAGACCACCCCGATCGTGCTGGTTCCGGGGCTGGCCTCCTCGGCCCGGATCTATGCCCCCGTCGTCCCGGCCCTGTGGCGGTTCGGCCCGGTGATGATCGCCAACCATATCCGCGATGACAGCATGGCGGCGATCGCGGCCCGGGTGCTGAGCGAGGCGCCGCAGCGCTTCGCGCTCGCCGGCCATTCCATGGGCGGCTACATCGCGCTCGAGATCATGCGTCAGGCACCCGAGCGGGTTGTGAAACTCGCACTGATCAACACCCAGGCCCGGCCCGACACCGCCGAGGCGACCGCACGCCGCCGCGGCCTGATGGAGCGCGCCAGGCGCGGCGAGCTCCGCGCCATCCGCGAGGAGAGCTTTGCGGAGCTTGTGCATCCGTCGCGACGCGACGATGCCGAGATTCTCGAGCTCGTCCATGCGCACGACGAGGATGTCGGCGTCGCGGGATATCTGCGGCAGCAGACCGCGATCATCGCGCGGGTGGATTCGCGCCCGACGCTTTCCGCCATCAGCTGTCCGACATTGGTGCTGACGGGCGATGTCGACAACACCATTCCCAACGCGTTCTCCAAGGAGATGGCCGAGGGCATCGCCGGCGCAAGGCTCAAGGTTCTCGAGCGCTGCGGACACCTGCCGCAAGCCGAGCAGCCGGACGCGACAGTGCGTGCGCTCACCGAATGGCTCGGAACCGAGGTTGTCTAGGGGCCACGAACGGCCTAGATCAGGCCTCAGATATTCGAAGGGATCACGATCATGCTGCGCGACGAGATCAACAATGCGGTCAAGGAGGCCATGAAGGCCAAGGACGAGCGCAAGCTGTCCACGCTGCGCATGGTCAACTCGACCATCAAGAACGCCGACATCGAGGCCCGCGGCCAGGGCAAGCCGCCGCTGTCAGATGCCGATCTGCTCGGCGTCTTTCAGAAGATGATCAAGCAGCGCCAGGAATCGGTCGAGCTCTACGACAAGGGCGGCCGCGCCGAGCTCGCAGCCCAGGAGCGCGAGGAGATCGCGGTGATCTCGGCATACCTGCCGAGGCAGATGGCCGACGACGAGGTGAAGAAGGCGATCGCGGATGCGATCGCCGAGACGGGCGCAGCCGGCATGAAAGACATGGGCAAGGTGATTGCCGTGCTGCGCGCGAAATACGCCGGCCAGATGGATTTTGGGAAGGCCAGCGGTTTGGTGAAGGCGGCGTTGTCGGGCTAGGCCGTCATTCCGGGGCGACGCGAAGCGTCGAGCCCGGACTCCATCAGGCCGCCAGCCCTGTTGCTCAATGGATTCCGGGTTCGTGCTTCGCACGCCCCGGAATGACAAAAAGAAACTGGGAGGCACGATGACCGCGATCAAACCGTTCCGCATCGCCATCAGCGACGACATCCTCACCGATCTCAAATCGCGCCTCGCGCGTACGCGCTGGCCGGAGGCGGAGCTGGTCGACGACTGGAGCCAGGGCGCGCCGCTGAAATGGATCCGGGAGATCTGCACCTATTGGGGGAATGACTATGACTGGCGGGCGCGTGAGGCCAAGCTCAACCGCTTCGAGCAGTTCACCACCGAGATCGACGGGCTCGACATCCATTTCATTCACGCACGCTCCAAGGAGCCGGCCGCGCTGCCGCTGATCATCACCCATGGCTGGCCCGGCTCGATCGTGGAATTCCAGAAGGTGATCGCGCCGCTGACCGATCCCGCCGCGCATGGCGGCAATCCCGCCGACGCGTTTCACGTGATCTGTCCCTCGCTGCCGGGTTTCGGCTTCTCGGCCAAACCCAAAGAGACCGGCTGGGGCGTCGACCGCATTGCCGCGACCTGGGCCAGGCTGATGGAGCGGTTGGGCTATGCGCGCTACGGCGCGCAAGGCGGCGACTGGGGCTCGGCGGTGACGACGTCGCTCGGCGCGCAGGACGCGGCGCATTGCGCCGGCATCCACATCACGCTGTCCTTCAACTCGCCACCGCGCATCGAGGGCGAGCCGACGGCGGAAGAGAAGCGGGCGCTCGCCGGCCTCAAGCATTATGTCGATCTCGACTCCGGTTATTCCAAGCAGCAATCGACGCGCCCGCAGACGCTCGGCTATGGCCTGACGGATTCGCCGAGCGGGCAGGCGGCCTGGATCCTGGAAAAATTCTGGGCCTGGACTGATTGCAACGGCCACCCCGAGAACATCTTCACCAAGGACGAGCTGCTCGACAACGTCATGCTCTATTGGGCGACGGAGACGGCGACCTCCTCGGCGCGGCTCTATTGGGAAAGTTTTGGCAAGCGCCGCACCACGCCGGTCGTCAAGGTGCCGACGGGCGTGGCCACCTTTCCCAAGGAGATCATCACGCCGGTGCGGCGCTGGATGGAGCCGAACTTTCCTGACATCACGCATTGGAGCGAGATGGAGAAGGGTGGCCATTTCGCCGCGTTCGAGCAGCCGGAGCTGTTCGTACGGGAGGTCAGGAAGTTTTTCGCGTCGGTGCGGTAACGGCATCCCGGGGCGACGCGCTGGCGTCGAACCCGGAATCCATCAGGCGGCGTTTCCTGTGGCTCGATGGATTCCGGGCTCGCCCTGCGGACGCCCCGGAATGACGGGACTTTGTTCCGCGCCCCTGTGGCTCTAGACTACACAACAACAAGACATCGGGAAACGATCCGGCCCATGCTGACCGAAGCCGCAACCTACGACGAACTCGTCCGCAATTTCCGCTGGGGCATCCCTGAGCGCTTCAACATGGCGGAGGCGTGCTGCGACCGCCATGCTGACGGCTCGGGCCGCCTCGCGCTGGTCTATGTCGACGACAATGGCGCGACCAGCCGCACCTCCTTCGACGAGGTCGCCGAGATGTCGCGCCGCTTTGCCAATGTGCTGAAAGCGGACGGGCTGTCGCGCGGCGATCGCGTCGCGGTGTTCCTGTCGCAGTCGCTGGAATTGCCGGTCGCGCATATGGCGGCATTCCGCTCCGGCCTGATCTCGATCCCGCTGTTCGCGCTGTTCGGCGAGGATGCGCTCGAGTTTCGCCTGTCGAATTCCGAGGCAAAGGCTATCATCACCGACGAGGGCGGCTGGGAGAAGCTTGCGAAGATCCGCGATCGCCTGCCGCAATTGAGGACCGTCTATGTCGTCGGCGAGCGTGCACCTGCGGGCACGACGTCGTTCTGGGGTGCAATCAAGGCCGCTTCGCCCGACTTCGCGCGGGTCGATACCTCCGCGGATGATCCCGCGCTGATCATCTACACCTCGGGCACGACGGGCAACCCGAAGGGCGCGCTGCACGCGCACCGCGTCGTGCTCGGTCACCTCCCCAACGTCGAGATGTGTCACAACTTCTTGCCGAGGCCCGGCGATCTCATGTGGACGCCGGCGGATTGGGCGTGGATCGGCGGCCTCGTCAACGGCCTGCTCGCGTTCTGGTACCACGGCATCCCCCTCGTCGGCCATCGCGCACGCAAGTTCGAGCCGCAGGCGGCGATGCAGATGATGGCCGATCTCGGCGTCCGCAACGTCTTCCTGCCGCCGACGGCACTCAAGCTGGTGCGGCAGGCCGGCGCGAAGCATCCGGGCGTCAAGCTGCGCAGCATCTTCACCGGCGGGGAATCGCTCGGCGGCGAACTGCTCGGCTGGGTGCGCGAGACCTTCGGCATCGACGCGCATGAGGTGTTCGGCCAGACCGAGTGCAATCTCGTGATCGGCAGCAACTCCAATCTGTTTCCGATCCGCCCCGGCGCGATGGGCAAGGCGACGCCGGGCTTCGACGTCCGCATCGTCAACGACAAGGGCGAGGAATTGCCGCGCGGCCAGCGCGGCGTCATCGGCGTGCGCCAGCCGTGCCCCGTCACCATGCTCGAATACTGGCGCAATCCGGATGCGACGGCGAAGAAATATGCCGGCGCGTTCCTGCTCACCGGCGATCTCGGCGTGCAGGACGAGGACGGCTATTTCTGGTACGTCAGCCGCGAGGACGACGTCATCACCACCGCGGGCTATCGCGTCGGCCCGTCCGAGATCGAGCACACGCTGATGAAGCATCCATCGGTGGCCATGGCCGCCGTGGTCGGCATTCCCGATCCGATCCGCACCGAATCGATCAAGGCGTGGATCGTCTTGCGGCCCGGCTTCAGCGCCGGCGACGCGCTGGCGCGCGAGATTCAGGAGTTCGTCAAGGTGCAGCTTGCCGCACACGAATATCCGCGCTTCGTCGCATTCGCCGAGACGCTGCCGATGACGGCGACGGGCAAGGTGCTGCGGCGCGAGCTGCGAGCCAAGGGCTGACGTCCACGATGGCAAAGACTTCTCAAGCCGCGGGACTTCATCGCGCCTCGCTCGACAAGCTGCACGATCTCGATGCGGCGCTCGAGCTCATGTATTACGGCTGGCGCGGCATGACGCTGGAAGCCGACGAATACCTCGCGAAGCAGGGCCTGTCGCGTCCGCACCATCGCATCCTCTACGTGGTGGCGCGCCGGCCCGACATCGCGATCGGCTCGCTGCTCGAGGTCCTCGGCATTTCCAAGCAGGCCCTCAACCGGCCGCTCAATCTGCTCTTGGAGCGCAAGCTCGTGACGTCGAAGCGCTCGCCCGAGCAGCATCGCTCGAAGCTGCTGCGCCTGACGGCCGCCGGCCAGCGTATCGAGCAGCGCGCCTCCGACCACGAGCGCAATGTCATGCGCAAGGCGTTCGATCGCGCCGGTTCGACCAGTAAGGCGGCATGGATGGCCGTCATGGAGGCGATTGCCGACCATAACTGACAGTCTCAAGTCAACGTAGTTGACATGAAGATCGTGCTTTGCCATTCTCCGCGCCATCGAGCGAGGGGAGGGCCGCGTCATGGGCGGACAGACGATGAATCGCGCGGCCGCCGAAGCCTTTGTCGCGGCATGGTGCGCGAGCTGGCGCAAGGTCGATATCGACGCCGTCGTCGCGCATTTCGCCGAGGACGCGCAGATGCGCAGTCCTCTGGCGTTGACGCTGACCGGCTCGCCGGTCGTGAGCGGTGCCGAAAACATCCGCGCCTATTGGCGGAAAGCCTATGGCCACATCGAAAGCGCCGACCTCAAGGTATTGAGCTGGAGCTGGGACGATACGATCGCGCGGTTGGTCGTCTGGTGGCAGCTCGGCGACACCCGCGCAAGCGAGTTCATGGATTTCGACGATGCCGGCCGCGTCGTACGCAGCGAAGCCTTTTACGGGAAATAACCATGCGTCTTTCCGATATCGTCCTGCTCCTCAACACGCTCTGGTTCGTCGGTGCCTTTGTCCAGTTCAGCATCGCGCAAACCAACACGCTGAAGATCCTGCTGCCGCGGGAGGAGCGCAGCAATCCGATCGCGCCGACCCTGGCGGCGAGCGTTGCGTTCCTCGGCGGCATGAACCTGCCGATCGGTCTGCTGTCGTTCTACCTTCTGGCGGCGCGTCCGTCCTTCTTCCAGCCGGTCGAGGCGCAGATCGTGCTATTCCTGTTCTTTGCCGCCTGCCATTTCAGCCAGTTCGTCTACAACGTTCCGGTGCTGATGCGCGGCGGCCGCGTCGGGGTGGCCTACTGGCCGGTGCTGAAGGGTCCGATGCTGCGGATCTTCGTCATCGACGCGGGTCTGTTTGCGGCCAATCTCGCCGTGGGGATTCTGCTCGCGTCGCGCTTCTGACTATCGCGGCCGCGCCGCCAGGGCGGACCGCAGCATCGCGGCAAGATCCTGCCTTCGGAACGGCTTTGTCAGAATGCGGGCGTCGATCCCGTCCGGCGTCTTGACGGGATCCTGGCTGTAGCCCGAGGTGAAGAGCACCTTGAGATCGGGCCGCAGCATGGTGGCTTGTCTTGCGAGCTCCGGCCCGAACATGCCGCCGGGCATCACCACGTCGGTGAACAGCAACCGGACGTCGTCGCTCTGCCGCAGCAATTCCAGCGCCGCGGGCCCGTTCGAAGCCGTGATGACGCGGTAGCCGAGCGTCCTGAGCTCGTTCTCGATATAGGCGCGCACCATGTCGTCGTCTTCGACGAGGAGAATGGTCTCGTGGTCCGCTTGCGTGACGGTCTGCTCCGCGGGAGGCGGATCTTCGCTCGGCGGTGTTGCGAGACGGGGAAAGAACAGCCTGACGACGCTGCCTTGTCCCGGCTCGGACTGCATCTGCACGAGTCCGCCGGATTGTCGTGCAAACCCGTAGACCATGCTCAGGCCGAGGCCGGTCCCCTTGCCGACCTCCTTGGTCGTGAAGAACGGCTCGAATGCGCGTCCCAACACTTCGCTGCTCATGCCGCTTCCGGTATCCTTCACGGACAGCATGACGTAATCGCCCGGACGCGCTTCGCCGTTGACGTCGATGTCGGTCTCACCGAGCGATGCGTTGCTCACCTCGACCATCAGCTTGCCGCCGTCAGGCATCGCATCGCGCGCGTTGAGCACGAGGTTGAGCACGGCGGTGGCCAATTGGCCGGGATCGACGCTGGCGAGCCACAGATCGGGCGCGAATGTGAAGCTCGATTCGATGTGCTCGCCCAGCGTCCTCCGAAGAAGCTGCTTCATGCCGGTGACCTGCTCGGCGATGTCGATCTCTCGCGGTCTCAGCGGCTGCTTGCGCGCGAAGGCGAGAAGGCTTCGTGTCAGGTCGGAGCCGCGCTCGGCGGCGGTCGCAATATCGTTGGCGATCCGGTGCAATTCCTTGTTGCCCGCCAGCCTGTCGGCGAGATGTTCCGAATTGCCGAGAATGACGGTCAGGAGATTGTTGAAATCATGCGCCACGCCGCCGGTGAGCTGACCCATCGCTTCCATCTTCTGAGACTGGCTGAGCTTGTGGCTGAGATCGGCGATTGCGGCACGCTGCTGCTCGAGCGATTCGGCCGTGCTGTTGAGCAGGGTCATCAACCCGCCGAGCTCTCCGCCCGGGTGAGGCTCTGGAATGCGCGCGCTGAGATCACCGCGCCCGAGGCGCTTCGCCATGGCAGCGAGCCGCCCGACCTGACGTCCGATGCTCACGGTCGTGAGGATCCAGAGGCCGCCGAGGAGCAGCAGCGAGGCCACCGCGAGAATCGCCATGTCCTCGTAAAGTCTGCGGTTCGCCGCCGCGACCAGGACGTCCTTGGATCGCCCGACCAGGATGTAGAGGCCGGCCTTGCGGATCGCCGGCGAGCGGGCAACGCCCCATATCCGCGTACGGCCCCCGCCGGCGGTGACCTCTCGAAATGGCTCGCCATCGGGCGCTGCAGCGAAGCGGAACAGGTCGGAGCCGGCGATGGATCCGCCGACGGGCACGCTCCAACCGCCGCCCTTGGGGGCGGCCAGCACCGTTCCCTTGGCGTCGACGAACAGGATGTCCTTCTCGGCGAGCAGCCGCTTGTCGTGAAACTCGGCGAACTTGTTCAGGTTGAAGGACGCGAGCAGCACGAACTTCAACGCGCCCGTCTCCGATCGCACAGGATAGGCGATCTGGAGCACGGACAGGCCGGTGAGGCGGCCGAACACCGGCTCGACTGCGACGACGCCTTGAAGGGTCTTGACCTCTTTGAAATAGCCGCGGTCGTTCAGGTCGAGCGTGCGGTTGGTCCGCAGCGAGTCGCAGAACAGGTGGCCGTCGGGATCGATGGTCAGGATACCCGTGAACTGCGGATATTCCTCGCGGACATCCGACAGGAATGCCGAGCACGCCGCCTTGTCGCGCGTGTCGAGGTCGCGGGCCCGGGCGAGCCCGTAATGGAGCTGGGCGGTGCCCTGGATCTTCTCGCCGAGATCACTTGCGATGTCGTCGGCGGATGCGGCCAGATTGGCCAGCGCGGCGTCGATCTCGCTGGCCCGGTTCTGCATGAACCGCAGCCCGACCAGGATCGCCGGCACGAGCATGGCCGCGATGACAAGGATCAGTAACCGGGTACGCAGGCTCATCTGTTGGGCGGTCCGTTTTGATCGTCACGCGCGCGGCTTGAAGGTAAAATTTGCGGACGATTGTCTACGCAGTCCATAGGAATCTGCTCGAAAATCGCACAGAAGACTAAAGAATTCGAGCCGCCGCCGCGTCACCTCCGCAGGCCGGCGCCGTTCTCGCCCCGCCATCAGCCGTCAAGTTGCGCCCGCGGGCGGCAACGCTAATATCGCGTTCAATCTGCGCGCGACGAAAGATCGCGCCGATGTGGGGAGGAAAGCTGATGTCCATCTCGGGCAAGGTCGATCCGGTGGTCCGTCCCGTCGCGGTGACCGACATCGCCGAGGCGCTGGTCGAGGGCCTGCGCGATTTCCAGGCGCTGCCGCTGTACGGTCTCTGCTTCGGCGTCCTCTACGCGGCTGGCGGCATCGCCATCATGCTGTGCTTCACCGCCTTCGGCATGGTCTATCTGGTCTATCCCCTGGCGGCAGGTTTCGCGCTGATCGGACCGTTCGTGGCCATCGGCCTCTACGAGGTCAGCCGCCGCCGCGAGCGCGGCGAGCCGGTCTCCTTCGGCGCGGTCTGGTCCGCCGTGCGCTCGCGCAGCGAGATCGGCTGGATGGCGTTCGTCACGCTGTTCGTGTTCGTGGTCTGGATGTACCAGGTGCGGCTCCTGATCGCGCTGTTGCTCGGCCTGCACGCCTCGTTCTCCAGCCTTCAGGAATTCATGACGGTGGTGCTGACGACCAATGAGGGCCTGCTGTTCCTCGGCATCGGCAACGCGGTCGGCGCCGTGCTGTCGCTGATCCTGTTCTCGCTGACCGTGGTGTCGTTTCCGCTGCTGCTCGACCGCGAGGTCGATTTCGTCACAGCGATGGTGACGAGCGTGCGCGCGGTGGTGATGAGCCCGTTGCCGATGATCTCCTGGGCCGCCGTGATCGTGATGCTGCTGATCGTCTCGGCGCTGCCTTACTTTCTCGGGCTGATCGTGACGCTTCCGGTGCTCGGTCACGCGACCTGGCATCTCTACCGGCGGCTGGTGGCGCCGGTGCCCGCCTAGTCGTCATTCCGGGGCGCCCGAAGGGCGAGCCCGGAATCCATTCATCCACCAACCCTGCTGCGAGGTGGATTCCGGGCTCGCGCTACGCGCGCCCCGGAATGACTCCGCACCTACGGCGTCTTGATCCCCATCGCCTTCAGCGCGTCCAGCATCTTCGCCGGCGGGGACATCTTGATCTGCGGTGCCTTGCCTGTCTCCAGCAGGCTCTTCAATCCGGAGAGGATCGCGGGCCAGCCGGTGCGGCCGCCGGACAGGATGTCGTCGCTGAGTTCGCGGTCGTGGCGCTCGCTCATGGTGAGACGGACGGCTTCACCGGCTGCCTCGATCTCGTAGGTGACGAGCGTGGAGCCGAGCTTGGCGACGAGGCCCGGCCAATTGACGTTCCAGCTCACCGTGAGCTTCCTCGGCGGATCGTATTCGAACACTTCGCCGCTGATGTGCTCGGAGCCGTCGGGTGCGCGCACGATGAAACGGCCGCCGAGCTTCGGCTCCATCTCGACCGCAAAGCCGGAGAAATACTTTCGGCTGAACTCCGCCGAGGTCAGCGCCTCCCACACCTTCTCCGGCGTGGAGGCGATGTAGATGGTGTAGACGGTCAGCGGCTTGAATTGTTCGATATTCATCACGCAAATCCTTCGATGCCGAGCGCGGCGGGCGGGATCGTCGGCGCCTTGCCGGTTTCCAGCAGGCTCTTGAGTCCGGACAGGATGGCCGGCCAGCCCTTGGAGATGCCGTCGAGTAGCTTGCTGCCCGCGGCGAATCCTTCGTGCGTCACCGTCAGCTTCACGAGATTGCCAAAGGGCGCCAGAGTGAAGACGACTTTCGTCGCCGCTTCGTTCCGCATCTCCTCCATCAATTCGTGCTTGAACGTGTAGGATAGTCGCCGCGGCCGGTCGGCCTCGAGGATCTCGCCGGTGTCCGTGACCTTGCCGCCCATCACGAGGGCAAAGGGCGAGCCGACCTTCCAGTCGGACCTGACCTCGGTGTCGAACCAGTACTGGCGCGTGAACGCGCTCGACGTCAGCGCCTCCCACAGCTTTTCCGGCGTGGTCTCGATATAGGTCACGTAGACGAATTCCGGCTTACTCATCGCGCTTCTCCAACTGGCGTTTCAACTCGCTGAGCGCAGCTAACTTGCCGCGCTCGAATTTCTTGATCCAGCGTTCGCCGATCTGATGGATCGGCACCGGGTTGAGGTAGTGCAGCTTCTCGCGGCCATGCCTGATGGTCGTGACGAGACTGGCCTCCTCCAGAATCGAAAGGTGCTTGGTCACGGCCTGCCGCGTCATCGCGAGGCCCTCGCAGAGCTCTTTCAGCGTCTGGCCGTTCCTGGCGTGAAGCCGGTCCAAGAGCGAGCGTCGTGATGCATCGGCGAGCGCTTTGAAGACCTCATCCATGGCGACGACAATACGCAACCAAATGGTTGCATGTCAAGCGCGAGCCGCGAAATCGTGTTTTGGTCGCCCGCATTCGGCTGTGTTAGCCTTTGATCTCAGCCAACACAGATTGGTTCCGGGAGGACTTTGATGTTTCGTTGCGTCCTGACTGCTGCAAGCCTCGTCCTTTTTGCTTGCAGCACGGCGGTCCACGCCCAGAAGCAAACCATCGGCGCGCCGCCCGAAGCGTCCAACATGAAGCTCGTGGGCACCAGCGACCTGCAGGCGCGCAGCGCTTATCAGCCGACCATCCATCATCAAGGCGATCGCTGGATCGCTTATATCGGCCATCACGGCGGCACCGACGACGTGCCCGCTCCCGTCAACCCGATGACGGGCAAGGCCGAGCCGAACGGCACCTCGATCGTCGACGTCACCGATCCCGCGCGCCCGAAATATCTGCGGCATCTGCCGGGGCAGGAGGGCAAGTACGAATCCGGCGGCGCGCAGATGGTGCGGGTCTGCGACGGCAAGGCGTTGCCGAAGGGCGATCCCAACGCGGTCTACATGCTCAGGACTTTCGGCAGCGAGGCGCATGAGATCTGGAACGTCAGCGATCCCGCCAGTCCGGTGCTCATCACGCGCATTGGCGGCCTGAAGGACACGCACAAGAGCTGGTGGGAGTGCGACACCGGCATCGCCTATCTCGTCTCGGGCGCGCCCGACTGGCGCACCCGGCGTATGACGCAAGTCTACGATCTCTCCGATCCCGCGCGTCCGCAGAAAATCCGCGACTTCGGCCTGCCGGGTCAGGAGCCGGGCTCGACCGGCGCGGTGCCGACCGAGCTGCACGGGCCGATCTCGACCGGGCCCGATGGCAACCGCGTCTATTTCGGCTACGGCACCAACAAGGGCGGCATCTTGCAGATCGTCGACCGCGACAAGCTGCTGAGCGGACCGAAGCAGCCGACGCCGGACAATCTGCGCTATCCCGAGATTGCGCGCCTGCCGATGTCCGCCTTCAACGGCGCGCACACGACATTTCCGATGCTCGACATGCCCATCGCCGAATTTTCCGAGGACAAGGACGGCAAGACCCGCGATATCGTCATGATCGTGGACGAGGCGATCCTCAACGAATGCGGTGAAGCCAGGCAGATGGTGTGGTTCGCCGACGTCACCACCGAGACACGGCCGATGATGATCTCGAGCTACACCGTGCCGGAGGCGAGCGGGCAGTTCTGCCAGCGCGGCGGCCGGTTCGGCGCGCATTCATCGAACGAGAGCATGGCGCCGGTCTACTACAAGAAGATGGCCTTCATCGCCTTCTTCAATGCCGGCGTGCGCGCTCTCGACATCCGCGACCCCTATCATCCCCGGGAAGTCGGCTATTTCATTCCCGCGATCACGGCTGCGACCGACAAGCGCTGCATTCCCATCGAAGGCGGCGAGCGTTGCAAGGTGGCGATCCAGACCAACAATGTCGAGACCGACGACCGCGGCTACATCTACATCGTCGACCGCGCCAATACCGGCCTGCACATCCTCGAGCTGACCGGAGCGGCGCGCGCGGCTGCCGGCCTGGCGAAGAATGGATGAGTGAGCTTCCGTTCCCGCTCGTCCCATGCATTAATACCTTCAAACCGCTTTCAGCCGAGTCCCTCCCATGATGTCCATGCAAGCCTATCTCGCCTTCCTCGCCGCCTGCATTGCGCTTGCGCTGCTGCCGGGGCCGATCGTCACTCTCGTCATCGCCAACGGCCTGCGCCACGGCACGCGGGCCGCGCTCACCAACGTGGCCGGTGCGCAAGCCGGGCTTGCCATCGTCATCGGCATCGTCGCGATCGGCCTGACATCACTGATGGCGACCATGGGCTATTGGTTCGACTGGGTGCGCTTTGCCGGCGCCGCTTACCTCGTCTGGCTCGGCATCAAGCTGATCTGGGCGCCGGTCGAGGGCGTCGATGTCGATACGCCGCCTCCGCCGCCACGCGGCGGCTTCTTCCTGCAAGGGTTTCTGGTGCTGCTGTCGAACCCGAAGGTGCTGGTGTTCTTCGGCGCCTTCATCCCGCAGTTCATGGACTTGAACCAGCCGCACTTTCCGCAAGTCGCGCTCCTGGGTGCGACCTTCATGGTCACCGCCGTGATGACGGATGCGCTCTACGCCATCGCCGCCGGCCGCGCGCGAAAATTCTTCTCGGCGCGCCGCACGCGGATGATGTCGCGCATCTCCGGCGGCTTCATGATCGGCGGCGGCATCTGGCTGGCGCTGACCCGGGCGAAATAACCTCCGCGGACACGTCTCGGCTTGAACCATTTGCAGCGGCGATGCGTCCAATCGGACATTGCCGCTGACGAAGGTTTTGCCGTGCCCGATCTGCCCTGGACCGTCTATGCGATGCTGCTCGCGCCACTTGGACTCCTCCTGGTTGCCGCCATCGTCAAGACCTGGCAGGTGCGCGAGGCACGAAGCTGGCTATTGGCGCCGGGTAAGGTCGTTGTCTCGGCTGCAGAGGTGCGCGAGGTCAGGGTCTCCGACAGCGACCGCGAGGACGGCTATCGCCTCGAGAAACGCAATTTTGCGAACGTGACTTACGAATATGCGGTCGGCGGCCGCAAGCTGCGCGGTGGCCGCATCTCGATCGGAGAGGATCTCGGCAATTTCGAGGTCGCCGAGAAGCTCGCAAAGTATCCCGCCGGAAGCATCGTCACCGTCTACTACAATCCGCGCCATCCCGAGCAGGCCGTGCTGGAGCGCGACCTGCCCAAGGGACTGTGGGGCTGCCTCGGCATCGGCACGGCGATCGTGTTTGGCATCGTGTTCGGCTCGGCGTTCGGGCTCAACCAGACTTATGCATACCTCGCGCACCACATCGCCCGGCCCGATCTCGCGGGCCTCGTCGTCGGCCTCGGCGCGTTCGGCCTCGTTATCGCACTGATGGGATATGGGGTGCGACGTCAGGCGTCGATGGCCGCACGCTGGCCGGTCGTGCAGGGCACGATCAAGCTGTCGGCGCCCGAGCATTATTACGAGGCCAGCGAGCCGGGCGAGCGCCGCGGTACCGAGATGTTCGGCAGGCGCGTGACCTACACCTATCGCTACCAGAACGTCAGCTACACCAATGAATGCGCGCGCGTTGCGGCCGGCACCCCGTCGGGGTCCGAGAAGATGTTAAAGAAGCTCATGGCGCGCTACCAGGACGGCGCGACCGTCGAGGTCCGCGTCAATCCCGACAACCCGGTCGAGGCAACGCTCGATGCAAACGGTGCGAGCCGCATCGCCTGGCTGCTGTGGGGCATCGCCGCGATCTTCGCCGCGCTCGCGCTGTTCGTCGCAACGCGAGGCGGCTAACCGACCAGCAGCTCCGGCCGCAGCTCCGCCTCGATCTCGCCAAGGATCCGCGCCAGCCGTTCGGCCCATTGCCGCTGGCCGGAGGGGTCCGTGATCAGATCCTGCCGGATCTCGATGCCGGTGTTGACGAGGCCGCGTCCTTCGCCGTGGACCGGGATGGTGTAGTCGGTGAGGTCGCTGACCGCATAAGGCTCGTTGTCGCCGACGACGAGATCGCCTTCCGCGCGCAGATGCCTGAGCAGGAGCTGCGGCAGCACGGTGTCGCGGTTGTAGAGCGCGGCGATGTGCCAGGGCCGCGCGACGCCGGCATAGACTGGCGTGAAGCTGTGCAGCGACACCAGCACGGTCGGCCGCTTGGCGTGCAGGCGGGCGTCGATCGCGGCATCGATGCGATCATGATAGGGCTCGAAGATCTCGCGCCGCCGCGCCTCGCGCTCGTCATCCGAGATGCCTTCGTTGCGCGGAATCGCCGTCGCCTCGGAGATGACCGGGATCGAGCTTGCCGCGGCAGGGGGGCGGTTACAGTCGATCACGAGCCGCGAATAGCGCTGCGCGATCAGATGGGCGTCGAGTAACTTGGCAAGCCCGTCGGCGACGCCGGCAATGCCGATGTCCCAGCCGATGTGCCTGACGAGCTCGCTTTCCGCGATGCCGAGGTCTCCGAGCGCGCGCGGCAGCACCCGACCGTAATGATCCGAGGTGAGCAGGAAGGGCGATCGTCCCTCCGCATTCACCTCATGCACGGGCGCAATGTCGCCCTCGCCGAGCAGTTGATCGGTCGCCTCGGCCGTATGCAGGTCCATCCTGATTGCCTATGAAACGATTGCGTGTTGAAACGAGTAACGATATTGCACCGACGTCGCAACGTTAGAACAGCATGACCTCCGATCGCCTCTTCGTCTACGGCACCCTGATGCGGGGCTTCGACCATCCGATGGCGCGGCTGCTGGCGGGGCACGCGGATTTTCTGGGCGAGGCGACCTGCCG
Source organism: Bradyrhizobium sp. CCBAU 53351 (assembly GCF_015291745.1). NCBI lineage: Bacteria > Pseudomonadati > Pseudomonadota > Alphaproteobacteria > Hyphomicrobiales > Nitrobacteraceae > Bradyrhizobium > Bradyrhizobium sp. CCBAU 53351. The sequence goes on from NZ_CP030059.1 coordinate 1,323,913, forward strand.
CGGCCGGCTGGTTCTGGTGAAGCACTATCCGGGATTGCTGCTGTCGGAGACGGCCACCGACATCGTCCATGGCGAGCTCTTCCGGATGCGCGTGCCTGAGGAGCTGTTGGCCGAGCTCGACATGTATGAGGCCTGCGGCGAGGGCTTTCCCGAGCCGACCGAATATCTGCGCCGGCTGGTCGACGTGACGCTGCCGGATGGTGCCACGGAGAAGGCCTGGACCTACGTCTACAACTGGCCGGTCACCGATCTGCCGCGCATCGAATCCGGGCGATTCCTGGAGCATTAAGCCGACAGCGCTTCCTTCACCATGCGCACGTCGACCTCGTGCTCGACGTAGCGCCACTCCTCGGTCTGCCGGAGCATCGCGACCAGCTCCTCGAACAGCGAGGCGTGCGCCGGGGCGAATTCGAACCATGTGAGGAAGTCGAAGGGGCCGCCGAGGTCGCGGCAATGATAGAGCTGGCGCGCGATGGCGGGCAGGAAACGAAGACTGCTCGCGATGTGGTGCGATCTGTCCTCGAAGATCTGGCGCCGCTCGTCCTGTGTCAGATCCCACCAGGCCTGCGACTTGCGGATCGGGATCAGTGCCGCGCTGGTGGCCTCTACCCGGCCGAGCCCGGCCTGCACGGCCACGAGCTGCTGCTTCTCAGGCCTTTCGGTGTAGCGCAGGCTGCTGGCGACGCCGACCAGCCGCCAGGCATTGCGCGAGGGCACCAGCGGCAACGAGACCGCCTCGCTGTCGGTGACCGACAGCGCCGGTACGAAGGGCAGGGGCTCGCCCGTCACTGCTGCGACCGAGGTCACCCGCCAGCCCCCGCTCTGGCCGCCGCGAAACGTCCTGAACATGGCCCATGGAAGCGTGGAACCGGGCGCGGTTCAAGCTTTCCGTCGAAACTTTCACCTGTGAATAGCCGGGAGAAGCCACACATGCTTCGTATTTCCCGGGGCCGTCCCTATATGCCTATCCGGTTGGCCATAACGTCCGACTCAGCCCAGAAATCAGCATAATGCGCTTCACGCCCCAATTCCTCGACGAGCTTCGTGCCCGGCTTTCGGTCTCCGAAGTCGTGGGCAAGCGCGTGAAGTTGAAGAAGGCGGGGCGGGAGTGGAAGGGGCTGTCGCCGTTCCAGCAGGAAAAGACGCCGTCCTTCTACGTCAACGACCAGAAGGGCTTTTACCACGACTTCTCCTCCGGCAAGCACGGCGACATCATCTCCTTCGTGATGGAGACCGACGGCGTGCCGTTCGCCGAAGCCGTGGAGCGGCTCGCGGGCATGGCGGGCCTGGCGCTGCCGGCGGTGACGCCGGATGCGGCGCGGCAGGAGCAGCGGCGCCGCACGCTGCATGACGTCATGGACCTCGCCGCGACCTATTTCGCGGAGACGCTGGCCTCGCGCCTGGGTGCCAAGGCGCGCGGCTATCTCGCCGACCGCGCCATCTCGCCGGCGACGCAATTGCAGTTCCGCCTCGGCTATGCCCCGCCGGATCGCTTCGCGCTGAAGGAGCATCTCGGCAAGCTCGGCGTGTCCGTCGACGACATGGTCGAGACCGGCTTGCTGGTCGCCGGCGACGACATCCCCGTGCCTTACGACCGCTTCCGCGATCGCGTGATGTTTCCGATCACGGATTTGCGCGGCCGCGTCATCGCCTTCGGCGGGCGTGCGCTGGAGAAGGACGTACCGGCAAAATACCTGAATTCGCCGGAGACGCCGCTCTTCCACAAGGGCGACAATCTCTACAACCACCAGACCGCACGCAAGGCGACCCATGACGGCGCATCGCTGATCGTGGTCGAAGGCTATGTCGACGTCATCGCGATGGTCACCACCGGTTTTCCCGGCGCCGTCGCGCCGCTCGGCACCGCGCTCACCGAAAGCCAGCTCGCGCTGCTCTGGAAGATGGCGGACGAGCCGATCCTCTGCTTCGACGGCGACCGCGCCGGCCAGAAGGCGGCGTATCGCGCTGCGGATCTTGCCTTGCCCTATCTCGCGCCCGGGAAGAGTCTTCGTTTCGCGCTGCTGCCGGAAGGGCAGGACCCCGACGATCTCGCACGCTCCGGCGGGCGCGGCGCGATCGAGGAGGTGATTGGAGCGGCCCGCCCGCTCGCCGACATGATCTGGTCGCGCGAGCTCGAAGGCGGCAATTTCGCTACCCCTGAACGCCGCGCCGCGCTGGAAGCGCGCATCAAGGAGCTGACCAACGGCATCCGCGACGAGGTGGTGCGGCGCTATTACCGCGACGAATTCGTCGAGCGGCTGCAGCGCGCCTTTGCCCCCGAAGGCGGGCGCGGCGGCTTCGGCGGCCGGGGCAATTTCCGCCAAGGCCAGGGCGGCGGCCGCGCCTTCCAGCCCAGGGGCGGCGGCGCGAATCGATTCGGCGGTCAGGGATTCGGTGGAGGCCGCCGGGGGCCGGCCGGCCCCACCCCGCTACCGTCAGGCCCCTATCAGGCGGCCAGCCCCCAGCTGGCGGCCAGCCCGATCATGAGGGGACAGCGCAGCGCCATCTCGCGCCGGGAGGCCCTGATCCTGCAAATTCTGATCAACCACCCCTGGCTGCTGCACGATCATCTTGAGGAAGTCGCGGCCCTGGAGCTCGCCCATCCCGAAGTCCACAAGCTCCGGGCCGGCATCATCGCCGCCTTCGCCAACGACCACCACCATTCGCCTGATCCCGAAGAGCAGGCCGAGAAGATGCGGTCCGATCTCGAAAAGGGCGGATTTGCGCAAGTTCTTCAAAGGGTTGAGAGCGGCATCACCACCGCGGCGGTGTGGGGCGCGCGCGAGGGCGCGGCACGGGACGACGTTCTCTCCACCTGGCATCAGCTCGTTGCCTTGCATCGGCAATGGCATTCACTACTTAGGGAGTTGAAGGACGCCGAGCTGGCCTTGGGGGAGGACCCCAGCGAGGCCAATTTGGCGTGGCTGCGTGACGTCAAGGCCCGGATGGCCGAGGTCGATGGCACCGAAGCCCTGATCGAGGGTTTTGGCGAGCTGTCGGGCCGGTTCCAGAAGAGCGTGTGAAGAAAAGAATCATGCGGACGGCCGGGGCCGGAACCGCTAAAAGACTCGCCAAATCTTGGGTTTGGCGGCAAAAACAGGGTTAATCGAGGCTTAACGGTCTTGTAGCACTTTGGCCATCAGGCGGCCGCAGGCAGAACAGACGCGTCAGGAATGAATCCGCGCAATCGCTGTTGGCACTTCACCTGCATCCGCTGCGACAAAGAGGCTGACGAAGCGTTAGGCAATTCCGGCGAGAGAAGGTTGGGGGTGGCGATAGACATGCGCGCCGCCCTTTCCGTGTCGAGAGCTGCCGAAGCGAGAGCGTCGGGCAACAGGTTCATGTGAATTCACGCGGACGCGGCGCAGCGTCCTGCATGAAGCGCGTTTAGGAGCAATGGATGGCCACCAAGGCAAAGACGCTGCAGGCGAAGGACAAGGAAAAAGACGACAAGGCAGCGGACGCGCCGGAGAAGGATTCCCAGGACGCGCCCTCGCCCTTGCTCGACCTGTCCGACGCCGCCGTGAAGAAGATGATCAAGCAGGCCAAGAAGCGCGGCTTCGTGACCTTCGATCAGCTCAACGAAGTCTTGCCGTCCGACCAGACCTCGCCCGAACAGATCGAGGACATCATGTCGATGCTCTCGGACATGGGCATCAACGTCACCGAAGCCGACGATAGCGAAGGCGAGGAAGAGAAGGACGAGGGCGGCGAGGACGAGACCGACAACGAGCTCGTCGAAGTCACCCAGAAGGCCGTCACCGAGGTCAAGAAGAGCGAGCCGGGCGAGCGCACCGACGATCCCGTGCGCATGTATCTGCGCGAGATGGGCACGGTCGAGCTGCTCTCCCGCGAAGGCGAAATCGCCATCGCCAAGCGCATCGAGGCCGGCCGCGAGGCGATGATCGCAGGGCTCTGCGAAAGCCCGCTGACCTTCCAGGCCATCATCATCTGGCGCGACGAGCTCAACGAAGGCAAGATCTTCCTCCGCGACATCATCGATCTCGAAGCCACCTATGCCGGCCCCGACGCCAAGGGCGGCATGAACAACGCGATGATATCAGGTCCCACCGGAGAGAACGGCGAAGCTCCCGCCGAGGGCGGCCAGGCCGTCGGCGCGCCTGCGCATGTCGCCCCGCCCGCCGCGCCGCCGTCGCCGACCCCGTTCCGCGCCGCGCCCGCCGCCGGCAATGTCGGCGAAGGCAAGGATCCCGGTGAATCCGCCGCCGAAGCCGACATGGACGAGGACGACGAGTTCGAGAACCAGATGTCGCTGGCGGCGATCGAGGCCGAGCTCAAGCCGAAGGTCGTCGAGATCTTCGACAAGATCGCCGAGAGCTACAAGAAGCTGCGCAAGCTGCAAGAGCAGGACATCCAGAACCAGCTCGAGAGCACCTCGCATGGGCCCTCGCTCTCGCCGCACCAGGAGCGCAAATACCGCAAGCTCAAGGACGAGATCATCGTCGAGGTGAAGTCGCTGCGCCTCAACCAGGCGCGTATCGATTCACTGGTCGAGCAGCTCTACGACATCAACAAGCGCCTCGTCTCGCATGAGGGCCGCCTGATGCGCCTTGCCGACAGCCACGGCGTCGCGCGCGAGGACTTCCTGCGCAACTATACCGGTTCTGAATTGGACCCGCGCTGGCTCAACCGGGTGTCAAAACTCTCGGCCAAGGGCTGGAAGAACTTCGTCCACCACGAGAAGGACCGCATCAAGGACCTTCGCCACGAGGTGCATCAGCTCGCCGCCCTCACCGGGCTCGAGATCGTCGAATTCCGCAAGATCGTGCACTCCGTGCAGAAGGGCGAGCGCGAAGCCCGCCAGGCCAAGAAGGAGATGGTGGAAGCCAACCTCCGTCTCGTGATCTCGATCGCCAAGAAGTACACCAACCGCGGCCTGCAGTTCCTCGACCTGATCCAGGAAGGCAACATCGGCCTGATGAAGGCGGTCGACAAGTTCGAGTATCGCCGCGGCTACAAGTTCTCGACCTACGCCACGTGGTGGATCCGCCAGGCGATCACGCGCTCGATCGCCGACCAGGCGCGCACCATCCGCATCCCCGTGCACATGATCGAGACGATCAACAAGATCGTGCGCACCTCGCGCCAGATGCTCAACGAGATCGGCCGCGAGCCGACCCCGGAAGAGCTCGCCGAGAAGCTCGGCATGCCCTTGGAGAAGGTGCGAAAAGTTCTCAAGATCGCCAAGGAGCCGCTGTCGCTGGAGACGCCGGTCGGTGACGAGGAGGATTCGCATCTCGGCGATTTCATCGAGGACAAGAATGCGATCCTGCCGATCGACGCCGCGATCCAGTCGAACCTGCGCGAGACCACGACGCGCGTGCTCGCCTCGCTCACCCCGCGCGAAGAACGCGTCCTGCGCATGCGCTTCGGCATCGGCATGAACACCGACCACACGCTGGAAGAAGTCGGCCAGCAGTTCTCGGTGACCCGCGAACGTATCCGCCAGATCGAAGCGAAGGCGCTGCGGAAGCTGAAGCATCCGTCTCGGTCGCGGAAGCTGCGGAGCTTCTTGGATAACTAATTGGGATTCAGCCCGGGCTCGACTCGGCCATTCATCCAAACGAAAGCGGCGGGGGTAAGCCCGCCGCTTTTGTTTCTGGATGGGGAATTTGCCTAGCTCGAACTAAGCGAAAAGATCGCTATTAGTTTCGTCGAAATCGACATGGCTCATACCAAGAAATTTTCGTTGGTCGTCGGTTAAACGAGAGAGAGCCTTTTCTCCGAAAAGATCGAGAAAAATATCACCAATTATCTTTCGCGATGTCCCCCGGAGCGCGGAATCAAGTGAGACGAAGTTGTGAGCACCTTTGTAAATCGAGAAGTATGCTGAAATCGAATCCCAAACGTCGATGATCGTCTCTTGAAAATTGCTGTCTGCTTTCATGCGGGCCTGGATGGTGTATTCGTCCTCTAGCTTGCGCGCGATTTTTTGAATCTGTTTGGTGGCAACTCGCCAGACAGCCTGCTTATCATCTCCGACTCTGACAATTTCTCTGCCAAGGAAATCGATTGGATCGTCTGGGCCGAGAAGCTGCGTCTTGGACACATCGCTCATGCCAGGGATTGACAAGCTAATGCGAGCCAGAGCGTCGCTGATTATCTTATGGCCTTTTTGGGCTTCTTGTTTGGTTTCAAAAAATGCCGCTATGTCATCCGCGTAGCGGACCATTCTCACGCCAAGATACTCCATACGACTGTCAAATTCTGAAAGTACTAAGTTCGCCAAGATTGGCGACAGCGGCATTCCTTGTCTTATGCCATGCCCAAGCTGTATGCCGTGCTTTGAAATTTTGGCGCGATTCCAGATCGTGGGCTTCACCTCACAATCAATGAACTTGGAGATTATGGGAACGAGACTGTGCTTGCCGAGTGCTTTGCCCACGCGAGCTTTGAGATATTGGCGCGGTATTCTGTCAAAGAAGGACTCGATATCAGTCTTGAGGCACCAATCGTAAGATTGCCGATATCCTACAGTCGCTTTAATGGCGGCTTCCGTTCCTAGGTCGCGCAAAAAGCCGAACGACGATGAATTGTATATTGGGAATTTTCGGTTCTTATCGAGATAGAAGATGATCGCTCGTTGGACGAGACGATCGCACACCGTAGGGATGCAGATCATTCTTTCTTTTTCCGAGTTCGGCTTCGGAATAAAGACAGCCTTTAACTGTGATGGCCCATATTGGCCCTGCTTCAATCTGCGAGCGAGTATGGCGAGATTGTTGTCTAGGTTCGCAGCGAACGCTGAGGCGGTTATGTTGTCGACTCCCGGTCGACCAGCACTCGGAGAGGAATCTCGAGACTCGTTCCAAGCCAACCGCAGCTTGGACTTTGAAAGGATTCTTGTTGGTCTCGGCGTCATGCCGTTCGCACAAGCTCAGGATCGAGGATGTTGGTGCACCTAAGCTTGCTAGAACTGGCACCACCAGATGGTCAAAGACGCATCTGCTGGGTCTTGGAGCTTTGCAGCTGCCACGCTTGCGCGCGACACGCTCGGCTCGTGACAGATCACCGTCGTCTGGTCAATGGCGACAGTGAAGCCGCCACCAGATCCGGTAATTAGGTTGTTCGCCAGGCAAGTTCCCGCGAGCAGCGAAAGAACAAACCATGTACGAACGGTATCGGCCCACCGTCCCCGCTCTTTCGGCGCTCCGTCACAATTATCAATAGTCCGCCTCTTAGCGTTACGCACCACGGACATTGACACCTCCGTTGTTCTGCCGTGCCACCAGATGGTCAAAGACGCATCTGCTGGGTCTTGGAGCTTTGCAGCTGCCACGCTTGCGCGCGACACGCTCGGCTCTTGACAGATCACCGTCGTGAGGCCGCTTTCGGAAAAGAAGCGATTGCCAACATTGTGAGAGCTAGGATCGAGATCCGATTCGCGCAAGAGTTGAACGGAAGCCGACGCAAAATTGGTTGGGTTTTCCAACTTTTTCACAGGCGGAAGTAAGCTGCTACCTCACCGACGGCTTCGCCCCAACCCGTTCGGTATGCTCACTCGCATCTGGCTCTCTCTAACAAATCTTCCGACGTGAAAGGCCCACTGATGCCTACCCGTCTCACCGTCTACTACAACACCCGCTGCCCTGTCTGCGACGCTGGCATCGACCCGCAGCGCAACAAGCTGCCGGCGCTGGTGCGCGCGGGGACTGTCGAGTTCAGGGACATCAACGAGCAGCCTGATGCGCTGGCGCATTTCGGCGCCTCGCTCGACGACATCAGGCGTCGTCTGCAGGCGACCGATGAAGCCGGCCGGCTCATCGTCGGTGCGGATGTCGCGGTTGCGTTGTGGCGGCTAACGCCGGGGGAGGAGTGGCTTGCGGCGCTGTTCGGCAATCGCGTGGCGCTGCCGGTCACGCGGTTCTGCTACGATCGGTTTGCCGATCTGCTGTTTGCCTGGAATAGATGGTGCGGGCGCTGGTGAGCGCCGGCTGGAGCATGATCCGGAAAAGTGTGAAGCGGTTTTCCGATGAGATCATGCTCAAACAAAGGGTCGCCCTACTTCTTCTTCACCCCAACCCGCTCGATCCGCTTGATCTCCAACGCGGGCCGGCCGCTCTTCTCCGCGATCTCGCGGTCCTGCTCCATGATGAAGCCGCGCGCGGGTTCGTCGCCGTCGAGGCCGCCGAGCAGCTCGGAGGGCACGCGGCGGTTGGAGCGTTGGGAATCGTCTTCATAGAAGACGTTGAAAAAAGCGAATTCGCCTTTGGGATTGGTTCCGGGTTTCTTGGCCATGGCGGCTTGTCGTCGATAGAGGCGCCATAGTCAAATGACTTTGCGCAGGGCCCCGGGGGCGGTGGGAAGCCGTGGCCGCGGACCCGCCGTGTCACAAACCCGGGATCGAGAGGCGCTCGCCTCAATAAACGGCGGGCCGAAGCCCGCCGTCTATTTTTGGTCTTCAGTGTCGCCCGGGGCTGGCGGGGCGACAACCTAAAATAGAATGTTATAGAAAGCGCGCTGCGATGGCAAGGCAAATCAGATGATGCCGATGTCGCAGCGAGCGCATCAGATATGCGTTGGCTACGATGTGTGATGTGTCGCCACATCGAAGCAATTATTCGGATTGGCAAACCACTTTGTTCATCTTCGCGGGCGCGCGATGCAGCGCATGTGGAGCGCGCCATTGCCGGACGGGTGCGCCGGCCTGCACATGCTCCCGCCTGCGTGCAGATGATGTGATCAGCGTGTGAGGCGAGTTCCATCGCCGCGCGGTTCTCATTGCATGCGCGGGCGCTGCGCCACCTCCTGCACGGCGAGCCGCGATCCGTGCCCGCCGCCCTCGTCGTTATTCTCCTTGCGCCCTTGCGCCATGATCGCGCTGCCCATCGCGGCCGAGCCGAAGGTGATGAGGAAGGAGGCCAGCAGCAGCGCGAGCGCGATGCCGGGAGAGCTGTCGGCGAAGATCAACTCGCGCAGATGTCCTGGATTGAGCCAGAGCAGCCCGCCGACGAGAAGCGCGGCGGCGCAGGCGCCGATCGCGAGGTTGATGGCGAGCAGGCGGAGCAGGGGGATGCGGAGGAGGGCGCGCGTTGGCTTGTGCTGATGGTCGGGCATGGCCTGTTGCCTCAGACTTTGTCGAGCCCGGAATGACGCCGAGAGAGGATGTGTGCGTCCATCCCTCTCACGTCGTGCATACCGCGATATTGACCCGCATCAAACTCGCACGCAATGCTTTACGGCGCCACCAGCTCCACCCGCCGGTTCAGCGCGCGGCCGGCATCCGTCGCGTTCGGGCCGACCGGTGCCAGCAGGCCGACACCGGCGGTGCGCAGGCGTTGCGGGGCGATCCGGAAGCTCTTCGTAAGCTCGGCCGCGACCGCTTCCGCGCGGCGCTTCGACAGATCGAGATTGTATTCATAGGCGCCCTGGCTGTCGGTGTGGCCGACGATGAAGACATTGAGCTGCGGCTGGCTCGCCAGCAGCTTTGCGATCTGCTCCAGCGTCGGACGGCTTTCCGGTTTCAGCACGGCCTTGTCGGTGTCGAAATAGATGCCGTAGAGCGCGATGTGGCCGGTCTCGCCAAGGCCCTTCGCCATCGCGGCGGCGTCGACCATCTTGTTCGCGATGGCGCCGAGCTCGGCGACGGTGACCTGCGCGGTGATGTCCTGGTTGTTCTGGCTGACGATGACGCTGGCATAGGTCTCGCGTCCGCCTTCGACCTTGCGGCCGGCGAAATAGCGATAGTTGAAGCCGTCGACCCACATCTGCGGCACCGGCAGCGTGTCGATGCTTTCGGTGAAGGGAATGGCGCCGCAGGCTTCGGTGTCGCAGGCCAGCAGGGTCTCGAAGCCCGCTTTGGCAAGCTGCGTCTCGAAATTGCGCGACACTTCGAGGATCGAGGGACCGGGGTTGGTGCGGTAGGCGATACGGACGATGCGGCCCTCGAGCCGCCGCGCGTCGGTCGGCTGGCCGTCCCTGAAGACCGCCGCCTGGATCCGCGTCGCATCGAAATCCTTCACCACATAGCCGGTGACGACGCTGCCGGCGAACCGGCCGATGCCGGGATAGTCGCGCGCGCCCGCCACGTCGCGCGTCTGCGCGGAGGCGGGGATGGTGGACAGGCAGAGCAGGGCGGCAAGGACGAGCATTCCCGGGACGGTTTGCGGTGCGGGCATCGGCACTCTCTGTCGGTTGCGGGGGCTGGGGCGCAAGACGTTAGTCTCGCGCGCCGCCCTGCCGGTTCTAACCGACGGACCGTTTCCGCTTCCATTGCGCCGGAACTTGCCGTCTGCCTACGCGGCCGGCGCGGCCCGGCCGGCGGCCGTGCGCTCCTGCGCGGCCTGCTGGCGCTCCATCATGGTCTGCCACAGCGCTGCGATGCTCACTTGCGTCTGCGGCGCGATCAGGCAATGGCCTTCATTGTCGAAGCTGCAGAACCGCACGAGAGGATCCTTCTTCACCTCGATCAGCGCCTGGTTGATCATCTCGAGGCACGTGATGACCGCGTTGATATCAGGCAGGCGGGTGTGATGCAGGATGTCCATCAGGCGGAACGTCATCACCGCGGGCTGGCCGAAGCTGATGCCGGGACGGCCGAGCTCGAGCAGCACGTTGACCGCTGGCAGCACGCCCCTGATGTGCTCGAGCACGCCGGCGACGTCCTCCACGCTGCAGGCGACGAGATGGGAGGCTTGCGGCGGCATGGTCACAGGCGCGCGGGGCTGAGGCCGAGCGAAGAGATCACCTCCTGCTCGATCCATTGCCGCACCGCTGCGGGCGCATTGCGGATCTGCTCGGCGGTCAAGGTAATTCCGGTCATGAACGCGTCTCCTCGGAGGCTTTCCTGGTCGCCTGCAATCTAGGAAGAAGGGCGTGAGACAGTTTGATGCGGATCAAGCATTGCGCTTTCAGGCTTTGCGCTTTGACCCTTGCGGCTTTCCCGGGCATGATCCGCGCGCTGCTTCGCGCTTTTCTCCAAGGGATTTTTCCATATGCTGAGACTGCTTCTCGCCGCCGCGTCCGTCCTGTGTCTGGCCGGTGGCTCGGCGCAGGCCGCGCGCTGCGGCGGCGACTTCAACAGCTTCGTCGCCACCATGGCGCAGGAGGCACAGGCCGCCGGCGTCTCGGCGAGCGTGACCAGCGCGGCGCTCAGCGGCGTGACCCCCGATGGCGCGGTGCTCGCCTTCGACCGCCGCCAGCGCCACACCTTCAACAAGAGCTTTGAGCAGTACGTCTCGACCCGCGTCGGCCCGGGCCGCATCAATGGCGGCCGCGCGCTGCTGCAGCGCCACGCCGCGCTGCTCTCGCGCATCGAGCAGCAGTTCGGCGTGCCACGGTATATCCTGGTCGCGATCTGGGGCCTGGAAAGCGATTTCGGCAAGGGCGACATCGGCAAGATGCCGGTGGTCCGCACGCTGGCGACGCTTGCGCATGATTGCCGCCGCACCGATCTGTTCCAGGGCGAGCTGCTCGCCGCCTTGAAGATCGTGCAGCGTGGCGACCTGCCGCTGCGCGACCTCATCGGCGCCTTTGCCGGCGAGATCGGCCAGACCCAGTTCCTGCCGTCGTCCTACATCAAATACGGCGTCGATTTCGACGGCGACGGCCATGTCGACCTCCGCCACAGCGTCCCCGACGTGCTGGCCTCGACCGCCAATTTGCTCCACACCAACGGCTTCAAGATGGGCCAGCCCTATGGCGAAGGCACCGCCAATTTCGAAGCGATGCGCGAGTGGAACAGGGCGGTGGTCTACCGCAAGACCATCGGCTATTTCGCCGATCGGCTGGCGGGGCAGTGACGCCGTCACGCCCCCGGCGTCACGTCCCCTTCGCCATCTTCTCCAGCTTCCGTTGCAACGGCGCCCAATAGGTGCCCGGGCGAAAGCGCTGCAGCAGGTCCATGAAGCGGGCGTCGTTGCCGATCAGGATGCGCGGCTCGTTCTTCTCGATGCCCTTGATGATGCGCAGCGCAGCGTCCTTCGGCGTGGTCTTGGCCGCGTTCTCGAACCGCTCGATCGACTGCGCGCGACGGGCATTGTCGGTGACGCCGACACCGGTGCGCGAGTTGCGCGCGATCGCTGTGGCGACCCCGCCGGGATGCACGACCGACAGCTTCACGGGGCTTCCTGCAACCACGAGCTCATGCCGCACGCTCTCTGAAAAGCCACGCACCGCGAACTTCGCCGCCGCATAGGCCGACTGTCCCGGCGGCGCGATGATGCCGAAGATCGAGGAGAGGTTGACGATATGCGCCTCAGGCCTCGTCTTCAGATGCGGCAGGAAGGCGCGCGTGCCGTGCACCACGCCCCAGAAATTGATGTCGAACAGCCAGTCCATCTGCGCCTGGTCGATCTCCTCGAACGAGCCCATCAGCGCCACGCCCGCATTGTTGACGACGATGCCGAGCTCCGGATGCGCGGCCGTCGCCTCGCTCGCGAACCGCGCGATGTCGGCGGGCTCGCCGACGTCGACGCGATGCACGCTGACCTTGCGGCCTCGTCCGATCTCGGCCGCGAGCGTCTTCAGCCCGGCCTCGTCGCGATCGGCGAGCGCGAGATCGCAGCCGCGCCCCGCCAGCTCGATGGCCAGCGCCCGGCCGATGCCACTGGCCGCTCCCGTAATGGCGGCCGCGCCGCGAATCGCTGTCATGATGTCCCCCGTCAAGGCCCGATCGATGGAACTATGCTTTACATTTTTTCAGAATGGAACCGAACCACATGGGAATTTGCTCCTTAACGTACGTTACGCAAGCGAGCATTGGAGACGCAGATGGGACAAGCGCAACCATTTCGTGCCACCGCGCTGATCGTGGAAGACGATGTCATGCAGCGTGAGATGTTGTGCCTCCTGCTCGAAGAGAGCGGCTACCAGGTCATCCAGTGCGAAAGCGCCGAGGCCGCCGAGCTCGTGCTCGAGAAGAGCGCCGGCGCGCTTTGCCTGATGTTGACCGACGTGCAATTGGCCGGCCGCATGAACGGGGTCGAGCTCGCTCATGTCGCCAAGGATCGCAATCCCGGCCTCGACGTCGTGGTCACCTCCGGCCGACCGTTGATGCAGCCTTTGCCCGAGGGCGCAAAATTCTGGGCCAAGCCCTGGGCGCCGCTCGACGTGCTGCGCGAAGCCGAGATCGCACAGCTGTCGTGAGGCCTCGCTTCGCCGTTGCGCGGGGGTGATGGAGAGAGACTGAAGGCCCTGCTGAGGCGTGACTTCCCTGCCGCGATGGGCGGTGATAGCGTCCGCCCATGTCCTGGTCCTTCCTGCTCACCTCGCTCATCGTCGTCGCCTCGCCCGGCACTGGCGTCCTCTACACGCTGGCCGCCGCGCTGACGCGCGGCTCGCGCGCCAGCCTCGCCGCCGCCTTCGGCTGCACGCTCGGGATCGTGCCGCATATGTGTGCCGCGATGCTGGGGCTCGCCGCGGTGCTCCACACCAGCGCGCTCGCCTTTGCCGCGCTGAAATGGGGCGGGGTCGCCTATCTGCTCTACATGTCCTGGCAGGCGCTGCGCGAGAGCGGGGCGCTTTCGGTCGAGGGTGACATCAGCGAGCGTTCGAGTGGCCGCGTCATCGTGACAGGCTTCCTGATCAACATCCTCAATCCGAAGCTGTCGATCTTCTTCCTCGCCTTCCTGCCGCAGTTCATCGCCGTGGACGAGGCCCATGTGCTGGCGCGCATGCTGGAATTGAGCGGCGCCTTCATGGCGATGACCTTCGCGGTGTTCGCCGTCTACGGCCTGTGCGCCGCCTCGGTGCGCGAGCACGTCATCTCCCGCCCGCGCGTCATGGCCTGGCTGCGCCGCAGCTTTGCGGCCGGCTTCGCCGCGCTCGGCGCCAAGCTGGCGTTTGCGGAGCGGTAGTCTTCTCCGGCCAATAAAAAAGCGGGCCTCGCGCCCGCCACCTCTTACCCGACGCCCGGGCGGAGCGAGGCTCCACCCGGGCAAAGAACAAGCCTCGTTACTTCTTCTTCGCCTTCTTGGCCTTTTTCGCCTTCTTCTTCGTCGCCTTCTTCGCTTTCTTAGCCATAGGATCCTCTTCAGGGTTAATGGTGAAACGCGACACGAGGGATGCTAGGCGGAGGGCCAGCCTCGCAACATCCTCGACGACAAACTCAGCAGATTCGCAGCGCTCTGCCCCGCACTGTCACATACGTGTCATCGCGTTATCCACAGCTCAGATGCATTTTCAGGTGATTTTGGTCCGCGAATCCGCATCGCCCTGTCGGCGATGCCATCGCCCGCGACAGACTTAACGATCCGCCAACGGCCCCGGCATTCATGAATCCAAAACCAAAGGCGGAACTTTCGAAGGTCGCAGTGAGACTCCATTAAGCGCGTCGCGCGCATGATCACCGCAAGAAAACGGGGATGGGTCATGGACGGACGGTTGCCAGGGACGGGAGGCGGGACGCTGCGCGTGCTGCACGCGTCATGCTGAACGTCCCGACATTGTGGACCGTCTTCGTCGTCAACTTCCTGGCGCTCGGCGTGATCTGGGCCTACGTGACGCGGTCCTATCCGAAATTCGCCGCCGCGCGGTTCTGGATGGCATCGTCCTTCGTCGGCGCCACCGGTGCAATGACGGCGCTGGTCCGCCTGTTCGTCGCCTCGCCCTTGCCGCTGCTGCTCGGCGCCGCCGGCGTCATCGCCGCGAGCTGCTTCGCCGCCATGGGCATTCAGCGCTTCTATGACCGGCCGGTCTCTTGGCGCCTCATGACGGTTGCGGGATGCCTGAGCCTTGCCGGTGTCGTGGTCTTCATGGTCGGCTTCGAGCACATGCAGCTGCGCATGCTCAGCTACACGCTGGGTCAAGCCTTGCCGCTGGTGCTGGCGCTGCGCCTGCTGCTGTGGCCGCCCGAAGGCCGCGCCAGCCCGGGCGCACGGCTGTCCGGCATCGTCATTCTCACAATCATCGCGATTCTCGTGGCCCGCACGGTGGGCAACCTGCTCGGCCACGATCTGTCGGCGAAGGCCGGCGGCCAGACCCATGCCGTCATGGTGCTGGGGCTGCTGTTCCTGTCGATGACGCTCAATTTCGGCTTCCTGCTGATGGCGATGGACCGGCTGCGGGGCGAGGTCGCCGACCTCGCGCTGCTCGATGATCTCACCGGCGTCGCCAACCGGCGGCATCTGTTGCAGCGGCTGACCGAGGAATGCGCCCGCTCCGAGCGCAGCGGCGCGCCGTTCTCGCTGCTGGTGATCGATCTCGACGGCTTCAAGACCATCAACGACACCCACGGCCATGCCGCCGGCGATGCCTGCCTGAAGCACTTCACGCTGATGGCGCAGACGCGCCTGCGGCCCGGCGATATGCTCGCCCGCACCGGCGGCGACGAGTTCTGCGTCGTGCTGCCGTCCTCGTCCTTGCGCGAGGCCGCCGCGATCGCCCGCCGCGTGCTCGAGGTCTGCCGCCAGGATGCCGAGGCCTGCACCGGCAGCGACATCCCGATCGCGATCTCGATCGGCGTCGCGCAGTGGGATCGCGGCATCGGCGCATTCCCGGACCGCCTGATGGCCAATGCCGACCACGCCCTCTATGCCGCCAAGAAGAACGGCAAGAACGACTTTGCCGTCTACGACCCGGTGCCTCCGCTGTCGCCCGCAGCGATCGGCCCGGACCACAGCCAGCGCACCTTCGCGTAAGGCCGTGCTACATCGGGGGTCCGTGATTGGATCCCGCCTGATGATTGCCCGCCTGCTCGCAGCCGCCCTGGCCGCTCTTCTCTTAATCGTCCCCGCCATCGCCGAGGATGCCGAACTCGCCAAGCTGGCGCGCGCCTCCGGCACGCCCGAGATTCCCGGCCTGAAGATCGTTTGGCTCGCACCATGGGGCGACGTCGCCAACGCAAGGCCCTGGCGCAACATCATCGTGCACCAGACCGAAGGACCCGCAGGCTCGGCGCGCGGCGGCGCGCAGGCGCAGGCAAAGGCGCCGACGCGCCGCGGCGTCACGGTGTGGGTCGAGACCGACGGCACGGTCTATTGGGCGGTCGCGGAGAACTTGGTGCCGACCCATGGCGACGGCGCCAACCGCAACGACAACAAGTACATCGACAATCGCCCGACCTACCGCCAGGTCGTGCGCGACAATTCGATCGGCGTCGAATTCGCCGGCAATTATCCCGACGTGACGACGGGCCCGACCGAGGCGCAGGTCGCGGCGTGGCAGATCCTCGTCAAGGTGCTGCGCACGCGCTACGACATCCCGCTTGATCACGTCTATGCGCACAACTGGATCGACTACAAGGACGCGCGCTATTGCGAAGGCTGCTGGCTCGCAACCCTGGCGCGGATGTGGGGAGAGTAGACGGCCGGCGTCACACCGGCTGCGACATCCAGCGGAAGAACCGTTGCATCGGTCCCGGCCGCCCCGGCAATTCCGGCGGCTCGTCCGCGGCCAGCACGCGTTTGTAGAAATAGTCCAGGAACACCATGTCGTTCGGCTCGGTGACGGTGAATGTCTCCTCGCCGAAGAACACGCTGTAGGCATAGAAGAACGGGCCCATGATGGGGATCGTCGCCGTGCTTGCATAGTCCTTGGAGATCACGAATTCGGACGGCTCCAATCCGTGCTCGCGCATCGCCTGCTCGACCAGCGGCAGCCTGCGCATGAACTGCGTTGAGAAACCGCCGACGGTGGATTGCAGAATGATCGACATGGCGTCCGTCCTAGCGATGCCGTCGGCCGGTCGACCGGCAGCGCGGGTCAAGTCCGGGTTTGATGCTACGTCGGACGAGGGGAGGCGACTGTGATGTCTCGCACTCCAGCACAATCACCGCTGTGATCGCGGGCGTCGGGTCGCGCTTTGCACCAGACAAACAAAAAAGCCGGCGTCGCCGCCGGCTTTCTGTCTCTTTCGATCCGCCAATCTCTCTTCGCGGCGAAGCCCCGCTCAGTGCGCGGCTTCCAGCGCGGCCTGTTCGGCTCTTGCGATCGTGCCCTTGACCGCGGACTGCACCTTCTCGAAGGCGCGGACCTCGATCTGGCGGACGCGCTCGCGCGACACGCCGAACTCGGCGGCAAGGTCTTCCAGCGTCATCGGCTCATCGGCGAGGCGGCGCGCCTCGAAGATGCGGCGTTCGCGCGGGTTGAGCACGCCCATGGCGCCGTTCAGCGCGTCACGGCGATGATCATACTCCTCGTGCTCCGCCATCATGGCTTCCTGGTTGGGCGTGTTGTCGACCAGCCAGTCTTGCCATTCGCCGGCCTCGCCGTCGTCGCGGATCGGTGCGTTGAGCGACGCGTCGCCACCGAGGCGGCGGTTCATGTCGATCACGTCCTGATCGGTGACGCCGAGGCGCTTGGCAATGATCTTCACCTGGTCGGGACGCAGATCGCCTTCGTCCAGTGCGTTGATCTTGCTCTTCGCCTTGCGCAGGTTGAAGAACAGCTTCTTCTGGTTCGCGGTGGTGCCCATTTTCACGAGCGACCAGGAACGCAGGATGTACTCTTGAATCGACGCCTTGATCCACCACATGGCGTAGGTGGCGAGACGGAATCCCTTCTCGGGTTCGAAACGCTTCACCGCCTGCATCAGGCCGACATTGCCTTCCGAGACGACCTCGGAGATCGGCAAGCCGTAGCCGCGATAGCCCATGGCGATCTTGGCGACGAGCCGGAGATGGCTGGTGACGAGTTGGTGCGCCGCGTCGCGATCGTCATGCTCGCGCCAACGCTTGGCGAGCATGTATTCCTGCTGGGGTTCCAGCATCGGGAATTTGCGGATCTCGGCGAGGTAGCGAGATAGGCCGGATTCTCCATTGAGGACCGGCAAAGCAGCGGTACGGGCCATAGTGCGCCCTCCAAAGGTTCAGGCCCCCGATAGCGGCGGGCCAGGCAGACGACCGCTGTGTCAAAGCCGGTCGGGCTGCGATGTTCCGCGTCGGTCATTTCCAACGCAGGCGCAATATACCCCATGGGGGGGCAAAAAGGGAAGGATTGCTGACGTCACGTCCCCGTGTGGCAGCTATAATCTTTTGTAATGTAACGCTTTTCTTAAAGCCTCTGCGTCATAGCGCCGCTTTCAGGGCGCCCTGAAGGAGAAGCAAATCCTCCGGCAAGGGCGCCTCCCAGTGCAGTAATTCTCCAGTTCTCGGGTGCTCCAATACCAGCAAGTAAGCGTGCAAGGCCTGCCGCCCCAGCGCGGTCAGGGCGGCTTGCGACTCGGGGCCGAGCTGGTTCGCCTTGGTCTTGAAATGCGGGCCATAGACGGCATCCCCCATCAGGGGATGGCCGATATGGGCGAGGTGGACGCGGATCTGGTGGGTGCGCCCGGTCTCGAGCTCGCAGGCGAGCAGCGTCGCGATCGGCTTGCCGTCGCGGCCGTTAAAACTCTCCAGAATCTCCCAATGCGTCACCGCCTCGCGACCGCCCTGGCGCACCGCCATCTTCTCGCGTGCATGCGGATGGCGGTCGATCGGCGCATCGACGGTGCCGCGGTGCCGGCCGGGCACGCCCCAGGCAAAGGCCATGTAGCCGCGCCGCATCTCGCCGGTGCGGCCGTGATCGGCGAACTGGGCCGACAGCGACGCGTGGGCCATGTCGTTCTTGGCGACCACCATCAACCCTGTGGTGTCCTTGTCGAGCCGGTGCACGATGCCGGGCCGGCGCACCCCGCCGATGCCCGACAGCGAAGCGCCGCAATGGGCGATCAGCGCATTCACCAGCGTGCCGGTCTCGTGGCCGGCCGCGGGATGCACCACCAGCCCCTTCGGCTTGTTGAGGACCACGATGTCGTCGTCCTCGAACACGATGTCGAGGGCGATCTCCTCGCCCTTGGGCTCGGCGGGCGCTGCCTCCGGCACGTCGATTGTGATCGTATCGCCGGGACTTACGTGATAAGCGGGGTCGCGGACCGCGGCGGCCTTCAGCTGGACTGCGCCCGCCAGGATCAGGGCTTTCAGCCGCGATCGTGACAGCTCGGTGAGGCGCGCCGCCAGCACGCGGTCGAGCCGGGCCGAGCCCTCGTCACCGCCGACGACAACCTCCAACCTTTGCGCAGAGCCAGAATTTTCCATGACGACGTCTGATACCGCTGTTCCCGAACCGAGCCCCGAGCAGGCCGCGCTGTTCGCGCGGGTGCGGCGGATGATGCTGATCGCGGGGTTGACCACGGCGCTGGCGATCTGCGCCGTGCTGATCGCGGTGGGCTACCGCCTTTTCAAGTCGGAGGGAAGGGCGGCCGAACCCGCCGGCGACGTCACCGCCACCCTGCCCAAGGGCGCCAGGATCGTCTCGACCGGGGTCGCCGGCGACCGCCTCGTGATCACCCTGGATCTCGGCGGGGTCATCGAGGTCAGGACCTTCGACGCCCACACCCTGAAGCCCGCCGGACGGCTGAAATTCGCCAATGAGCCGTAAAAGGCCCGTCGGGGTCCTTGCGGCGGACAAATTTCGAGGTTATTGGCTAGCCCTCACGCTCCCTTCGTCTAGCGGTTAGGACGCGGCCCTCTCAAGGCTGAAACAGGGGTTCGATTCCCCTAGGGAGCGCCATTTGTCTTGCCGGGTTAGCCGGGAAACAGCTGCATGTTCGCTGTTTTGGAAGCGCCGACACTCACATCTTCTTCCGATCGCTCAGTCATCACTTCCGTGCATTCAGCACAGAAATTCTATGCTCGGTAAGGAAGCCGCTCTGAGGAGTGGTCGGCCTGTAATACCCGATCATCGAGGCTTTCCTCCTCTAAGTCCCCATACTAAAAGTGGTAATTGCTGTCACTTCACTTGATGGTAGTTATCATAAGTTCGTTTCGGCTTCCGGAGAGATTTCAGTGTCGCGCGCAAAACTGCCGTCGGCGATCAGCAGGGTGAGAAACAGCCTGCGACCGTTCTACAACATGCGCCAGGAGCAGACCTTTCGGTCACGCACAACACCAACATTCTGGAAGCAGATACAGGCCGTCAGGCAAGAAGCGGGAAAAAATGACTACTCTGCTATTCTCAGCATAGTTGAGGATAACCGAGCGTATCCGTTTCCTGGCTTGGGAAATACGTTTCCGACGGAAGAAAGTAAGACTCCGAATCCGCAATTTGGGCACCTAAGGCCGCTTAAACTCGCGAACGAGCTTGGACTACAGGTCGCCCGTCTCAACCATCATGCCTCTAGGGTGAAGCCCGCGCTCGAAAGCCTGGCGGCCATCAACGATCACTTGATCGCAGGACGACTGATGGAAGTTGAAGCAGCTTTAGCTGCTCACAAGAAAAGTCATGGACTTTCGCTGATTGTTCTTAAGAAAGATCTCTTGGCTGCGTTGGAGCGCAGTGGCCTTCCTGGCTTGTCCCGAAGATACAAGGTTCTAACTGCGCACGCACAAAGTACCGCCTGGGCACTCTTGGCCCACTACGTCTATGACCTGATCGATCCGACGTACAATCCCACTCGGGCCGTGCAGCGGTGGCTCCGGCTCGCAGAGAGGAGAGTTGCGGAACACCCTTGGTTTGCGCGCATTCTGCAAGACGAAGTTCTGACGCGGATTGAGGGCGCGCCCGCTATGTCGTGCTCACTATTGCGATACAGCGCAACCTCTCTGCTAGATCTAGCCATTCTGGTTTGGCGAAAACGGAACATTCATTCAAGGGAGCAAGCCGTCCAGGACGCCTACTCCAATTTAGCGAGCCCATTAAAGAGCATACTGGAGGACCGATTTACCGCCCAACCTATCCAAGTATCTCGAATGTATAGCCGGAAGGCGAGGCTCCCTGATGTCGAGATTTACAGAACTAGCTTTTTCTTCGACGATATCGCTTCTGTTGTTCAGTGGCGCTCCGAATTCCACGGTCTGATATTTGCCGAAAGATACGAAGGAGTACCAGTAAATATCGATTCCAACGGTCGTCGGTTGAGCGATGCCGCGGATCAGATTGCAGCGGATCCAACTCGAATGAACCGCATCATCGAAGGCCTAGCCGATTGGGAAAACGGCTTCCTTGGTGACAATCCGGACGTCGAGCGTCGCTCCTTTCTGTTGGCGGTAGTGGTTGCCGAAAGTGTTCGCCGCTTAAGCCGCAACCCGCAAGGCGATCCGAGCGAAATCGCTGAACTGCTTGCGGACACAGATGATATCCAATTCTTCACTTCGAGCGGAACGTTGAAGCAGTTGCGTGACTCGGATTTGGCGTGCAATTCGCTCCTTCTAACTTTTGTATTGTGGGAGCTAATTTACCGACGGGACAGAACGCAAGACAACGAATTAGACCGTCGCCTTGCATTCATGAGGCTCTTCGCTGGTAATTCACCTTTAGTAGAGGTCTTGGGCCAGATCGCCGTAGCAAATCCCTCTGCCGCAACTCTTTTAGCGAAGACATGCTCGCGAACCTTTCTCGAGCGACTGTTCATGATGATGTCTTCGGTAAAGGATGTTCTCGAAGCTAGACTTTCAATCTGTCGCTGGCTCATAGACCGTAAAGATCCATCTTCAGACAATCTGCAAGAGGAGTCGGAGGCTCTCGTTCGAGAGTTGGCTAATCTTGAGGCAAGGTCGGACCTTGATAGCACGCGAGTCCACGTTGACGAGGAGTCGATTAGGGAATGGTTCGAAACTTTGCATGCGACAAGCGTGACGAGGTACAAGCAGACTGCTTTAGCAGAGGGGCCTGTCACTTCCTTTGGAAGCTTGCTTACCTTTTTTTCAACGGTAGAGAAAGCAGTTGATGACTTTACAGCAGAAACACAAATAGGCTCAGAATTTCTGCTCGTCGCAATCGTAGACGCGACATTGAAGGCATTTGTATCGGATCGCACATTTGGTTTAGACGCATATCTAAGCCGCCGGATACGACATGGCACTCTGAACGGTCACGTCATGACTCCAATAACCCGGGTGTTGGGGCAATTGACGGATCACGTGAAGCTTCATGGCCGAGCTCACGACTCGAGCGATCACTCGGGAGCTTTGGTATTTGCGCAGGAGTTTCGTGAATTCTTGAGTTCTGAACTTGATCACGCTCGAAAAGATGTGATTCAAATTCGAAGCCCCGAACACCCGCAGGGATTAATTCAGGCGCAATGGCGTACTGCTGGAAATATCCAGCACCTAGACGCGATGATAGCCAGAGTTCGAGGAAGGGTCATCGAGACGGGTGGTTCATATGATATCTTTCCCGATATCTATTCGTTCTGTTGGGATTGCTTAGAGTCAGACTTGGCCCAATTGCGCTTGTACATGTTGAGAGAGTTTGCGCCTGCGGCGACCCGCAAGCTTTCTGAACTGTACGAGCATCTTTCCTCCGCTGACAGAGCTTTAGTCTTTCCATATCTACACGAATGTCGAGACACCCTTGAGGCTAGAGTGCAGGAGGTGTGTGGATGGTTTATTCGACCTGTCTTCCGGCGCGATCGCTACAACCTTAAGATGCTTATCTCTACGACACTCTCTATTGTTAGAGAGTTGGACTACGAATACGCGTTTACAGAAGATGTAGTGGTTTCCGACGACATTTCACTGAACCGAGGAAGTTTCGATGTCTTTGGAGACGCTTTGTTCGTGTTACTCGGAAATGCGGCTAGGCATGGGAAGCGAGACGGAAACATACATGTTGATGCGCAGATTTTACCCGGGAAAAAGAATGTCGTTAAGCTCGATATTACCTCTGAAGTAGATAGTAGGGAGCGGTATCTAGACGCTCGCGCTAGAATTGATACTGCACTCACCAATGATTATCAGGCGATTGCACAGGCAGCTGTCCAAGAGGGATTCAGCGGCTTGATGAAGTTGGCCGGAGTCATGAGACGCGTTCGATCTCCCGATGTACAGCTTCAGGTGACCGGCGATGAAGAGAGCCTCAAGATCAATTTTTCACTAATCCTCCCATCTGAGATTACGGTTACAAGAATGCGAGGCTAAATGAAGGTCTTGTTAGTTGAGGATGACGAATTCAAGGCAACGGACATTCTAAAGGTTCTCGAAGAATCGCTTGCAGAGGCGGAAGTGCTTCGCGCCATGTCCGTAACGTCTGCCATGAAGGCGATCAACAGTGAGACATTCGCATTAGTTGTTCTGGATATGTCGCTGCCGACCTTTGAGATGTCTGGTCCGGGAGGAGGCGGTTCTCCACAAGGTCAAGGCGGACTCGAGGTGCTCCGTTTGGCGCGGCGGCTTCAACACTTGTCCCCCTTTATCGTTGTAACTCAATATCCAGATATTGAGTTGGACGGAAGCGATATACCTCTGTCAACCGCAGCCAAGGCGTTACGCACCCGGTTCGGCGTGAACGTTAGGGCTTGCTTGCTCTATGAGTTTGATCGCGATAACTGGCGGGCGCCTCTTCGTGAGCATCTCCGTCAGTTGGCCATAGAGACGCGGGAGGATGGTCGATGAGAGTTTTGGTTGTCGATGATGATGCGGCTAAGACGGCGGCGATTGTCACGGCCATTGAATCGTCTTTAGGTGGGGTGCGGGAGCGGGGAATAACCGTTGCGAATACCTTGTCGAACGCAATGCGCGTTCTTGGTGAGATCTCATTCGATCTCATTATTCTCGATTTGATGCTTCCTTATCTGCCCGACGGAGCCGCCGATAGTCGTGCAGGCCTCGAATTACTTCGGCAGTTGCGTTCCGTGGAAGGCAAGAATCGGACAACGTCGGTTATTGGTATATCGGCGTTTCCTGAAGAAGTGGCAGCTTATCGAGATAAGTTTGATGAGCTGGGAGTTCTAATTACAACTTTTGATGATAAAGGTGCTTGGAGCCGCGCGCTATTGCGTGTTCTTGAGAATGTTAGCGCAAAAGGTGATCCAAGGACGGATCTGGATTTTCTTGTTATCTGCGCCCTCGAAGAGGAGAGACAGGGATTTGAGTTCACAAGCTTAAACAAGATTTCCGAAGTTGTGGTCGGCGGGCTGAATGTCCATTATGTTCGACTTCCGGGAGAACGTGAGTACTTCGGCGGAATAGTTCGTCTTAGTCAAATGGGACTGGTTGCTTCAACTTACGAGACTGCATGGGCTTTGAATGTGTTCCGCGTAAAAGTCCTTTGCATGAGTGGCATCTGTGCAGGCTTCAGCAAGGAAGTAAACTTAGGTCAGATAGTTGTTGGCTCTCCGGCTTGGGAGTATCAGGCTGGAAAATGGTCCAAGAATGGTTTTGAAATCGCGCCGACTCAGATTCCGCTAAAGTCCCAAACACGGGCAATCATTGATCATGTATTTTCGAGAGATGGCTTTGTGCAGCAGCTCGAGTCTCGCATTGATGCAGGCCACCGGAGACCCTCTTTGCAATCGAAGCCGACCTTGGCTCCATTTGTGACTGGCTCGGCAGTAATGGCGGACGCAAAGAGACTAGAACATATCGAAAAGCAGCACCGAAAGGTGGCCGCGTTGGACATGGAGACGTTCGGGTTATACTTTGTTGCTCATGAGGCTCCCGCAGGATTGCAGCACTATTTCTCGGCTAAGTGTGTCGTTGATCTAGCTGATTCAGACAAGGACGATGATCTACACCACTACGGATCGTCTGTAGCCGCCAGGGCCACCGAGGCGTTGTTGCTCGAGTTATTAAAAGGAAGCTAGTATCTGCATGGAGGGGCTTTGCTTGCTATCGATCCACC
The DNA here is from genome assembly GCF_015291745.1 of Bradyrhizobium sp. CCBAU 53351. Lineage (NCBI taxonomy): Bacteria > Pseudomonadati > Pseudomonadota > Alphaproteobacteria > Hyphomicrobiales > Nitrobacteraceae > Bradyrhizobium > Bradyrhizobium sp. CCBAU 53351. Next base: position 1,348,411 of record NZ_CP030059.1, read on the forward strand.
ATGGACCAGCGAGCGGATCCTTTCGGAGGACCCAAGCTCTTTAACTCGCTCAGCAAGTCGGCCTTTCTCTTCTGTCCCGGCGAGGTCATCGATGGATTTATCCCTGCGGACGTATTGCCATCCGGGGTGTAGCCAAATGACTCGGCGTTTGATCTGCGTGGACCGAGGCCGAGCACGCGCCCTCTTCACGCCGTCGTCCCATCAATCGACCGCCGGATCACCTTCTGCACATCCGCATTCGACAGGAACAGGTCGTGGTTGACGATGCCCCAGCCTTCCGCCGACGCATCGACCACGCGCACGCCGAGCCGGGCGATGGCGGCCTTCTCGGCTGCGCCGACCCGTGTCATGCCGCCGGCGAGCTGCCCAGACAGCGCCAAGGCGCGATCGTTGGTCGAGGCGATCACGGTGATCTTGCCGGCGAGCGGGCCGATGCGCTGGACCGCCGACGAGAACACGTCCATGTCGATGTCGGGCGCGGCAAACACCACGGCGCCGATCTTGCCCGTGACGGTGTCGCCGTATTTCGCATAGAGCTGACGCAGGCTTTCGAGCGTTAGCATCGTTCCCATGCTGTGCGCGACGATGTGCACGCGCCCCGCCCCGGGTGCCGACACCAGGGCGGAGAGCACGCGCTCAAATTCGTCGCGCGACCACATCGCGCTGTCGCGGTCATAGGCGTAGTCGAACAGTCCGTCCCTGGACGGCCATGAGAACGCGATTGTCCGTCCGCGGAACCGGATCCGTTCCGAGAGATGGGCGGCGTCCAATACGGCCGTCTCGAATGTCTGCTTGAAGCCGTGCACATAGATCAGCACGTCCCCTCCGCCGGCCTCGGCAGCGAGATCGCCGGCATCGGCCGACACCGGCTCGAGCCGGTCGAGGCGCCAGTCGCCGATTCCGACCGAGGCGAGAGAAAGGCGGCTCTCGTCCGGCGCCACCAGCCTGGCGCGCGCGATCGTCATGCGCGTCGCACGCTCCGGCCCGAACCAGGGTTTTGCGCGACCGCCGCTCACGGGCTTGCGCGTGGTGGCGACGAGAACTGTGGGATCGACCGAGAGCGACGATGCGTCATAGCGCGCGCCTGTCGCACCCAGCCCGGCGCATCCGCCGAGCGCGAGCGCGCTGCCGGCCGACATGAGCCCGCCGAGCAGAGCTCGACGCGACATCGATGAATTTGCTTGAAGTGGATTTCGGCCTATCACTGGGAACCTTGGAACTTTGCCCCCGATTGCGCTGCCCCGTCAGCTCCCTGAATGACAATGGGGGCGAGATGACGGCGGCGCGCAGAATAGGTTGAGGTCCCGGCGAAACCATCGCCAGCCTTCCACGCGATGGCGAAAGAGAGGGCCGTCTAGTCCTCGATGCTGATCTCTTCCTCCTACGTTCAATGTGGGAGTAGAGCCGAGTTTCGCCGCGAGCAAAACACCCAGGGCCATTGTCAACCCCTTTCGCCAAAAATATTCCACTTTACCGAAATTCGGATTTATCGTACTTGTCGGCCATCCCAGCCCACCAAAGGGGCGGTCGTACGTCGTTTCGAGCGCGGGCTGGGAGTTGCGATGGACGCGGGCGGCCTTAAAGGCGGAGCTAGCGCGTGCAGGGCGAGATCACCTCGTGAGCATGCGTGACCCGCAAAGACGAACGGCGCCTCTCGCGTACGGCGAAACCGCGTGGTCCTGGCCGTCGTTGCTACGGTCAAGCCTCTTGCGGAGATGCCAGCGAGCCCGACCGGGCAGACTGCATCATCCAATTCGCGGGGCGAGGGAGGCCAAAGGAAAGGTCGGCTCCCGGGAGAGCGCGGCATAGGCCGTCAAACCATCGCGCAGGGAAGGCCTGGTTTCGGCTGCCCTGTGTCTCCCCTGGGCATTGCGTGCGCATCTGTTCAGCACGGGGGTCTTTACGGGTGCCAGGCGGCGCCCGGCCTTCCCTGCGCCCTTTCCTTCGAGAGGGTGAGAAGAAAAGCATCACTCGGGTAAATCATGCCGCGAGGATGCGCGCGCTTGTCCGCGATCTGCCCGCCGGATGATCTTCCCTATGAGCATGCTGCGTCGGCTTCAGTGGAGGTGGTGGTCGCTTCCGGAATCTGCCTTGATGCGATTTCGAGGTGGAGGGAGTGACGATATGAGCGGCTTGGTGATCTCTGGCGGCCGGGTGGTGGATCCCGCGAGCGGGATGGATGCGATCGGCGACGTGGCGGTGGTGGATGGCAAGATTGCCGCGGTCGGCTCGTCGCTCGGCGGCGCCGAGCGGGTGATCGACGCCACCGGGCTCGTGGTTGCCCCCGGCTTCATCGATCTGCACGCGCACGGCCAGTCGATTCCCGCCGACCGCATGCAGGCGTTCGACGGCGTCACGACCACGCTCGATCTCGAGGCCGGCGTGCTGCCGGTCGGGTCCTGGTACGAGCGCCAGGCGAGAAAAGGCCGCGTGCTGAATTACGGCGCCGCCACCAACTGGGCGTTCGCGCGCATCGGCGCGATGACGGGCTCCAACGCCGAGAGCTCGCTGGAGGCGTTCGGCAACGCCATGCGCGACCGCCGCTGGATGGACAATGTCGCGACCGACGCCGAGGTCTCGGGCATTCTCGAACGTCTTTCGCGCGGGCTGAACGAAGGCGGTATCGGCATCGGCATTCTCAATGCTTACGCGCCGGGCGCCGGCGTGCAGGAGCTGACCGCGGTCTGCCAGCTCGCCGCAGCCAAGGACGTGCCGACCTTCACCCATGTCGCCTTCATGTCGCGGATCGACCCCGAAAGCGCGGTGGAAGCCTATATCCGCCTGATCGGCTATGCCGGCGCGACCGGCGCGCACATGCACATCTGCCATTTCAACTCGTCGAGCAAGACCGATGTCGAACGCTGCCGCGTGCTGATCGCGAAAGCGCAAGCACAGGGCCTGCCGATCACGGTCGAAGCCTACCCCTACGGCACCGGCTCGACCGTGCTGGCCGCCGCCTTCTTCAGCGACCCCGAATTCGTCGAGCGCAACGGCACCGGTTACGATTCCGTGCAGCGCGTCACCGACGGCTATCGCTTCCACGACCGCGAGGAGCTGTTGAAGGCGCAGGCGGAAGAGCCGTCCTCGCTGGTGCTTTGGCACATCCTCGACACCGAGCACAACGCGCATCACCGCGACCTGCTCGACATGTCGGTGCTGTATCCCGGCGGCGCGATCGCCTCCGACGCGATGCCGTGGACGACGTCGGACGGCAAGACCTACACCGGCGACGCCTGGCCGCTGCCCGACGATGCCACCTCGCATCCGCGCTCGGCGGGCTGCTTCACGAAATTCATCCGCGAATGGGTGCGCGAGCGCAAGACCGTCTCGCTGCTGGAAGGCGTGCGCAAATGTGCGCTGATCCCGGCGGAAATCCTGTCGCAGAGCACGCCCGCGATGCGCGCCAAGGGCAGGCTTGCTAAGGACGCCGATGCCGATATCGTGGTGTTCGATTACGAAAAGCTCTCGGACCGTGCGACCTTCACGGCGATGAACCGCCCGTCCGAAGGCGTGCGGCATCTGGTCGTCAGCGGCCAGCCGCTGATCAGCGACGGCATTCTCGATGTCGCCGCGCGGCCGGGCAAACCCGTGCGCCGTCCCGTCGTCGAGGGCTGAGCCATGCCGGTCCCCATTCTCCTGGTGGCGGGCTTTCTGGGGGCGGGCAAGACCACGGTCGTCAATCATCTGCTGGCGCATGCGGAGGGACGGCGCATCGCCGCAATCGTCAACGATTTCGGCGCCATCAACATCGATGCGGAGTTGATCGCGGGCGCGAGCGACGGCGTGGTCAGCCTCGCCAATGGCTGCATCTGCTGCTCGCTCGAAGGCGATCTCCTGCGCACGCTCTCGACGCTGCTGCGCCGCGATCCGAGGCCCGACTATATCGTGATCGAGACCAGCGGTGTCGCCGACCCCTCCGATATCGTCCGCAATCTCATGGACCCCGTGATCCTGCGCGAGGCTCCGCTGGAGACCGTGCTCTGCGTGCTGGACGCTGGCACGCCGCCGTCAGCTCTGGACGACGCGCTCCAGCGCTCGCAGCTCCGCGTCGCCGACATCGTGGCGCTCAGCAAGCTCGATCTGGCGGACGAGGGCGCGGGTGCGCGAATGCGCGCGGCCATTCGCGCCCAGCGCGTTCCCGCTGTGGTGGTCGATGCGAAGCATGGCGAAATTCCGTCCGCGCTGCTATTCCCCGCGCATGTCGCTCGCGCGCCGGCGCGGCGCGAGCTCGGCCCGAAACGGCCGGCAGAGGACCGCTTCGAGACGCTGAGCTGGACCTCGGAGCGCCCGCTCTCGCTACCGCGCTTGCAGCAGGCGATCGGCAAGCTGGCGCCGAAGCTGGCGCGTGCAAAAGGCCTGTTCGAGACGGTCGAGCAGCCGGGCCGCCAGATGGTGTTTCAATTTGCCGCCGGCCGCGCCACGCTCGCCCCGGGCGATGTGTCCGCACCGGGGGTGCCACGCGCGCGGATCGTGTTCATCGCCGAGCTCGGGCTGCTCTCGCTCGCCGAGCTCGACAGCGTCATGGCGGCGTGCGTTGCGGATTGAAACCGGAGCCAACTCACGCAAATTGCGCCAGCCCATGTCCGACCGACCAGTTCTCCTTGGGCGCATCGAGCACGTTCACGAACACGTCCTCGGGCCGGATGCCGGGGCTTTCGCCGAGACGATCCGCGACGCAGCGATAGAGCGCCTTCTTCTGCTCGGCGGTCCGCGAAGCGAATACGGTGATCTGGATCAGCACCGCATCGTCGCTGCGCACGACGCCGTAGGCGTTGCCGCAGCGGAAGTTCGCGCGCTCATGCTCGGTGATGGCCATGAAGGCGTCGCCGTCGGGCACGTCAAGCGCTTCCCGCATGGCGCCATAAAGCCCGTCGAGAATCGCCTGCCGGTAGGCTTCAGACTTGCCGGCGCGCATGGCGATATGAAGCAGAGGCATGGTTGGTCCCTTTGCATGCGGGCCGATCCGGCAAGGCGAATGTACGCCGCCGGCTCGGCCCATTGACGAAATGGGCTATCAATTCCGATCAGTTTTTGACACGGTGTCTAGAAAGCACGTTCTTGACATCGTGTCAAATACTGCAGGAGCAGAGTTTGCGGCCACGTGAATTCGATCATGACGAGGTCCTGCGCATCGCGTTCGACCAGTTCTGGCGCAACGGCGTGCGCGGCACTTCGCTGTCGGACATCGCGCGCGATGCCGGCGTCCAGCGCGGCAGCCTCTACAATGCTTTCGGCAGCAAGGAGGCATTGTTTCTGCAGGCGTATGAACGCTATGCCGGGGATTATCTTGCGGCGCTGCAGAAGGCGCTCGCGACGGGCTCGTTGCGCAAGCGCCTCACCGCGTTCTTCGATCTGACCATCAGCAATTTTCGCGCAGGCAAGCCGTCGCGGGGATGTCCGACCACGCGCGGCTTGATGGAGCTCGGCTCGGCCGAAAGCGAAGGGCTCGACGAAGAAGCGCGCCAGGCCTTTGCGAGCCTCATTGCGCGCATCACCGCACTAGTTGAGGACACGTTGTCGGCAGGCGCGGCGCGGGGCGAGTTCAACGGCGATCCCGCGGCCGCGGCGCTGCACATCATCACCGTGACGCGCGGCCTCGCGGTGCTCGAACGTGCCTTCGGCGACGAGCCGCAGCTGCGCAAGATCGCCGCGCACACGATCGATCTCGTGCTAAGCAGGAAGGGCGCCTAAGCCTCAGCACAGTGCAAGCGCGTTGACCGCGCGTGTCGCCGCATCTTCCTTGCCGGAGCCGACCAGCTGGCCGACGATGGATTCGAGCTCGCCCGGCTGCTTGCGGCGCGCGACCGCCAGCAGCTGCATCAATTCGGCCTCGTCCTTCGACAGGCGACGGCAGGACGGCGGCATGAAGCACAGATCGCACGGCCGGCCACTGCGCAGGATTCTGACGAGTGCGGCAGCCCGCGCCACCAGCAGCGGGCTGTCGGAAATGCCCGGCGCCTCGTCGGCAAAGCGATAGGCCGCTTCCCAGCAATCCGACGCGCCGGTGGTATAGGCCGCCCCGATGAACCGGAACAACGACAGCGCAACGCGGCAGAAGTCATCGTAGCTTTCGACGCAGGGACGCGCCGCAAGCGCGGCCTGAAGCGGACAGAGCCGCGGCTGGCCGGCGTTCGGAATCGTGACAGAACCGCAAATATCCGGGGGCATGAACGATCTCGTCAGTGCAATGTCGGGCTTCCGACCAGCCAGCTCTTCATCGCCATGGTGCGGTCGTGGTCGAAAGACCGCAGCTGCCGGTCGGGCAGGATGAGACCCGCCATGCGGAAGATCGTCGCGAGCCCGCGCACAGGCGCGAGCGCCCAATCGGCGCCGACCGGAGGCAGCCAGCTCTCGAATTGTTCACGCGCGATGTCGATGCGATCCTGTTGTGCCGCGGCGACGGCGTGCAAAATGCCCTGCTCGCTGTCCGACACGCGCGGACAGGTCGGGCAGTGCACCTCGATGGCGGTGTGGGCCGTGCAGGCGAAGATCTCGATGATGGATTCCAGCGAGTGCACGGCATCGCCCACGCGAAAATGGTCGTACACCTCTTTGATGTCGGCTGCGGTAGGAACCGCGCCTCCGCTGCGGGCCTTGGCGCGGAAGCCCCAGATGAAGAGCCGTTCGGCCGCGCTCAGCGCCGGCAGGTCCAACGACCGGTGTTGTATCGATTGATGCATGGAGCCTCTGGCGTCTGCAGCGCGCACGCCGCCTTTGATCTGCGCGATCGTTCCGCCAGAGCGTCTCGCAAGTCAACGCTCGCGGGCGCGATATCGAGGTGTTCTAGAATTGCAATCAGGATTTCGCATCAGAGCCGAGTGACGAACGCCCGTAAAAACACGTTGAACGAATCCAATCTTGAATCCTTCGAACCGTACCATGTTGCCGAAGATGCCATGGAAAGGCGCGGCGCGGGGTTCGATTTACGACGCCTTAAGCCGATCAAGTCATACCGGGCCTATTCGGGCGATGGTCGAATTGCCTCAGACATTGATTTCATGCGGCGCTCGCGTGTTGCTGCGCCCCGTCTCCAGAGAGAACGACTGTGCTGAACCAGATCTCGATCCGTACCAAGCTCTTGAGTGCCGTCCTGGCGATGGCGGTGGCGATCTGCTGCGTGACCGGTATTGCGCTGTGGTCGATGTACCAGCGGATGTACCAGGACAGGGTGAACGTCCTGAAGGCCATGGTCGACGCCGGCTACAGCCTTGCGGAAAAGTTCGAGGCCGCGGCCGTGGCGGGCCAGCTGACCCGCGAGGACGCACAGGCGCGCTTCAAGGACGCGTTGCTGAAGATTCGCTATTCCGGCGACGAATATCTGTTTGCCCATACCTACGATCAGGTCGGCTTCGCTCATCCAAGCCCCAAGCTGATGGGCAAGGACGTCTTCGGCATCAAGGACAGCAACGGTGTTCCCGTCATCCCGGCTCTGCTCGACATCGTGCGCAAGCAGAACGAAGGCACCTACGCCTATGACTGGCCGTTGCGGCAGGACGATCCGAAGACGGCGGTGAAGCTGTCCTACGTCAAGGGTTTCGCGCCCTGGAAGGTCTTCATCGGAACGGGCGTGTTCGTGAACGACATCTGGACCGACTTCATGGCGATGGTCTGGAAGATCGTCGGCATCATTGCGCTGCTCGCGCTTCCGGCGATCGGGCTCGTCGGCCTCGTCGGCTTTGCTGTCAGCCGCAGCATCCGCGGCGTCAGCGCCGCGATGCAGGCGCTGGCCGACGGCGATCTGTCGATCGACCTGCCCGAAGCGAAGCGGGCCGACGAAGTCGGGCAGATGGCGCGCGCGACGACATATTTCCGCGACCGGATGGCGGAGAGCGAAAAATTGCGCACCGAGCAGGAGAGATTGCGCTTGGACACCGCAGCCCAGCGCAAGCAGGACATGTATCGTCTCGCCGACGATTTCGAGCACGCGATCGGTGCGATCATCGAGACGGTGTCGCAGGCCGCCGGCAACCTCGAGAGCTCCGCGGGCACCCTGACCTCGACCGCCGACAGGTCGCAGGACCTTGCCAGGACGGTGACCGCCGCCTCCGGCGAAGCCTCGACCAACGTCCAGTCGGTCGCGGCGGCGACCGAGGAGCTCAGCTCCTCGATCACGGAGATCAGCCGGCAGGTGCAGACGTCGGCCCGCATGGCCGGCGATGCCGTCGCGCAGGCGCACAAAACCAACGAGCGGGTCAACGAGCTGGCGCGGGCTGCCAGCAGCATCGGCGACATCGTCGCGCTCATCAACGGGATCGCGGCACAGACCAATCTACTGGCGCTCAACGCCACCATCGAGGCTGCGCGCGCCGGCGAAGCCGGTCGCGGCTTCGCCGTGGTCGCCTCGGAGGTGAAGCTGCTGGCGGAGCAGACCGCCAAGGCCACCGGCGAGATCAGCGAGCAGGTCAGCGGGATGCAGGCGGCGACCGGCGAGTCCGTCGCGGCAATCAAGGAGATCGGCGACACCATCGGCGGCCTTTCGGAAATCGCCTCCGCCATCGCCGCGGCGGTGGAGGAGCAGGGCACGGCGACGCAGGAGATTTCGCGCAACGTCCAGCAGGCCGCGCACGGAACGCAACAGGTGTCCACGGGCGTCGCCGACGTGCAGCGTGGGGCGTCCGAGACCGGGGCAGCATCGTCCCAGGTTCTGTCCGCAGCACGCTCGCTCGCCGCCGACAGCGCAAGCCTGAAGCAGAAGGTCAGCTCCTTCCTCACCTCTGTCCGCGCGGCCTGAGGGAGGCCTGAATTCCGGGAACCGGAATGCTTAAGGCTTTGCTAAGGGGATCGGGATAAATTGGCATGTCTGTACCGCCAATTTTGCGAGCTCCGATGATTTTCTCCCGCATCAGTTTCAAGCTGGTCCTCATTGTCGGCATCAGCCTGCTCGGCATGATCGCGCTGGCGCCGATCGCCCTGTCGACCGTGCGTAGCCAGATGGTCGCCGACCGTCAGGCCAAGACGCAGCACATGGTCGATGTCGGCTACGGCATTCTCGCCCACTATCAGAAGCTCGAGAACGAGGGGAAACTGCCGCGCGAGCAGGCCCAGGCCGCCGCCATGGCCGAGATCAAGAGCCTGCGCTACGACAAGGTCGAGTATTTCTGGATCAATGACATGACCCCCAAGATGGTCATGCATCCGATCAAGCCGGAGCTCGACGGCAAGGATCTGTCCGGCATGAAGGATCCCGCCGGCAATGCATTGTTCATGGGCTTCGTTGACGTCGTCAAGAAGCAGGGCGCCGGCTTCTATGGCTATCTCTGGCCCAAGCCCGGCTTCGACCAGCCGGTCGGGAAAATCTCCTATGTGAAGGGCTTTGCGCCCTGGGGCTGGATCATCGGCACCGGCATCTATCTCGACGACGTCGACGCCGTGTTCCGCCAGAACGCGATGACGTTCGGCTACGTCTGCCTCGCCGTGCTGGTTCTGGTTCTCGGCGCCTCGTTCCTGATCGGACGCAGCGTCACCCGGCCGCTGGCCACGATCACGGCGCTGACCGAGCGCCTCGCCGCCGGCGACAGCGCTTTCGAGGTGCCCTACACCGACCGCAGCAACGAAGTCGGTGCGCTTGCCAAGGCACTCGCCGTGTTCAAGGACAATGCGTCGGCCGTGGGCCGGATGCATGCCGAGCAGGAAGAGATGAAGCACAAGGCCGACGACGAGAAGCGCAAGGCGATGGCCGATCTCGCCGGCAAGTTCGAGGCGAGCGTCCAGGCCGTCGTCCGCGACGTCTTCAACGAGGCGCGCGCGATGCAGCAGGCCGCGCAGGGCATGTCGGAGACCGCGAACAAGGCGAGCGACCGCGCGAGCTTCGTCGCCACGGCGTGCCAGCAGGCTTCGAGCAACGTGCAGACGGTCGCTTCCGCGGCCGGCGAGCTGTCGTCCTCGATCTCGGAGATCAGCCAGCGGGTCGCGCAGGCCGCGACCGTGGCCGACAAGGCCGCTGCCGACGGTCAGCGCACCAACGACACCGTGCAGGGGCTGGCTGCGGCTGCGCACAAGATCGGCGAGGTCATCGACCTCATCAACCAGATCGCCTCGCAGACCAATCTGCTCGCGCTCAACGCCACCATCGAGGCGGCGCGGGCCGGCGAAGCCGGCAAGGGCTTTGCGGTGGTCGCGAGCGAAGTGAAGTCGCTGGCGAGCCAGACCGCAAAGGCGACCGACGAGATCGGTGCGCAGATCACCGCGATCCAGGCCGAGACCAATCAGGTCGTCGGCAACATCGAGAGCATCCGCGCCACCATCATGGAGGTCAACGAGATTTCCTCGTCGATCGCCGCGGCGGTCGAGGAGCAGGGCGCCGCGACGCAGGCGATCGCCCACAGCGTGCAGGAAGCGGCCTCCGGCACCGACCAGGTCTCGCAAAACATCTCCGGCGTGACCGATGCGACCGCAGAGACAGGGCAGGCCGCCGGCCTCGTGCTGCAGTCGAGCGGCCGCCTGACGCAGAAACTGCAAACCCTCGAGAACGAGGTCAGCGTCTTCGTCGCGGGCGTCCGCGCCGCGTAACGAAACGCGCTGCACTTTCCTGGTATTTCCGCGTCGCGGCATCGGCTGCGGCGCGGATGTTGTTTTCCTTGACATGACCTCTGCCGTGCTCGACGTGTAATGACGGCGAGCGACGGCACGTGCGTGCCTGCGCGAAGAAAAAAAGCAGCACGGGAAGACGTCATGAGCGCAGGCCTCAACGAACAGGACTACCTCGCCACCCTGCGCGGCCTGTGGGACAAAGCCTGGCCGAAGGGCCTGCCGCGTACGCCGAACTATCTGCACGGCGAAGTTCCCTTGACGGAATATCTGCGCGCCTGGGCGAAGCGCAGCCCCGAACGTCCCGCGGTGATCTTCTACGGCCACGTCACGACCTATGCGGATCTCGACCGGCAGAGCGACCGCTTCGCGGCGCTGCTGGCGGCCAAGGGCGTGCGCAAGGGCGATCGCGTCGCCGTCTTCCTGCCGAACTGTCCGCAATTCCACATCGTGTTCTTCGGCATTTTGAAGCTCGGTGCGATCCACGTTCCGGTCAGCCCGCTGTCGCGCGCGTTCGAGCTGTCTTACGCGCTCAACGACAGCCAGGCTGAGGTGATCGTGTCGCTGGACCAACTCATGCCCGTCATCGAGCAGGTCAGGGGCGAGGTACGTCTGCGCGAAATCATCGTCACCAGCTTTGCCGACGTCGTGCCGACAACGCCCGCGTTCCCCGTTCCGGACTCGATCCGCACGCCGCGCGTTGCGGTGCCGGGCTCGACCGATCTGTTGCCCGCGCTTGCGGCGATGCCCGCGTCACCGCCGCTGCCGCCGCCCGGACTCGATGATGTTGCCGCGCTCAACTACACCGGCGGCACCACCGGCATGCCCAAGGGCTGCGTCCATACCCATGGCGACATGGTCTACACGGCCGCGGCCAATTACGGCATCTCGATGCCGCCCGGCGAGAGCAGCGTGTTCCTGTCGTTCTTCCCGGAGTTCTGGATTGCGGGCGAGAACTCTGGACTGATCTTCCCGCTGTTCTCCGGCGCCACGCTGGTCCTGCTCGCGCGCTGGGACGCCGTCGGCGCGATGGCCGCGATCGACAAGTACAAGGTGACCATGACCGCGATGCCGGTCGACAGCGCGGTCGAACTGATGGACCATCCACGCTTTCGCGAGTTCGATCTGTCGTCCTTGACGCAGGTCCGCGTCGTCTCCTTCGTCAAGAAGCTCAATGCCGACTACCGCAAGCGCTGGAAGGATCTCACCGGCACGATCCTGATGGAGGCGGCCTGGGGCATGACGGAGACCCACACCTCCAACACCTTCACGGCAGGCTTCCAGGACGACGATTTCGATCTCAACAACCAGCCGATCTTCGTCGGCCTGCCGGTTCCCGGCGCAGAGTTCAAGATCACGGATTTCGAGACCGGCGCGCTGCTGCCGCTTGGCGCCGAAGGCGAGATCCGCGTGCGGACGCCCTCGCTGCTCAAGAGCTACTGGAACAAGCCGGAGGCGACCGCCGAGTCGCTTGTCGACGGCTGGCTGCGCACCGGCGATATCGGCGCCATCGACAAGGACGGCTTTCTGCACTTCCTCGGCCGCCGCAAGGAGATGCTGAAGGTCAAGGGCATGAGCGTGTTTCCGCCGGAGATCGAGGCCCTGCTCGGCCAGCATCCGAAGGTGTTGGGCTCGGGCGTGGTCGGGCGGGACGATCCCGACAAGGGCCAGGTGCCGGTGGCTTATATCCAGCTCAAGCCGGAGGCGGTCGGCACCATCTCCGCGGAAGACCTGCGCGCCTGGTGCGCCGAACGCATGGCCGTCTACAAGGTTCCGGAAGTGCGTATGATCGATGCCCTGCCGCTGACGGCGACGGGCAAGGTGAAGAAGCAGGACCTCAATCCCAATGTGCCTCCTGCCGTCTGAATGAGAGAGACGATGTCGTTCAAAAAGCTCCTGATCGCCAATCGCGGCGAGATCGCCATCCGCATCGCGCGCGCCGCCGCCGATGCCGGCATCGCGACGGTCGCGATCCATCCGGCCGACGACGCGCTGTCGCTGCACGTGCGTGTTGCCGACGACGCGATCGAAATCCCCGGCCGCGGCGCCCGGGCCTATCTCGACATCGAGGCGGTGGTGACGGCGGCGAAGAGCGCCGGCTGCGATGCCGTCCATCCCGGCTATGGCTTCCTCAGCGAGAACGCGGCGTTTGCTAAGGCCTGCGCCGACGCGGGCCTCACTTTCGTCGGACCGAAACCGGCTGCACTCGAATTGTTCGGCGACAAGGTCGCGGCACGGCAACTCGCAAAACGTTGCGGCGTCCCCATCATCGCCGGCACCAGCGGGCCATCGAGTCTCGAAGAGATCACGGCGTTCTTCACCTCGCTCGGCAGCAGCGCGGCCATTGTCATCAAGGCGATGGCCGGCGGCGGTGGGCGCGGCATGCGCGTGGTGGAGAGCGCGGCCGATCTCGCGGAGGCCCATGCGCGCTGCCAGTCGGAAGCCAAGGCCGCCTTCGGCTTCGACGGCGTCTATGCCGAGCGCCTGATCCGGCAGGCGCGCCATATCGAGGTGCAGATCATCGGCGACAAGCATGGCGCGATCTCGCATCTCTGGGAGCGTGAATGCACCATCCAGCGCCGGCACCAAAAGCTGGTCGAGGTCGCCCCGAGCCCCTCGCTGAGCGATTCCCTGCGTGGCCGCATCATCGAGGCGGCGAGGCAGCTTGCGACGGCGGCCTCTTACGACAATCTCGGCACGTTCGAATTCCTGGTCGACGGCACCGCCGAGGACAGTTTTGCCTTCATCGAGGCCAATCCCCGGCTGCAGGTTGAGCACACCGTGACTGAAGAGGTGCTCGGGCTCGATCTTGTCCGCGCCCAGTTCGCGGTCGCCGCGGGCGCGACGCTGGCTTCGCTCGGCCTCGCGCAAGGGGCGATCCCGAAGCCGCGCGGCCATGCCATGCAGCTCCGCGTCAACATGGAGACGCTGGACGCCGGCGGCGCGACGCATCCGACCGGCGGCGTGCTCGCCGTGTTCGAGCCGCCGTCGGGGCCCGGCGTCCGCGTCGACAGTTTCGGCTATGCCGGCTACAAGACCAGCGCGGCCTTCGACTCGCTGCTGGCAAAAGTCATCGTGCATACGCCGGGCGAAGCCTGGCACGACGTCGTCGCCAAGGCGTCGCGCGCCCTGCGCGAATTCCGGATCGACGGCGTCGTCACCAACATCGCCTTCCTCCAGGCGGTGCTCGCGCATCCAGATTTCAAGACCAACCGCATCGCGACCGACTTCATCGATCGCAACATCGCAAAGCTCGTCGATGCCGCCGATGGGGCGGCCAAGCCGCTTTACTTCGCCGCGACCGAGCAAAGCGGCGGTCACGGTATCGAAGCGCATGTCGCACAGGTCGTGCCCGAAGGCACGGTGATGGTCGCAGCTCCCCTGCAGGGCACCATCGTCACCATCCAGGTCAAGGAGGGCGAGATCGTGCGCCCCGGCCAACAGCTCGCCGTGATCGAATCCATGAAGATGGAGCATCTCGTCATGGCCGAGCAGGGCGGTCGTGTCATGAAGCTCGTGGCCGGCGATGGCGTCACGCTGCTGCATGGCGAAGCCATCATGTATCTGGAGCCGCTCGACGTTGCGGCCGACCACACGGCTGCGGAGGCCGACGTCGATCTCGACCACATCCGCCCCGACCTCGCCGAGCTGATCGCCCGTCAGGCCAACACGCTTGACGAAAATCGCCCGGCCTCGGTCGAGCGTCGCCGCAACACCAACCAGCGCACCGCGCGCGAGAACGTCGCGCAACTCGTCGACGAAGGCTCGTTCATGGAGTATGGCAGCCTCGCGATCGCGGCGCAGCGGCGCCGGCGCAAGCTCGACGACCTCATCAAGAACACACCGGCCGACGGCCTCGTCATGGGTGTCGCCACAGTGAATGGCGAGAAGTTCGGGCCCGAAGGCGCGCGCTGCATCGTCGTGGCCTACGACTACACCGTGCTCGCGGGCACGCAGGGCCATATGAACCACAAGAAGATTGACCGCATGCTGACGCTGGCGGAAGACTGGAGCGTGCCGCTGGTGTTCTACGCCGAGGGCGGCGGCGGCCGGCCCGGCGACACCGACCGGCTCGGCATGACCGGGCTCGACGGCCCGTCCTTCGTGCAATTCGCAAGGCTGTCCGGCCTCGTCCCGGTCGTGGGCGTGGTCTCCGGCTATTGTTTCGCCGGCAACGCTGCGATGCTCGGCTGCTGCGACGTCATCATTGCGACCAGGAACGCCTCGATCGGCATGGGCGGTCCCGCCATGATCGAAGGCGGCGGGCTCGGCGTCTATCATCCGGCCGAGGTCGGCCCGGTCTCGTTCCAATCGCCGAACGGCGTCATCGACATCCTGGTCGAGGACGAGGAAGAGGCAACGCGCGTCGCGCAAAAATACCTGTCCTATTTCCAGGGCGCGGTGACGGATTGGGAAGCGACCGACCAGCGTCTGCTGCGCCGCGCGATCCCCGAGAATCGCTTACGCGTCTACGATATCCGCAGCGTGATCGGTCTGGTCGCCGACAAGGACAGCGTGCTGGAGCTGCGCCGCGACTACGGCGTCGGCATGATCACCGCGCTGATCCGCATCGAGGGCAAGCCGTTCGGCCTGATCGCCAACAATCCGCGCCATCTCGGCGGCGCAATCGATGCCGATGCCGGCGACAAGGCCGCGCGCTTCCTGCAGCTTTGCGACGCCTTCGATCTTCCCATCGTCTCGCTCTGCGATACGCCCGGCTTCATGGTCGGCCCCGAGGCCGAAAAGACCGCGATCGTCCGCCACGTCTCGCGCATGTTCGTGACAGGCGCGAGCCTCACCGTGCCGCTGTTCGGCATCGTGCTACGCAAGGGCTATGGTCTCGGCGCGCAGTCGATGATCGGCGGCGGTTTCCACGCCTCGTTCTTCACCGCGGCCTGGCCGACCGGCGAGTTCGGCGGCATGGGCCTGGAGGGCTATGTCCGCCTCGGCTTCCGCAAGGAGATGGAGGCGATCGCCGATCCCGAAGAGCGCGAGACGTATTACCGCAACAAGGTCGCCGAGCTCTATGCCAACGGCAAGGCGGTCTCGATCGCCTCGGTGTTCGAGATCGACAACGTCATCGACCCCGCCGAGACGCGGCGCTGGATCATGGCAGGCTTGCGGTCCGTGCCGAAGCCGCCGGCCAGGGCGGGGAAAAAGCGGCCGTGTATCGATACGTGGTGAGGGCGGTGCAGCAATAGCTCCTTTCCGGTTCCCGATTGACATCCCAGCCTGTGGTGCCAGACTTTGCACAATAATACAGGGTGGAGACGTCCGCGATGGCCAGCCTTTCGGCCTCGAACCATGTCGCCCGTGTCTTGTCCGTCGCCAATCATGTGGCCGACGTCGACGCCTCCTCGCGCATTGCCAATTCCTGGCGGCGCTCCCTGATCAGCCACAAGCTCGATCCCGCCCGCCGGGGACCGCCGCAGACCCTCACCGAAGCCGAGGTTCGGCATGTCGCCGAACCGATGGAGGAGACGATCCGGCTCGCCACCTCCGAGCTCGAGGATCTCGCGCGCGTGCTGCGGGACGCCGGCTATTGCGTCAATCTCGCCGATGCCAACGCGACCATGCTGTTCAGCCGCTTGCCGGGCGAGGCCGACACCGAGATCTTCCTGCGCTGGAAGGTCTATACCGGCTCGAATTTTTCGGAGGCCCAGGAAGGCACCAACGGGCTCGGCACCTGCCTTGCCGAGCAAAAGCCGATCCTGGTTCATCGCGACGAGCACTTTCGCGAGCAGTGGGGCATCTTCTCCTGTGCGGTGACGCCGCTGTTCGATCCTGCCGGCCGCATCGCCGGCGCCGTCAACATCACCTCGTGTCGTGACGACCTCAGCCGCGCCGCGCACCAGCTTGCGCTCGCGGTCGCGATGCAGGCCACGCGCCGCATCGAAGGCGCGATCTTTCGCGAGCATTTCCGCAATGCCTGGATCGCCACCGTGCCGGGCGATGGCGGCAGCGGCCTCGTCGCCTATGACGATGATCGTCGCGTTGTCGGCGCATGCCGGTCCGCGCGCGCCCTGCTGGGCCTCACCGACGGTTTGATCGCGTCCGGCATCGACCTGTCCCGCTACGTCAAGTTCGATCACCACGCTGTGCGCGGTGCGGACGACATCGTCCAGCTGCGCCGCGCCGACGGCAGGCCGTTGGGGCAGGGCCGGATCGCGCCGCCGCAGCGCGCGCGGCCGCTCATCAGGCGCCGCGATCCGCCCGTCGATCGTTTCGATGCGCTGCATCGGCTCGCGGGCCGCGATCCCGGGCTGATCAGAAGCGTGAAGCGGCTCGGGGCCGTCGTCGATCACGACCTGCCGGTGCTGCTGCAGGGCGAGACCGGCGTTGGCAAGGATGTGTTCGCGCGCGCCATTCATGCGGCGAGCCACCGGGCACGCAACAATTATGTCGCGCTGAATTGCGCGGCGATGCCGGAGAGCCTGATCGACGCCGAGCTGTTCGGCTACGAGGCCGGCGCCTTCACGGGCGCGCGCCGCGACGGCTCGAAGGGCCTGATCGTGCAGGCCGACGGCGGCACGCTGTTCCTCGACGAGATCGGCGACATGCCGATCGCGCTGCAGACGCGACTGCTCCGCGTCCTGGAGAACCGCGAAGTCTGGCCGCTCGGTGCGCTCAAGCCCGTCGCCGTCGACATCCGCCTGATCAGCGCCACCCACCGCGATCTCGGCCGCCTGGCGGAAGAGGGCGCCTTCCGCGCCGACCTCTACTTCCGCCTGCGCGGCATGGAGGTGCGGCTGCCGCCCTTGCGCGAGCGGGCGGATCGGGACGACATCATCCGCCAGATCGCGCGCGAGGAGGCGCCGGGCTGCAGGCTCTCGGACGAGGCGAGGTCGCAGTTGGCGGGCTACCCGTTTCCCGGCAACATGCGCCAGCTTCGCCACGTGCTGCGGCTCGCAGGCTGCACCGCGGAGAGCGGCGTGATCACCGATGCCGATCTCGATCTACCGCCGTTCGGGGGATGCGCGGAGCCTGATCTCGAAGCAGCCGAGCGCGCCACGATCGTCGACGCGCTGCGCAAGCATGGTGGCCGCGTGACGGAAGCGGCACGCGCGCTGAAGCTGAGCCGTGCGACGCTGTATCGCAAGATCAAGCAGCTGAAGATCGAGACGGCGCAGTAGCGTTCAGCCCGATCTATCCCCGGTTCAACCGTTCGCGCAGAAATTCAATGAAGCGCTGCGTCTTTGCTGGAAGCAGTCTGGTCTCGGTGACAGCATAGATGGTCATGGGCAAGCCCTGCCATTGCGGCATGATGCGGCGCAGCCGGCCGGCTGCGACTTCGTCGGCGACGATTTCCTGCGGCACGAAGGTGATGCCCATGTCGAGCGTCGCGAGGCGGCGGAGCATGCCGATGCTGTTGAGGTGGAAACGGCCGCTGACGGGCGCCTCCACCGATTCCACTCCGTTGTGCAGCGTCCAACTGCTCACCCTCGTCTGGCAAAGGCATTGATGGCGCGCGAGATCTGTGGGTTCGCGTGGCTCACCATTGAGTTCGAGATAGCGCGGCGAGGCGTAGAGATAGCCATGCAGGCGGGCAAGCGGCCGGGCGATCATGTGGGAGGCCTGGGATTCTCCATTGCGGATCGCCAGATCGTATGGTTCCGCGACCAGGTCGACGCGTCGCGGCGTGAGGTCAAACTCGAAATCGACGCCGGGGTAGTGCTGTGCGAACTCGGTGATGACCGGCGCCAGATAAGTATTCGCGAAGTCCACCGGCAGTGAAACGCGCAACAGTCCGGTCGGGTGGGTCAGCATCTCGCCGAGTTGCTCATGGGCGAGGCGCGCTTCGTCGACGATACGCTTGCAACGTTCGAAATACAGCTGGCCGGCTTCCGTCAATTCGATCTTGCGTGTGGTCCGGTTCAGCAGGCGAAGACCGATCTCCTTCTCGAGCAGGCTGATCCGTCGCGACAGGGTCGAGTTTGGCATATCGAGCGTCGTGGCGGCGCCCCGGAAGCTTCGGGCTTTCACGACCTCCACGAAGAGCGCCATGTCGTTCAACAATTCCATTCAATTATTCCATAGATAGATCAATCATTCCCATCATATGGCATTTATTCCATCAAATAGAAGATCCATCTACCCTTCTCGATATCATCGAGAAGGAACACTCTATGAACCCGTTATTCGGTCCGGTCCGCCTCGGCGGCCTTGAGCTTCCGAACCGCCTGGTTATGGCGCCCATGACGCGTTCGCGCGCCGACGCGAATGGCGTTCCCGGCGAGCTTGCCGCCGAATATTACGCGCAGCGCGCCGGCGTCGGTCTGATCGTCACGGAGGGCACGCAGCCATCCGACGACGGTCAGGGCTATATGAACACACCCGGCATCTACACAGCCGCGCATGTCGCCGGCTGGCGCAAGGTCACTGATGCCGTGCACGACAAGGGCGGGCACATCTTCATTCAACTCATGCATGCCGGCCGCATGTCGCATCCCGACAACACGCTGCATCACCGGCAGGGCGTGGCCCCGTCTGCGATCGCACCGGGCGTGCCGATGTTCACGCCGAAGGGCATGCAGGACATTCCGCAGCCGCGGTCGCTCACGACCGACGAAGTGCGCCGAAGCGTCGCCGACTTCCGCGACGCCGGGCGTCTCGCCATTGCGGCAGGCGCTGATGGCGTCGAAATCCATGGAGCGAATGGTTATCTGGTGCAGCAGTTCATCGCGCCGAGCGCCAATACCCGCACTGATGCGTATGGCGGTTCAATCGAAAACCGCGCACGTTTCGCCATCGAGGTTGCGGCCGCCATCGCCAGGGAGATCGGTGCGGACAAGACGGCGATCCGCCTGTCACCGGGTATCACGATGTGGGGCATCAACGAAGGCGCCGAAGGACCGGACCTCTATCGCTATCTGGTCGGCGAGCTCGACAAGCTCTCGCTCGCCTATCTGCACATCATGCATCAGGGCGACGACGGTCTTTTGGCCGATCTCCGCAAGCTGTGGAGCGGCAAGCTGATCGTGAATAGGCCCGGGCGTCCGCGCGATCGTATCGGCTCAGACGTCGGCGCGGGACTGGCCGATCTGGAGGCCTACGGCCAGATGATCCTGGCCAATCCAGACCTCATCGCACGCCTGAAATCCGGTGCGCCCCTGAACGAGGCCGATCGGACCACGTTCTTCGGCGGTGCCGCGCGGGGCTACACCGACTATCCCGCATTGGGCGCGACGGCTGCCGTTTGAGGACGGCGGTCATCACATTCATCGGCCCGCACAGCGTCCGCGGTGCGGGCGTCTATTGTCATCAGTGTTGTGGCCGCGCCAATCTGCTCGGGTCGCGCATGTTGTTCGCCGTCGTGGAGCGGCTGACCAGCTTCATGATGGTTGAGCCCGACATTTATGCCGAGCGGCTGGTACCGCTGCTGGTGTCGCACGATCTCAATGGCCGCAGCGGCGCGATGTTCAACAACAAGGCGAAGGCCATCTTGTCGAGCCCGTCGTCGAAGGAGCCGACCTACGCGTCCGCGCTCATGGGAGCCTCAGACAAATTGCTTCGTCGCGCGATAGGGTGAAGTTCAGGAAAAATCACTCCAGCTCAGATGCCGTGAATCAAGGTCGCCCACTGTCACGGTGCCGCGGATCTCGCGAGGCGCGTGGAAGCTGCTGCGCAAGTACACCAGCGGCGCGGCTCGGTCGGAATGCGTTGCGCCGCGGACCTCGCCGATGAAGATCGAATGCGTCGTCGTCTCGAACTCCCGCGTCAGCACGCAGTCGAACGCGGCGACTGCGTCCGTCAGCACCGGCGCGCCTGTGACCCCGCGCGTCCACTGCCCGAAGGCAAAGCGGTCGTCGCCGTTGACGCCCTTCTGGCCGCTGAAGGTGAGCGCGAGCAGGGCGTGATCCTCGTGCAGGAAGTTGATCGCGAACGCGCCTTCCTCGCGGATGCGCGCATGGGCGCTGGCGTTGCGGTTGACGCAGACGATCAGCGAGGGCGGGCTGTCCGACAGCGAACAGGCCGAGGTCACCGTCAGGCCGGTGCGCTTGCCGTGCTCGGCCCCCACCGTCACCAGCGCCACGGCGCCGGCGCATTGGCGCATCGCCTGCTTGAAATCCTTCGTGTCGACGCTCACGCGGACATCTCCGAAAATGGAAGCGGGTGCGGCACGATTGCGCCGCACCCGCGATGCGTCAAGCCGCCTTCTTCGCGGAGCCGAGATGCGCAAGACGCGGCATCACCTCGTTCTTCAAGAGCGAGAGCGAGTGGTGCCAGGCTTCGGCCTTGTGCTTGTAGTCGAAGCCGAACACGCAGAGCACGCCGAAGCCGCCGACCTCGTCATAGATCTTCTCGATCTTCTCGGCGACCGTCGTCGGCGAGCCGACGATCCAGTTCCGCTTGGCGCAATATTCGACGGTGACGTCGCTATCGGGCACGTCGGGCGCGTGCTTCAGATAGTCCTTGAAGCCGAAATGGCCGAGCAGCGGCAGGAAGTACTCGCCCATCATCCGGCCCATCATGTCGCCGGTCGAGAGCCTCCAGGCCTCCTCGTCGGTGTCGGCGACGAACACCTCGCGCACGAGGCGCCAGTCCGCCCGGTTCGGCTTGCGTCCGGTCTTGGCCGCGCCGATCTCGACCGAATCCCAGTGGCTGCCCACATAGGCCGGGTTGAGGTTGAGGCTCATCGGGATGAAGCCGCGTTCGCCGGCGAGCTTCAGCGTGTCCGAGTTCTTCGAGAGGCCCGCGACACCGATCGGCGGATGCGGCGCCTGCAGCGGCTTGATGTGCGGCTTGAGGAAGTCGAACATCGTGTCCGGCTTGGTCACCGTCCAGAACTTGCCCTTGTAGGTCCAGGGCGCGGGATCGCTCCACATCTTCAGGATGATCTCCAGCGCCTCGCGCGTCATGTCGCGGTTCTGTCCGCTCATGCCGTCGACGTTGAACATCGCCCAGTCGCTCGGCAGCCCCGACGCGGCCACGCCGAAATTGAGCCGGCCCTCGGAGAGATGGTCCAGCATCGCGACGCGGTTGGCGAGCTCGGCCGGGTGATGATAGGGCAAGAGGAAGCCGCCCGGTCCGATGCGAAGTCTCTTGGTCTGCATCAAGGCCTGCGCGATCAACAGGTCCGGCGTGGGATTGGGTTCCCACGGCGCGGTGTGGTGCTCGCCGACCCAGGCCTCCTGGTAGCCGAGCTCGTCGAGCCAGCGCATGACCTGCAGGTCCCAGTCGTTCCCTTCCTTCAGGCCGCACTCCGGCGGATGCGAAGGCATCGTGAAATAGCCGATCTCCATGGGTTTCCTCATCTGATGTTGACGCGTCTTGGCGCGCGTTGACGGCGTTGAGTGGGGAAGGGTTCAGCAAGCGCTGTGCCAGCGCCTTGCAGCCTGAAATTGGCGAGAAAGGGCTGGTTTGCCCGCGCAATAGCCGGTATCTCGACGAACACCCGCAGGAGACCGTCTCATTGTCGCGAGACGGCGTCTTGCAGGTGAGACGTGAACTTGGCCGTGAGACGAGGACAGTTTCGCATGACCGAACCCGCTTATGTCGCGGTGGACTGGGGCACCAGCAGTTTTCGGCTGTGGCTGGTCGATCATGCCGGCCAGGTGCTGGCTGAACGCCGCAGCGATGAAGGCATGTTGGCCGCGGCGAAGACCGGCTTTCCCGCGGTGCTGCAATCGCATCTCGCGGCGGTCGAGGCGCCGGATCATCTGCCGGTTCTCGTCTGCGGCATGGCCGGTGCCAAGACCGGCTGGGTCGAAGCCGGCTATGTCGACACGCCGGCGCCGCTCGCGGCCGTCCTGAAACAGGCCGTGCGCGTCCCCGGCGAGGCGCGCGACATCCGCATCCTGCCGGGCATCGCGCAGCGCGACGCCAGCGCGCCGGACGTGATGCGCGGCG
The DNA here is from genome assembly GCF_015291745.1 of Bradyrhizobium sp. CCBAU 53351. Classification (NCBI taxonomy): domain Bacteria; kingdom Pseudomonadati; phylum Pseudomonadota; class Alphaproteobacteria; order Hyphomicrobiales; family Nitrobacteraceae; genus Bradyrhizobium; species Bradyrhizobium sp. CCBAU 53351. Next base: position 1,370,788 of record NZ_CP030059.1, read on the forward strand.
AGGAAACGCAACTGCTCGGCGCGCTGGGCTTCGAAGCCGCCGGCGAGGCGCTGGTCTGCATGCCCGGCACGCATTCGAAATGGGTGCGTGTCAGGGGCGGCATCGTCGAACGCTTCTCCACCTTCATGACCGGCGAGCTCTTCAGCGTGGTCTCGCGCGAGACCATCCTGTCGTTCGCGGTCGCGGGCGCCGATGAGGCCGAGGATGTCGCGAGCTTCAAGGCGGCGGTCAAGGCCGCGTATGCGGCGCCGGCCTTCGCCGCCAATCTGTTGTTCGGTGCGCGCTCGCGTCAGCTGCTGTTCGGCGGCACGCCGGCCGCCGCGCGCGAGACGCTGTCGGGCACGTTGATTGGCGTCGAGCTCGCGGCAGGGCTGTCCGGCGCCGTGCCGCAGGCGGGTGTTGCGTTGATTGCGTCGGGCCGGCTCGCGACGCTGTATCGGCACGCCTTCGACGCCTTGTCGGTCACCGTGCAGCCGGTCGATGCGGATGAAGCGGTCCGCCGCGGACTGTCGATGGCGGCTGCCACGATCTGGACCAGGTAGAAGGATTTTGAGATGACCATTCCCTTTCCGCCGATGCAGCGGCCTCTGGTCGCGATCCTGCGCGGCGTCAAGCCCGGGGAGACCGAGGCCATCGTCGGCGTGCTGATCGAAGCCGGCATGACCGCGATCGAGATTCCCCTGAATTCACCCGATCCGTTCCGTTCCATCGCAACGGCCGTGAAGCAGGCCCCGCCAGGCGTGTTGATCGGCGCCGGCACGGTGCTGACCACCGCGGATGTCGATCGCCTCAACGACGTCGGCGGCAAGTTGATGGTCTCGCCCAATGTCGACACGCAGGTGCTCGTGCGCGCGCATCAATACGCCATGGTGACGCTGCCCGGCGTGTTCTCGCCGACCGAGGCTCTGGTGGCCGCGCGCTCCGGCGCATCGGGCCTCAAATTCTTTCCGGCAAGCGTGCTAGGGGTCGCCGGCATCGCCGCGATCCGCGTCGTGCTGCCGTCAGGCGTGATGATCGCCGCCGTCGGCGGGGTGTCAGACCAGAATTTTGCCGAGTACATCAAGGGCGGGGTGACCGCGTTCGGGCTCGGCTCCAGCCTCTACAAGCCCGGCATGACGGCAGCCGAAGTCGCTGCCCGCGCGAAGGCGACGACCGAAGCCTACGATCGGGCGATTGCGAAAGACTGAGCCGGCAATAAACTAGCTGTGATCCTGACATGGCCTATTGTGCCACATCGTGCCGCGATGCTGACATTCGCGCGTCGTGGTATGTGACCGGCCGAAGCAGGAGACCGACATGGCGATCAACAACGTAGCCGATCTGTTCGTGGCAACGCTCGAACAGGCCGGCGTCAAGCGCATCTACGGCATCGTCGGCGACAGCCTGAACGCCCTGACCGAGGCGCTGCGCCGCCGCGGCACCATCGAATGGATCCACGTCCGCCACGAGGAGGTCGCAGCGTTCGCCGCCGCCGGCGAAGCCGAGGTGACCGGGAGCCTTGCGGTGTGCGCGGGCTCCTGCGGTCCCGGCAATCTGCATCTGATCAACGGGCTGTTCGACGCGCATCGCAGCCGCCTCCCCGTGCTGGCGATCGCGGCGCAGATCCCGACGGCCGAGATCGGCGGCGGCTATTTCCAGGAGACCCATCCGCAAAATCTGTTCCGCGAATGCAGCCATTATTGCGAGCTGGTCTCCGATCCCAGCCAGCTTCCTTTCGTGTTGGAGAATGCAATCCGCGCGGCGGTAGGACTGCGCGGTGTCGCCGTCGTTGCCATGCCCGGCGACGTTGCGTTCCGCAGCCCACCCAAGCGCGCGCCGTCGACGACGCGCGGCCTCAGCGTGGCGGCGCCGAAAGTGGTGCCGCAGGCGGATGAGCTGCAGGCGCTGGCCGATCTCCTGAACAGTGCCGAGCGCATCACCCTGTTCTGCGGGCGCGGCTGCGCCGGCGCGCATGCGCCCTTGATGCAGCTCGCCGAGACGCTGAAGAGCCCGATCGTGCATGCGCTTGGCGGCAAGGAGCATGTCGAATACGACAACCCCTACGACGTCGGCATGACCGGCTTCATCGGCTTCTCCTCGGGCTATGCCGCCATGCACGCCTGCGACGCGCTGGTAATGCTCGGCACCGATTTTCCCTACAAGCAGTTCTTCCCCGATGATGCAAAGGTCGCGCAGATCGACATCCGCCCGGAAAATCTGGGGCGACGCTGCAGGATCGATCTCGGCCTCGTCGGCGACGTCAAGCTGACTATCGAGGCGCTGCTGCCGCTGCTGACATCAAAGACGCTGCGCAAGCATCTCGACGATGCCGTCGCCCATTACAAGAAGGCGCGCGAGGGGCTGGACTCGCTCGCCAGGGGCACGCCGGGAAGCAAGCCGATCCATCCGCAATATCTCGCCAAGGTCGTCAGCGACCACGCGGGCGACGACGCCGTGTTCACCGCCGATGTCGGCACGCCGACGGTATGGGCCGCGCGCTATCTCGGCATGAACGGCCGTCGCCGGCTGATCGGCTCGTTCGTGCACGGCTCGATGGCCAACGCGATGCCGCAGGCGATCGGCGCGCAGGCGGCGCAGCCCGGCCGGCAGGTGATCTCGCTCTCCGGCGACGGCGGCTTCACCATGCTGATGGGCGATCTGATCACGCTGACGCAGGAGAGGCTGCCGGTGAAGGTGGTCGTCTTCAACAACGGCGTGCTCGGCTTCGTCGCGCTGGAGATGAAGGCGGCGGGCTTCGTCGACACCAATGTCGATCTCAAGAATCCGGACTTCGCCGCGATGGCGCGCGCGATGGGCATTTTTGCGAAACGCGTCGAGGACCCGGGCGAGCTTCCCGGCGCGGTCAAGGAGATGCTGGCGCATGACGGGCCGGCCCTGCTCGACGTCGTCACCGCCAAGCAGGAGCTGTCGATGCCGCCGACCATCACCACCGAGCAGATCAAGGGCTTCAGCCTCTGGGTGCTGCGCGCGGTGATGAACGGCCGCGGCGACGAGGTGCTTGATCTTGCGAAGACGAACCTCTTGCCGCGCTAGCCCCGCTTCACCGACGGCGCGGGCAGCTGCTCGTGGCGGCGCTGGAAGCGCTGCCAGTGCAGCACGCTGCCGATCAGCAGGGCCGGCACGAAGCCGAGCACGATCAGGAGATGCGGCAGCTCCTTCGGCGAGATGAAGGCGATGGCGATGTCCGAGATCAGCCAGAGCGCGGCGAATATCACCGCGAAGTCGGTTCGCGGGCAGCGCAAGTAGTAGAATACGGCGGTGATGATGATCGCGGGGCCGATCGCGACGGCGATCATGATCGCGGTCAGCTCCTTCGGCGTCAACGCATCGAGCATCATCGAGGCCAGCAGCCAGAGTGCGGCGAACATGGCGACGATGTCGAGCGGATGCCGCAATTCAATACCTCTCGCGGGGACGCGCTATCGTTGTGGCCGCAGCCGCAGACGTCAAGTCAAAAGGCGCTTATTCCTCGTCACTTCCCGGCGTCGGGCGCAGCATGAAATGACCGAAGGCGGTGGCGATCGGCTTGTCCGCATCGTCCTGCCAGGCGCGCGCCTCGAAGGCGACGATGCGACGGCCCTGCTTCACGATCGAGACGTTGGCGAACGTATCGAGCGCGCGGCCGGAGCGCAGGTAGTTGACGGTGAGCCCGATCGGCTTGGGCGGCGCGGCGGTGCCGAGCTCGCGCCCGACGCCGATGACGGCCGTGGTCTCGAGAAAGGCGCCGGTCATGCCGCCATGGATCGCGGGCAGGATCGGGTTGCCGATGATCTTTGGCGAGAACGGCATCGTCAGCGTGCCGTCGGCGTTGACGCGGATGCCGAGCCAACGCGCGAACGGGCTGCGCGCGAACGGCCCGTCCGGATCCTCCGGCGTCTCCAGCGCCGGTATGTCCAGCGCGTTCATCCTGCGATCGGCGAGCATGTTGGTCCGGTTGGCGCCGATCATGAAGCAGGCGGTCGCGGTCGCCACCGGATCGTCTTCCGATTCCTGATAGGCGGTGGAGCGCACGAAGGCGATCGAGCGCGTGGTGCGGTAGCACACCGAATGCGCCTTGATGTCGAGGCCGGGTGTCGCCGGCTTCTGGTAGTCGATGCGCAGATCGAGCGTCGCGATCGCGCGCGTGCCGTCGAGCGCGAGCTGCACCGCCATGCCGCAGCTCTCGTCCAGCATCGCGGTGACGACGCCTCCGTGCAGCACGCCGGTCTCGGTGTCGCCGACGAAGACGGGACGATAGGGCAGGCTGGACCAAGCCTCGGCTGGCGCGAAGCGGTCGAGCTGCAGCCCGCTGATGTGGCCGTAATCGGAGCGGCGGCCCTTGATCGCCTCGGCGAGTTCGTCGAATGGGAGCGTGGTCGATATGGTGCTCATGGGAACGTTCTAGACCAGTGTCGGCCGCCGCGCAAAACCCCGAATGGGCCTCGACAGAGCGGACCGAAGCGCCGATGGTGGGTGCTTCGTTCGTCGTTAGCTGCAAGGAGTGCCCATGGCCGACCCCGAAACGCCCGCCGCCAATCAGGGGCCCGTCACCATTTCGACCTCCAGCTCGGAGCGGGCGCCGATCATCTATTTCGACGGCGCGTCCTGCTTCGGCCATCACAACGGTGCGATCCAGATCGAGCTCGCCGCAAACCTCCTGATGCCGGTCGGCGCCGCCGTCAGGGTCGACGTGGTCCAGACCGCTCACTTGCGTTGCAGCGTCGCCGCGGCGCTGGCGCTGCGTGAGGCCCTCGAAAAAGCGCTGGCGATGTACAAGCAGGGCCAGCAGCAGCCGGCAGCGGAGGAGATTCCGGCGGTGAAGAACTGAGATCGGCGTTTTTGATGGGGCGTAGCCCTGATGGAGCATGCTCCATCAGGGCTACGACGCGAGGTGGACCGGCTCCGCCTCAGCCCACATGCACCTTCGGCTTCTTGCCGCCGTTCCACTTGCCGTCGAGTGCGCGCTCGATCTGGGCGGCGAGCTGCAGCAGCAGGCCGTCATTGGCCTGCTTGGCGATGGCCTGGATGCCGAGCGGCAGGCCGTGCTCCTGGGCTGCCATCGGCATCGAGATCGCCGGCATGCCACAGAGATTGGCGAGCGGGGTAAAGGCGAAGAAGCGCCAGAGATTGTCGAACCAGTCGCGCACATCGGGATTGTCGGAGATGGTGAGATATTCCTTCGTGCCGACCTTCGGCGTCGGCAGCGCGGTGATCGGAGTCAGGATCACGTCCCACTGCTCGAAGAAGGCGCCGAAGCCGCGCGAGGTCGTGTTGAACACGCCCTGCATCTTCGCGCGCTCGGCGAAGGTCGTGTGCCGGCCGGCTTCCCAGATCCGGATGTTCATGGGCTCGATCAGATCTTCCGGCGGCTTCTCCAGCCCGCGTGCGGCCAGCATGTTGGAGATCACCACGGCGAAATTGCTGATGTAGCAGGTGGTCTGCGCGGCGAAGGCGGCGGGAAGGTCGATCTCCGGCAGCGCATGGTCGACGTGATGGCCGAGGCCTTCGAGGAAGCGGCCGGCTTTCTCCAGCTCGGCCGCGAGCTCCGGCGTCGCTTTGTAGTCGCCCCAAGTGTGCGACAGCGCGATGCGCAGCTTCGACGGATCACGCTTGATCATCTCGGTATAAGGCTGCGCCGTGGTCCAGAACGGCATGAACTCGCCGGGCGCGGGTCCTCGCGCGTGATCGACGAAGGCGGCGGTGTCGCGCACGCTGCGCGACTGGCAGCCCTGGATCGAGACGAGGCCGGTGAGATCGGACATGTGCGGCGCAAGCGAGAACACGCCGCGCGAGACCTTCAATCCGATATTGCCGTTGACGCCGGCGGGAATCCGGATCGAGCCGCCGCCGTCGGTCGCATGCGCGATCGGCACCACGCCAGCGGCAACCATCGCCGCGCTGCCCGCCGACGAGCCGCAGGTGGTGTAATCGGTATTCCAGGGATTGCGCGTGACGTAAACGGCGGGATTATCGGCCGAAGAGCACACGCCGAATTCCGGCGTGGTGGTGCGCCCGATCAGGTTGAGTCCGGCCTGACGGAATTTACCGGTGAGGAAGGTATCGGCCGCGGCGCGATTGCCGCGCATCAACAGCGAGCCCATTTCCTGCAGCCGGCCCTTCATGGTCGGCCCGAGGTCCTTCATCAGGAAGGGCAGGCCGGCGAAGGGACCTGCGAGATTGGCGCCGTCCTTCGCGGGATCGGCGATCACGTCCTCGAACAGCTCGACCACGCCCGACAGCGCCGGATTGACCTTGGCGACCCCCGCGGCGGCCTGGCGCGCCAGCTCCTGCGCCGTCAGCTCACCCTTGCGGACGCGCCCCGCCAGCGCGACGCCATCGTGCTGTGCCCATTCCGTCCAGCTCATCGGCAAGGTCATGAAGTCCTGATCTCCTCAAGGTGCGGCGCCACCTTCTTCGCAAGGGACCGCCTGAATCAACTGAGCGGGCGCGAGGGGCAGGGTTGCGCAGGGCGGAGGGGTCGCGAGACTGCGTCTCGATCCGGCAGTGGTGCGATCGTTGCAACCCGGCCGGCGTCGGAAGGGCCACGAGGAGGCCGTGTCTGCGTGTCACAACTGCGGGCATCGCAGGGTGGGCAAAGCGCAGGGCTGTCTACGATCCTTCACGACGGGAGAATTGCTTCGCTGCGCTCGCAATGACGGCGTGGACAGAGCGAGTGCCAGATCCTCTCTCGTGCCCCGGACGCAGCGCAGCGTGCCGGCGATGTGAAGCATCGTCCGGTGCGGTGCGCTGCAGAGCCGGGGCCCATGTCGCCGTGCCGGGCCGCTTTCTGGGTCCGGCTCTGCGCCGCAACGCCAAGGGCGTTGCAGCGCGTCCGGGACACGCGAGCACAGCAACGCTTGCGCCGCCGTCCCCACGAATGTGGCGAGATCGCATCATCTCGACAAAAAATCCCTTGTCGACGGCCCTCCGCCGTACCTTGATGAATCAACCCCGGTTGGTCCATAAGCGGCGTCCCGTGGCCGGTGGTTCGCCGCCGCACGGGGGGCTTGGATAGAGGGATTCTCGCGTGGCAAATATCAACCAGAAAATTGCGCAGGAGCTTGGGGTTCGGGCGGAGCAGGTCGAGGCGGCGGTGACGCTGCTCGACGGCGGCGCCACGGTTCCCTTCATCGCGCGCTACCGCAAGGAAGCGACCGGTGCGCTCGACGACGCGCAATTGCGCACCCTGGAGGAGCGCCTGGGTTACCTGCGCGAGCTCGAAGACCGCCGCAAGGCCATCCTCGAATCAGTCCGCGAGCAGGGCAAGCTCGATGCCGCGCTGGAAGCCTCGATCATGGCCGCCGACAGCAAGGCGCGCCTCGAGGACATCTATCTGCCGTTCAAGCCGAAGCGCCGGACCAAGGCGGAGATCGCCAAGGAGGCCGGGCTCGAGCCGCTCGCCAACCAGCTGATGGCGGAGCCGACCAACGATCCGAAGGTCGTGGCCGAAGGCTTCGTCAATGCCGAGAAGGGCGTGGCCGATGCCGCCGCTGCGCTCGACGGCGCCCGCGCCATCCTGGTCGAGCGCTTCGACGAGGACGCCGATTTGATCGGCGCGCTTCGCGAGGAGATGTGGACCAATGCGCGCATGGCCTCCAAGGTGCGCGACGGCAAGAAGACCGAGGGCGAAAAGTTCGCCGATTATTTCGACTTCTCCGAGCCGCTGACGAAACTCCCCTCGCACCGCATCCTCGCGATGTTCCGCGGCGAGAAGGAAGAGATCCTCGACCTGCAAATCCAGGCCGAGGCCGAGGCGCCGCCACCGGGCGTGCCGAGCGCCTATGAACTGAAGATCATGAAGCGTTTCGGCATCGCCGATCTCAAGCGCGCCGGGGATCGCTGGCTGATCGACACCGTGCGCTGGGCCTGGCGCACCAAGATCCAGGTGCATCTCAACATCGACCTGCGCATGCGGCTGTGGAACGCCGCCGAGACCGAGGCGGTGCGGGTGTTCGCCTCCAATCTGCGCGACCTCCTGCTGGCCGCGCCGGCCGGCACCCGTGTCACCATGGGGCTCGATCCCGGCTACCGCACCGGCGTCAAGGTCGCCGTCACCGACGCGACCGGCAAGGTGGTCGATACCGCCGTGATCTATCCGCACGAGCCGCAGCGGCAATGGAACGAGTCGCTCGCGACGCTTGGGCGACTCGCGATGAAGCATAAAGTCGAGCTGATCGCGATCGGCAACGGCACCGCCTCGCGCGAGACCGACAAGCTCGCAGGCGATCTCGTCAAGGGCCTCGCTGAGCTGAAGATGACCAAGATCGTGGTGTCGGAAGCCGGTGCGTCGGTCTATTCGGCCTCGGCCTTCGCCTCGGAAGAGTTGCCGGGCCTCGACGTCACCCTGCGCGGTGCGGTCTCGATTGCGCGCCGGCTCCAGGATCCGCTGGCCGAACTCGTCAAGATCGAGCCCAAGGCGATCGGCGTCGGCCAGTACCAGCACGACCTCGGCCAGGCCAAGCTCGCCAAGTCGCTCGATGCCGTCGTCGAGGATTGCGTGAACGCCGTCGGCGTCGACGTCAACACCGCCTCCGCTCCGCTGCTGGCGCGCGTGTCGGGCGTCGGCTCAGGTCTGGCCCAGAGCATCGTGGCGCACCGCGACGCCAACGGCCCGTTCAAGTCGCGCAAGGCGCTGAAGGAGGTGCCGCGGCTCGGGCCGAAGGCGTTCGAGCAGTGCGCGGGCTTCCTGCGCATCCTCGGCGGCGAGGACCCGCTCGATGCCTCGGGCGTGCATCCGGAGGCTTATCCGGTGGTGCGCCGCATCCTCGCGGCCACCAAGAGCGACATCAAGGCGCTGATCGGCTCCAGCGAGATCGTGCGCACGCTGAAGCCGAAGGATTTCGTCGACGAGACCTTCGGCCTGCCGACCGTCACCGACATCTTGAAGGAATTGGAGAAGCCGGGCCGCGATCCGCGTCCCGCGTTCAAGGCGGCCGTGTTCAAGGAGGGCGTCGAGGAGATCAAGGACCTCAAGAAGGGCATGATCCTCGAGGGCACCGTGACCAACGTCGCCGCGTTCGGCGCCTTCGTCGACATCGGCGTGCACCAGGACGGCCTCGTGCACATCTCGGCGATGTCCAAGACCTACATCAAGGATCCGCGCGAGGTGGTGAAGCCCGGCGACATCGTCAAGGTGAAGGTGCTGGACTTCGAGGTCGCCCGCAAGCGCATCTCGCTGACGCTGCGCCTCGACGACGAAGTCGGCGCCAAGAAGGACGCCCCCGGCATGCAGCGCGACAACAGCTCGCGAAATGCGAGCCGGATGACTTCGTCTGCGCCGCGCAAGCAGGAGTCGTCCGGTGGCGGCGGCGCCCTCGCCGAAGCGCTGCGCCGCGCAGCCGAGAAGAACGGCGGGAAAAGGGTGTAGCTTCTTAACTCTCCCCGCCCTTCTGCGGGAAGAGGTCGGAGCGCGCTCTCTCCCTGACATCCGCGTCAGAATCTGGCGCGTTTGTAAGTTGAAGCGGCCAGTCCCTTTCTTTCATCTGATTGTCCTCGTGCGGCGTCAAGACCGCCGCACCGCAAGGAGGATGGTTCGATGAACAACAGGCTTCTCACGGGTCTCACGGCGGCGGCGATCACCGCGGTGATGGCGGTCGCTTCACCCGTGTTCGCACGCGGCGGGCATGGCGGCTTCGGCGGCGGACATTTCGGTGGCGGTGGCCATTTCGCCGGCGGCATGCATGTCGGCGGGATGGGCGGCGCGCGCTTCGCCCATGCCGGCGGTCCGGCTTTCGGCGGCGCACGCTTTGCGCATGCCGCGATCGGGCCGCGCTTCGCTGGTGCCGGCTGGCACGGACATCACGCCTTCCGCCATCATCACTTCCGCCATTTCGCCGTCTTCGGCGCTCCCTATTTCTACGCGGGCTACAATGATGGTTGCTGGCGCCGGAGCTGGACACCCTATGGATGGCAATGGGTCAATGTGTGCGGAGACTATTGGTAGTCGCATTGCCGTACCGCACCATTGTCGCGGTCGCCACCGGGCGGTTCCGTCCAGCCCCGGAACGGGATAGTCTGGTGGCGATCGTCGCGCGGAGTTTTGCATGACCGGAGGTCACCGTCGCATCCTGGTCGTCGAGGACGATCCGGAAACCGCAGGCCAGCTCGTCGAGGAATTGACGACCTCCGGCTACGACGTCGATCTTGCAGCGACGGGGCGCGAAGCCCTGAGCCACGGCGCCGCGCGCGATTATGCCGTGATCACGATCGACCGGATGCTGCCCGACATCGACGGCATCAGCGTGATGCGGCAATTGCGCGATGACGGCGTCGCCGCGCCGTTCCTGATTATTTCGGCGCTCGGCGAAGTCGACGACCGCGTGCGGGGCTTGCGCGCCGGCGGCGACGACTATCTCGTCAAGCCGTTCTCCTTCATCGAATTGCTGGCGCGGCTCGAGGCGCTCGGCCGCCGCAGCGAGACCATCGCCAAGGAGACGCTGCTGCGGGTCGGCGATCTCGCCATCGACCTGATCGCGCGCAGCGCGAGCCGCCGTGGCCGCACGATCTCGCTGCTGCCGCGCGAATTCCAGCTGCTCGAATATCTCGCGCGCAACGAGGGCAGGGTGATCTCCCGCGCGATGCTGCTCCAGCACGTCTGGGACCTGCATTTCGATCCCTCCACCAACATCATCGACGTCTATGTCGGACGCGTCCGCCGCAAGGTCGACGATGCCCAGGCCTATCCGTTGATCCACACCATCCGCGGCATCGGATATTGCCTCCGTGCTCCTGGCTAAGACGCTCCGCTCCTCGACCTTCCGTCTGGCGCTGATCGCGATCGCGGCATTCGGGCTGATCGTCGCAGCGATCATGGCCTATGTCTATTTCGGCACGCTCGCCTATGTGGAGGGCCGGATCGGCCACGCCGTCGATCATGACGGCTTCACCGGGATGATCGAGCTCGCAATGGCGGCGGTTGCCGTGCTGCTGCTGGTGCTCGCGGGTCTCGCGGCCGTGCTGGTGACACGGCGCACGGTGGGGCGGATCGAACAGATCAATGCCACCAGCCGCGCCATCATGCTGTCCGGCCTCGACCAGCGCATCCCCTTGCGCGGCAGCAACGATGAATGGGACCGCGTCGCCGAGAACCTCAACCAGATGCTGGACCGCATCGAGACGCTGATGGGCGAGGTCAAGCAGGTCAGCGACAACGTCGCCCACGATCTGCGCACGCCGCTGACGCGGATGCGCGGCCGGCTGGAAAAGGCTTATCACGGGCCGCGCAACAGCGAGGCCGATGCCGCGCTGATCGGCGACACCATCGCCGATCTCGATGCCGTGCTCGGCATGTTCGCGTCCATCACCCGGATCTCCGAGATCGAGACCCGCGCCCGCCGAGGGGCTTTCCGCGTGCTCGACCTCGCCGAGATCGCAGGCGAGGTGGTCGAGCTCTACGATGCCGCCGCCGAGCAGGTTGCGACCAAGCTCAGCCTGGCCGGAGACCGCCAGGTACCGATCACCGGCGATCGCGACCTGCTGTTCGATGCCATCGCCAATCTCGTCGACAATGCGATCAAGCATGGCTGCAAAGGCGGGCAGGTGACCGTGACCTGCCGGAGCACCGGCGGCGGCGCGATGATCGCCATCGCCGACGATGGCCCGGGCGTTCCCGCCGAGCAGCGCGATCACGTCTTCAAACGCTTCTACCGGCTCGAACAGAGCCGCTACACGCCGGGCAACGGGCTCGGCCTCAGCCTCGTCGCCGCGGTCGCGCGTCTTCATGGCGCCGAAATCGCCTTGCGCGACAATGCACCGGGGCTCGCTGTCGAGCTCGGCTTCCCCAAGGCATCAGCACCATAGAGTCCGTCACAGCTCGATCACGCCGCGACGCGCCGCATGCGCCACCGCATCGGTGCGGCCGGTGGCATCGAGCTTGTCGAGCAGCGAGCCGACATGGAATTTGACGGTGTGCACGGAGATGCCGAGCCGGCGCGCGATCATCTTGTTGGAGGCGCCCTCGGCCATCAGCGCCAGCACGTCGAGCTCGCGCTGCGTCAGCGCGATGTCGTCGGGCATGACGCGGGGATGGCGCGCGACGATCGTTGCCGCGGCTTGCTCGCCGGGCACGGCAAGGCGCAGCTCGGCGACATTGCCGAGCAAGGCCGCCAGGCGATCGGCGAGGGCGGGGTCGTCGATCTCCAGGGCGAGCACGATCTCCGGCGCCTTGTCCTCGCTCACGCCTCCGGCCTCTCGCCGACCGTTACCTTGAAGCTGACCGGCTCGCCGCCGCGGCGCGCCGCGACATCGACCACCGCGCCGACGCTCGAAGGACCGAGTGTTCGCGACAGTGCGCGCACGCCTGATAGTTTCTGGTCGTTGACCGCGACGATGACGTCGCCCTGACGGATGCCGGCTGCGGCCGAAGGTCCGGCCTTGTCGACATTCATCACCATCGCGCCGACGCCGTCGTCGAGCCGCACCGGCTGCAGCCCGAGGCCGAGATAGCCGCGCGCGATACGGCCGCGCGTCTCGAGCTGTGCCGCGACGCGCTCGATCGTCGCGGCCGGGATCACCAGTACGCGCCGCGGGCCGAGCACGGCCATGCCGAAGGCTTGCCCCGATGCATCGAGCGCCAGGCCGCCCTGCTGGGCTGGACGCAGGCGAACGTCGAGCTCGATCCGCGCATCGATCTCGCCGCCGCGCAAGGAGCGCCAGCCATTGCCGGACGCCGACACCATCGCCAGCGCCGCGCTCGGCGTCTCGCGGTTGGTGGCGACCACGACCGCCAACGCGCCCAGTGGCGGGACGGTTGCGGCGAGCTTGACCGCCACCGTCGCGACGTCGGCGCGGAGCAGCGCGATATCTGTGGTGTGGTCGCGCCCGACGATGGTGGCGGCGACCCGGCTGCCGTCGGCAAGGCCGATCTCGACCTCGCCCTCGTCGGCGAGCGCCTCGTCGGCGGTGATGATCAGGCCGCGCTTCCAGACAAAGCCGGTGGCGCGGGAGCGGTAGGAATGCACAGAGACGATCGAGGGCGCAGTGCGCGCCACGACGTCCACGAGGGCGGACGATAGCGAGGACAGGGGACTAGGATCAGTCATGGTGGGCTCCTGTAAGTTGTCCTCAATCTGGGATGTCGCGGGCGATTGCGAAACTGGCCGGGTGGCCAGGACCGGACGGGCCTCTTCAAGACCATTGCCGACGAATATGTGATTGGGAGCGCCTCACGGGAACGTGTAGCAATCCGAAAATTGCGCCCATGGCCTCAAACGTTTTCAGCGAGCCCTCATGACCGTCGACCTCACCCGCCGTACCCTGCTGCAACTCGCCGGCGCCACCTCGCTTGCCATGGCGGCCGCGGCGGCGGCGCTCGCCGAGGGCACGCCGCAGGGCGGGCCGACCTATGCCAGCCGCACGCCGATGCGGGTCGGCATGGTGACGCTGCGGGTGAAGAACCTCGACACGGTCGCGGACTACTATCGCGACGTCATCGGTCTCACCGTGATGGAGCGCTCGGCGACCGCGGCGAAGCTCGGCACATCTGGCATCACGCTCTTGGTACTGGAGGCCCGTCCCGATGCGGCCATCGAGCCGCGCAACGCCGCCGGCCTCTACCACACCGCCTTCCTGATGCCGACCCGCAAGGATCTGGCGCGCTGGCTGGTCCATGCCGCCTCGCACCGTGTGAAGCTGTCGGGCTTCGCCGATCACCTCGTCTCTGAGTCCGTCTATCTCGACGACCCCGAAGGCAACGGCATCGAGGTCTATGCCGACCGCGATCCCTCGCAATGGCAATGGAGCGAAGGCAGCGTCAAGATGGCGACCGACGAGCTCAACATCCCCGACCTGCTGTCGCTGACCAATACGCGCGTGCCCGATTATGCCGGGGCGCCGGAGGGCTTGCGCATCGGCCACATGCATCTGCGGGTCGGCGATCTCGCGCAGGCCGGCAATTTCTATCATGGTACGATTGGCCTCGATCCGACCCGCAGCCGCAGCGGGGCGGCGTTCCTGTCGTCGGGCCGCTATCACCATCACCTCGGCATGAATGTCTGGCAGAGCCAGGGTGCCGGCCAGCGCGACGAGTCCACGACCGGCCTCGCCTGGTTCTCGCTGGTGATGGCGAAGCAGGAGCTGCTCGCCGCCCAGGAAGAGCGCCTGCGCAAGGGGGGCGTGAAGGTCACGGCGCTGGCGGGCGGCCTCGAGGCCGTCGATCCCTGGGGCACGCGAGTGCGCTTGCTCAAGGTTTGATCGCCGGGGCGGGCATTGCTAATAGCCGTCGGGTGCCAGCTTCCGGAGCCCCCGACATGTCCGAATTCCACGGCGTCTTCCCCTACCTCGTTTCTCCCGTCGATGCCGACGGCAGCGTGCGCACCGAAGTGCTCGCCAAGCTCTGCGACGATCTGATCGGCGCCGGCGTGCACGGCTTGACGCCGCTGGGCTCGACCGGCGAATTCGCCTACCTCAGTGCCGCGCAGCGGATGGCCGTCGTGCAGACCACGATCGAGGCCGCGAAAGGCCGGGTGCCTGTCATCGCCGGCGTCGCCTCGACCTCGACGGCGGACGCGGTGGCGCAGGCGAAGGCCTATCAGAAGCTCGGCGCCGACGGCATTCTGGCGATCCTGGAGGCGTATTTCCCGCTTGCCGATGCCCAGGTCGAATCCTACTTCCGAGCCATTGCGGATGCCGTCGACATTCCCGTCGTCATCTACACCAACCCGCAATTCCAGCGTTCAGACCTGACCCTCGACGTCATCGCGCGCCTCGCCGAGCATCCGCGCATCGGCTACATCAAGGACGCCTCGACCAACACCGGCCGGCTGCTCTCGATCATGAATCGCTGCGGCGATGCCTTGCGGGTGTTCTCGGCCTCCGCCCATATCCCGGCCGCGGTGATGCTGATCGGCGGGCTCGGCTGGATGGCGGGCCCGGCCTGCATCATCCCGCGCCAGAGCGTTGAGCTCTACGAGCTCGGCAAGGCCGGCCGCTGGGACGAGGCCATGGCGCTGCAGCGGCGGCTGTGGCGCATCAACGAGGCCTTCGCCCGCTTCAACCTCGCCGCCTGCATCAAGGCGGGCCTCGCCATCCAGGGCTACGATGTCGGCGATCCCGTCCCGCCGCAGGCCCCCCTGACAGCAGAGGCGCGCAAGGTCGTCGAGGCGGCGTTGAAGGAGCTGGCATAGCCGCTACCCCGGCATGACAAATCCGTGGGTTCGCCGCCCAAAACCGCGGCTGGCATGCCTTTGATCGATCCGCTAAAAGGCTGCCCGCAGTTTCGAAAAGACCCTGAGGACCTCACGGAATGAACATTCTTCCCGGCAATTTGCGTTTCGGAGCGGGCCAGCCCGTCAAGCGTTTGGAAGACCAGCGGCTGCTGACCGGGAAGGGACAGTTCATCGACGACAAGCCAGAGGACGGTGCGCTGTGGCTGTATGTGCTGCGCTCGCCGCATGCCCACGCCAGGATCGTCTCGATCGACACCAGCGCCGCAGCGTCGCTGCCGGGCGTTGCCGCGATCTACACCGGCGCCGACCTCGTCAAGGACGATATCGGCAGCATCCCGACCTTGAGCATCTTCAAGCGCCCCGACGGCAAGCCGATGACGGTGCCGCCGCGCCGGCTGCTCGCCCACGAGGTCGTGCGCTACGCCGGCGAGGCTGTCGCGGCCGTGGTGGCGTCCTCGCGCGCCGAAGCGCAGACCGCTGCCGAAGCGATCGTGGTCGAATACGACGTGCAGCCCGCGGTGGTCGATCCGGTCGAGGCCGTCAAGCCCGGCGCGCCCGTGGTGTGGCCTGAGGCGCCCGACAACATCGTCGGCGCGATGTCTTACGGCGATGCCGCCAAGGTCGACGAGGCCTTCGCCAAGGCCGCGCATACGGTCGAGCTCGATCTCGTCAGCCAGCGCCTCGTTCCGTCCGCGATGGAGCCGCGCTCGACCATTGCCGAGATCGACAAGAAGAGCGGTCGTCTCCTGCTGCACGTGCAGTCGCAGACGCCGGCCTCGACCCGCGACGTGTTGGCGGAGGCCGTGCTCAAGCGCCCGAAGGACAGCGTGCGCGTGCTGGTCGGCGACATCGGGGGCGGCTTCGGCCAGAAGACCAATCTCTATCCCGAGGACGGCATCGTCGCCTATGCCGCGACCAAGCTGAACAAGAAAATCCGCTGGCGCGGCGATCGCACCGACGAATTCGTCGGCGGCACCCATGGCCGCGATCTGACCTCGACCGCCTCCTTCGCGCTCGACGAAAAGGGCAAGGTGCTGGCCTATCGCGTCAAATCGATCGGCTGCACCGGCGCCTATTCCTCGGGCGCGGCCAACATCATCCCGCTGGTGCTCGGGCCGTTCGTGCAGACCGGCGTTTACGACCTGCCGCTGGTGCATTTCGAGGTGCAGTCGGTGATGACCCACACCGCGCCCGTCGGGGCCTATCGCGGTGCGGGCCGCCCGGAGGCCGTCTTCATCGTCGAGCGCCTGTTCGACGCCGCCGCGCGAAAGATCGGCATGGACCCACGTGCGATCCGCAAAGCGAACTACATCAAGCCGGCGCAGCTGCCCTACACCAACGCGGCCGGCCAGGTCTACGATTCCGGCGCCTTCGCGCACATGCTCGACCGCGCTGTGAAGCTCGCCGACTGGGACGGCTTTGCCGCGCGCAAGAAGGCGGCGAAGAAGAAGGGCCTGCTCTACGGGCGCGGGCTCACCTCCTACATCGAATGGACCGGCGGCCGCGCCCACACCGAGAAGGTCAGCCTGCACGCGACCTCTCAGGGGCGCATCGTGCTTCATTCCGGCACCATGGCGATGGGGCAGGGGCTGCAGACCACCTACACCCAGATGATCTCCGACACGCTCGGCATCGCCATGGACAAGATTGACGTCGTGCAAGGCGACACGGATCTCGCCATGGGCTTCGGCAGCGTCGGCTCGCGCTCGCTGTTCGTCGGCGGCACGGCGGTCGCGGTGTCTTCCAACGATCTGATCCAGAAGGCGCGCGAGAAGGCTGCCAACGTGCTGGAGACTTCGATCGAGGACATCGAGTATCAGGGCGGCATGCTCACCGTGGTCGGCACCGACCGCCGCATCAGCCTGTTCGATCTCGCCGAGAAGGAGGGCGGCGCCAAGCTCAGCGTCGATTCCGAAGGGGAAGTGGACGGCCCGAGCTGGCCGAACGGCACGCATATCTGCGAGGTCGAGATCGACCCGGAGACCGGCGTCTCCAAGGTCGTGCGCTACACCACGGTCGACGACGTCGGCGTCGCGGTGAACCCGATGCTGGTGACAGGGCAGATCCATGGCGGCGTCGCGCAGGGCATCGGTCAGGCGCTGTACGAAGGCGTGTCCTACGATGCCGACGGCCAACTCCTCACCGCGAGCTACCAGGACTATTGCATCCCGCGCGCCGACGACGTGCCGCCGATCGTGGTGACGCTGGACGACACCGCGCCCTGCCGCACCAATCCGCTCGGCGCCAAGGGCTGCGGCGAATCCGGCGCCATCGGTGGCCCTCCTTGCGTCACCAACGGCGTAATGGACGCGCTCGCCGAGCTCGGCATCACCCAGCTGAACACGCCGCTGACGCCGCAGAAGGTGTGGCAGGCGATCAGGGATGCGAAGGCTGGTTAGCTTTCGCCGTGGCCCCAAAACGCAGCTGTCGTCCCGGGGCGCGCGTAGCGCGAACCCGGGACCCATAACCACAGGGCGGCGTTTGGCGTGTGGCTGGTAATTCCGAGTCCCCCTAACCACATCGCCCTGTGGTTATGGGTCCCCGCCTTCGCGGGGACGACAGCGGAGATCGGAGCGCGAGAGTTCGCAAAATACTCCGCGGCGTAGCCCGCCTTCAAATCCCCAGCATCATCTTCGCAATGATGTCGCGCTGGATCTCCGAGGTGCCGCCGAAGATGGTGTAGGCGCGGCCGTTGAGATATTCGGGCACCACCGTTAGCATCTCCTCAGGCGTCGCCGGCTCGTGATTGAGCCTGTAGAGCGGACGCATCGGCTCGACGGCGAGGGCGTCGTGGCCGATCACATCGACGCCTAACCGCGTCACGGCTTGCCTGATCTCGCTGTTGCACAGCTTCAGGATCGACGACACCGCGCCGGGATTTTGCCCGGTCTGCAGCGCCGAGAGCACGCGCAGCTCGGTCATCTCCAGCGCGTCGATGTCGATTTCGACCTCGGAGATGCGGCTGGCGATATCGGGACTGTCGATGGCGCGGCCGGTGAGATCAGACTCGGCGAGGTCCGCGATCGCCTTCAACCCCTCGCGCAGCTTCGCCGATGCGATGCCCGAGCCGCGCTCGAACTCGAGCAGGTATTTGCCGTAGGTCCAGCCCTTGCCCTCGTCGCCGACGCGGTTGGCCACGGGCACGCGGACGTCGTCGAAAAACACCTGGTTGACCTCGTGGTCGCCGCCGATGGTGAGGATGGGGCGCGTGGTGATGCCCGGTGTCTTCATGTCGATCAGGATGAAGCTGATGCCGTCCTGCTGACGCTCGCCGTCGCTGGTGCGCACCAGCGCGAACATGCGGTTGGCGTGGTGGGCATGCGTGGTCCAGATCTTGGTGCCGTTGATGATGTAGTCGTCGCCGTCGCGCACCGCGCGCGTCTTCAGCGAGGAGAGATCGGAGCCGGAGCCTGGCTCGGAATAACCCTGGCACCAGTAGTCTTCGCCGGAGAGGATTCGTGGCAGGTAAAAATTCTTCTGCTCCGGCGAGCCGAAGCCGATGATGACGGGCCCGACCATCTTCACGCCCATCACGTTGACATTGGGCACGCCGGCCCGCGCGCATTCGGTCTCGAAGATCCAGCGCTGCGCCGGGGTCCAGGCCGGCCCGCCGTATTCGACCGGCCAGCCCGGCGCGCCCCATCCGTTGGCGTGCAACGCGCGTTGCCAGGCCATGCCGATATCGGGGTCGGAGAACACCGACGGCGTCAGCGCGGTCGCGCGCTTCATCTCCTCGGTGAGATTCTTTGCGATGAAGCCGCGCACCTCGCTCTGGAAGGCGCGCTCGTCGGCATTGAAGGTGAGGTCCATGAGGCTCTCCCAGGGTCAGGCTTTGCGGCCGAGCCCGGCGTGGCGGGCATAGTGATGCGCGCTGCCGCCGAACAGCGTGTCGAAGGCGACGAGACGCTTGAAATAGGCGCCGACCTCGAGCTCCTCGGTGACGCCCATGCCGCCGTGAAGCTGGATCGATTGTTCGCCGACGAAGCGCGCGCATTTGCCGATCTTCGCCTTCGCGCCGGAAGCCGCGCGGGCGCGCTCGGTCGGCGCAGCATCCACCTTTAGCGCGGCCCGCAATGCCATCGAGCGCGCCTCGTCCACCTGCATGGCCATGTCGGCGAGGCGGTGGCGGATGACCTGGTTGGCGGAGAGCGGCCGGCCAAACTGCTTTCGGATCTTGGTGTAGTCGAGCGTGGTCTCTAGCAGCGTCTGCATGATGCCGACGGCTTCCGCGCCCAGCGCGGCCATGGCGCGATCGGCCGCCCATTCGATCGCCGGCAGCGCATCGTGACCGTCGCCGAGCAGCGCGTCTTCCGGCAGGTGCACGTCCGACAATTCGATGTTGCAGGCCCGTCCGCCGCCGAGGCGCGCGTAGTCGGAGATCGCAAGGCCCGGCGCCGTCGCCGGCAGCACGAACAGGCCGATCCGCCCCGAAGGACCGTGATGGTCGTGGACGAGCGCCGAGACGATGATCTCGTCGGCGGCATGGCCGTCGAGCACCGCAATCTTGCTGCCGGACAGGCGCCAGCCTTGCGCGGTCTTGGTCGCCGATGTCGCGACCTTGGCGAGATCGAACCGTGCGGCGCGCTCGGAATGCGCGAACGCAAGCTTCAGCGATCCGTCGGCGACCTTGGGCAGGCTCGCCTGCTTCTGCTCGGCCGTACCGCATCTTTCAAGCAGCCCGGCTCCCAGCACCACCGTCGCGACATAGGGCTCCGACACCAGCCCCCGGCCGAACGCTTCCATCAGGATGCCGATCTCGACCGCGCCGCCGCCGAGCCCATCGAACTCCTCGGGGATCGGCAGCGCCAGCCAGCCGAGCTCGGCGAACTGTTTCCACACCGCAGGGCTGAAGCCGAGCGGATCGTTCGCCATCTTGCGGCGGTGATCGGCATGGTAGCTGCCGGCCACGAAGCGCTCCGCGCTGTCGCGCAGCAGCTTCTGCTCGTCACTGAGATTGAGGTCCATGTTCTTACTCCGCCGCCGGCGGCTTGCGCACGGAGGGATGCAAGCCGGAAGGATCGACGATCATGCCGAACTCCTGAAGATTATGCGCGTGACAGAGCTGATGCAGAGCAAAGGCCTGATCGATCGCTGCGGGCTGGCCCATCACGTCGACCGAACGGTTCACGGCTTCCTTGGTCATCTTCAGCGCGAAGGACGGCTTCGCCGCGATCCGGCGCGCCAGCTCCAGCACGCGCGACGATAGCTCCGCGCGCGGCACGACCTGGTTGACCATGCCGAGCTGGTGCGCCTCCTGCGCGCTCCAGCTGTCGGCGGTGAACAGGAACTCCTTGGCCTTGCGCGGGCCGAGCTCCCAGGGGTGCACGAACCATTCGACGCCGCAGACGCCCATGGTGACGACGGGGTCGCAGAACTGCGCGTCGTCGCTGGCCACGATGAGGTCGCAGGCCCAGGCCAGCATCAGCCCGCCGGCGATGCATTTGCCGTGCACCTCGGCGACGGTGGGCTTGGCGAGATTGCGCCAGCGCCGCGTGATCTGGAGATAAATTTCCTGCTCGCGCGCGAAGCGGCCATGGGCATTCGGCTCGGCAAAGCCGCCCCAATTTCCGATCGGCGGGAAATCGACCCCGGCGGTGTTCTTGCCCCCGGGACGCAGATCGTGGCCGGAGGAGAAGTGCGGACCGCTGCCGGCGAGAATGATCACCTTGACCGCATCATCCTGCACCGCCGCGTCGAAGGCGGCGTTGAGGTCGTAGGTCATTTGCAGGTTCTGCGCATTGCGCGCCTCGGGCCGGTTCATCACGACCCTTGTGATAGCGGGCTCGGGCCGCTCCACGAGGATGGTCTCGAACGAGGTCATCGCGCTTCCCCCAGTTCTGTCTTAATTGTTTCGTCAAGTTGACTATGTCGGTCAGGGATAGGCAAGAGGCTTGCGTCAGTCGGCTGCTTTTCGCGCCTTGGGAGGGATGCAAGATGTCTGGCGCCTTGCGGGTCGCATCTGGTAGTTTGCGCCGGATTCCACCGGGAGAAATTTGATGCGCAAGATCCTGACCGTGCTGGCGGCCCTGGCCTCGCTGAGCCTCACCAATTGCGGCTACAACGCGATCCAGAGCGAGGACGAGCAGATCAAGGCCAACTGGTCCGAGGTCGTGAACCAGTATCAGCGCCGCGCCGACCTCGTGCCCAACCTCGTCAATTCGGTGAAGGGCTTTGCGCAGCAGGAAAAGGACGTGCTGCTCGGCGTCACCAATGCGCGCGCCAAGGTCGGCAGCATCCAGGCAACGCCCGAGGTGCTGAACGACCCCGCCGCTTTCCAGAAGTTCCAGGCTGCCCAGGGCGAGTTGTCGAGCGCGCTGTCGCGGCTGCTGGTTGTCACCGAGAACTATCCGCAGCTCAAGTCCGACGCGCTGTTCAAGGATTTGATGTCGCAGCTCGAAGGCACCGAGAACCGCATCACGGTGGCGCGCAACCGCTACATCAAGTCGGTGCAGGACTATAACGTCACCATCCGCTCGTTCCCGAGCAACCTCACCGCGATGATGTTCGGCTACAAGGAGAAGCCGAATTTTTCGGTGGCGAACGAGAAGGAGATCTCGACCGCGCCGAAGGTGGATTTCAATCCGGCGCCGGCGCCGTCGAAGTAAGCGCGCCGCTTCACGAATGCGCCAGGCCTCACCCACTGCTGTCATTCCCCGCGAAGGCGGGGAATCAAGTACGCCACGGCTTCTCCGTATCCCGCTGGCGTCTCCGGAATACGGGATCGCCCGGTCAAGCCGGGCGACGACAGCGAGATTGTGGCGGGCGTATTCGGTGCTCGCCTCGTGCGTCCTCACTCTCGCACTCCTCCTCGCCCTCGCGTTCCCCGTCTTCGCCGACGTCGCCGTTCCCCAGCTCACCGGCCGCGTCGTCGACCAGACCGGCACGCTCTCCGGCAGCGACGTCGCCTTGCTCACGCAAAAGCTGCGCGATTTCGAGACGCGCAAGGGCAGCCAGATCGCGGTCCTGATCGTGCCGACCACGCAGCCGGAGACGATCGAGCAGTTCTCGATCCGCGTCGCGGAGGCCTGGAAGATCGGCCGCAAGAAAATCGACGACGGCGCCATCCTCGTCGTCGCCAAGAACGACCGGCATTTGCGTATCGAGGTCGGCTACGGCCTGGAAGGTGCGCTCACCGACGTCACCTCGCGGCGGATCATCGACGAGATCATCACGCCGAAATTCAGGAACGGCGATTTCGCCGGCGGCATCTCGGATGGCGTCGAGCGGATGATCCGGGTGATCGACGGCGAACCCTTGCCCGTTCCCTCGCCGACCGTGAACTTCGGCAACCTCGACGATCTCGCACCGCTCGCTATCGTCACGCTGTTCGTCTCGGTGGGCATCGGGGGCGCGTTCCGCGCCATGCTGGGACGGCTGCTCGGATCGCTGGTGACCGGGGGCATCATTGCGACGCTGACCTGGTTCATTCTCGGATCTTTCGGTCTGGCCCTCGCGCTGGGCGGTCTCGGCTTCATCATCGGCTTCATCGCCGATCTGTTTTCGGCGATCACGCCGGGCACGGGCCGCTCGCGCGGCGGCGCCTGGTCGAGCGGGAGCTCGGGAGGCGGCTGGAGCAGCGGTTCGTCGAGCAGCAGTGACAGCGGCAGCTTCAGCGGTGGCGGAGGCAGTTTTGGCGGCGGCGGCGCCTCGGGGAGCTGGTAGCGGTCATGAGCATCAAACGCATCGCTAGGCATCTCGTGCAGCATCGTTGGCAGGCCAAACAGATCTTTCCGCCAGCCGTGCTCGCCCGCATCGAGCAGGCGATCGAGCTTGGCGAAGCCACCCATTCCGGCCAGGTCCGCTTCGTCGTCGAAGGCGCACTCGACGGCCGCCCCTTGTTCCGCAACCAGCCGGCGCGCGCGCGTGCGCTCGATGTGTTCTCGCATTTGCGCATCTGGGACACCACGCACAACAATGGCGTCCTGATCTATCTCCTGCTCGCCGACCGCGATGTCGAGATCGTCGCCGATCGCGGCATCGACGCGAAGGTCGGCGCTGCGGGCTGGGAAAGCATCTGCCGCGCCATGGAGGCCGAGTTCGCTGCCGGCCAGTTCGAGCGCGGCGTCATCACCGGCATCGAAGCGGTGTCGCGCGAGCTGGCGCGGCATTTCCCGCCGGGCACGTCGCATCCGAACGAGCTGCCGGATGCGCCGGTCGTGATGTGACGGAGTGTGATGTGTGAAGGCGCCTGGCTCGCATTCCGCCGCCGTTCATCTTGCCCCGATTACAAATTGTTTCACGCCCGCCACACCGGTTCCATCTTCCCGGCTCAATTCAGCCCCGGATGACTTCCTAAAATTTCGGTAAGCGGGTCCCAAGGTAAGGATTTCGCAAGCAATGAAAGTTACCAAAAGGTCAATCCAGAGCGGAGTATTTGAACTGTGAGCGAACCAATGGCTGAGCAGGCTGCCCAGGACAAGAGCGTCGTCGAAGCCGGGACGACCGCGCCGCAGGCTGTCGAGGCTGCCGGGATCGACGCCCCCTCGATCGCGCCCGACCACGAGGCGCCGCCCAAACCCGACCCGGTGAAGGTCGAGCCGCCGAAGATCGAAGCCAGGGTTGAGCCCAAGGTTGAAACCCAGCCCGAGCCGAAGCCCGGCAAGCTCATCGTCATGGCGCCCTCGGAGCGCAACTGGGACCGCGAGAATTTCGCCCCGCATGTGAAGGCGGACGAGCCGCGCGAAGCCGCTGGCAAGCGCCGCCTGTCGGCGATGGCCGCGGTGGTGGCGATCGCCGCCAGCGTCGGCGCCATCAGCGGCGCGCTCGCAACCGCCGGCATGATGCATTTCGCAAGCCCGGCGCAGGCGCCGGTCCAGGTCGCCGACACCAGCGCGCTCGATGCGTCGGTCGCGCGGATCGACGCCGATCTCGTCGCGCTCAAGGCCAATGTCGAGCACAGCGCCAAGACGGGCGTCAGCCAGTTCAACCGGGCCAATGACCGCCTCGACAAGCTCGAGAAGGCGCAAGGCGAGCCGCTCGCCAAGATCGCCAAGCTGTCGGAGACTGTCGACAAGCTTCGCGCCACGCCGCCCGCCGCTCCCGCGCAGGCCGCTGCTGCGCCCGCGAAGGAAACCACCGGCTCGATCGCGCCGACCCAGGTTGCGACCGCTGCCGCCGCACCGGCCCCGGTGGCCGCCGCGCCCAAGACCGAGGTCGGCCGTCTGCCGACGGTCGAAGGCTGGCGGCTGCGCAACGCCGCCAATGGCGGCGCGCTGATCGAGGGCCGCGACGGGCTCTACGAGGTCTATCCCGGCGATCCCATCCCTGGCGTTGGTCGCGTCGATGCGATCCGTCGCCAGGATGGCCGCTGGGTCGTCGTCACCAGCAAGGGGCTGATCGTCTCGCGCTGAGCGTTCGATATCCGACTTTCGAAGAGGCGCTTCACCACGATGTGAGGCGCCTTTTTGCTTGAATAGGCATGCCGGCGCGGTGTTACCTAAGGCATGAGCCGCGCATTGCGAATTCTTGTTGCTGCCGCCGTGTTGTTCGGCGGTGCTCCTTCGCTTCGGGCCGCGGAGACGACGCAGCTGATGCGCGGCACGGCGATCACCGATCCCGATCTGCTGCGCCGGCTCGATGAGAGCGACGTTCTCACGATCTCGCGCCTGGTGGCGCCGGAGCGCAAGGCGGATCGTCCGCTGACGACGGACCTGTTGTTTTCGGGGCTGTCGCAGCTCAAGGACATTCCGCCGGCGATCGAGGCAGAATTCGAGCGCTATGTCGCCAAGCAGAAGGCGGCCTGGCCGACCGAGACGATCGGCGTCGGCGAAGGCTTTGACGTGCAGCTGTTCGATCGAGCCAACCTGAATTCCCCCGACGCGCGTTTCGTGCTGGTCGGCATCGTCAACCGCATGGACCGCGCCTACGCCGCCGAAGAAGCCTGCGGCGAGATCCGGCTGATCTATCGTCTCGCGCGTTTCGACAACAAGCCGGACGGCGGCAAGACCGCAACGCGGCTGCCGATGACGCTCAACCTGGTGATGAAAGCGCGCGATCCGCGCCAGAGGGATGGGAACGGCAAGCCGATCAGCTGCGCCGAGATCGCGCGGCGCTGGCTCGACAACGGCAATTGGCAGGAGCTGATCGGCGGCCAGGACGATGCCACGCTCGATCGCATCGAGACCAACATCCAGATCTCGATCGCGCCGAAATCGCCGCTGCACGATTTCCGCTCCGACTATCTGCTCAAAGTGTTCAAATACGACGCCGCGACGAAGACGTTCGCGGAAGGGACGCTGGAAAATCAGATCGACCGCGATCGCATCCTCGCCAGCGAAGCGCTGCGGCGCGATTTTAGGGATTGGCTGCTCGCACCCGAGAATCTGCGCGAATTCGACCGCGGCACGGTGCTGATCCCGGAAAGATTCCTGGCCAGGGCCGCGGTGGTGCCGACGCCCGCCGGCCTCGATGCCTCCGCGCTGCAGCCGGAGTACGGCATGATGCAAGGAGAGGGAAAAGGCGAGGACAGCAACGATTCCGTCTTCGCCGACAACGACGTGATCGGCGCGTTGAAGCAGGCCGCCGCGCGCGGGGACCCCCAGAACATCCGTTCGGTCGCAGGCTTCCAGCGCCGTCTCAACGACGTCACCTGCTCAGGCTGCCACCAGACCCGCGGCATCGGCGGCTTCCATTTCCCTGGTGTCGACTGGCTGGCGGACAAGCCGTCCAATTCGACCATCGTGCCGGCCTCGCCGCATTTCCTGGGCGATCAGCTCCGCCGCCGCGACATCCTGACCGCCTTCGCCACGAGCAAACGCCCTGATTTCTCACGCGGATTTGCCAGCCGGCCGCAGACCCGCGGCAGCAGCGAGCTCGCCGGAAGCGAGTATCAGGATGGCTGGGGCGCGCATTGTTCCTTGGCCGATGCGGGATCGGGAACGCGAGATGCGAGTTTTACGTCATGGACCTGTGCTAACGGTCTCACCTGTCAGGCCGCCGCGGCCTCGCGCCGCATCGGCATGTGCTTCATCAAGACGCGTTAGACCTAACCAACATTTGGATGATCCATGACGGACACGGGCAACGCCAACAAAGCGCGCAATCGCGAGATCGCGCAGAATGAGGAAGCCAAGCAGGTCACCGGCAGCGCCCGCGTCAGCATCTGGGCGATCGCGATGGCCGTCATCGTCGGCGGTGTCCTGTTCACGCTGGGCTGGCTGTCGCTCCGGTAGCTTTCACTTCGCGTAATTCGTCATCCGCTTGCCCGGCAGCAACTCGTACGCCGGCCTCCAGCCGGGCAGCGCGGCCATGCGGCCGAGCCAGGCGTGGATGGAGGGATGGCTCGTGGCGAAGTCAAAGCCGTGCTCATCGCTCGGATAGTGTAGATAGGCCATCATCGAGATATCGGCGACCGTCGGCTTTGCGCCGATCGCGAAGGCGTTGTGCTGGAGATGCCCGTCGAGAATGCCGAGGAAGTCCTCGAGCCGGCGGCGGAAATGCTTCAGCACCTGCGGGTCGCAGTTCTCGGTGAAGGCCCGCATGAAGCGGTAGGTTGCCATGTAGCCGGTGAGCTTGTGGTTGTCCCAGAACAGCCAGCGCAGCAGCTCGAACTTCTCTTCCTCGGTCTCGGCGCCGAAGCGGCCATATCGCTCGGCGAGCTTGAGCAGCAGCGGTGCGGTCTGCGTCATCTTCACGCCGTCGATCTCGAGCACGGGAATCTCGCCCATCTCGTTGACCGCCTTGCGCCACTCCGCCGTGCGCGTGACTCCGCCGGCAAAATCGGTCCACACCGGCTCGAACCTCTCGCCGCACAGCGTCAGCATCAGCGCCAGCTTGTAGCTGTTGCCGGATTCGGGGAAGTAGTGCAGGCGGTAGATGGGCATGGAACTCGCGGCATTGATGTTCTGCGAATTGTTATAGCGGGATGGTCCTGCATCGTCATTGCGAGCGCAGCGAAGCAATCCAGCAATGCATCTTGCTCAGTGTCGTCCCTGCGAACGCAGGGACCCATACCGCGTGATCTATCGATTGTGGTCGGTAGGCGTACCGAACGACGTATCTTCGCCAAACCACTCCCTGTGGCTATGGGTCCCGGCGTTCGCCGGGACGACAGCGGAGTTTTTGGCGCGTTTCGCCCTTACCCCACCGCCCCCTTCGATCGCAGCTGCTTGATCGCCGCCTCGTCGTATCCCGCGGCACGCAAAATCTCGTCACTGTGCTCGCCGACCGCAGGCGGCTTGCGCGGCTGCACCTTCTTGGCGCCGTCGATCCAGATCGGGCTGTTGATGGTCAGCATGGTGTCATTCTCGAACGGCACCAGCACCTCGTTGTCGAGCATCTGCTTGTCGTTCGGGATGTCGTCGAGAATGGCGACGACGCCGAACACGAGGCCATTGCCGTCGAGGATCTTTCGCCATTCGGAAAGATCCCTGGTGGCAAACGTCTCGTCCAAAATCTTGATCAGCTCCACCGAGCGGGCGTGGCGGTCGGCCTTGGTGGCGAAACGCGGGTCGTTGATCAGGTCCTCGCGCCCAAGGCACTTGGCCAGCGTCGGAAACTGCTTCTCCTCGCTCAGCAGCGACAGGATCAGCCAGCGGCCGTCTTTGCACTGGTAATGGTTGGCGACCGCGTTGAGCGCGCGCTCGCGCGGGCGCCGCTCGCCGAACTTGGCGCCGCAGAGTTTTGCCTGGGCCAGCACGCTCGCGGCCCACACGCCGTTCGCCATCAGATTGGAGGCGACATGCGAGCCCTTGCCGGTCTTCTCGCGCTGATACAGCGCGGTGACGATGGCGCCATAGAACGCCATGGCGCAGGGATGGTCGCCCATGCCGGCCACCGAGCGGGCCGGCGTGGTGTCGGTGTCGGCCCGGACCAAATCCATCAGGCCGGAGCGCGCCCAATAGGCGTTGCTGTCGAAGCCGGGCTTGTTGGCCTCCTCGCCCTTTTCGCCGTAGCCGGTGAAGGAGGCGTAGATCAGCCGGTCGTTGAGATGGGCGAGATGGTCGTAGGTGATGCCGAGCTTGGCGCGCACCGGCGGCGGCATGTTGGTGATGAAGACGTCGGCCTCTTCCACGAGCTTGTAGAGCACCGCCTGTGCCTCGGGCTTGGCGAGGTCGAGCGCGATGCTCTTCTTGTTGCGGGCTTCCAGCAGCCAGGCGAAATTGTGCTCGCCGGTGGGATAGCCCGGCAGGTTCGGCAGGTTGCGATAGGGGTCGCCGGCGCCGGGCGGCTCGATCTTGATGACATCGGCGCCGAAATCCGACAGCACGGTCGCGGCTGCGGGCGCTGCGATGAAGCTCGCGCAGTCCAGAACCTTCAGGCCGGCAAAAATGCCCTTATCCATCGCGGCGTCGCTCCCTTGGCTTCGGTCGTTTCCCGCGCGCTGGAATTGCCGCGGGGCTGGTGTTATGAGCATTAGACCGATGTTTTGCCGGGATGCAACGGCGCCTGGCGCAAGGCCTCACTCCTCCCCCGCAAGCAGGGCCGCATTGCCGCCAGCGGCCGCCGTGTTGATCGTCACCGTCTGCTCGGTCGCGAACCGCGCGAGGTAGTGCGGGCCGCCGGCCTTGGGGCCGGTTCCGGACAGGCCGTTGCCGCCGAACGGCTGCACGCCGACCACGGCGCCGATCATGTTGCGGTTGACGTAGATGTTGCCGATCTCGGCGCGGTCGATGATGGCTTCGATCGTGTCATCGATGCGGGAGTGAATGCCGAGGGTCAAGCCGTAGCCGGTGCGTTCGATGGCCTGCAACACACGCTCGAGGTTCTCCGCACGATAGCGCACGACGTGCAGGATCGGACCGAAGACCTCCTCGGTGAGCTCGCCGGCCTCTCGGAGCTCGAAGATGTGCGGCGCGACGAAGCAGCCGTCCGGCGCGTGGCCTGCAAAGTGCAGCTTTGCCTCGCTCTTCATTCGCGCGACATGCGCATCAAGGCGCTGCTTGGCTTCCATGTCGATGACAGGGCCGACATGGGTCGCGATGTCGGAGGGATCGCCGATCTTCAATTCGCGCGCGGCGCCCGCGATCATCTCGATCATGCGGTCGGCGACGTCCTCCTGCACGAACAGCAGCCGCAGCGCCGAGCAGCGCTGGCCGGCGGAGCGGAAGGCGGAGGTCACGACGTCGTCGGCGACCTGCTCGGGCAGCGCAGTGGCATCCGCGATCATGGCGTTGATGCCGCCGGTCTCGGCGATGAGCGGCACGATCGGTCCATCCTTGGCGGCGAGGGTCCGGTTGATCAGGCGTGCGACCTCGGTCGAGCCGGTGAAGACGACGCCGGCGATGCCAGGGTGTGCCGTCAGCAGCGCACCGATCTTGCCGTCGCCCGTGACGAGGTGCAGCGCGCTCCTGGGAATGCCGGCCTCGTGCAGCAGGGCGACGGCTTCGCGCGCAATGCGCGGCGTCTGCTCGGCCGGCTTCGCCACCACGCCGTTGCCGGCCATCAGGGCCGCCGTGACCTGGCCGAGGAAGATCGCGAGCGGAAAATTCCACGGCGAGATCGCGACGAAGACGCCGCGGCCGCGCATCGCGAGCGCATTGCTCTCGCCGGTCGGGCCGGGCATCGCGGTATCGTTGCCGAACAGCTTGCGGCCGTGTGCGGCATAATAGCGGCAGAAATCGGCCGCTTCGCGCAGCTCCGACAGCGCATCGTCGAGCGTCTTGCCGCCTTCTCGTTGCAAGAGCGCGATGAAATGGGCGCTGCGGCTCTCCAGCAGATGCGCGGCCTGCTCCAGCGCCGCCGCGCGTGTGCCTGCGGGCGTCCGGCTCCAGGCGGCAAAGCCGGCGCGCGCCGCGGCGACCGCTGCGTTGGCCTGATCCGGCGTGGCGTCGGTGATCGGCTTGAGGTCGGCCGGCTCGGCTCTGACACTTGCCAGCAATTGG
Source organism: Bradyrhizobium sp. CCBAU 53351 (assembly GCF_015291745.1). Taxonomy (NCBI): domain Bacteria; kingdom Pseudomonadati; phylum Pseudomonadota; class Alphaproteobacteria; order Hyphomicrobiales; family Nitrobacteraceae; genus Bradyrhizobium; species Bradyrhizobium sp. CCBAU 53351. The sequence continues at coordinate 1,400,753 of NZ_CP030059.1, forward strand.
TCGAGCGCGAGGCGTGAGCCGAATTCGACGCCGCGTGAATTGCGCCGCTCCGGCGCAAAGAGATCGCCGGGCAGCGGAATCTTGGGATGGGCCGCCGCTTGCGGCCGGAGAACAGCATCCGCCGGACGTTGCAGCAGCGCCATCACCGGCACGCGATAATCGGCGGCCTGCGCCACGAACGACGAGTTCGCGCCGTTCTCCAGCAGCCGCCGCACCAGATAGGCGAGCAGGTCGCGATGGCTGCCGACAGGCGCATAGGTGCGGTAGGCGATCTCAGGATGATCCTTGGCGAGCTGCTCGTAAAGCGCTTCGCCCATGCCGTGCAAGCGCTGGAATTCGAAGCCGCCGCCGTCTTTCGCGAGCTCCAGCACGGTCGCGACGGTCAGCGCGTTGTGGGTGGCGAATTGCGGGAAGATGCGCGGCCGCAGCGCCAGCAGCTTCGTCGCGCAGGCGACGTAGTTCAGGTCCGTCATCGCCTTGCGCGTGAAGACGGGATAGCCAATGAGCCCGCGCTCCTGCGCGCGCTTGATCTCGGTGTCCCAATAGGCGCCCTTGACGAGGCGTACCATCAGCTTGCGGTCATGCGCGCGCGCGAGTGCATCGACATAGTCGATCACCGCGCTGGCGCGCTTCTGATAGGCCTGGATCGCGAGGCCAAATCCGTCCCACCCCTGAAGCGAGGGATCGGCGAGCGTCGCGGCGATCACGTCGAGCGACAGCTCCAGCCGGTCGGCCTCTTCGGCGTCGACGGTGAAGTTGAGGTCGTGGGCCTTGGCGCGCTGCGCAAGGTCCAGCAGCAGCGGCACCAGCTCGGCCATCACGCGGTCGCGGCTGATCGCTTCGAAGCGCGGATGCAGCGCCGAGAGTTTGACGGAGATGCCGGGCCGGTCGGGCAGGGGGCGATCGCCGGCCGCCTTGCCGATGGTCTCGATCGCGCTGGCATAGGCGTCGAAATAGCGCTTCGCGTCCGCCGCCGTGCGCGCGCCTTCGCCGAGCATGTCGAAGGAATAACGCGGCTTCTGGCCGGAGCGCGGCCGGCCCCGCTCCAGCGCCTGCTCGATGGTCTCGCCCAGCACGAAATGGTTGCCCATCAGCCGCATCGCCTGGCGCGTCGCGGTGCGCACCGCCGGCGCGCCGAGCCGCTTGACAAGGCGGCCGATGGTGCCGTCGGGCGTCTCGCCGGGCTGGATCACCCGCGCCGACAGGCCGAGCGCCCAGGCCGAGGCGTTGACCAGGAAGGCGGTGGACTTGGTCTCGTGATGGATGAAATCGCCCTCGCCGAGCTTGTCTTCGATGAACTGGTCGGCCGTGTGCGCATCGGGCACGCGCAGCAGCGCCTCGGCCAGCACCATCAAGGCGAGGCCCTCCTTGGTCGAGAGCGCGAACTCCCGCAGCATGTCCTCGACCCCACCGAGCCGGTCGTCGCGCTTGCGGACCGCCTCGATCAGCCGCGTCGCGGTGCGGTCGATCCGCGCCTCCTGCGGCGGACTGAGATGCGATGCCGGCAACAGCTTGGCTGCGATCTCGGCATCGTCTGGCGCGTAGGGGGCAGTGAAGGCAGGCGGGATGTTCGGCATGGCGTGTCCTGTGGCTGAAATCCAGGATAAGGCCCGCGTTACCGCAGTTCGATAGACAATCTAGCAAATTTGCCTTAGAAAATGAAGCTCAAGCATCGATTGGCCTCATAAGATATGGAACTCGATCGAATCGACCGGAAAATCCTCTCGATTTTGCAGGAGGATGGGCGGATCGCCAATGTCGAGCTCGCCGAGCGCATCGGGCTGTCGCCGACCTCGATCGGCGAGCGGCTGAAGCGCCTGCAGCGCGAGGGTTTTGTCGAAGGCTATGGCGCGCGGCTCAACCCGCATCGCCTGGGCCTCGGCCTGCTCGTGTTCGTCGAAGTGCTGCTGGACAAGACCACGCCCGACAATTTCGAGCGGTTTGCGCGTGCGGTGAAACTCGCGCCCGAGGTGCTGGAGTGTCACATGGTTGCCGGCGGCTTCGACTATCTTGTGAAGGCGCGGCTTGCCGACATGGCGGCGTATCGACGCTTTCTCGGCGAGACTCTGCTGTCGATGCCGGGCGTGCGCGAGACGCGGACCTATGCGGTGATGGAAGAGATCAAGCGCGACGCACCGTTTCCGGTGGGCTGACGACATGTCGTCGCGATTGTCATTGCTGCGGCGTTGAACAAGCGGTCTTCTCAGGAAAAATAGCTATCCTCGTGCAATCGCAACGCCTGTCGTCGAATGCACTGGCCGTCTTCTGAAATTTTCTTGGCCCGCTCCCGGAATGTGCTCCGGGAGGCAGCAAAGGCTGGCGGGCTTATACTTTGAGGTTCTCTGCGGAAGTCTTGCCCCGGTTTGCGATCTCTTCGTATTCCACCGTCTGTCCCTCGTTCAGGGTCGACAGACCGGCTTTCTGCACTGCCGAGATATGCACGAACACATCCTTGCCACCCGACGCAGGCTGGATAAATCCATAACCCTTCGTCGGGTTGAACCACTTGACCGTACCTTTAGCCATCACGACTTCTCCGCGGGTCTTCCTCCGAGATCGCGAACCGCCAGTCCCCGCCAACCGGCCGGTTCGGTCCTAACAGGATACGCGGAATGTGGCGGGCTTGGTAGCTCTAACCACATCGGCATTTCGCCGAATTCCGCTCAACTTCGCGGCGCTTTTGCCGGTTTTGCCCGTTTCGCGGTCAATTGGCCGGAAGGCCGCGCGCCGTCGGTCAATACGTCGCGGCCAGGTAATCGACGATCTTGCCGACATCGGCATCGTCGATCGGCGCGCCATAGACCTTGATCATCTTGGTCACCTCGGCCTGCCAGAAGCCCTTCTTGTCCTTCATTGGCGGCTGCGTCTTGATGTAGTCCGCCGAGTGGCAGGCGCTGCAATTGCCTTTGACGACTTCGAGATCGGGGCCCGGCTTGAATGCCGCGACCTCGTCAGGGGTCTTGTAATTGACCGGCGCGGCCAGTGCCGAACCCACCCAAGCGGCGAGGCCGAGCGAGACGGCGAGGAGAACGGTGCGCTGCATGATCATTCTCCCTCAGGCCACGGTCACGCGGGTGGTTTCAACGACGTTGCGTAGATAACCCGCCGGGTTCCAGCGTGGCGTGTCCGGCTGCGTCTCGCCGCCATTGCCGGTGGCGCGCACCTTGAGCTCAACGCTGCCCGCCGCGAGCTTCACCGGCAGCTTCCATTCGCGGAAGGCGTATTTGCCGAGATCCTTGCCGAGCTTGGCGTTCACCCAGCTCTTGCCGCCGTCGGTGGAGACCTGGACCTCCTTGATGCCCTTGCCGCCGTCGAAGGCGATGCCACGCAGGGTCACAGCGCCGGCCTTCAGCCTGGCGCCGTCAGGCACGCTGGTGATGAAGGAGCGGATGGTGAAGCGATTGATCGGGATCGTCGCCTTCGGCGCGGTGCCCGGCTCGATCGAATGGTCGGGTGTATCGGGAATGCGATAGGCCGACTTCATCCAGAAGCCGTCATAGACGTTGTCGACGACGTTGATCTCGTTGAGATGCTTGACCCAGTAGGTGCCGTAATAGCCGGGCACGATCAGGCGCAGCGGAAAGCCGTTGAGGAACGGCAAGTCCTCGCCGTTCATGCCGTAGGCCAGCATCACCTCGCCGTCCCGGGCGTGGTCGATGTCGAGCGCCTTGATGAAGTCAGGCGTCTTGTCGCTGACCGGGCCGTCCATGCCGTTGAACGTGACCTGCTTGGCGCCGCTCTGCACGCCGGCCATCTCCAGCACTGCCTTCAGCGGCACGCCGCGCCAGCGCGCGCAGCCCATGGCGCCGTTGGCGAGCTGGCCGCCCGCGACGCGCGGCTCGAAGAAGCCGCGGCTGTTGCCGGAGCACTGCGCGACGGCGACGATCTCCGTCGCCTTCATCTTCCGGATGTCCTTCAGCGACAGCTTGAGCGGCTTGCCGACCTTGCCCTTGACCTCGAGCGTGAATTTGTCGGGATCGAGATTGTAGGGCAGGTCGGAGAGGTGATAGCGCACGAAGAAGGCGTTGTTCGGCGTGATCGGGCCGTCGTTGAAGATCGCAAACGGCGTCTCGAGCTGCGGCGGCCGGCTGGTCAGGCCGATCATCGGCCGCTTCTGCGGATATTTCACCAGCGGTCGTTCGCCATTGGCAAAGGGCAACGTGACGGTGTCGAGGGCCAATGCCTTGGTTGAATTCAGTGCGGCCGCCATGGCGGCAAGCCCCGCTCCTTTGAGCAGGTCGCGTCGGTCGAACATTCTCGTCCCCTCCCGGAGCTTTTCTTCGGCCTGCGGTCATCACCGCCGACCCACGCTCATCTGTCGCAACGATCCCGGCGAAGTCAATTCGTGCTTTCGCAGCAGGCCCATGCCGCTGCGTTGCAGCAGGCCGGTGTTACGCCCGTGACGAGACAGAACGAAAGCGTAGCCGCGACGGCAGTGTGCTCCCTCGCCCCGCTTGCGGGGAGAGGGTTGGGGTGAGGGGGGTCTCCGCAAGGGAGTAAGCAGTTGGACTCGCGGAGAGTCCTCCCCACCCGCCGCGCTGCGCGCGTCGGCCTCTCTCCGCAGGCGGGGAGAGGCGGACATCACGCCGCGACGCGCTCGCTGCGGTCGACCAGCGCCGCCAGCTCCCGCGCATCCGCCACCACGCGCACCGCCATCGGCTCGTCGCGGCCGCGGATCGCGACCTCCTGGTGCGGCAACGCATCGTCGGCGAGGCCCGCCGTGCTTCGGATTTCGTCCGAGACGATCGCCTCGCAGGCCAGCGTCTTGGTCATGTCCTGTAGGCGGGCGGCGACGTTGACGGCGTCGCCGAGCGCCGTGAAGACGATGTGATCGCGATAGCCGATGTCGCCGATGATGACCTCGCCGCCGTGAATGCCGATGCCGAAGCGGATCGGCTGGCGCAGATCATGGCTCAGGAGCTGGTTCAGCTCGTCGATATGGATGGCGATGCCGCTTGCCGCCTTCAGCGCCTGCCGGCAGGCGGTTTGCGGGTCGGCCGTCAGCCCGAACAGCGCCAGCATGCCGTCGCCGACGAACTGGTTCGGCTGGCCGCCATTCTCGATCACGGCCTGCGACACCGCGCCGAGGAAGCGGTTGACGATGAACACGGTGTCGAACGGCAGCCGCTTTTCGGCAAGCTGCGTCGAGCCGCGCATGTCCACGAAAAGGCTGACGAGATAGCGCTCCTGGCCGATGCTCGCCGGGGCCGAGGCGTGCGCGCTCGCCGACGACGTTTGCGGGGTGAAGAGCTGGAAGAAGGAGAGATCCGACGTCGGCCGCAACTGGCAGGCCAGCCGGATCGAGGGATCGTTGGTGCCGACGCGGGTCAGCACGAAGGCCTCCCGCTGCGACGGCTCGGGTAGGGTGGCATGATCGCCGATGACGCGGATGCGGCAGGTCGAGCAGCGGGCGCGGCCGCCGCAGACGCTGGCATGGGGCATATTGTGGCGCAGGCTCGCTTCGAGCACGGAAAGGCCCCTGGGGACCCGCACGGTCTTGCCGTTGCCATAGGACAGCGCGATCATGCCGCCGCGCCGCTCGCGCCAGGCGCGCACGCCGCGCGCTGCCAGCGCCAGGCCCAGCAGCCCGATATAGGTCATGGTGAAGGCGCCGGTGATGCGATCGAGCGTCGCGGCCTCGGCCGTGGTGCCGACCTGGCGGCGCGTGAGATTGTGCGTGCGCCATTCCCCGTCATCGGCTTCGTACGCGACGTTGCGGCCGCCCTGATAGATGCCGAGCAGCGACAGCGTCGGGATCAGCACGGCGGCGGCGAGCAGATAGGGCGCCGCGCGCGTGAAGAACGGCTTGAGGCGCAGCCAGAAGAAAATGCCGATGCAGCCGTGCACCCAGGCAACGAGCAGCAGGATCGTCATCTGCCAGAGCCGGCCGGGCGCGGCGACGAAGAACAGATACAGCTCCTGCGGATAGAGCTTCTGGTGATCGTACAGCGTGTAGCCGAGCCGCACCCCGACCACGTGCGCCATGACCAGCGCAGGGATGCTCAAGCCCAGCACGAGCTGCAGCGGCTCGACCGTCCGCCAGCGGAACTGGCGGCGCTGGTACAGCGCGTAGATGCCGAGGCCCATATGCGTGAGCGCGGCGGAGTAGAACACGATCGAGACGGGCAGGAACTGCCAGAAGGCGGTGTGGTAATAGACCCCGGCCTCCATGGCCTCGACCGAGATGTTGCCGAGCGCATGGTTGAGGAAATGGCTGATCACATAAGAGAACAGGATCAAGCCGCAGACGAGCCGCACCTGCCGCACGCTGGTCGCGCGGGAAAGCTCGGAAAATCGTGAAGATGCGGTGGCGGCCATGATTCGGTTGTATCAGTTCACCAAGGAGAACAGCCAGCGTAGCGCTAAATTCCCGGGGTGGACAGCTGGCGGGATCACATGCGCGCAAGGTTACGAAACCGTAGGGGGTGAAGGCGCCCGCCATACCCATCGCTGTGCTGCCCCCGCATTGACTCCCCCTCCCAGGTTGGCGAAAAGCGCGGCCGTGACGATCGCTCCCGATATCTCCGTGAAGCCCGGCGGCTCCGACCGCCGTCTCATCCTGATGGCCGTGCTCGTCATCGCCGCGATGACGCTGCTGCGCATTGTCTACGCCTCCGCGATCGAGTTGCGCACAGACGAAGCCTATTACTGGACCTGGTCCAAGGAGGGCGCGCTCAGCTTCCTCGATCACCCCCCGGGCATTGCCTGGCTGATCCGCTTCGGCACCGCGATCTTCGGCGACACGCCGCTCGGGGTCCGCTTCGGCGGGATCGTCGCGATGCTGCTGACGCAGCTGCTGCTGGCCGACATCGTCCGCCGCCTCGCCCACGATGTGCGCGCGATCGTGCTCGCGGTGCTGATGCCGGAGGCCGCGCTCTATTACGGCCTGCTGATGGCCAAGGTCGCGCCCGATGTCGCCATGATCCCGTTCGCGGTGGCGATGATGTGGTCGCTGGTACGGCTGGCGCAGAGCGGCGACGGACGCTGGTGGCTGGCAGCCGGCCTGTTCGCCGGCCTCTCGATGCTGTCGAAATTCACGGCGATCATGTTCGCGCCGGCGGTTACCGCCTTTCTGCTGGTACCGGATTGGCGCTGGCGCTGGCTGCGCAGTCCGTATCCTTATCTCGCCGTGCTGGTCGCAATCCTGGTGTTCTCGCCCGTGCTGATCTGGAACGTGCAGCACGATTGGGCCTCGTTCCGTTTCCAGGGCGTGCGCGCCACCGCCAATTACGGAATCTCTCTGCGGACGATTGGCGACTACATCGGCCTGCAATTTGGCCTGGTCGGCTTCGTCATGCTGCCGGTGGTGCTGACCGGACTGGTGCTGACGGCATGGCGAGGTGCTCGCACGCGTGAGCCGGCCGCGATCCTGCTGTCGACGGCGGTGCTGGTGCCATTCCTCTATTTTCTCTTCAAGTCGACCACGCTGCGGGTCGGCGATACCTGGCCGATGTTCATGTGGCCGGTCGGCTTCGCCGCTGACGCCGTGAACCTCGCAGCGATGATGAAGGAGAATTGGTCGGCGCGCATGCTGAGATCGTCGCTGTTCTGGGCGAGGACGGCCGTCACCACCGGCATCGCCTTCGTCGTCATCGTGTTCCTCTATTACGTCGTCGCGCCGTGGAATCTCCTCGGCAAGATGGATCCGATCGGCGCCGAGGCCGGCTATGAGCAGGTCGCCGCGCGCGCGCAGGCGGCACTCGACGAAACCGGCGCGACCTGGATCGCCACCACGGATTATCGCACCTATGCCATGATGCGCTGGCTGTTCAGGGGGCGCGTGCCCGTCATCGAGATCAACGAGCGCGGCCGCTTCCAGGATTTTGCCGATCCCGGCATGGACCGGATCAAGGGCCGCGCCGGCATCTATGTCGGCCGTGAGCCGGACAACCGGTCGTCGCTGTGGGAGAACATCCCGGCGAAACGCGAACAGCTCGGTAAGGTCGAACGGCGGTGGCGCGGCCTCGTGATGGACACCTACGCGATTGAAAAGCTTTCCGGCTGGACCCCGGACTTGTCACCGCCAAAGGACTCGCCGCTGTTCCAGTGGAAGGTGCTGGCGGGCGAGTTTGAAGAGCGTTCGCTCGGATAGAGCGGCACACTCCGCTTTCCCTTCTCCCACAAGGAGAAAGGGGACAGCGAGCGCGTGGCGAGATGCTACTCCTCCCCATCCTTCTTCCGCAGCAGATCGCTCGCCAGATCCGACAGCTTCGGCGGCGGCAGCGCCGCGAACGGCAACGGCCGCGTGACGTCGATCGCGGCCAGCCCCAGCCGCGCCGTCAGCAATCCATTCAGCACGCCTTCGCCGAGCCGTTGCGACAGCTTCGCCGCGATGCCATGGCCGAGCATCTGCTGCACCAGGCTGTCGCTCGCGGCCATGCCGCCGGTGATGGCGAGATGGGCGATGACGTGGCGCAGCAGGCGGATCATGCCGAGCGCGCCGGGACGGCCGCCGTAGAGATAGGCGAGCTGGCGGATCAGGCGCAGCGCGGCGACGAACACGAACAGCACGTCGATCGCCGCACGCGGGCTCACGGCGGTGACGATCGAAACTTTCTGCGCGGCAGACGACACCAGACGCCGCGCCTCTGCATCCAGCGGCGACATCAGCTCGCGCTCGGCGAGCCGGATCATGTCGGCGCCGTCGATGATCTCGCCGGTGTGGCTCTCAAGCGTGGCGCGGGCGCGCGCCAGCTGCGGGTTCTGGTGCGCGATCTTGAGCAGATCCTGCACGATGACGCGGCTCTCCTTGCGGTCGTCGTTGACTAGCACGGCGGCTGCGCGCGCATGCAGCTTCTCGATCGTTGCGAGGCGCGCGAGCCCGAACGCCTCGCGCCCGATCACGACGGCCAGCGCCAGCGCGGTGACGGAGGCGAAGGCGAGGCCGACGAAGCCAAGCGTCTCGCTGCGGGCGAACAGATCCTCGACCAGATGGACCACGCCGAGCCCGGTGCCGAGCAGCGTCAGACCGGCAAGTCCAGACCAGAACAGCGTGCCCCAGGGAAAGCCACGCCGCGCCGGCAGCGCGGCCGCGATCGGCACCGGAAGCGCCTGCGGATCGTGCTCCGGCGTGATCTGGATGGTGGCGCGGCTGAGCCGGCTGGTCTCGTCGGCTTCGGTGACGACGACGCCTGGATCGTCGAGCCGGAACGTCGCCGGCCGCCGCGGCGGGGATCGGTCGTTCATGCGAGCTTGTCTCCGATCAGGAACTGCAAGGCGCGGTCGAGGCGGATGTGTGGCAGCGCGGGCTCGCTATGTCCCTCGCGCTCGAGCCTTGGCGGACGGAAGCGCAGGAAGCGGAAATCGCTCTTGCCGGCAGTCTCGGTGGAGAGGCCGCGGAACGCATCACGGCCGTTGAACAGCGGCTCGGGATCGAGCGGCAGGTCGCCCGGAAAGGTCGCCACTTCCGTATTGCCGTCGAAGAACTCGCCGCCGGCACTTTCGCCCGCGGCCGGCGTTCCCAGGATCGACGGTAGTTTGTCGCGGCCGCGCGCGACCTGCGCCTCCCGCGTGGCACGCACCGCGGCCAGCGCCACCACGTCGATGGAAGCGCCGGTCGTCTCCGCGCGCGCGACGGCGCCGGAGACGGCGCGGCGCAGCACGGCCTCGAGCCGGTCGTGGCTGGAATGATGCAGATGGTCCGCCTTGGTCGCCGCGAACAGGATGCGGTCGATGCGCGGCCGGAACAGGCTGGAGAGGATCGTGCTGCGGCCGATGTTGAAGCAATCGAGAATGCCGGCGAGCGCGGCTTCGAGATCATGCAGCGCTTCGGGACCGGAGTTGAACGCGGACAGCGCGTCTGCCAGCACGATCTGGCGATCGAGCCGGGCGAAATGATCGCGGAAGAACGGCCGCACCACGACGTCCTTGTAGGCCTCGAAGCGGCGCACCATCATCGCCCACAGCGATCCCTCGCCCGCCTGCCTGCCGATGGGCACGTCGAGCGGTGCAAAGGTCAGCGCGGGGGAGCCTGCGAGATTGCCGGGCATCAGGAAGCGGCCGGGCGGCAGCAGGCTCATCGCGAAGCGCTCGTCGCGGCAGGCGCGCAGATAATCGGTGAACAGCTTCGCGGCGGTGAGCGTTGCCTGCTCGTCCTCGCGCGCGTCGGGCTTGAGCGTTGCGAGATGCGCGTGCCATTCGCCCGCAAGATGCGCGCGCGGCGCCTCGCGCGACAGCGCAAGACTTTCCGCCGACCATTGCTCGAAACTCTTCTGCAGCAGCGGCAGGTCGAGCAGCCATTCGCCGGGATAGTCGACGATGTCGAGCGTCAGCGTGCGGTCGGCGCCGTTCGGGCGCTGATAGTCGATGACGAGGCGGAGCTCGCTGATGTCGACGGTCGAGTTCGGCCAGCGCCGTTCCTCGACCAGTGCGCGCAGATGGCTCTCATAGGCAAAGCGCGGCACGGCATCGTCGGGCTGCGGCGCCAAATGCGCTCGCGCGATCCGGCCCGAGGCATAGGCCTCGAACACCGGAAACCGGCCGCCGCGTGTGAGGCCGTGGATCAGCGCAGTGATGAACACGGTCTTGCCGGCGCGCGACAGGCCGGTCACCCCGAGCCGCACCGTCGGGTTGAAGAAGTGCTCGCCATAGTCGATCAGCGCCTGCGCGGACAAGCGCGCTTCTTCGACCATATCCTGGAAACTGAATGCCATGTGAACGTTGAAGGACCGTGGGCGGGCGGAAATGTGTGAGACCGATCACAAAAGTGGCAATTGCGTGAGGAAAATCAAGCTCCATACTTCCACCGTCTTTATCGGAAAATCAGCCGTTTGAACGACGCGCCGGTCCCGAAACGCCCATAGAAGAGGGCATTACCTCATTTTGCGGATTGCCATGACCGTCTTCCAACTGAAACAGCTTGCGTCCAATTCTGTCCACGCCGCGGCCGACGTGATCGGCTGGCACTACGACCGCGCCGAGCTCATTGCCGACGGCATCATTCACGCGATCGGCGTGCTCTCCGGCCTCATTGCCGCGACGGTGCTGGTGGTGCTGACGGCGATCTATGCCGATGCGACCGACGTCGTCGGTGTCTCGATCTACGTCGCCGGCCTGCTCTCGATGCTGGTGCTGTCGGCGACCTATAATCTCTGGCCGGTGTCGCCGGCCAAATGGCTGCTGCGGCGGTTCGATCATTCCGCGATCTATCTGTTGATCGCGGCGACCTACACGCCGTTCATCCTGGAGGTGAAGGACAGCGGGTTCGCGCTGGTGCTGCTCGCCGGCGTCTGGTGCGTCGCCATCACAGGCATCGTGCTGAAGCTGTTCTATCCCGGCCGGTTCGACCGCGTCTCGGTCGGCATTTACCTTGCGATGGGTTGGAGCGGCGTGATGCTCTACGACGCCGTGGTCCAGGCGTTGCCCGCGGTGGTGCTGGGCCTCATCCTGGCTGGCGGGCTGCTCTACAGTTTTGGCGTGATCTTCCACGCCTGGCGGCGGCTGCGCTTCCAGAACGCGATCTGGCACGGCTTTGTCTTGGCCGGCGCGGCGTGCCATTATACCGCGGTGCTCGACCTCGTGTTGAGCTGAGCAGGCTCCGCGCCGCGGAACAAGCGGGCGCGGTCTCAAGCGGTATAAGACGAGAGGAGACGTCGCATGCAGGTGACCGGCAAGGTCGTGGTCGTCACGGGCGGCGCAAACGGCATCGGCAAGGCGCTGTGCGAGGCGTTTTACAACGCGGGCGCGGCCAAGGTCGTCGTCGCGGACATGGACGCCGCCAATGCGCGGGCGGTCGCAGCCATGGTGGATGGCGCGGCCTTCAAATGCGACGTCGCGCAGGAAAAGGACATTGTGCACGTCATCGAGGAGACCGAGCGGCAGTTCGGGCCCATTGATCTGTTTTGTTCGAACGCCGGCATCGGCGGCGGCTTCGATCCGATGTCGGTCAATGCCGGCGGCGCCTCCGACGAGCCGTGGCAGCGCAGCTGGGCGATCCACGTCATGGCCCACGTCTACGCGGCGCGGCATCTCGTCCCCCGCATGAAGGCGCGCGGCGGCGGCTATTTCCTCAACACCATCTCGGCCGCGGGCCTGTTGTCGCAGGTCGGCAGCCCCGCTTATTCGACGACCAAGCACGCCGCGGTCGGCTTTGCCGAGAATCTCGCGATCTCGCACAAGGCGGACAACATCAAGGTCTCGATCCTCTGCCCGCAGGGCGTCGACACCAACATGCTGCGCTCGATCCCGAAGGGCCCGCAATCCGGCGACGGCGATCTCACCCCCGAGCAGGTCGCCAGGGACGTGCTCGCCGGCCTCGAGCAGGAGACCTTCCTGATCCTGCCGCACCCCCAGGTGCTCGGCTACATGCGCAAGAAGACCGAGAATTACGACCGCTGGATCGGCGGCATGGCCAAGATCCAGGCCAGGATGCGGGAAGAGTTCGGGAAGTAGCATAGGGGAGTTGCCGGCACACTGTCGCCCCATAACAGGTGTCGTCCCCGCGAACGCGGGGACCCATAACCCCAGAGAGAAGTTGGGCGAAGACTGGTAGTGTTACTTCCCGCGGTACACGCACCTCCGCTTATCGATAGATCACGCGGTATGGGTCCCCGCGTTCGCGGGGACGGCACCGGTGGTTAGGCGATCGCCTCATCCTCCATCCGGCTCGCCCGCAGCGCCCGCGCATAGAGCATCATCCCCTCGCGCACCTTGCGCTGCTCCGCCTCCGTCAGCGCCGCCAGCGCGCCGCGCACCTGCTGGCGGCCGAAGGCGTGCAGCGCCTCCAGCGTGCGCCGGCCTTTCGTCGTCAGCGACAGCCGCTTGCTGCGGGCATCATTCTCATCCGGCGTCTCGCGCAGCTCGCCGCAGTCGATCAGCTTGCGCACCAGACGGCTGACGCTGGACTTCTCCAGACGCAGGAAATCGCCGAGCTCTCCCGAGGTCATAGAGCCGCGGATGCCGATCTCCAAAATGGTGTGCACGGCCGACGGCGGATAGTCCGATGCCGCCACCGTCGCATCCATGAAGCCGAGCTCGCGCACCATCAGGCGCGAGGCGGCGCGAATGTCGTCGATCAGCGCAAGCTCGGCCATCCCTTGACTCCCGGCATATAGTTGTATCATACAACTATATGTGCGCAACAGTGCGCGCAAGGGTTTTGGAGTGGACCATGAGCGGAGCCTTGCCGACGGGAATGCGGATGACGGGCAAGGTCTGCCTGGTCACCGGCGGCGGCAGCGGCATCGGCCGCGCCACCGCGCTGCGGATGGCCGCCGAGGGCGCCGCGGCGATCATCGTCGCCGGCCGGCGCGAGGCCGAGATCGAGGCGACCGCCGCAGCGTGCCGCGAGCTTGGCGCGGAGGCAATCGCGTGTCAGACCGACATCACCCGAGAGGACGAGGTCGTACGCCTCGTCGGCACCGCTATCGAACGTTGCGGTCGTCTCGACGTCGCCTTCAACAATGCCGGCTTCCAGGAGCGCCGCGCACCGCTGGAGGAGCAGGGCACGGATATCTACGACAGCGTGTTCGACACCAATGTCCGCGCGCTGTTCCTGTGCCTGCGCCACCAATTGCCGGTCATGCTCGCGCAGGGGCGCGGCAGCATCGTGGTCAATGCCTCGGTGAGCGGCGTGCGCAATCCCAATCCCGGCTTCTCGCTCTATTCGGCCTCGAAGGCGGCCGCGATCTCGCTGACGCGCTCGGCGGCGCTGGAGAACGCCCCGCGCGGCATCCGCATCAACGCCATCGCGCCCGGCCGCGTCGTCACCGACATGATGCTGCGCGCCGGCGTCGGCGACGTCGCAACGGTCAGCGCGGGATTGCCGCTACGGCGCATGGGCAGCCCGGAGGAGGTGGCGGAAGCCGTGGTGTGGCTGTCCTCGGATGCGTCATCCTATGTGGTCGGGCACGTGCTGGCGGCGGACGGGGGATTCCTGGCGTCGTAGCGCGACGACATGATCAATGCTTCTGCCCGTACAGTACCGGCACCGCCGAATCCACGACGACCTCGACGAGGCTCGTCCCTTCATGCGCCAAGCCGCGCTTGAGGGCTTCGCCGAGCTCCGCGGCCTTCGTCACCCGAACTGCATGGCAGCCCATGCCCTCCGCGAGCCGCACGAAATCGATGCCCGGCAGCTCCAGCCCGGGCACGTTGCGCACCTGCATCACCTGGCTGAAGGAGCGCATCGCGCCGTAGCCGGAATTGTTGATGACGACGATGGTGAGCGGCAGCTTGCGCTGTGCGGCGGTCCACACCGCCTGGATCGAATACATCGCCGAGCCGTCGCCGATCAGACAGATTGTGCGCTGCTTCGGCTTGCCGAGCGCCATGCCGACCGCAGCGGGCAGCGAATATCCGAGGCCGCCGCTGGCCATCGTGTAGAAGGAATCCTGGCCCGGCATCGGCATGAATTTTTGCATCGCCGGCCGATGCGAGGGAACCTCCTCGACGACCGACGTACCCTCCGGCATCGCCTGCGACAGAGAGTGCAGCAGGAACTCGACCGGCAGCGGATCGGCCGCTGGCGGCGCCGGCGGCAGCGTGCGGCCCTTGGGCGCGGCGCGCTTGCTCTCGGGCAGCAGCTCGAGCAGCAGGCTCAGCGCCGGCTTCATCGTGGTGATGATGCTAGTGCCGACCGGGGTTACCGCGGCGGCATCCGCATCATCCGTGATCTGGAAGATGGTCGCGCCGCCGTCGAAGATCGCGGCATGGCCCTCGACATGGAAGGTGAACACCGGCGCGCCGATCACGACGACGAGATCGTGTTCGCGCAGCGCGTCGGAGAGCTGCGCGGGCGAGGCGTGCAAGAACCCTGCGAACTGCGGATGCCGCTCGGGGAACGAGCAGCGCGCCGAGAACGGGCTGACCCAGACGCTGGCCTTGGCCTTCTCTGCGACGCGCACCATCAGGTCCACAGCGCCGGCGCGATCCACGCCGGGGCCGACGACGAGGGCAGGGTGCTTTGCGCCGGCGAGCGCGGCGACCAGCGCCTTCATGGCGTCAGGCTCGGGCCCGATCTCGCGGCTGACCTTGCGCGCATCCACCGGCGCGGTCGCATGCGCCCAGTCGTCGATCGGGATGGACACGAAGGTCGGCCCGCACGGTGGCTGCATCGCGGTGTAATAGGCCCGCGCGATCGCGGCCGGCACGTCCTCGGGCCGCGCCGGCTCGACGCTGTATTTGACATAAGGCCGCGGAAACTCGGAGGCGCGCTCGGCATAGAGGAACGCCTGCAGCGGCAGGATCGAGCGCGCCTGCTGGCCCGCGGTGATCACGAGCGGAGTCTGGTTGCGATGCGCGGTGTAGATGTTGCCGAGCGCGTTGCCGACGCCGGCCGCCGAATGCAGATTGACGAAGCCCGCATTGCGCGTCGCCTGCGCGTAGCCGTCGGCCATGCCGACGGCGGAGGCTTCCTGCAACGCCAGCACATAGTCGATGTCGCCGGGCCAGTCGGACAGGAACGGCAGCTCGGTCGAGCCGGGATTGCCGAACACTTTTGTGATGCCGAAGGCACGCAGCAGGTCGAGCGTCGCCTGCTTGACGGTGACGGACTTGCTGCCGGTCTTGCCGTTCTTGGCCATGGTTTCCGTCCCCGAATGCTTTTATTGAGCCGTCATTCCGGCGCGATGCTTCGCATCACCGCGGAATGACGGTGTATTTATCACCAAACCGCCGTCCCCTTCATCGTCGGCTGCCCCTCCGCGTTCGCAGTCCACAGCTCCATGCCAGCCTCGGTCTCGTTGGCATTCACCGAGAACTCGCCGCCCTCGAACAGCGGCTGCAGCCCGCGATAGGTGAACTTCTTCGGCGCCTTGCCGCCGCGCAGCTTTGCCGCCATCTCGATGATCAGCGCGGCCTGCAACGGTCCGTGGAAGATCAGGCCCGGATAGCCCTCGACCTTGGTGACGTAGTCGCGGTCGTAATGAATGCGATGGCCGTTGAAGGTCAGGGCGGAATAGCGGAACAGCAGCACGGGATCGGAGACATGGGTCTCGCGGTGCTGCGCCTTCGGCGGCGGAGGTGGAGCCTTGCCGCTCGCGGGTGCGCTGCTCGTCATCTCGCGATAGACGATGTCCTGCCGTTCGCGGATCGCGATGCCGCGCGGCGAGGAAATGCTGTGCTCGACCGAGACGAAGCACAGCGTGCCGGTCGAGCCTGATTTCACCTGTACGTCGGCGATGCGCGAGGTCCGCGTCGATTCATCGCCGACCTGCAGCGGCTGCAGGAACTCGATCTCGCCGCCGGCCCACATCCGGCGCGGCAGCGGCACCGGCGGCAGGAAGCCGCCGCGGGTGGGGTGGCCGTCGGGCCCGAGCATCGACATCGGAAACACCGGCTGGGCCAGGCACCAATGCACGGTGAACGGGGCGGCATCGCCCTTCCGGGGTTCGCCGACGTCCTGGAACAGCGTCGCGCGCAAACCCATGACGAGCTGCGCGGTGACGATGTCGGTCGCCTCCGTGCTGCGGCCGATCCATTGCCGCAAGTGATCGATATCGAGCTTCTCGGTCATGACGCCTCGCTCTGTTACTTCTTGAACTTTGGCTTATCGCCGATCGCCGGCACGGCGCCATAGCTGCGCGTCTCGCCGACGATGATCGGCGCCGGCGCAGGATAGCTGACGCGCCCGTTCGGCGTGTCGACCTCGATGCGGCGCAGATGCGGATGGTTGGTGAGGTCGGCCATGGTGTTGACCTCGGCAAAGGCGATGTCGGCGTCCGACAGCCGCTTCAAGAGCTCGTCGCGCGTCATCTTGCCGAAGATATTTGCGACCGTCGTGTCCGTGAAGTCGCGGTTGCGCACGCGCTCGACCATGTTGGCGACACGGGGATCGGCGGGCAGGTCGGGCTGATCGAGCACCTTGGCGCAGAGCGTCTTCCACTCGCGCTCGCTCTGGATCGAGATCAGGATGTCCTTGCCGTCCCTGGAGGTGAACACGCCATAGGGTGCGATCGAGGGATGGCGCAGGCCCATGCGCTTCGGCGGGTTGCCGGCCTCGGAGTTGAGCAGCGGAACAGTGCACCAGTCCGCCATCACGTCGAACATGGAGATGCGGATGTCGGCGCCCTTGCCGGTGCGTCCGCGCGCGATCAGCGCCTCCAAAATCGCTGCATGCGCGGTGGCGCCGGTCGCGACGTCCACGATCGACATGCCGACGCGCGAGGCGCCATCGGGGTTGCCGGTGATCGAGGCAAGCCCGCTCTCGGCCTGGATCAGCAGATCATAGGCCTTGCGGTGCGCGTAGGGGCCTTCGTCGCCGTAGCCGGTGATGGTGCAGGAGATCAGCTTCGGATAGTCCTTCAGCAGCCGCTCGCGCGAGAATCCCAGCTTGTCCATCGAGCCCGGCTTCAGGTTCTGGATCAGCACGTCGGCATTTGCGATCAGCGTTTCCAGCTCGGCGCGGCCTTCCTTGGTCGTGAGATCGACCACGGCGGATTGCTTGCCGCGGTTGAGCCAGACGAAATAGCTGCTCTGGCCCTTGGCCGCCGCGTCATAGCCGCGGGCGAAATCGCCCTCGGGCCGCTCGATCTTGATCACCTCAGCGCCGGCGTCCGCCAGCCGCGAGGAGCAGAACGGCGCCGCCACCGCCTGCTCGACCGCAATCACCCTGATCCCGTCCAGTGCTCCCATGACGTGGCCTCAGTATGAGCGCGGCATGCCGAGCACGTGCTCGGCGACAAAGGACAGCACGAGGTTGGTCGAGATCGGCGCGACCTGATAGAGCCGCGTCTCGCGGAATTTGCGCTCGACGTCGTATTCCTCGGCAAAGCCGAAGCCGCCATGGGTCTGGATGCAGGCATTTGCCGCTTCCCAGGATGCGTCCGCCGCCAGCATCTTGGCCATGTTGGCCTCCGCGCCGCAATCGAGCCCGGCCTCGTATTTGCGCGTGGCTTCCTTCACCATCAGCTCGGCCGCGCGCATCGAGGCGTAGGCCTTGGCGATCGGGAACTGGATGCCTTGATTCTGGCCGATCGGACGACCGAACACGGCGCGGTCCTTGGCGTAATTGGTGGCCTTCGCAATGAACCATTTGGCATCGCCGACGCATTCGGCTGCGATCAGGATGCGCTCGGCATTCATGCCTGAGAGGATATAGCGGAAGCCCTTGCCTTCCTCGCCGATCAGATTCTCCGCCGGCACCTTCATGTCGGTGAAGAACACTTCGGTGGTGGCGTGATTCATCATGGTGCGGATCGGGCGGATCTCGAGGCCATTGTTCTTGGCCTCGCGCATGTCGACGATGAAGACCGACAGGCCATCGGTGCGCTTCTTGGCCTGCTCTTTCGGCGTGGTGCGTGCCAGCAGCACCATCAAATCGGAATGCTCGGCGCGGCTGGTCCAGATCTTCTGGCCGTTGACGATGTAGCTGTCGTTGCCTTCCTTGCGCGCGAAGGTCTTCAGCGAGGAGGTGTCGGTGCCGCTGGTCGGCTCGGTGACGCCGAAGGCCTGCAGGCGCAACTCGCCGCTCGCGATCTTCGGCAGATATTTTGCCTTCTGCTCGGCATTGCCGTGCCTGAGCACGGTGCCCATCGTGTACATCTGGGCATGACAGCCGCCGCCGTTGCAGCCCGCGCGCTGGATCTCTTCCAGGATCGCCGCCGCGGCCGACAGCTTCAGGCCCGCACCGCCATATTCCTCGGGAATCAGCACCGAGAGATAGCCGGCCTGGGTCAAGGCGTCGACGAAGGCCTTGGGGTAGGCCATCTCGCGATCAAGCTTGCGCCAATATTCGCCGGGGAACTGCGCGCAGAGTTTTGCGACGGCGTCGCGGATGTCGGCGTAATCTTCGGTGTGGTGTTCTTGACTCATGGCGTTTCCAGTTCTTGGCGGCAGTTAAGATAACGCCGGTCAATCCTCCGGCGTTGTGAAAACAACGCCAGCCCCCTATGCTCATTTGTTATAGCGTATGAAGTAGCCTTCCAGGGTTGGCAAGCATGGATTTCCGGCAGCTCAGGACCTTCAGTTGCGTGGCGGAGCTCGGCAGCCTGTCCAAGGCGTCCGACACGTTGCGCGTGGCGCAGCCCGCGCTCTCCAGGCAGATCAAGCTGCTGGAACACGAGCTGCGCACCGAACTCTTCACCCGCAACGGCCGCGGCATGGTGCTGACCGAAGCCGGCCGGCTGCTGCTGGCGCGCACCTCCGGCATCGTGCGGCAGATCGACCAGATCCGCGACGACATCCAGTCGTCTCAGGGACCGCCGTCCGGCCAGGTCGTGCTCGGCCTCGTTCCGACGGTGAGCTGCGTGCTGTCGGCGCGCTTTGCGCGGCGCTGCGTCGAAAAATGTCCCGGCATCTCGCTGCGCATCGTCGAGAGCTACAGCGGCCATCTCGTCGAATGGCTGCATCGCGGCGAGATGGACCTTGCCATCCTCTACGGCCGTTCTGCAGATCTGCATCTCAACGTCGAGAGCCTCGGGCGCGACAACATCGTCGCCGTCGGTCCGCGCGGCTGCGGCCTCGCGCGCAAGAAGAGCGTCGATATCGGCTGGCTGCTGCGGCAGCGGCTGGTGCTGCCCTCTCATTCCCACGGCCTCCGCGCGCTGATCGAGCACGCGGCCGCCCAGCGCAAGATCAAGCTCAACGTCCAGCTCGAGGCGGATTCGTTCCGCGTGCTCACCAGTCTCGTCGAGGAAGGCCTCGGCTTCGCGCTGCTGCCGCCCTCGTCGGTCCATGGCGAGGTCGCGGAGGGGCGGCTGGAGACGACGGCCGTCTCGAAGCCGATGACGCGCGAGCTCATTTTCGCTTCTCCGATCGACCGCCCGGTCTCGACGGCGTCCCTGGCCGTCACGACCCTCCTGCGCGAGGAGGTCGCCGCCTGCCGCAAGGACGGCGTATGGGACATCAAGTTGAGTTAGATGTCGTGTGGTAGAACAGTCGGGCGCCGACTTGCCTTCGCATCTGGCGCGAGCTGACATGCCGGAATTTTATAGCTGGGTCGGTGATCTACCGGTCTCGTACCCCGGACGCAGCGCAGCACGCCCGGCGATGCGAAGCATCGTCCGGTGTGATGCGCTGCAGATCCGGGGCCCATGTCGTTGCGAGGCCGTTGCTTGCTGGGTCCCGGCTCTGCGCCGCACCGCTACGCGCTGCGGCGCGTTCGGGACACGAGCGAACAAGATGCTGTCACCGGCAATGAGAGCTCAGCCCGGTATCCTCACCGGCAGCGTCTCGTAGCCCTTGATGAAGCTCGAATAGATCCGCTTGGGCTCGCCGACCACCTCGATGCGGTCGAAGCGCTTCAGCATCTCCTCCCAGATGATCTTGAGCTGCAGCTCGGCGAGGCGCATGCCGACGCAGCGGTGGATGCCGAAGCCGAAGGAAAGATGCGTGCGCGGCCGGGGGCGGTCGATGATGAACTCGTTCGGCCTGTCGAACATCTCATCGTCGCGATTGCCCGAGACGTACCACATCACGACGCGGTCGCCCTTCCTGATGTGCTTGCCGCCGATCTCGGTGTCCTGCAAGGCGGTGCGCCGCATGTGCGCCAGCGGGGTCTGCCAGCGGATCACCTCCGGCACCATGGAATCGATCAGCTCCGGATTGGCGCGGAGCTTGTCGTATTGCTCCGGGTTCTCGTTCAGCGCCAGCACCGAGCCGGTCATGGTGTTCCGCGTGGTGTCGTTGCCGCCGACGATGAGCAGGATGATGTTGCCCATGAGATTGTCAGGGTCCATGTGGCGCGTGGCGTCGTTATGGGCCATCAGCGACAGCAGATCGTTGCGCGGCGCCGAGTTGACGCGCTCGTTCCACAGCTTGGACATGTAGGCGTAGCATTCGTCCATCTCGCGGCGGCGCTCTTCGGCCGAGGCGACGATGCCGCTCTTGGGCAGCGCGGTCGAGACGTCCGACCAGCGCGTCAGCTTGCGCCGCTCCTCCCAGGGGAAGTCGAACAGGGTTGCCAGCATCTGCGTCGTCAGCTCGATCGAGACGCGCTCGACGAAGTTGAAGGTCTCGTTGCGCGGCAGATTGTCCAGCACGGTCTGCGAGCGCTGGCGGATCAGCTTCGCGAGCTCGTCCAGATGCGTCGGCGTGAACATCGGCGACACCGTCTTGCGCTGTGACGAGTGCTTGGGCTGGTCCATCGCGATGAAGCTCGGCCAGTCGTAACCCTCGGGCACGTCGCGAATCGAGATGCCGCCGAGCGTCGAGTCCGACGAGAAGATGCCGTGATTGGTGTCGACATGCATGATGTCGTTGTACTTCACCACCGACCAATAGGGCTCGATCGGCGCGTTGGTGCAGTAATGCACCGGCTCTTCCTTGCGCAGCCGCTCGAACCACGGCCACAGCGTGTCGTCCTGGAACAGCCGGGGCGCGCCGGGGTGGAATTGCGACAGCGGCGTCGCATAGGCCTCCTCGCTGGCCCGACGGATGCGTTCGGCCTTGTCCACCTTAACCGGCGCTTGGATGTTCATCGTCGTGGCTCCGTTTGTTCTTTCTTCGCCTCTGCCCCGCGTGCGGGGAAAGGCGAAGTAACTCACGCCGCAATCTTCACCGGCAGCTCTTCGAGACCCTTCACGAAACTCGAGTACACCCGCTTCGGCTCGCCGACCACATCGATATGGTCGAACCGCTTCAGGATCTCTTCCCAGATAATCTTGAGCTGGAGTTCGGCAAGGCGCAAGCCCACGCAGCGGTGGATGCCGAAGCCGAAGGACAGGTGGGTGCGCGGGCGGGCGCGGTCGATGATGAAATCGTAGGGCTTGTCGATCGCCTCCTCGTCGCGGTTGCCCGAGACGTACCACATCACGACCTTGTCACCCTTCTTGATCTGCTTGCCGCGGAACTCGAAATCAGAGAGCGCGGTGCGGCGCATATGCGCCAGCGGCGTCTGCCAGCGGATCACTTCGGGGACGAAACTGTCGAGCAGCGCGGGGTTCTCGCGCAGCTTGCGATATTGCTCGGGATGCTGGCTCAGCGCGTGCAGCGAGCCCGACATGGTGTTGCGCGTGGTGTCGTTGCCGCCGACGATCAAAAGCACGAGATTGCCGAGGAAGTTCTTGGCATCCATGTCGCGCGTCGCGGCGCCATGCGCCATCATCGAGAGCAGGTCGCTCTTCGGCGGCTGCTCGATGCGCTCCTTCCAGAGGCGGGAGAAATAGGCCGCGCATTCCGTCAGCTCGGCCTGCCGCTCGTCCTCGGTGGCGACGAGGCCGTCGGGCCCGGGAATCGTGGTGGCAATGTCGGACCAGCGTGTCAGCTTGCGGCGGTCTTCCCAGGGGAAGTCGAACAGCACCGCCAGCATCTGCGTGGTCAGCTCGATCGAGACGCGGTCGACCCAGTCGAACACCTTCCCGCGCGGCAGATTGTCGAGGCACTCGGCCGAGCGCTTGCGGATGTTGAGCGCGAGATTGTCCAGGTGCGTCGGCGTGAACATCGGCGCCACGGTCTTGCGCTGCGCCGCATGGCGCGGCGGGTCCATCGAGATGAAGCTCTCGCGGCGCAGGTCCGGGTCGATATCGCGGATGGTGATGCCGCCGAGCGAGGAGGCCGAGGAGAACACCGCGTGGTTGGTCTCGATCTCCATGATGTCGTTGTAGCGCGTCACCGACCAATACGGCCCGAACATCGAGTCCTTGCAATAATGCACGGGGTCTTCCCGGCGCAGCCGATCGAAATACGGCCAGAACGTATCGGTCCTGAACAGCTCGGGGTCACCCGGATCGAACTGCTCCAGCGGCAGTGACTTGGCGCGCTCGCGCAGTGCGTCGAGCTTGGCCGCGCTCTCGATGGTCCCATGCATGACCGTTCTCCCTGGGCATGAACCGCGCGTTCTCGTTGAATTCTGCGCTGCGGTATTTGATTTGCAATTACAGCCGGTTGTCTGCGCCGGAGCAAGGGAGAGTTTTGCCACATCCAACTTTCGCGAGAGGGCTGCGGGCCGTCCGCGAGCGTGATCCCCCGCACATCGCTTGTCGTGAAATCGTGACAGAAACCGACTGGAATCGAGGTAAATCGAACCCAGCCGGCCCGGGGGTCGACCAAGCCTCTGATCTATAGTTTGATTGCAACAGACCGACACCCCGAGGTTGCCGCCGTGAACGACATGCAATGGACCCCGATCGGCTCCGAGCCGCTTCCGCCGCCGCTGCCGCCCACGCGCGTCGATTTTTCCGGCAATCGCTCCGAGTTCCGGAGAATGGTCACCAAGGGTGCCATGTTGGAGCTCGTCACCTTCGGCTTCTACCGGTTCTGGCTCGTCACCGACATCCGCCGCCATTTGTGGGCGAACACCGCGATCGACGGCGATGCCGCCGAATATACCGGCCGGGCCAAGGAGCTTCTGGTCGGCTTCCTGTTTGCGCTCGCGATCCTGGTGCCGATCTACCTCGCCTACTTCCTTGTTGGTATCGAGTTCGAGCGCTGGCAGGGCTTTGCCTCGACACCGCTGTTCATCGGCTTCTACGCCTTCGGCCAGTTCGCGATCTTTCGCGCGCGGCGCTATCGGCTGACGCGCACGGTCTGGCGCGGCGTGCGATTCTGGATGGACGGCTCCGGCTGGGCCTATTCGTTCCGCGCCATGGCGTGGGGCTTGCTGGTGTTGCTGACGCTCGGCCTGGCGCTGCCGTGGCGCGAGGCCGCGCTCGAGCGCTACAAGATGCAGCACAGCCATTACGGCGATCTCCGCGGCGATTTCGAGGGCGACGGCTGGACCTTCTTCAAGCGTGCCTGGTGGCTGTGGCTGCTCAGCCCGATCGCGCTCTTCATCTTTCCGCTCGCGCCGTTCTTCTATGCCGAGTTCAAGGCGCGCGAATGGCGCTGGTGGCTCAACGGCATCCGCATCGGCGGCGTCAGCCTGTCCTCGAACCTGCCTCATGACGCCTTCTACGGCCTGTACTGGAAGATGATCGGCTGGTGGATGCTGCTCACGATGGCCTTCTCGGCCTATATGGGCGGCGGCGCGCTGTTGCTGGTCCAGCTGAGCGGCGTTCCGGCTGAGCAGATGCTCGGCTCCGACAATGCCGTCACGAGCATCCCGATGGTGGTGATGATGGTCATCGGCTATCTCGCCCTGGCGCTCGCGATCAACATCGTGATGCGCGTCTATCTTCAGCGCGATCTCTGGGCCAAGGTGCTGGAAACCGTCGAGGTGCACGACATCGCGGCGGCGGCGGATGTGCGCGGCAGCGGCCAGCTTGCCAGCGCGCTCGGCGAAGGTTTTGCCGATGGGCTCGATGTCGCGGGATTCTAAGCTGTGAGTGACATATCTGCCTACGCGCCGGCGCAGTCCACCAAGCCGACCATCTTCTTCGACGGCACCTCAAGCCGCCGGCGGCAGGTCACGCTGACGCTCGCTGATGCGCTCGAGATCGCGGAGGAGGGCGGGGCGCCGGTTCGTTGGTCCTATGCCGATATCCGCCGCGCCGACAGTCCGCCAGGGATCCTGCGCCTTTCGAGCATCACCGCACCGCCATTGGCGCGGCTGGAAATCCGCGACGCAGCGCTTGCGGCCGACGTGACCGCACGTTGCCTGCGGCTCGACGAGCACCGGACCTCGCGCCGCGGTGTCGTAAAAATCGTCGGCTGGTCGGCGGCGGCCGCAATCTCCATCGTCTGCGTCGTGCTGTTCGGCGTGCCGCTCGCCGCCGACCGTCTCGCGCCGCTGGTGCCGAAACCCGTCGAACGGCGCATCGGCGACGCTGCCGAAGTGCAGATGAAGACCATCTTCGGCCGCAATGTGTGCGAAGATCCAGCGGGCAAGGCCGCCTTCACCAAGCTCGTCAACCGCCTGCGCGATGCCGCCGGCCTCGACGACGATTCCATGATGGCGGGCGTGCTGCCGACCTCGGTGCCGAACGCCTTTGCACTGCCGGGCGGCAAGGTGTTCGTGTTGAAGGGCCTGCTCGACAAGGCCGAAAGTCCCGACGAGCTCGCCGGCATCCTCGCGCACGAGCTCGGCCACCTCAAGCATTACGACAGCATGCGCGGGCTGATCTACAACGGCGGCACCTCGTTCCTGATCGGCCTGTTGTTCGGCGACGTCACCGGCTCATCCGCGGTGATCTTCGCCTCTCGCAGCGTTGTCGAAGCCTCCTATTCGCGCGAGGCGGAGACCGCCGCCGATACGTTCGCGATCGAGGTCATGCACAAGCTCGGCCGCTCGCCAAAGCCCGCTTTCGAGCTGATGTTCCGCATCACCGGCAAGGAAGGCGGCTCGAAGCTCACGACGATCCTCGCCAGCCACCCGCTGACCGAAGACCGCCTCGCCCGCATGACCCGGGAAGATCGCCCGGTGGGCGGCCCGCCGCTGCTGACGGACAAGGAGTGGCAGTCGCTGAAGCTGATCTGCGGCAGCGGGAAGGTGTAAGGGGCCGGCGGAAAAGGAACAATTGCCCTGAACAGGCATATCCTCTCGAGCAACGACAGGATGTAGTCATGTCTTATGGTCGCTTCGCCGCGATGATCGCGGTCTCCACGCTGATCATGTTCGGATTGATGTATCTCAACACGTTCGCCCTGGACCATGTCTGGTACAGCCAGACCCGGACCTGGATGGCGCTGCTGATGGGTGCCGTCATGGCTGTCGTGATGCTGGGTTTCATGTGGGGCATGTACCGGAACCGCGCGGCGAACATCGCCATATTGGTGGCCGGTGCCGCCGTGTTCGCAGCCTCTCTCTGGCTCGTTCGCAGCCAGGAGACCGTCTCCGACGTCGCCTACATGAAAGCGATGATCCCGCATCATTCGATCGCGGTGCTCACGAGCGAGCGTGCACACATCCGGGATCCCCGCGTCCGCAAATTGGCCGACGACATCATCGAGGCGCAGGTGCGGGAGATCGGCGAGATGGAACGTCTGATCGCCGACCTGAAGGCGCACCCGGCGCCGTCTGATGCGAAGGATTTGCCGCCGCGGCCGCCAACCTGACGGCGAACCGCTTCACTTCGCGGGCGCAGCCGGCGCGTTCGAGCCGGTGGTGACGCTCGGCGCATTGTTCGGACTGGTCGAGGTCGCCTGCGGGCCGATGTCGCGCCCATTGTAGAAGAAGACGGCCGCCACCACGGCGATCACGAAGATCGCGCCGATCGCCCAGCCCACCGGGCTGTTGCGGCGCGCACGGTCAGTCCTGCGGTCATCATTCGGATAGGTCATCGTGCTCTCCATGTTAGAGCAGGAGAACCTTGTGCGATGGCGCCTGTTCCTAAAAGCGCGCGCCTCACCTACCGCGTCCCGTAGGCGCGGTCGCCGGCATCGCCGAGGCCGGGCAGGATGAAGCCGTTGTCGTCGAGACCTTCGTCCACCGCCGCGGTCCAGATCGGCACGTCCGGGTGCAAGCCGCGCAGCCGTTCCAATCCGTCCGGCGCCGCGATCAGGCAGGCGAGGCGGATGTCCTTCGCGCCGCGCTCCTTCAGCCGGTCGATGGCGGCCACCGCCGTGTTGGCGGTCGCGACCACAGGCGTCACCACGATGGCGAGTCGCTCGCTGAGATCGGACGGCGATTTAAAGAAATATTCGACGGCGGCAAAACTGTGCGGCTCGCGATAGAGCCCGATATGGGCGACGCGCGCAGTCGGCACCAGATCCATCATGCCGTCGACGAAGGTGGTGCCGGCGCGCAGCATCGGCACGAACACTAGCTTCTTGCCGGCGATCTTGGCCGAATGCATCGTCGCCAGCGGCGTCTCGATCACGGTGTCGGCGAGCGGCAGATCGCGCGTCACCTCGTAACAGAGTAGCATGCCGATCTCCTTGATCAGCTCGCGGAACGACTTTGTCGAGATGGACTTGTCCCGCACCAGCGTCAGCTTGTGCTGCACCAGCGGATGATCGACGATCGTGACGCCTTCCATGGGATGCCTTTCTTCCTTCTCCCTTTGTGGGAGAAGGTGGCGCGAAGCGCCGGATGAGGGGTCTGCTTCAACGAACTCAAGCGAGAGATATGCCCGCGGAGACAACCCCTCACCCGGCTTCGCTTTCGCGAAGCCACCCTCTCCCACAAGGGGAGAGGGTTAGAACACCGTGCCGTCGCTGATCACCTTGAGCGGCGGCGAGCCGTCGGGGCGGCGCGCAAAGGCAATGGCGCGGCCCGCGGCCCAGCTGCCGCCTTCCAGAATGCTGGCGAGCGGCAAGGTCTCAGGCGTGCGGCCGAGCTTGACACGAACCTGTTCGGCGAGCCGGTCCAGCAGCGCCACCGTCAGCGCGCGCCATTCCACGACCAGCTGTGAATCCACCGCATGCGCGCGCTCGCCATCGGCGGGATCGCGCAGGCGCAGCACCTCGTGATCGACGAACAGGCCGCCATTGCGATATTCGGCAAGGCCCGTGAGGCCGTCGATGTCCGTGACATCGATGCCGGCGCGCTGCAGCGGCTCGATCAGCGAATAGCTCAGCCATTGCGACAGCTTGTGCAGCGGCACGAGGCCTGTCGTTGCGTCGTCCGTCTTGAGCGCGGGATGGCGCCAGCAATCGCCGAGCGGGATGCCGGCAAGCTCGAGCCGCGAGGGCCAGATCGGTCCGAGCTGGTTTAGCACCGCCGACAGGATGACGGGCGCAGCGACAGCCCCGCCCTTCGCCTGCGCCGCGATATGCTCGAACAGGCCGCCCGGCCGCGGCGTGTCACGCAGGCCGAAAACCTCCGCACGCCCGGCAACCAGTTTGCCCAGGCGCCGCAGCAGATCGGTGCGCCCCTCAAGTCCGAGCAGCGGATTGGCATCATTCACCTGGAACGCCGATGTGAGCGCGGCGAGCGGCAATTCTGCCAGAACCTCGGCATCGGCCCTGAACGGCGCGCGTGCATCGCCCGAGAACAGCCCGCTCGCGAACATGTCGAGGCTCGCGATCGCAAGTCCTTCGGACCGACCGATGCTTTCGCCCGTCACCGCGTCCCGATATCGCCACGCAGCGCCAGCGCCAGCATCGAGCAGCACGCTGACGATGGCGAGGTCGAACTCGGCGCGCGCCCGTGCCGCGCGATCCGGCCATGATGTCGCGTCTGCAAGCCGCGCCCAGCGATCGACGCCGCCGATCACAAAATGCCGCCAGCGCGCATGGAAGGGAATCTCCAGCGTCGGATAGGCTTTTCGCGTGACCGCAAGCACGGCCTCGGCGACGCCGTCCATGCGGTCGAGATCGACAGTGAAGTGGCTCAACCCGCCGGCAAGGCCGAGTGCGAGCATCTTGTCGGCCCGCGCGCGAACCGCTCCTGCGCTGAGCAGGGAGCGGGCCTGTTGTTCCAAAGCGTCCGCCATCGCGCGATCAGTATTTTTCCAGCGAGCGGCCGACCACCCCGTCGACGTCCTTCTCGGGCGCGATGTCGGTCGAGTAATAGCCGGCGGCCTTCTTGGCGGCGATCTCGACATAGGCGTCGGCCGGGATCAGCTCCGGCGGGATCGGCACGCGCTCGACGATGTCGATGCCCTGCGAAGTCAGTGCGTCGTATTTCATGTCGCTCATCGACAGGAAGCGGTCGATCCGCTTGAGGCCGAGCCAGTGGATCGTATCCGGCATCAATTGCTGGAAGCGGGCATCCTGCACGCCGGCGACGCATTCGGTGCGCTCGAAATAGGCCGCGGCCGCGTCGCCGTCCTCCTGGCGCTTGCGCGCATTGTAGACCAGGAATTTGGTGACCTCGCCGAGCGCGCGGCCCTCTTTCCGGTTGTAGACCACGAGCCCGAGCCCGCCTTCCTGCGCGCCGCGCGCGGATTCCTCGATGCCGTGGATCAGATAGGGGCGGCAGGTGCAGATATCGGAGCCGAACACGTCGGAGCCGTTGCACTCGTCATGTACGCGGCAGGTGATCCTGGTGCGATGATCAGGCAGCTTCGTCACATCCCCGAACATGTAGACGGTGGTGCCGCCGATCGGCGGCAAAAACACCTTCATGTCCGGACGCGTGACCAGCTCGGGGAACATGCCGGCGGTCTGCTCGAACAGCGTGCGGCGCAGCTCGGTCTCGCCGGCGCCGAAGCGTGCCGCGAGGCCGGGCAGGTACCAGACCGGATCGATCGCGATCTTCACCACGGAGACGCTGCCATTGGCATGCACGACCTCGCCGTCGGCGCGCAGCCGCTTTGCCGCCAGCGCCTCGCGGATCTCCGGCAGGTCCAGCCGCGCCCGCGTCACCGCGATGCTCGGGCGGATGTCGACGCCCTCGGCGATGTCCTTGCCAAAGTTCTCGGCGACCAGATGCCCCCAGGGATCGAGCGCGACGATCTTGGTGGGATCGGTCCACTGCTCGAACGGGCCGATGGTCGCGGCCGGAAACGTGTTGGTGAGGTCGGGCCTGCGAATCGGGTCGAGCGCGCCGGCGGACACCGCAAGCGCGCGGTACATCGCGTAGGAGCCGCCATGGCTGCCGATCACGTTGCGGTCGCCCGCGCGCGACACCGTGCCGATGATCGGCCCGCGCGCGCGCGCATCGGCCGCGCCCCAATGGATCGGGAAAGCGGACTTCTTGCCCGGCTCCGGATGCGAGGTGAGGCGGATGTGGTCGGTACGGTTCGCGCGGCTCATGTCCAGGCTCCCAAAACGCCAACGGCCCGCCGCTCGGACGGGCCTGGCTCGCTTGCGGCACTCTTTCGAAACGCCGGCGACGCAAGCTCAATCCAACATATTGTAACCCCGGCGCGCGACAGACAAGTTAATCGTGCGCGGCCGCCGCGGCCCATTCCCAAGCTTGTCCCGATCGGGGGACGATGCCAGAATGTTCCCTATATCTATGTAATTGTTATGATTTTTGAAGGGGTGGGCGGCGGCGCCGCTGTCCGGACAGGTGACTGGATAAAACCTGCATATTCGGACATATCGACCGGATCGGCCTGTCCCGGAGACCCCCATGCCCGCCAGCTACATCGATCCCCGCAACGGACAGCTCTATCCCCTCGACCAGCCGCGCTGGTGCTCGGACGAGCGCACGCCGCTGCTGGTGACGCCGGGGGCAGGGATCTCGCGCGACGATATCGATGCGCGCACGCGCTCGCTCTGGCGCTATCGGGCCGCGCTGCCGGTGGAGATCAAGGATCCGATCACGCTCGGCGAAGGCTGCACGCCGCTGCTCCAGCAGGACTGGGGCGAGCTGCGCCCGTTGTTCAAGCTCGAATGGTTCAACCCGACCGGCAGCTTCAAGGACCGCGGCTCGGCCGTGATGCTGTCCTTCCTGCGCCAGATCGGTGTCGACGCCATTCTCGAAGACTCCTCCGGCAATGGCGGCTCGTCGATGGCGGGGCTCGGTGCTGCCGGCGGCATGCGCGTGAAGATCCTGGCGCCTGCCTCGACCTCGCCGGCCAAGATCGCGCAGGTGCGCGCTTACGGTGCCACCGTGCAGCTCGTCGAGGGCCCGCGCGAGGAATCGGAGGCCGAGGCTATCCGGCAGTCGAGCCAGACCTTCTATGCCAGCCACAATTGGCAGCCGTTCTTCCTCGAGGGGACAAAATCGCTGGCCTACGAGATCTGGGAGGACCTCGGCTTCCGCGCGCCCGACAACGTCATCGTTCCCGTCGGCGCCGGCTCGAGCCTGCTCGGCTGTGCCTTCGGCTTCCGCGAGTTGTTGAGAGCCGGACAGATATCGAAGCTGCCGCGCCTGTTCGCGGCGCAGCCGCTGAACTGCTCGCCGATCGATGCGAGTTTTCAGGCCGGCGTCGACACGCCTGTTGCGCGCGAGGTGAGCAAGACCATCGCCGAAGGCACCGCGATCAAGCATCCGCTGCGCCTGCGCGAGATCATCGCCGCATTGCGCGAGAGCGGCGGCGGCACGGTCGCGCTCACCGAGGACGAGATCGTCACTGCCTTGCGCCGTCTCGCGCGCCAGGGCCTGTTCGCCGAGCCGACCAGCGCCGGCGCGGCCGCGGCGCTGGACAAGCTCTCCGCGACCGGTGCGATCAAGGCAAATGAGACCACGGTCGCGGTTCTCACCGGCACGGGCCTGAAGGCGGCGACCACGGTGGCCGATCTCGTGCAGTAGGGCCGCCAGGATTGCGAAGCTGCCGTGGCCGTCGTGAGCCCGCGTTGAACCTTTGGCATTCGTCGTCAGCCTCATGAAAACTGACGTCGAGCGAAGGGAGAGTTCCATGACCGCGCAAGCCCCGTTGCAGGACCCGTTTGCTGGTTTCAAGGCAGTCCAGAAGGAAGCCTGGTCGCTGTTCACGCCGATGGAGGTGTTCACGACACCCTCGGCCGCCAAGCTCGTGA
Source organism: Bradyrhizobium sp. CCBAU 53351 (assembly GCF_015291745.1). Lineage (NCBI taxonomy): Bacteria > Pseudomonadati > Pseudomonadota > Alphaproteobacteria > Hyphomicrobiales > Nitrobacteraceae > Bradyrhizobium > Bradyrhizobium sp. CCBAU 53351. Next base: position 1,431,821 of record NZ_CP030059.1, read on the forward strand.
GTTTCGCCGGGGTCGCTACCGGCCAAGCGCTGCTCGACGTCGGATGCGGTACCGGCGTCGCTGCGATCACGGCGGCGCGCCGTGGTGCGAAGGTCAGAGGTCTCGACCTGTCTCCGGTCCTGATCGAACGAGCCCGCGAGCACGCGCAGTTGGCGAACCTCGATGTCGACTTCGTCGAAGGCGACGCCGAAAGCCTGCCCTATGGCGACAACGAGTTCGACCTGGTGCTCAGCCAGTTCGGCCACATGTTCGCGCCGCGTCCGGAGGTCGCCATCGGCGAGATGCTGCGCGTGCTGAAGCCCGGCGGCACCATCGCCTTCTCCACCTGGCCGCCGCATCTCTATGTCGGACGGATGTTCGCGTTGATCGGCCGCCATCTGCCGCCGCCCGAGGGCGTGGCATCGCCGGTGTCGTGGGGCGATCCGAAGATCGTCGCCGAACGTCTCGCAGGGAAGGCGAAGGACATCTCCTTCGAGATGGACATCATGACGCCGTCCGCGCTCAGCCCGCAGCATTTCCGCCGCACCATGGAAACCACGATCGGGCCTTTGATCAAGCTCGTCGCCCAGTACAAGGACGAACCGGACAGACTGCGGAGTCTTCGCAGTGAGCTCGAGGCGCTGATCTCCGAATATTTAGACGGAAGCAACAACGTGATGCGCCAGCAATTCCTGATGACGAAGGCGAGGAAGGCATAATCGCCACTGCTTCTTCCTTCTCCCACAAGGGGAGAAGGAAGGCCTTCACTCCTTCAAATCATTCACCTGCTTCACCCACGCCCGCACGTCGGCGAGCACTTCGGGCAGTACCGCCTTGACCTCTTGGACGGTCATGCCGGCCCTGATGCGGGGATCGTACAGCAGGTTGAGGATGTACTGGTCGTAGACGTCGAAATAGCCCATGGAGACGTTGTCGTTGAACATGGTCCACGGCACGCTCGCGGTGTCGTTGATGGGCCCGAGCGATTGCAAGAGCTCCTCATAGGCGCAGTCGAGGAAGGTGAAATCGCCGTTGTCGACGGTGAGGATCACGTCGGAATGCTCGATCTCGAAATTGTCGTTCTTGCGGAAGCCGGACAGGCATTGCGGGTCGAGCGAGGTGCGGATCTCGCGGGCTTTTTCCGCGCCATAGAAGCTCGAGATGGTGCGGAACAGATCGCGGTCGCGCACCAGCTTCACGCGCACATTCGCCGCCTCGTTGCTGTCGATCATGGCGATGTCGAGATGCTGCACGCGCTTGCCGATGTCGGCCACGACCTTGGCGAGCTGCGCCTTGCGGTCGGCGCGGTCGCTCTCGGCGTACACGCGCACGGGTCCGTCGAACTTGCGGATGCGGTCGACGCGGCCGGCAAGGTGGTATTCGGCGCCGAACGCCGTCTTCAGGAAGCCGTCGACGATCTCGCCGTCGGTAAAGCTCTTCTTCTCGGCGCGCTGGCGCGAGGAGATCGCGGGCAGTTCGCCCGCGGCGGCGATGGGTGCGGTGTCAGGCACGCATGTGAGCGCGGCGAGCGCCAGCAAGGCGGAGCGAAGGGCAGTCGAGGACGGATTCAATGCGCTCATCGTCGTGCGACGCTGCCGTATTCACGTGGCGCGCACAAGGCCGCAGATTCACGCGGCGTGCGGGTTCCTGCGTTGTCTGTCGCAGGAGAGCGACAGTATCGTAGGGTAGGCAAAGCGGAGCGTGCCCACCATCTCAAGATCGTGGGCACGCCTGCGGACCGCGCCTTCGCGCGATCCTCCGACTTTGCCTACCTTACGGCAGTCGCGCCCTAGTTGTTCAGCACCACCACAGTGGTACCGACCGCAACGCGGCTATAGAGGTCCGTGACGTCGTCATTGGTCATGCGGAAGCAGCCCGAGGAGACTGCCTGACCGATCGTCTCCGGCTCGTTGGAGCCGTGGATGCGGTAGAGCGTCGAGCCGAGATACATCGCGCGCGCGCCGAGCGGATTGTCGACGCCGCCCTTCATGTGGCGCGGCAGATCGGGGCGGCGGGCCAGCATTTGCGAGGGCGGCGTCCAGTCCGGCCATTCCTTCTTGGCGGTGATCCTGTGCACCCCGCCCCAGCGGAAGCCGTCGCGGCCGACGCCGATGCCGTAGCGCAGCGCCTGGCCGTTCTGGAGCACCAGATACAGCCGCCGCTCCGAGGTGTTCACCACGATCGTGCCGGGGGCGTAATTGCCGTTATACATGACGGTGGTGCGGGGGACGGGATTGGCGCCGGAACGGAAGAAGTTCGGGCCGCCGCCCATGATGTCGCGCGAGTCGAACTCTTCGGCAAGCGCGCCGCCCGCAACGGCCGACAGCAATGCGATGGCGGCAATCGGCGCGGCAAAAAACCGGATCATTGTTTCCCCCAGCAAACAATCGCTTCAACATAGGCCACAGGCCATATTTGCGGGCTTTTCGCAAGCCACGGGCCCGTGAGGGACATCATCCCGCACAGGCGTTATCAAATCGGCAACCATGCCGGCTTGCCGAAAAGCGTTAGCCAAATCGGCGCATCATCGCGCGGGGCAGGGCCGCGATGGCGGCTATTGCTTTGACCGGACGCGCGAACAATGATTGATCGGTCGGAACTCTGGATATGCTGCGGGAGCTTGGGATGAACGGTGCGGAAAGCCTGGTGCGGACGATGGTCAAGGGCGGAGTGGACATCTGCTTCTCCAACCCGGGCACCTCCGAGATGCATTTTGTCGCAGCGCTCGACCGCGTCCCCGGCATGCGCTGCGTGCTCGGCCTGTTCGAGGGCGTGGTGACCGGTGCCGCCGACGGCTATTACCGCATGAAGGGCACGCCGGCCTCGACCCTGCTGCATCTCGGTCCCGGCCTCGCCAATGGCCTTGCCAACCTGCACAACGCAAAGAAGGCCAATTCCGGCATCGTCAACATCGTCGGCCAGCATGCCGTCTACCACATCGACTACAACGCGCCGCTGACCTCCGACATCGAGGGCCTGGCCCGGCCGATGTCGTCCTGGGTCCGGACCTCACCGAATTCCAAGTCGGTTGCCGCTGACGGCGCCGCGGCGATCGCCGCCGCCAAAAGTGCACCGGGGCAGATCGCGACGCTGATCCTGCCTGCCGACACCGCCTGGAACGAGGCCGACGGCATCGCCGAGGTTCCGGCCGAGCAGCAGCGCGCGAGCTATTCGCCGCAGGCGGTCGAGCAGGCCGCAAAAATCCTGCATGGCGACGGCGAGGGCACGCTGCTCCTGATGACCGGCAGCGCCCTCAGCGAGCAGGGCTTGGCGCTGGCCGAGCGCATCGCCGCCAGGACCGGCTGCACCGTGATGGGCCCGACCTTCCGCCCCAAGATGGCGCGAGGCCGCGGCCGCTTCTCGATCGACCGCATCCATTACGTGATCGAGAACGCGCTGCCGATGCTGGCCAAGTTCCGTCACATCGTGCTGGTCGAGTCCGACGATCCCGTGGCGTTCTTCGCCTATCCGAACAAGCCGAGCATGCTCAAGCCCGAGGGCTGCGACGTCCATCGCATGACCTCCTGGGGCGAGAACTCGGTCGCAGCGCTGGAAGCGCTCGCCGGCGCGGTGAAGGCCAGCGCCAAGGACGTCAAGCCGCAGGCGGTGCAGGAACTGGTCAAGCCGACCGGCGCGCTCACCTTCGCCTCGATTGCGCAGGCGATCGCCTGTGCGATCCCCGAGAATGCGATCATGGTCGACGAGTCGCTGACCACCGGCCGCGGCTTCTTCCCGCCGACGGCGGCCGCCGCGCCGCACGACTGGCTGCAGAACATGGGCGGCTCGATCGGCTTCTCGACGCCGCTGTCGATCGGTGCCGCGATCGCCTGTCCGGACCGCAAGGTGATCACCATGGTCGGCGACGGCAGCGCGATGTACACGATCCAGTCGCTGTGGACGCAGGCGCGCGAGAACCTCAACATCGTCACCATCGTGTTCGCCAACCGCATCTACCAGATCCTGCGCGGCGAGTTCGACAATGTCGGCGCCGGCGAGCCCGGCCAGCGCGCCAACGACATGCTCAGGCTCGACCGACCGACGCTGGATTTCGTGGCGCTGGCCAAGGGCATGGGCGTGCCCGGCCGCGCCGTCACCAATGCCGACGAGTTCAACAAGGCGCTGGCCGAAGCCGTCGCCGAGCCCGGCCCGCGGCTGATCGAAGTCGTGATGTAAGGGTTTACGCAACGCGGAGCGCCGAGAGCCCGGAGGCACGATGCAGACCGAGCTGAACAAGGTGATTGCGGCGCTCCGGGACTTCTACGCCCACGAAGGCTTCCTGTTCGAGAAGGACATCGGCGAGCGCGCGGTCACGCACCGCTTCGCCGTGCATCTGGAAAAGCAGTTCTCCGGCTGGTCGGTCGACTGCAATTACGACCGGCTCGGCGAGCGCACGCTGCATCTGCCGCACGGCACCATCATCTCGACCGACGATCATCTGGGGAAGTCGATCTATCCCGATGTCGTCGTGCATCAGCGCGAGATCCCGAACAATCTGCTCAGTGTCGAGATCCGCAAGGCGAGCAATCACACGCCGCTGGAGCACGACCAGCACAAGCTGCGGGCGCTGACCGACGTCCACGTCTGGTTTCCCTACTGGCTCGGCGTGCTGCTGGTGCTGGACAAGGAGCGGGTGACGACGTCCGAAGTCTATGTCAGCGGCTCCGTCGACGATGCGCTGTCGCGCTGGTTCTCGTCGCGGCTCGAGGAGATCGGCCTCGGAAGCCCCGTCTAGAACAATGCGGCGTGCGCGATCATTGCGCACGCCGCCATACCTTCAGCCGCGATGTCGTCAGTAGGAGTACGGCTGCGAATACGCGTAGCGCGGGTTGATGCCGCAATAGGCCGAGGTGCCGGATGCCGTCGCCGCACATTGCTGATAGCTGGCGAACTGGCAATTGCCGGGATAGCCCCAGCTGCGGCCTTGCAGGCAATACCGGTCGCTGCCCGCCTGGGCCGGGGCGGCCGACAACGACGCGGCGATCAAGGTTGCGAATGATGCAAACGTGAGGATGGTGCGACGCATTTCAGTCTCCTTCGATTGTGGGGTGGAACGCCGGGCCTTGGCGTTCCCGTGGCCTGTCTGACGCATGGTCATGTTGTGTTGGTCTTTCGCGATACCGGATGCGTTCGAGGCGAGGTATATCGTGACGCAGCCGGTGGCGAGCAATGTGATCTCGGCCACAGTTCTCGCGTGGGATCGGACCTAATGTCGACAGACTTGCACGCGTCGATGCCGCGGGCCTAGGTTGGCCTCGTTCGGATCAGGCAATTTTGGAGGTTCTGATGCAAAAGTCATACTTGCTGGCCGCGACAGCGGCGCTGGCGTTCATCATGCAAACACCGCTCGCGCTGGCCCAGACGGCGCCCGCTGCCGGCGGAACCGCTGCGCCTGCGGCGACAACCACCGCGCCGGCAACGACGGCGGTGCCGGCTGCGACCACCGACAGTTCCAGTCAGCCGACCGACTCCAAGAAGAGTGCCTCGAAGAAACCGGCGAAGAAGAAGATGACGCGGCAGCAGGAAATCGATCACTCCGTCGACACCGGCACCGTGCCCGCGCGCTATCGCAGCTCCGTGCCCAAGCAGTACCAGCAATATATTCCGTTCGATAAGCAGTGACGGATCGCATGGCGGCGCGGGACGCCCCGCTTCGCGCCGCTGCTGCTTTCGAGGAGCGGGCTCTCGAAGCGCCCTCCGTCCAACGCCTGCGACGAACCGTCTCTGCCGGACGGAGTCCGGCCAGAGATCCCCGATGGCGGTCTGCCAGCGCAATGCTAGAGTAGGCCGAAGCGTGGGGGGAATGATGAGTGACGACGTGAAGGATGCTGGCCTCGTGGCCATGATCAGCAGCATCCTCGGTGGCAACAAGCGCGCAGAGAATGTTGCACCGCCGCCGCTCACCGAGGGGCCGCCGACAGTGCCCTCGAATGGAGCGGATGCGGTTTCGGCGCCGACCGCCGAGACAGCGCCGATCAGGCAAGAGCAGGAGGATGCGTCCGACGCTGCACCGGCCACCGCGGAGCCGGTCGAGCAGCCCGCAAAGATTGTCACGACGCGGGACGGCAAACAGCTGCTGCCGGCCGAAGCGATTGCCGATCTCGTGCTGGGCGAGCTGCGCAAGCTGGAGGATTTTCCGGCAACCGGCGTCTCGGTCACGGTCTATGGCTACCGGCATTGGAACGCGATGATCACCTTCGCGCCGTTCTCGACCAATTTCCAGAACGCAACGCGGTTCCGCCAGGCCCTGCCGGATATTGTCTTCAAGCTCCGTCGTTTCGTCGAACTTGAGATATAATCCGGGACAAGCGGCGGCGCCTGGCGTCGCCAACCGGAACAGTTCGACAGGATTCCTGCATTGAGCGTCGCCTTTACCAAGGAAGAAAGCGCCGAGACCGCGTCCGAGACGTTGTTGCCGGATCGCCCGATCTCGCCGCATCCCAACCTCGTGACGGAAGCCGGCCTGCAGGCGCTGCAAACGCAGCTTGCAGAGGCCCGCAAGGCCTATGAAGCCGCGCAAGCCATCGAGGACGTCAACGAGAAGCGCCGGCAATCGGCCGTGCCCTTGCGCGACGCCCGCTATCTGACGGAGCGCTTGCGCACCGCGCAGCTCGTTCCCGATCCGGCCTCAAATGATGTCGTCGCCTTCGGCAGCACGGTAACATTCAGCCGCGCTGACGGCCGCGTGCAGACCTATCGCATCGTCGGCGAGGACGAAGCCGACCCGAAGGCGGGGACGATCTCGTTCGTCGCGCCGGTCGCGAAGTCGCTGATGGGCAAGGCGGTCGGCGATGTCGTCGGGACGGGCGCGCAGGAGATCGAGATCCTGTCGATCGCGTAGCAAGGCGCAGGGCCGCATCGAGAATCGCGTGGCAAAGGGCGCTATCGACAGGAGCAATCCCATTCGCCTAAAGCATGATCCGCAGCAGCGCGAGGCCGTCGTCTCCGCCGAACAAACCTTGATGGTTGAATGAAACGATTTCTGTCGGGAGCGCTGCCGTTCTACGCGCTGGCGGGACTTGCCATGTGCATGTACCTCGTTCTCTACAGGACGAGCCTGTTCGACCTGAACGCGATCGTTCAGGGCGCGACCGGTTCATCGTGGTTTCCGGCCTTCATGTTCGTCTGCGTGCTGCTGGAAGCGGTGTTCCCGTATTTCGGCTATTTTCCCGGCACCGCCCTGATCCTGATGTCGGTGGCGCTCAATCCGAAGGCGGTGGATGGCTCCGTCTTCACCGTGGCGTGGCTCGCCATCATCCTCGGCGCCGTTCTCAGCTACGGACAGGCGCGTTTCTTCAGGCCGTTCCTGCAGCGTGTTGCCTCGAAGGCGGCCTTGCGCCGATGCGAGTCTCTGTTCGACGCCTACGGCCCTTACGCGCGTATTGCCTTGTTCGTGCATCCCAACGCCTGCGCCATGTATTTCACGGCGCTCGGACTGCTCGGCCGCAATCTGACGCGAGAGCTCGCTTATCTCTGCGTGGGTGCAGCGGCCGCCGTCGGCATCCTGTTCGTCATCGTGACCAGGCTCGTGTCGTCCGTCGGCCCCACCGATGACGGCGAATTGCAGGTGCTGCTCGCGGCAGCCCTGGTCGCCATCGGAACGTTGGTCGGTCTTTACGCGGCCTGGTGGCCACAGCGGGCGGCGTGAAACTTCGTCATCGGCCCTTACGCCTCCGGCAGCGCAACGCCCGTCAGCTTGCTCAATTGACCGATGAGCGCCTCCTGAAATGTCGGATCGGTCGCTTCACGCGCCGGCTGCTCCTGCGCGAGGTGATGCCGGTAGCGCCCCGTCACCAGGGCGGCGGGCTCCTCGCTCGCGGCCAGCCAGGTTTGCGTCCGTTGCCCGGTGTCGATATCGACAGGCGCGCCCGCGCCGCCCATCCTGGTGCGCACCCATCCGGGATCGACGGCGTTGCAGAGGACGTTGGGCCAGCGCCGCGCCAGCGCGAAGGCCAGCGCGACGGCGTGCAGCTTGCTCTCGGCGTAGGCCTTGGCGGCATCCCAGGGACGCCTGGTCCAGTCGAGATCGTCGAGCGAGCCCTCGCCACCCCTGTGCAATCCGCTGCTGAGATACACCATCCGGCCGGGCCGCTCGATCAGCGCGGTGAGCATGTACGGTGCAAGCGTGTTGATGGCGAACGTCTCGGCATGGCCTTCCGGCGTTGTGCCGCGGCCGGGCCGCGTGTAGACGCCGGCGTTGTGGATGATCGCGTCCATGCGCCCGATCGCGTTGACCTGGTCGGCGATGTCCTTGGTCTCGGCCGCGCTCTTGAGATCGCCGACCACGATCCCCTGGGCTCGTGACCTCACCTCGCCGAGCGCTTTGGCACGATCGGCCGAGCGCGCGTGCAGCACCACGCGGTGTCCCTGATCAAGCAGCGATTGAGCCGCCGCCCGGCCGAGCCCATCCGTGCTGCCGGTGATGAAGATGGTCGCCATGGGCTGCTCCTTGCGAATGTCTCGGCACGCGCTCTCTGGTGCCGCTTTTCTCTTCCGATCCTTGGGCGATCGACCCAAGGTCACCGCGCTCAACACTTAGTCTTGAGCTGCGTTCCGCGAAACGCCCGCAGCGGCAGGTCAATCTGGAGGCATGTTTGAGCAAGGTCAAAACTCCACAGGACAAGAAGCGCTTGAGCTATGAGCACGACCGGCGCAATACCTATGGAGAGAATCAGAAAAGCAGCCGGAAGAACATTCCGCGCAGCAAGCAGCTCTCGCACCGGGACGAGCGCCGGGCAGTGCGCCAGGCCTTGATCCCTGCGCAGGGCGATGTTCGGGACGAAGTCGCCGACGAAGCGCAGTCGGATGTCTTGCGCAAAGGCCGGATCAAGAAGCTCAGCGCCTTTCGCAAATCGCCGGACCGTCCCCTGGGCGAAGTCGTCGCGCGACGATTGCGCCGACGGAGGAGCGAACCGGCCGAGGATTAGGCCGCGCGTCAATGATGGGCCGGCCCTGATTCCGATGACTTCGGCAAAGCCGTAACCCCTTGATCCGACTGACGTCGGCTACTGTGCATGGGGTTGTTTTCGAGATTCTTGTTCGGGCGGTCGCCGACAGCCGTCGGGCGAGATCGTCGGCAATTGGCAGATCAAGCAGGACAATGGATGGTGGGCGCACAAGGGATCGAACCTTGGACCTCTCCCGTGTGAAGGGAACGCTCTCCCGCTGAGCTATGCGCCCGGGACCATCATGCCAACGGCCGGACCTTGTCGGCCGGCCGGCGCATCGGAGCCCGCGATTTAGAAGTGCGGGCTTGAGGTGTCAAGTTTCCAGGTGGCTCGAAGCCGGAAAAGCTTGCGGCAACCGCGCCATGCGCGGCGGAAAGGGCGGTTTCGGGCCGCTTACGCGCCCTGCTGGCGGGCGCGGGAGGCGTGGGCCTGCAGCGCCCGGATCCGCTCGGCCAGCGTTCCGCCGCCTTCGGGCAGGCTCGGCGTGCCGTTGGTGGCGGCGTCGTTGGCCGGGCGCGGCGCCGGCTTCGGCGGCTGGCCGGCCTCGGCCGCCAGCAGCGCCTCGATCGGCGAGTTCGGACCTTCGAGCTGCATCGCGAGCTTGGCCACCTCGGCGGCAATGTCGTTGATGCGCTCGCGCAACAGCGCATTCTCCATGCGCTCGGTCGCCCATGAGCTCTCGGCCTGCTGCTGGATCGCGTTGAGGTCGCGCTGCAGTTTTGCGCGCTCGTCGCGCGCGGTGCGAAGCTGCTCTTCCAGCGCGGTCTTTTCCGCGCGCAGCGCCTCCGCAGCCGCCGACGATTTGCCGCCGCTGAGGCCCGCGATCTCGACGCGCAGCTCCTTGACGGTGCGCTCATTGGCCTCATTGGCCTGGCGGAGCTGGTTGTTCTCATAGTCGCGCTCGGCAAGCAGCTTGCCCTGCGTCGCGAGGCGTCCTTCGAGGTCGGCGACGCGGCCTGACAGCATCTCGGCTTCCTTGACCTGCACCAGCAGCTGGCGATCGAGCTCGGTGACGCGCTGGCTCAGATTCTCGACCCGGCCGCGGGCATCGCCGAGCTCGCGCGAGGCGGTCTCCGATTCCAGACGCTCCTGCGCGAGCCGCGCCTGCGTCGCCGCGAACTCCTTCTCGGCATCGCCGACGCGATTCTTCAATTCCTCGATCTGCGCGCGCACGGCGACCAGCTCGACCTGGCGGCTCTCCGCCATCATCGAGCGGTCGGACAGTTCGGAGTTGATCTTGGCGAGCTCGGCCTGCTTGTCGGTCAGCGCGATCTCGGCTTCGCGCAACGCTTGGGTCTTGGCGTTGAATTCCTCTTCGGTGGCGCGGAGCTGCTCCTTCACCGCCTTCTCGCGCGCCTCGAGTGCGAAGATCGTGGCGTTCTTCTCGCCGAGCTCGATCTTCATGCGGTTGATGGCGTCGCTCTTCTTGCCGAGCTCGGCGAGCTGGCTCGTGGTCTTGTTCTTGAGCTGGTCGACGCTCATCTCGAGCCGCCGCGCCGACATGGCGAATTCGGCGCGGAGCTGGTCCTTGTCGGCCTGGATCTCCGCCATCGACAGCGGCGTTGCGGCTTCGAGCCGGCGCGTGGTCAGGCGCACGGCGCGGTTATGCACCAGCGGCACGATGGCGAGCCCGCACAGCATCGAGAGCAGGAAACCGATCGCCAGGTACATGATCGGTTCGACCATGGGGCAGAACTCCCAAGCTTAAGGAAAAATTCACCAACGACCATGCCATGGCGGGCCGGCAAAAAGCCAGCCCCGGCCTGTCGTTAACCTTGATCCCTAACAGGATGGGAGGAGGAGACCTAGAACGGGTTCCAGGTCGCGCGCGGCGTGTATTTGAGATAGCCGATATTGGCGCCCAGCCGTAAGCCCAAGCCCGAGCGGATCGGCACCAGCACGATGTTGTTGGCGGTGAGCGCCGTCATGCCGAAGCCGCCGATGATGTAGGCCGAGCCGTCGAGGCCGGCGAAGCGCTGGTAGATCGCGTTGGTGGCGGGCAAATTGTAAACCAGCGTCATGGTGCGCGCGCCGTCGCCGCCCCAGTCGAAGCCGAGCGAGGGGCCCTGCCAGTAGACTCTGAGATCGCCGGCGTTCTTGGTGTAGAGCGTGCCTTCGCCGTAACGCAGGCCGGCAACGAACGCGCCGGAACCTTCCTCACCCAGGATGTAGCCGTTGGGCAGGCCCCATTGGCTGATCGCCTTCTCGATGATGGAGGCAAGCCCGCGCGAGACGTTGCCGAAGAAGCGGTGTCCGGCACCGACGAGCTCGTCCGGCCCGTAGGTGTTGGGCGTTGGGGTCCGCTGCGGCGGCGGCAGGTCCGGCGGCGGCGCGGTCTGCGCTGAAGCCGGCACGATCCAGCCGACCATCGCGGCAAGCGCGAGCGCAGCAAGGCGTGATGCGAAAGTCATGAAAGAACCCCTGGTACCGAATCCGGTCGCTTCCTTAACCTGACGCCAACAGGCATGGCTCTAGGTTGCGCCGGATGTCCCCTCGACTCGGATGTTATCCGCAGCAACTATGACGGCACAACGGCAGGAAGATAGCCCTTTGCGCCCCGGAATTGCCTTGATCCGCCTCCTCGTCGGCCTGCTGGCGGGCATATGGATCACGGGCTCGGGGTTGCCGACCGAGGCTGCCACCACCGAGCGGGTCGTCGTCAACCGCTTCACCGGCGTCGCCATCCAGGGCTTCGACCCCGTTGCCTATTTCGTCGATGGCGAGGCGGTGCAGGGGACGGCGGAATTCGAGGCGAACCTCTGGGGCGCGGTCTGGCGCTTCCGAAACGAGGGCAACCGGGCCTCCTTCCTGGCGCATCCCGAGGTCTATGGGCCGCAGTTCGGCGGCTACGATCCCGCCGATATCGCCCGCGGCGTCACCGTCGCCGGCAATCCCCGTTTCTTCGTGATCGCGGCGCAGCGGCTTTATTTGTTCAGCCGGGAAGCCAATCGTGACGCCTTCGCCGCCGACCCCGAACGGTTCCTCTATGAGGTGGGCAAGCGCTGGCCGGCGCTTCTGGAGCAGCTCGGTCAGTAGCGGCTTACCTCAGAGTTCCGCCGCCTGCGGATCGCCCCAGGCGATGAACTCCGGGATGATGAAGCCACTGGCCGGCCGCTGGCCGAAGCGGAGCTCGCCGCCCTTGCTGTCGGTCACCCTGCCGCCGGCCGCGGTCACGACCGCGGAACCGGCCCCGACATCCCATTCACAGGTCGGCCCGAAGCGGGGGTAGATGTCGGCGCTGCCCTCGGCGATCCGGCCGAATTTCACGGCCGAGCCGCAGGTCTTTCTCACGGCATTGGGCCTGTCGTCGATGAACGCCTCACTCCTGGGATCGCCATGCGAGCGGCTCACTGCTGCAACCCAGGGCTCGCCCCGCGCCGGCAGCTTGCGGGTGCGGATCGGCTCGGCCGCGCCGATGGTCGCACCGTCAAACCTCACGCGCTCGGCGCCGCGGCCGACGATGCCGCGCCAGAGCACCCCGAGCGCGGGCGCACTGACGATGCCCAGCAGCGGCGCGCCCGATGTCACGAGGGCGAGGTTGACGGTGAACTCGTCGCGGCCGGCGACGAACTCCTTGGTGCCGTCGAGCGGATCGATCAGGAAGAAGCTGCCCTCGAACGGCGCAGAAGCGAGCTCGGTCCGCTCTTCCGAGAGCGTCGGCACGTCGCCTGCGAGCTGCGCCAGGCCCTCCGCGATGATGCGGTCGGCGGCAAGGTCGGCCTCGGTTACCGGCGAGCCGTCCTGCTTGCCGTCGACCCGCATCGCCGCGCGGTTGACGGCAAGGATCGCCTCGCCCGCCTTCACCACCAGGGCCGTCAGCGGCTCCATCAGGCCGGATGCGGCCGCGCTGTCGATGATCCGCTTCACCTGGATGCCTCAATCATCGGCAATTCGTTCCTTCTCGACTGATTCGCCCCCGAACGATTCGATTGGGCTTATGACCGCCCGGACGTGATCGCAAGCTAGCTGCCGCGGGCTGGCGAATGTTAGAACCCGCAGCATCCGTCAAGCATGCGTGATTCGCGGCGTCCAGCGCCGTGCAATTCCAGGAACCCTCCAGGACCCCTTTATATGTCTGACGCCTCGTCGCCCGCGACCGCAACTGCTCCCGATATGCTCGAACTCGCCGCGCTGTTGTGCTCGCGGGTCTGCCACGATCTCATCAGCCCTGTCGGCGCCATCGTCAACGGCCTCGAAGTGCTCGACGACGATCCCAAGCCCGAAGACCGCGAGTTCGCGCTCGACCTGATCCGCAAGAGCGCCAAGACCGCCTCCGCCCGGCTGCAGTTCTGCCGTCTCGCCTTCGGCGCGGCCGGCTCCTCCGGCGCGCAGATCGATCTCGGCGATGCCCAGACCATGGCGAAAGGCCACATCGAGGACGGCAAGTGCTCGATCACCTGGAATCTGCCGCGGCTCCTCCTGCCGAAGAACCGCGTCAAGCTGCTGCTCAACATGCTGGTCGTCGCCCAGCACACGATCCCGCGCGGCGGCATGCTGACGATCGACCCGATCGGCGAGGGCGAGACGATGAGCTTTCGCATCACCGCGACCGGCCACAATGCGCGCCTGCCGCAGAACATCTCCGAGCTGCTGAGCGGCGAGCGCGGCCCCGCCGCGGATGCGCACGCGATCCAGCCTTATTATACGCGTCTGCTGGCCCAGGCCTGCGGGCTCACCGTGAAGCTTGCGCCGGAAGGCGAAGCCATCACCGTTACCGCTTCGTAAACGACGCGTCGCGTCCGGCCTCTTAATCGAATCTTTACAAGGCGCTTCGGCTTGTCCGGAGCGCCTTATCTCTTTGTTGGTTCCGTTCTTTTGCACATACTCAACCAATATTAAACGCTTTGCGGTGAAGCTGGCCTCATTCCGAAATGGCGCACCACGCCTCGTGCGCGCCCTCGCTGTATGAAGGCCTGTTTTCATGGATGATCTGTTGCGGGAGTTTCTGACGGAGACCAGCGAGAGCCTGGACACCGTGGACAATCAATTGGTGAAGTTCGAGCAGGAGCCGAACAACGCCAAGATCCTGGATAACATCTTCCGCCTGGTCCACACCATCAAGGGCACGTGCGGCTTCCTCGGACTGCCCCGGCTCGAAGCGCTGGCGCATGCCGGCGAGACCTTGATGGGCAAATTCCGCGACGGCATGCCGGTGACGGGCCAGGCGGTCACGGTGATCCTGTCCTCGATCGACCGCATCAAGGAGATTTTGGCAGGCCTGGAGGCGACCGAGGCCGAGCCCGAGGGGAACGACCGCGATCTCATCGACAAGCTGGAAGCGATGGTCGAGCAGGGTATGGCCGCAATGGCGGCGGGTGCTGCTGCTCCTGTCACCGAGGCCCCGCCGCTGGCGCCGGAGGCACCTGTTGCTGCTGCCGCGCCCGCCAAGGACCTGACCATGGGCACGCTGATCGACCAGACCCTGGAGCGTCCGCTGCGCCCCGGCGAAGTCTCGCTCGACGAGCTTGAGCGCGCCTTCCGCGAGACCGCGATCGAAGCGCCCGCGCCCGTTGCCAAGGTCGAGGCTGCGCCGGCGCCGGCCGCTGAAGCCCCGGCTCCTGCACCCGCTGCGAAGGAAGCGGCCAAGCCCGCCAAGGAGAAGGCCGCCCCGAAGAAGTCGATGGCCGACGAGGGCGCCTCCGAAGGCGACCGCATCGCCAACCAGTCGATCCGCGTCAACGTGGATACGCTGGAGCATTTGATGACCATGGTCTCCGAGCTGGTCCTGACCCGCAACCAGCTTCTGGAGATATCCCGCCGCAACGAGGACACCGAGTTCAAGGTGCCGCTGCAGCGCCTGTCCAACGTCACCGCCGAGCTGCAGGAGGGCGTCATGAAGACGCGCATGCAGCCGATCGGCAATGCCTGGCAGAAGCTGCCGCGCATCGTCCGCGACCTCTCGAGCGAACTCGGCAAGCAGATCGAACTCGAGATGCATGGCGCCGACACCGAGCTCGACCGCCAGGTGCTCGACCTGATCAAGGACCCGCTCACCCACATGGTGCGCAACTCCGCCGATCATGGCCTGGAGACCCCCGCCGAGCGCCTCGCCAGCGGCAAGGGCGAGCAGGGCACCATCCGCCTGTCCGCCTATCACGAGGGCGGCCACATCATCATCTGCATCGCCGACAACGGCCGCGGCCTCAACACCGAGAAGATCAAGGCCAAGGCGATCTCCTCAGGCCTCGTCACCGAGGCCGAGCTCGAGAAGATGAGCGAAGCCCAGATCCACAAGTTCATCTTCGCGCCGGGCTTCTCGACCGCGGCCGCCATCACCTCGGTCTCCGGCCGCGGCGTCGGCATGGACGTGGTGCGTACCAATATCGACCAGATCGGCGGCACCATCGACATCAAGTCGGTGGCCGGTGAAGGTTCTTCCGTCACCATCAAGATCCCGCTGACGCTGGCGATCGTCTCCGCCCTGATCGTGGAAGCCGCCGGCGACCGCTTCGCGATCCCGCAGCTCTCGGTGGTCGAGCTGGTCCGTGCCCGCGCCAACTCCGAGCACCGCATCGAGCGCATCAAGGACACCGCGGTCCTTCGTCTGCGCAACAAGCTCCTGCCGCTGATCCACCTGAAGAAGCTCCTGAAGATCGACGACGGCGCGGCCTCCGATCCCGAGAACGGCTTCATCGTGGTCACCCAGGTCGGCAGCCAGACTTTCGGCATCGTGGTCGACGGCGTGTTCCACACCGAAGAAATCGTGGTCAAGCCGATGTCGACAAAACTGCGTCACATCGACATGTTCTCCGGCAACACCATCCTGGGCGATGGCGCTGTGATCATGATCATCGACCCCAACGGCATTGCCAAGGCGCTCGGCGCCGCCGGCTCCTCGGCCCATGACATGGGCGACGAGAACGGCGCGCACCACATCGGCTCGGGCGAGCAGACCACCTCGCTCCTCGTCTTCCGCGCCGGCTCGGCGCAGCCCAAGGCGGTCCCGCTCGGGCTCGTCACGCGCCTCGAAGAGCTGCCCGCCGACAAGATCGAGTTCAGTAACGGCCGCTACATGGTGCAGTACCGCGAGCAGCTGATGCCGCTCGTCGCCATGGACGGCGTCACCATTGCGAGCCAGGGCGCCCAGCCGATCCTGGTGTTCGCCGACGACGGCCGCTCCATGGGCCTCGTCGTCGACGAGATCATCGACATCGTCGAGGAACGCCTCAACATCGAGGTCGGCGGCTCCTCCTCCGGCATCCTCGGCTCGGCCGTGATCAAGGGCCAGGCCACCGAGGTGATCGACGTCGGCCACTTCCTGCCCATGGCGTTCTCCGACTGGTTCACCCGCAAGGAGATGAAGCCGTCGCTGCACTCGCAGTCGGTGCTCTTGGTCGACGACTCTGCGTTCTTCCGCAACATGCTGGCCCCGGTCCTGAAAGCCGCCGGCTACCGCGTCCGCACCGCGCCGACCGCGCAGGAGGGCCTGGCTGCCCTGCGCGCGCAGAGCTTCGACGTGGTGCTGACCGACATCGAGATGCCCGACATGAACGGGTTCGAGTTCGCCGAGGTGATCCGCTCGGACAACAATCTCGGCTCGATGCCGATCATCGGCCTCTCCGCGCTGGTGTCGCCGGCGGCGATCGAGCGCGGCCGTCAGGCCGGCTTCCACGACTATGTCGCCAAGTTCGACCGTCCCGGTCTGATCGCGGCGCTGAAGGAGCAGACCGCGGGCGCCGCCGGCGCCTCCGAGCTGAGCCGGGCAGCGGCGTAACCAACGGGATCAGGAGATACGCTTATGGCCACCAACAAAACCCAGTCCGCCGAAGGCGCCATGGTCGAATACGTCACCGCGATGATCGGCGGCCAGCTGTTCGGCCTGCCGATCTCCCGCGTCCAGGACGTGTTCATGCCGGAGCGCGTCACCCGCGTGCCGCTGTCCTCGCGCGAGATCGCGGGCGTGCTGAACCTGCGCGGCCGCATCGTCACCGTGGTCGACATGCGCGCCCGTCTCGGCCTGCCGCAGCCTGAGGACGGCAAGGTGCCGATGGCGGTCGGCGTCGACCTGCGCGGCGAATCCTATGGCCTCTTGATCGACCAGATCGGCGAGGTGCTGCGCCTGCCCGAGGCCGGCATGGAAGAGAACCCCGTCAACCTCGATCCCCGCATGGCCAAGCTCGCCGGCGGCGTCCACCGCCTCGACGGTCAGCTCATGGTCGTCCTCGATGTCGATCGCGTCCTCGAGCTCGCGCCCGAGATGATGGCGGCCTGATAGCACGGCCTCGCCGCCGACGTGCTGGTAATTGGAAGTGCCCCCGCAAAAGGGGGAGGAAGCAGAGGTTCACATGCGCACTTGTCTCGTCGTTGATGATTCCAGCGTCATCCGCAAAGTTGCGCGCCGCATCCTGGAGGGCCTCGACTTCCAGATTCTCGAAGCCGAGGACGGTGAGAAGGCGCTGGAGGCCTGCAAGCGCGGCTTGCCCGATGCGGTGCTGCTCGACTGGAACATGCCCGTGATGGATGGTTACGAGTTCCTCGGCCATCTCAGGCGCATGCCCGGCGGCGACCAGCCCAAGGTGGTGTTCTGCACCACCGAGAACGACGTCGCGCATATCGCGCGCGCGCTGCATGCCGGCGCCAACGAGTACATCATGAAGCCGTTCGACAAGGACATCGTGACGGCGAAATTCCAGGAAGTCGGCCTTATCTAAGCGATCGGCCGGAGGCCGAACGGATCCTCCGGCGCCTGTTTTCAACTGTCTCCTTTCAGTCTGAGTTGGTGAGTAATGAGTGTTGCGTTCGCAGGTAATTCGACCACGACCGGCTCGCGCGAAGCGGGGCCGCTGCGGGTGATGATCGTCGACGACTCCGTCGTCATCCGCGGTCTGATCTCGCGCTGGGTCGGCGCCGAGCACGACATGGAAGTCGCAGCCTCGCTGCGCACCGGGCTCGAGGCGGTCAACCAGCTCGAACGCATCAATCCCGACGTTGCCGTGCTCGACATCGAAATGCCCGAGCTCGACGGCATCTCGGCGCTGCCGCAACTCCTGGCGAAGAAGCGCGATCTCGTCATCATCATGGCCTCGACGCTGACCCGCCGCAACGCGGAGATCAGCTTCAAGGCGCTGTCGCTCGGCGCGGCTGATTACATTCCGAAGCCGGAATCGACGCGCGAGGCGTCGGCCGCGGACATCTTTCATCACGACCTGATCCAGAAGATCCGTCATCTCGGCGCGCGGCTGCGCCGCAAGCCCGCGGTTGCAAGTCCGCCGCTCGTGCCTGCGAGCCCGGCTCCGGCCCTGCGCAGTCCGATTGCACGGCCGGTCGCGCCCGCATCGGCTTCCGCCGCGCCGGCTGCATCGTCAGGGGCGCTGAGCCTGCGCCCGTTCTCCAATCAGGCCCCCAAGGTGCTGCTGATCGGCTCCTCGACCGGCGGTCCGCAGGCGCTGATGGCGCTGGTCACCGAGCTCGGCCCCGTGATCGACCGCGTCCCCGTGCTGATCACCCAGCACATGCCGCCGACCTTCACGACCATCCTTGCCGAGCATCTGGCGCGTTCGAGCCGCAAGCCGGCGGCCGAGGCGGTCGACGGCGAGCCGGTGAAGCCGGGACGGATCTATCTCGCGCCCGGCGGCAAGCACATGCGCGTCGCGCGCAGCGGCGTGGACACCGTGATCGCGCTCGACGACGGCCCCGCCGTCAATTTCTGCAAGCCGGCGGTCGATCCGCTCTTCACCTCCGCCATCGACATCTGGCACGGCAGCATCCTCTCCGTGATCCTGACGGGCATGGGCTCGGACGGCATGCGCGGCGGCAAGGACATCGTAGCCGCCGGCGGCAGCGTGATCGCGCAGGACGAAGCCTCCAGCGTGGTCTGGGGCATGCCGGGCGCGGCGGCCAATGCCGGCATCTGCGCGGCGGTCCTGCCGCTCAACCAGATCGGCGCCAAGGTCAACCGCCTGTTCGCGGGAGACCGCTCGTGACGCCGGTCGATTACGACTATCTGCGCAAGTTCCTGAAAGAGCGCTCCGGCCTCGATCTGTCGCCCGACAAGCAATATCTGGTCGAGAGCCGGCTGTTGCCGCTGGCGCGCAAGGCCAACCTTCCCGGCATTCCCGATCTCGTGCTGAAGATCAGGAACGGTGACGGCCGGCTTGCCACCGACGTGGTCGAAGCCATGACCACCAACGAGACCTTCTTCTACCGCGACAAGATTCCGTTCGATCATCTGCGCGAGACCATCCTGCCGGGACTGATCCGGGCCCGCGCGGCGCGCAAATCCTTGCGCATCTGGTCGGCGGCGTCGTCGACGGGGCAGGAGCCCTATTCGATCGCGATGTGTATCAAGGAGATGGGCGCGGCCCTCGCCGGCTGGCGCATCGAGATCGTCGCGACCGACCTGTCGCAGGAGGTGCTGGAGAAGTCGAAGGCCGGAATCTACAGCCAGTTCGAGGTGCAGCGCGGCCTGCCGATCCAGCACCTGATGAAGTATTTCACGCAAACCGGCGAGCTGTGGCAGCTCAACGCCGACATTCGCGCGATGGTCCAGTTCCGCCAGCTCAATCTGCTGCAGGACTTCTCCCATCTCGGCACGTTCGACGTGATCTTCTGCCGCAACGTCCTGATCTATTTCGACCAGGACACCAAGGCCGTGATCTTCGAGCGGATGGCGAAGGGCCTGGAAGCCGACGGCACGCTGCTGCTCGGGGCCGCCGAATCCGTCGTCGGCATCACCGATGCGTTCCGTCCCATCACCGAGCGTCGCGGTCTCTACCAGCTCAACCCCGCACGCTCCGGCTGCCCCATGGGCGGGTTGATGCCGCCGTCGCTGAAGGTCGCCGCGGCGAGGTGAGCTCTCTTGCCTCGCCCCGCTTGCGGGGAGAGGCATAGGCCGTGCATCAGTATTTTTGCAGTTCGGTCTCGAGGGCGGACTTCACTTCTTCTGCCGATGGCGTAACGCCCTTGCTCGCAGGCGTGAAGAAGACGCCTGGCAAGACACCATCTATCTGCAACTTCGGTAGGAGTACCTCGAGGAGGTCGCTCAAGGATATCGAGCGAGGTACATACCCACTCCACTCGCCTGAGGCGCACACGTCGGCGTATTCCTTTGCGGGCCATAGCGGGAACACGGTCTTTCCATCATCCGTCGCTGCAAGAGCCCATCCGTCCCGGTGCAGACCCCACACGAGCTGCTGATCTGCAACAACTTTGATGAAATGCTCGAAGCGTTTCGCGCCAGGCAGTGCAATCACCGCCGCCATCTGCTTCGGGGGCACTTTCATGAGATAGCTCTTCCTACAAGATCGCATGCGGCAGGAACCGAGAGCCGTTGCCCGTGATCGGGCTCTCGTCTTCGCGGATCGACAGGCCGCACGGCTCGTGGTTCACCAGCCAGCTTCCAACAACCACGTAGTTGCCGGAAAAATTCGGCAGCGGCGACAGCGCCTGCCGTATGAAGCCTTCAGCGCCATAAGGGCCCGCCTGCTCGTCGAGCGGCGTGCCGCCCGAGACCAGCGTGACATTGGCGCCTTCGCGCGACAGCAGCGGCTTGCGGACATAGGACGTTCCGAGCTCCGCGGCCCGCGCGTCGTCCTCGAAGAAGGCCGGCAGCAGGTTGGGATGGTTCGGAAACATCTCCCAGAGCAACGGCAGGATGCCCTTGTTGGAGAGCACCGCCTTCCATGGCGGTTCGATCCAGCGCGTCGCTGCGCCCTTCAGCTTGGCGCCGAACGCGTCCTGGAACATCCATTCCCAGGGGTAGAGCTTGAAGGCGAGCGCGATGTCGGCATCGTCGAGATCGACGAAGCCGCCGCCCTCGTCGCGCCAGCCGACCTGCCCGATGTCGAGCAGCGTGGTCGAGAGTCCGGCCTGCCGTGCCGTGTCTTCGAGATAAGCGAGCGTGCCGGCGTCCTCGGCATTTTCAATTGCGCCGGCGAGGTGCAGGTGACGGCCCGCGGCGATCGTCTTCCATGCCTCGATCAGGCGTTCATGGATGGAGTTGAACTGATCGGCCCGCACCGGGACGATGCGGCGCTCGATCGCCTGTTCGAGCCAGGTCCATTGAAACACCGCGGCCTCGAAGATCGAGGTCGGCGTATCCGCGTTGTATTCGAGCAGCTTCGCCGGCCCCTTGCCGTCGTATTTCAGGTCGAGGCGGCCGTAGAGGCTGCGGTCGTCGCGCTTCCAGCTCTCGGCGATCAGGCTCCAGAACGCTTCCGGAATCTGCAGGCGCCGCAAATAGCGTTCCTCGCCGATGACACGGCCGGCAAGCTCCAGGCACATCGCGTCGATCTCGCCGGTCGGCGTCTCGATGCCGCGCTCGATCTCGTCCAGCGTGAAGCCGTAATAGGCACGCTCGTCCCAATAGCGTTCGCCGTCGATGGTGTGGAAGACGAAGCCGCATTGCGCAGCGGTCTCTCGCCAGTCGTCGCGCTCCAGGCAGGTGATGCGCTGCATATTATTTCCTGCGCATGATCTTGTCGGAAAACCGGTGGCCACTTTTCCGGATCATGCGCTAGCCGCCGCCCGAAAAACCGTGGCCGAACGAGCCGAAGCCGCCGCGGCTGACGCTGCTGTGGCCGGAATCGGACGACGTCCCCGACGAGGAATGGCTCGACGAGTCGCTGCTGAAGAAGCTCGATCGCGACGAGTGCGAACTGCTGCCGCTGCCCGATGAACTGCTGCTGGTGCAGGTCGTGGTGGTCTGTCCCGGCACGGCGCCGGGCGTCGGCTCGCAGGTCTGCCGCGGCATCATCGTGTAGGCGGTGGTGCCGACCGCGAGCGTGCCCATCACCAACAGCGCGACATGGCCGGAGCGCTTCACCGGCGGCTTGGTCGGCAGCGGCAATGGCTGTGGCAGGCGTGGCCGGCGCTTGCCGAAGTCCTTTTTGGAGGGTTTGTCGACCATCTCAATAGATCATGCTGGCGGCGTTGAGCAGGCCGGCCGCGAGCGAGGACAGGCCGAGCCAGATTGCCGGCGCAAGCTCGCCGGCGGCAATCCGTTCGGACAGGTTCGGCACCGGCACGCGTACGAGAAAGAACACGATGACCTGCACGATCAGCGCGATCATGGCCCAGATCAGGCAGTCCAGCACATTGGCCGAATGCGCGATGGCGCTGACCAGCGGCGCCACGAAGCCGAGGAGGCTAAG
The DNA here is from genome assembly GCF_015291745.1 of Bradyrhizobium sp. CCBAU 53351. Taxonomy (NCBI): domain Bacteria; kingdom Pseudomonadati; phylum Pseudomonadota; class Alphaproteobacteria; order Hyphomicrobiales; family Nitrobacteraceae; genus Bradyrhizobium; species Bradyrhizobium sp. CCBAU 53351. Next base: position 1,453,836 of record NZ_CP030059.1, read on the forward strand.
GCCGAGCGCGATCGCTGCGGCCGGCTCGTTGTCGCGGATCAGCTGGAACTCGTTATGCGCGGTGATGCGGGTGTAGACGAACAGATACGCCACGATCGCGATCAGCCCGGTGCAGAAATAGACCAGGAAGGCGGGCAGGCCGGCCAGTGATTGCAGGATCATCATTCCCCCATCGTGCAGCGACCATTCGTCGGCGGGGGAAGCATAGCGGTTCAAATGTTAAGCCAGAGATGAGGCGATGCCCCAAAAAACAAAACCCCGCCATTTGCGGCGGGGTCCAGGCTGGGAGGAGCGAGCCCTGTCGGGCTCGCGACGTAAACGAAAGGAGATCAGGCGGGAATGCGCTCTTCGTGCTCGTGCGGCTCGCGCAGCACGTAGCCGCGGCCCCACACGGTCTCGATGAAATTGCGGCCTTCGGAGGCGTTGGCGAGCTTCTTGCGGAGCTTGCAGATGAAGACGTCGATGATCTTCAGCTCGGGCTCGTCCATGCCGCCATAGAGGTGGTTGAGGAACATTTCCTTGGTGAGGGTCGTGCCCTTGCGGAGCGAGAGCAGCTCCAGCATCTGATATTCCTTGCCGGTCAGATGCACGCGCTGGCCGCCGACTTCCACCGTCTTGGTGTCGAGGTTGACGACGAGGTCGCCGGTCTGGATGACCGACTGGGCATGGCCCTTGGAGCGGCGCACTATCGCGTGGATGCGGGCCACCAGCTCGTCCTTGTGGAAGGGCTTGGTCATGTAGTCGTCGGCGCCGACGCCGAGACCCTTGACCTTGTCCTCGATGCCGGCGAGGCCGGAGAGGATCAGGATCGGTGTCTTGATCTTGGAGACCCGAAGCTGCTTGAGCACGTCGTAGCCGGACATGTCGGGCAGGTTGAGGTCGAGAAGGATAATGTCGTAATCGTATAATTTACCGAGATCGACGCCTTCTTCCCCCAAATCGGTCGTGTAGACGTTGAAGCTCTCAGACTTCAACATCAGCTCGATCGACTGCGCGACGGCGCTGTCATCTTCAATCAGCAAAACGCGCATGCCAGTTCCCCATAGTCGCCGCTCCTGGGCGTCAGGTCGGCCGCATTCGCGGCACTCAACAAAACGCCTTTGAACAACTGATTCGGATCCTGACAACAGATGGTTAACAAATCCTGATTCTGGAACGCAAGTCCCCCGGGTGCAATTTTTATCGAATCGCCCTAAGGTCTTGCGTGAGAAGCAGCTTTCGTCACCCAGCTCCGTTCAAGTTCCACTTTAAGAGACGGGCCTAACCGACTCCCGCGACTCGGCCTTCTTCTGAAGGGGAGTCACGCTCAGTCTCAAAGACAGTGACGCAATGATTAATGATGCGGGTAAACACGAAGTTAAGCGCCGTTCAGAAATATGGCGAAACTTAAGGTTTTCACCGTGAAGTCCCGGGATCGCGCATGGCGACCCCGGGGATTACGAAGGTGCGCCCCTTAATGAAGGCCCCGCTATGAAGGCGCTTGCCGAACAGATCGGCGATATCGACGGCATCAATATCTATGGCCGTGTGGTCGGCGTGCGCGGCCTGATGGTCGAGGTGGCCGGTCCCATCCACGCGATGTCGGTCGGCGCGCGGCTGGTGATCGAGACCGGCGCCAACCGTTCCATTCCCTGCGAGGTCATCGGCTTCTCCGGCAACAATGCTGTCGTGATGCCGTTCGCCGGCCTCGATGGCGTGCGCCGCGGCTGCAAGGCCGTGATCGCCAACGCCGCCAATCTGGTGCGACCCTCGTCCGCCTGGCTCGGCCGCGTCGTCAACGCGCTGGGCGAGCCAATCGACGGCAAGGGCCCGCTGCCGCAAGGCGCGTCCCCGATGCCGTTCCGCAACACGCCGCCGCCGGCGCATTCGCGCAAGCGGGTAGGCAGCCCGCTCGATCTCGGCGTGCGCGCGATGAACACCTTCCTCACCTGTTGCCGCGGGCAGCGCATGGGCATCTTCGCCGGCTCCGGCGTCGGCAAATCGGTGCTGTTGTCGATGCTGGCGCGCAACGTCGATGCCGCGGTCAGCGTCATCGGGCTGATCGGCGAACGCGGCCGCGAGGTGCAGGAATTCCTGCAGGACGACCTCGGCGAGGAGGGCCTCGCACGCTCCGTCGTGGTGGTCGCGACCTCGGACGAGCCGGCGCTGATGCGCCGCCAGGCGGCGTATCTGACGCTTGCGGTCGCCGAATATTTTCGCGACGAGGGCCAGGACGTTCTCTGCCTGATGGATTCGGTGACGCGCTTTGCCATGGCCCAGCGCGAGATCGGCCTGTCCGCCGGCGAGCCGCCGACCGCGAAGGGCTACACGCCGACCGTCTTCACCGAGCTGCCGAAGCTGCTCGAGCGCGCCGGTCCCGGCCTCGGGGAGGGCGCCATCACCGCGATCTTCACGGTGCTGGTCGACGGCGACGACCACAACGAGCCGATCGCGGACGCCGTCCGCGGCATCCTGGACGGCCACATCGTGATGCAGCGCTCGATCGCCGAGCGCGGCCGCTACCCCGCGATCAACATCCTCAAATCCGTCTCCCGGACCATGCCGAAATCGGCCGATCCGGAATTCTGGCCCGTCATCCAGCGGGCGCGCCAGGTCATGGCGACCTATGCCGACATGGAGGAATTGATCCGGCTCGGCGCCTATCGGGCCGGCTCCAGCCCCGAGGTTGACGAGGCGATCCGCCTGCACGAGCCGCTGGAGGCCTTCCTGCGCCAGCGCAAGGACGAAAATGCATCACTGGCGGACGGCTATCGCCAGTTGGCTCACATCCTCGGTAATTTGGAAACGGAACGCTAACTTTGTCCGGTCATCATCCGATCCCACAGAGTAGCAGAACCGGTCTGGGCCCCCATTGGGCCCGTGGGGTGACCGGTATCGTCCCACGTGCAGCGGGGGGACTTCTGGGGAGTATGAGTCGATGAAGTCACGAGATACCCTCATTCGCCTGAAGAAATTTCAGGTCGACGAGAAGCGCCGCCGGGTCACCCAGATCGAGACCATGATTGCCGATTTCCAGCGGATGTCGGTCGATCTCGAGCGCGAGATCCAGACCGAGCAAGAGCGTGCCGGGATCAACGATCCCTCGCACTTCGCCTACCCGACCTATGCCAAGGCGGCGATCCAGCGCCGCGAGAACCTGACCCGCTCGGCCGACGAGCTCAAGGGCCAGCTCGACGAAGCCAAGGCCGCGCTGGCCGAGGCCTTCGAGGAGCTGAAGAAGGTCGAGCTGCTCGACGAGCGCGACCAGGCCCGCGAGCGCGCTGAAGAGAACGCCCGCGAGCAGGCCGACCTCGACAGCATCGGCCTGATGCGCGCCCGCATCGGCGCCGTCGCCTAACGGCACCATCCGCCAGATCATCCTGGAATTTGCCAAACCCGGACCCGCAAGGTCCGGGTTTTCGCTTGCGCTGTCCACAGCGTGGCGCCGCGCCCCTTGGTGGTCGGCTTTGTCGCGCGCTATGGTGGTGCGGTGCCCGGGCTTTCGCGGAACGCGACGGGCCGCGTGTCGGGGGGCTGAATGCTGACGCCAGCAGAGCTGGTCGGGTTGATCGAGGCGGTGGCGAAGGGCGATCAGGCCGCGTTCGAGCGCCTTTACGCCGCCACGCGCGCGAAACTCTTTGGCGTCGTGCTCCGTATCTTGCGCCGACAGGATCTCGCAGAGGAGGTCATTCAGGAGACCTACGTCAAGATCTGGAACAGCGCCGGCCGGTTCGATCCGGCGCTGTCGTCGCCGATCACGTGGATGGCCTCGATTGCGCGCAACCGTGCGATCGACATCGTGCGCAAGAAGTCCGAGGTCTCCATCGAGGAAGAGCCTCAGGCGATGGAGGTCGCGGCCGACAGCCCCGACCCGCTGGCGCGCCGGGAGATGACCGAAGAGCTGAAGCGGCTCTTGGAATGCGTCGGCCGGCTCGAGCCGGACCGTCAGCGGCTCGTGCTTCTTGCCTATTACAACGGCTGGAGCCGCGAGCAATTGGCGGAGAAATTCTCAGCCCCGGTCAACACGGTGAAGACGTGGCTGCGGCGCAGCATGTTGGATATTCGCGAATGCCTCGGACTATGAGGGTGTTCATTGTGAGGGTGGTTCTGGACTGCATGTGATGGCCTATTCGGAGGACCATATCGCGCTCGCCGCGGAATATGCGCTCGGCACGCTCGACGCCGACGAGCGCGCGCAGGTCGAGACCATGATGGCGGTGGACGAGGCGTTCGCCGCGATCGTGCAGGCGTGGTCCTATCGGCTCGGCGTCCTCAACCAGATGGTCGGCTCGGTCGAGCCGCGTCCGATCGTATGGGAGAACATCAGGTCCGAGATCGCGCGCACGGCGCCGGCACAGCAGCCGCCGGCGCTTGCGGAGACTTCGCCGCCGCCTCCGCCTGCACTGGAGCTGCCCGCTTCGGAGAGGGCGGAGCCTGCGATCGAGGCCGCTCAGGCCCCGGCGGTGCCGCCTGCCGAAGCCGCGCCGCCGGAAATTCCGCGCCCCGAATCCGACGCGCTTGCCGACGTCGCGCCGCAATTCATCCCGCAAGTCCATGCGCCGGATCTCGCATTGGTCCGCGCGCCGCAGGCGACCGTCGTCGACGATGGCAACGTGATCCGCCTCGAGGGCCGCGTGAAGCGCTGGCGCTCCATCGCATCCGTCGCCGGCGCGCTCGCCGCGGCGTTGCTCGTCACCCTGTCGCTTCAGATCTTCCTGCCCGATGCGCTGCCGGGCGTCTTGCGTCCCGCGCCGCGCATCCAGACCGTGGAAGTGAAGACGCCGGGCGCGCCGCTCACTGCGTCGGCGCAATATGTCGCGCTATTGCAGGGCCAGGCCGGCGGCCCCGCCTTCATTCTCACCGTCGACGGTGCGACCAAGAACTTCACGGTGCGCAAGGTCGGCGCGACGCCGGAGCCCGGCAAGAGCTTCGAGCTCTGGCTGATCTCCGACAAGCTGCCGCGCCCGCGCTCGCTCGGCGTGATCGGCTCCAGCGATTTCACCGCGCGTCCGCTGCTCGCCGCCTATGATGCCGAGGTCGTCAACGGCGCGACCTACGCCGTCACCGTCGAGCAATCAGGCGGCTCGCCCGACGGCCGGCCGACCTCCGCCCCGGTGTTCTCGGGCAAGCTGATCGAGACCGTGCCGCCGTCGCAGCCGCAGGCCCCCGCGAAGCAGTAGGTGCCGTAGCCCGGATGGAGCCTGCGGAACGACAAGCGACCAGGTTCGTCCTGTCGCCACGGTCCATCCCGCCGTCGTATCCCGACAACTCCCCCCGAAACCGTCCCTGATTTGAACCTCGCGGCAATTTGCGGCGTCAAATCCCCGGAAATTGCAGTCGGCGCCGCCGATCGCGGAGCCGAAAGAGGGGCTGGAAATCAGATGGATGCAGCGAAAACGCCCGGCATCTTCGTTCACCACTACACCGGCCTGCCGCACGGCCCGGCGTTCGAGCATTGGCGCGAGCGGGCCTTCGGTGCCTGCGGCCTCGATATCGGGCCGAGCCAGGGCGACAGCATCGATTGCCGGCTTCAGGTCAGCGTGGTCGACAACATCACGCTCGCCATTCCGGAAGGCGCCTCCGCGCAATATTCCCGCACCCAGAGCCACCTCGCCGACGGCAGCGACGACCTCGTCCTGATCGCCGCCCATGCGGGCCTCGTCCGCGTCGGGCAGAATGGCCACACCGTGGAGCTTGCGCCCGCCCAGATGGTGCTCGTCGACATGAGCATCACCGGCACCGTCGGCCACACCATTGAAGACCGCTTCACCACCATCCGCATGCCGCGCCGCGCGCTGCTCGAGATCAATCCGCGCGCCGAGGACAAGCTCTCGCAGCTGCTCGTCGACGGCGCCGTCGCCGAGACCATCTTTCGCTACCACGCGCTCGCCGCCAATCACGCGCCGCATCTCGATGCGGTGGGCCAGCGTCTCACCGCGCAGCACATGGTCGATCTCGTCGGCCTCCTGCTCGGCACCGATGCCGAGCATGCAAGCCTTGCCCGCGGCCGCGGCCATGCGGCGGCGCGCCTCGACCTCATGCGCGCCGACGTGATGGCCGCGCTCGGCCGCAACGATCTCTGCCTGTCCGAGATCGCGACGCGCTCGGGCCTCAGCCCGCGCCAGGCCCAGCGCCTGTTCGAGCAGGCCGGCACCACCTTCACCGAATTTGTGCTGGAGCAGCGCCTCCTGCAGGCCCGCAAGCTGCTCGGCGACCCCCGCGCCCGGGCGCGCAAGATCAGCGACATCGCGCATTCCTCGGGCTTCGCCGATCTCTCCTATTTCAATCGCGCCTTCCGCAAGCGCTTTGGCGCGACACCGTCGGAATTGCGCGAGGCGTGAGCGGACGAGTTCTGCGCGCGTAGCCCGGATGAAGCGCAGCGCAATCCGGGACCTTTGTGCGTCTGGGCGAGACTCCCGGATCTCGTGCCCCGGACGCAGTGGAGCGTCCCTTCGACGGTGCGCTGCAGAGCCGGGGCCCATGCGGCAGCGAACCGTGCAGCTTCCTGGGTCCGGCTCTGCGCAGCAACGCAAAGGGCGTTGCAGCGCGTCCGGGACACGAGAGGGACGCTCACAATGATGGGGTTAAGAGGTGCGCAACGGAAATGGATCGGCACCCCAGACATGAGAAAGCGCCCGTGGGGGGCGGGCGCTTTCTGTAGTCGACTTGGGGTTGGGGTCGTCTACATATCCACGTGGCGACTTTGGGGGGCTGGTAAAGAGCCGCGTGAATTCAAAAAACTCGTGTCTCCTCAGCGAACGAGCGAGGTGTTCGCGCTGGTGATGGTGACCGGCTTGCCGGCCTTCATGACGCGTGCGGTCTGGGTGAGGCCTTCGTCCGAACTCGTCGTGCGCGCAGTGATGCCAAGGCCCGCAACCGCGATACCGGCAACAAGGGCAACGACCACGATCTTCAAATGGGTCGAGCGATCTGCGCTGTAAATCGAGTGGTTCATGGAAGGCTCCTGCCGCCATCTACCCGAAGTAGTCGCCTGCGTCGTTGGGCAGGTTCATGCTTCCGGTGCCCAACAACCTAGTATTGGGGGGATTCGTTCCCAAGTGGCCATCACAAGAGCGTGACAGGACGTGAAAGATCGCGATCAAGCGAGACCCTTGATCGCGCATTTCGGCAATTATTTCAGAGCTGTAATGTGCCGGTGGGGCGCCTTGTCGTCGTTTGGTCCACAAGGCACCTGGAACTCAAAAACCATTTGCCTGTGGCCGAAAAACACACGGCTTCTTAAGGCAAATCAGACGCTTCCGACCGTTTTCAACCTCGCCCTGGGGTGGATCTCGGCCTGCGACAGCACCGTGGTCTGGGCCCGGAACCGCTCCACCAGGGACCGGACGAACGGGCGAATTGCAGCGGAGGTGACCAGCACCGGCGCCTCGCCCTCGCGCGCGGCGCGCTCGAAGGCTTCGCGCACGGCGGTCATGAATTCCGACAGTTTCGAGGGCTGCATCGCAAGGCTGCGCTCCTCGCCCTGGCCGATGATGGATTCGGCGAAGGCCTGCTCCCATTTAGCCGACAGCGCGATCAGCGGCAGGTAGCCGGCATAGGAGGTGTTTTGCGCGCAGATCTGGCGGGCGAGGCGGGCGCGGACGTGCTCGACCATGGTCGCGGGATTGCGCGAGAAGGCCAGCGAGTCGGCGATGCCTTCGAGGATGGTCGAGAGGTCGCGGATCGAGATGCGCTCGGCGAGCAAGAGCTGCAGCACGCGCTGGATGCCGGAGACCGTGACCTGGCCGGGCACGATGTCCTTGACCAGCTCGCTCTGCTCCTTCGGCAGCTCCTTGAGCAGCTTTTGCACCTCGCCATAGGACAACAGGTCCGACATGTTGGCCTTGAGCAGCTCGGTGAGGTGGGTCGAGAGCACGGTCGCGGCGTCGACCACGGTGTAGCCCTTGAGCGAGGCCTCCTCCTTGAGGCTGGCATCGACCCAGGTCGCGGGCAGGCCGAAGGTCGGCTCGGTGGTGTGGATTCCGGGCACCTGCACCTGGCTGCCGCCGGGGTCCATGACCATGAACTGGTTCGGCCAGATCTTGCCGGTGCCGGCGTCGACCTCCTTGATCTTGATGATGTAGGTGTTGGCCTCGAGCTGGACGTTGTCGAGGATGCGCACCGCCGGCATCACGAAGCCCATCTCGATCGCGAGCGAGCGGCGCAGCGCCTTGATCTGCTCGGTGAGGCGGTCGGTGCCGTCGGGACCGTTGACGAGCGGCAGCAGCGCATAGCCGAGCTCGATCTTGAGGTCGTCGATCTTGAGCGCGGCGGAGATCGGCTCCTCGGTCGCGGCAGCGCCTGGTGCGCCGGGCTGGCCGGCCGCAGGTGCGGCCTTGGCGGCTTCCTCGGCCTTGGCGGTGACGCGGTTGCGGTTGCGGGCATTCCAGGCCAGCGCGCCGGCGCCGGCGCCGAGCGCCAGGAACGGGAGGGTCGGAATGCCCGGCAGCGCCGCCAGCACCAGCATGACCGCGGAGGACATCGCGAGCGCCTGCGGATAGCCGGAGAACTGCTTCATCAGCGCCTTGTCGGCAGCGCCCGAGACGCCGGCCTTGGAGACGAGCAGGCCGGCCGCGGTCGAGACGATCAGCGCCGGCACCTGGGTGACGAGGCCGTCACCGACCGTCAGCAGCGTGTAGCTGCGCCCCGCGTCGGCGAACGACATGCCCTGCTGCGCCACCCCGATGATCATGCCGCCGACGACGTTGATGAAGACGATCAAAAGGCCGGCGATGGCATCGCCCCGGACGAATTTGGAGGCACCGTCCATGGCGCCGAAGAAGCCGCTCTCGTCCTCCAGCTCCTTGCGGCGGTGCTTGGCGACGTTCTCGTCGATCAGTCCGGCGGACAGGTCGGCGTCGATCGCCATCTGCTTGCCGGGCATGGCATCGAGGTGGAAGCGGGCGGCGACTTCCGCGATACGGCCCGAACCCTTGGTGATGACGACGAAATTGACGATGATCAGGATGGCGAAGACGATGATGCCGATGACGAAATTGCCGCCCATCACGAAGCTGCCGAAGGCCTCGATGACGTGACCGGCGGCCGCCGTGCCCTCGTGCCCGTGCGACAGGATCAGGCGGGTCGAAGCCATGTTGAGCGACAGCCGCAGCATGGTCGAGATCAGCAGCACGGTCGGGAAGGCCGAGAATTCCAGTGGCGTCTGGATGAACAGCGACGTCATCAGGATCAGGATCGAGAGCGTGATCGAGATCGCCAGGAACAGGTCCAGCACGATCGCCGGCAGCGGCAGGATCAGCACCACCAGGATGGTGAGGATGCCGAGCGCCAGCGCGATATCGCCGCGCTTGAGGATGGTGACGATCTCGTTGAGGGAGGGGATGCCAGGTCTTGCGGTGCCTACGCCCTGTCCCGCGGTGACGTCGACCATGGTAGCTGCCTCCCCGCGCGACTGCCGTCCGCGCGCCCCAAACGTCTGCGCGGCGGCCGATGGGCCGCCGTTTCGAAAGTGAGGCACCGCACTGGCGTCCACGGGGTTCCTCCCGTTCTACGCGGCCGACGACACTCGACTTCACCCGGCAATTCTTGCCGGGTGTATGGTTAGCAAAGGGTTAACGGAGGGGCGGGAAGAGGAGCGGACCGGGCCGATTTAGCCCGTTATTCCGGGGGCGCCCAAAGGGCGAACCCGGAATCCATCGGGGCGCAGAGGTGGTCGATGAATGGATTCCGGGTTCGCGCTGCGCGCCCGGAATGACAATGGGAGGAGGGCCCTACTTTGCCCTCTCCATCTTGGTCACCGTATACCCCGACGCCGCTTCCTCGGCCTCGAAGGTCACCTTGTCGCCGACCTTGACCTGCTTGAGCATGGCGGGGTCCTTGACGCGATAGACCATGGTCATGGGGTCATCCATGCCGAGGCTCTTGGCCGGCCCGTGCTTGAGTGTGATCTTGCCGGCGCCCTCGTCGATCTTCTTGACCTCGCCGCTGATCGCAGCAGCCCCGGCCGCCAAAGCTGCGGTGGCAATGCTCAGCGTCAACGCCAGCGCGGCGGTAATATTGATGATGCGGTTCATGGGAGCTCCTTGTCGTTACTTGACGGTGACGTGGCCGACCATGCCGTTGTCGCGGTGGTCGGGAATGAGGCACGAATATTCGAACGTCCCGGGCTTACTGAATTTCCAGAGGACCTCGGCCGTCTTTTGCGGCGCGAGCCTGACCCCATTGGGATCGTCGTGCTCCATGTGCGGATGCTTCTTCATCTCCACCGCATGCGCGAGATTCTCATTGGTGGTGGCGAGCAGGAATTCGTGGTCCTCCTTGCCGACATTGCGCAGCACGAAGCGGATCTGCTCGCCGCGCTTGACCTCGATCCGGGCGGGTGCGTAGTCCATCTCGTTGAGCAGGATCTCGATCGTGCGCGCGGGCTTGTTGGGATCGCCGGGCTCGCCGGCCGAAAAATTCGCATGAGTGTGCTTGTCGTGCGCAAGGGCCGGCGCAGCGGACAGCGCAAGCAGCGCGAGGCCAAGTTTGATCGTCTTCATCGTCATCTCCAGTTGGTGGTTCATCGAAACGCTCACATCTTGTGTTTCATCGGCGGGCTGTCCGGCCGCTGCCGTGCCGGCTCCGCGGCCGGCGCCGCGACCTCGTAGGCGACGGTGCCTTGCGGGAATTTGTACGGGCCGGGATCGCGGTAATCGTCGCGCGCAAGGTTCTCGCGGATCTTCATCACCGTGAACATGCCGCCCATCTCGATCGGGCCGAACTGGCCGGTGCCCGTCATCATCGGCAGCGTGTTGTCGGGCGCGGGCATCTCCATGTTGCCCATCGCCATGCCGGTCGAGCCCATCGCCATGCCGTCAGGCGCGAGCTTGCCGACGGCCTTGGCGAGATCCTTGCGCGACACGCCGATCAAATTGCGCACGTCGTGTCCCATCGCGTTCATGGTGTGATGCGACTTGTGGCAGTGGAACGCCCAGTCGCCGGGATTGTCGGCGAGCACGTCGAACACCCTGACGGCGCCGACCGGCACGTCCGTCGTCGTCTCCGGATATTGCGCGCTCTCCGGCACCCAGCCGCCGTCGGTGCAGGTCACCGCGAAGCTGTGGCCGTGCAGGTGGATCGGATGGTTGGTCATGCTGAGATTGCCGATGCGCACGCGCACCTTGTCGCCGAGTCGCACGGCCAGGGGATCGATGCCGGGAAACACCCGCGCGTTCCAGGTCCACATGTTGAAGTCGGTCATCTCGTTGACGTGCGGCAGATAGGTGCCGGGATCGACGCGATAGGTGCTCATCACGAAGACGAAGTCGCGGTCGACGGGCCGGAAGCCGGGGTCGCGCGGATGCACGACGACCATGCCCATCATGCCCATCGCCATCTGTACCATCTCGTCGGAATGCGGGTGGTACATGAAGGTCCCGCTCTTCCCCATCTCGAACTCGTAGACGAAGGTCTTGCCGGGATCGATGTGCGGCTGGTTCAGGCCGCCGACGCCGTCCATGCCGCTCGGGATGATCATGCCGTGCCAGTGCACGGTGGTGTATTCGGGCAGGCGGTTGGTCACGAAGATGCGGACCTTGTCGCCCTCTACCGCCTCGATCGTCGGGCCCGGCGACTGGCCGTTATAGCCCCACAAATTCACCTTCATTCCTTCCGCGAATTCGCGCACCACGGGCTCGGCGACGAGATGGAATTCCTTCCAGTCGCCGTTCATGCGGAACGGCAGCGACCAGCCGTTCAGCGTGACGACGGGGCGATAGTCGGGCCCGCTGATCGGGTGCAGCGGCGGCTGCATCACCACCTTGTCCATGGTTGGGGCTTCCGGAATCGACGCGGCCTGCACGCGGCCTTGAACCGCGGATGCGCCGACCAGCGCGGCAGTCCCCAAAAATCCTCGGCGGGAAAACATCCTGGTCTCCATCTCAGTGGCCGCCGCCATCGGCAGGTGCTGCCGCGGCGATGGTGGTTGGATTGTCGCCGCCGGCGGCCGGCGCCCCGCCGCCGTTGACGGCGGTCTGCAAGTCGGCCTGGGCGAGGAAGAATCGTTGCCTGGCGTCGATCGCGCCGCGCAGCGACGCGAGGCGCTGCCGCGCCTCGGTGAGCAGCGCGAAGATGTCGACCTGCATGCTGGAGAAGCGCAGCTGCATCTCCTCGGTGATGATCTTGCGCAAGGGGATGATCTCGCGCTGGTAGTGGCTGGCGATGTCGTAGGTCGAGCGATAGACGCGATAGGCATCGCGCGCCTCGGAGCGCACGTTGACGGCGCGCTCGGTGAGGCGGTTGAAGGCGAGATTATAGGTCTCCGCCGCCTGCCGCACCCGCACCTCGCCGCCGTCGAAGATCGGGATCTGGAATTGGACGTCGAAGCCGCGCTCGCGGAATGGCGCTCCTTCCGGGTCCTGGGTGCGACGGGAGATGCCGGCGAGATCGAGCAGGGTGACGAAACGCGTTGCCTCGGTGAGATCAAGCGCTTTCGCCAGCGCGTTCAGCTCGAGCCGCGCGATCTGCAGGTCGACGCGATGGCCGACCGCGTCGGCTTCGATTCCAGGCAGGGCCTGCGGCCGGCGCGGCAGCGGCGGCAATTGGTTTGGCAGGCGGAAGTCGAGGCCGCCGTCCCACAGCCCCATCAGGCGCGCCAGCCTTTCGCGTGCGCTCGCCGCCGTCTGTCGCGCGGTGGCGAGGTCGGCGGTGGTCTCGGCGTAAAACACCTGCTCGCGGGCCTGGTCCAGCTTGTTGAGGGAGCCGGTCTCGCCGAGCTTGACGGCGAGCTGTGCGGTCGATTCCGCCGTCGCCTTCGCGTCCGTCAGCAGCACCACCATCTCGTTGCCTGAGACGGCGCGTACATAGGTGCGGCGGACGTCGGCGGCGAGCCGCAGCGTCGCCAGCGCGGCGCGCAATTGGGCCTGGCGGAAGCGTTCGCGGGCAATGTCGGAGCGGAACGGCAGGGTGGCGAGCGCGAGGATGTCACCGACCACCTGGCGCTCGATCTCGCTGGCGCCATTGCCTGTGATGCGCGAGATCGAGAATACCGGGTTGGGCGGCAGGCTCTGCTCGACCAGATCAGTCTCCGCCAAGGCAAGCTCGTTATAGGCGGCCTGCAGTCCCTTGTTGTTGAGCAGCGCGATCTGCACGGCGCTGTCGACGCTCAGCGTGCGCGCCAGCAATTGGTGTACGCGCGCGTCGACCGCGCCGGCGCCCTCCGCCGTTCGCACGAAGGCGACGTCCTTGTTGATGGTCTGGCTCGTCAGCTCGGAGACCGCGTTCATCCCGCTGTCGGGCGAGAAGGCGGCGCAGCCGGAGACGCTGAACGCGGTGAGGACAAGCAGGCCTCGCGCAAGATGGCGTGTCATGGCGCGCTCCTACTTGTCTTGCTTCGGCTGCCGCGTCACCGCGTCGTTGCGGCCGCGCCACGGGGCCGGCGCCGCAGGCCGCAGGCCGGTGTAGGGCGAAATGGTCGACCGATAGCCGACAGGCGCGACCTTCGCCGCGGGATCAGCGGGATCGGCGGCCGCGACCTGCGTGGTCGCCGGCATGCAGCCGGACAGCGCCAGCGCAGTTGCGGCCAGCAGCGGCCAATGGAATCGAAAGTGTCGTCCACGCACCGCAGATGATGCGGCGGACTCCGCCCCGGAAAGCGTAAGCATGATTTATCCCTGATCTGAAAGACCACAGGTCCGCGCGCGCAAACGCGCGCAACGGCCCGAAATCGACGCGTCAGATCAGGCGATGGGAGGGCGGTAGTGCAGGGGCGGCGCCGCACTGTGCAGGCTGGCCACGATCTCGGGTGCGCAGGCGGAGACGGGCAGAAGCGGCTTGGCGACGGTGGGAAGATCGGCCGGCAACGCGCTCACGCACATCATCGCGCAGCAGGGCCCGACGGCTCCCTTGCCGCCGTGATGATGCGAGGCGGGTGCATCCTGCGCGGCGGTCTGCTGCTGGGCGTGTGCATGGTCGTGTATCGCGCCGCCATGCGTGTGAGCCGCCGCCATCTGGTGATGCACCGGCATGGCATCCGCCAGCAAGGATTCATCAAGACACGGCGCCGGGCTGCTGCCCCAGGCAAGGCTTGCCGCCGGCGCGAGCACGCAGAACAGATAGGCGAGGGCGATGATCCGCCCCACCCTGATCCGCATCGATCGTGTCAATCGCAGCAACATTCGGCCGACAAGTGTTCCGCGCGGCAATTGCACACGCTGATTGCAAACTAATGGCAAAAGACGCATTCGCCAAGAGCTTATTACCGCAGTGCACCGCGCATGCCCAATATCGCGCCACGATGCTTGACCATGCGACATTCTGAGGGTCATGGTCCGCCCCGTGCACGCACCAAATCATTCAGGACAAACACCTGCGTCCTTCACCCCTGACTCGCGTCAGGCCTGGGTGCGTCTCGTCCTTGCGCTTGTGATCGGCTCGATCGGTGCCGTCGGCATGTGGGCGGTCGTGGTCGTGATTCCCGTGGTGCAGGCCGAATTCGGTGCCACGCGCGGCGCGGTGTCGCTGGCCTTCACCCTGATGATGTTCGGCTTCGGGCTCGGCGGCGTGATCGCCGGCAAGATCACCGATAGGTTCGGCATCGTGCTCGCGATGGCGATCAGCATCGCCTTTCTCGGCATCGCCAATGTGCTCGCAGGCTTGTCGACCCAGCTTTGGCAGTTCGTCGCCGCCTATTTCCTGATCGGCCTCGGCACCTCCGCGACCTTCGCGCCGCTGATGGCGGAAGCTTCGCACTGGTTCGAGCGCTATCGCGGCCTTGCCGTGACCATCGTCGCCAGCGGCAATTATGTCGCCGGGACGATGTGGCCGCCGATCGTGAGCTGGGGGACGGAAACGATCGGCTGGCGTTACACCCATATCGGCATCGGCATCGTCTGCGCCAGCACGATGGCGCTCCTGGTCCTCGTGCTGCGCGCGCAGATGGGCGACGACCATGTCCGCGATCACGCCAATGCGCCGCCGCCCCGCGTCGATCTCAAGCTTTCGACCAACACGCTGACGGTGCTGCTCTCGATCGCCAGCATCTCCTGCTGCGTCGCCATGGCGATGCCACAGGTGCATATCGTCGCCTATTGCGGCGATCTCGGCTACGGCGTGGCGCGCGGCGCCGAGATGCTGTCCTTGATGATGGCTTGCGGCATCATCAGCCGGATCGGCTCCGGCTATCTCGCCGACAAGATCGGCGGCATCCGCACGCTGCTGGTCGGATCGCTGGCGCAGGGCTTCGCGCTGGTGTTCTATCTGTTCTTCGACAGTCTCACCTCGCTCTATCTCATCTCCGCGATGTTCGGCCTGTTCCAGGGCGGCATCGTGCCGAGCTATGCCATCATCGTGCGCGAGGCGATGCCGGCGAGCGAGGCGGCGACGCGCGTCGGCATCGTGATCTTCGCCTCCGTGTTCGGCATGTCCTTCGGCGGCTGGGTGTCGGGCGTGATCTTCGATGCCACCGGCTCGTATGCCGCGGCGTTCACCAACGGCGTGGCCTGGAACGCGCTGAACATCGCCATCGTCGTGCTGCTCTTGATCCGCTCACGGATGGGCTCGGTCAGAACCGGCCCGGGTTTCGCGACCTAGACCGCCTGTCCCGCCTTCAGCAGCGAACAGCCGGTGATCTTGTAGCTGCCGTCCGGCTGTTGCTCGAGCGTGTACAGCGCGATCCAGGCTTCGCCATTGGCGTCGATGATATGAACGCGCTGCGCGATCCAGCCGCCTTCGATCTTGCTCTCGCCGAACTCGAAGCTCTTGTGCCGGTAGATCGGCGCGTAGCCGCTTCGCACCATCGACATGAAGACGTCGGGCGCGGAGAAAATCTCCTTGATCGCCGGTGCGGCATGGGAATAGGCCGCGGCCGCATCGTCTCGCGCAAGAGCCTGCTCCTGGGCACGGATGACGCCCTGTGCAGCGGCGACATCGTCGGCGAGGGTTGCGGTAGAGCCGAAGACAAGGCTGATGGCGACGAGCAAGGCGGCAATGCGCATGACAGGCTCCGCGTTGAAATCCCGGCGATGCTGATCCTAGCATGACCTCAGGGAAATACGGCGGCGCTATAGCTTGGGTTTCACCGCGGGTTTGGCGGGCCTGGCGGTGCGCGCCTTGCTGAGCCCTGTCCTGGCCTTGCCCGCCGGCTGCACCCGCAAGCCGTCGACGAACACGTCGAGGAGCCGCAGTGCGGTTGACTGCCAGCCCGGCTGGTCGTGGATGTAGCACATGCCGAAGAACGCGCGCAGCAGGTCCTCCGGACCGATGTCGGCGCGCAACTCGCCGGCCGAAACTGCGCGGTCGAGCAGCGAGCCGGTCGCCTTGGTCAGGCGATCGAACGAGAAGGCGTGCAGCTCGGACCCGCTTTGCACCGCAAGCGCCAGGGCTGCCACCATCCCCTTTTTGGTGGCGACGAATTCGACACCTGAGCGCAGCCAGCGGCGAAGCGCGTCGACCGGGTCCTTGGCGGTTCGTAAATGTTCGGCGAGCTCGCTGAGCTGCTCGACCTCGCGCCGATACACCGCCTCGAACAGATCCTCGCGCGTCGGAAAATGCCGATAGAGCGTGCCGATGCCGACGCCGGCGCGTTTGGCCACGGCTTCCAGGCTGGCCTCCGGGCCGCCGGCATTGAACACCAGCTTGGCCGCCTCTAACACGCGCTCGCGATTGCGCACGGCGTCGGCACGGGGCTTTCGAATGGGGTCGGTGTGGTCGTCCATGCGGCCAATGTAGATCACGAATTGGTTAGATTGAACCCTTGTCGGACCCCCGCAGGGCTGCATCGCGTTGTCGGCGCACGGGCTTTTGACGAATTCCAAATATTTTTCGGCGGCCCTTGTTAAGCGGAGGGTGCCTCCGTATCTTCGTCCTGATGTTGGCCGGCTTCCGCCTGGCTGGCGCATATTGACAGCGGCCACGGCGGTGGCGCACTGCGCGATGACTCATGTCCAAATCTGATCGGAGCCTTTTATGAACCACTCCATCAGCCTCACCGTGAACGGTGCGCGGCGCGATTTCGTCCTCGACGATCCGCGCGTCACGCTGCTCGATCTCCTGCGTGAGCGCCTCCATCTCACCGGAACCAAGAAGGGATGCGACCGCGGCCAGTGCGGCGCCTGCACCATTCTGGTCGACGGCAAGCGCATCAACTCCTGCCTCGCGCTCGCCATCAGCCATGACGGCGCCGACATCCTCACCATCGAAGGCCTCGCACGGGGCGACCAGCTGCACCCGGTGCAGGCCGCCTTCATTGCCCATGACGGCTTTCAATGCGGCTTCTGCACGCCCGGCCAGATCATGAGCGCGATCGGCATGATGCAGGAAGCGCAGGCCGGCAACGACCCCGAGCGCATCCGCGAATGCATGAGCGGCAACCTTTGCCGCTGCGGCGCCTATGCGGGCATCGTCGATGCCGTGCTCGACGCGCAAGGACGTATGGACGAAACCAACCAGAGGCGTTCGGCATGAAACCGTTCGATTATGTCAGGCCCGCCACGGTTGCTGAGGCCGTCGCCGCCGCGTCCCAGCCGGGCGCGGTCTATCTCGCCGCCGGCACCAATCTGCTCGATCTGATGAAGGGCAATATCAGCCGGCCGGATCGCCTCGTCGACGTCACCCATCTCGACGGGCTCGATGCCATCGAGACTCTCGCCGACGGTAGCTTGCGCATCGGCGCGCTGGTGAGCAATGCCGATCTCGCGCATGACCCGGCCTTTGCAAAGACTTATCCCGCCGTCGCCGAGGCGCTGCTCTCCGGTGCGTCCGCGCAATTGCGCAATGCCGCGACGGTCGGCGGCAATCTGCTGCAGCGGACGCGCTGTGCATATTTCTACGACACCGCCAGCCGCTGCAACAAGCGCGAGGCCGGCAGCGGTTGCGACGCCCGCGAGGGCGAGAACCGCGGCCACGCCGTGCTCGGCTGGAGCGAGAGCTGCATCGCCACGCACCCCTCGGATTTCTGCGTGCCGCTCGTCGCGCTCGAGGCCGTCGTCGAGATCGAGGGCAAAGGCGGCCGGCGTGAGATCGCCCTCGAGGAGCTGCATCGTTTGCCCGGCGACGCGCCCGCGCGCGAATCCGTGCTCGAGCCCGGCGACCTCATCGTCGCGGTGCGTCTGCCGCCGGCAGCGCGCGGCTTTGCGACGCATGCGCGCTACCTCAAGGTCCGCGAACGCACCTCCTACGCTTTCGCCGTGGTGTCCGCCGCCGCTGCATTGCGGATCGAGAACGGCAAGATCGCGGAGACGCGGCTTGCGCTCGGCGGCGTTGCCGCAAAGCCCTGGCGCGCCCGCGCGGCGGAAGATGTACTCAAGGGCGTCGCGCCGACGGCGGATGCCTTTCAGGAAGCTGCCTGGCGCGCGCTCACCGATGCAAAACCGTCCGGCGACAACGCCTTCAAGATCGAGCTCGCGCGCCGCATCGTCGTGCGCGCGCTGCGACTTGCCGCCGCGGGCACGCCCGCGCGCCTGCCGGCGCTGCCGGCCTCTCCCTTTGCCTCGACCTCCGGAGCCATCCATGCCTGAGCTCAATCTCACCAGCACCCCCGCGCATCTGCGGCACGGCTCGAACGTCGGCCAGCCGCTGACCCGCCGTGACGGCGTCCTCAAGGTCACGGGACAGGCGACCTATGCCGCCGACAATCACCCGCCCGGCATGCTGTACGCGGTGATCGCCGTCTCCAGCATCGCGCGCGGCCGCGTGACCTTCCTCGATGTCGCCGCCGCCAAGCGGCATCCCTGCGTCGTCGACGTCATGACGCCGGACCACAAGCCACAGCTCGCGATCGATCCGGAGATCAAGACCAACCCGTTCGTGTTCCGGATGGAAGCGTTGCAGAGCAACGAAGTCCGCTACGCCAACCAGCCCATCGCGGTCGTCATCGCGGAAACGCTGGAAGCGGCGACGGAAGGCGCGGTGCTGCTGGCGCCGCGCTACGAGACGTTGCCGCCGCTGGTCGGGCTCGACGCCGGCAAGAGTTTCGTGCCGCCCGTCGTCGGCGTCGGCAACCCCACCGAGAACCACCGCGGCGATGTCGAGGCGGGCCTTGCCTCGGCGGAGAAACAGATCGATGCGACTTACGAGACGCCGCCGCAATATCATAACGCGATGGAGCCGCATGGGATCGTGGTTCAATGGGACGGCGACAGGCTCTCCGTGGACATGCCGACCCAGGGCCTGATGCTGTCGCTCGCGCGTATTGCCGAACTGTTCGGCATCGCGCACGACAAGATCCACATTCGCAGTCCTTTCCTCGGCGGCGGCTTCGGCTCGAAGGGGTTGATGGGCGGTCCGCCGGTGCTCGGCATCATGGCGGCCAAGCTGGTCGGCAGGCCCATCAAGCTGGTGCTGCGCCGCGAGCAGATGTACGGCCCGGTCGGCCATCGCGCGCCGACGCGCCAACGCCTGCGCCTCGGCGCCGACGGCGAGGGGCGCCTGACCGCGCTCGATCACCATGCGCGGACGGTGTCGAGCACGTTCGACGATTTCTACGAGCCCGCGGCCGATGCCTCGCACACGCTCTATGCGGCGCCGGCCATCCGCACCTCGCATGACGCCGTGCGCGTCAACACGGGAACGCCGCTGTTCATGCGCGCGCCCGGCGAGGCGACAGGCTCGATCGCGCTGGAGAGTGCGATCGACGAAATGGCCTGGGCCTGCGGCATGGATCCGCTCGCCTTCCGCCTGAAGAACTACGCCGAGGTCGAGCCGATCAGCGGCAAGCCGTTCTCGTCGAAGGCGTTGCTTGCATGCTACGAGCAGGGCGCGGCGCGCTTCGGCTGGGCCAAGCGGTCGCTGCAGCCGCGGCAGATGCGCGACGATGCCGGGCTTCTGGTCGGTTGGGGCATGGGCACCGCGACCTTCCCGGCGCTGATGTTTCAGGCGGAAGCCCGCGCGGCGATCCGGCGCGACGGCTCAGGCGTGATGGAGATCGGCGCGCACGACATGGGGCAGGGCGCCTGGACCGCGCTGGCGCAGATCGCAGCCGACGAACTCGGGCTCGATATCGATCGCGTCGAGTTCAAGGCGGGGACGTCCGATCTGCCCGATGCCGGCATCGCCGGCGGCTCGGCGCACACGGCAACGGCGGGCGCGGCAATCCACAGTGCGGGCGCGGCCGTGATCGCCAAGCTCGCCGATCTCGCCACCGGCGATGAGCGCTCGCCGCTGTTCGGGGCCGGCAATGCCGGCGTGATCGCGCGCGACGGCCGGTTGATCCGGCGTGATGACGAGCGTCGCGGCGAGAGCTACGCCGAGATCCTCGCGCGTGCCGGCGTCACCGAGGTCGAGGCGCGGGGCACCGGCGCACCGAACCCGGCGGCGATGGAGGAGTACGCGATGCATGCCCACGGCGCGGTATTCGCGGAGGTGAAGGTCGATCCCGAGCTCGGTCAGGTCCGCGTCAGCCGCATGGTCGGCGCCTTCGCTGCCGGGCGGATCGTCAATCCGAGGATGGTGCAGAGCCAGCTGTTCGGCGGCATGATCTGGGGCCTGTCCTTCGCGCTGCACGAAGAGGCAATTACTGATCGCCGGACCGGCCGCATCATGAACGCCAATCTCGGCGAGTACCACGTCCCCGTGAATGCCGACGTTCCGCCGCTCGACGTCATCACGGTCGAGGAGCACGATCCGCATGTGAATGCGCTCGGCATCAAGGGCGTCGGCGAGATCGGCATCACCGGCAGCGCCGGCGCCGTCGCCAATGCCGTCTGGCATGCGACCGGCGTACGGGTTCGCAAATTCCCGATCCGGATCGAGGAATTGCTGACGTCGTCTTGAAGGGTTGAAGTTTGATCGTCGCGACGACGGAGGTGCGCTCCCGCCTGCGGGAGAGGGTTGGGGAGAGGGTGTATCCGCATTGGGGTCCCCTAGAGGAGAAAGCCCTCACCCGCGCCTTTGGCGCGACCTCTCCCGTAAGCGGGAGAGGTCGACGACCCGCGGCACCGATTCGGCCAAAAGCCATTCGGTTCAGCGGATCGAGCCGGAGAAGTTGTCGATGTCGGCTGAGGGCCGCGCCGGAAACAGCCGTGCAGTCGAGGAGTTGTCGAGCCGTCGCTTGCACTTCGCCTCGTCGTCCTCATCCTTGCCGCTGCGCTTCTTCGCAAAAGCATCGTCGAGGCGGTTGACGATCAGCATGGCGTGGTCGCGCTCCAGCGTGTCAGGATTCTTGCGCTGTTCGTCGGCGCGGAACGTGGCGCCGGCCATCTTGCCGGTCATGTCGTAGTCGCAGCCGGCCTTCCAGTCGCCCTGCTCCCATTTCCAGCCATGCGCGGTCAGCCGGCCGTCCTTGTCGACGGTGATCTCGAGTATCGCGTTGTAGGCAAGCCAGATGCCGGCGAGGCCTGCGCGCTTGTCGTCAAAACCTTCCAGCAGCGCGATTCGCTCACGCTGAAGGGCTCCGACATGATCACGCGCGCTGGCCGTAAAGTGCATCTCCGAGGTCCGCTTCTCCCAGGCCGGATGGAGAAATTCGGCGAATTCCTCGGTCTGCGTGCGGACCCAGTTGCGCTGGTCCTCCATCAAGGCGCGCCGTGTCGGATCGTCGAGCCGCGGCAGCAGCGCCTTCCAGGCGCGGTTCAAGCGTTGATCGTTCTCGGCGAGATCGGGGTCGGCGCAGATTTCCTCGTCCGTCGCCGTCTCCGGACGCGTACAGTCGAAGGTCGGCGCGACGAAGGAGGTCTCGACCTTGTCGGCCATATCGCCGCTGCCGCTCGCGAAATAAGTGCCGGTGATCTGCGAGGGATCATCGCATTCGTCACGATCCCCGATCGTATCGTCGCCATCGGTCATGACGACACGCAGGGTTTCGCCCTGGCGACGGAGCTTGATCGTCGGGAGTTTTGCCGGTTTGGCATGCTCCTGGCTTGCTGGTGATGCGGTCTTCGCTGGGCCGGCATCCGGCGGTGGGATCGTCCCGCTCAGCCAGCTGCCGGCCTTGGTCACCGTCGCTCTCAGCTTGCATTGGCGATGCTTGTCACTGCCGTAATAGGCGCTCATGTCGACCGCAATGCGCCGCGCGCCGTTCGCATCCGGTGAGATGGTGAGGTTTCCGAATGCATTGCCCCATTTGCCGGAGAGCCCGTAGTGGCCGAAGCCGCCGGCGATCTCGTCGAGCGCTTCCTTGCGCCGGCGCAGCGTCGCGACGAAGTTGTCGCTGAGCTCGGCCTCATCGACCTCCTGCACGGTCTCGCCGGCCTGCGCGATCATCTCTTTGAACCAGGCCTCGTCGCGCTTGAGGAGCGGCCGGATGCTTGCGGGCGCTTTAGCGAGCGCCGTGTCGAACGATTTGTCGATCGCGGCGACGAGCTTGTCGTAGCCCTTTTCCCTGCAAATGGCTGGCTTGATCCCGGTACCGTTGCCGTTGGTCTCGCCGCATAGCGTGATCGCGGTCGGCGCGCTGCTGGCGGCGCGGAGGTAATCGTCCATGGCGTGGCAGGTGAGGGGAGCGAGCAGGACCGTCGCAGTGACGAGCGCGAGGCGAAAGGGGGCGAACATTGACGGCCCTTGGCTGGAGCGGAATCGTGCCTGCCCGTTGGTCGTCCGCGGCGTTACTGAGGTTCAGAAAAGGCCGTCGTGCCGGGGGGTTAGTTCAGCTTCCTGCGAAGCGCCTTCACCGCTTCTTTCTGCAGCTCGATGTACTCGGCGATCGCCTTGCGCAGCTCGCGCGAGTGGAGCTTGTCGGCATCACGCAGAGGTACGCTGCGCAAGGCTTCAGCTTGGGCATTGGCTGGGGTGGTCTTCATGCGCGAGCTCCGTCTACGAAGCGGCCCCGGAGAGCCTAGGAGTCCGAGGCCATAACCTCAGCACCTCTAAGCCAGGCTGCCGGCTACGTTTCGTAATATATCGCGCCTGGGCGTTGCGGAAATTGAGATGGCTCAAGCTCCGTAAATATCGGTGTCTGCGCAGGACATGCGATGGGCGGCCGATCTTGCATCAGAACGTCGGTGGCGTGCAGGCCGAGATCACCTCGCAGGGCTTGCCGCCGACGCAGCGGAAGCGGTGCGGGCGGCGGCTCTCGAAATAATAGGCATCGCCGGGGTTGAGGATGCGGCGCTCGTCCTCGACGGTGACTTCGAGCTTGCCCGAGATCACGATACCGCCTTCCTCACCGTCATGGACGAGGTGGACGCGACCGGTGTCGCTGCCGGGCTCATAGCGCTCCTTCAGGATCTGCAGGCTGCGGCCGAACAGATTGTCGCCGACCTGTCGATAGGAGATCGGCTTCTTGCCGACCTCGGTCAGTTCCTCGGCGCGATAGAAGATCTTGCGTCGTGACTCCGGTTCAAGCGCGAAGAATTCGGCGAGTCCCATCGGGATGCCGTCGAGGATGCGCTTGAGGGCGCCCACCGACGGGTTCATCTGGTTGGACTCGATCAGCGAGATCGTCGAATTGGTGACCCCGGCGCGCTTGGCCAGCTCGCGCTGCGACAGCTTGTGGCGCGCCCGGATGAATCGCAGCCGTCCACCGATGTCGACGCTCATGCCCAAGTCTCGTGTTGCAGGTGTTGCGGATCGGGCAAATATGGACCGGCGGCCCCAGTTAAATCAATGGGTTGCGGCAGGGTAGAAAAGGACTTGTTGCGCATTCCAAGCCGTGCCTCTGCTATGGGGTCAGCAAAGGAGCGCGGCCGTGACCCTTCATCAGATTCCGAACACTATCAAGACCGACTCGTTCTGGATGCCGTTCACGGCCAACCGGCAGTTCAAGAAGGCGCCCCGCCTGTTCTCCTCGGCCGAGGGCATGCACTACACCACCGTCGACGGCCGCCAGGTGATCGACGGCTCGGCCGGCCTCTGGTGCGTCAATGCCGGCCACGGCCGCAAGCAGATCGCCGCCGCCGTCGAGCGCCAGCTGATGACGCTGGATTTCGCGCCCTCGTTCCAGATGGGCCACCCGCTGGCGTTCGACTTCGCCGAGCGGCTCGCCGAGATCGCGCCGAAGGGCCTCGATCGCATCTTCTTCACCAATTCCGGCTCCGAGTCGGTCGACACCGCGCTGAAGATCGCGCTGGCCTATCACCGTGCCAACGGCCAGGCGAGCCGCACCCGCCTGATCGGCCGCGAGCGCGGCTATCACGGCGTCGGCTTCGGCGGCACCTCGGTCGGCGGCATGGTCGCCAACCGCCGCGCCTTCACCACCCTGCTGCCGGGCGTCGACCACATCCGCCATACCCATGATCTCAGCCGCAACGCCTTCGCCAAGGATCAGCCGGAATATGGCGCCGAGCTCGCCGACGATCTCGAGCGTCTGGTCGGCCTGCACGGCGCCGAGACGATCGCCGCCGTCATCGTCGAGCCGGTGCCCGGCTCGACCGCGGTGCTGCCGCCGCCGAAGGGCTATCTGCAGCGCCTGCGCGAGATCTGCGACAAGCACGGCATCCTCCTGATCTTCGACGAGGTCATCACCGGCTTTGGCCGTCTCGGCACGCCGTTCGCCGCCCAGTTCTTCGGCGTCACGCCTGACCTGATGACGACGGCCAAGGGCATCACCAACGGCACCATTCCCTGCGGCGCGGTGTTTGCGAGCCGCAAGGTGCATGACGGCATGATGGTCGGCCCCGAGAACCAGATGGAGCTGTTCCACGGCTACACCTATTCGGCGCATCCGACCGCCTGCGCCGCGGGCATCGCGACGCTCGACATCTACAAGGACGAAGGCCTGCTGACGCGCGGTGCCTCGATCGCCGAATATTGGCGCGATGCGCTGCATTCGCTGAAAGGTCTGCCGAACGTCGTCGACATCCGCAATTGCGGCCTGATGGGCGCGGTCGAGCTGGCGCCGCGCGAGGGCGTTGTCGGCGCGCGCGGCTATGACGTGATGGTCGACTGCTTCAACACCGGCCTTTACCTGCGCATGAGCGGCGACTCCTTCGCGATGTCGCCTCCGCTCATCGTCGAGAAGAGCCACATCGACCAGATGGTCTCGATCCTCGGCGACGCCATCAAGAAGGTGGCCTGATAATTGCTCTCGCCGTTGCGAGTTCGTGTCCTTGCAGCGGCGAGCGCGATGCCGCGGGAGTTTGACGAAGCGTGAAAGTCCTGATCCTCGGCAGCGGTGTCATCGGTGTCACCTCTGCCTACTACCTCGCCCGTGCCGGCCACGAGGTGACGGTCGTCGACCGTCAGCCCGAGCCGGCGCTGGAAACCTCCTTTGCCAATGCCGGCGAAGTCTCGCCCGGCTATTCTTCGCCCTGGGCCGGCCCCGGCGTGCCGGTGAAGGCCGTCAAGTGGCTCCTGATGAAGCACGGCCCGCTGGTGGTCCGGCCGAAGCTCGATCCCGTCATGTGGGTCTGGCTGCTCAAGATGCTGCGCAACTGCACCAGCGCGCGCTACGCGGTCAACAAGAGCCGGATGATTCCGATCGCGGAATACAGCCGCGATTCCTTGCGCGATCTGCGCCGCGACATCGGCATCCAGTATGACGAGCGCTCGCAGGGCACGCTGCAGCTGTTCCGCTACCAGGCGCAGCTCGACGGCACGGCCGAGGACATCGCCGTGCTCAAGCAATATGGCGTGCCCTTCGAAGTGCTGAGCCGCGAGGGCTGCATCGCGGTCGAGCCGGCGCTATCAGGCGTGAAGGAGAAGTTCGTCGGCGGGCTTCGCTTGCCGCAGGACGAGACCGGCGATTGCCACATGTTCACGCAGGCGCTGGCCAAGCATGCCCAGGCGCTCGGCGTGCGCTTCATGTTCAACACCTCGATCGACCGCATCGTCACCGACGGCGCGCGCGTCAGTGGTGTCGTGACCAGCGCCGGCACGTTGCAGGCGGATTCTTACGTGCTCGCGCTCGGCAGCTGGTCGTCGCGGCTCGCAGCGCCGCTCGGCATTTCGCTGCCGGTCTATCCGGTGAAGGGCTATTCGATCACGGTGCCGATCAAGGACGCCTCCGGCGCGCCGGAATCGACCGTGATGGACGAGAGCTACAAGGTCGCGATCACGCGATTGGGCGATCGCATCCGCGTGGGCGGCACCGCGGAAATCTCCGGCTATTCGGACAAGCTCTACGATGCGCGCCGCGCCACGCTGGATCACTCGCTGACCGATCTGTTCCCGCGCGGCGGCGATCTCGCCAAGGCGACGTTCTGGAGCGGCTTGCGTCCGATGACCCCGGACGGGCCGCCCGTGATCGGCCCGACGCAATATGCCAACCTGCACCTCAACACCGGCCACGGCACGCTCGGCTGGACCATGTCCTGCGGCTCGGGCCGCGTGCTCGCGGATTTGCTGTCGGGCAGGAACCCGGACATCGATGTCAGTGCGTTGACGGTGGACCGGTATAATCACCGGTTTGGATGATTGACGCTGTCATTCCGGGTTCGATGCTGCGCATCGCCCCGGAATGACGATCAGCTCCCGCCCGTCACGCAATTCACCCAGAGCACCACGGCCTTCGCATCCTGCGCCGGATTGGAAAACCGGTGCGGCCGGCGGCTGGCGAAGCGAAAGCTGTCGCCTGTCTTCAGCGACCAGGTCTCGCTGTCCACCGTCAGCATCATCTCGCCTTCGAGCACGAGGCCGGCCTCTTCGCCGTCATGGGTGTAGAGCTCGTCGCCGGTGGAGCCGCCGGGCTCCAGATGGACCAGGAACAGGTTGAGCTTGTTGTCGGCGCTCGCCGGGCTCAGCAACTGCTTCGACACCCCGGTGCGCCACAGCTTCAACTCCGGCCGCTGCAACCCACGCGTCACCACCTGGTCGGACGTGTCGTCCGCGCTAGGGCTGGCGCCGAACAAGGCGGCGATGCCAACGCCGAGCACGTCGGCGAGTGTGGCCAGCACACGCAGCGAGGGTGACGACAGCCCGCGCTCGATCTGGCTGAGAAAGCCGATCGACAGTGAGGTGCGCGCCGCGACCGTCTCCAGCGAGAATTGCCTGATGCGCCGGAGATCCCGGATGCGGCGGCCGACCGCGACGTCCATCGCAGGCTCCGCCGGTTTGGTCACGGCCTTGGTCCTCGCCCGCTTCGCCGGCTTTGCGGCGGCCGGTTTGCGCATTCTTTTGCCACCGCTCACGTCAAACCGCTTCCTTCATGTGCATGAAAACCGCTTGCATCGGCCGCGAAAGTGTGACCAAATTTTCATATTGGTGAAAATAGGCTGAAACGGCGCGGCCCGCAACGTCTGATCACGACTTGCCCGGAGCGCCGTCATCGGCCGAGCCCAACAGGGGGATGCGATGAAGCGTTTTGGTCTGGCCGCGGTCGCGGCACTCGCAATTGCAGCCGCAGCGCCCGCGTCGGCGCAGCAGGTGCTGAAAGTCGGCTCGACCCCGACAGGCATTCCCTTCACCTTCCTCGACACCAAGACCAACACCATCCAGGGCATCATGGTCGATCTCATCACCGAGGTCGGCAAGGATGCCGGCTTCAACGTGCAGATCGAGCCGATGCAGTTCTCGGCCCTGATCCCCTCGCTGACCTCGAGCAAGATCGACATCATCGCCGCCGCGATGTTCATCACGCCGCCGCGCAAGGAGGTCGTCGACTTCTCCGACCCGATCTACACCTATGGCGAGGGCCTGGTGGTGCCGAAGGGCGATACCAAGGCCTATGCCACGCAGGACGATCTGAAGGGCGAGACGGTCGGTGCACAGGTCGGCACCGCCTTCGTCGACGCGCTGAAGAAGACCGGCCTGTTCGCCGACGTGAAGGCCTACGACACCATTCCGGACATCCTGCGCGACGTGAACACCGGCCGCCTCAAGGCCGGCTACGCCGATTATCCGATCCTCGCCTACAATCTGAAGCAGGGCGGCTTCCCCGAGGTGCGCCTCGTCGAGGGCTACAAGCCAGTTACCGTCGGCTCGGTCGGCATCGGCGTGCGCAAGGGCGAGACCGCGCTGCTCGGCAAGATCAACGCCTCGCTCACGAAGCTGAAGGCCAACGGCACCATCGCCAAGATCCTGGATAAATGGGGCCTGAAGGCACAGGGCTAGTTGGATCGATGAAGGCTGTTCGATGAAGGGTTTCTGGCACGACGCCGCCGAGTTCTTCCCGATCCTGATGAACGGCGTCGCGCTGACGATCATCGTGACGATCGGCTCGCTGCTGCTCTCGACGGTGCTCGGCCTGATCTGGGCGATGATGCGGGTCTCCGGCATCAAGGCGCTGTCGATGCTCAGCGCCAGCCTGATCAATGTGATCCGCGGCATCCCGATCATCGTGCTGCTGTTCTATCTCTACTTCGTGATGCCCGATCTCGGCGTCACGCTCAGTGCTTTGCAGGCCGCGATCCTCGGGCTCGGCATCGCCTATTCGGCCTACCAGGCTGAAAACTTCCGCGCCGGCATCGAGGCGATCGACAAGGGGCAGATCGAGGCGGCGCAGTCGATCGGTATGGGTTGGTGGCTGACCATGCGCCGCGTGGTGCTGCCGCAGGCCGTGCGCATCGTGCTGCCGCCCTACGGCAACGTCATGATCATGATGCTGAAGGATTCCTCGCAAGCCTCGACCATCACGGTCGCCGAGCTCGCCCTGCAGGGCAAGCTGATCGCGTCCTCGACCTTCAAGAACACCAATGTGTTCACGCTGGTGGCGCTGATGTATCTCACCATGAGCATTCCGCTGATCCTGCTGGTCCGTCACTTCGAGAAGCGGGCCGGCAAGCGATGATCGAGCTGAACGACATCCACAAGAGCTTTGGCAAGGTCGAGGTGCTCAAGGGCATCACGGCCTCGGTCGAGAAGGGCGAGGTGGTCTGCATCGTCGGTCCCTCGGGCTCCGGCAAATCCACCATTCTGCGCTGCATCAACGGGCTGGAAAGCTACGACCGCGGCGAGATCAGCGTCGAGGGCCTCAAGGTCGATCGTGACGCGCCGTCGATCGTGAACATCCGCACCCAGGTCTCGATGGTGTTCCAGCGCTTCAACCTGTTCCCGCATCGCACCGCGCTGGAGAACGTGATCGAAGGGCCGCTCTATGTGAAGAAGGAGCCGCGTGCGCAGGCGCTGGAGCGCGGCCGCGCGCTGCTCGCCCAGGTCGGGCTCGCCGAGAAGGCTGACGCACACCCGCCGCAACTGTCCGGCGGCCAGCAGCAACGCGTTGCGATCGCGCGGGCGCTGGCGATGCAGCCCAAGGCGATCCTGTTCGACGAGCCGACCTCGGCGCTCGATCCCGAGCTCGTCGGCGATGTGCTCGGCGTGATGCGCAAGCTCGCCGACGACGGCATGACGATGGTCGTCGTCACCCACGAGATGGGCTTTGCCCGCGACGTGGCCGATCGCGTGCTGTTCATCGACGGCGGCGTCATCGTCGAGCAAGGGGCAGCCAAGACCGTCCTCAATCAACCCCAGCACCCCCGGACGCAGGACTTCCTGCGCCGCGTGCTGCATCCGCTCTGACCGGTCTTCGCCATGACGCGTCTGCCGCTGCCGCCCTCGCTCTACGCCGACACCGCCGTCGCGCCGGTTGCCACGCCGCCGCTCGATACGGACAAGACCGTCCCGGTCGCGATCGTCGGTGGCGGCTATACCGGCCTTTCCACCGCGCTGCACCTGGCGGAGCAGGGCGTCGATGCCCTGGTGCTGGAGGCGCAGGAGCCCGGCTGGGGCGCATCCGGCAACAATGGCGGCCACACCAACCCCGGCTTGAAGCACGACCCCGACCAGATCGAGGCGGACTTCGGTGCCGAACTCGGCCGCCGCATGATCGCGTTCGCCTACGGCACCACGAACTTCACCCACGACCTGATCCGCCGCTACCAGATCCCGTGCGAGGCGCGGCAGAACGGCACGCTGCGTGCGGCCTATAACGAGGCCAGCGCCGCCGCGATCGAGAAGACCGCGCAGCAATGCATCCGCCGCGGCATGCCGGTGTCGTATCTGAACCGCGAGCAGCTCCGCGAGATGACCGGCACCGACCGCTACATCGGGGCCATGCTGGATACCCGCGGCGGCGATCTGCATCCGCTCAGCTATGCCCGCGGCCTCGCGCGCGCCGCGGTCTCGGCCGGCGCGAAGGTGCATGGCGAGACGCCGGCATTGTCGCTCCGGCGCGACGGCTCGCGCTGGCGCATCGAAACGCCGCGGGCGGTCGTTCATGCCGACAAGGTCCTGCTCGCCACCAACGGTTTCACCGACAATCTCTGGCCGGCGCTCCGCCGCACCATCGTGCCGGTGTTCTCCTCGATCGCCGCCACTGCGCCGCTCTCGGACCACGTTGCGCGCGCGATCATGCCGACGCGGCCCGTGCTGTACGAGAGCGGTCACATCACGGTCTATTACCGCATCGATCAGCACAATCGCCTCTTGATGGGCGGCCGCGGGCCGATGCGCTGGATCAAGTCGCCGAACGACGTCGCCTATCTCATGCGCTATGCCGAGCGGCTATGGCCGCAGCTCAAAGGCGTGTCCTGGACACACGGCTGGAACAGCCGGCTCGCCATCACGAGCGACCACTACCCGCATGTGCATGAGCCCGCCGAGGGCGTCCTGATCTCGCTCGGCTGCAACGGCCGCGGCGTTGCGCTCGCGACCGCGATGGGGGCTCAGCTCGCGCGGCGGCTGATCGGCGGCCCGAAGGCCGAGATCGACATGCCCATCACGGGCATCAAGCCGATCCCGATGCACGCGTTCTGGCCGGTGGGCGTGACGACCGCCGTGATCGCGGGGCGCGTGCGGGACCGGCTCGGCATATGAGAAGGCGCCGCCCGGCGAGGAGCGGCGCCTTGCATCATCGGTCGATATTGGGCGTCAGCAGCGGCCCTGCTTCCACAGGCCGGGCGGGCAGCCGTGACCGCGCCAGCCGACCTTGCGCCCGCGCGACCATCCAGGCGGCGTGCCATGGTGATGATGGCCCATCGAATGCCCATGACCATGACCATGACCGTGTCCATGACCGCCGCCATGGCCGCCCTTGGCCAGTGCAGGGCCGGTCAATGTAAAGCCGGCCGCAATGACCAGCGACGCAGCGAGCGCAAGTTTCTTCATCATGTCCTCCACCGGAATAAGCGCATTTGTCCGTTCAACGAACGAACGGTGCGCAGCTAAGTTCCCTGCAAATGTGGAGGGGGCGTGATGCTCGCCTCGACGCGTAATCGCGCGAGCGCTCAACGCGCGCTGGCAGAATCGAAGCAGCGATGCTCGCGCTCAACCCTCCGCCACCGCGTCGGCCCAGGGCTGGAAGATCTCGACCGCGCCGGAATTGACGTCGCCCTCACGCATCACCACGCTCGGACAGGCGAATTTTTGCGGCAAGGCCTGCACGCGGGTCTCTTCATAGTCGAAGCGCGCGGCCAGCGCCTTGCGCACGTCCTCCGGCAAGCGGGCGTCGCCAATCACCACCGCGCCTTCACTGGCGTCGATGCGCGGCTGATGGATGGCGGCGTCGAGATCCATGCCGAAATCCATCGCGAATGACACGAGCTGCATCACCGACGGCAGGATGCGGCGGCCGCCCGAGGCGCCGACCGCGAGACGCTTGCCGTCCTTGGTCTCGGCGATCACGGGCGTGTAGTTGCAGAGGCAGCGCTTGCCGGGCGCGAGCGAATTGGTCGTGCCCGGCGTCGGGTCGAACCACATG
The DNA here is from genome assembly GCF_015291745.1 of Bradyrhizobium sp. CCBAU 53351. NCBI lineage: Bacteria > Pseudomonadati > Pseudomonadota > Alphaproteobacteria > Hyphomicrobiales > Nitrobacteraceae > Bradyrhizobium > Bradyrhizobium sp. CCBAU 53351. The sequence continues at coordinate 1,485,259 of NZ_CP030059.1, forward strand.
ATGCCGTTGTTCATGGCGATGCCGGTGTGCGGCGTCACATAGCGCGAGCCAAAGGACGAGAGCAGTGTCTGCGTCACCGCGGCGATGTTGCCGTGCCGGTCGACCACGGAGAAATGCGTAGTGCAGGCGGGCGCCAGATATTCGGCACCGAGCGAGCGCTTGCCGTCGGCATCGCCCATGTCCTTCAGCCGCTCGCGGAAGGCCGCCTGCAGCGCGAGTGCATATTCGGCATAGGCGGCCGCGTCCGGCGCGCGTCCGGGCTTGAAGCTTTGCTGCAACAGCCGCAGCGCGTGGGCCATGGTGGGGCCGGCCGTGAGTTCGGGCGTCGCATACACCTTGCCGCCGCGATACGGGATCGCCAAGGGCTCGCGCAGATGCGCGCGGAAGGCGGCGAGGTCCTCGACCGACAGCGATCCGCCATCGGCCTTGACGTCGGAAGCGATGCTTTTGGCGAGGTCGCCCTGGTAGAAGTCGCGCGGCCCGGCCTCGGCGAGATGCGACAGCGTCGCTTTCAGCGTGTCCTGCGGCAGCCGGGTCTCGGCCTTGATGCCCCACGGCGCGCTCGGTGGCAGGCCGTCCTTCAGGAACGCCGCAGCGCTCGCGGGATAGCGCCTGAGATCGGCTGCCGAGCCCGAGATCGTCACCGTGGTCCACCAATCGACCAGCAGGCCTTCGCCGGCGAGCCTGGCTGCCGGCGCGACCAGATCCTTCCACGGCATCCTGGCGTAGCGGCGATGCGCCTCTTCCATTCCCGCGACGACGCCGGGCACGGCGATCGAACCGGGGCCGTGGATGTTGCGATCGTCCTTCACCCGCGGCCAGGGAAAGAGATCGGACGCGGCGCCTTCGCCGCTGAGCGGATAATCGGCGACGCGCAGGCTTTGCGGCGCGCACATGCCGTAATCGATCACCTCGGTACGATTTTCCTTGGCGCGGTAGAGCACCATCGCGCCGCCGCCGCCGACGCCGCTGTTCCAGGGCTCCAGCACGTTCAGCGCCATGGTCGTCGCCACGATCGCGTCCACGCAGTCGCCGCCCGCCGCCAGCACCTCTGCCCCGACCTCGGCCGCCCGCCGCGATTGCGAGGCGACGATGCCGCCCTTGGACGTGACGGCGGGCTTGCGGACGGTTTGGTTGAGGCTGAACTGATGAGGCATGATGTCGTCTTGTGTGCTGCGTTGACGTCGAGGCCCCGCATTTGGCGGAGCGCGCGGACAATGGCACATTGCAGCCAACGAGAACATCCAAAGGGAGGCGCAACATGGCTGGTGTGAAACAGGCGCGGGATGGCGCGGTCGGAATCCTGACACTCGACGAGCCCGCGAGCCTGAATGCCATGACGCCGGACCTGCTCGGCGCGCTGGCCACCTCCGTCGCTGAGATGGCGGGTGACGAAGGTATCCGCGCGCTGATCCTCACCGGCGCCGGGCGCGGATTTTGCTCAGGACAGAATTTGAAGGCCTCGGAGGCGCTCGGCGAAGACATCGCGGCCGGCGTCATGCGGTTCTACTGGCCGGCCTTCAAGGCCCTGCGCGAATGCTGCGTGCCCGTCGTCGTCGCCGTCAACGGGGTGGCCGCCGGCGGCGGCTTCAGCCTCGCCATGGCCGGCGACATCATCGTCGCGGCGCGATCGGCGAGCTTCATCCAGGTGTTCAGCCGCATCGCGCTGGTGCCCGATCTCGGCTCGACCTGGCTGCTGCCGCGACTGATCGGCAGGCAGCGTGCGCTCGAGCTGATGCTGCTGACCGAGCCGCTGACGGCCGAGCGCGCCCAGGAGATCGGCCTGGTGCGGCAGGTCGTCGATGATTCGAAGCTGATGGACGAGGCGCTGACGCTGGCGCGCCGTCTCGCCGAGGGCCCGACGCGCGCTTTGGTGGCAACACGGCTGCTGGTCGAGGAGAGCGAGCACGCCACCTACGAGGCGCAGTTCCGCCGCGAGATCGAGCTCCAGGCGGTGATCCGCAAGAGCGCCGACGCCGTCGAAGGCCGCAACGCCTTTGTCGAGAAGCGCAAGGCAAGGTTTACGGGGAGGTGAGAAGGGGCTCGCTACCTCGCCGTCATGGCCGGGCATAGCCGTCCGAAGGACGGCGTCGCTTGCGCTCGCCTATGTCCCGGCCATCCACGTTCTGCAGACAGATCCAAATACGTCGATGCCCGGGACGAGCCCGGGCATGACGAGTGGAGAGACTGCTGGTTGGAAAACAGAGCCGCTCAGAGCGAGCGGTTCAGCCGGCTGGCCTGATACTTGGCGCGCCATTTGGGGCCGGGCCCGCGCATATAGTGAAGCTCGGGACGGTAGGGGTCACCCGCGACCCGGATCAGCGTCTGCCATTTGGTGGCGACGAAGCTCAGGGGCTGGCGGAGGAGGCTCAGGGAAGCGATCAACATGGCATCACCTCAATGCGGCTTGCCGAGCATGGCGGTGAAGGGGAGATCGAAAATCTCCTCGCCGTCGTCGTCGCTGACGTGGATCACCCAGTCGCGCCAGTCTTCGTTGCTGGGCGTCAGGATCATCGAGCGCATGATCTGGGAGGCCCGGTCGCGCGCCTCGGTGAGATTGGACACGGCGGCGCCGTAGCGGTCGATCAGGGTGCCCTCGGTATTCGAGCAGTGAAAATAGACCTGGACCATATGCGCCTCCTGATGGAGCAACTGGGATGGCAAATCGATACCACCCGGAGCCTTCGCGAAACATTCGGGTCGAACCCGGTAAGGGAATGTACGGATATTGGTCGGCACGAAGATCGTTACAGGTTTAATCACAGGCGAGTGATGTTCGACTGGACTGCGTTCGGACGGCATGGAAGACGTTTTCGCTGGAAGTCCGGGGGGCCGCCGTGAGCTACTTCACATCCGGGCGCGAGGGCGGAAGGCTGCGCGCATATGCGGGCGGCCTGGCGGGCGTTTTGGCGGCCCTGCTTGGGTTTGTCTCGGTGGCGTCATCGCAGCCGCTTCGCCGCAGCGGCTATGCCATCGGCGCGGACACCTGCGGCCACGGCGATCTCGCTTTTCCCAGGATCCAGATCGACATGAAGGCCGGATTTTGCGCCGGGCTCGTCGCCAGCGAGGAGGATCGCCTCAAATTCCCGCGGTCGATCGCCCAGTTGCCGGGCCAGGGCCTGTTCGTGGTGGCCGATATGGGCGGCTGGGGCCACGCGGACGGCCGGCTGTTGCTGCTCGATCCGCGCGCGCCGCAAGGGCAGCGGCTCAAGGAGCTGCTTGCGGGGCTCGAATATCCCTTTGGCCTCGCGATCGGCCCGGACAGGAAGCTCTACGCCTCGACCGCCGAGACGATCTTCCGGTTCGATCCGCTCGCCGACAATCCGCGCAGTACGGTCGAAACCATCATCCGTCACATGCCCGGCCGCCGGGCCAATTTGCCCGACGGCACAAGGGTCGAGGAGAGCGCGCACCCGCTCAAGCAGTTCGTGTTCGACAGGAACGGGCGGCTGTTCGTCAATGTCGGCTCGCACAGCGACGACTGCATCACGCCGGCTCCGATCACGAAGCCTTGCGCGGCGGCCGAGGGCGCTTCCGCCATGGCCTCGATCTGGCTGTTCACCCCGCCTGCGGGCGGCGTCTTCCCGGTGCTGAAGCCCGGCGATCCCGATCCGCCGCACACCGTCTATGCGCGCGGCCTGCGCAACTCGATGGCGCTGGCGCTGCATCCGAATTTCCCCGAGGCCGGCTACGCCTTCCTGCAGGCCGAGAACGCCCGCGACTTGCCCGACATCTTCAAGCCGAACGAGGAGATCAACGCGATCGAGCAGGGCAGGCATTACGGCTGGCCCTATTGCTACGATCTGTCGACGCCGAGTCCCGAATTCAGGGGCGTGCTGCAATCCGGTGCCTACAAATCGTTCTGCACGGCAGGCGCGCTCTACAAGCCGCCGCTCTCGCTGTTGCCTCCGCACGGGGCGCCGCTTGGGATGCTCTATTATCACGGCGGCAAATTCCCGGAGTTGGAGGGCAAGCTGCTGGTCGGCCTGCACGGCTATCGCCCGACCGGCAGCCGGCTGCTGGTCTACGACGTCAATGACCACGGCTTCCCCAAGCCGAGCCCGGCGCCGGTGCGCTATCACGTCAGCTGCGCGGCCGACCCGACCCGCAGCTTTCACACCGACGCCGGCGAAGTCGCCGCCGCGCCGTTCGAGGAATTGATCGCAGGCTGGCACCGCGTCAACGGCGCGCGGCCGCAAGGCGCGCCCGTCGGCATGACGGTCGCGGAGGACGGCGCGATCTGGCTGGTCGAGGACAAGAACCAGAGCGTGATCCGCATCGATCGGGCCGCAGGCGAAGCCCCGCCGCCGCTGCCCTGCGACACGCGCAGCCAGGCGATGATCGACCAGCTCGCGGCCTTCGTCGCCCGGGACGCGCCGAACAGCGCCCGGCTGACCAATCTGCGCAAGGGCCTCGTCGAGCGGCACTGTGTCGGCTGTCATTCGGATTTCGGTTTGAAGAGCGGTCAATCGGAGGCCGAGAAGGACAGGGCGGTGCTCGGCTTCATGCTGGCGCAGGACGGCTGGATCTATCCGGGCGATCCCGCGTCCGGCAAGCTGCGTACGCGCCTGCGCGGTATCGGCGCGGAGAAGCTGATGCCGCCGGGCGGCGAGAGCCTGCCGAAGACCGAGCCCGGTTATGCGCGCCTGCTCGACACAATGGAACTGCTCGTTGCCAAAATGGTTCCGGGCACGCGGATGCGCATCAAGCCCGGTCCGCCGCAGCGCAAGTTCTTTGGCAAGACCAACAAGGAATGCGGCGAAATACCGGCTGGGAAGGTCGTCGTCGTGACACAAAGCAGCGCTGTAGACAAACCCGGGTTCAGCCGATTCTTCCGGCCGGCCGATCCCTATTTGAATGGCGAGTGCAGCGACGGCGATGGCTATTACATCCGGCAGGAATTTCTGGTGCCTGTGCAGTAGCGTCCTGTTCGTCGTTGCGACGACGTCCGCGCAAGCGGAGACGAAGCTGTTCGAAAGCGCGCAGGTGACGCCCGCCGGCGAGTACACCTTCGGCATCGAGGGCCCGGCAGCCGACCTCGACGGCAATCTGTTCGTGGTCAATCTCGGCAAGCCCGGCACCATCGGCCGGCTGCCTGCGGGCGGTGCGGCGTCGGAGCCGTTCACGGCACTGCCCGAGGGCAGCGTCGGCAACGCCATCCGCTTCGACCGCAGCGGCACCATGTTCGTCGCCGACTACAAGAAGCACAACATCTTCGCGATCCCGAAGGGGACGACGGAGCCGGGCATCTGGTTTCACTCCGACGAGATGAACCAGCCCAACGACATCACGGTCGCGCACGACGGCACGATCTATGCGAGCGATCCGAACTGGAAGGGCAGGGAAGGCTATATCTGGCGGATTGCGAAAGCCGCCGACGGCACGGTGCAGGGACAAGTGATGGCGTCACCGCGCGCGATGGGCACCACCAACGGCATCGATCTCAGCCCAGACGGCAAGACGCTCTATGTCGGGGAATCCAGCAGCGGCCAGATCTGGTCCTATGCGATCAATGGCAATGAGCTGACGGCGGCTAAGCTCGTCAAGACATTCCAGCCCGACACCGTCGATGGCTTGCGCACCGACGTTGCCGGTCGCCTCTATGTCGCGCGCATTCTCAAGGGCACGGTTGCGCTGATGAGGCCCAATGGCGCGGTCGAGCGCGAGATCGCGCTCAAGGCCAAGGAGCCGACCAACCTCGCCTTCGGCGGCAGCGACGGCAAGACCGTCTTCGTCACCCAGCGCCAGGGCGGCTTCATCGAGTCCTTCCGCACCGATCAGCAGGGCCGCGAGCACTGTCTGCAGCGCGGGCGCTGCTGAGCCCTGCGGCGCCCTGCTTCCGGCGCAGGGCGGTCGAGACGGCATTGTTCTTGCTTGCATCTGGCCGCCACGGGGATCAAGACATCTGCTGCCCCTGAAGCGCATGCGAGCACGGAGTGTTTGAGTGAAAGCCGTCCATACCGAACTGCACCGCAGCCATGATCCGCAATTCTTCCTGGTCCGCGGTGTCGTCAAGCGCACCACCGAGCAGCCGGAGCGCGCCGACCGCCTGCTCAAGGGATTGAAGGACGGCAAGCACCAGCTGGTCGAGCCGACCGCATTCGGGCAGGGACCTCGCGCACGCATCCACAGCCCGGAATATCTGTCGTTCCTGAGCGAGGCTTGGGACGCATGGACCGCGCTCGGCGATTCCGGCCCGGAGATGATCGGCAACATCCACCCGGTGCGGCATCCCGCGACCTACCCGACCCACATCGTCGGCAAGCTCGGCTGGCACACCGCCGACACCGCCGCGCCGATCGGTCCGGGCACCTGGGCTGCGGCCTGTGCCGCGACCGACGTCGCCGTTACCGCCGCGCAGATGGTGATGGACGGCGAGGGCGCGGTTTACGCGCTCTGCCGTCCGCCCGGGCATCACGCCTATCGCGACATGGCCGGCGGCTTCTGCTTCCTCAACAACAGCGCGATCGCGGCGGCGCATCTGCGGCAGAAGCACGAGCGCGTCGTGATCCTCGACGTCGACGTCCATCATGGCAATGGCACGCAAGGCATCTTCTACGCCCGGCCCGACGTCTACACGATCTCCATCCATGCCGATCCCGTTGCGTACTATCCCTATGTGTGGGGCTATGGCCATGAGCGCGGCGAAGGGCCGGGCCTCGGCACCAATCTCAACATTCCGCTTCCGATCGGCACCGGCGATGACGGCTACATGCAGTCGCTGGACGCCGCGCGCAAGGCGATCGAATCCTTTGCCCCCGGCGCGCTCGTCGTCGCGCTCGGCCTCGATGCCTCCGAACACGATCCGCTCAAGGGCCTCGCCGTCACCACGCCCGGCTTCCGCCGGATCGGCCAGGCCATCGCCAGGATGGGCCTGCCGACCGTGCTCGTGCAGGAGGGCGGCTATCTCTCGGATATTCTGGGTGCGAACCTGACCTCGGTGCTGGCGGGATTCGAAGAGGCGAGGTGAGACCCGCCTCCGCGCGCGTCATTCGGCCGCTTGCTGCAGCGGCCAGGCATTGCGGCTGATGGGAAGGCCGCCGTTCGCGCGGGAGCCGTCGGCGATCGCAAGGCGATGCGAGGGCGATGGCGAGCACAGCGAGAAGCGCCAGCCGTCGGGATCGTCGGCGATATCGGGCTTGAAGCTGATCTCGATGGCCTCGCGCGACACCTGCATCGCGAAGGCGTCGAGCGGCAGATTGAGGCCAAAGCCCCTGGCCTTCAGATAGGCTTCCTTGAGCGTCCAGTAATCGAAGAAGCGCTCGATCGCGGCGGGCTCCGGCAGTCCGCGCAGCGTCTCAACTTCCTCCGGCGCAAAGAAGCGATGCGCGGTGGACAGCGGCGCCACCCGCCGCGAGACGGTCTCGACGTCGATGCCGACGGTCTCATGCCGCGACACGACACAGGCGACGCAGCCGTCGGCATGAGACAGGCTGAAATGCAGCGCGGTCGAGGTTGCAGGCGCTGCGACAAACGGCCGCCCGTAGCGGCCGGCCCCGAAGGACCAGTCGGACGGCGCGACGTTGGTGGCGACCTGCGACAGTGCCAGGCGCAGCATGGCATGCGCGAAAATATACTGCCGCCGATGCCGCTCGAACATGAAGCGATCGGCCCGGATCCGTTCGTCGACCGAGAGCAGCCGCCGGCACGTCTCGACCGCGCCCGGCGCGTCAATGGACTCGATCAGTCCGACGAAGAGTTCAATTCTGTCGTTCGCCATCAATTGGGCCTTTTGCGTCAGGCAGGGCAAATCCCTCGTCCCGACGGAAGAAACAACTGAGCAAGAATCAACCAAGCAGCCGCTTCTAGCGGCCCACCCGGGCGAATTCTTGTCGATTTGCAGGCCGGCTTACAGGCGCAAGCTTGTGCGAGACCCCAACTCGACACGCAAGCGACCGATCTTCCGAAAAGTGAAGCCTGAGGATTCGTACGGCGTCCCGGCCGGTGAATTCTACTTCTTCCTGGTCCCCAGCGGCTTCTGGAGAGCCTCGCGGTCCCTGTCGCCCGACGAGGTACCCTTGGTAAATTTGCTCAAACCCATAACACTCCCCCCTTGAAAAAAATCGTCCAAATCAAAACGTGCGAATATCTTGCGCGGTGACGTCGAATAATCAAGCCGCAACTTGATCATTCATAGTTTTGGCGGGTGAACCCGTAGTCATCCGTGATCTGACCGCAGTCCGTCCTCGACGACTGCGTCGCCGTTTGGTGGCAACCCACCGCCGACCTCGCCGCTGCGCTTTCGCGGGACCGGGCGGGACCTGCCGCCGGATCGCTAACACTTCGTTTCATTTTACCTTGATTCCGTTTGTGAGTTTCCCCCGTCTTCCGGTGGGGCTATGAGTGCGGCCTGATTGCCATCCGAGCGCGCGCCATGCATTCCGTTGCCCTGCTGACTGCCAGCTATGCCAAGGATATCGAGCGCTTTTCGCTGCTCAGCGAGAGCATCGACACCTGGCTGACGGGATACACCAAGCATTATGTTCTCGTTAACGATGAGGACGTGCCGCTGTTCGAGCGCTTCGCCTCCGACAAGCGCGTGATCATTCCGGCCTCGCGCTACCTGCCGAAATGGCTGTTCGCCCTGCCGCCGGCACTTCAGTTCATCAGCAAGCGGCGTGTCTGGCTGTCGCTGCTGTCCTCGCCGGTGCACGGCTGGCACATCCAGCAGATCCTGAAGATCGCCGGCGTCCTCAACGCGCCCGAGCAGCGCGTCTGCATCCTGGATTCGGACAATCTGTTCTTCCGCGAATTCGACGTCGGCCAATATGCCGGCGCCGAGAAGACGCCGCTGTTCGTCACGCCGGCCGACATCGGCGCTGATCACCCGCTGCATGGGTTGTGGCTGCGCACCGTCGATCAGCTGCTCGGCATCAAGGATCGCTCCTTCCCCGCCGACGATTACGTCGGCAACGCGCTGGTCTGGGACAAGGACACCGCGCGCGCCATGACCGACGCCATCAAATCGGCGACGGGATTGAACTGGGTCCTGGCGCTGTGCCGGAAGAAGAAGTTCTCGGAATATCTGATGTACGGCCATTTCGTCGCGAACTCGCCCGCGCACCTGGCCACCCACCGGGTCACGGAAGACAGCATCGCGGTCTCGCATTGGGACGACACCCCGCTCGACCGACCGGCCATCGAAGCGATGATGCGCGCCGCGTCGCCCGGGCAGGTCGCGCTCTGCATCCAGTCCTATTCCTCGACCTCGGTCGACGACATCCGCGACGTGTTCCGCCTCTCTTCGCGCGATCGCCGGGCTCCGAGCCTCGCACCCGACCACATGGACGATGCGGTCGAATTCGTGGTTCCGAAGGCGCGCTGAGATCCGGCGCCGTCAGGCATCCTTCGTGAACTTGCTGATCACGTCCATGAACGGCTTCGGCTTGAATTCGCCGTCGAGCGGCAGCGGGCGGTTCGGCTGCTTGTCGGCGCGCGCAAAGACGCCGTTGATCCAGCTATAGCGATCCGAGAGTCCCCAGGTCAGGATCGAACGCACCGGTCCGCTGGTCGAGATCGCGGTGAGGAGATCGTCGACGCGCTTGGCGACGATGGCGTCTCGCTGTGCCGGATTTCCCGTCAGCTTCTGATCGTCGACGTCGAGCTCGGTGACCAGCACCTCGAGCCCCCAGGAGCGCAGCTCGGTGACGAATTCGGCGAGGCCATGGGTGTCGATCTCGAGTTCGGCATGCAGATGCGATTGCAGTCCGACGGCGTGCAGCGGGACGCCCTGGTCGAGCAGGTCCATGATCAGGTTGCGATACGCCGCGCGCTTGGCAATGAACGAGTCCTTGGCCGACTCGATGTCATATTCGTTGATCGCGAACTTGACGAAGGGATCGGCCGCGGCCGCCGTGCGGAACGCCAGCGGGATCCAGCCCTGGCCCAGATGCTGGGTCCAGAACGTGTCGCGCCGGTCCTTGGGGCTGCGCGGATTGTCCGGGATCGGCTCGTTGACGACGTCCCACGAGGTCAGCTTGTCCTTGTAGTAGGAGACGACGGTGCCGATGTGGTCGACATAGGCGCGCTCGACGCCGCGCGTGTTCTTGATCTCTTTGGTCCAGTCCGGAATGTCGTGATACCAGGCGAGCGCGTGGCCGCGCATCGTCAAATCATTGTCCCGCGCGAAATCCAGGATCGCGTCGGCGCGCTCGAAATTGAACGTGTGCGCGTTCGGTCGCAGCATCGGCCATTTCAGCTCGAGCACCGGCACGACCTGCGTGCAATAGGTGCTGATGGCTTCGCCGAGCCTGGGGTCGGCTTGCAGGTCCCAGAGCGTGGCGGCCGCGCCAAAGCCGGGGCGGCGCTGCGAAAGCTTTGATGCCGGTGCCGCCGACGCAGAAGCGCCCGCCGCGAGGGCTGCGGCGCCGCCGAGAAGAAATTCGCGTCTATCGAGCCTGGTCACGGCAGTCCTTTTCGAACCAACGCAGCATCGTACCAAGCGATGCCCTGCAACGCCCGGGTTTCACCTCGTTGGGTTAACCTCTGCCGTCCGCTCGTCATGGTTTCCTTCCATGATCGCGCCTCGTCATTCCCGGAAGGGCAAATTTAACGCTAACGCGTGAAAGCGGCTGCAAAGCCTCATTTGCCGCCCGATCTGCAGACTTATGTGACACTCTTGCGCGATGCTGCGGCGCAGTTCGTTCGCCCCGCCAAGGTCCCATTGATTAACAGCCGTCATATTCGCAAGACCGCTGCCGGTCCCGTGCTCGCATGCTGAACCGCCATTTCTCGATTTATCTGGTCGCCTACATCCTGCCCGCGGCGGTGGGCTTCTTCGCCGTCACGGCCTATACGCGGCTGCTGACGCCGGCGGAGTACGGCGTCTATGTCGTCGGCCTCAGCCTCGCCGGCATTCTGGGCGCGATCTTCTTCGCCTGGATCAAGCTGTCGGTGTCGCGCTATCAGGCGATGTCGGCGGAGGTGGATTTCCGCGGCACGGCGATGGTCGCCTTCGGACTCACGGTCGCGGTGCTCTGCGCCACGACGCCTTTGGTCTTCCTGTTCCGCAGCGACGTCAGCGTCGAGCTGTTGCTTGCCAGCATGTTCGTCGCGATCATGGCCAATGCCGTCGATGTCGGTCAGGAGTTCGAGCGCGCGAAATTGCGTCCCTACCGGTTCGCCGCGATCTCGATCGTGCGCAGCGTGTCGAGCGTCGGATTCGGCCTCGTCGCTATCTGGTTCGGCTGGGGCGGACTGGGGCTGCTCGCGGCGTTCGGCCTGGGCTCGCTCACCGGCATCATTCTCAATCTCGTCGGCGACCGCAGCAAAATCGCGCGCTTCCAGCGCAGCCAGTTCATGCAGCTGGCGCGCTATGGCCTGCCGCTGACGCTGGCCGGACTCTCCGTTGCGGTCTATTCGGCCTGCGACCGGCTCATCGTCGCCTATCTGCTCGGCAAGGACGCTGCCGGCATCTTCGGCGTCGCCGCCGATTTGCCGCGCCAGTTCATGGTGATGATCGCCTCCAGCGTCGCCGCGGCGACCGTGCCCTTGGTCTTCCGTTCCTCGTCCGAGAACAACAGGGAGACGACGCGGGAGCGGCTGACCGAAAGCCTCGAGCTCCTGCTCGTCGTGGTCGCGCCCGTCGCCGTCTGGCTCGCGCTCGCGGCGGATCAGGTTGCCGGCACGCTCGTCGGCGTCGACTTCCGCGCCGGCGTGTCGGCATTGTTGCCGATCCTGGTGCTTGCCCGCTTCTTCGGGATCGCCAATCAGTTCTACGTTCAGATCAGCTTCCAGCTCGCCGAGCGCCCCTTCATGCTGGCGGCGCAATCCTTTCTCACGCTGGCGGTCAGCGTGGTGCTGATGGTCGCGCTGGTCGCCGGTTACGGCATCTACGGCGCGGCGTGGGCAACGCTCGCCACCGAGGCGATCGGTTTCCTCGTTGCCGTCGTCCTGATGCATCGCGCCCACCCGGTCCCGTTCGATCTCAACCGGCTCGCCGGGGTCGCGGTTTCGGCCGCGGCGATGGCCGCCGCCATCCTCATTGCGCGTTCGCAGGCCGGCGGCACCGGCCTCGTGGCGCTCATCATCGTCAGCCTGGCCGGCGGCCTGGCCTATGCCGCGGCGGCCTGGCTCCTCAACGTCGCCAATGTCCGGACCCTCTCGCTGCGTTTCCTGCGGACCTTCAACCGCAAGGCCCTGGGCGTCTGACGGGCGCGTCTTCGCCGGCACCAGGCGGACATTCTGCCGCAGCGGCCGCCACCGGCTTCGGAGCGGCCCGGGGGTAACCGACCTTCCGCCGGCTCCGGCCGTCGTATAAGAGGGATTTGTCGCCCGGACGTGCCGAATATCGCCACAGACGGAACGTAAGGCGGCTGCGGTTTCTTAATTCAATGATCGCAATCTGATGCATGATCGGCATGAGCGGGCCGGCATTTCGACCGAGGATGGCATGAAACACCTGATGACGATGGCGCAACCCACCAAGGCGATGCGGCGTCGGGGGCCTCCCGGAATTGTGACATTGGCGGCAATGGCCGTCCTTGCGGCGGTCGCGCCGGCGAGCGCGGCCAAGCAGGCGCGCCAGCCGGCCGAGGCGGTGGCGCAGCGGCAGGCCGGCGAGCCGATCATGGCGATCGTGTCGATCAAGAGCCAGCAGGTCACGTTCTACGATGCCGACGGCTGGATCCTGCGCGCGCCGGTCTCGACGGGCACCACGGGACGCGAGACCCCGGCGGGCGTCTTCGCCATCGTCGAGAAGGACAAGGACCATCGCTCGACCATGTACGACGATGCCTGGATGCCGAACATGCAGCGCATCACCTGGAACGGCATCGCGCTGCATGGCGGACCGCTGCCCGGCTATGCCGCATCGCACGGCTGCGTGCGCATGCCGTTCGGCTTCGCCGAGAACCTGTTCGACAAGACCTATATCGGGATGCGTGTGATCATCTCGCCCCACGATTCGGTCCCGACCGAGATCTCTCATCCTTCGCTGTTCGTGCCGAAGCCGGAAGCGATCGCGGCCGTGCCGCGGCAGGCCGACAAGCTCTCCCTCGAGGCCGAGGAGGCGACGAGGGCCGCCGACGAGGCCAAGAAGGCTGCGTCCATCGCTGCAAAGGAAGCTGCCTCGCTTCCTGCAGCCCTGCGCAAGCTGGAGCAGCAGAAGTCCCGCGCCGATGCCGAGCTCGCTTTTGCCGACAAGATGCTCGCGAACGCCAAGACCGATCAGGCCCGCGCCAAGGCCGAGGAGTTGAAGCAGAAGGCCGCGACCAAGGCTGCCGACGCGACAACGCTGCTCGACACCGCCAAGGCCGCCGCGCAGCCGAAGCGCGATGCCGTGGCCGCGACCAAGGACGCCGCGAAGGCCGCGGCGGCAAGAAAGACGGAGGCGGTGAAGGCCGCGACCGACGCCAAGCTCGCGGGCGAGCCTGTCTCGGTCTACATCAGCCGCTCGACGCAGAAGCTCTATGTGCGGCGAAACACCCACAAGCCGGCGCCCGACGGCGGCGGCGAGGTGTTCGACACCAGCATCGAGGTTCCCGTCACGATCCGCAATCCCGAGCAGCCGCTTGGCACCCACATCTTCACGGCGATGGCGAAGACAGATACGGGCCTGCGCTGGAGCGTGGTCACGATCGAAAACGGCGACGAGGCCCGCAATGCACTCGACCGCATCACCATCCCGCAGGACGTGTGGGATCGCATCGGGCCGACCGCCTTGCCGCGCTCCTCGATCATCATCTCGGACGAGCCGCTGAGCGCCGAGACCAATTACCGAACCGAGTTCGTCGCGGTGCTGAGCGACCAGCCGCAAGGCGGCTTCATCACGCGCAAGCCGACCGCGCCGGCCATGATCGCCAGCGACGACGGCTGGGACAACGGCGGCAACGGTTTTGGTTTCTTCTACCAGCGCGATCCCTACGTGCAGCCGGCCAATCCGCGCCGGCAGCGCGGCCAGTACCAGTACTATCAATCGACGCAGCCGATGCAGCGAAACTGGTGGTAGCGCGCGGGGCGCGACCTCTCCCGCGAGCGGGAGAGGTGAACGAGCCGCGGCGCTTCCGCTCCAGCCCCTACAGTCGCGCTTCGATCACGATAGCCTGAATCTTGCCTTCCACCGCTCCGGAGCCGTGACGCGTGCGGATCGTCTCGGCGACGATGTCGGTTGCGGCCTGCAGCTTGCCGGCGTCCCTTGCCTCGATCTCGCTGCGCAGCGGCGTGCCCTGGCAGAGCGCGAGCGCGACGTATTCGGGCGATGGTGCCCGGCTGATTTCAGATCGCGTCTCGATCGCGATGTCGCGGAAGCCGGCACGTTCGAGGTCGGTTCTGATGACGGCCTTGTCGTAATAGCCGTGCGGCGTGCGGACCATGAAGCGCGGCGGGTCGTCGGGAAACAGTTTTGCGAGCGCGATCGTCGCCTCGTGCGTCAGCACATTGTCCTCGATGCGATCCCAGACGTTGAACACGAACGTGCCATCGCCTTTCAGGACTCGTTTCACCTCGCCGTAAGCCTTGACCCGGTCCGGAAAGAACATCGCGCCGAACTGGCAGCAGACGACGTCGAACCCGGCATCGCCAAAGGGCAGGGCCATTGCGTCCGCCTGCCGCCAGCTGATGCGATCGTCGTCCGCCTGCCGCTGCGCGGCGACGCCAAGCATCGGTTCGTTGAGATCGGTCGCAACGTAACGGATGCCAGAGGGCAGCGCAGCCGCCACGGCGCGCGTCACGGCGCCGGTGCCCGCGGCGATCTCGAGCAGCACGGACGGCGAGCGCGCGGCGACGCGTCTTGCGATGTCCTCCGCGTAGACGGAGAAGATCATCGGGACGAGATACTCGTCGTAGATTTTCGGAATCGAGCCGGCGAAAACCTTGTCAGTGTCGGACATGTCTGCCTCGCTGCAGGTTCGGATGCGGGGTGCATGTTACACGGATTGCCGGCAATCGCGCCAGCGGCGAGGGCTCCTACGGCTTCGTGACGACCTCACGGATCGGCCGCGTGCCGTCCCAGGTCAGAGCCGCCTGCCGGACCTTCTCGAAGAACGGACCCTTGGTGCCGCTGATGTCCGAAATCTCGATCACCGTGCCCGGATGGGCCTGCGTGTCGAAATAGGCAAAGCGTCCCTTCTCGCCGCCGATCTGACCCTCATGGCCGATCCGGTAACCGAGCCCGATCGCCTTATCGTAGAGCGCCTGGTAGTCGTGGCTCCAGTAGGACATGTGCTGCAGGCCTTCGTGGCCGGCGTTCAAAAACTCCCTGTACAGCGAAGGCGCGTCGTTGCGCTGCTGGATCAGCTCGATCTGGAGGTCGCCGGAATTGGCGAGCGCAATGCTCATCTCGACGGCAGAGTCCTGGCCGCGATGGCGAAACCAGTCGGTCTTGACGCGGTCCATGTAGTACCAGGGACCGACGCCCATCACCTCGATCCAGTGCTTCATCGCGGCGTGGATGTCCCGCACCACATATCCGTTCTGGCGCACCGCGCCGAAGATGCGGCTCATGCCCGCGCTCCCGTTCTCTGCCGATTCACAACGGACCTCATCCTGAGGGCCCGCCGCAGGCGGGCGTCTCGAAGGATGGACGCACGCGAGCTGCCCGCCACTTCCTCACTTCACCTCGATGCCGGCGTCCTTGGCAACCTGCTTCCAGGCAGCGATGTCGTGGGCGTTGATGTCGCGCTGCTCCTCGCCGGGCACGAATTGCGGCGTGATGCCGAGTGCGAGCAGCTTTCCCTTCACCAGATCATCGCCGAGCGCCTCCTTCAGCGCCGCCGACAGCCTCTGCGCGATCGGCGCAGCCAGGCCCGCGGGCGCATACATCGCCCAGGACAGGCTGCGGTCGAACGGCACGCCCTGCTCCTTGTAGCTGGCGACATCAGGCATGCTCGGCGAGCGCTCGCCGCAGGCGGCCAGCGCCTTGATCGAGCCGTCCTTGACGAGCGGCGTCGCGGTCGCGACATCGAGCGTCGCGAGCGAGATGTGGCCGCCGAGCAAATCGCCGGCCAGCTTCGCGATGCCGTTGAACGGCACGTGGTCCATCTTGATGCCGGTCTGCTGCATCAGGATCTCGGCACAGAATTGCCCGGTCGAGCCGACGCCCCAGCTGCCGTGCTGGATCGGCTCGCCCTTCTTGGCCAGCGCGACCAACTCCTTGATGTCGTTGGCGGCAAAGTTCCTGGTCGCGACCAGCATGATCGACGAGGTGCCGACGCGGCCGATGGTGGTGAAATCCTTGATCGGATCGTAAGGCAGCTTTGGATAGATCGCGGGGGCCAGCACATGCGTGGTCATGCCGCCGACGGTGATGGTGTAGCCGTCATTTGGCGATGTCGCGACCATCTGCGTGCCGAGCGTGCCGGCCGCACCGGTGTGGTTCTCGATATAGATGCTCTGTCCGAGCGTCTTGCCCATCCTGTCCGCGAGCAGCCGGCCGACCACGTCGCCGCCGCCACCGGCCGCATAGGGTAGCAGCATCCGGATCTTGTGCGTGGGATAGGCGGCGGGATCCTCGGCGTATGCAGGCATTCCCGCAGACGCGATCAGCAGTGAGGATGCGACGAAGCGAAGCGTCATGGTGATTTGCCACGCGGGCAAAAAGCGGGCGAGGCGTGCCATGGCGTTGTCTCCCAATTGCTCTCCGTTTATCGAGCGGAGTTGAATGCTATCCGCTCATGTAGCGCTGTCGCTGCATCGCGGCCGAGGATCGTCGCATACGACATTAAAGACGAACGATCGTTCGTACGGTTGACTAGCGAACGATCGTTCGTTAGTCAAGCCATCATGGCTGTCCACACTTCCAGCGCGGCGGAAGCGGCCCCGCCCACGACGCGGGAGCGCATCCTCACCGAGGCGCTCAATCTGTTCGCGCAGAGCGGCTATGGCGGCGCCTCGATGCGCGAGCTGGCGCGTCGCGTCGGCATCCGCGAGAGCAGCCTCTACAACCACTTTCCCGGCAAGGCCGCGATCCTGGAAGCGATCGTCAGCGAGCATGGCCCGGCGAGTTCGGCGAGTCGGCTGGAGGAGCCGCGCTACAGGCAGCTCGCGCGCCAGCCCGCCGCGTTCTGCCGTCAGTTCGCACTCGACCTCGTCGCGCAATGGTCCGATCCGCGCGAGCACCAGTTCCAGAAAGTCATCACCGCCGAGCGCAACCGCGTCCCCGGCATCCGCGCCAAATTCGCCGATCATTTCTATGCGCGCGAGCAGAGCCTGATGACCGACTATTTCCGCGGCTTCGCGCTCGCCGGCCTCGTATCGACGCCGGATCCGCGCGAGACCGCGCGGCTGTTCGCGGCAGGGCTGATCTATATCCGTCTCGAGCATTACGTGATGGGCGCGGCGCCTTCGCCGCGGGCCAAGGTGATCGAGGCGATCGACCGCTATCTGTCCTTCTTCCTGTCGCTGATCGCGGCAGGCAATGACACCGACAACAAGAAGCGAAAGCCAAAGGGAGAGACGCGTGGCAAGGCTGCCTCTGATTGATCCGGAGACGACGAGCGGCGACATCCGCGCCTCGTTCGACCGCATGCCGGTCAAGCTCAATATCTTCCGCATGATGGCCCATGCCGAGGCCAACATGATCCCGGCGATGCGGCTCGGCAATTCGATCCTGCACAAGCAGAAGCTCTCTGCCGTCAACCGCGAGCTGCTGATCCTGCAAGCCGCCCAGCTGGAGGGCGGCGCCTATGAGTGGCGCCAGCACGTGCCGATCGCGCTCGGCGTCGGCTGCACGCAGGCGCAGGTCGATGCGGTGGAGCGCGGCGACTACAATGCTGCCGCGCTGAATGAGGCGGAGCGCGCGCTGCTGACATTCGGCCGCGAGGTCGTCGAGAACGTCCGCGTCCCCGAGGCCATCTTTGCTGCCGCCCGAAAACACTTCAGCGACCAGGAGATCGTGGAGTCCATCGTCGCGCTCGGCTTCTACATGATGATGGCGCGCGTCACCGAGGCAACCGAAACCGATCTCGATCCGGCAGCCGGCATGAAGGTCTATGACGGCGGCAAGAAATCAGGCGGTTGAGATGGCTGACACCGAGAGCAAGCCGGAGCGCTATGTTCGCCCTCCGAGCGCCGAGTCATCAGGCGACGCGCCGGGCAGGGGGCGACTGAAGGGGCGCCGTATCCTCGTCGTCGGCGGCGGCCAGCGCGTGTTCGATGCCGCCACCGATCCGATCGGCAATGGCCGCGCCATGAGCATTCTGTGTGCACGCGAGGGTGCGAAGGTCGCGGTCGCCGACCTCAATCGCACTTCGGCGGAAGAGACGGTGAAGCGCATCACCGACGAAGGCGGCGAGGCCTTTGCCATTGCCGCCGATGTCACGTCGGAAGCGGATGTCGTCCGCATGATCGAAGAAGCTCACCGCGCCATGGGCGGCCTCGACGGTATGGTGCTGAACATCGGCACCTTCGGCAAGACCGGCCTCGATGCCGTCAGCCCCGAGGAGTGGAACAGGATCTACGACGTCAATGTCCGCGGCCCCATGCTGTGCTGCCGCGCAGGCTTGCCGAAATTCGATGATGGCGGCGCCATCGTCTTCATCTCCTCGATCGCCGCGCTGAAGGCGGGATCGCAGATGGCGGTGTATGATTCGTCGAAAGCCGCGCTCGGCGGCCTGATGCGCAACATCGCCCATCTCGGCGCGCGCCGGGGCATCCGGGCCAACCTCGTCTATCCAGGTCTCGTCGACACCCCCAACGGCCGCGAAGCCGGCGCCGGACGGCCGAATCGCGGCAAGGGCCACGTTCCGTTCGGCCGGCAAGCGACGGCGTGGGAGATCGCCTATGCCGTGCTGTTCTTCCTGTCCGACGAAAGCGTCTACGTCACCGCGCAAACGCTCGCGGTGGATAGCGGATTGAGCGGGATGTGAGGCCTGTAGCCCGGATGGAGCGCAAGCGTAATCCGGGACCGCAGCATCATCCCACGAGCTGCCCCGGATTGCGCTGCGCTCCATCCGGGCTACGAATTCGGCAGAGCAAATGATCGAGCGAGACGTTGCCGGGTCCGTACGCCATGAGGGCGAGTGCCATCGCGGCCCAGGTGAGGTGGATCGGCCAGCCGTCGGGCACCGTGAGCTCGACGATGACGGTCATGAACAGAAGTCCAAGCCCCGCGAATCGTGTGCCGAGCCCGAGCACGAGCAGGATCGGAAACATGATCTCGCCGCAGCCTGACAGGAACGCCATCAGCGTCGGCGCGGGAAAGTGATAAGGCCCGCCCGGCAGATGCAGCATGAACTCCTCGCTGAACAGCGTTACGGCGGTGTCGTTGAGCCTGAGGAATCCGCCCCATTTGAGCATGCCGGAACGCCAGAACGGCACCGCGAGCGCGAGGCGCAGCACGAGCAGGACGAGCGAGGGGGTGGCAAGCGTCTGGATCAGGTGATTGGCCCGGTCGATGAGCAGCCAGGGCGACGGCAGGCCGCCGCTCGCCATGCGTTGGTCCGTGATCATCATGCGTCTCCAGCAGCAGAGGTGAATGCACCGGCTTCGATCAGGCCGGTGATGTTCGAGGCGATGTCGAAGTCGGGCGATGCATCCAGTGCCGTCGCGGCAGCTTCGCCGAGCGGTTGGCCGGATGCGAGGCAAACGGCAAAGACGGCGCTGGCGGGCGAAAGGTGCCGCACCACGACGTCGAATTCGGGCCGCGTGATCAATGCGTCCTCCGGCCTCGACGCATCGATGCGCGCGGTAGGAGTGCTGCCGCGATTGGCGGCGAAAATCGTCACCGCGGAGAATTGCGAACGAACGATCCGCATCGCCGGGTGCGGGATGAAGACGGTATCCGCCAGACGCTCCGGGGCAATCGCCGACAGCCGGGCCGGGGACAGCGGCGCGGCGTCGCGCGCATGATAGGCGTCGAGCCAGGCCCGCTCGATGCGGGCGACGTCGGCGAGCCAGGGCATATCTTGGGCATGCTCATAGGCGTCGATGAAATCCGGAAAGTCGCGGCCATACTGGAACAGCAGCGGCGAGCTCGGCGGATGGCTGCGCACATGAAAGCGCGCCATGGCCCGGAAGAAGTCGGTGCCGGTGATGCGCTGCACCGCCGGATAGATCGCGGCCAGCGCCTCGATCAGGCTGACGGTGACGTTGTTGCGATAGACGTCGTAGCGCCGGGCGGCGGCCTTGCCGTTTGGTCCGGTCACGATCCCCGGCGTCTTGCGCGCTGGGTCCAGCAGCGCCGGCGCGAACGCAGCGGCGAACGACAAGCCGGTCTCAGGCTGCATGACGCTCTCCTGCCATTGCTGTGGTCTGATGACGATCGAGGATCGCCTGTGCGGCAAGGGCTTCCGCCTGCAGCACCGGCCAGTCCGGAATCTTGCTGTCCCATTCGATCAGCGTCGGCACCGCGCCGCAGCGTCCGATCACCAGCTCGTAAAGCCTCCAGACGGCGTCCGCGACCGGGCCGTCATGGCTGTCGATCAACAGCAGACCGCCTTCGTCGTCAGCCTGCTCGGCATGGCCGGCAAGGTGAATTTCCTCGACGCGCGACAGCGGGAAATCCGCGAGATAGTCGAGCGCGGAAGTGCCGTGATTGGTGGCGGAGACGAATACGTTGTTGACGTCGAGCAGCAGCCCGCAGCCGGTGCGCTCGGCGATGGCGCGAATGAACTCGGTCTCGCGCATCGAGGATTCGCGGAAGGCGACGTAGGTCGACGGGTTTTCCAGCAGCAGCGGACGACGGATCGCCTCCTGCACCTGGTCGATGTGGTCGCAGACGCAAGCGAGCGTCGCCTCGGTATAGGGCAGCGGCAACAGATCGTTGAAGAAGCTGGCCTCATGTGTCGACCAGGCCAGATGCTCGGACACCAGCGCCGGCTGATAACGCGCGACGAGGCCGCGGAAGCGCGCCAGATGCGCCTTGTCGAGTGGCCGCGGCCCGCCGATCGACATGCAGACGCCATGCAGCGACAGCGGATGGTCGCGGCGGATCGCTTCCAGCGCGCGATGCGGCGGGCCGCCATCGCCCATGTAGTTCTCGGCGTGGACTTCGAAGAAGCCACGCCGAGGTCCGGCCTCGAGGATATTGGAGAGATGCTCGGGCTTGAAGCTCGTCCCGGCAACGCCGCCGATGGGCGTTGGATAGCGGAGCGGCATGGCTGCTCGTCGGGCGGGGTTGATCACCGTGCTCATCGTGCTGCTCCGTTCATCCTTGCCGGCGAGGTCGCGCCGGCCGTTAGACCGGCTTGAGCGAGCCCTTCTTGCCGCCCGGCAGGTCGATGCTGGTGCAGGTGCCGCCCTGCACGAATTTCCAGGCGTTGCCCTGGAAGTCGACCGTCGAAGTGCCCTGGCAGGTCGTGCCCGGTCCCGCCGCGCAATCGTTCTGGCCCTTCAGCGCGACGCCGAAGCACTTCTCCTTCTTGGCGGCGACGGCGGCCTCGGCCTCGGCCTTGGTCAGCGGGCCGGCGGCAGCGAGGGTCGCGAGCGCGGTCGAGACGGCGCCGGCGAGGACGAGCGAGGTGACGACGTGTTTGGCAGACATCGGGATTCTCCTGTTCGAGATGGCATCGCCTGGCAGGCGATGCGCGCATGGTCTCCTTCGCTGCGCGCGCAGCCGGCGTTACCGCGGGCCGCTCACGAACCCGTGAGACCGATTGGATCGGGCGCACCGCCGGTGCGCTTGGGCTGGCATTAGCGGGCAATCGTCCGCCCAAAGCCAATGCCTGGGGTCTATCGACACGGTAGCCACCGGGCATTGGCGGCGCCGCCCCGTTTTCTGCCAGATGTAACGGGCGAGCGCCGGCGGCGTAGAGCAATGTCAGTGGCTCGCGTGGACCGGCAGGCGAAGAGGGCGATGAAGCTTGATCCCGAACGACGGCTTCGTGCGATCGCAAGGTTGACGGTCAGCATCCGCCTCGCGGTGTCCGCGCTGGTCCTGGCTGCGATCCTGCTGACGGCCGCGCTCTCCAGCCTGCTCTGGTGGCGCACGGCGGAGGCGACCAGCCGGCAGCTCGCCTCGACCATCAACGAGCAGATCGTGGCGGCGGTGCGCAAGGAGGTCTCGGCCATCGTCGACGAGGCGCGCGCCGCGCACACCGCGATCCGCACGCTGTTCCTGCAGAATGTGCTCGACACCCGCGAGGCCGACAAGCGCGAGTTCGTGTTTCTCTCGCAATTGCAGTCGCAGGCGACGATCTCTTGGGTCGCCTTCGGCTGGCCCGACGGCTCCTTCTTCGCCGCGCACAAGCTTGGCGATCGCCGCCTGGAGATGATGGAGATCTCGCTGACCGATCATCCCGGCCAGCGCCGCGTCGATGAATACGACGTGGTGCCCGGCGACATCGAGTTCGCCAATCGCCGCTTCGAGCCGACCGCATTCCATGTCGCCGATCAGGCCTGGTTCAAGGCCGGACTCGACGCGAACGATCCGCAATGGTTCAGGGTGATGGACCATGCCACCGGCGAGCGGCCCTCGATCGCCTTCGCGGGGCCGATCGACGTCTATCAGGAGCGGCAAGGCGTTCTGGCCGTCATCATCGAATACACCAGGCTTGCGCGTTTTCTCTCGCAGCTCGAGGTCGGGCGCACGGGGACCGCCTTCATCGTCGATGACAGCGGCGAATTGATCGCGGCGCCGGACAAGGAGGCCGACGAGCTCCATCCGGCGCGTGGCGACACGACGCTGCTGCCGCTGGCGCGGCTGGCGCTCGACAAGGCGGGGGAGGCCGGCCGCAAGGAGGCCTGGCGAAACCGGCTGACGTCCGGCGGCGCAGCCTATGAGATTGCACTGACACCGCTGCCGTTTGCCGGCTGGTCGCTCGCGACCGTGATCCCGGAGGCCGAATTTCTCGGGCCGGTCGAGACGACGCTGCGGCGACTGATCCTCGGCCTCGCCGTCGGCGCCGTGCTCGCGGCGCTGGCCTCGGCGATGCTGGCGCGGTCCGTCATT
The DNA here is from genome assembly GCF_015291745.1 of Bradyrhizobium sp. CCBAU 53351. NCBI lineage: Bacteria > Pseudomonadati > Pseudomonadota > Alphaproteobacteria > Hyphomicrobiales > Nitrobacteraceae > Bradyrhizobium > Bradyrhizobium sp. CCBAU 53351. The sequence goes on from NZ_CP030059.1 coordinate 1,508,084, forward strand.
GCTGCGCCGCTGTCGCGCGTCGTCGGCGAGCTCCGCCATGTCGAAGCCTTCGCGCTGGAGCAGGTCCGCCGCCACCCCTCGCGGCTCAAGGAGATCGCGAGCCTGTCCGGCGCGATCGCCGAGATGGCGTCCGGCTTGTCCGCATTCCGCAAGTTTATTCCGGCCGATCTGGTGCGCGATCTGCTGCGCCAGGGCGTCGAGGCGAGGCCCGGCGGCAGCGTCCAGGAGCTCAGCGTGATGTTCATCGACATTGCCGGCTTCACCGGGCTGTCCGAGCGGTTGGGCGACCGCGTGGTGCCGCTGCTGTCGCGCTATCTCGACGTCACCTCGGAGATCATCGTTGCCAATGGCGGCACCATCGACAAGTTCATCGGCGACGCCGTGATGGCGTTCTGGGGCGCGCCGCAGCCGCAGGACGATCACGCCGCGCGCTGCTGCCGCGCGGCGCTCGCCTGCCGCAGGGCGATGGAGGAGTCCGGCCTCGCCGACGATCTCGGCCAGCCGCTCCAGATCCGCATCGGCATCAATTCGGGCCGCATGCTGGTCGGCAATATCGGCTCGGAGCTGCGGCTGAACTACACCGTGATCGGCGATGCCGTGAACGTCGCAAGCCGGCTCGAAGGCGCCAACAAATCCTACGGCACGCAGATCCTGATCGGCGAGACGACCGAACGTCTGGCGCGCGGCGCCGTCATCACGCGCGAGGTCGACAGCATCGCGGTCTACGGACGGGAGGAGGGACTCTCCGTCCACGAACTGATCGGGATCGCGAACGAGGGCACCATCGACGGCGAGACAATCGGCTGGATCGCGGATTACGAGCGTGGCCTTGAAGCCTATCGCACGCGGCACTTTGCCGAGGCGCTCGCAGATTTCGAGGCCGTGTTGAAGCGGCGCGGCCACGATCGCCCCGCCGAGCTGATGCGCGAGCGCTGCCGGCAGCTCATGTCGGCTGCGCCGGACGCCGCCTGGCGGGCGGTGGCGACACTGACGTCGAAATAGCAGCGTCAGTATCGGCCGGCATCCCATGGCGCCTGCGAAGCAGTTGGCAAAGTCGCTTGATCGCGCGCATGATGGGCTGGATAACACGGCCCACCTGAGATTCCCGAACAGACATGAAGATCACGTTGCTGAGACCGAAAGACTACACCCGCTCGCCCTGGAAGAACGGCGGCGGCATCTTCACCGACATTGCGGGCGCCTGGCGCGCTGACGCGGTGGCGAAGGATTGGAGCAGCCTGCTCTGGCGCCTTGCCTCCACGCCGATCGTGGCGCCCGGCCCGTTCTCCCATATGCCCGGCATCGACCGGCTCCAGATGGTCGTCAACGGGCGTGGGCTGGTGCTGAAGTCACCCACGCAGGAGTTCGACGAGCGTGAACCTTTTACGACGGTGCGCTTCACCGGAGAGATGGAGATTGTGACCGCGCTCGAAGAGGGACCGGTCGAGGTCGTGAACCTGATGGCCCGGCGCGGCGCGGCGGAGATCGAGCTCGTGGCGCTTCGCGAGCCGGGCACGCGGCAGCTTGTCGCCGGCACACATTTGGTTTACGCAGCGCGCGGCGATTGCCGCGTCCGCATCGATGACGAGGAATTCTCGCTTTCGCACGAGGACACGCTGAAAGTGGAGCTCACTGCGGCGTCGAAGCTCGCGCTTGTGTCAGGGCTGGCGGTGCTGGGATCGATTCGGCTCATCGGCTAGCCGGCGATGGCCCCGGCCATCCGATGCGCATAATCCATGCAACTGGCTAGGTTGACGGGGCGAGGCCGGAGCACGATATCTGTCCTGATGCAGACCGCCGCGCAAGATACGATATGAACGGGCAGGATATGACCGCGCCAGACCACAATCTCCCCGCCACATTGTCCGACGGCGTCGTTGATTGGCTGACCAATGGCACGCGCGACGAGCGCTTCATCGACAACATTTTTGCCGAGATGTGCATCCGTCTCCAGCAGGCCGGCATTCCGCTCGCGCGGTCGACGCTCCATGTCCGCATCCAGCACCCGCAATGGCTGGGGGCCCGCATCATGTGGTCCGACGGCAAGCGCGAGGCCGAGATTTCGCGGGTCGACTTCGATGTGCAGCAGCGCTCCGAATATATCGGCAGCGCCGCCCACGAGATATTCGAGGGGGCGGCCGAAGTGCGCGAGAATCTCGAACGTGACCCGTCGCTCGGCCGCAAGCATGCGCTCTATGACGAGATGCGCGCGAAAGGCCTGACCGACTATGTGGCCTGGCCGCTGCATCACACGCTCGGCAAGCGGCATCTCGTCACCTTCGCGACCGACCGGCCCGGCGGTTTCGACGATGCGCATGTCGCCGCCCTCAAGAACGTGTTGCCGGTGCTGGCGCTGGTCAGCGAGATCCGCGTCAAGAATCGCCTGGCGCGGACGCTGCTCGAGACCTATGTCGGCTCCCATGCCGGCGAGCTCATCCTGGCCGGGGCGACCCGGCGCGGCACGGGCACGACGGTGCGCGCCGCGATCATGATCTGCGACCTCAGGGATTTCACCAAGATTTCCGACAACTGGCCGCGCGACGACGTCATCGATCTGCTCAACGACTATTTCGACGCGATGTCGGAGCCGATCGCACGGCACGGCGGCGAGATCCTGAAATTCATCGGCGACGGCCTGCTCGCCATCTTCCCGCTGAGCCAGCCCAATGCCTGCGCCAACCTGCTGCATGCCGTGACCGAGGCCCGGCAGGCCATGGCCGCCCTGAACGAGCGAAACAAGATGACCAGCCGCGCGCCGCTGAACTACGGCATCGGCGTCCATGTCGGCGACGTCATGTACGGCAATATCGGATCGAGCAGCCGGCTCGACTTCACCGTGATCGGCCCGGCCGTCAACATGGCCTCCCGGCTCGAAGCCCTCACCAAGAAGTTGGGACGAACGGTGCTGCTGTCACGCGACTTTGCGGAGCTGGTGCAGCCGAAGTTCGAGCTGGAGCACGTCGGTCAGCATGAGGTGCGCGGCTTCAGCGATCCAATCGAGCTGTTTGCCTATCACGGCTGAGGCAGGCTGCGCCGGACGCGCCGGTGAAGCTAGAGCCCAAGTCGGGCCGCGACGTGATCGATCGCCATGTCCAGCGCCAGCTCCAGCGGTCGTGTCGAACGCAAGGTTTGCGCCAGCAACAGGCCTCCTTGCAGGCTGGCGAGCATTGCCTCCGAAAGCTCCCTCAAATCGCCGGCAGGGGCTCTCCCCGCCCGTGACTGCATTCTGGCGAATGCCGCTTCGAAATAGCCTGCCCAGCGTGCAAAGCTCTCCGCCAACGCCGCGCGCGTGCGCGGCGTCTCCGAGAGTTCGGCAGCCAGTGAGCCGAGAGGGCAGCCGCCAGCGCAATTGGTCTGGTCCGTCAGCTCGACCACCGCGTCGCGCCATCGGCGAAGTCCGGCGATGGAATTGAGCTTTCGCAGCAGACCCTCGTGCGTTCCGAGCACGCACTCGGCCTGTCGCTGGATCACCGCCAGCACGAGCTCATCCTTGTCGGCGAAGTAGTGATACACCTGCGACTTGCTGGCCTTGCTGGCCTCGATCACCGCATCGATCGTCGTGTTCGCGGCGCCTCGCTCGCGCACGAGCTCGGTTGCCGCATCGACGATGCGCGCGCGTGTTGCCGCGCCCCGTGCCGTCTTTGGCACTGAGGTGTTGGGCGCTGAGGTCTTTGGCACCGGAGTCCTGGACAATGCAGTCACGTTTTTGTTCATCGCCGTCACCGTACTTGACAGGGATGATGCTGGCAAGTAATTGGACTAAATAGTCCAGTTTTTGGAGAAGACAAGAATGCCTCGTCTCGACAATGGTGATGCCTTTCCGGCCCTGACTCTCGACACGGTCGCCGACGGTACGGTTTCCGTCTCCCACCACCTGGCCGGTCACTACGGCGTGGTCCTGATGTATCGCGGGTCGTGGTGCCCGTATTGCAATGCGCAGCTCGCGGCCTTTGCACGGGCAAAGGAGAAGCTTGATGAGCTCGGGATCAGGGTCGTCGCCATGTCCGTCGACGACAAGATCGACGCAAGCACGCTGGTGGAAAAGCATCGGCTGAATTTTCCGGTCGGCTATCGCGTCGATGCAGAGGCGATCGCCGCGACGACCGGCGCTTACATCAACGAGGGCCCGCGCTATCTGCAATCCACCGGCTTCGTTCTCGACCCAGGCGGAAGGGTGATCACGGCGGTCTATTCCAGCGGCGCGATCGGCCGGCTGGTCGTTGAGGACGTGATCGGCTTCGTCCGTTACGTGAAATCCAGGTGAGGCCAGCTGAACCCCCGGAGGTACGGACGTGAACTCACATGAGGTTGCCGTCGTCGTTGGCGCGGGTCCCGGATTGGGCAACGCGCTCGTTGCGCGCTTTGCGGATGAAGGCATGCATGTTGCTGCGATCTCGCGCAGCGGCGGCGCAGGTGAGCCCCACCGCGATCTGGTTCGTCGTTACTCCTGCGATGCGACGATCGCGGAGCAGGTCGAGGACGTGTTCGCCCGCGTCGAAACGGAAATCGGGGCGCCATCCCTCGTGGTGTTCAATGTCGGCATCTGGGACCGGGGAGGAATCCTCGACATCTCCGCGGCACTGTTCGAGCAGGCCTGGCGCACCGGTTGCCTTGCGGGGTTTCTGGTCGGCCGGGCCGCTGCAGCTTCCATGCTGGAAAGCGGAGGCGGGACGATCATCTTCTCCGGTGCAACCGGATCAATCCGGGGCGGCGGCGGGTTTGCCGCCTTTGCCTCTCCGAAATTCGCCCTGCGGGCGCTGGCACAATCGATGGCTCGCGAGCTGGGGCCGAAGAACATTCACGTGGCGCATGTCATACTCGACGGCATGATCGCGCGGGACGACGATCCCTCGGAGACGCTGCTTCAGCCGGCGGCGATCGCGGAGAGCTATTATCATTTGTACCGGCAGGCCAGCAGCGCCTGGACCCATGAGCTCGACCTGCGGCCGTCAAGTGAAAGATTCTAGCTTGCCGGCCGCCGCCTCGGTCCGAGCCGCCCACCCCAGGCCGCGCGACTGGCTGCTGCTGGCGTCACTGGTGTTGATCTGGGCCGTGAGCTGGCCGGTCATCAAGATCGGTGTCGGCCAGATATCGCCGATCTGGTATGGCTGCCTTCGCTATGCGATCGCGGCGCTCATCCTGTTCGCAGTTCTTGTTGCGCGCGGTGAGCTTGCCCTGCCGCCGCTTGCTGATGTCACGGTCGTCGTCATATCGGGTACGCTTCAGATGGCGGCGTATTCGGCGCTCACGGGTCTTGCCCTGACGATCTTGCCGCCGGGGCGTGCGTCCGTGCTGGCCTTTTCGACGCCCATCGTGGTCGCGCCGCTCGCGGCCTAGCGGCTGGGCGAAGATCTTGGACCGAAGATGCTGGCGGGCGTGTTGATCGGATGTGCAGGAACCGCCGTGATCGCCTCGCCCTCCTTTGCCGTCGTCGGCAGGCAGACGCTGGCCTATGCCATGCTGATGGGCGCCGCCACGGCCTGGGCCGTCACCATCGTGACCGTGCGGGCGCATCGCTTCACCTCTTCGGCGTTGAGCCTCGCGCCCTGGCAGATGCTGATCGCCGCCATCCTGCTGCTGCCGATCGCGATCTTCGCCGAAGGAGCGACCCCGGCGATATCGCCGCTTGGTGCGGCCACGCTCGTCTACGTGGCGCCGGTCGCAACCGCATTCGCCTACTGGGCCGTGGTCGAGGCCGGGCGTCGCTTCGCCGCGAGCACCATGTCGATGGCGCTGCTGGCGACACCCAGCGTCGGGCTCGTGATTTCCGCTTGGGTGCTGAACGAGCCGATCAATGCGTCTCTCGTCGCAGGGGTGGCTCTGACCGCGACCGGAATCCGCCTGACGATTGCGACGACGCGAAGTCGATGATCGAAGAGCCCCTCGTCAGGCTGCGAGCCGCTGCCCCGGCGAGGGCACACGGCGGCTCGTCTGTTGCCAACGCGGACATGTGCAACTACGCTTTGGCCCAGCTAGTGCCCATGGTCCTTCGATTGTCCGCACCGACATGCCCAAATTCCTACGCATCGGAGTCCTTCAGTCGAACGTGTCGGGATACACGTCGAAGGCGTGGTGCGTCCGGCGCGCTGGCTCGGTGGTCTTCCTGAAGTGGGGAGCCGTCGAGGTCCATGGCGCCGGCGACGGGCGAAGGGTCTATTGGACGCGCCTGCCGCAGGAGAAGACGGTTCGCTGCGGCACGGTGCAGCGCGCCCAGGACTATGCCAAGGCCGCGATCGCCCGGCGCCGCAGTCATCGCTACGAACCGCTGGCCGGACCGATCGCGCCTCGGCGCCGATCAGCCGAGCGCAGCGCCGAGCTCAAGCAGGCGCTCGCCACCATCCTGATCGTCGATATCGTCCGCTCCACCGAAAAGGCCGCAAAGCTCGGCGATGCGCGCTGGACGAAAATCATGGGCCACTATTACGCGGCGGTCCGCAAGGAGTTGAAGAGCACGCGCGGCAAGGAAGTGGTGACGACCGGTGACGGCGTGCTGGCGACATTCAAGGCGCCGGCATCCGGCATCCGTTGCGCGACCGCGATCCAGAAGGCCGTGCGCACGCTGGGGCTCGACATCAGGGTCGGGCTGCATGCGGGCGAGTATAGCATGAGCGGGGGCGAGATGGTCGGTCTCGCGTTTCACATCGGCACGCGCGTCGCCGCCAAGGCGCGCGCCGGCGAGGTCCTGGTCTCGAGCGCGGTCAAGGACCTGATGGCGCGATCCGAGATCCGCTTCAGGGACCACGGCGTGCACCAGCTCAAGGGCGTTCCGGCGCGGTGGCGGCTGTACCGGGTCGAGGATTGAGTGGAACCGACGAAGCCCTCGCGCCGCGCGCGGAACTCGTTGACGCGACTGGCTTCTTCGGATTCGCGATCGCCGCGTTAAGGTCGGAGACACCAAGCGCCTTTACGGGTCCTTCGCCTCTCTGTTCTAGCCTTTGATGTGGCTGGGACAATCTCGATGGGTTTCTTCGCGCGGCTTGGTGACGCTTTCGCGATCGGTGATACGACCGATCCGCTCGGCCGTTCGCTGCTCGTCGAGCAGTTCCGCGTGCTCCGCGAGCAGGTGCCGGTGCTTTATGCCGCGCTTCTGGTCAACAGCATCAGCGTAGGGCTGCTGCTTCCGGACACGGTCTCGGCGTGGCTGCGATTTGCCTTGCCAGCCGCTCTGCTGGCGGCCTGTCTGTTTCGGCTGGCCCAGTGGCTCCGGCTGAAGAAGGCCGATTTCACCGCCGAGGAAGCGTACCGGGAGCTCGCAAAGGTTCGTCTCGCCACGGTGGTGCTCAGCTCCAGCTTCGTGATCTGGATCCTGGCGCTGTTCATGGTGGTCGATCCCGGCCTGCGCGTGTCGGTCTCCCTGCTTCTCTTCATGGGCTGCGTCGGAACGGCTTACTGCCTCGGCAGCTTCCCGCCATCGTCCCGGCTGACGATGCTGATCGCGGGTGCACCGATCGCGACGCTGCTGCTGCTCTCCGGCGACGGGATGCTGGTCTCGGTCGGAATCAATCTGCTGGCGCTGCTCGTCCTGCTCGCCCGGATGATCAACACCAATTTCCGCTCCTTCGTGAATCTGGTCGAGACGCACGGACGGCTGTCCGAAGAGGGTGACCGCGCCCGGGCCGCAGAGCAGATTGCGACCGCGTTCGCGGAGCGCTTCGACAGGGCGCTCAACAACATGTCCCAGGGCCTCTGCTTCTTCGACGACGACCAGCGCCTGATCGTCTGCAACCGGCAATATCTCGAGGTCTACGATCTCGACCCGAAACGGGTCCGGCCGGGCATGAAGCTGAACGACATCGTCGATCTCCGCTATTCGGCCGGCAGCGCACCGAAGATGTCGAAGCAGGACTATCTGGCCTGGCGCAACAGCGATCCGGTGATCGCTGCGAATTCGGACACGACCGTGGAATTGACCAACGGACGGATCGTGCGGATCCGGCATCGCCCGATGGAGGGGAAGGGCTGGGTCGCGACCCACGAGGACATCACGGAGCGCCATCGCACCGAGAGAGCACTCGCTGAGGCGGAAGCCTCTTTCCGCCTGCTCTTCGAAGAGAACCCGCTTCCGATGTGGGTGGTCGATGCGAAGACGCGCCGGCTCATTGCCGTGAATGGTGCGATGTGCCGGCATTACGGCTATTCCCGCCAGGATCTCCTCGCGCTGTCCGAGCATCAGCTCGCCTATGGCGAGCAGCAAGCCGGAGCCGAGCGCGACTGCGAATTGCACAGGACCGCCGGCGGCGAGGCGATCGAGGTCGTGATCGAATCCCGGCCGCTCGCCTATGAGGGACAGTCCGCCCATGTCTGCGTCGCCTTCGACGTGACGGAGCGCAATCGGGCGCAGCAGAGGGTGAGTTATCTCGCGTGTCACGATGCGCTGACGGAACTGCCCAACAGGGCCGCTCTGGACCAGCATCTCGGCGCGGCGATCGAACGCGCGGAGATCACCGACAGCCCCTTCGCCGTGCTCTGCATCGATCTCGATCACTTCAAGGCGATCAACGACCGTTTCGGCCATGCCGTCGGCGACGCCGTGCTCTGCGAGGCCTCGCGGCGCCTGCAGGACGCCGCGCAAGGCTCCTACGTCGCGCGCGTCGGCGGCGACGAGTTCATCGGCATCATCGACCGGTCGCCGCTGCCGGCAACGGCAGAGCTGCTTGCCACCAGGATGCGCGCTCAGTTCGAGCATCCGATCGAGGTCGACGGCCATGCGCTGAAGATCGATCTCTGCGTCGGCATCGCGCTGTATCCGAGAGACGCCGACAATTCCGCTTCCCTGCTTGCGAACGCGGATGCCGCGCTGTATCGCGCCAAGCACGACGGCCGGGGAGCCATCCGCCTGTTCACCAGCGCGATGGACCAGCAGCTGCGGGATCGCCGCGCGCTGGAGCACGATTTGCGCAATGCCGTCGAGCGCGGCGAGCTCTATCTGGAGTATCAGCCGCAGCAGCATCGGGACGGCACGCTCATGGCCTATGAGGCGCTGGTGCGCTGGCGGCATCCGGTGCGCGGGAGCATTCCTCCCGGCGCGTTCATTCCGATCGCGGAGCAGAGCGGCTCCATCGCGCAGATCGACGACTGGGTCCTGATGGAAGCGTGCCGGGAGGCGGCGTCATGGGATCAGCCGCTCCGGGTGGCCGTCAACGTCTCCGCGGCGCAGTTTCGTCGGGAAAACCTCGACGGCCAGGTCCGCAGGGCGCTGCGGGACAGCGGGCTTCCGGCCGCGCGTCTCGAGCTCGAAATCACCGAAGGCGTCCTGATCGAGGACATGCCGCGGGCCAAGAGGACGATGCAATCGCTCAAGGCGCTGGGCATCCTGATCGCGCTCGACGATTTCGGAACCGGATATTCGTCGCTGTCGTACCTCGAAGCGTTCCCGCTGGATCGCATCAAGATCGATCGATCCTTCGTCGCCTCGCTCGGCCAGGGCGAGCGATCGCTGGCCATCGTACGGGCCGTGATCGGCCTCGCCCACGGGCTCGGCGTGCCGGTCCTGGCGGAAGGTATCGAGACCGACACGCAGATGTCGCTCCTGATCCAGGAAGGCTGCGACGAGATGCAGGGATATCTGATCGGGCGGCCCGGCAGCCTCGTGCCGTCCAGGCCCGGCAAGAACGCGCGAAGGCGAGCGGCATCCTGAACGGCGAACGCGGCGCAGAGCGCTCTAGCCGGCCGGACCGGTCCGGTCGCATTTCGGGCATCGGCCGTCCGCGGCGCTCGCGAGCTGGTGGCCGATTTCTTCCCTGAGGGCGTCGGCCTCGAACGGCGTCCCGTCGCTCTTCAGGATTCGCTTGGCGCGTTCGTAGGCATGGCTCTCGGCGGCGTCGTCGCCGACGCGGATGACCACCTCATCATGAAAAGGGCAGGCTGTGGTCGCACGCGTCGTCTCGAGCGCGTAGCGCACGGCCGCTGAGAGATCGTCGAGATTGGCGGACATCATGGCTGCTCTCCTGGTCGAGGCGGTCCCGATGGTGGCCTGTTGCTTGCGGGCGTGCCTGCTCTGTCCAGCGGCTGGGCCATTCAACCCGCGGTCCCAGCTCTCGTTCCATCGCACCCGCCGGCAAAGCCGCTCCTTTCGGAGCCGGATTCCTGATCGCGATTGCCCGCACCCCTTCTTCCGAAGCGGCGCCCGGAGTGCCTAGGAGTCCGGGCCCCGCTTCGTGCGGCACCGGGCGACAGCGCGCCCGAAACCACCTTGATCATAGGCGCGGCCGGATGGCTCGCATTGACCCATCGCAAACCTGGGAAAGCTCCGTAGGGAATCGTCCGGAATTTCGCCGACGGCGGTTCCGGAGGATAAGAGGAGCATGCACCGCCAGATCCTCTTCAGGTGCCCGCGCACCGGCATAAACGTCCAGCATCGGATCGATGACGAGCGATCCGAGAGTTCGGCGTCGGCCGACAGTTATGTGCCCGTGCGATGCCCGGCCTGCATGTCGCTGCACTTCGTCAACAGCGCAACCGGCAGGCTGCTGAACGAGCGACATGCGCAGCCCGCCGCGAGGCCGCGTTCCGCCTGATCCGGTCGCGTCGCGACGCCCGCGCGGGAAACCGTCAATGGATCGCCGCGTACATGATGGCTTCCTCCGTCGCCTCCAGCGCGGAGAACTCCTCGACGACCTTGCCTTGCCGGCACACCAGGATGCGGTCCGACAGCGCCATGATCTCCGGCAGGTAGGACGAAATCACGACCACCGCCTTGCCCTTGTCGGCCAGTGAGTTGATCAGCTCGTGAATCTCGACGATGGCCCCGACATCGACGCCCCGCGTCGGCTCGTCGAATATGATCAGCTCCGGATCCTGGATCAGCGATTTGGCGATCACGACCTTCTGCTGGTTGCCGCCGGACAACTCGACGACCTTGGCCTCGTCGCCGATGGCGCGCACCTTGAGGCGCTCGATCCACGATTTTCCGGTCGCCGTGCTCTCGCGTCGCGACAGCCAGGCGCGTCCCCTGGGAAACTTGGCAAGCAGGCCGAGATAGATGTTGCGCGCAATCGATGCGGTCTCGAAGAACCCTTCGACCTTGCGGTCCTCGGTCACGTAGGCAATGCCCGCCTGCACCGCCGGGGCGGGAACGCGGTAGCGCACCGGCTTGTCTCCGAGGATCACCTCGCCGCCATGGAAGAAGTCTCGCTTCATGACGCCTGCGACGATCTTGAAGGTCTCGGTGCGCCCGGCGCCGACGAGGCCGAACACGCCGGTGATCTGGCCCGCGAACACCGACAGCGAATTGTTCTTCACCATCGGCGCCATCTTCAGGTTCTGCACCGTCAGCACCCGCTTGCCCGAAGGGCGGATTTGCGTCTTGCGCGCGCCGTAGAGCGTGTTGGAGAGATTCCGCCCCACCATCGCCTGGACGATGCGCGCCCGGTCGAAGCGGGAGGCATCGTCGGTCACCACATGCTTGCCGTCGCGCAGCACCGTGATGCGGTCGGCAAGCAACAGCGCCTCTTCGAGCGCATGCGAGATGAAGATGATGGAGACCCCGCGCCGCTTCAGGTCCTTGACCAGGTCGAAGAAGTATTTCTTCTCCTCCGGCGTCAGCGTCGCCGTCGGCTCGTCGAAGATGATCACCTTGGCCTTGTGCAGGACGGCGCGCGCGATCTCGACCATCTGCTTCTTGGCCGCCCCCAGGCCGCCGACCGTCGCCGTCGGCGTCACGTCGAAATTGAGCGATTGCAGGAATTGCTGGGCCGCGATGTAGATGCCGCGCAGGCGGTTGTAGAACTTCTCCTGGCCGAGGAACAGGTTCTGCGCCACCGTCATCGTCGGCACCAGGCTGTTCTCCTGGAACACCATGGCGATGCCGAGATTGCGCGCCTCCAACGGAGTCCTCGGGGTGACCTCGACGCCGTCGACGCTCATGCCGCCAGATGTCAGCGTCACGACGCCGGCCATGACTTTCGTCAGCGTCGACTTGCCCGCACCGTTCTCGCCGACCAGCGCATGGATCTCGCCGCGCCGCAGGTCGAAATCGACGCCGTCGATGGCGGGCACGCCGGCGTAAAGCTTGGTCGCCTTCGACAGCGACAGGACCAGGTCGTTCATGAGCGGGCCTCCTCGCCGAGCGAGGCCAGCGGCAGCCTGATGACGCGCCCGGGTCCCTTTGCGATCATCACGAGATCGCTGCCGCATTCGACGGCGGCGACGATGCCGTGGTTGACGCCGTCGGCGCGGCTATGCAGCGAGGTGCGCGGCGAGCCGTCGGCTGCGAGGCGGATGACGAGGCCGTATGACCGCGGCGGCGCCCATGGCTTCATCACGCCCATGGTCTTGATGTGTGCGCCCTGCAGCGGCTCTTTGAAGGAATGGCCGGAGCGCAGGCGCGGCGCCACCCAGAACTCCGGGTCGATCTCCGCGATCATGCGGCGGCGATAGGCGGGCTCGCGCAGCACGAACTCGACCAGCTGGGTGCGTGCGGTGAAGGCGGTGAGCCAGAAACCGCCGCCGGGCGCCGGCGAAAGCCGGGACGGATAGACGGGCAGGTGCCGCAGCAGATCTTCGCGGGTTCCGTCCGGCGCGATCGAGACCAGGCGATGCCGCCAGCTTTCACTGACGAGGATGTTGCCGTCGCTCGCCACCGCGCCGAAAGCGTAGCCCAATCCGCCGGCAAGCTGCGTGATCGCGCCCGACTTCGAATCGAGCCGCAGCACGCGGCCCGTCTTGCCGAGCTCCATCAGGTCGCGCGCCCAGTCGCCGACACCGCGCAACGACGATCCGTCCGTTGCGATCAACGTCCCGTCGGCCGCGGGCGCGAGCGCGTTGACGGCGTGCAGCCCTTGCGAGAATGTGGCCGTGGGCGTCTCCGCCGCGACATTGTCGTAGAGCCGGACTTCCGTGCCGCCGAGCGCGACGGCGAGGCGTCCCCCGGGCAAGGATACCAGCGCAGAGATTGGCCGCTCAAAGGTCCGAACCGTCGTTGCCGCGTTGCCGGAAAGGCGTGTCAGCCGCACGCCATCGGCAAGCAGCACCGAGGTGCCGTCGGTGGCGAGATCCTCCGGCGCTTCGCATTCGAGCAGGGTCTCCGCATGCTCGAGCGCTTGGTTGGGTTTCAACGCCCCGTCGAACGACGGGACGGTGATGGCCGCCTCGCCGCGGCCGAGGAATCGGTTGGCGAATTCGCTGAGTGCGGCGATCACGATGACGTCCCCCAGCGCTTGTCATATTGCACGAAGTTCGGATCGGCGTTGTCGAGCTTGAAGCGGCCGATCCGGTTGTTGGCGATGCCGCCGAGATAGAGATAGCCGCGATGCTCGCGCATCGAGGTGATCATGGGATGGTTGAGACCCCTAAGGTCCCAGAACGATTCCAGGATCTTGCCCTGCTCGTTGAACTTGACGACGCAGCCGGTGTTGATGTTCGGGAATAGCCATTCGTCGACCGGCACCCGCTTGGCCATGCGCCGGCGGAAGCCCGGCATCTTCCAGGCAAGGTCGAGCGACGGGCTGCGCATGCCGACCAGCGCCAGCCAATAATTGCCGTCCGAGGCAAGGTTGATGTTGTCGGGATAGCCGGGCAGGTTGTCCATGACGATTTCGACGTCGCCCTTCTTCGGGCCTGCGAACCAGTAGCGCTTGATCGAGCAGCCGAACGTCTCCGCGAACAGGATGGATTGCCCGTCGCTCGCGACCGCGACGCCGTTCGGGAATTTGAGGCCGCGCAGCGCGGTATGGGTCGCACCGGTCTTGGTGTCGTAGCAGATGATGCGGCCGTTGCCGCGCGCTTCCAGCCCGTCGACCGGCCACTCGTCCATCTCGTAGCGAACGGTGGCCTCTGAGAAGAAGATCAGCCCGTCGTCGGTGATGTCCAGATCGTCGGCGAGCCGCAGCCGGCTGTCGTCGTTCACGGAATAGAGGCTGCGGTTGGTCTCGTCGGTGGCCTTCTCCACGGTACCGTCGGGCTTGATGCGGTAGAGGCCCATGCCGCCGATGCAGACATAGAGATTGTCGTGCTTGTCGAAGGCCATGCCGAGCGGCTGGCCGCCGATATGCGCGAACACCTCCATCCGCTCGTAGTCCGGCGGAAAGAAACGGATGATGTCGCCGTGCCGCGATCCGGCGTAGAGCACGTCGTTGCGATCGAGGATGACGTCCTCGGGCGCCTCGATCCGGCCGAGCCCGATCAGCGAGACGTCGCGCAGCCTGTCGTTCTGCTCGAACGGTCCGCCCTTGCCGATCTCGGTCGGCGGCGGTGGCGGCAGCGCATGGTAGGTCGGGGCGACATAGACCTTGCTGATGATGCGGGTGCGGTTCTTCTGCCAGCGGATGTCGACCATCGCGGCCGCCAGCAGGATCGTCGCGAGCGCCATGCGGTTGACGCCGCCGCGCGCGTTCATGGCGGTCAGGCCGTTGGTGACGAGGAGGACGACGAGCACGCCGGCCATCGACTTGACCACCGACCCCTTGCCGCCGCCGAGCGTGATGCCGCCGAGCACCGTCGCGGTCAGCACGATCACCTCGAGGCCGACGCCGATGTCGCCGCCGACGGTGCCGAGCCGGGCGGCGAAGAACAGCGCGCCGATGCTGGTCAGCACGCCGCTCGCGACATAGCAGAGCGCGATGGTGCGGCGGACGGGAATTCCGGAATTATAGGCCGAACGCCGCGAGCCGCCGATCGCGGTGATGTGCCAGCCCGGCCGCAACCGCGTCAGGAAGACGTGGCCGAAGATCGCGATCACGATGTAGACCAGCGCGACGCTGGGGATGCCGACCACGGTTCCGCCGCCGATGAAGTCCCATGTCGGAATGTCGGGGAAGGCGGAGGCGATGGCGTTGGAATAGCGCTGGATCAGCAGATCGTAGGCCGAGCGGTAGATGATCAGCGTGATCAGCGTGGTGATGAAGGCGCGCAGCCTGAGATAGCCGATCAGCACGCCGTTCACGGCGCCGAGCAGCCCGCCGACGATCATGGTGACGACCACCACGGCGGGGACCGGCCAATTGAGCACGTCGAGCAAATACAGCGCGCAAAAATCCGTCAGTGCGAAGATCGATCCGACCGACAGATCGATGCCGCCGACGATGACGACCAGCGCCATGCCGAGCCCGATGAAGCCGATCTCGCCGGCCTGCCGCGCGGTGTCGGCGAGGCTCGACGGCGACAGGAAGTGCTCGAGCGAACGGCTGAGCGCGAAGCCGACGATCAGCAGCAGGATCACTGGAATGGCGGTTTCGGTCCATCGCTTGGACAGGATCTCGCCGAGGAGATGGTCCGGCCAGTAGCGATATCGGAGCCTCGTCAGTGTCTCGCGCATCTGCCTTCCGATGATTCCATGAGCAGGGTTGCGCGCTCCGCGCCCGAAGGGGCGGAACGCGCGCCGTCGGTTGCGATCACTTCTTGAGGTCGGAGAGATTCCAGCACGCCGTCTGGGTGTCGGCGTTCTCCTTGGTGATCGGAATCAGCGTGGTGTACTCGGAGCCCTTGACCGAACCCGGCTTGGCGCCCGAGGACAACAGCCATTTGATCGTGCCGGCCATCTGCGCTGCCTGCGTCGGCACGTCGTAGCTCATGTTGAGATCGAACGAGCCGTTCTTCACGAGTTCGCACGCGCCCTTGCGCTCGCCGCCGCCTGAAGTCGCCAGGAACACCTTGCCGGTCAGGCCGGCTTCCTTGATTGCCGCGGCGGTGCCGATGTCCATGCCGTCCCAGAAGCCGACGATGCCGCAGAGATCAGGGTTCTGCTTCAGCACCGTCTGGGTGATCGCCTTGGCTTTCGCGGCATCCCAATCGGCGGCCTGGCTGGAGACGACCTTGATTTCGGGGTGCTTGGCGAGGATGTTCTCGACGCCCTTGAGCGTATAGGCGCTGGCCGCCGCGGAGAGCGCGCCCTGGATGATGGCGATCTTGTTCGACTTGCCCTGGCAGGCCTTCACCACGCCTTCGGTCTGCCGCTCGCCGATCTCGATCCAGTTGGCGCCGACGAAGGCCGAGCTGCGATAGGCCGAGCCCATGTTGATCTGGATGACGTAGATGCCCTCGTTCTCCGCGCGCTGCAGCAGTTTTGCGTAGGTCTGGACGTCGGGATTGTGGATCACCATCACCGCCGGCTTCTCCGAGATCAGCGAGGTGACGGCCTGTGCGCCCGCATTGGTATTCCAGTTGGGATCGCGGATCACGAACTTGACGCCGAACGGCTCGAGCTCCTTCTTGAGCCCCGCGTACCAGCCTTCCGTCAGGTCGAAGTTCATCGCGACCGGAACGTAGGCGACGGTCTTGCCGGCCAGCGCTTCCCGGAAGGTCTTCTGAAACGGCTCGTCGAGCCCCTGTTGGGCGAGGGCCGGGACCGTGCCGGCTGCAAGCGCCAATGCGGCGAGACTTCCAAGCGCGAACTTATTCATGCAGGCCATTGTCTTCCTCCTTGTTGGGGCAGATCAGATGTCGCCCTGTTGGGCCGTTTCTTCGTTGCGTGGGTTGAGGAACGTGTCGGTGATGACAGCGATCAGGAGCACGAGGCCCTTGATGAGATTCTGGCCGGCATAGGGAATGTTCAGGATCGTCATTCCGTTCAGCATCGTGCCGATCAAGAGCGTGCCGATGATGACGTTGACGACACCGCCGCGTCCGCCCGACAGGCCGATGCCGCCGAGCACGACGACGAGGATGACGTCGTAGATCAGCGTCGAGTTGAAGATGCGCGTCGGCATGGAGTTGACGGACGCCGCCATCACGAGGCCGGCAAAGCAGCCGATCAGCGCCGCAAGGACGTATTGCAGCACGATGATCGGCCGCGTCGGGATGCCGGTGACGCGCGCCGCGAACGGGTTGTCGCCGATCGCGTAGATATAGGCGCCCCAGCGCGTCTTGCGCAGCAGGATGAAAACCACCACGCAGGCGATCGCGAACATGACGATCGATGTGGGGATGCCGAGGATGCTGCCCTGGCCGAGCCGCTCGAACCCGGCCATCTGGTCGCTCCATTGCACGACGTCGAGCTGGAAGAGCGCGGCCTGGCCGAGACCCGCGACGAACAGGCCGGTTGCCAGCGTCGCGAACAGAGGCGGCACTTCCGCATAGGCGATCAGCCAGCCGTTGACGAGACCGATCGCGATCGACAGCAGGCCGGCCGACAGCAGCGAGGCCGGCAGCGAATGGCCATTCTGCACCATCTGCAGAACGAGGCCGCCGGGGACCGCGAGCGCCGCGATCAGCGACAGGTCGATGCCGCGGCCGATCACCACGATCGCCATGGCAAGGCCAAGGATGCCGAGCACTGCCACGTTCTGCAGCAATGTCAGCATGTTGTCGGCGGAGAGAAAGCCGTTGAGGAAGATCGAGAAGCTCAGGAAGAGGACGGCGAAGACCGCAAACACGATCTCCTGCTGGCTGATCCGAACGCGCGTCATCGCTTGCCATCCCCTAGGGATCGGCATCGCGCGTGCGGGACCGCCGTCTTCCCGCGCGCGTGCCTCCCCCCGTCCAAGATTTGTTTTGCGCTTGATAGGCGAGAGGCCTCAGCGCGGCTTGCTTGAACGCGCAAACCTTTTGCGCTGGCGCGCAAAGAGTCTTGCGTGAAGCTGACGGGAACCTAAGATCGAGGCCAACAAGCTTTTGTGCGCTGCACAGGTAAACCTCGCTGCGACGGGCCGCCGATGGATCTCGTGTTCACGACCGAGGAGCTGGACCCCGCCAAGCGCTTCGCCGCCTGGCAGGATGCCATCTGCGACCACTACGTTCATGTCGACGTGAACGCGGTGAAGCCGGCCGACTACCAGGGCTTTATCCGCGAGGCGCAATTTGGCCCGGTTACGATGAGCGACGTCTTCCTGTCGGAGCAGCGCATCTCGCGGCGCGAGCGGCACATCGCCAAGCTCGACAAGGATTGTTACTACGTCCAGTTTCTGCAACAGGGCAGCATGGACGTGCTCCAGGCCGGCCAGACCCTCGTGACCAGCCCGGGCATCGGCGCGATCTTTTCGGCGTCCGATGCCTACGATCTCGAATGCTCGAACCAGTTTCGGTCGCTGTACCTGGAAATCCCGCGCAAGGAATTTTCGTCGCGCTTCGCCGAAGGCAAGATGCCGCTCGTGGCGACGATCGCGACGGGGCGGGGCCTGGGGCGGATCGCCGCCGAGTTCTGCGCGCTGCTTGCCGCGGAGGCTTCAAGCCTGGAGGAGGCTGCGCGAGGCCGGCTCGGTCACGAGCTGATGGACGTTCTGGCGCTCGCGCTCGACATGGGCGACAAGGACGAGTTCTCGGAAGATGCGACGGCGCGGAACGCGCGGCTGCGTTCCGTCAAGGCCTGGATCGAGGAGCACCTGACCGAGCCTGACCTGTCGCTGGAGAAGATCGCCAGGGCCAACGGCGTCTCGCTCCGACATCTGCATTATCTGTTTCGATCGACCGAGATGTCGGTGTCGGAATGGATTTTGAACCGCCGCCTGCAGCGCTGCTACGACGCGCTGATGCGCCCGGAGCTGCGCGCGCTGTCGGTGACCGAGATCGCCTATCGCCTCGGCTTCAGCAGCTCGTCGCATTTCAGCACGGTGTTTCGCCGGAAGTTCGGCCACAGCCCGTCCGAGCTGCGCCGGCGGCAGACGATGTCGATGGAGTAGGGCGCGGCTGGGCGCAACGCGCAGGCCGACCGAATCTCCTATTTGCGGTTTGCGCCCGTCGAACCGGAGCCCGGCACGGCCTGTGGGCCGCCTTGCGTCTGCCGCTCCGCTCCTGTGCCTGGGATCAGGCGGCCTCGGCGGCTGGTTAGGGGGCGGGACTTCGCGCCGAGGCTGCCGTTTACCGGGATTCCAAAAACCCGGCGCGGCTCAATGCCTGGCGCGCGGCTCTGTTCCTATTCTTGTCCGTTGCCCTCGGCGCGCTTTACGCCGACCAGCGGTCCTGCTCTTCCCGGTGCGCGTGCTCGTTGAGCCGTTCGGCGATCTGGTCGGCGATCTCCTCCGACTCGGCCGAGGCGACCGGATCGCCCTTGTGCGTCCTGAGCTTGTCCTTGTCGGCTTCGATCGGGAAGTCGTCGGGTGTCAGTCCGGTATCCTTGGCGATAGGCTTGGTCATGGTAGGTTTGGTCATGGCGCGCCTCGCTGCGTCCCTCTCTCCTGGGGAACAACACGCCTGAAGGCCAATCGTTGCCACGAACCGCGGCGCGTGATCCGCTATTTCTCGACCGGCCCCGTCCAGTCCTTGAAGCCTCCGAGGTTGTAGACCTTCTCGTAGCCCAGATCCTTCAGCAGCTTGCCGGCCAGCGCAGACCGTCCGCCGGACGCGCAATAGAGAATGACGCTCTTGCTCTTGTCGAACGCCTTGTCATGAGAGGGCAATTCCGGATCCGCGCGAAACTCCAGCATCCCGCGCGAGACGTGCACTGCGCCTTCGATCTTGCCGCTGGCGGCGACCTCCGGCGCGTCGCGAACGTCGACGACGAGCGTGTTGCCGTTCCTGATCATCTCGGCGGCCTGCTCCGACGTGATCTTGGGCACCGCCGCGTTGGCGGCTTCGAGCATTTGCTTGACGCTGGTGGGCATGGGGGGGTCTCCGGTGAGGGGCTGTGCGGACGATAGCACATCGCTCGCGCCGCGCCTCCTCCTGTTGGAGGACCGTCGCGAGCGAAATGATCGACTTCACCCGCTCATCCTCTGTCCGATGCCTTCAATCGTTCGCCCGCTTTCAGGGCTTCAGCCGGGACATGCAGAGCTTCTTGTCCTGCTCCTTGTGCTGGAAGCCGTAGTTGATGCAGGCCCGGTCCTCGGCCGGCGTGTGCTTGGCGATCTTCAGATAGATGCGGGACGGCTTGCCCTCGCCAAAATGAAGATCCCCCGACACGGCGACCATCTCGTCGCCGACGAACTGGTGCCGGTAGAACTCGCCGTCCTCCTTGATCGATCCGAAGCAGCCGCGGACGAGATTGAGCAGGCGGTCGGTGCGCTGCTCGAGCTCGCGGCGGTTGGTCTTGTCGTATCGCCAATCGCATTCATAGGTCGGAACGATGCGGAGCGTGATGTCCTTTTCGGTGCCGACTTCGATGGCGCATTCCGGCTTGGATGCAAGAAAGTCCTGCGAGACGGTGATCGGGGTGGCGTATTCGTCGATCGCCGCCATGTCGCTGATCTTGACGCCCTTGCTGCCGAGGGTGCCCGGCTCGATGAACCACTTCTCTTTCTTTTCCTTCGTGATGCCGGCGAACAGGTCGGCCGCGTGGCCCGCCACGGCGCGAATCTGTTCGCAGAACGGCGCGTTCTTCTGGCTGGCATCGACGGTCTTGACGGCGGGGGTCGACTTCTCCTCCTTGGCGAGCTTGTCGGCCTGGATCTCCTTGAGCTGCTTGACCATCTGGGCCAGATATTCGAGATCGGCCTTGGCGCAGGCCTTGGCCTTGCGCTCTTCGCCCTCCTTCAGCCAGCCGACATACATCTTGTCGACCGGAGCTTTGCTGCAGCCGGCCTCGATCAGCTTGGTCTGCTCGGTGTAGTAGGACTGCTGGTCCTTCAGGTTGTTGTCGGCGTCGATGCAGCGCAGCGCGTCGTCGCGCTGCTTGGTGATGCGGTTGTACTCGTCGCGATCGATCTCCCGCTTGTCGTACTTCTCCCTGATCGGCGCCATGGTGGCGTATTTGAGGTCCTCGATGGCGGCGCGCTCGCGGGCATTGAGATTGAGGGCCGCCTTCTGCTCGGCGTCCAGGCGGTGCTCCACACTGAAGTCCGGCGGACAGCGCTTGGTGTCGCGCGCCGCGGCCGGGGCGAGATTGGCGGCAAGGGCGAGTAAGAGGCAGAGGGCGCGGGCACGCATGCAAATGTCCTTCAGTGGGGCAATGCCGCCAGAATAGCGGGGCTGTTTGGACAGACAAGGTGGGTGAGGCAAAGGGGACTGCCGCGATGGTTCGTTCGCCCTCGAGCACCACCCCTCGGCCATCGGGGGGGATCGATCTCGACTCGCAGCCGACATGACGCTTGCGGGGCCCGCGAGGCGGCGGGCAATATATCACGCCGAAGCGAGCGTTGAATGACCCCTTTGGGTCATGTTGGTCGGCCGCCGTCGATGAATGATGCTGACGCGACCTGTCCCGTAGCGCGCTCAAATTGCCCGCAATCCGCGGCAGGAGATGACGATGACTTGCGCCATATCGACCGGTCGGCCGTGCAAGCACTGTCGTCCGCCCGCAGAGATCGAGCCGCTCGGCTTCCAGGCCGACTTCACCGCGGCCGAGCATGAATTGATCCTGCGCGGCTTCCAGCCAGACGAGATGGAGCAGAAATGGTCCGTCTGCTGCGACGGCGACTGGGTGTATTTCTGCCGGAGCTGGACCAGGTTCATGATATTTGCGCTTCGCCTGGAGCGAACACCATCCGGTGCGCGCGTGGCCGATTCCCTGGTCAGCAGGGATGCCAAGCAGTATCGCTCGACGGACCTCGATCACGACCGCCGGCTCGTCCGCGAGCTCATCGACGGATGGTTGCTTTCTCCCGATTGATGCCGCTTGCAGCCTTCTCGTTGCCGAGAAACCGCATGCGGCAGGGTCATCAGCGCAAGGTCAGCGCACGCCCGTGCCTTTGCAGCGCTGGCACTTCAGCACCTTGTCGCCTTTCTTGACCAAGCCTTTGCCCTCACAATTCTTGCATTTCTGCTTCTTCTTGATATTCGGGCCTTTTTCACTGGTCATGACATTCTCCTGCCGCCCAACGGCGGCCCCGAAGGGGGTGCTCGGCGAAGGGGCGGAGCGATGCGACATTAATCCTACACTTACGCTGCCTTTTTCTCCACAAGCCATGTCGGAACCCAGGGCCGCCGTTCGTCTTGAATCCGAGCCGCCTCGAACCGGAGTTCTGCGTAAATGGCCCCCCGCGCCAACTGGAAAGGCTTCCTGAGACTGTCCCTCGTCACCTGTCCCGTGGCGCTCTATCCGGCCACGTCCGAGAGCGAGAAGATCTCGTTCAACCAGCTCAACCGGCAGACCGGCCACCGCGTCAAATATCTGAAGGTGGACGCCGAGACCGGCGACGAGGTGCCAAACGAGGACATCGTCAAGGGCTTTGAGCTGGACAAGGGCCAGTACATCGAGGTGTCCAAGGAAGAGCTTGAGGAGATCGCGCTGGAGTCCACGCGCACCATCGAGATCGACGAGTTTGTCGCCCGGTCGGACATCGACCCGCGCTACCTGATCCGCCCCTACTACATCCGCCCCGACGGCAAGGTCGGCCACGACGCGTTCGCGGTGATCCGCGAGACCATCCGCGAGATGGACAAGGTCGCGATCGGGCGCGTGGTGCTGACCAGCCGCGAGCACATCATCGCGCTGGAGCCGATGGACAAGGGCCTCGTCGGCACGCTTCTGCGCTACCCCTACGAGGTGCGCAGCGAGCAGGACTATTTCGACGATATCCAGGACGTGAAGGTCACCAAGGACATGCTCGATCTCGCCCGGCACATCGTCAACCAGAAGGCCGGCCGCTTCGAGCCCGAGAAGTTCGAGGACCATTACGAGACCGCGCTGATCGAGCTGATCAACGAAAAGCGCGCCGGCAAGGTCATCCAGTCGAAGGAGCGGCCGAAGGGCGAGAACGTCGTCGACCTCATGGAGGCGCTGCGCCGCAGCGTCGGCAAGGAGGCCAGGAAGGAGGCCGCGCCTGCGAAGGCCGGCAAACCCGCCAGGAAGCCGAAGAAGGCGGCGGCCGGACAGAAGGAGATGCTGATGCCGATCGCGGGCAAGAAGGCGGCCAAGGAGACGTCCGCGAAGAAGCAGGCGTCAGGGGCGCGGCGGAAATCGGCATGAAGCATCCGGTGACGGCGGACGGCCGCTACTTCGTCGTCCGCGGTCGCCTGTGGCGGATGGCCAATCCTGATCTCTCGGACGACGAGCGCGCAAGCCTGGTGAAGCGGCTGATGGCGGCACGGCGCGCGGTCCGCGACGCCAAGGCGGACCAGGCCCCGGAGCTAGAGGCTGCCGCGCATCGCGAAGTGGACGAGATCAAGCGCGCGCTGGGCGAGCGGGGGCCGGTCTGGTGGAAAGACGGCGCGCCGGACCTCAATCGCCATATGGCGAAGAACACGCCTTATGCCGCCTGGTACGCGAAGGTGTTTGCCGCAAGCGTCAAAGGCCCTCGTCAGGACACTCCGGACACGTCTCGCCGATCGAATCGAGGACGTCGTTGATCTCCGCGTCCGCCTGATCGGCGGAGACGCCCTCCGGCGGATGCTGCCGCGCAAGCGCGAGCGCGTGATCGCGCGCGTGCGGGTCGGCCCGATCCCTGGCCCAGCCATGCTCCTCGCATTCGTGGATGGCGCCAGCCTCCTGCAGCACGTGGAGCGCCCATCCACGCAGCGTGCGGATCGCCGGCCGCCTGTCCTTCGTCATCAGCATCGAGATCGCTCCTCGCCGGGACGAATCCGCGCCGCCCCCGCTTGTTCCCAGCGCTTAGCACGGGGCAGGGATTCCCAAACGGCAGGGCCGGGCTTGTCCCCGTGTTCCCGGGGGCTGTGGAGAGTGCGAGGGATGGGCGGAGGGGTCTGCGTGTTGTGACGCTTGGCGGAGAACGCTGGATTCGAGCCAAATCTCATGGAAGTCTTTGCGAACTTGGGTATCGCTGCTCGCTGGGGACAACGGTAGCGGTTTTTGGATGCTCTCCTGTGCCACTGCGCTAGTTAACGAAATCAATACTCCGGCATTTCCAATCATCGAGCAGAGATTCAAACGATAAGAAGTCCTCATCGGGCACCCAAGCCGCTCTGTTGGCCGTCTCAACTCGATTCAGCAGGAGCGCTCGCCATCTTTTCGAGATCGACATCCACCAATCACGGCGCATACAGGTGTGCTCTGCGTATTCAAACGCGATTTGAACCGCGAGCGTTGTGAGCTCCTTGTATGGTTGCAAGCAAAATGATTTGGCAAAACGCTTGCTTGGCCTTTCGCCCTTCAGCCATGTGAATATAGCGACTGGCATTTTGTCGGCGGTCAGAATATGCATTCCGATGTAGGCAGCTTCTTCAGAGAAATTCTGAAGCTTCGTTCCGACAACGTTGTAAAGTGGACGAAAGGCGCCAACAGACAGCAGAACAGGCGTCGCATCAAATCGGATAATCGCGGCCCGGATTTCGTCATACCCGGACAGGTTGATCATGTTCTCGGTGCGTTTGAAGTTTTCTTCCGCTGCAATCGCGGCGAGTGAATGGATCTGAAACGCTTGGTAAAATGGTTCGCGTCGTGGATCACTGCTTAGGTACTTTCTTGCCTCGTTCGCGGCTGCATCCTCCGCGTTTCCTCGAATATAAACTTCTGCTGCCATCGCTCTATAATGCAGCAAGGTAAGTTGTTCTCGTGTGAAGGTGAGGGCTGCGTCCTCCAAAGGCGCAAAGAGATTCTTATCATGACGTGCGCAGAAGCACTGCAATGTTGAGAAATTGCCGATACCGATATCTTCCGCTTGAAAGCCGGATCGTTTCATCTGCGCAATAGGTGAAAGGCGAGTAGGAACGGCGTGGACGTGACCTTGCACGGCAATTTGTGCGAGCTGCGAGCGAGGGATCATGTGTGCGTGAACGATTCTTCCATCGCAGCCGTCCCCACCAAAACGCTTGGACAGACACTCTTTGCTATCTAGGGCGCCTTGATAGCGCTTAAGAAAGCTCCATTGCATCGGTGTAATCGGTTTCATGGTCTGAACGCGCAGGTAATTGCAATATGCGTAGTATAACCGGCATGGCACTCGCTGCGAGTGAAATCACAACCGTGGCAGGTGGAGCGCTGCGGTAACAGTGTGCTTAATTCATTCGGTATCCGCAGGGCGGACGCAGAATTGAGTGCACAGTCACCGCAACACTAGCAACACACTGAGTCTCGTCGGTCACCAATCTGCCTTACGGTTCTTCGCCGTGAGCATTGACTTGGCTCCCTTGTGAAACGCCATGACCGTTTTTCCGTAGGGCAGTTTCATACTTTCTGGGATGTTGGTATCTAGCGACAGCATCTGGATGGTGTTTGGATTTCGAGCGATCATAATCGACGGAATCTCTCGCCAACCCTCGGCCTGGAGGTTTCCCCGCAAAGCTCGGCGTGTGGCATTGGTCAGTATGTCGACGAGTTCCAGTCCCGGCTCGGGGGCGGTAGAAAATCTCAGGCTCTCCGAAAGCACGAGACCGAGGTTCATGGGTTTCGGCCCGTCAGGTTTTGGTTTGAGCAGGTTCTTCATAAAGTCGGAAATTTCGTCGAACTCAAAGCGCCTCATGTGCGAGTAATCACCAATCTTGATGGATCGCATGGGATCGCGGGCCATCTTGCTTTGGAGGGCTGGCTTGATGAAAATCGTCCACCAGGTCTCCCAAGGTGTTGGAATCGAATTGTCGCCTTTGGCGTCGATGACCCAATGGAAGTTGGCAAGCTCCTCCGGGCGACGCTGGGAATAATACATTGTCCCATGCTCGATGACGCGGTCGATCAATTCGAAGATCACGGCACTCTGGATGTTGAGCTGTAAGCTGTAAGCCTCCAGCTCTCTCCGGGCCTTCCAAATGGCATCGATCAGAGACTGGTGGTGCTTGTCCGTTAGGCTCGAAGTCATTCCCTCGGCTCGGGCGGCCTGGTTGCGCCGAATGCCTTCCTCGGTATGAATTCCTAGATCGATGGCCGCCACTTCGAAGATAACGTCGTGATGCCTAAGGATCGGCATCAGCTTTGCGATGTCACTTTCTGACAGGCGCTTGCCTTTGACTTCGCCTTTCTCAATGGGGAGGTATTTTCGGAGCTTCCCGTATTCCCGCTCTAGGCTTCGCTTGCGAGCGTTGGGCACGATCAACGCGCCGATCATGGATATGCTGAGCGGTTGGCCTACCCCCGTAAAGGTACCAGTCTCGTCAATGAAGATGTGCACGATCAACCTTCACGGATAGCTCGACGCGATACCATGCGCACCCGCGCCAGCCTGGCGGCGCGTTCGGCCTTGAACGCTGCATCAGATACAAGAACGGACAACAGGGCTTCTTCAACATCTCCTTGGTTGGAGTAGAAGTCGAACCTTGCACGTGACCATTCAGAAGGGGTTGTCGGGTCCGGCGGCTTCAGGTCGAGGAAGCCTGTTAGAGCCATTCGATAAAGGATGCTGGCGTACGAGAAGAGGTTACGGCCGGAGCGCTTCACGATCAGGCTTTTTTCGTCGACTGGATTCCCGTGCAGGAAATCGTTTCGAACTCGGTAGATTTCGCCATAAATCCAGCAGCCGAGGTTGCGCTTCGTCTTCGAGCTTGTCGGCTTGAACCTCCGAGCCTTCATTTTCTTGTGCCTCCATGGCGCAGCACCAAGGCGGTCGTACACGTCCCACAAGCGGACCTTGTCCTGACCGGTGTGGGTCAAGATTTCGAACGCGCTGACCCAAAGTCCGATATTGCGACCGAGTGAGAAGGTCGTGAGGTCCGCGCCCGCGGGCATCTTTGACGCCGCCGCTGCCATGTTGAGAGACCGGAAGAGGGCCCGGTCAGTCCACAGGGGACGCTTGGTACTGTATCGCTGCCGCCAGCGCTGAATCAGGGCCGTCAGGAGAGGATTGTCCGTATCCATATGGTCGAAGTCTAGCGCCGACAGAATCGGGGAAGTCTGACCACGAAAAACGCAAACCTCATGTAGTGCGACCTGGCCCGGCGTGTGGCAGACTAGGTGCTTATGCTTCTCGTGATATACCCATGGGTAGAAATCAAAGTAATCCGAATATTGGATGTAGTGAGAGCCGTCATGCACGATGCCTCTGGCGCGCTGAAGCGGAATGACAGACAGCGCGAGGAGGTCCCGAAAGCTTGAGACGGCTTCGATCGATCTAAAGGTCTTAGGAGCGTCAGACCGAAGCAAAAGAACGCCCGGAGAGACACGTGCCCCGAACGGGTCGGTGAATTTCTGAACGAATTTTTTGAATTCAGGGTGGATGGATTCATAGGCTTTGAGGCGGTCGTCTGTGCAAGGCACAATCGCCACCTCCTCCGAGATAACCTCATGAGCTACACGGAGGTTCGGGATTAGGAAAACCGGCATCCAGTCGGCCATTGTTTTCCTATAAGCGAGTCGCTCCCAGCATACAATTTTTTGGGGATTGCGGTGACAGTGCACAAAACTCAGGTGGGCTGAGCAGGGACTCGGTAGTGAGTCTCGGCGTGTGCAATTTCTCTTCGCATCCGGCGTGTTCAAGCTAAGTTGGAAATACTTCGCTCTTCAGGCATGCGTGGCTAAGCGATGCGCAGCGGTCGGCTGCAGCCCGCCTTGGCGCTGCGCTTCGGGGCGGGAGACCTCACTGACCTCGCTGGGAGTTCATGGAGTTCATGGCACTGGCTTGCTCGCCGAAGTTCGCGAAGCAGTCCGTCTTCGCTTTCACTTTGTTCCAGCTACGCCGGACACCACGCTTCGCCCTGCGTTCTCCGCTTGGCAGCGCCACGCGTAGCCCGCAGGGCGAAGCGTGGTGGGCCCGGCAGGACTCGAACCTGCAACCAGACCGTTATGAGCGGCCGGCTCTAACCATTGAGCTACAGGCCCCGCCGCGAGGCAGCTCGCGGGAACGCGGCCGGCAACGGTGCGCGGTTCGTTTACAGGGATGGCGGCGGGGGTGCAATGCTGGCGCGGGCGGGCGGGAACGTCGGCGCGGCAACGCCCGTCATTTCGAATAACCGAATTTTCCGATGATGCATGTATACCCTGTTTTGCCCGACGAAGCAAACCGCCTTGGGAAGCAGCGGAGCTGCGGAGGCCCGGTTTTCGGCTCCCGTAACCCATTGAATTTGCTAGCCTCGTCTACTGTGCATGGGGTTGTTTTGCGACTTTTGGGTATGGAGGGGGACCAACCGCCCCCTCCAATGCCGTAACCGCCGTGTGGCCGAGCCCCGCTAATCCACCGAGACCCCGGCGAACTCCACCACCTTGCGCCACTTCTCGGTCTCGTCAGCGACCAGCTTGCCGAACTCGGCCGGCGTCATCGGCTTGGGGATGCCGCCGGTCTCCGTGAGCCTGGCCACCAGCTTGGGGTCCTTCAGCGCTTCGCCGACGGCCTTGTTGAGCGTCTCGACCACTTCGGGCGGCGTGCCCTTCGGCGCGGAGATGCCGTAGAAGCCGACCGATTCGAAGCCAGGCACGGTCTCGGCGATCGCGGGCACGTCAGGCACGGTCGGCCAGCGCTGCGGCGAGGTCACGCCCAGCGCGCGGACATTGCCGCCCTTGGCCTGCTCCATGGCCGAGGGGAGGTTGTCGAAGATCAGCTGCACCTTGTTGGAGATGATGTCCGGGAAGGCGATCGCCGAGCCGCGATAGGGCACGTGCACCATGTCGCATTTGGTCAGCACCTTGAACAGCTCGGCCGACATGTGCACCGAGGTGCCGTTGCCGGACGAAGCAAAGGAGATCTTGCCGGGGTTGGCCTTGCAATAGTCGACGAACTCCTGGACCGTCTTCGCCGGAAACGCGTTGGAGACGACCAGCATGTTGGTGAGCTGCATGATGCTCGCGACCGGGGTGGTGTCGCGGATGAAGTCGAACGGCAGCTTCTTGTAGAGCGAGGTCGAGATCGCGTTGTTGGGCGCGACGAACAGCAGCGTGTAGCCGTCCGGCGGTGAGTTGATCGCGGCGGCGGCGGCGATGTTGCCGCCGGAGCCGGTGCGGTTCTCGACGATGAATTGCTGGCCGAGCCGGTCCGACAGCCACTGCGCCATGATCCGCGCGACGATGTCGACCGGGCCGCCCGCGGCAAAGCCGATCAGCCAGTGCACGGGACGGTCGGGATAGGCGGCGGAGGCGCGAGGCGTGGCGCTGAACAGACCTGTGAGGACTGCGAGCCCGAACACACCGCACCGCAAAATTCGCAACATGACGCCTCCCATTGCATTATTGTCGTTGCGGGCATGCTTTCACAAAAACGGACGGCTGCCTACATCGCCGCAAGTCGGTGTTGACGCAGGCCTGTTGGAAATGACCATGAGATTCGCGATCATCGTTCTCGGCGCAGCGCTGCTCCTGAGCCCCGCTGCGGCTCAAACCGGAGGCAACGCCATTCCGACCACGCCACATACGATCAGCCATACTATCAGTCTCGGCACCGCGACGCCCGGCGGCGGCTTTCCGCTCTATGGCAACGCCTTTGCCGAGGTGATGAATGCGGCCGATCCGCAAGTCACGATCGCGCCGCGCAACACCAAGGGCAGCAATGAGAACATTCCGCTGCTGGAGAAGTGCGAGCTCGATCTCGCGCTGGTCGCGGGCGAGCCGGCCTATGAGGCCTTCGCCGGCATCGGCCGCGCGAAGGTATCGCTGAAGATCCTGACGGCGATCTATTCCAATCCCGGCATGTTCGTGGTGCGCGCAGACAGTCCCTACAGGACCATCCGCGATCTCGTCGGCCAGCCCGTCGCGTTCGGCGCCAAGGGCTCGGGCCTGCCGATCCTGGCGCGCTATGTGCTCGATGGGCTCGGGCTCAAGCAGGACGAGGATTTCAAGGCGATCTATCTCGACCGCGCCGGCGACGGCCCCGCGATGGTCGAGGACGGCCGCGTCGCCGCGCTGTGGGGGGCCGGCATCGGCTGGCCCGGCTTTGCCGCGGTGGCATCGAGCGCGTCCGGTGCGCGCTTCATTGCCCCCAGCGTGGACGAGATGACGCGCATCCGCGCCAAGCATACCTTCCTGAAGCCGCTGCTGGTGCCCGCGAACAGCTATCCGAAACAGGACGCGCCGATCGCTTCGCTGGGCTCGTGGAGCTTCGTGCTGACACGCGAGGATCTGCCTGACGACGTCGCCTATCGGCTGGCGAAGGCGCTGCACGGCGTTGAAGCGAATTTCTGCAAGAAGCTCGCCCAGGCCTGCGAGACCACCGCGTCGAACACGGTCGCCGCGGCGCCGAGGCCGGAACTGATCCATCCCGGCGTGATGAAGTATTTTCGCGAGATCGGGGTGGTGAAGTAGCGAATGCGCTTTCTTCCTTCTCCCTTGTGGAAGAAGGTGGCGCGAAGCGCCGGATGAGGGGTTCTCTCCGCGCGTACAAATTGAGAGTTCGACTCGCGGAGAGAACCCCTCACCCGGCTGCGCTTCGCGCAGCCACCCTCTCCCACAAGGGGCGAGGGTGGATCGTCAGCGCAGCTACATCGTCACTTCTTCACCAGCGGGCACGCCTGGTCCGGCGGGCCGAACGCCTTGTCGCCGGAGATCGTGGTGAGGATCTTGTAATAGTCCCACGGATATTTGCTCTCCTCCGGCGTCTTCACCTGCACCAGCCAGAGGTCGTGCACCATCAGATTGTCCTCGCGCAGTTTGCCGTTGCGGGCGAAGAAATCCTCGATCGGCTTCTCCCGCATCTTGGCGGCGACCTTGAGCGGGTCGTCGGTGCCGGCTTCCTTGATGGCGTTGAGATAGTGCATCACGCTCGAATAGACGCCGGCCTGCCACATCGAGGGCATCTTGTTCATCTTGGCGAAGTAGCGCTTCGACCATTCGCGGGTCTTGTCGTCCATGTCCCAATAGAACGAGGTCGTCAGGAGCAGGCCTTGCGCGGCCTGCAGGCCGAGGCCGTGGATGTCGGTGATCAGCGCCAGCAATGCAGCCATCTGCTGGCCGCCCTTGAACACGCCGAACTCCGAGCCGGTCTTGATCTCGTTCATGTTGTTGGGCGGGCCGGCTGCGATGCCGATGATCTTGGCCTTGGAGGCCTGCGCCTGCAGCACGAAGGAGGAGAGATCGGGCGTTGCCAGCGGCGGCCGCACCGAGCCCAGCACCTTGCCGCCATTGGCGGTGACGACCGCGGAGGCGTCGCGCTCCAGCGAATGGCCGAAGGCGTAGTCGTCGGTGATGAAGAACCAGCTGTCGCCGCCACGCTTGACCACCGCGTCCGCGGTACCGACCGCGAGCGCGCGGGTGTCGAACACCCACTGGATCGCGTAAGGCGAGCAGAACTTGCCGTGGAAATCCGCGGTGCCGGTCGAGTGGGTGATGAACAGCCGCTTCTTCTCGTTGGCGATGTTCTGCACCGCGAGCCCGACCGCCGAGACCGGAACGTCGACGATCAGGTCGACCTGCTCGACGTCGAACCAGCGCCGCGCGAGCGAGGCGCCGATGTCGGCCTTGAGCTGATGATCGCCGACCACGACGCTGATCGGCTTGCCGAGCACCGTGCCGCCGAAATCGTCGATCGCCATCTGCGCCGCCGTCACCGAGCCCTGGCCGGTCGGCGCGGAGGCCGGGCCGTTCATGTCGGTGAGCACGCCGATCTTGACGACGTCGTCGGAAAGCTGCGCCATGGCGGCACCCGACGTCAGCGTCGCCGCCAAGACGGTTGCCGCAAAGCCGGCCGCGACCGGCAGTCCAAATCTCGTTGGATTCACGCTTGTCCTCCCCTGATCCGGCGCGTTGGCCGGTGTTGCCCCGGGTGTGCCCCCGGCTGAATTGGTTTCTTTTGCAACTATTTGGGGGCGGGCGTCAATGTCAGGCTGCGAACCGGATCTGCCCCGCGGCCGAGGGATCATAGCCGGTCAGCTCCTCGGCGCGCTGGCGCAGCCGCCTTTCGCTGAGAAACCGCAGCAGGGCCTGCATGGCGGGGCGGAAATAGCTGCGCTGCCGCATCGCAAGGTCGAAATTCTCCCAGACCAGCGGCACGAAATCCAGACCCGCCGAGCGCGCGGCGGCGCGCGTCGCGATGCCGCAATCGGCCTGGCCGGCGCGGACGATCTCGGCGAGATCCGGCCCGGTCAAAGCCGGCGGCTCGACCCGGCGCAGATCGCGCGTCGAGGCGCCGGCACGCTTCAACAGCACGTCGAGCAGCATCTGCGCGCCGGTGCCCTGCTGCCGCATCGCCATCCTGGCGCCGAGCGCGAGCACGTCGGTCAGGCCGTGCAGCTGCTTGGGATTGCCCTGCGGCAGCACGAGCCCCTGCTCGCGGCGCACGAATGCGACCAGCACCGCATCATGCAGGTCGGGCGCCGCGCGCAGCGCTTCGACGCTGGCATCGCCCGCGAGATCGCCGGCAGCATCCAGGCCGTGGAAGTGCACCGCCGCCGCCATCACCTCGTTGCGCTGCAGGCGCTCGAGCCCGCGCATGCTGCCCTCGCTCATCGATCCCAGGCCCGAGCCGGATTCGCGCAGGCTCCAATCCAGCAGCTCGTCCTGGCTGCCGCCCACCACCGGCGGCGGCTCCGCGATCAGCATGCCGGCCGGACGCGCGAGGCCCGACAGCACCCAGAGATCGAGCTCGTGCCGAGGGAAGAGCCATTTCCCCGTCACCTTGGTGCAGGGGATCGCGCCGGTGGTGACGAGTTCGTAGAGCTTGCGTTCGCCGAGCCGAAGATAGTCGGCGGCTTCGCTGGTCGTCAGGAATTCCATCCTGCATTCCTATGCAAATTCTTGCTTCTTTTTGACGTTCGACGCAGGTGGAATCTGCACTTCAATTGTCGTGTGAGCGGGAACCATGCCCGATCATCTCGCTGCTTTGCAACACATCCTCGCAGGCGATTCCTGCTTTGGTGAACGATCTCAACGGGTGCTGAGCCTTGCCGAAATTTCCCGATTTGGAGGACGCATCGATGCAAGCGCGTCACGAGTGCGGCGCAATCGATCATCATGATCGCGTCATAGCCAATGGGAACCTGATCCATGCGCCGCCTGTCCGTTGCATTCGCGCTCCTCTGCGGTCTCACCGCGGGCGTTGTGGCGTCATCCGCGGAGGACCACGCGATCGTGCTGGCCTCGACCACAGCGACACAGGAGTCCGGCCTGCTCGACAATCTGCTGCCGATCTTCCGCGACAAGACCGGCATCGAGGTGACCGTGATCGCGCGGCGCGCCGACGAGGTGCTCAATGGGCCGCGAAGAGGCGAGGCCGACGTCGTGCTGATGCATGCGCGGCCGCAGGAGGAGAAATTCGTCGCCGACGGATTTGGCGTGAAGCGTTTCGACGTGATGTACAACGACTATGTGCTGATCGGGCCGAAGAGCGATCCGGCGGGCGTGAAGGGCAAGGATATCGTGACTGCGCTGAAGGCGATCGAAGCCAAGGGCGCGCCGTTCGTGACGCGGGGCGATCGCTCGGGCACCCACGCCGCGGAGCTCGCGCTCTGGATCGTCGCCGGCATCGACATCGCGAGCGCCAAGGGCGCCTGGTATCGCGAGGCGGAGCGCGGCATGGCCTCGGCTCTCGACGCCGCGCGCGCCGCGAATGCCTATGTGCTGTCGGATCGCGGCAGCTGGATTTCGTTCAGGGACCGCGGCGATCTCGACATCGTCGTCGAAGGCGACCGGCGGCTGCTCAATCAGTATGGCGTGATGCTGGTGAATCCCGAGAAGTTTCCGAACGTGAAGAAGGATCTCGCGCAGATCTTCATCGATTGGCTGACCTCGCCGGAGGGGCAGGCGGCGATCGCCGGCTACAAGGTCGATGGGCAGCAGCTGTTCTTTCCGAACTCGGACAGGTCCGGCGGCTGACGGCCCGCAGTCCCGGCGGTTGCCAAAGCAGCCGATGCATGGTCCACCATGGCGCATGACCCAGCGCCTGCCATCCTCGCTCACGCCGCTCGAGATCGCGCTCGCCGCGTTGCTGAACGGGCTCGAGCCGCTTGCACCGGTGGAGTTGCCGCTGTCCGACGCGGCCGGCTGCATCGCGGCGGGCACTGCGCTATTTACCGCCCATCCGCCGCACGACATTGCCGCCGCGGACGGCTGGGCGCTCTGTGCCAATGATCTCGTCGGCGCGTCCTCTTATTCGCCGCCGCCTCTGACGAAAGAGCCGCAATGGGTCGAGGCCGGCGAAGCGATGCCGGCAGGATGCGACTGTGTGCTCGATGCCGACGCGGTGGAGGTATCGGGCCCGCTCGTGCAGGTGCTGGCGGAGGGCGTGCCGGGGCAGGGCGTCAGGCGCGCCGGCGGCGACATCGGAGAACATACGGCCGTTGTGGTCGCGGGGCGCCCGGTCACCCCCGCCACTCTGTTGCTCGCGCGCGTTGCAGGTGTCGGGAAGCTGAGCGTGCGCCGACCGCGGCTGCGTCTCGTCAACGTGCCCGGTGCGACGGCGACGACGCATTTGATTGCCGAGATCGCGCGTGCCGCGGGACTGCATGTTGAGATGCATGAAGCCGGTGCGCGTGCTGCTGCATCGATCGCGGAGGCCGTCACCGATGACGCCTGCGATCTCGTCGTGACGATCGGCGGCAGCGGTGTCGGCCGCCACGACGCAGCCGTCACGGCGCTGGCCGAGCGCGGCGAGGTGCTTGCTCATGGTCTCGCGCTTCGGCCCGGGCTCACCGCCGCGGTTGCGCGCCTCGGCAATGTTCCCGCCGTCGCCTTGCCCGGCTCGCCCGATGCAGCGCTCGCGGCCTGGCTCGCGCTCGTGCTGCCGCTCGTCGATCGCCTGTCGGCGCGACAACGGCGACGTCAGATCACCTTGCCGCTATCACGCAAGATTGCCTCCAGCGTCGGCATCGCCGAGATCGCGCTGCTGGCTGAGGAACACAAGGCGTGGAGGCCGCTTGCCGTGGGCGAATGGCCGTTTCAGGCGATGGCCGGCGCGGATGCCTGGTTGCTCATATCAGGCAATCACGAGGGATTTGCGGCAGGTGAGCCTGTCGATGCCTATCTGATGCGGGAGTGATATGGGTTCCGGCATGACGATGATCCCGAAGCCACCAGACCGCAGCGCGCTCGAACAGGAGCAGTTCCTCAAGATCCTCTCGCGCGAGGAGGCGCTGGCGCGCTTCGAGGCGGCGCTGTTCCCGCGCGCGCTGCCGTGCGAAACGCGCAAGCTTGGTGCTGCGCTTGGCGCGGCGCTCGCCGAAGACGTCACGGCGCCGATCGATGTTCCCCCGTTCGACCGTTCCAATGTCGACGGCTTTGCCGTGCGTTCGGGGGATCTCGTTGCGGCCGGCGAAGGCAAGCCGGTGCGTCTTGGGCTGAACGGCGAAACCATCCACTGCGGCACCGCGCCGGCGCTGCAAGTGGCGGCTGGAACCGCAACGGCGATTGCCACCGGCGGCCCGCTGCCGCGTGGCGCCGATGCCGTCGTCATGGTCGAGCACACCCAGCCGGCGGGGGCGGATGCCATCGAGGTTCGTCGCGCCACGTCTCCCGGGCAATTCGTCTCCTATGCCGGATCCGACATCGCGCGCGGCGAGGCGCTGCTGCGTGCCGGCACCGTCATCGGCTCGCGCGAGATCGGCATGCTGGCCGCGTGCGGCATCGCCGAGGTGAAGGTCGCGCGCAAGCCACGTGTGGCCGTGATCTCGACCGGCGATGAATTGGTGCAGCCGGGCCAGAGGCTCGCGCCTGCCGGGATCTACGACACCAACGGCGCCATCGTCGCGGCCGCGATCGACGAGAACGGCGGCGAGGCGATCTTCCTGGGCGCGATTCCCGACGATGAAGCCAAGCTCGAAGCTGCCATGCGTGCCGCGCTCGCCGATGCCGACATGCTGGTGCTGTCAGGCGGCACGTCCAAAGGCGCGGGCGACCTGTCCCATCGCATCATCGGCCGGCTCGGCGCGCCCGGCATCATCGCGCATGGCGTTGCGCTCAAGCCCGGCAAGCCGCTGTGTCTTGCGGTGTGCGACGGCAAGCCGGTGGTGATCCTGCCGGGCTTTCCGACCTCGGCGATGTTCACCTTCCACGACATGATCGTGCCGGTGCTGCGCAAGCTGGCCGGCCTGCCGCCGCGCGCCGATGCCAGGGTCAACGCGACCGTGCCGGTGCGCATTGCGTCCGAGCTCGGTCGCACCGAATTCGTCATGGTCTCGCTGGTCGAGGGCAGGGATGGCCTGATCGCCTATCCCTCCGGCAAGGGGTCTGGCGCGATTACGTCCTTCGCGCAGGCCGATGGTTTCCTGCGCATCGATGCGCTCGCCGACCAGATGCCGGCCGGGACCGAAGCCGAGGTGACGCTGTTCACACCTCATGTGCGGGTCCCCGATGTCGTCATCGTCGGCAGCCATTGCACAGGTCTGGATCTCGTCACGGCGCAGCTTGCGCATGCCGGCCTCGCCGTGCGCTCGATCGCGGTCGGCAGCCTCGGTGGGCTTGCCGCGGCGAAGCGCGGCGAATGCGATCTCGCGCCGATCCATCTGTTCGACGACAAGAGCGAGACCTACAATTCGCCCTATCTCGTCGAGGGGCTCGAACTCGTGCCCGGCTGGCGGCGGATGCAGGGCATCGTCTTCCGCAAAGGCGACAGGCGTTTCGACGGCCTCGATGCGAAGCAGGCCGTCGCTGCCGCGCTCGCTGATTCCGCCTGCATCATGGTCAACCGCAATCAGGGTGCCGGCACGCGCATCCTGATCGACCGGCTGCTCGGCGGGGCGCGGCCGGAAGGCTATTGGAACCAGCCGCGGTCGCACAACGCAGTCGCGGCGGCCGTCGCGCAGCACCGCGCCGACTGGGGCATGACCATTGCGCCGGTCGCCCACGCGGTCGGCCTCGGTTTCATTCCGTTCGCGGAAGAGCATTATGATTTTGCGCTGGTGACGGCGCGCAAACAGCGTCCGGCCGTGCAGGCTTTTCTCGATGCCCTTGGTTCGGACGAGGCGCGCACAGCGCTGGAGCGGGCTGGATTTCGACCTGCTTAGAATGTCCTCGCGCCGTTCGAGCGCGCGCACCGGGCTTTCCGCTACGATACCGGGTCAGTGCCGATGGCGGCTTGATCGACCTGCTCGCGCCTGCGCTGCCGCTCTTCGGCTTCCGCCAGCGCGCGCTGTGCGGCGGGTGGCAACGGCTTTGGATCCTGCGGGACCTCGACGGTGTCAGGCTTGCTCAGCTGCTTCGTGCGATCGATCACGTCCGAGACATCGAACGCGACGTCGACGACATCGAAAATGATGTCCAAGAGAGAGTCGGCCATGGCTCATCCGGGGCAGCGTCCCAATATTGGTCGCTGCCTTCCTTGGTCCGGTTCACCGGCCAGGAGAGACCCTCAGGCCGCGTCGTCCAGCGCGGCCAACCGCTCGGCTTCGGCGATGTCCTCGACCGTGTTGGCGTTGAAGAACGGATCGAGCGGCTCGGCCGGCCACGTCACGGTCGCGAGTGGATAGCGTGCGGTCCAGCGGTCGATCTTGCGGAGGTCTTCGACGACCAGCGCGTGACGCAGCTCGCCGCGCAAGGCGACCCGCCACAGGCCGATCACGGGATGCGACTGCTCGCCGGATGCGGCGACCGCGAGCTGCGCGTTCTGGCGTTCGCGTGCGTCATGCAGCCGGGCCACCAGATCGCGCGGCAGGAACGGGCAATCGCCGGCGGCGCTGAGCACCCAGTCGACGTCCGGCCGGTTCGCCGCGGTCCAATCGAGCGCGGCCAAAATGCCGGCGAGCGGGCCGGGAAAGCCGGGCACGTCGTCGGGGACGACCTGCAGGCCGAAGGAAGCGAAGCGCGCGGGCTCTCCGTTGGCATTCAGGATCAGTCCGGTGCATTGAGGTTTCAGGCGCGCGATCACGCGCTCCAAAATGGTGCGGCCGCCGATGGTGCGCATCGGCTTGTCGCCGCCACCCATGCGCCGCGCGAGGCCGCCGGCGAGCAGCACGCCAAGAGTTGGCGGAATAGTCGTGGCTGGAAATTCAGTCGTCACCACCTTCACCCTTGCGCTTGTGCTTGGCCGATTCCTCCTCGACGTAAGCGAGGTCCTGGTCGTAGACGATGCGCTCT
Source organism: Bradyrhizobium sp. CCBAU 53351 (assembly GCF_015291745.1). NCBI lineage: Bacteria > Pseudomonadati > Pseudomonadota > Alphaproteobacteria > Hyphomicrobiales > Nitrobacteraceae > Bradyrhizobium > Bradyrhizobium sp. CCBAU 53351. The sequence goes on from NZ_CP030059.1 coordinate 1,545,639, forward strand.
TCGCCCGCGAGGACGATGAAGCGCTTGCCGCGGGTGCGGCCGACCAGCGTCAGCCCGACCTGACGCGCGAGATCGACGCCCCAGGCGGTGAAGCCGGAGCGCGACACCAGGATCGGAATGCCCATGCGAACCGTCTTGATCACCATCTCCGAGGTGAGGCGCCCCGTGGTGTAGAGGATCTTGTCGGAAGCATCGACGCGGTGGCGATACATCCAGCCCGCGATCTTGTCGACGGCGTTGTGACGCCCGACGTCCTCGGTGTAGCAGAGCGGAGTGCCCTCCTTGCACAGCACGCAGCCGTGGATCGCGCCGGCCTCGAGATAGAGCGAGGGCATGGTGTTGATGGTCTGCGTCATCTGGTACAGCCAGGATGTGCGCAGCTCCGCCTTCGGCAGCGCGACGCTCTCGACTGCCTCCAGCAGGTCGCCGAAAGCCGTGCCCTGCGCGCAGCCCGAAGTCTGCGTGCGCTTCTTCAGCTTGGCTTCGAAATTGGTGTGATGCTCGGTGCGCACCACGACCACTTGGAGATCGTCGTCGTATTCGACCTCGGTGACGGCGTCATTATATTTCAGCATGTTCTGGTTCAGCAGATAGCCGAGCGCCAGATATTCGGGGTAGTCGCCGATCGTCATCATGGTGACGATCTCCTGGGAATTCAAATAGAGCGTCAGCGGCCGCTCCATCGGCACCTTGATCTCGACCCTGGCGCCGGTCTGGTCGGTCCCGGTCACGCTCTGGGTCAGGCGCGGGTCGTCCGGGTCAGGGATGATCAGGGGCACCGGGGCTTTGTCCATTTGCATCATGGCGGCGAGGTTAGCATGACATTCGGGCCAAGCCGATATAAGCATGGCGGCGAAAGAGCGAAATGCTGCCTCGGCGTCATTGCGAGCGCAGCGAAGCAATCCAGAAATACATCCGCGGAGATGGTCTGGATTACTTCGCCGCACTCGCAATGACGGGGTGGAGCCGGAGGTTCCGTCAGCGGTCGTTGGTTGCGAAAAGAGAGCTGGAATGAAAGTCATCGGCCTTGCAGGCTGGAGCGGTGCGGGCAAGACCACGCTGTTGGCGCGGCTGATCCCGCATTTCAACGCGCAAGGCCTGCGCGTCTCGGTGATCAAGCATGCGCACCACCAGTTCGACGTCGACGTGCCCGGCAAGGATTCCTGGCGCCATCGCGAGGCCGGCGCCTCCGAGGTGCTGGTGGCGTCGTCGAACCGCTGGGCCCTGATGCACGAATTGCGCGGGGCGGCGGAGCCGCGGCTGCCGGAACTGTTGGGCAAGCTGTCCGCGGTCGATCTCGTCGTGGTCGAGGGTTTCAAGCGCGAGCCGCATCGCAAGATCGAGGTGCATCGCGCGGCGAACGGCAAACCGCTGCTGTTTCCCGACGATCCCGGCATTGCCGGCATCGCGGCCGACACCGCCATTGACACCCGGCTGCCGACTGTCCATCTCGACGACATCGAGGCGGCCGCGGCGTTGCTGCTGCGCGCGGCGATGCCGGTCGAGGAAGCGGTTGCGAAGAGCGCCGCGATACGCTGACGAGGCACCATGGCGCAACTCTCGGACGATTGCTTTGCCTTCGGCGGCCCGATGATGTCGGTCGACGAGGCCGTTGGTCTCATCACGACGCGCGTCAACGCGATCGCCGATCTGGAGACGGTGTCTCTCGTCGATGCAGACGGTCGCGTGCTGGCGCGCGATGTCGCGGCGCCGCTGCCGCTGCCGCCCTTCACCAACTCGGCCGTCGACGGCTATGCCGTGCGCAATGCCGATGTTCCCGATCGCGCCGAGCAAGCGCTCCCGCTTGACGGTCGCATCCCGGCCGGCGGGCTCGCGCAGGCACCGATCAAGCCCGGCCACACCGCGCGCATCTTCACGGGCGCGCCGATGCCGCCGGAGGCCGAAACCGTCTTCATGCAGGAGGACGTCCGCATCGACGATTCCGGTCGGATCGTGCTGCCGCCGGGGCTGAAGCCGGGCGCGAATGTGCGCCCCGCCGGCGAGGACATCCCTCAGGGACAGATCGCGCTGCACGCCGGCCAGCGCCTGCGGCCGCAGCATGTTGCTCTCGCCGCCGCGTTCGGCCTCACAAGACTGGACGTCGTCCGGCGCATCCGTGTCGCCGTGTTCTCGACCGGTGACGAGCTGGCGTCCCCCGGCGAGACACGCGCCGCCGCGCAGCTGTTCGATTCCAACCGCTTCATGCTGATGGCGATGCTGCGCCGTCTCGGCTGCGAGGTCAGCGATCTCGGCATTCTCCGCGACGAGCGGACTTCGCTCGCGAACGGCTTGAAGCAGGTTGCAGGGCGCCACGATCTGGTCCTCACCACCGGCGGCGTCTCGACCGGCGAGGAGGACCACGTCAAGGCCGCGGTCGAGAGCATCGGCTCGCTGGTGCTGTGGCGGATGGCGATCAAGCCCGGCCGGCCGGTGGCGATGGGCATCATCGACGGCACGCCGCTGATCGGACTGCCCGGCAATCCCGTCGCGAGCTTCGTGACGTTCGTCCACGTGGTGCGGCCGACGGTGCTGGCGCTGGCGGGCGGCCTGCCGGAGCCGTTGACACCGATCCCGTTGCGCGCGGCGTTTACCTACAAGAAGAAGGCAGGTCGGCGCGAATACGTTCGTGTATCCCTGCGGCGTGCGCAGGACGGCCGGCTCGAGGCCATCAAGTTTCCACGCGAAGGGGCGGGGCTGCTGTCCTCGCTGGTCGAGACTGATGGCCTGGTCGAGCTCGGTGAGAGCGTCACGGGCGTTGAGCCGGGGCACAGCGTAGGTTTCTTGTCCTATGCCGATCTGCTCTGAGCGGCTGCGTTGACGTCGTTGCCTCACCTCGCCATGTTGCGCCCATGACCAGAACGACGCTCGACCTCACCGGACTGAAATGCCCGCTGCCTGCGCTGAAGACGCGCAAGGCGCTCAAGCCGTTGCAACCGGGCGATCAGCTCGAGGTTCACTGCACCGATCCCTTGTCGGTGATTGACATTCCGAACCTGATTCGCGAGACCGGCGACACGGTGGAGATCACCGAGCGCAACGACGCGCGCATCGTGTTCTTGATAGAAAAAGCAAATGGCTCGATAGGTGGCGCCAATGGTGCACCGCATTCGTGAGCGTTACCTCACTGATACCGACCTTTTGTCTATCGACATCGATCATGGCTTCTGCCCAAATTGACTTTCTCCGTGCAGGCGCGGAGGTTGAGTCTTGTCTGCGATACGCGGATCAACGGGCCGCTCACGAAGCCTGCACGTCGTATCGGGCATAGCGCCCCGCGCGAGGGGTTTAACACTAAGGATGCGCGTGACGATCCTGGCGCGCGTCGGATGATGGTGCGGGGCAGCAGGGGCAATTGTCTGCACCGCAGCGAGCTGAGGAACAGGATAGTAGCGGCAGGCTGCTCAGAAGGGTGGCTGAGGGGAGGAATGCATGACTGCAATCGAAGGCGCTGGGACACTTTCAGGTGCTGGCGCGGGTTTTCTTGATCGCGAGCGGACCATCGCGACCGCCGGCTTCAATCGCTGGCTGGTGCCGCCGGCGGCGCTGTGCATCCATCTCTGCATCGGCATGGCCTACGGCTTCTCGGTGTTCTGGCTGCCGCTGTCGCGCGCGATCGGTTTGACTGCGCCGAAGGCCTGTCCGGACATGTCGCTGTGGCAGGAACTGTTCACGACCAGCTGCGACTGGAAGGTCGCCAGCATGGGATGGATGTACACCCTGTTCTTCGTGCTGCTCGGTATCGCGGCTGCGGTCTGGGGCGGCTGGCTGGAGCGCGTCGGGCCGCGCAAGGCGGGCTTCGTCTCGGCGCTCTGCTGGTGCGGCGGTCTCTTCCTCGGTGCGATCGGCGTCTACACCCATCAGCTTTGGCTGTTGTGGCTGGGTTCGGGCGTGATCGGCGGTATCGGTCTCGGCCTCGGCTACATCTCCCCGGTGTCGACGCTCGTCAAATGGTTCCCCGATCGTCGCGGCATGGCGACCGGCATGGCGATCATGGGCTTCGGCGGTGGCGCCATGATCGGCGCGCCGCTGGCGAACCTGCTGATGAACTACTTCAAGAGCCCGACCTCGGTCGGCGTCTGGGAAACCTTCGTCGCGATGGGCGTCATCTACTTCGTGTTCATGATGATCGGCGCGTTCCGCTATCGCCTGCCGCCGCCCGGCTGGCAGCCCGAGGGCTGGACCCCGCCGGTCAAGGCCAACGCGATGATTTCGAAGAACAACGTCCATCTCAACGACGCGCACAAGACGCCGCAGTTCTGGCTGATCTGGTGGGTGCTCTGCCTGAACGTCTCGGCGGGTATCGGCGTGATCGGTATGGCCTCGCCGATGCTGCAGGAGATCTTCGCGGGCAAGCTGATCGGCCTGCCTGATGTCGGCTTCAACGCGCTCGATGCCGGACAGAAGGCGCAGATCGCCGCGATCGCCGCGGGCTTCGCTGGATTGCTGTCGCTGTTCAACATCGGCGGCCGCTTCTTCTGGGCTTCGTTGTCGGACAAGATCGGACGGAAGAACACCTACTACACGTTCTTCATCCTCGGCATCGCGCTCTACGCGCTGGCGCCGACCTTCGCGGCGATGGGCTCGAAGCTGCTGTTCGTGCTCGGCTTCGGCATCATCCTGTCGATGTATGGCGGCGGCTTCGCCACCGTGCCGGCCTATCTCGCCGACATGTTCGGTACCCAGTTCGTCGGCGCCATCCACGGGCGGCTGCTGACGGCGTGGTCGACGGCGGGCATCATCGGCCCCGTCGTGGTGAACTACATCCGCGAGTTCCAGCTCGCGGCCGGCGTGCCGCGCGACCAGCTCTACAACACCACCATGTACATCCTCTGCGCGATGCTGATCGCGGGCCTGATCTGCAACTACCTGATCAAGCCGGTCGATTCGAAGTGGCACATGAAGGAGGCCGATGTCGCCAAGCTGCAGGCGGCGAGCGCCAGCGCTGCAGCCGCGGGGCCGCACGGCTCTTACGGTATCGGCTTTGGCGGCCTCGACGCAAAGGCGGCGATGTTCTGGGCCTTCGTCGGCATTCCCCTGGCTTGGGGAGTCTGGAAGACGCTGGAGAGCGCGGTCAAGATTTTCTGATCGCAGTCGACACGGTCGCGGGATGCCGATGGTCGGCGTCCCGCGACATTCGTCTTTCAAGAATCATCGAGAATGGGACCTAGGGGGATTTTCATGTTTCGCACTCGTATCTGCCTCGCCGCCATGCTGCTGGCCGCGGGCCTCCACACCGCATCTGCACAGACCGCGCCCGCTGCACCCGCTGCTACGACCGAGGCCAAGCCGGGAAAGATCAAGCTCTCCATGCAAAAGCTGAAGGACATGAAGGCCAAGTGGGCGGCCAACAAGCCGAAGCTGAAGGCCTGCCGCGCCGAGGTGAAGTCCAAGGGCCTCGCTGGCGACGACCGCTGGTTCTACATCGAAGAGTGCATGAACAAGAGCTGAGAAGGGGCACTATCCCGTTCGATGGGGGCATGGGGCTCGTTGGCCGCGTGCCCCTTAAACGCTTATTGGAACGCCAGAATTTTCTTGGCATCTGGTATGCCAAAGGCTAAGGTTGGACTTGTTCTAAAGAAGGGCTACGAGATTCATCGATGAGCCATGACGTGCATCAGGTCCGCTCGTTCGAACACCCGGGCGAGGGACGCAAGCGAGCCAAGGCCACGCCCAAGGGGCGCCAGGTCGACCCCACCGCCGCGCACGAGATCGAACAACTGCTCGGCGACAGGCCGCGGCGGCGCGATCTGCTGATCGAATATCTGCACCTGATCCAGGACAAATATCACCAGATCTCGGCCGCGCATCTCGCCGCGCTCGCCGACGAGATGAAGCTCGCCTTCGCCGAAGTGTTCGAGACCGCGACGTTCTACGCGCATTTCGACGTGGTGAAGGAGGGCGAGCCCGACATCGCGCCGCTGACGATCCGCGTCTGCGACTCCCTGACCTGTGCGATGCTCGGCGGCGAGAAGCTGCTCGAGGATCTGCAAAGTGCTGGCGGTCCCGGCATCCGTGTCGTCCGGGCACCCTGCGTCGGCCGCTGCGACACTGCGCCTGCCGCGGAAGTCGGGCACAATTTCGTCGATCACGCGACCGTCTCCAACGTGATGGCGGCCGCGAAGGCCGGTGATACCCACGCCCATCTGCCCAAATATATCGGCTACGACGCCTATCTCGCCGATGGGGGCTACAAGTTGCTGGGTCGCCTGCGCTCGGGAGAACTGTCGACCGACGATCTCCTGAAGGCGCTCGACAACGCTTCGCTGCGCGGCCTCGGCGGCGCCGGCTTCCCCACGGGCCGTAAATGGCGCGCCGTGCTCGGCGAGCCCGGTCCGCGGCTGATGGCGATCAACGGCGACGAGGGCGAGCCCGGCACGTTCAAGGACCGGGTCTATCTCGAAAGCGATCCGCACCGCTTCATCGAAGGCATGCTGATCGGCGCGCATGTGGTGCAGGCCTCCGATGTCTACATCTATCTGCGCGACGAATATCCGGCCTCGCGCGAGATCCTGGAGCGCGAGATCGCGAAGCTCCCGCCGGGCGGTCCGACGTTGCACATGCGCCGCGGCGCCGGCGCCTATATCTGCGGCGAGGAATCCTCGCTGCTGGAAAGCATCGAGGGCAAGCGCGGCCTGCCCCGGCACAAGCCGCCTTACCCGTTCCAGGTCGGCCTGTTCGGCCTGCCGACGCTGATCAACAACATCGAGACGCTGTGGTGGGTGCGCGACATCGTCGAGAAGGGCGCCGAGTGGTGGAAGGGCCATGGCCGTCATGAACGGCATGGGCTGCGCAGCTTCTCGGTCTCGGGCCGCGTGAAAAATCCCGGCATGAAGCTGGCGCCAGCCGGAATCACCATTCGCGAGCTGATCGACGAATATTGCGGCGGCATGGCCGACGGCCATCAGTTCTATGCTTACCTGCCAGGCGGCGCCTCCGGCGGCATCCTGCCGGCGTCGATGGACGACATTCCGCTCGATTTCGGCACGCTGGAGAAATACGGCTGCTTCATCGGATCGGCCGCGATCGTGGTCCTGTCGCAGAAGGATAGCGTGCGCGCGGCGGCGCTGAACCTGATGAAATTCTTCGAGGACGAGAGTTGCGGCCAGTGCACGCCGTGCCGCGTCGGAACCCAGAAAGCGGCGCAGCTGATGCAGAAGCCGGTCTGGAACCGCGCTCTCCTGGAGGAATTGAGCCAGGCGATGCGCGATGCCTCGATCTGCGGGCTTGGACAGGCGGCATCGAATCCGCTGGCCACCGTGATCAAATATTTCCCTGACGAGTTCAAGGAAGCGGCCGAATGACCAAGATTACGTTCGAGCTCGACGGCAAGCAGGTCGAAGCCAAACCCGGCGAGACCATCTGGCAAGTCGCCAAGCGGCAGGGGCGGGACATTCCGCATCTCTGTTATTCGCCGGCGCCCGACTATCGCCCGGACGGCAATTGCCGCGCCTGCATGGTCGAGATCGAGGGCGAACGCGTGCTCGCTGCATCCTGCAAGCGTACGCCGTCGGTCGGCATGAAGGTCAAGACCGAGAGCGCGCGGGCGACGGCTGCGCAGAAGATGGTGATGGAGCTGCTCGTCGCCGACCAGCCGGCGCGCGAGACCTCGCACGATCCGGATTCGAAGTTCTGGCACTGGGCCGAGGCGACCGGCGTCACCGAGAGCCGCTTCCCCGCCGCCGAGCGCTGGGCGACCGACGCCAGCCATCCGGCGATGCGCGTCAACCTCGATGCCTGCATCCAGTGCGGCCTGTGCGTGCGCGCCTGCCGCGAGGTCCAGGTCAACGACGTCATCGGCATGGCCTATCGCAGCCACGGCTCGAAGATCGTGTTCGATTTCGACGATCCCATGGGCGAGTCCACGTGCGTCGCTTGCGGTGAATGCGTGCAGGCCTGCCCGACCGGCGCCCTGATGCCGGCCGTGATGCTGGACGACAAGCAGACCCGCGTGACTTACGCGGACAAGAAGGTGGACTCGCTCTGCCCGTTCTGCGGCGTCGGCTGCCAGGTGACCTACGAGGTCAAGGACGAGAAGGTGATCTATGCGGAAGGCCGGGACGGCCCCGCCAATCACAACCGTCTTTGCGTCAAGGGCCGCTTCGGCTTCGACTACATCCACCATCCGCATCGCCTGACGAAGCCGCTGGTGCGGCTGCCGAATGCGAAGAAGGATGCCAACGACCAGGTCGATCCGGCCAATCCCTTCACCCATTTCCGCGAAGCGAGCTGGGAAGAAGCGCTCGACATCGCCGCCAAGGGCCTCGTCAAGATCCGCGACGAGAAGGGCGTGAAGGCGCTGGCCGGCTTCGGTTCGGCCAAGGGCTCGAACGAAGAGGCTTATTTGTTCCAGAAGCTGGTGCGCACCGGCTTCGGCTCGAACAATGTCGATCATTGCACCCGTCTGTGCCACGCCTCTTCGGTGGCGGCGCTGTTCGAAGGCCTGAGCTCGGGCGCGGTGTCGGCGCCGTTCGCAGCTGCGATGGATGCCGAAGTGATCATCGTGATCGGCGCCAATCCGACCGTGAACCACCCGGTGGCCGCGACCTTCATCAAGAACGCCGTGAAGCAAAACGGCGCAAAACTGTTCGTGATGGATCCGCGCCGGCAGACGCTGTCGCGGCACGCGACCAAGCATCTGCAGTTCAAGCCCGGCTCCGACGTCGCCATGCTGAACGCGATGATCAACACGATCATCACCGAAGGCCTGACCGACGACCAGTACATCGCCGGCTACACCGAAGGCTTCGAGGACCTCAAGGAGAAGATCAAGGAGTTCACGCCGGAGAAGATGGAGGCGATCTGCGGCATCCCGGCGCAGACGCTGCGCGAAGTGGCGCGCACCTATGCGCGCGCGAAGTCGTCGATCATCTTCTGGGGCATGGGCATCAGCCAGCATGTCCACGGCACCGACAACGCGCGCTGCCTGATCGCGCTGGCGCTGATCACCGGCCAGGTCGGCCGTCCCGGCACCGGCCTGCATCCGCTGCGTGGCCAGAACAACGTGCAAGGAGCGTCCGACGCCGGCCTGATCCCGATGTTCCTGCCGGATTATCAGCCCGTCGGCCGCGACGATCTGCGCGGCAGCTTCGAAAAACTCTGGCAGCAGGATCTCGATCCCGTCCGCGGCCTGACCGTGGTCGAGATCATGAACGCGATCCATGCCGGCGAGATCAAGGGCATGTATATCGAGGGCGAGAACCCCGCGATGTCCGATCCGGATCTGCAGCACGCGCGACACGCGCTCGCCATGCTCGATCATCTCGTGGTGCAGGATCTCTTCGTCACCGAGACCGCGTTCCACGCCGACGTGATCCTGCCGGCCTCGGCGTTCGCAGAGAAGGAGGGCTCCTTCACCAACACCGATCGCCGCGTGCAGCTCGCGCGCCAGGTGATCAAGCCGCCGGGCGATGCGCGGCAGGATCTCTGGATCATCCAGGAGATCGGCAAGCGCATGGGCCTGCCGTGGAATTATGCCGGCCCCGGCGACGTCTTCACCGAAATGGCACAGCTGATGCCGTCGCTGAAGAACATCACTTGGGAGCGGTTGGTGCGCGAAGGCGCGGTCACCTATCCGGTCGATGCTCTGGACAAGCCCGGCAACGAGATCATCTTCACCACGGGCTTCCCCACCGCGAGCGGCCGCGGCAAGATCGTGCCGGCCAAGGTGATCCCGCCGGACGAGATTCCGGACGACGAATATCCCATGGTGCTGTCGACCGGCCGCGTGCTGGAGCACTGGCACACCGGCTCGATGACGCGCCGCGCCCAGGTGCTCGACCAGATCGAGCCCGAGGCGGTGGCCTTCATGTCGCCGAAGGACATGCGCAAGAAGAAGCTCGCGCCCGGCGATTTCATTCGCCTGGAGACCCGCCGCGGCGCGGTCGAGGTCAAGGTGCGCTCCGACCGCGACGTGCCCGAGAACATGGTGTTCATGCCGTTCTGCTACGCGGAGGCAGCGGCGAACCTGCTCACCAACCCGGCGCTAGATCCGTTCGGCAAGATTCCGGAGTTCAAGTTCTGCGCGGCGAGAGCCGAGCGGGCGGAGATGCGGGACGCGGCGGAGTAGGGGAAGGCGTTAGTTGGCGGCTCGGTGCCGCCAAACAACTGGTGTCGTCCCGGCGAACGCCGGGACCCATACTGCGTGATCTCGCGGTTGTGGACGGTCTTGGTCCCGAACAATTGGTCTTCGCAAAACTACTTCCTGTAGTTATGGGTCCCCGCGTGCGCGGGGACGACGCCGAGGGCGCGGTGGGCAAATGTGCCCACGTCGTCATTGCTTCGCAGCGAAGCAATCCAGAATCCCTCCGCGGAGACAGTCTGGATTGCTTCGCCGCTTCGCTCCCCGCGATGACGATGGTAGACATCAGCTATGTCCAAAGTTACTCCAGCCACCCGCGCGCTCACCGCTGCCGGTGTCGCCTTCACCGTCCACGCCTACGACTACGATCCTGACGCCGAGAGCATCGGCCTCCAGGCCGCCGCCGCGCTCGGTGAAGACCCGCGGCGCGTCCTCAAGACGCTGATGGCGCTGGTCGACGGCAAGCCGGTCTGCGTCGTCGTTCCGTCCGACCAGGAAGTCTCGATGAAGAAGCTCGCGGGGGCCGCGGGCGGCAAGTCGGCGCAGATGATGAAGCCGGCCGAGGCCGAACGTGTCACCGGCTACAAGGTCGGCGGCATCAGCCCGTTCGGGCAGCGCAAGCAGGTACTGACCGTGATGGAGCAGAGCGCGCTCGCGCATGATCTCGTCTATCTCAATGGTGGCCAGCGCAGCCTGCAGGTGCGGCTCAAGCCTGCCGATGTAAGGGACGTTGTCAAAGCGGTCGTCGCGGACGTGCTGGCCTGAGGCGGCTCGCGCCTACTGCTTCTGCAACAGTTTTAGCCGGCAGCGCAGCGCCTCGCGGATATGGGCGCGTGCGAGCTGCTCCGCCTTGTCGCCGTCGCGTGCTGCGATGGCGTCGATGATCGCCTGGTGCTCGCCATGGCTGGTCGAGGGACGGCCCGATACGGTGAAGGTGGTCGGACCGAGCAGGGCGATCCAGTCCTGTAATTCGCGCGAGGCGTTGTCGAGATAGCGGTTGCGCGCGGCGCGGCAGATCGCCTCGTGTAAGGCGCGGTTCAGCCTTGCCATGTCTCCTGCCATCTCCGCGGCGTCGGTCGCGGAGGCCTCGACGAAAGCCTGCTCGATATCGCTGAGCGCGTCGATCTCCGGCGTTGAGGCATGTTCGGCGGCGAGGCGCGCGGCGGCGCCTTCCATGATCTCGCGCATGGCGTAGAGCTCGAGCACCTCCGAGATGTCCAGGTTGCGGACGATCACGCCGCGGCCGCCGGCGGGCTCGACAAAGCCGCGTGCGGCGAGCCGGCCCAACGCTTCGCGAACCGGCGTGCGGCTGACCTTCAGCCGCTGGGCGACCTCTTCCTCGCGCAATCGGTCGCCGGCACGGTAGCTGCCGGCCTGGAGAGCCTCGCAGAGCGAGCGGAACACGGCTTCACCCAGCGCGACGCCCCCGCCACGCGTGATTGATCCGCCTGCCTTTGCCGGTCGTCTGGCCATTTGTCCTCGGAACGCAAAGTGCATCCTGCCCATGCGAAGATGGCGCTTGTCCCGCCAATGTATATCTTTGTATACAAAAGTACGCAATGGCGGCCTGGTTGACCGCGGCCGCCGGCGCGCAGAATATTTCCAACTTCGTCGCATCGGGCAGACGGCATGAACAGCAAATACGACGTGCTGGTGATCGGCGGCGGCAACGCGGCGCTGTGCGCGGCGATCGCGGCGCGGCGCGGCGGCGCGTCCGTGCTGGTGCTCGAAGGCGCGCCAAAGTTCTACCGTGGCGGCAACACGCGCCATACCCGCAATATGCGCTGCGCCCACGACGCCGCCACCGAAATCCTGACCGGCCCTTACACCGAAGAGGAGTTTTGGGAGGATCTGCTGCGCGTCACCGGCGGGCAGACCGACGAGGTGCTCGCCCGCCACATGATCCGGGAGTCCAAGGACATCCTGAACTGGATCGTGGAGCAAGGTGTGCGTTGGCAGCCCTCACTCGGCGGCACGCTGAGCCTCGGCCGGACCAACTCCTTCTTCCTCGGCGGCGGCCGCGCGATGCTGAACGCGCTGTACCTGACCGCGGAGCGGCTCGGTGTCGACGTCGAATACGATGCCGAGGTCACCGATCTCGTGATCGAGGACGGCATGTTCCTGGCCGCGCGCCTCAAGCGGCCGGTCAAGGGTGCGACCGAGATCCGCGCGACTTCGTTGGTCGCTGCCGCCGGCGGGTTCGAAGCCAACATCGAATGGCTGAAGCAATATTGGGGCGAGGCCGCCGACAATTTCCTGATCCGCGGCACGCCCTATAACCGCGGCTCGATCCTGAAGATGCTGCTCGACAAGGGCGTGCAGGAGGTTGGCGATCCCACCCAGTGTCATGCGGTCGCGATCGATGCCCGCGCGCCGAAATTCGACGGCGGCATCATCACGCGGCACGACTCCGTCGTGTTCGGCATCGTCGTCAACAAGCACGCGCAGCGATTCTACGACGAAGGCGAGGACATCTGGCCGAAGCGCTATGCGATCTGGGGCCGGCTGGTCGCGGCGCAGCCCGATCAGATCGCCTACATCATCTTCGATTCCACGGTCGTCACCAGTTTCATGCCGACCTTGTTCCCGCCGATCGCCGGGCAAACAATTGCCGAGCTTGCCGGCAAGCTCGAGCTCGATCCGGCTGCGCTGGAAAAGACCATCACAGAATTCAACGCCGCGGTGCGGCCCGGCACCTTCGACCACACCATCCTGGATGATTGCGTGACCGAGGGCATCACGCCACCCAAGACCCACTGGGCGCGCAAGATCGAGACGCCGCCTTATCTCGCTTATCCGGTGCGGCCTGGCATCACCTTCACCTATCTCGGCACGCGCGTAACCAAAGAAGCGCGGATGCTGATGGCTGACGGCAAGCCCTCCGCCAACATGTTCGCTGCCGGTGAGATCATGGCCGGCAACGTGCTCGGCAAGGGCTATGCCGCCGGCATGGGCATGACCATCGGCAGTGTGTTCGGACGGATCGCAGGCCGGGAAGCGGCACGTCATGCGAAAAACTAGAACGAAGAAAAGTCAGGGAGGAACCATGTCGCGCATTGTCATCGCTTCGCTCTCGGCGCTGCTGATCGCAGGTCACGCCCACGCCGCCGAGCCGATTACCCTGCGCGACATGGGTTCGTTCCATGTCGGCGGGCGGCTTGTCGAAATCTCCGGCAAGCCCGTGAGGGAGGTCGTGTTCACGCCCGGCGGCGTGCCGGCCAAGGTCGATCCAAACGGCACCTACCAGGTCGAGCAGATTTACGTGCAATATTTCCTGCCGGCCAACGAGAAGGGCGCCTATCCGCTGCTGATGTGGCACGGCGGCGGACTGACCGGCGTCACCTACGAGACCACGCCGGACGGGCGCGAGGGTTGGCTGAACTACTTCTTGCGCAAGGGCTGGGCGGTCTACAATTCCGACGCGGTGGAGCGGGGACGCGCGGGCTGGGCGCAATACCCTGACATCTTCAAGGGCGAGCCGGTCTTCCTCACCACGGCCAATCCATTCGAGCGCTTCCGCATCGGCGAGGGTCCGGGCTCCTACGATCCCGATCCCGCCAAGCGAAAGCTGTTGCCGGGCAACCAGTTTCCGGTCGAGGGCTATGAGAACTTCGTCAAGCAGAACGTGCCGCGCTGGACCACGACGGATGACGCGACCGTCGCCGCCTATATCGCCGAGCTCGATCGTGTCGGCCCCTCGGTGATCCTGTTCCACAGCCAGGCCGGCAGCTTCGGCTTCAAGGTGGCGCAGGCCCGGCCCGACAAGGTCAAGGCGCTGATCGCGATCGAGCCGGCCGGCATCGGCGATCCCGCCAAGGCGGATGTGCTGAAGTCCATTCCGACCCTCATCATCTACGGCGACTATATCGAGCGCGATTCGCGCTGGCCTAAGATCCGCGGCAACGGTATCGCCTTTGCCGATGCCATCAAGGCGGCCGGCGGCAGCATCGACGTCGTCGACCTCCCGCAGGCCGGCATCAAGGGCAATTCGCACATGGTGATGATGGACAAGAACAACCTCGAGGTCGCCGCCCTGATCCAGAAATGGCTCGAGGGCAAAGGCCTGACGAAGTAGCGCCATGCACGGAACCAGAATTCTGGACGAAACCGACCGCCTGATGACGGTCTGCAATTCCTGCCGCTATTGCGAGGGACTTTGCGCTGTGTTTCCCGCCATGGAGATGCGCCGCGCCTTCTCCGACGGCGACCTCAATTATCTCGCCAATCTCTGCCATGGCTGCGGCGCCTGCTATGTCGACTGCCAGTTCTCCCCGCCGCACGAATTCAATGTCAACGTGCCGATGACGCTCGCGGTCGCGCGCGCCGAATCCTATGCGGCCTATGCCTGGCCGGGCGCGCTGTCCGGCGCTTTCGCCCGCAACGGGCTCGTTATCAGCATCATCGCTGCGCTCAGCATGGCGGCCTTCATCCTCGGCTTCGCTGCCCTGAATGATCGCAACGTGCTGTTCGGTGTGCACACCGGTCCCGGTGCGTTCTACAGACTGATGCCGCACAACGCGATGGCCGCATTGTTCAGCGCTGCCTTCCTCTATGCTGTTCTTGCCCTGGGCATGAGCGTGCGCGCCTTCTGGCGCGATATCGGTCCGCCTATCGGCGGCCGCGCCGACGGCGGCTCGATCTTCCAGGCGATCCGCGACGCCGGTGAGCTGCGCTATCTCCATGGCGGCGGCGTCGGCTGCTACAACGAGGACGACAAGCCGACCGACCGGCGCAAGCTCTATCACCACCTGACGTTCTACGGCTTCATCCTGTGCTTTGCCGCGACGTCGGCGGCGACGCTTTATCACTATCTGCTCGGCCGCGAGGCGCCGTATCCGTGGTGGGACCTGCCGGTGGTGCTGGGCACGCTCGGCGGCATCGGATTGATCGTTGGCCCGATCGGTCTGTTCACGGCCAAGATGCAGCGCGATCCAGCGTTGCTCGACGAGTTCAGTTACGGCATGGATGTCGGCTTCATCGCCATGCTGTTCCTGACCGGGCTCACCGGCATGCTGCTCCTCGTCCTGCGCGAGACCGCCGCCATGGGCCCGCTGCTCGCCCTGCATCTCGGCGCGGTGTTCGCGCTGTTCGTCACCATGCCCTACGGCAAATTCGTGCACGGCATCTATCGCTTCGCTGCGCTGGTGCGCTATGCGCAGGAGCGACGGACGGCGGCGTGACGGTTAGCGGGCCCGGAAGCGGCCGTCGCGCAGGAAGGCGATGGTCTGTTCGATCGCGCCGGCGTCACGTGGAAGCCGGGTATGCGATGCCCTGATGACGATATGATCGGCCATGCCGGCCAGCATTGAGCTCTGGACCGACACCCGCCCGTCATTCGGCCTCGGCAGAATCAACAGTCCGGCGACGGGATCGATGAAACGGCTCCCCGCAATCACGCCGACGGGATAGTCCACGGCTGGCAGGGCGTCCGGCCGGGTCGCTGTCGTGAGCTCGAGCCCGGCGGGCCCATAGAATGCGCGGTAGAGCCGGGATCCGCTGAGGACATCGGCGACCTCGCTGCCGCCGTTCGGCGTACCCAGCATCACGACGCCGGCAAGCTGGGCCGGCCGGTGTCTTGCGATATAGGCGCGCGCCACGAGGCCGCCCATCGAATGCGCGACGAAGTGCAGCGGTGCGTCGCGCTCGGCGAAGCGGGCGATCGCCGGGTGGATGTCGTCAGCAAGCGCCGCGATCGGCTTCTTGCGGCTGGAATAGTCGATATTCAGCGTTGCGAAGCCGGTTGCACGGAGCGCCCGTTCCAGCCTCTTCAGGGATGCCGAGGTCCGCGCGATGCCGTGAAGCAGAACCACTCCCGGGCATCGCGCATCGCCTGATCGCGGCGCCTCGTGCATCTCTCCTACGCCACCTCCCGCTCCGGCGCGGAGGCTTGCTCGCGTGCCATCGTCGTTGCGGTGACATAGTCGGTCTTGCCCGTGCCGAGCAGCGGCACCTTGTCGACCACCATGATCGCCGCGGGCACGGTCAGCTCGGACGCGCCGATCGCCTTGGCCTGGCCCTGCATCGCGCTGCGCTCGGCACCCTTCTCCGTCGTCAGCAGCACGATGCGCTCGCCCTTGCGCTGGTCGGGGATCGACACGGCGACCGATCCGGCCTGCGGCCACAGCGTGGCCGCGATGGCTTCGACCGCGGACAGCGAGACCATCTCGCCTGCGATCTTGGCAAAGCGCTTGGCGCGGCCCTTGATGGTGATAAAGCCGGCGGCGTCGATCGCCACGATGTCGCCGGTGTCGTGCCAGCCCTCGGGAAGCTTTTCGAGCACGCCGGGATTCTCGGCCCTGAGGTAACCAAGCATAACGTTCGGCCCGCGCACCGAGAGGCGGCCGCCTTCCTCGATGCCGGGGACCGGATCGAGGCGGCTTTCCATCAGCGGCGAGAGGCGACCGACGGTACCGGGGCGATTGGCCAACGGCGTGTTCATCGCCAGCACCGGCGCCGTCTCGGTGACGCCATAGCCTTCGAGGATGCGGATGCCGTAGCGCTCCATGAACACTTGCCGGGTGCGATCCTTGACCGCTTCGGCGCCGGCGATCACGAGGCGCAGCGTGCGGAAGTCGTAGGCATGCGCCGAGCGGGCATAGCCGGTAAGGAACGTATCGGTGCCGAACAGGATGGTGGCGCCGGTCTGGTAAATCAGCTCGGGCACGATCCGGTAGTGCAGCGGCGAAGGGTACATGTAGATCGGAATGCCCGCGAGCATCGGCATCATCATTCCGCCCGTGAGGCCGAACGAGTGGAACACGGGCAGCACGTTGAACACCTTGTCATTGGCGTTGGCATCGACCCGCGCCAGCGCCTGCGCCGCGTTGGCGAGGATGTTGCGGTGGGACAGCACCACGCCCTTGGGCGTGCCTTCCGAACCCGACGTGAACAGCACGACGGCGGGATCGTTGGCCTGGCGGACGACGCGGGGCGTCGTGCCGGCGAGCAGGCCCTTGATCTTGTCGGCCAGGCCGATCGAGGCGCGGACGTCTTCGAGATAGACCACCCGCGCTTCCGCGGAGATCGCGGCCATCAGCTTGTCGAGCTTGCCCTTCTCGATAAACGCCTTCGAGGTCAGCACGGTCTTGACCTGCGCGGCCTTCATGGCGGCGAGCACGTTGACCGGGCCGGCGGAGAAGTTGAGCATCGCCGGCACCCGGCCGATGTTCTGCAGCGCCATGAAGACGACGGCGACGCCGGCGGAATTCGGCAGCAGCACGCCGACATTCTCGCCGACGGCAGTCCCGTTGTCCAGCTTGCGGCCGAGGACCTGCGCGCCGAGGATCAGCTTGCGATAGGTCAGCTTGGTGCCGAGCGCATCCTCGATGATGACCTTGCCGGTGTCGCGGTCGCGATAGGCGTGACCGAGCGCCTCGAACAGCGAGTGGTCGAGCATGGCGTTCTTCACCATGGCATCGATCATCACGTCCTGGAGCGCGGCACCGGCGGCATTGCGGCGCGCCTTGCCCTTCAGCGCGGCATCGACCGGAAGCTTGACCGGCGGCAGGATCGTCACCGTCACCCGCGGAAACCACGAGCGCTTGATCTGGCTGGAATTGAGGTAGCTGAGATGCGAGCGCTGCGCGCCTTCGATGCGCACCGGCACGACCACGGCGTCGGCCTTGTCCGCGATCATCGCGGTGCCGTCATAGACCTTCATCAGCGAGCCCGAGACGGTGATGCGTCCTTCCGGGAAGATCACCACGGGCTCGCCGGCGGCGACGAGCTTGATCAGGTCGCGGGCGGCCAGCGGCTTGGTCGGATCCATGGTGTAGTGCTTGACGACGCGCAGGAATGGCTTGGCCCACCAGGCCTTGGCGATGCCGGTATCGACCGCGAAGCTGGCATCGATCGGCAGCACGGCGTGCAGCAGCGGACCATCGATCAGGCTGACATGGTTCGGCGCGATCAGCATCCGCGTGCCCGGGGGCGGCAGGTTTTCGAGGCCGCGGACCTCGGTGCGGAACAGCGCGCGGAACAGGAGGCCGCCGAAATCGCGCACGCCTTCCTTGCCCCATTTGGTCAGCACGAACCACACCGCGCCGAAGCTGGCGACGCCGAGGCCGAAGAAGATCCAGCCGACATGAAGGCCGGCCGCCTGCAGCAGCGCGACGAACAGCGAGCCGACCACCATGAACGCAGCCTGCAGCACATTGCCGGCGGCGATGATACGGGCGCGCTCGTTGGGCGCCGACCAGGCCTGCACGGCGGCGAAGGAGGGGACGACGAACAGGCCGCCGCCGAATGCGAAGGCGACGAAATCGGCCAGCATGCGCAGGCCCGCGAACGAGGTCGCGAAACCGGACGCGGTGATGTCCTGGCCCTTGGCGGTCACGGCGATCGCGAAGGCGAGGTCGAGGCCGGCAAAGCCCATGATGATCGCGCCGATCGGCACCAGCGCGAGGTTCGGGCGAACGTGGCTGAGGCTGGCTGCGAACAGCGAGCCGATGGCGATGCCGATCGCGAAGATCGCAAGGCACAGCGTCACCACGCCCTCGGTGCCGCCGACGACCTCCTTGACCAGCGCCGGCAGCAGCGACAGCACGATGGCGCCGACCAGCCAGAACCAGGAGACGATCACGGTGCCGTCCCACAGCCGATGGTCGGCGTGCAATGTCCTGAGCAGGCTCACCGTCGAGGTCCAGGGATTGGCATCGACGGGCAGATCGGGCGCGGAGGGCGTGGTCTGCGGAATGCGGGACGCGAACGCCCAGGACAGCAGGGCCAGCACGACCACGGCCGATGCGACCCAGCCCATATGCGCGGAGCCGGCGACGAACTGGCCGCCGGCGACGGTGCCGAGCAGGATGGCCATGAAGGTCGCGCCCTCGACCAGCGCGTTGCCGGTCGCGAGCTCGCCGAGATCGAGCTGGTCCGGCAGCATGGCGTATTTCACCGGCCCGAACAGCGCGGCGATGACGCCGAACAGGGCGAGTGCCGCGAACAGGAGCGGCACCGAGTGCATGAAGAAGCCGGCGGCGGCAAAGCCCGCTGCGAAGATCTCGGCGAATTTGAGCCGCCTTGCGACGACGGATTTGACATATTTGTCGGCGAGCTGGCCGCCGAGCCCGGACAGGATGAAATAGGGGAAGATGAAGACGGCGCCGGCCACCGTCACCAGCGCATCGCCGTGGCCGGTCGCGGCACTGTAGAGCAGAATGATGACAAGCGCGTTCTTGAGCACATTGTCATTGAGCGCCGAGAAGAATTGCGCCCAGAACAGCGGCGCAAAGCGGCGTGACGACATCAATTCCCTGATCATGACTAGTCCTGTTTTGGAAAGGCAGCCTGAGGTTGTTACGTTGCCGGTGAGGCGTCACGACCGGAAGCGCATGGGGTTAAGCAAATTGCACGGCGAGGATGTCGCCGGCCGGCTTTGTCCCCTCGGTTCCTCCGATCCTGTTGGTCTCCAATTGGTCTCGTTAGGTTCGCAATTATCTGATCGCGGCCGCGTCGGCCGCGCTGGGCCGGATATGGCCCGGGCCATGATGAAAACCTGAACCGCATCACGGTGGCCAGCGGGATCGACCGCGAATGTCGGGACATGGTGAGTCCTTCCTTGCGACCTGATCCGGGATTCGGGCTGAACCTAGGGTTCCTGGCTGCACGCGTCTCAGGTCAGATGGGAGAGGCGGCGAAACGGCGAGCAGCGGCCAAGAAGGCTGAACTTGCGCCCTTCGAGACGCGTACGATCGCGGCTGGCCCGCCACATCCGGAAGGCTGCCCGACGTTCCGCGAGCACGCCGGCGACGTCGCAGGCGTTGGCGATGCGATTGATCGGGCCCATGGCGAACCGCAGCAGGGCCCGGCCGGAGCCAGTCACGAGGGCGGCAGCGTCATCGACGAAGGTGGTGGCGATATCAACAGCAAGGGTTTGCATTTTGCAGGTCTCCGGGTTAATTTGAACAATGTTCACATGAGTAGCTTGAAAATGAACAATGTTCAAGAAGAATCGCTGCGAGACCGCAAAAAGAATCGGCGGCGGCTCCAGATACTGGAGATCGCCCGCGGCATCATCGCGACTAAAGGCCTGAGATCATTAAAGGTTCGCGATGTTGCGGAGGCCGCCGGCTGTTCCGTCGGCAGCGTCTATAACGAGTTCGGCGACTTCGACGGCGTGATCCTGACCGTCAATCGGGAGACCGTTCAGGCGCTCACGGCCCGGCTCCGCGAGGTTCCGGACGAGGACCCGGTGCGGCAATTGTACGGACTTGCCGGCACCTATCTCGAGTTCTTCGCCGAGCACGCCAATCTGCTGCGCTCATTGTTCGAGCACCGGATGGAGGACGATCGTCCTTATCCCGACGACATCCTGCAGATGGTGATGGATGCTTTCGCGCTGATGCATCCGCCCCTGGTGCGGCTATTGCCGGATGCGGACGACGTGAAGATCGCGCTGCTGTCGCGCACGCTGTTCTCCGCCGTGCACGGCATCATCTCGCTCGGCCTCGAGGAGCGCATGGTGGCCGTGCCGCCGCAAATGCTTCGTCAGCAGGTCGAGCAGTTCATCGACGTGCATCTCGCGGGTCTCGGGATTCCGTCTGTGCGGTGAGGGGCGGCCAGCCTCAGGCCCGAGCCGCTTCGCGCGGCCGGGCTGCAACGAGGACGACGTCCGGTTTTCCGCCGTCGACCTGAACGCGGTTGCGTCCCTTCTCCTTGGCGCGATAACACGAGGCATCCGCGCGGCGCATTGCGTCCTCGAGCGTGGTGGCGCTGTCGGCGATGCAGGCGACACCGATGCTGGCGGTCACCGCAAAGCAACGATCGTCCCAGGCGAAGGTGAACAGCTCCAGCGCTCGCCGCAGCCGTTCGGCGATATCGACCGCGCTCGCGGGCGGGCACTGCGGCAGGATCAGGCCGAATTCGTCGCCGCCCAGGCGCGCCACCAAATCGTGCGGACGCCGGTCCTGTTGCAGGAGACACGAGATCTGGCAGAGCAGGCGGTCGCCGGCAAGGTGACCGCAGCTGTCGTTGACGTTCTTGAACTGGTCGAGGTCGAGCAGGATCAGGCTGAGCGAATCGGCCGCGGCAACGTCGAGCTCGCTTTGCAGCCGCGCCTCGAAGGCGCGGCGGTTGGACAGGCCGGTCAGCCAGTCGTGCGACGCCTGCCACGCCAGGCGTTCCTTCTCTTGATGCAATGCGTCTTCGAATGCTTGTCGTTGCAGCACCAACCGTCTTGTGTGCCAGACCAGGAGCAGGATCAGCGTCGCCGCGGTGACGATGTTGATGCCGGTCAGCGTCAGCTTGATGGCGCGGGAGCCTTCGCCGAGGACGGTCGAGAACCGGTTGGCATGCACCGTGAACTGGGCGTTGAGCTCGGAGAGGCGTGACGACAGCACTTGCAGGCGGCCCGCGTCCCGAACCGGACCGTTCTTCCACTCGGACCGGATGACCTCGCCGAAGACGCTGAGCTCCAGCAGCATGGGATCGGTCGCCGTCCACTCGCGGATCGCTTCCTGCAGGAAGCTGACGCGGTTGAAATAGCGAAACAGCCAGATCAATCCCGGAACGTCGTCGGGATGATTGCCGCCTTGCAGGAAGCCGATGCGCGCGGCCTCGAGGTCGACCGGATCGCGCTCGAGGGCCCAGCGTGCGAACTCGTCGCCGATGGGAACGGCGAGCGAGGCCTGATACTGCGTGAACTGGCTGGCGTCGCCGGAATGCAGATAGAGATTGAGGAAATAGACGGCGTTCTTTTGCGAACGCGACCACAGCGCTTCGCCCGCGACATAGGCGCGGACCGAAGACATCACCTCGAGGCTGAATCCCGCGATCGCCGCCTGGAGCACGACGACCATCACGAAAGGCGAGACGAGCTTGATGACGTGAAGGAAGCTGCCTCCCTTCCTCGACGTCGCTGTTTTGCGAAACACCCTGCCGTTCCCCAAATCGCGCAAAGCCCCCAGCGGAGCGCTACGCCTGCAACGCGAAGTAGAAGCGACGGTTGCTTAACTCGACCTGAAAAGCGCGAAAGTCTGAATCGCAGGGTGAAGGCGTCGTGAAATGAATGCCTGCAGATCGCTTCAAATGCCGGTAAACCGGAACTGGCGCGGTATCGGAAAACCAATACCTCGCATTCGTCGTGCCCGGTTTACTCGATCAAGAGCGGGGGCCGCGACTAGACCAGCACCGGCTTGCGCACGCGGCCGGCGTCGCCGAACACGCGCAGATATCGCTCGATCTCCGAGGGCATGCCGGTCGCCTTCTCCGGATTGTCGGAGAGCTTGACCGCGGGGCGGCCGTCGACCGACGACACCTTGCAGACCAACGAGATCGGATCGAGGTTGAACGAGCCGTCCGGCGTGCAGCCGACGAAGTCGTTGGTGAGGTTGGTGCCCCAGCCGAAGGAGAGCCTGACGCGACCGGTGAAGTGATGATAGGTCTCCTCGATCGAGCCGACATCCATCGCATCGGAAAAGACCAGCAGCTTGTCCCTGGGGTTGCGACCCTTCTTTTCCCACCAGGCGATGATCTCCTCGCCGGCCTGGATCGGCGGCGCGCTGTCGGGCCGGAAGCCGGTCCAATCGGCGACCCATTCCGGTGCATCGCGCAGGAAGGCTTTTGTGCCGAAGGCATCGGGCAGTGCGATCAGGAGGTTGCCGCCATAGGTCTGGCGCCATTGGTCGAGAATGCGATAGGGCGCCCAGCGCAGTTCCTCGTCGTCCTTGGCGAGCGCGGCCGCGACCATCGGCAGCTCATGCGCATTTGTGCCGATGGCCTCGAGATCATTGTCCATCGCCAGCAGCACGTTGGAGGTGCCGATGAAGGACGACCCCAGCCCTTCCTTCACCGCCTCGACGCACCAGCGCTGCCAGAGGAAGCCGTGACGGCGGCGGGTGCCGAAGTCCGAGAGCCGGAGGTTCTCCAGCTTGCGAAGACGCTCCACCTTGGTCCAGAGCTTGGCCTTGGCGCGGGCATAGAGCACGTCGAGCTCGAAGCGGCCGCGGCCCTTGATCGCGGCGCGCGAGCGCAGCTCGTTGAGGATCGCGAGCGCCGGAATCTCCCACATCGAGGTGTGGGTCCACGGTCCGTGGAAGTGCAATTCGTACTGGCCTTCGACCTTGCGCAGTTCGTATTCGGGAAGGCGGAATTCGGCCAGCCAGCGGATGAAATCCGCCGAGAACATGTGGGTCTTGCCGTAGAAGGTGTTACCGGCCAGCCAGATCAGCTCCTTCTTGCTGAAGCGGATGGTGCGGGCATGGTCGAGCTGGGCGCGCAGCTCGCCCTCGTCGATGATCTCGGCGAGCCGCACATGGCGCGAGCGGTTGATGACCGAGAAGGTCACCTGCTGATCCGGGTAGTCTTCCCGAATCATTTGCAACATCAATAGTTTGTAGAAGTCGGTATCAAGCAGGCTGCGGATGATGGGATCCAGCCGCCAGCTGTGATTGTAGGTCCGGCTCGCAATGTCGGTCACTGTCATGGGGGAATTCTAGCGTGGCGGCCCGCGCGCAACCAGTGGATTTGGCGAAGGCTGGTCTTCCGAAAGACGGTATCGTTATCAGGCCCTGGCGGCTGTTGCTGCGACCGTCTCGAGCTGGCTCCTGACCCAGCGATGGGCCGGATCTTTCTGATAGCGCTGGTGCCACACCATGAACATCGGCAGCTCGGCCAGCGTGCGCGTGCGGGACGCCAGCGGAATGCGTGTTTGCGCGAAATCGCGCATGATCCCGGACGCCAGCAGGCTCGGCATGCTCGCCAGCATCTGCGAGCCGCGCAGGAAGGACGGCACGCCGGAAAAGCTCGGCACCGAGATCGCGATGTCGCGGTGAAGGCCGCCAGCCGCCAGCCGGCGGTCGAAGTCGAGCCGCTCATTGTCGGTATAGACGACGGTAATGTGGCGCGCCGCGAGATAGGCGCCGCGGCTGGTGGGCGCGGCGCGCGATTTGGGATCGTAGTAGCAGACGTAATGATCGCTCAAGAGGCGCTTCTGCACGATGTCGACGCCGGATGGCGGCAGCGGGGTGATCAGGAGATCACAGCGGTTCTCGCGCAGCATCGCGGGCGAGGGCGATTGCGAGGGGATCACGCGCAGGTTCAGGCTCTTCACCTGTGCGGCGACATGGTCGAAGAACCGTGGCAGCAGCAGGTCGCGCTGGAAGTCGTTGGCGGCGATCGTCAGCGAAAGCTGGGCGCGTGGCGGCTCGAACGTGACGCCGCCGGCAAAGCTCCGCATCTCGTCGATCAGCGCGCGTGCCTTTGCGGCGAGGGCCTGCGCATGCGCGGTGGCGACGATGCCGCGGCCGGATTTCGCGAACAGCGGATCGCCTGCGATCCGCCGCAGCTTGTTCAGGGCGTGGCTGACCGCCGATTGTGTCAGGCCGAGCCGCGTTGCCGCCGCGGTGACCGATCCCTCCTCCAGCACGGCGAGGAACAGTTCGAGCGCGTGGCCGTCGAGCGCCAAATGATCGATTTCTTTCATGCAATATATTATAATCGATCTATTTATCCGGGGAATAGACCGGACCATGATCTCCCGATAAGCCGCGCGTCCGGATTGGGCGCCTAAGGGAGAGACACGATGAATGCCCAGGCGCCAGCCTTGCGGGATCCCCGCCTCAACCGTCCCGAGCCCCTGACCCCGCCGCTCGGGGACGGCGGCTTCTTCCAGCGCGACCGTTCCATCCATCCGCCCGCGCACGCGCCGGGCTACAAATCCTCGGTGCTGCGCTCGCCGCGCCAGGCGCTGCTGTCGCTCGAAAACTCGGTCTCGGAGATCACCGGGCCGGTGTTCGGCCACAACGATCTCGGTCCGCTCGACAACGATTTGATCCGCAACTACGCCAAGGACGGCGATCCCGTCGGCGAGCGCATCGTCGTGCACGGCCGCGTGGTCGACGAGACCGGCCGCGGCGTGCCGAACACGCTGGTCGAGTTCTGGCAGGCCAATGCCGGCGGCCGCTACCGGCACAAGAAGGACACCTATCTGGCGCCGATCGATCCGAATTTCGGCGGCTGCGGCCGCGCACTGACCGACGACACCGGCTATTACTATTTCCGCACCGTGAAGCCGGGGCCCTATCCCTGGCGCAACTACGTCAACAGCTGGCGCCCCGCCCACATCCATTTCTCCGTATTCGGTTCGGGCTTTGCGCAGCGGCTGATCACCCAGATGTATTTCGAGGGCGATCCCCTGATCCCGATCTGTCCGATCCTGACGACGATACCGGACAAGGATGCGCTCGACCGTCTCGTGGCGCCGCTCGATCTCAACGCCTCGACGCCGTTCGACTCGCTCGCCTACCGCTTCGACATCGTGCTGCGCGGCCAGCGCTCCACCTATTTTGAAAATCGCACCGCGGGGAACTGAGCCATGCCGCAGCCGCTCAACTATCTCAAGGAAACCGCCTCGCAGACCGCGGGTCCCTATGTCCATATCGGACTGATCCCGGCGATGGCCGGCTTCGACATTTTCGAGAAGAACTTCTCGAACGTGCTGACGACGCCGAGCACCGAAGGTGAGCGCATCACGCTGGAAGGCAGGGTGCTCGACGGCACCGGCACGCCGCTGCGCGACGTGCTGCTCGAGATCTGGCAGGCCAATGCGAGCGGCCGCTACAATCATCCGGCCGATCGTTCGGCCGGCGCGCTGAGTGAGGAGTTTCGCGGCTGGGGCCGCGCCGGCTCCGATTTCGAGAGCGGCCTCGTGACGTTCGAGACCATCAAGCCGGGCGCGATCACCGACAGAGCGGGACGCAAATGCGCGCCGCATGTCAATGTCTGGATCGTCGCACGCGGCATCAATATCGGTCTCAACACGCGGCTCTATTTCTCGGATGAAGAGGCGGCCAACGCCGCCGACCCCGTACTCAATTTGATCGAACAGCCGTCCCGGCGCCAGACCCTGATCGCAAAACGGACCGAGCGCGGCGGCAAGATCGTGTATTCGTTCACGATCAATCTGCAGGGGCCGGAGGAGACGGTGTTCTTCGACGTGTGAGGCCGCTAGGTCTCTTCGCCATGGAGGTGCGCGCGGAAGGCGCGCGGCGACACGCCCGTAGCGGCAGTGTAGACCCGGCTGAAATAGGCGGGGTCCTCGAAGCCGAGCGTGTAGGCGATCGTCGACACTGGCAGATTGGTATAGACGAGGTTGCGCCGCGCCTCGCGGATCAGCCGGTTGAGGATGAGGTGCGAGGCGGTGTCGCCGGTCGCTGCCCGCGTGATCCGATTGAGATGCGTCGGTGTCACCGCCAGCGCCTCGGCGTAGTCCGCCACGCTCCAGCGCTCCAGATGATGCTGCTCCAGCAGCGCCTCGAAGCGGCGGAACAGACTTGATTCGACCGTGCCATTGCCGCCGCTCTCGCTGGTGAGCGCGCGCGCCACCAGCCCGATCATGGCGGACGACAGCGCGCGCAGCACATGCGCGCGGCCGAAATCGCGCGCGGCATGTTCGGCGAAGATCTGCTTCATGGTGGTGCGGATCTGCGGCGTGCCGCGGACCACGGCCGAGCGCGACAGCGCGGCGCGCAGGCCCTCAGCGGCGAGCAGCGCCTCGTCCAGAATTTCCGCGGCGATGGTCAGCACCCATCCTTGCGTATCGGGCACGAAGCGGAAGCCGTGGACGTGGCCGACGGGCACGTTGACGATCTGCATCGGCTTCAACGGCACCACGTGTCCATCCAGCGTCGCCTCGCCGCCGCCGCGCTCGATCAGCAGCACCTGGTGCAGCCGGGCATGCCGATGCACGGCCAGGGTCCAATCGTGCAGCACCGAGCGGGACGCGATGGTCTCGCAATGCACGACGTCGGGCAAATCGCCGGACTCGCCGAACAGGTTGTAGATTCGGATCGCGGGGGCTGCGGCTCTCATGTTCGAATAGTACAAGACAATGGCGAAACCCTCCATCGGTCCGCGGCACCAAATCTGCAAAAAAGTGCCGACGGGAGGACGCAAAAATGAAGGTTCAGGTCTGTATCATCGGCGGCGGGCCGTCCGGGCTATTGTTGTCCCAGCTCCTGCACCTCAAGGGCATCGACACGATCGTGCTGGAGAAATACAGCCGCGACCATGTGCTCGCCCGGATCCGCGCCGGCGTGCTCGAGCATGGCTTCGCAAAGTTGATGCGCGAGGCGCAGTGCGGCGAGCGGATGGACCGCGAGGGCGAGATTCATACCGGCTTCGAGATCGCCCATGACGGCGTGCTGTCCAAGATCGACCTGCACAAGCATTCCGGCGGCAATTCGGTGCTGGTCTACGGCCAGACCGAGCTGACGCGCGACCTCTACGAGGCGCGGGACCGCCTCGGCGGCAAGGTCGTGCACAATGCGGAAGACGTGATGCCGCACGATCTGACGTCGGACCGGCCCTACGTAACCTACCAGTCGAACGGCGCGACGATCCGCATCGATTGCGACTACATCGTCGGCGCCGACGGATTTCACGGCGTCAGCCGCAAGTCGATCCCGAAGGACGTTCTGCGCGAATATGAGAAGGTCTATCCGTTCGGCTGGCTGGGCGTGCTGTCACGCACCAAGCCGGTGTCGCCCGAGCTGATCTATGCGAAGCACGAGCGCGGCTTTGCGCTGTGTTCGCTGCGCTCCCAGGTGCTCAGCCGCTACTACATCCAGGTGCCTTTGACCGACAAGGTCGAGGACTGGAGCGACGATGCATTCTGGACCGAGCTGAAGCGCCGCCTGCCGGGCGAGGTCGCCGGCAATCTGATCACGGGGCCGTCGATCGAGAAGAGCATCGCACCGCTGCGCAGCTTCGTCGCCGAGCCGATGAGCTATGGCCGGCTGTTCCTCGCCGGCGATGCCGCCCACATCGTGCCGCCGACAGGCGCACGCGGGCTGAACAGCGCCGCGTCCGACATCTACTATCTCTATCATGCTCTGCTCGCACATTATCAGAGCGGCGATGATGCCGGCCTCAAAGGCTATTCGGCCAAGGCGCTGGCGCGGATCTGGAAGGCGCAGCGCTTCTCCTGGTGGATGACGATGCTCCTGCACCGCTTTCCCGACCGGCTCGACTACGACGATCGGCTGCAGCAGACCGAGCTGGACTATCTGCTCTCCTCCGAGACGGCGCAGCGTCTGCTCGCGGAGAACTATGTGGGGCTGCCGTTCTAGGGTAATGGCGTCGGCGCGCTTGGCTGGCTACGTCACTTCCCTTCCAGCGTATTGACCGGTGTCCAATCTGTTGGCGGCGGACTAGCGGCGAACGCCTGCGCGCGCCTGGCAAACAGCGCCGACGCCGGATCGGTCTCCGCCATCCGCCCGAATGCGTCAGCCGCTTTCGCAAAATCCCGCGCGCGCCAGCAGGCGAGCCCCTCGGCATAGGCGGCGGCCAGCTTCGTCTGATCGGTGCTCTCCGCGCCCCTGGCCGCCAACGGCTCGAACACCTTGATCGCCTCGCCGCGGCCGAGCACCCTGATCGCGTCGAGCTCGCGCCAGGCGAATGTATCGCCGGTCTGCACCATCGTCGTTTCGGAGGCCATGATCGCGGTGCCGTAATATTTGTTGGCGCCCTCGAGCCGCGAGGCGACGTTCACGGTGTCGCTCATCACGGTATAATTGAAGCGGCGGCGCGAGCCGATATTGCCGACGACGGCCTCGCCGCTGTTCAGCCCGATGCGATGCGACAAGCCGTGGCCGGCGAAGGCAGGGTGGCCGGCATTGAGCTCCGCCAGCGTCTCGTGGCACCTCAGCGCAGCACGAACCGCGTTCGTGGCGTGGGCGGGATCGTCGGCCGGCGCGCCGAACATGGCGACGATGGAATCGCCGATATATTTGTCGACATAGCCGCCGTGGCTTTGGATGACGTCGGTCATGGCCGACAGATATTCGTTCATCAGCGTCACCAGTTCGACCGGCGTCATCGCCTCGGCGATGGACGAGAAGCCGCTGAGGTCGGAGAAGAACATGGTGACGCTGCGCATCTCGCCGCCGAGCGCCGGCATCTTGCCGGATGCGACCATGGTCTCGATGACTTCGGGCGCGAGATAATAGGCAAAGCTCCTGCGCAGGAAGCGCTCGTCGCGATCGGCCAGCACGAAGCGGTAGCCGATCATCGAGGCGAGGGCTGCAAGGCTCGCGAGCGCAGGCTCGGCGAGCGGCAGCGCCGTCGCATGAACGAAGACGCCAACGGCCATTGCGGTGTAAACGGCGGTGAGGACGAGCCAGACGGCCAGCGCACCGGTCGGCACGAGAATCGAGGCTGCGCAGGCAATGAGTGCGGCGAACACGATCGTGAGAATGGTCCGCATCGGAAAGCCGAGCTCGGTGACGGCGTCGTGCTCCATCAGGTTCCGGACCGCGGTCGCGTGGACGAACACGCCTGCGACGTCGCTGCGGGCTTTCTGCGGCGCGCTTGCCGGCGCGGGCAGGGCGCATCGTGCGGCCGGCGTTCCATCATAGCCGCCGGACAGGCGCATCGAAGTGAGCTTGCGGTCCTCGAAATTCAGCACCGTCCCAAGCAGCACGACCTTGCCGTCGAACGCGCGGCGGAAGAAATCGCGGTCGCCCTTTTCAACGCAGGCGCGCAGGTCAGCGAAGGAGAAGGTCGGGATGTCGCGTCCCAGCCCTCGGAAATTGAGCGCCATCGTATTCGGCACTGCGCTCGGGATCGCGTAGCCGGACAATTCCGTCGCGCCGGAAGGCGCAATCTCGGGCTTTGCACCGGTGGCGCGCGCAGCGAGCTCGACCGCCATCGCGGGGACCGGCCGCCCTTCGATGGCAAAGCTCAGCGGCATGCGCCGGATGACGTCGTCGTGGTCGGTGTGGACGTTGAGCGCCCGGACGGTGTTGCGCACGGCCACTTGCTGGGCGCGGTAGGGCACTTCCGGATGGTCGTTGCTGAGGATTTCGCCGAGCACCAATTTGCCGCCGTCGGAGATTTGCCGCAGCGCGATCAGATAATCCCGATCGAAACCTTTCATGCGGCCGCCGAGGGCGGTGTCGCCAAAGGGAATCTCCGACTGCTCGATCGAGTTCTTGAAGATGACGTCGAAGCCGATCACCTTGGCGCCGCCTTCGGTGATGCTGTTGAGCACCCGGCCGATCTCGCGGGTCCAGGTCTGCGTCGGCGATCCCTGAAAGGGCGGTGTCTCGTAGGTCTCATTGTCGATTGCGACGACGACGACGGGCGATGTCGCGGGATCGCGGCGGTCGCCGATGATCCTGCCGCGCAGCGCCGTGAGGATGTCGAGCGAGAGGCCTTGCAGGACCTGAAGCGGCGGGGACGTGAAGATCGCGCCCGCAACGAGCGCAATCAGAACCGCTGCAACGATGTCCCGTCCCCCGATCCGCCGCATCGCCCCGTCGCTAGGCCGCTATTCGAGCCGCAGCAGGCGGCCGATGATCGGGGTCGGCGATGCCGTGGCGCTGGCGTCGACCTGGAAGGTGTAGCGCTTGGCGCCGAGGCTTGCGAGATAGCTGCCGCCCGGGGTCAGTGATTTCCCGGCCTTGGCGAAATCATAGAACTTGCCACGGGTCATGACGTCGCTCTTGAGCGGTACGCTGATCGTGGGCTCCTTGCCGTCGGTGCGCTCGATCACCAGGGTGCTGCCGCTCTTGGCCTGAACGATCGGCGCAACGCCGTAGATCGTCGGCAATTTGGACGGAGCGGCCTTGGCGTCGGACCGCATGGTCCGGAACGTGGTTGCGGCACTCTGATTCGCTTCGCGTTCGGAGAGCTGGGCCGCCTTGGTGTCGCAGGGCACCTTGGCGCGTTGCACGTCGCCGAGCTGCACGGTGCTTTGCTCGGCGCCGACCAGTACGACGCCTTCGCTGATCGTCTCGCGCAGGCAGGATTTGAGATAGCTGAGCGTAATGCTGGCCTTGGGTCCGAGCTTGATGATCTTGCCCGCCGCGACATAGTCCATGAATTCGATGCCGTCGACCTTGCCTTGCACATCCTCGACGATCGCCGCAGGGGTCTCCGCCAGGGCGGGGGCCGCAACACAGAATGCGCCGACAGCGGCGCCGATCAGGCTCTTCATGGGAATTCTCATCCAGTTCGACCGACGTATGACCGGTCCCCGTCCTGGTTCGATGCTTAGCAGCACGGCGTCCAGGCAAGTGTGACCAGAATCACTCTTTTTCGTTGGTGCCACTCTAGCAGGAACAGGTTCAACCCGGCGACCGGAGAAACCGGAGCCGCGGCAAGCCGTTGGTCGAACAGTCAGGCGGCCGGGACGGCTTCGGCCGGATCGCTCTCCGCTGCCCTCTCTATATCGGCAACGGGCGCGGCTTCCGCCGTCTGAAACGGCGTCGCCCGTTGCCCCGCGGCGATCTCCACCACCTCGCTCCAGCGCGACAGGAACGCATCCACGCAGGCCGGGTCGAATTGCCGCCCCTGATTCTCGATCAGGTAATGGCGCGCCGTCTCGAGCGGCATCGGCTCCTTGTAGGGGCGTCGCGTCGTCAGGGCGTCGAACACGTCGGCGACCGCGACGACACGTGCGGCAACCGGGATCTCGTTCGCCTTGAGGCCGTTCGGATAGCCCGCGCCGTCCCAGCGTTCATGATGACCTGCGGCAATTTGCGCACCGAGCTGGATCAGCTCGCAGCCGGAATCCGCCAAAATCCGTTCGCCGATCGTCGCATGCGTCCGGATCACCGCCATCTCCGCGTCGGTGAGCTTGCCGGGCTTGAGCAGGATATTGTCGGGAATCGCGACCTTGCCGACGTCGTGCAGCGGCGCGGCGAGATAGATGTCGCGGCAGAGCCGGGCCGGCAGGCCGAGCTGCTCGGCGATGATGCGGCTGTAGCGGGCGACCCGCAGCGTGTGCTCGCCGGTGTCGTTGTCGCGGTATTCGACCGCGAGCGCGAGCCGCAGGATGATCTCCTCCTCGCGCTCGCCGAGCTTTCGTGTCGCTGCTGCGACTTCACTCGCCAGGTGCGCGGCACGATCGCTGAGCTTGCGTACGGCTGCACCAAGCTGAACCAAATTCCGCAGGCGCACCGTCATCTCGACGCTTTGCGGCGCCTTGGGCAGGAAATCGGTTGCACCGGCCTGCAGCGCTTCCATCTTGACGTCGTCGGTCTGTCGCGAGGTGATCATCGCGATCGGGATGTCGGCACAGCCGGGCAGGGACCGGAAGACGCGGATGAAGCTGATGCCGTCCATATGCGGCATCTCGTAGTCGACCAGCACGAGGTCGAAAACGCGCTCACGCGCGCAGGTCAGCGCTTCCACGGGATCGAGGAAGGTCGTGGCTTCGACCAGACCTTCGGCCTCGATGTGACGTTTCAGGAAGTTGAGGACGGAGCGGCTGTCGTCAACCAGGAGCGCTTGGGTCAGCATGAAGGGGCCGGGCTCTCTTCGCTGGCAAAGGCAGGAACTCATGCATACGCGTGCCAATTTAACGCGAAGCAAATGCGCGGCACGCGGCGCATCACTCGCCACAGCGCGCACGTAGTTTCACGGAGCTGTGCACGTCTGCATGCACTTGCGCGAATTCCGAGAGAATGTGACCCGTAGTTGTACGGACCACTCCGTTAGGAGTTTGCTCATTTGATTCACGTCAAACGTGTATCGGAATTTAGCAGAGGCGGGGCAGCGATGGCGCTCAATCCGACGGAGCCGAAGTGGTCGTTGCGGTTGCCCGCCGATTGCAGCATAGCGGCCATTCGCAGTGTCTATGATCTCATTCGCGAGGCGTTCGGCCGCCAGCAGCGGCTCGAGATCGACTGCTCGAACGTCGACAAGGCCGACGTCACCTCGATCCAGCTTCTGCTGTCGACCGCCAAGACGGGCGAGGCCCAAGGCCGCCCGGTGGTCCTCACCTCCTTCTCCCAGTCTCTGCGTAACACCCTTCGCCGCGCCGGCTTCGCCAGCGAGGCGATGATCGATCAGCATTTCCCGCAAAAGAAAGATGGCACCTAATGGCCACGATTCTCACGGTCGACGATTCCCCAAGCATCCGGCAAATGATCAAGGTCGTGCTCGAGCCGGCCGGTCATAGCGTGATCGAGGCCGGCGACGGTGCGCAAGGGCTCGCCAAGGCGCAGGCCGGCAAGCTCGATCTCGTGATCACCGACCTCAACATGCCCGTCATGAACGGGCTGGAGCTGATCCGGGCGCTGCGCAAGCTGCCGAGCGCGGTCGGCATGCCCATCGTGTTCCTGACGACCGAATCCAACGACACGGTGAAGCAGGAAGCCAAGAGCGCCGGCGCCACCGGCTGGATCACCAAGCCCTTCAAGCCCGAGCAATTGCTGGCCGTGGTCGGCAAGCTGGTGCGCGCATGAGCGCGATGGACCCGACCGAGATCTTCCGTCAGGAAGCCGCCGAGCTCTTCGAAGTTCTTGAAGGAGCCCTGCTCGATCTCGGCCTGCGTCCCGACGACCGCGAACTGGTCGATTCCGCATTCCGCGCCCTGCATACGATCAAGGGCTCGGGCGCCATGTTCGGCTTCGACAAGGTCGCCTCCTTCACCCACGAATTCGAGACCGCGTTCGACCGCGTCCGCAAGGGCGAGATCAAGCCGACGCAGGAGCTGATCTCGGTCGCGCTCGCCGCCAAGGACTATATCCGCGCGCTGATCGAGGATCCCCAGTCGACCGACGACGTCATCGGCGAGGCCATCCTCGACGACCTCAAGCGCTTCGTCACGGCCGACCAGCCTGCCGCTGCGGTCGTCGCGATCGCCGAGGCGCCGCCGCTGGCCCCGGCCGAGAGCAAGCAGGCCGGCTGGCACCTGTACCTGGAATTCGAATCACACATCCTGCGCAACGGCTCGAACCCGCTCGACCTGCTGGAAGATCTCTGCAAGCTCGGTCCCTGTTTCGTCGTGCCCGTCACCGACGGCATTCCGCTGCTCGACGAGATGGAGCCGGAAGACTGCTATCTGAAGTGGGACGTCAAGCTGCACGCGGTCTGCGACAAGGACGCGATCGACGACGTCTTCATGTTCGTCCAGGACGAGATGAAGCTGACGCTCTCGCCGCTCGCGCAGGCCGAGGCGCCCGCGCCTACGCCGCTGTTCCAGTTGCTCGACGAGGAGCCGCTCGTCTCCGAGATGGCTGCGCCGGTGGTCGAGCCCGCGCCCGTCGTCGAACAGCCCGCCGCAAAGACGGAATCCGAAGCCGCATCCGAATCGAAACCCGAGATCAAGCGTGAGGCGGCGCCCGCGCGCCGCGAGGAGGCCAAGCAGGATCGCGGCATTGCCACCGTCCGCGTCCAGGCCGAGCGCCTCGACGAGTTGATGGACCGCGTGGGCGAGCTTGTCATCGCGCAGGCGCGCCTGAGCCAGCTCGCTTCGTCCGGCTCCGACCTCTCGATCAAGATGATCGCCGAGGAAATCGAACGTCTCGCCTCGTCCCTGCGCGATACCACGATGGGTGCGCGCATGGTGCCGATCGGCTCGCTGTTCGGCCGCTTCCGCCGCCTGGTGCACGACCTGTCGCGCGATCTTTCGAAGCCGGTCGAATTCGTCACCACGGGCGAGGACACCGAGCTCGACAAGACCATGATCGAGTGTCTCGCCGATCCCCTGGTCCACCTGATCCGCAACGCCATCGATCACGGCATCGAGGATACGGCCACGCGCTCCGCCAACGGCAAGACCGAGCAGGGCCGCATCGAGCTGGCCGCCGTTCACTCCGGCGCGCAGGTGCTCGTCACCGTGAAGGACAATGGCGGCGGCCTCAATACCGCGCGCATCCGTGCGAAAGCGGAAGAGCAGGGGCTGATCGCCGCTGGCGCCGTGCTCACCGATCACGAGATCCATCAATTCCTGTTCCACCCCGGCTTCTCGACGGCGCAAACCATCTCGGCCTTGTCCGGCCGCGGCGTCGGCATGGACGTGGTCAAGCGCACCATCGAGAACATGCGCGGTTCGATCGACCTCTCGACGAGGCCCGGCCAGGGCACCACGGTGACGCTGCGCCTGCCGTTGACGCTCGCGATCATCGAGGGCCTCCTGATCCGCGTCGGCGAGGGCCGCTACATCATCCCGCTGTCCGCGGTCGAGGAATGCATCGAGCTGACCGCCGAGGACGAACGCTCGCGCGGCCGCAATTTCCTCAACGTGCGCGGCAATCTCGTGCCCTTCCTCCGGCTGCGCGAGATCATGACCGCCTCCGGTGCGCCCGACCAGCACCAGAAGACCATCATCATCTCGACCGGCGAGACCCACGTCGGTCTCGTCGTCGACCAGATCATCGGCAACCACCAGACCGTGATCAAGTCGCTCTCCAAGCTGCACTCGGACGTCACGATCTTCTCCGGCGCGACGATCCTGGGTGACGGCACGGCGGCGCTGATCCTCGACGTCGCCCAGCTCGTCGCGTTGGCGCAGTCGAAGGTCGAAAAGCAGCACATCAGCGAGGCGGCGTGATGAACGATGGTTTGACTGGCGAGCGTCAGACGGGCGCGATGCAGGTCGTGATGATCGGTCTCGGCGAGGAAAAATTCGCTCTCGATGCCGGCCTCGTCCGCGAGATCATCGACCCCGTTCCCGTGACCAAGGTCGCCGGCGCGCGGGCCTTCGTTCCCAGCGTGATCAACGTGCGCGGCAACGTCATTCCGCTCGCGGACCTGCGCATCCGCTTCGGCATGCCGCAGCTCGACGACTCCGCCGACACGCGCATCGTCGTCATCGAGCTCGAGCTGGACGGTGAGCCGGTTCTGGTCGGGGTCACCGCCGACAAGGTCTACGAGGTCACCGAAATCTCGCAGACCGACGTACAGCAGACGCCGCGCGTCGGCATGCACTGGAAGCCGGAGTTCATTCGCTTCATTGCGAAGTGGCGTGAAGAGTTTGTCATCGTTCCGAACATGGAACGCATCTTGAACTGAAAATCGGTCTCGAGGACCGTGGGCTTGGGGGCTCAAATGCGATTTACGATCAAGGCGAAGCTGGCGTGCGCGTTCGGCGCGATCATCGTGTTGTCGGGTTTTACGGGCGGGCTGGCCTATCTGAAACTCGCGGATCAGGTCGAGGTGTCCGCGGATTTCGTCGTGCGCGCCGCGCGCATCGACAAGGCCGGCGAGCTGCAGAACAACGTGCTCTATCAGACCAGGGCGGAGCGCGACATCATCCTCGCCTCCACTGACGCGGAAATGCTGAAGCTGGTCGACGACATCAAGAAATATCGCTCCGATGCCAATCGTCTCCTCAGCGAGATCAAGGCCACCGCGTCCGATTTCGGCAGGCAGTTGCTGGACAAGTTTTCGGCGGCCTACGACAAGATGAACGCCGGCGAGGATGCGATGCTCGTCCATGCCCTGAAGAACTCGAACTATCGCGGCGCCCAATTGTGGTCGTCCGACGGCGTGCCGGTTCTGAAGCAGTGGAACGACGCTCTCGATGCGTCCCTCGTCGAGTTGAACCGTTTGCCGCCATCGACCGAGAAGAGCAGCGCGCTTCTGGCGAACAACGCCATCAGGCTGGAAGGTGTCCGCCTGCAGCGGCAGGTCGCCTTGTCGTTTTCGGCCTCGAGCATGGAAGAGCTGAACGCCGCGATCAAGGCGATCGCGCAGGAGGACGACGCGCTCAAGGCCGCGGTCAAGCAGGCTGTCGCTCCCCTTTCCGCGGTCGGCCTATCGCCGACGAGCATTGTCACTCAGACGGACCGTCTCTTCAATGTCGTCTCGCGTGCGGTCGAGATCGTCAAGGACGGCGGCAATATCAAAGCGACGGCGATGGCGGCAACCGAAGGAAAGGCGAACGCTGCGGAGGCCATCGCGACCTCGGGCGAGTACATCTCGCTCGTGAAGAAGCAGATGACGGAGATGTCGGCGGCCTCCGTGCAGGAAGCCGGTCGGGCCAAGATCCTGCTGATCAGCGTCATCGGATTGTCGCTGCTGCTTGGCGCGACGTCGGCGATCATGATGGCCCTCAGCATCAGCCGCGGCCTGTCTCGCGCGGTCAATCTTGCCGGTTCCGTCGCAAATGGCGATCTGAGCCAGACGATCGCCGTCAAGAGCAACGACGAGATCGGCGACCTCGTTCGCTCGCTGAATGCAATGGTCGAGAAGCTCCGTCAGGTGGTGTCGGAAGCGCTTACCGCCGCCCAGAACGTATCTGCCGGCAGCCAGGAGCTGTCCGCCAGCGCCGAACAGCTGTCACAAGGCGCGACGGAGCAGGCTTCCTCGGCGGAAGAAGCCTCGTCGTCCATGGAAGAGATGGCGTCCAACGTGAAGCAGAACGCCGACAACGCCAACCAGACCGAGAAGATTGCCGCGCAGTCGGCGCGCGACGCCGAATCCAGCGGCAGCGCCGTCGGGCGTGCCGTTCACGCGATGCAGACCATCGCCGAGAAGATCACGATCGTGCAGGAGATCGCGCGGCAGACCGACCTGCTCGCGCTCAACGCGGCCGTCGAAGCCGCCCGCGCCGGCGAGCATGGCAAGGGCTTTGCGGTGGTCGCCTCCGAAGTGCGCAAGCTCGCCGAGCGCAGCCAGGCCGCCGCCGCCGAAATCGGCACGCTGTCGACCGAGACCGTCAAGGTAGCTCAGGAAGCCGGAGAGATGCTCTCCAAGCTGGTGCCGGACATCAAGAAGACGGCGGAGCTGGTTCAGGAGATCACGGCGGCCTGCCGCGAGCAGGACGTGGGTTCCGCGCAGATCAACCAGGCGATCCAGCAGCTCGACAAGGTCGGCCAGCAGAACGCCAGCGCATCCGAGCAGGTCTCCTCGACCTCCGAGGAGCTGGCCTCCCAGGCCGAGCAGCTGCAGTCGACGATCTCCTTCTTCCGTATCGACGAGGCCGCACGCAAGTCGGTGGCCGCTCCCCAGGAAGTCGATCGGGCCGTTGTTCAGCTTCGCGCCAAGGCGGCCAGGATGGCCACGGTCGATCGTCGCGGCAAAGCGCCGGTAGCGAAGCCGGCACGGGCCCTGAAGGCCGCCGGCGGCGGCGGCTTCGCCTTCGATATGGATGACAGCGGCGACGACCGCGACGCCGAGTTTCAACGCTAACATTCTTCCTGGGGAGAAGCGCAGTGAAGCGCTTCTCCCGAGATCACGCCGGGCCGAACGCGAAGGACTTCGAGGATGAGATTCACAGTTAAAGCAAAGCTGGCCAGCGCATTCGGTCTGGTCATCGTCCTGTCCATGATCGCCGGCGGCGTTGCGTACATGAAGCTCGGCGACATGATGGCGACGGCCGATAGCATGGTCCTGCGCGCCAAGCGCATGGAAAAGGCCACCCAGATCGAGAAGGACATCCTGCTCCAGCTCCGGGCGGAGAAGAATGCCATTCTGGGGACCGAGGCCGAAGCGGAACAGTTCGCCGCCGACGCCGCCAAGCGTCGCGAGCACGCGACGAAGACGCGGGATGAAGTCCATGCTCTGGCGAGCGAGGCCGGCAGAAAGCTGCTCGATAGCTTCGCCGGCGTCTACGCCAAGATGAACGCGTATCAGGAAGAGACCATCCGGCTCGCGAAGACCGACAAGGCGAAAGCGACCGAGCGTTCGATGAACGAGGGTCGCAAGGTGGTCGCGGACGCCATGGAGTCGATGGGCGTCTATGTCGAGAACACCAAGACGCAGATGGCCGAGCAGGCCGCTCATTCGAAAGAGGAAGGGCACCAGGCACAGTTCATGCTGATGACGCTGATCGGCGTGTCGCTGGTCATCGCGGTCGGAGCTGCCGTCTGGATTTCGATCTCGATCAGCCGTTCGCTCGGCCGCGCGGTGGGTCTTTCCAACGCGGTCGCGATCGGCGACCTCAGCCAGACCATCGAGGTCCAGAGCAACGACGAGGTCGGCGACCTCGTCAAGTCGCTGAATGCAATGACCGCGAATCTCAACGCGACTGCGGCGATCGCCAACGAGGTCGCGCAAGGCAATCTGGCCGTCGAGGCCAAGCCGCTTTCCGACAAGGACACTTTGGGAATCGCCCTCGAGCGCATGATCGCGAGCCTGAACGCCAGCGCAGAAGTTGCCAACGAGATCGCGCGCGGCAATCTCACGGTCGAGGCCAAGCGCCTCTCCGACAAGGACAAGCTCGGCATTGCCCTCGAAACCATGGTGCAGAGGCTCCGGCAGATCGTTTCCGAGGCCCTGACCGCGGCGCAGAACGTCTCGGCCGGGAGCCAGGAGCTCTCCGCCAGCGCCGAGCAGCTCTCGCAAGGGGCGACCGAGCAGGCTTCGTCCGCGGAGGAGGCCTCCTCGTCGATGGAGGAGATGGCTTCCAATGTGAAGCAGAATGCTGACAACGCCAATCAGACCGAGCAGATCGCGGCGCAGTCGGCCAAGGACGCCGAGGCCAGCGGCGCTGCCGTCGGCCGTGCGGTCCAGGCGATGCAGACGATCGCCGAGAAGATCACCATCGTCCAGGAGATCGCGCGCCAGACCGACCTGCTCGCTCTCAACGCCGCGGTCGAAGCCGCGCGCGCCGGCGAGCATGGCAAGGGCTTTGCCGTCGTGGCTTCCGAAGTGCGGAAGCTTGCCGAGCGCAGCCAGGCGGCAGCGGCCGAAATCGGCACGTTGTCGGCCGAGACCGTGAAGGTCGCCCAGGAAGCGGGCGGCATGCTCTCCAAGCTGGTGCCCGATATCAAGAAGACCGCCGACCTCGTTCAGGAGATTACCGCGGCCTGCCGCGAGCAGGATGTCGGTGCGGCCCAGATCAACCAGGCGATCCAGCAGCTCGACAAGGTCGGCCAGCAGAATGCCAGCGCCTCCGAGCAGGTGTCCTCGACCTCCGAGGAACTCGCCTCGCAGGCCGAGCAGCTCCAATCGACCATCTCGTACTTCCGGATCGAGCAGGCCTCGCGCAGCGCCAAGGCCGCGCCGCAGCAGGTCGACCACGCTGTCGGCCAGCTCCGCGCCAAGGCGGCGAAGATGGCAGCGGCCGACCACGGCAACAGAAGGCCCGCATCCAAGCCGGCGCGCGGTCTGAAGGTCGCGGGTGGTGGGGGCGGTTTCGCTTTCGATATGGACGAAGCCGACGACGATCGCGACGCCGAATTCCAGCGCTAACCAGCTGGTCCGGCCGACGCCGGACCAACGTCCCGGACACACCCGACCGAGTGGAACGCACCATGGCCGCAACCTCGCAATACCTGACGCTCGGTCTCGCCGGCGAGACGTTCGGCATCAGCATTCGCAATGTCCGGGAAATCCTGGACATGCGGCCGATCTCACGGCTGCCGCACGCGCCGGATTTCCTGCTCGGCATGATCGACGTCCGCGGCAGCGGCTATCCGATCGTCGATCTCAGGACCAAGCTCGGCCTGCCCAGCGTGTCGGCCACCGAGGCGACCCGCATCATCATTCTCGATGTGCCGATGAAGGGCCGTCTGGTTGGCGTCGGTTTCGTCGCCGATTGCGTCTTCGAAGTCACCGACATCGACGAGCAGGCGATCGAGCCCGTGCCGGAGGTCGGTGGCAAGTGGCAGTCCGACTATGCGGCCGGCATCGGACGCAAGGGTGAAAAGTTCGTCATCATTTTCGATCTCGCCAAGTTGATGGCACATGACGAGATCCCGGAAGGAAGCGATGCGGATGCATTCCGCGCCGCGTGAATTGAAGAGCGTAATGCGTTGCCAAGTGAATAAACCCGATTAGAACCGATGAGATAGACCATGAGATTCACTGTCAAGGCCAAGCTCGCAAGCGCATTCGGCGTCGTCATCCTGCTCTCGATGATCGCCGGCGCGGTCGCCTATCTGAAGCTCAACGATACGGTCAATACAACCGAGCACCTGTCGGCGCGGGCAGCCCGTCTCGCCAAGGTCGGCGACCTGCAGCAGAGCGTGCTTCTTCAGGTCCGCGCGGAGAAGAACACGATCCTCGCGGCGACCGAAGCGGACCAGGAAAAGTTCGTCAGCCAGATCGCGCAGCTTCGCGAGACTGCCTTGAAGATCAAGGATGAGGTCTATGCCGGCGCGAGCGAGGCCGGCAGGAAGATGATCGATACCTTCGCCAGCACCTATGCCGCGTCGAACAAGGTGCAGGACGAAACCATCAGGATGGTCAAGCAGGATAAGGTCAAGGCCGCCGAGCACTCGATGAACGAGGGGCTGAAGTCGACGACGCTGGCCCTGAACGCGGCGAACGACTACATCAACTACGTCAAGAAGGCGATGGCCGAGGAGAGCGCCGAGGCGCGGCACGAAGGCAGCAAGGCGATCACCATGCTGCTGGCGCTGGTGGCCGCATCTCTGGTCATCGCCGTGGTCGCCGCGGTCTGGATCGCCCTCAATATCAGCCGGGCGCTGGCGCACGCTGTCGGGCTGGCCGATGCCGTCGCGATCGGCGATCTCAGCAAGAAGATCGATTCATCCAGCAATGACGAGATCGGAGATCTGATCAAGTCGCTGAATGCGATGACGGTGAACCTCAATCAAACCGCGGCCCTCGCCAACGAGATCGCGCAGGGCAACCTCACGGTTGAAGCCAAGCCGCTCTCGGACAAGGACACGCTCGGCCTTGCGCTCGAGAGCATGGTTGTGAAGCTCCGCCAGATCGTGTCGGAAGCGCTGACGGCGGCGCAGAACGTCTCGGCCGGCAGCCAGGAGCTCTCCGCCAGCGCCGAGCAGCTCTCGCAAGGCGCGACCGAGCAGGCTTCGTCCGCCGAAGAAGCGTCCTCCTCGATGGAGGAGATGGCTTCCAACGTGAAGCAGAACGCCGACAACGCCAACCAGACCGAGAAGATCGCCGCGCAATCGGCCAAGGATGCCGAAGCCTCCGGCGCAGCCGTCGGCCGGGCCGTCAACGCGATGCAGACCATCGCCGAGAAGATCACGATCGTGCAGGAGATCGCGCGCCAGACCGACCTGCTGGCGCTCAACGCGGCGGTCGAGGCCGCGCGTGCCGGCGAGCATGGCAAGGGCTTTGCCGTGGTTGCCTCGGAGGTGCGCAAGCTCGCCGAACGCAGCCAGGCTGCGGCGGCCGAGATCGGCACGCTGTCGACCGACACCGTCAAGGTGGCGCAGGAGGCCGGCGCGATGCTCTCCAAGCTGGTTCCCGACATCAAGAAGACCGCCGAGCTCGTCGAGGAGATCACCGCGGCCTGCCGCGAGCAGGACGTCGGCTCGGCTCAGATCAACCAGGCGATCCAGCAGCTCGACAAGGTCGGCCAGCAGAACGCCAGCGCGTCCGAGCAGGTGTCCTCGACCTCGGAAGAGCTCGCCTCGCAGGCCGAGCAGCTGCAGTCCACGATCGCCTATTTCCGCATCGAGCAGGGCGCGAGGAGCCAGGCGCCGGCGCAGATCGACCGGGCGGTGAGCCAGCTGCGCGCCAAGGCGGTGACCATGGCGGCTGCCGAGCGTCCGGCGAAGAAGGTCGTGCCGGCCAAGCCGGCGCGCGCCGTGAAGGTCGCCGGCGGCGGTGGCTTTGCCTTCGACATGAACGACGGCGAGGACGATCGGGACGCCGACTTCCAGCGCTGACGTGTCGCGGCGGATCGGCGCGCAGCCAAGAGCCTGCCGATCCGCCCCCGTTCTTCCAGTAGAAGCGTAGGATTGCAGATGGCCAGGATGGCCCGACATTCAGTGCAAGCGACCGTTGGTGACTGGAGCCGGCATCCATGATGCCCGCCGTGCAGGATACCGCCGTCCATCTGTCGGACCGGCACTTCCGGACCATCGCCGAGCTCATCGAGGGGCAGGTCGGCATCAAGCTGCCGCAGGGCAAGCGGCTGATGCTGGAGGGGCGGCTGCACAAGCGCGTGCGCGCGCTGAATTTCTCCGACCTCAACGAATATGTCGAGAACCTGTTTGAGGCCGATCATTTCGACACCGAGCTCACGCATCTCATCGATGTGGTGACGACCAACAAGACCGACTTCTTCCGGGAGCCGCAGCACTTCACCTTCTTGCGCGATGTCGCGATCCCCGCCTTGCTCAAGTCCCATGGACGCAAGAATGCGAACCTGAAGATCTGGAGCTCGGCAAGCTCCACCGGCATGGAAGCCTACACGACCGCGATGGTGCTGGACGACATGACGCGGAACGGCTCGCGCTTTCAGTACCGCGTCCTCGGCACCGACATCTCGACCGCCGTGCTGCGCCTCGCCAAGACTGCCATCTACACAAGGGACGTGGTCGCCCCGGTGCCGGAGCCCTTCGTGAAGCGATATTTCCTGTCGTCGCGGGACAAGTCGCGCGGCGAGGTGAGGGTGGTGCCGGAATTGCGGCGCATGACTCATTTCATGAGGATGAACCTCATGGACGCGTCCTATCCCGTCGATCGTGACGTCGACATCATCTTCTGCCGCAATGTCCTGATCTATTTCGACAAGCCGACCCAGCGCAAGGTCGTCCAGCAGCTCTGCAGCCATTTGCGGCCGGGTGGATATTTGCTGGTCGGGCATTCGGAATCGATGATTCACAGTTCCGTCCCGGATCTGAAGCAAGTTCAGCCGACGATTTTCCAGGTCTGATTGGAGCCACACCAGATGCCGAAGGAGAAAGTTCGCGTACTGATCGTGGACGATTCGGCGTCGGTGCGCCAAATCCTGCAGACGATCCTCAACGACGACCCTGATATCGAGGTGATGGCGACGGCCTCCGATCCGTTCGTGGCGGCGCGTCGTCTCCAGGACGAGATTCCCGACGTCATCATCCTCGACCTCGAGATGCCGCGCATGGACGGCATGACGTTCCTGCGCAAGATCATGGCGCAGCGACCGATCCCGGTGATCATCTGCTCGTCGCTGACCGAGGAAGGCTCGAACGTGATGTTCGAGGCGTTCGAAGCCGGTGCGGTCGACATCGTGCCGAAGCCGAAGATCGACACGCGGCAGGCGCTGCTCGAATGCTCGACGCGGCTGCGCGAGGCCGTGAAGTCGGCGGCGCGCGCGCGGGTGCGCCCACGCGCGGAACGTCGCGCCATCGAGAAGAAGCTGACCGCCGACGCCATCATCCCGCCGCCGGTGCAGGGCAGGGTCCGGCCGACGACGGAGCGCATCGTTTGCATCGGCGCGTCGACCGGCGGGACCGAAGCGCTCAACGACGTTCTGGAGATGCTGCCGGCGCATTCCCCGCCGATCGTCATCGTCCAGCACATGCCGGCAGGCTTCACCGCCGCGTTCGCCAAACGGCTCGACGGCCTCTGCCAGATCAGGGTCAAGGAGGCCGAGGATGGCGAGCCGGTGCTGCCGGGCTGCGCCTATATCGCGCCCGGCGCCCGGCACATGCTGCTCCAGCGCATCGGTCTGCGCTACCAGATCGCGATCAAGGACGGCCCGCCGGTGTCGCGGCATCGCCCCTCCGTCGACGTGTTGTTCCGCTCGGCGGCCCAGCACGCCGGCGCCAACGCGCTCGGTGTCATCATGACCGGCATGGGCGATGACGGCGCGCGCGGGATGCTGGAGATGCGCAAGCTCGGCGCCTCGACGCGGGCCCAGGACGAAGAGAGCTGCGTGGTGTTCGGCATGCCCAAGGAAGCCATCGCCCATGGCGGCGTCGAAAAGGTCGTCTCGCTGCATCAGATCCCGCGCGAGATCATGCTCTGGTATCAGGCCGGCCACGCCGCGGTGGCGGGTTGATGGCCATGTCCACCGTTCCGGCCAACATGCTCGCTGAGGCGACCGCGGCGATCGAGGACGTCTCCTCGCGCATCGAGGACGTCTTCGCGCGCGTCGGTCACGAACTCGGGCGCGGTCACCTCATCTTCCAGGAGCTGAACCAGGGCTTGGCGACGCTCTCGGGCGAGCTCTCTGGCGCCGAGATCGAAGGCGCCGCGACCGCGCTGCAGGAGATCGCCGCGCGGCTGAGCGAGCTGGAGCGGGCGTTGCCGGCGGAAAGCGCGCTGCTGCAGACGATCGGCAAGAGCACGGCGGAAGCGTCTTCGCTGCTCAAGCCGCTGTTCAAGCACATCCAGATGATCACCATCATCGCGCGCAGCGCGAGGATCGAGGCGGCCTCGCTCGACGGCGACCGCGAAGGCTTTCTCGCCTTCACGCAGGAAGCCTAT
Source organism: Bradyrhizobium sp. CCBAU 53351 (assembly GCF_015291745.1). NCBI lineage: Bacteria > Pseudomonadati > Pseudomonadota > Alphaproteobacteria > Hyphomicrobiales > Nitrobacteraceae > Bradyrhizobium > Bradyrhizobium sp. CCBAU 53351. The sequence continues at coordinate 1,590,526 of NZ_CP030059.1, forward strand.
GATCTCGGCAAGGCGGTGCAGCGCTCGATCGAAGGCTGCGCGCGCGACCAGCAGCGCCTGTCGGAAGCGGTCGCCACCGCCTCCGGCCGGCAGAAGGACTTCGAGAGCCGCTACCGGGCCCAATTGATGTCGGAGAGCGACGAACTCGGCGCGGCCTATTCCGGGCTGCGCGACCAGCGCAGCAAGAGCAGCCATCTGGCCGATCGCGCCAGCTCCAGCACCAGGAAGATCGCCGAGGCGGTCGGCAGCGCGATCATCTCGCTGCAGGCCGGCGACAGCACGCGTCAGCGTCTCGAACACGTGTCTCACGGTCTCGGCCTCGCGTCGGCCACCGCGCCGAGCCTCGTCCCCGAACCCGTGACGAGCGATCACGGCATGCGCGTGATCTGCCATTTGCAGGCCGCGCAGCTGAGGGATGCCCAGCGCGAGTTCGGCGGCGACATCGGCCGGATCGTCGGCGCGCTGACCGCCATCCTGCGCGACGCGGGCAGCGTCGCCGGCCACGGCCGCACGCTGTTCGGCGGCGAGGAGGACGGCTCGTCGTTCCTGACGCGCATCAAGCAGACGCTGGCGCACGCCTCGAACCTGATCGCCACCTGCGAAAGTGCGGGCCGCTCGGTCGACGAGGCGCTCGCGATCGTCGAGGACACGCTGGCAAAATTTCGCCAGGCCATCGCCGGGCTTGCCGAGGCGACGGTCGACATCACGCTGATCGGAATGAATGCCGGCCTCAAGGCGAGCCATCTCGGCAGTCGTGGCAGCGCCTTCGTCGTTATCGCCAACGAGCTCAAGGCGACCGCCGACCAGGTCTCGGCGGGCGCCGGGCGCCTGCGGCCGGTGCTCGACGGCATCGAGCGCTCGGCCAATGAGCTGAAGGAGCTGCGCGTGCAGGGTGACCCCACGCAGCTTGCCAAGCTCGAGCCGCAGATCCTTGTGGCGCTGCGCGAGGTCGAGGCCGGCAATGAACGGCTCGGCAAGCTGATGAGCCGGCTCGTGAACGAAGGGGCGGAATTCGAGCGGCTGATGAATTCGGCGCAAGGGCAGATGACCACGCTCGGCGAAAGCTCGGCGGCCTTGCCTGCGGTCGCCGCGCGGCTCGAGACGGCGAGTGCGGGTGCGCAGCGGCTCCAGGTGGAGCTGCAGGATCAGGCGATCCTGGACGATCTCTTCGCGCGCTACACGATGGAGCGCGAGCGTGACGTTCATCGCGAATTCCTGCACGCGCTCGGACTGGTATCGGCCGCCGCCTCGCGCCGGGTCGAGGCCGTCGAGACTGCGGACGACGGCATAGAATTGTTCTGACGGCGCCGCCGGCACCGCCTCGCGCGGCGGCGGCAATTTGATGTGTTGGTTTTGCAGGGCGTTAACCGTGGCGGAATGCTCGCCGCATCGGTCATTGTCGCGCCGCACAGTTGGCTGCAAATACCGGTCAATTCTACGGTGGATGTTTCCATGATGAGAGACGGCAAATACGCGGCCTGGTTCAGGACCCCGCGCGCGCAGGGCACGGGCATCGTGCATCTGACGGAAGGGCGGATCTCCGGCAGCGACAGCTTCTTCACCTATGGCGGCTCCTATCGGTTCGATGACGAGCAGCGCTTCACGGCGGTTCTGACCACGCGGCGCCACGCTGATGGTCCGCCGACCGTGTTCGGTCTGGACGAGGTCGAGGTCGAGCTCGCGGGCGTGTGCAGCGGTGCGATGGCGACCTGTTCCGGAACGGCCAGGCAGGCGCCCGACGTGATGTTCGAGGTGACGCTGATCTACAGCCAGGACGAGGTGCCGGCCGCGGAGGCTCGCGGCGCCGTCGTGAAGCTCAACGACAAATTGCCCAAGGGCCTCGACAGCCGTTCGCGGCCGCGCCAGTTCCCGGCACCTTCGAAGCCTTCCGCATCTTAGTCTTGCGTTGACGCTGTCGCGTGAAACGGGCCGTGCGTGCGGCGCGGCAACGTAGCATTCAGGTGCACGAGGCTAGCATGAGGCCGCTGTAAAGGACGGACGAAAACATGCCTCAGATCTGGATGACCTACGACGAGCTGGCGACACTCAGCGGCTGCACGCCGGCAGAAGCCAGGATGCGCGCCCTGCATTTGTCGCTCGACCGCCGCAAGAGCCGCGACGGCGCAACGCGCGTCAAGCTCGACCTGGCGCTGACGGCGAAGTTCTTCGCATCGATCCGCGACGCGGATTTCGATCTCGACGGTGCCATCGCCGCGCTCCAGAGCACACACCGGCAGATGGCCGAGCTGCTGGCACCGACCGGGTTCCGCGAGCGCGGGGCGGCATAAGCGCTTCGCGCTCGGAACTCCGATAGCTCATCGCGAATCAGGCATAGTCTCGTCTTCCGGAAGATATCGCCGGAGCCGGGGTTTCAACCGAGACGGGTCTTGGTGCCCGCAGGAGAATGCCATGAGGAAAGCCAAGTATCGGATCGGCGTGACTTCGTTGGGAATGGCGATGCTCGGTGGGCTGCTGATCGTCACAGCCGCGCCGTCACATGCGGATGTCGTCAAGCTGCAGGCCGACCTCAAGGGCAGCAATGAAGTGCCTCCGAACAACTCCACGGGTTCAGGCAAGGCCGAGGCCGCATTCGATACCCAGACGAAAGTCCTGACCTACACGGTCACCTATGCCGATCTCTCTGGTCCGGCGATGGGAGCTCATTTCCATGGTCCGAGCGAAGCGGGCAAGAACGCCGGCATCGCTTTGCCGTTCAAGACGGTCCAAAGCCCGATCCAGGGCAGCGCCACGCTGACCGACGCTCAGGCAGCCGATCTGTTGGCCGGGAAATGGTACGCGAACATCCATACGGCTGCGAACCCGGGCGGCGAGCTGCGCGGGCAGATGATGAAGTAGGGATGATGTCCCCGCGGCGCTGAACAAATTGTCAGCGCCGTGATTGTCAGGCTGGCGGCCGGGGCAGGAAGGCCAGGATCGTCTGGGCGAGGATGACGCCGACGGTCCCGCCCGCCGCCTTTTGCAGCACGTCGAGGAAGCCCGGATCGCGATCGGGGGTCAGCGCTTGCAGGACTTCCAGCCCCATTGCGACGGCCACGACGAGCGAGCAGGCCAAAGCGAGCCGGCCGGGCAACAGGAAGGACAGCAGGAAGCCGAGCAGGCCATAGGCGCTGAAGCGCTCGATCACGACGATCCAGTAGGCTTCGCTATGCCCCATCAGCGCCGGCCGTCCCGCCAGTCTTGCCAGGGTGGCATAGACGATAAGGGCGAGGCAGATTCCCGCGGCTGCGATGAGGTGATTTCGGCGCATGGCCCAGCATAGCCCCTCGGCTGCGATCCCGCTTTGAAAGACGAGAATATCGTTAAAGCATCCCCGGCGGGATCCGGTCAGGCGACCAGGACATCGCCGGCCGGCGCCGCGGACGCGGTATGGCGGCGTGACGCGACGAGCTCGTTGAATTTGGCGAAGGGAAGCGGTGCGGCGACGAGATAGCCTTGTCCTTCTTCGACGCCGGAGGCGATCAGCGCACGGCGCTGCTCGTCGGTTTCGATGCCTTCGGCGACGACCGTCATCCGGAAGTCCTTGGCGAGCGCGACCAGCATCTCGACGATCGTCGTGGTCGATGCATCCACGGTGATGGTGTCGACGAAGAACTTGTCGATCTTGATCGTGTTGGCGCCGAGCCCCTTCAGCCGCGACAGTCCGCTATGACCCACACCGACGTCGTCGATGGCGACGCGGAAGCCGTGGTCACGCAGCTCGGCCACGACGGAAGCGGCGCGTGCGAGATCGTCGAGCTCGTCGCGTTCGGTCACTTCGACCACGATCTGGCGCGTGGAGATTCTCGCCGCCAGGACCGTGCGGCGCAGCGTTTCGATGAAGCCGGCACTCAGCAGGTGCTTGGGCACGACGTTCACGGACATCTTGAAGGTCTTGTCCGCCCTCAGCACGGCCTTCAGGTCGGAGAGCGCGGATCCCAGGATCTGCCAGGTCATCACCTGGATGCGCCCGCTGGATTCGGCCAGCGGAATGAAATTCATGGACGGCACCACCGAGCCGTCTCGACGAACCCAGCGCGCCAGAATCTCGCAGCCCGTGATCCGGCCCGTCCTGAGATCGAAGATGGGCTGGTAATAGGGTCTGAATTCGCCGGCTGCGAGAGCGCGGTCGAGATCGGCGACCGGCCCCTCCATCCGGCGGCTGCGTGCCAGCAGGATGCCGAAGAGTGCACCAAGTCCAAGGGCCACCGCGAGTGCCGGCCAGTAAGCCTCGTTGTTCCAGCTCGAGAGCACTGCGTGCTCGAGCCGGATCGTGGCATGAAGCGGCAACCGCGTGGAATGCCGCTCGAAGCTGATCGGCCCTGGCAGGGGCCTGTCGGCATCGAGCCGGAATTCACCGAGCTTCTCGCCATTGCTCAAGGCGAGGATCACCTCGCTGTGCGCGCGCAGCTCGGCGGGCATGAGATCGAACAGATTGGCGTTGATGCCGACGATGGCAACCAGCGCGGAGCTGCGATTGACGTCCCTGAGCACGCCCAAGGCGTCGCCGCCGAACTGCTCCACGCGAAACAGGGAAAGCTTCTTGTCCTGCGAGGGCAGCATGTCGCGACGATCCGCCCATCCCTTGTCGAACTCGAGCGTCTCGGAATAGGCCGAACAGATCACCGATCCGTCCGGATTGACGAGACGGACGTCCTTGATCGCCGAGCGCTGGTAGACGTGGAGCCGGATGGCTTGCAGCGCTGCCGGTGCGCAGCTGGCAAGATCGCGCTTGGCGAGTTCGTCGAGGCTCGCCGCTGCAAAATCGACAGCGAGTTCGGAGCGGCGCAGAACCACCTCGGTCAGCTCGTTCAGCTGGTGCGCCTGCTGGTGGCGAATGACTGCCTCTGCCGCAAAATGGCCCGCCAGCCCAAACGCCATCATGCTCGCAAGCACGAGCGCTACAAACGGAAGGTTCGGTCGCTGGTGTCTCATCCGGTCCGGGCGGAATTCAGGAGAGGCAGGGGACTAGGCTAGCGAATTATCTTGAGAACTATCTTGAGCGCTATCTTGGGAATTGATCCTAGCCAGCGGGGGCTAAGATAGGGTTTAACGGGCCGACCGGCGCGGATGGGCGACCGAGTGGTTGCCTGACCAATGGTCACGCGGCCCGAGCATGAAAGTTGAGCAGTATGATCAGGACGTTAAGCCTCCTCCTCCTGTCGTTGGTCGTCGGAAGCTCCGTGGCCTTGGCGCAGGGGACCAAAGACCAGCCCGCGGGCAATCAGCCCACCACACGCAGCGGCACGGCGACGAATTCCGGTTCGGACAGCATGGGTGGTGCTTTCAAGGGGACAGGGACCCCCAACTATGGAACCAGCCCCGGGATGGGGTCCCAGAAGAAGACGCGCAACTAGCCTGAGGCGCCGGCTGATCGGCTGCAAAGCGGCCGATCGAGTCTCACCGTCCGGGCCGGTGGCTCAGGGGGATCGCCTCCGGATAGGTGGCGCTGGAATTGTGGATGTAGGGGCCGGGGCGGTGGGTGGCCCGCAACCGGAGCACCACGAAGGCGATGTTGATCGCCAGCCAGACCAGGACCGCGGAAATGGCAAAGTGGAGCACTGCCAGACCTCGCTGTGGGACCGGAATCAACCTCCAAGCGTGGGTTTGGTTCCGTCCCGCCGAGGTAACGGCGCCGGAAAGTATTGTTGCATCTGCGAGGTGACCGTAGGCCTCCGGGGTGACCTGCCGGTCTTGTCGTTGAGGTCGTTCGTCATCACCGCCACGCGGGAAATCGTTCTGCAAGGCTCACGGCGAGCGTGGCCGCATTGCCGAGGCCTACGTCTTCTTTCCCGTCTTCGACTTTAACGAAAGACCAAGCCGCAAGGCCATGCGCTTAATCGCATCCGGCGAACGGCCGAGAAGTTTCGCCGCCTCCTCCAGCGAGGCTGAAGACTTGGCCAGCTCCATGAGCCGGCGGTCTTCCTTGAACGACCAGGGCTTGCGCGCCATAACCGAAACCATCCTCTTCGACACAATGACAAAGCCGCCAAGCGACCCATGTTCGCTCGACGGCTTTGCTTGGGTGGGGCCAGGCTTGGGGGAGCCTGGTGCGAAGATGGATATGCGATCGGCGAGACTTCGCAACAAGCAACGCGGATTAAGCTAACTGCTCAACCTTACTGCGATGAAGTCGGCACGGGACGCCCCGTATAACCACGGTATTTCGTGGCGAATCCGATGCACTGCGCTGCCGGTGGCGATGGTTGGAGCCGACGAAGTCGCACCGACGACGGAGGCTTTCCGTCAGTCGCCGCGGGCTGTCTGGAGCCCGCTGAAGACGGTCGTCATCATGTGCGTCATGAACGAGGGTTCATGGCGTCGCCGCGTCGAGTTCTGGTAAAAAGAAGAAAGAGAGCCTCTTCTCCGCGCTTGGTGCCCTCGCGTGCCGACCAATCTTCAAGCACCACGTTGCACAAACTTCATGTTCGTCTGACAAAAGTTTCAGCGGTGCTGAGCTTGAAGTCGACACACCGAAAAGATGAAATGAGCGCGGGAGGAGCGTTCCGGCAAACGTGGGAACATTCCAGATGTTGGCTGTCTTGGTTTTGATTTCGATTTTCGCAGCGGGCTTTTGCTGCGGCTATGGTGTGCGGGCGTGGCGCTCGTGGAGGCGATCGGCACGATATCGTCTTTACGCACCCTATACTCCGGCCTCGATGGAGGCCGGTCGAGCTCAGAGGCCATCGTAATCAGGGCATGCCACCCCGATGAATGGACGTCGGGACGACGCCGAAATAACCATGGGCGGTTAGGTTAATCCGTCGCCGTCCTTGAGCGCTTTGGAAAGGCAGCCTAAGACGGAACAATTGATAGCGAAAGTTTGGCCGCTCCATTTTTCCGGGGCGCGCAGGTGGGCATAGATGACGTATCTCATTGCGTTGCTGGGCGCGACGATCTGCGTCCTCATTTCGATTGCGTTTGTTTGCAGCTATGGCCGGCGTCTGAAAGATCTTCCGGGTCCGTGGATCATGAACGAGGGTCATTCAAATGATTGATCAACGGCACAACGCCCCCCGCAGGTATTTCGTCGACGCGCAAGGGCATCGTGTTCTGATCGGCCTGTCGCTGCAGGAGACGGCGGAATTCGAAGCGCTGGATGTCGCAGCAGAGAGGCCGCAAATCGTGACCGAGACCGGCATGGGCAAGGCTGCCGCCGCGGTTGACGACGTTCGATGGCTTGAGCTCTACTCCAAGCACGAAGGCGCCTGGCGGGTGTGGATCGCACGGAGCCAGGCGGAGCGGACGCCTGATTTAGGCTTTGTTAACTATGTCTGACCGATGGTAGCCGCCTAAATCTCGAATGTGGGGATGGCCCAAATGTTTCAGCTGTTCCTGAGAGCGCGCGCACACAATCTTCTCGGCTCCCGCCGCGAGGACAAGGGTTTCAAGGCCCGCTCCGCGGAGCGTGACGCGGAGACCGACCGCACGCGGATCGGTGCGGTCATGGCGGCGATCGAAACGGCGTTGCAGGAAGCGGAGAGAGAGCAGGCCGGCCTCAACCGGCGTGTCGACGACGCACTTGCGCGTGCATCCGTCACCTTCGGAAACGGCACCGACGAGTATCTCGAGCGCGAGGCGCTCGACAATCACCACCAGGACCTTTTTGCGGCCGACATCTCGAACGGCCAGCGCCGGCTCAAGGAATTGGCGACCAGCATTGCGCACCTGAAGTTCGTCAAGACCGCAATGCTGACGCGCTTCCCGGACTTCAAGCCGCCGCAGCTCAATAGCTAGAGCGGATTGGCTTTTGGAGTCGATCGGTCAAAGTCGAGAGGCCTGAACCACTCGACCTTCTTGGCCCAGTCACGCAGCGTCTGCGGCGCGCAGCGGATCTTGGCCGCGAGGTCGCCGCCGCCCACCGCGACGGGAGCTTGTTGGCGCGATCCAGAATTATCCGGCCCAGACCTTCAGACAAAATTGTTCGTCGTCTTGCTTATCATGGCTCCATCCGCCCAAGAGTTGGAGCCTCGGCAAACCCGCGGCAGTTCATAACGAGGCTATTCCGAGCCCGTCCCAGGTTTTTCGGAGACAGTCCTAGCAGTTGGCGCAACCGCCTCGGCCTATCAGTCCTCACGAAACTAGCGGATCCAGCCCTGGATTTTTCAGGTGGGCGTTTCACTCGACGTTTTCATCGGACGAAATAATGCGCCGCACAAATGACCGAGGGTGCAGGCGCCTTACCCTGACCACTTGGTGCGGTCGCCCGACATTGGTGGTGGTGTTTATCTCACAGCACAATCTGATTGATTGTCAGAAATTTGCGTGATCAACTCGATTCAGGAGCTGGATGGGGAGAGGGGCCGATGCGTTCCGTGCGTTGCGCGGTAGCCGTTGTTTGCACGCTGTGGCTCGGAGCTTGCACCACAGAGCCTTACAAAGAATCGATCAGTACTTTCGCGAAGGGGGTCGTCGCGAGCCAGTCGGCACTCGCTAAGCTTGATGAACGCAACAATGAGATAAAGCGCAGAATCCAGATCCGAGCGCAGCTCAAGAATCTTAGAATTGGGACTTGCGAAATAGGAAGAGGCTGCACGTTCGAAGGGCTTCCGCCACCGAAGTCGACCATACCAAATGCTCTTCTCTACATGGCGCAAGTAACTGCTTACAGCAACGGGCTTGCAGAGCTGGCCGCTGCCAAAGATACCGAAGCGATCCAGAAAGCCGTCGGAAAAATCGACTCCGCGGCGCGCGCGGGCGTCAAATCATTCGGATCGCAAGTCCGGCAGTCCGCTACAGTGCTTGCGGCGCTAGATCTTGTAGGATTTGTAGCAAGCGAGGTTATTGAGGCGCAGCGTGTCGAGGCTCTAAGAGCGGCGATCATCAGAAACCGATATCGTATCGAGAATGCGATAACGTCCTTGGGGGCTACGTCCTATCAGCTTCAAGGCATCGTTATCGGTGTTGAGAGGGGATATCTTCAAGAGCAGGCTGAAGCCCTTAGGAGGTCCACGGATCCTGCCGAGCAGGCGCGATTGACCAACGAGCTAAGCCTTCAAGAGAAAAGCCTGAACGAACTGGCAACGGCGGATTCGCGCGTCCCGTTCAGAGCCCTTCTTTTGGCTCACAGAGCCGTCGTCCGCGCGGCTAAGGATCCGACCTATTCGTTTACCGATGCTGCCGGTCTGCTGCTCGACTTCCTTGAGAAGGCACAGGCGCTGGATGCGGCCGTGAAGAAGGGCGCTTGATGATGGCAAACAGCCAGCAATTCGCTCAAGCCGGAACTCTAATCATTCCGAGCCTCCAAAACTACATCAATCTGCTCGAGGCGGACTACCAAAACCAAAACGTGGCGCCGCCCGAGACAAGGGCGGCAATGGCAACCGCCATAAGGCGGCTCCGCGAATATTTGTTCGGACTGCAGAACGCCCAACTTCAGGCCGCTGATGAATCGGAAGAACTCAAACGGGCAATTGCCGACCTCAAATCAGCAAATGCGGATATCCAAAGCGAGATCAATTCCGCGAAAGAGTTCCAGGAGAACGTCGAGGCGGCAGCAGCGATTGCCGACATCATTCAACGAGCCATTGGTCTGGCGCTCGCGTAGGAGATATTGATGCCGGCCCCAATTCAGTCGTCCGATACCGGGTTAGATCGATTTAGCAAAATGTTGCCTGCCGACGTGACAGCGGCATTCATCAGCACCAAGGCTAGTTTGGGGAGTGCCTTCCAGGCTCCTGAGCAGCAGAATTACCCGGTCGTCATTAGCTTCCTCGTCATTCTTTGCCTCAGCCCCCTCTATTTTCGGCACGTGACCAAGATAGCAAATCGCTGGCATCGCTATTTTTTAGTGGGCACCTCCGCCGTGTTCGCGATTTCGCTTGCCAATGCCCAGCTGGCATCAGTCTTGATCGACGCGATTGGCGCCCTCCACATTCCTACCGAAAACGTGAATCCGATCGTGTCGGCGATGTCGGCCGTTCTTCCCATTCTTTGGACCCTCATCATCTCGCAAATTGCGCTGAGCGCCTTGAGCGACAAGGCTGTGGACCCGGGAGCGTCAGCATGAAGAAGTACGTGATTCTTGCGTCGCTCCTCTTCGCTTTGTGTTCTGAAGCGTGGGGCGAATGTTTTTCGTCGCCCAAGCCGATCGAGGATGCGAGAACGGTAAACCTGGGGACGTTGTTACTGAGTGCCTCTGGACGCTATTACGTCCTTGATCCCTGTGTGAGGATTAGCCGACGTCAGTTCGGCTCGAGGCTCAAGCTTGGCTTCATGAACAATTTCCGGAATGCTGACACGGCCGCAGCTTTCTACTCGGTAAAATCGAAGCGTACGCTTTCTCTGGATCAAACCACTCATGTCTCGCTGGTGCGAACGCCGGGATGGTTTGGCTATCCGACAACTTCAGACACAGAGGTCCAGCCGGTCCCCGAGACAAGGGGAGATCCCTTCCGGGGGACCATTGAACAGTGGAATAGCGCGCATGCAAACGGTTCTGGTCCGAAAGAGCTTCGAAATATCCCGGGCCTCATTCGACCATGGCACGCGTTTGTTGACCGGGAACAGTCGCTGGCATCAAGCTTCGATCCGCAGTTCTGGCAGATCAACCCGGCAGACATGACGTCGAAGACGATCGTCACAAACTATATTGTTCGATTCGCGCCCGCGCCCACCAACACATTTCTGGATTTCGACGTCTACATCCAGGACGGGGTGAAAAGTGTTGATTTGACCATTGCTTCTCAGATCGAGGCATTTTCCGGCAGTCGCACTTTCATCGTAGTCCCCTAGCTGCAATAGTTCGTCATCGGACCAAACCCTCTGCGGTGTCGAACCAGCGCACCCATGTTGGGGTGTCTCAAGTATCTCGACGCTGTCCGCGGTGCTGCTGTATGCGATGTCTCCGCAAGCAAAGTTGACCGCGTGACAATTCGGCGCCGCTTTGCCGCTTGGCGCCTCGATCCTTTTTGCTATGGTTCCGGCAAACGTTCACGGTTCATGGGAGCAACAAGGTGCCGGTCAGAAATATACAGAGGTTGGTTGGATTGGCGTGCGTGTTGACCCTGGCTGCGCCGGCAACGGCATCGGCCATCACCGCGGAAGTGGCGCGCGCATGCGATGCGGCGGTGGCCAAGGCCTTTCCGCCCAAGCAAATTGGCAACCCGGCGGCCGGCAGCACCAAGGGTACCTCCAAGGACCGGCGCCAATATTTTGAGAAATGCGTCGCGAACAACGGCAAGGTCGATGACGCTCCGGCGGACGCGCCCAAGGACAGCAAGCCGTCAAAGTGAGAAATCAGGGTTCGGCTAGCGCCGCGGTGGCGGACAGGGCGAGTAGAACGCGCCGTTCGCAGCATTGATGCGTTCGACACATTGATTGGGATCGGTGACCGTTCCAGCCACCGTGAAGTCGTAGCCCATGCCCTTGATCACCACGACGTAGCGGCCGGGAGTGAGCGTAAAGCCGTCCTGCTCCGGTTGCAGCAACAGCATCCTCTGCTGATCCTCGACCGGTCCCACCTTGTAGGGATAGGACATGCTGCGAATGACCCAGGAATCGCCCGCGCTGACCATCGCGGCTTTCCCGGTGGCATCGACCCCCATGGCGCGTGAGACTTTCGCCACGACCCGAACTTCGGTCCCGCTTGCATCGACACCACCGTCGGGCCTGAACACGATGAACTTGACGTCGCCGTCCATCAGCGTGGTCGCGCTCGGCGTGTTGATGGCCGCCGAGATCGCGACGCGGCGGTCCGGAATCTTGCCCGGTACCGACTTGAGCTCATGGAGCTGGCCCTCGCTCAAGGCGTAGACGCCGAACGTCGTCGGCAGAGGCATCGAAGGTTGTGCAGCCTGCGCCGGCTCCTTCTGACTATCCGGGGTCCGTTCAACAGCCTCGCTCACGGCGGGAGGCGGACTGGCGCCCGGCTGAGATTGCGGGCCGTTCGGTGCTCGCTCGGGCGGCGGCACCGTCTGCGACAAGTTGGTCAGTTGTGACTTCAGCCGAGGCCAATAGACAGCCGCGGTCGCGCCCCCGCCAATGAGCAGGAGGATGATTGCCAGTCGAACCAGAGACTTGAAGGCGCCGCTTCGTTTGGGTCGGTCGAGCGAATCCGCAGGACGGCGCGGTGCTCCCGTGTCCTTCGGGCTGGACGGCGCAGCCGAAACCGGTGACGGCACCGGAACGGGTGGGGGAGTCGAAGTTTGGACCGCCGGGGTCACCGGAGCGGTGGTTGCCGCGACCAGTTTCTGCTGTTCCGCCGCGGCGCTGCGCTCGAAGGAACGTTCGACCTCCTTGATGGCACGTTCGAGGACCTGCTGGAGCTCGCGGGATTCCCGCGCCTCGGTGTGGGTGAATTGCTCCAGCAGCTTGACGCGCGCCAACTCATAGACGATCTCCCGCATCTGCTGGGGATCGTCGGATACGGCGCGGATGCGGCTCGACAGGAGACGGATAAACCCGGCTTTGATCTGTTGCGCCGAGGGGGCGTTGGCCGCAGTTTCACCGGAGTCGGTCATCAAGGCGATCAAGTAGCCCGGATAAGGCCATTTCGCTAGGTTTTTCCGCCTGAAACCTCGCGATCGAGGCAGCTCTCCCGCGGATGAACGGGTCTGCCGACGTCCCTCTCGGTCCCTTGAAGGCGCTTGCTTTTAGGGGAAAACCTGTGACATTTCGCCAAGCTCCTCTTTCCGGTGTTCAACCATGCGCGGCGTTCTGACAGTCCTCTCGGTCTTGACCTTCCTGGCCTCGCCTGCCGTTGCGCAGGGGATCAAGGATCAGGCCAACACCACGAGCTCCAGCATCATCACGACGCCGACGAAGAAGGCGCAAACCACCCAGGCGGCGTCCCGGCCGACCGCGGTCCGGCATGTGACGGGGCTTCCGGCCGGAAAGTCGGCGCAAGGCGTCTGGCGCGACGGCAAGCTGGTCGCCGTTCCCCGCTGAGGCTGCGACCCAACGAAGCGTGAAGGAACGGTGATCGCCTCCCTGACGTTCACGCTCGGGAGATATCATATGAAACGACCAGTTCTGATCGCCATTGCGTTGCTTGTGCCCGCCGCTGCCTGGGCCCAGGGCGTCAATGACCCGTCGACGCCCAACCGCAACGTGACCATCGTCAATCCGTCGCAGCCGGCGCCCCCCAACGCGACGCCGAATATCCCGAGCCGTATCGAGCCGCCTGTGACCAGGGGCGGATACGCCCGACCCTATCATGGGAATAGAACCCGGGGCAGTGGCTCGAGCCGCCGTTAGTCGCGCTGAACACCCGCCAAGACGCAGGGCCGGCTATTGCGGATTGACCTCGACCTCGAGTGTCGATGTTCCTGCAACCTGTCGGTTCTTGCCCGAGATCAGCAGCGTGAACTTGTCGCTGCCGGGCGCCTCGGCTTCTGCCGAATAGCGGAAGCCGGATCCCACCACCGCCAATTGACCCCGTGATGGCCCGCTGACGACCGATACCTTGAAAATCTGCATGTAAGACCAGCGCAGGCCCTGGATGCACTCCGCGCCGGGCGCGATCGACATCGTCCACCTCACCGTATCGTGCGACAAGGCAAACGGCGTCCGTTCCTTGATGCAGAGTGGGCTTGCCTGCACCGCGAGGCCAGACATGGCGGACGCCGCGACGACAACACCTGACAGCACTACCGGTCGTGTACGCATTCTCAGCAACTCCACCAGCTTGTGCCGAGATCCGGCGCGATTTAACGAGGTCTTGAAACGCAGCTGTTTGCCTTCGAGCCGCTCATCATACGTTCAGAAAGCGCGGTCATCCGGTCGGCTCTCTCCAGATCACGCCATCCTACCTCAGTTTTGCCCGAAGGATCAAACCGGATTCGGGAAAGACGTAGCTGATTGAAATGGCTGGCGCCGGGCTACCGTGCATGGGGTTATTTTTCGATTTTGAGGGAGGGGGCCGCCGAAGCTCCCAAGGGCTCATGCGGCTGACTTTGCGAATCCACATTCTTGCAATCGGGAGCCCGATGAGCTGAAGCTGTCGCGGCCTTTGACCATTGTGGTCCTTCTGTGGAGTCTTCGGAGTGCAATCGATTCGCCGCAAGTCCGTATCCCATCGCCGGCTGCTGGAGAAAGCGCCGCTCAAGGCGATCGTGGCCACCGCTGTTGGACTTGCCGTGCAAGTTGCCTGTCCGCTCTCGTGTCAGGCACAGAGCGAGCCGGAGCCGTCGGTCAACGACTATCTTCCGCCAAGCGAGCCGGAAGTGACGCGCGACGAGTGGCGGCAACGCATTGAGGACGCACGCCGCCGCGCCAGGGAGGTCTCGCGCGAGCGGCGGGAGCATCCGGAGCTCTACAAGCCTGTCCCGGAAGATCAGGACCTCGTCGCGACCGAACGTCTGCTCCGCGACGACAGCCTGCAGCGAGGCGACATCGTCACGACCAAGAAGGGCATGTTCGTCTACCAGGGGCGATCCGATCAGCCGCGCCGCGATCAGGATTTTGTGCCGGTCAACCCGAAATCGGTGCGCTGAACTTCAGTACCGCCGCAGGATCTCGTTGAACTTGGGATCGGTCATTTTCGTGGTGTCGAGCAGCAGCGACTTGCCTTGCGGCGTGGCCTGCACATAGGCCGCGATCAGCAGCGGCTCGTAACGGGAGCGATTGGCCAGCGCGGAGCGGATGTCGGATTGCGCCAGCAGCTTGATCTCCTCATCCGTCGCGGCGGCGCCCGAGGTCACGGTCCGGACGCGGGCGAAGGCGACGTCGATCGGCACCGATCCGGTCAAATAGGACATCTTCACCGCCGGCGTTGCCGCTTCGCCGGCTTGGGCCTGCAGCGTGCCGAGCGTGAGCCAGAGCGCGGGCCTGATCGGCGAGACCTTCAAGGCCGAGACCACGGCGGCCTGGGCGGCCTTGTTCTCGCGGGCTCGTCCGTCCGCATCGACTGCGGGCCGATGAAGAACGTCAGCAGCCTTCGCGGCCGCGTAGTTCGCGAGCAGGTCCCCATCCAGCGAAAACGATGCCAAAGCACCGCCGGCCGCCAGCTTCGCCTTCTCGGGCGGGATCTCGCCCGAGAACAAATCGCTGGCGCGAAAATCCGGTCGGACGAAATCGCCGTAGAAGGCCATGGCGGCATGAAGCGCCAGCAGGATCGCGGCGCAAATGCCGATGACGCGAAGCAGGATCATGCGGTTCATGGTGGAATCGACGCGGCCTGTGAGGGCAAAGCAAATACGGGATTCAAGGGAAAGCGGGGACCTTAAATTGCCATCAGACTATCGCCCTGGATCGTCAACAGCGTCAAGTTGCCGGTCGCGTAGGCGCCGGTGTCGATGTTGATGCGGTTCGGGCGAATGTCGGGCACGCTGACCGGCGTATGACCGTGGACGATATATTTGCCGAAGCGCTCCTCGGACGCCAGGAACTCCTCGCGGATCCAGAGCATGTCTTCATCCTTCTGGCGCTCGAGCGCGACGCCGGGCTTGACGCCGGCATGGACGAAGAAGAAGTCGCCGCAGGTAAAGGACGAGGGCAGTTGCTGCAGGAAGGTCAGGTGCTCCGGCGGCAGCGCGCGCTTCAGTCCGTCGATCAACTCGACCTGCTGCTCCGCGGACGGGTTCATGGTCGGCGTGATGCCGTAAGAGACCAGCGTCAGCAGGCCGCCATAGTGGCGCCACTCTTGGAGGCGGGCGGGGTCCTTGAGGACCTCGAGCAGGAAGACCTCGTGGTTGCCCTTCAGGCAAACCGTCTCGTGCGATTTCGAGCGCGCGATCAATAGATCGAGAACGGCGCGGGAGTCCGGGCCGCGGTCGACATAGTCGCCGAGAAAGACCTGAATGGCCCGCTCGGGGGCGGAGCGGGCAAGATCGGCGTCGATGACGGTTAACAGCGATTGAAGCAGATCGGCGCGGCCGTGCACGTCGCCGATTGCATAGACGCGAATGCCATCGGGGAGCCGAGGCTTGGTTTTCTTTCGAAAGCGCGAGGAAAGGCCCATCAGGTCGGTCGAATCGCATCCAGCGTCACGAGCGGAACGTCGTGACCGCTCTTAGCAGAACAAGTTACACATCGGTATTCTTAATTGTTTCCGACCAAGTCATCCGCATTTTGATTAAAGGATCGTGCGGCCTTTGAGCCGTATTTCAAGACGTCTCGCGTAGCGTCTCCTCAACAAGAACGGGGAGCGCGACATGCGCAAGATTGTAAAGTTCCTGGCGGCCGTGGCCGCGATCGTCGGTGCTGCAGGGGTGCAGCAGCGTGCTGAAGCCGCTTTCGTCGGTGCGCCCTTGGGGCTGCGCGGCGCCATCCAGTACATCAAGTTCGACCAGCCGACGCTGGCGCCGATGGCCTACACGCTGTTTTGCCTGAAGTACAAGGACGAGTGCAAGCCGCGGCCGCAGCAGATCGTGTTCCGTGGCGGCCGGCTGAAGCTCACGGCGGAGCGGATGGCGCAAATGCAAGAGGTCAACCGGCAGGTCAATACCGCCATTCGTCCGGAGGCCAATCTCGAAGGGTTGCGCGGCGAGAAATGGCTGCTGCATCCGACCAGCGGCGACTGCAACGACTACGCTGTGACAAAACGCCACGAGTTGATCGCCATGGGCTTTCCGGCGCGCTCCGTGCTGCTCAGCGAGGTCGTGACCACCTGGGGCGAGCATCATCTCGTGGTCGTGGTGCGGACTTTCTCCGGCGATCTCGTGCTCGACAATCTCTCCGGTCACATCCTGCCGTGGTCGAAGAAGCCCTATCGCTGGGTCCGCATTCAGTCGCCCAAGAACCCGAACTACTGGGCGTCCCTCGGCGATCGCGCGGTCTGATCACCCGCGCTCTATCGTGATCCGGACTGGCCGACGCTCTGCGACAGGCCCAGTCCCACGATCACCGCAAGACACAGGATTGCTGCGGGCCGCAGCAATCCGGGACCTGCGAAGCTCTGAACCAGCGCAAACAGAACACAGGCCGCGGCGGCCGCAGGGAAGAACGAGTCACGTCCGCGCTGCAAAGCACCGAAGAACAGCCGTACCAAAGCGATCAGGGCTGCCAGCACCGCAAGAGCAAGACCGATCGCTCCCATGCCGGCGAAGATCGCTGTTGCCGTCGACGGCGCCGCCAAGGCCGCTCCGGCATCGCTCTGATAGATCCTGCCGACCGCCGAAAACGTCCCTGCGCCCGCGCCGAACCAGCGTGTGTCCGCCAACATCCGCTCCAGCGCAGCCCGCGTTTCCGCGCCGATGTCGGGATTGAGCCGCAGGAGGATCGGCCCGGAGCTCTGTTCGAACAGGAAGGTCAAGACAATGGCCGATCCGATCAGCGCGGCGGCGGCGAGCGCGCTCGCCGCCAAGGGCGACAGATCAAGCCGGCGGATGACGAGGATCAGAAGGATCAATACGACGCCGAAGCCCGCGGCGATCGCGTCGTTGGTCCCGGAAAGGCCGAACACCGCGGCTGCGCTGATCAGGGCTCCGGCAAGGCCGAGCAGGCCAAGCATGATCGAGCGAAGCAGCGAGTGATGCGTTTCGGCCCGCTCCGCGGCAAGCTGCATCACGGCAAGATTCAGGACGAGGCCGAACCCTGCCAGGGTCGTCGCGAACTCGGACGTTGCGGTCGCCCCCGCAATGGCCGGCAAGAGCCGGTGCAGATCCAGGGTCAAGGCGGAGACCGCTGTGATGCCAGCGAGGACAAACAGGACAAGCTCGGCGCGGCCGCGATCGCGGACGACCACAATGGTTACGCCGAGCAGCGCGGTTGCTGCCAGCGCCAGCATCAGCGCGTTCAGGGTCAAGCCAAGATCGGCGGTGACCGGCCCGAACGGGAGGCCACCAAGTGCGTCGCGAGCGCTCGCCCAGATCGGATGCCCGAAGCCCAGCGGAAGCGGCATCAGTTGCGCGGCGATCAGCAGCGGAATGGCGATCAGGATCCAGCGGGCCCAGGAGGTCGCGCGGACATAGTGGTCGTAGTCGGCTTTTCGCGCGCTGAGCGTGGCTGCCAGCAAGCTCAGCGCGGCAGCCATCATCCCGAGCTGCGCACCGAACTTGGCGCCGGCGATTTCGAGAGCGGATGCGGAAACGATGGAAACGATGAGGGCAAAATAAGCGAGGGACAAACGGCGCGCTCGATACGGATTCCTGAAACGATCAGGTCACCATACAAGCGAGCGGGTGGTTTTCAAACAGAGGCCTACGCCGTGATCAGCGCGTGGCCTTAACCGCTCGACCGAAGACGCGGGTGGCGCGTGCGGCGGCAAGGGCAAAGCGGGCCCCTGAACCGAAGAGGTAACCGCCCTGGAGGGCGATAGCCGCGAAGGCCGCAGCCTTCATGCCTTCAAGGAAGCCAAGGCTGGTCATCATGCTGACCGGCAGCATGGTGAGCACCAGCGCAAATGTGATCGGCAGGAGCACGAACACGCGAAAGCGCTGGCCCAGCACGGCACCTGTGAGAAAGCTGAAAATCAAAAAGGCGGTCATCCGAAACACTCCCCCGTGCTTCGGACCCTAGGTTCCCGACCTTAAAAAGACCCTTAAGTTGTATGGCTAAATTTGGCCTATTGGCCGCAATTTGCCAGCAGCGAATGGTAGGCTTCGCGCAAGCCGTTCAATGCCACCATACCCTTGATCTCGCTGTCGCTTTCCTTGACCACCACCGACAATGAGGCCGTGGTCTGCCACTTCCCCGCGGCAAAGGCCGAGACCTCGTCGGGCAACAGCACCGCGGCACCCGCGGCCGCCATGCTGCCCTCGAAGCTCAAGGTGCCGCCGCCGCTCGCCGCAAGGGTCACCTTGGGGCGGCTCCTAGGCGGGAAGGGCCGGATCAAGGCCACCAGCACGTCGATCTTGCCCTTCGGGGCGCAGCGGACGATCAGGCCGGCGAAGTCCGGGTCCGATTGGGTCGTGTCCGCGGTCTTCATGATCGCGGCGAAGCTCTCGCCGTCCTTGGCCCCTTGCGTCCGGGTGAATTTCCAAACGGACGTGGACACAGACCCGGCAACCGCGACCACGGCCGCACCGCGACACCACCCCCCGGCGCTGCCAGGGCAAGCGACGGCGGGGCCCCATCCGCGATCGGCGGCGCCAAGGAGGGAGC
The DNA here is from genome assembly GCF_015291745.1 of Bradyrhizobium sp. CCBAU 53351. Classification (NCBI taxonomy): domain Bacteria; kingdom Pseudomonadati; phylum Pseudomonadota; class Alphaproteobacteria; order Hyphomicrobiales; family Nitrobacteraceae; genus Bradyrhizobium; species Bradyrhizobium sp. CCBAU 53351. The sequence continues at coordinate 1,609,507 of NZ_CP030059.1, forward strand.
CCGCCAATAGCGGGATCAGAAGGAGGCCAGACACGGGGAGTTCCTATCCTTAACAGCCCAGACTTAGCAGACGGCCGAGAGGTCAAGAAGCCCTGCGCTCGACACACCGCCCCCACGGCTGGGGCGATCTGCTCACCAACCGGGCACACGAAATACAACAAATGGTCACAAAGGGTTAAACTAAGCCCCAAAGAGTGGCCCACACGCAACAGTGGCCGACCGATTGCTCCGTTAACTACCGGGAACACTTGTCGCACCACCCCCTAGGCCGTACCAATTTACGTCAATTGGGGACCCTCGGGCGCGATTCATGTCATCTATTGCCAAGACCTATATTGCCAAGACCTATGTGTTGAAGCCGGCGTTTCTGGCGATCGCTTTGGCGCTGGGGGCCTGCTCGACCAATCCGGGGTCGGGACCGCTCACCGACGACGTCAACAACAAGATCCAGACCGAAAACGCACCCGCCTACGAGCTGGTGCCGCTCAATCCGGCCACCGTAAAAATCCTGCACACCCACGAGCCCAAGGGCCTCGCCGGCGTCTTCACCGACCGCCGCCCGCCGGCCAGCATCGTGTTCGGCATCGGCGACGTCGTGAGCGTCACCATCTTCGAAGCCGCGGCAGGCGGTCTGTTCATCCCGGCCGAAGCCGGCGTCCGTCCGGGTAACTATGTGACGATCCCGGATCAGTCGGTCGACAATGACGGCTTCATCACCGTGCCCTATGCCGGCCAAATCAAGGCCGCGGGCCGCACGGCGGTCGAGATTCAGCGCTCGATCATCGAAAAGATCGGCAACCGCGCCATCGAGCCGCAGGCGATCGTGGCGATGTCCTCGCAGCGTACCCAGCTGATCAGCGTGCTCGGCGAGGTCAATTCGCCGGCGCGTTATCCGGCGAGCGCGGCGGGTGCGAAGGATCGCGTGCTCGATGCGATCACCCGCGCCGGCGGCATCAAGGGCCAGGGTTTCGAGACCTGGGTCATGCTTGAGCGCGGCGGACGGCGGGCCACCGTGCCGTTCGAAAATCTCGTGATGGCGCCCGAGAACAACGTCTATGTGAGGCCTGACGATAGCATCTACGTCTATCGCGAGCAGCAGAAGTTCCTGGCGTTCGGCGCCAGCGGCCAGAGCGGCGAGTTCAACTTCGATGCCTGGCGCATCAACCTCGGCGAAGCGGTCGGCAAGGCCGGCGGTCTCCTGGACGGCCAGGCCGATCCGGCTGCCGTGTATCTTTATCGCCGCGAGCCGCGCGAGGTTGCGGCCCAGCTCGGCATCGACGTGAGCAAGTACACCTCGGAGACGATCCCGGTCATCTTCAACGTGAACCTTCGCGATCCCGGTGGCTTCTTCCTGACCACCAAGGTCATGATGAAGAACGGCGACGTGATCTACGTCTCGAACTCGCGCAACGTCGAAGTTACGAAATTCCTGCAGTTCCTGCGCGTGATCATGGCCACCGGCTCGGATGCGGTGAATCTATCCAACGACGCCCTGATCTTCCGCAACAACGTCAAGCTGGCGCCGTAAAGGCCGACTTGATCGACCAAATACGATGGCACCGGGGCTTTGTCCCGGTGCCATTTTCGTTTAGCGATCCAATCGCTATTGTCGCCAGGCCGGCGGGAAGCTTCGGATTAAGGCGTCACCGTGCAGGACGCGCCAGCCATTCATCTCCCAAGGGGCTTCATGCGCTTTCGAAGATTTTGCCGTCCTCTGGCTCTCGTCCCGCTCGCCTTGGTCCTTACACCGGGCGGGCCGGTCTTCGGCGCGGAGATGGGCGTCCGCCACCGCATCGACGTGATGGTTTCCGCCGAGCCCGACGCTCCCGTCCTGTCGCGCCTCAAGGGCGCCAAGGGCGAGCTGTCCTTCACCGTCCGCCTCTCGGCGAACTCCAGGGAGAACAAGTTCTTCGGCATGTTGCGCCCGTCCTTCCTCGACATCGTCGTGCCCGATGGCCCGGGCAAGCCGCTGGTGCAGCAGACCAAGCTGTGGGAGGAGGACGTCTGCCATCAGCGCCGCGGCCTGCCGAAGGTCACAGTGACCCAGCTCAGTGGGCATTTTGCCGAAGGCGAGGGGCGGATCGAGATTTCCGCCATCAACCGGCACATCGGCGTTCTGGTCCCGCCGGACGAATTAACCCCCGGAATAAAACTCGAGCAGGGAAGTGATAGCTTTGGGCTATTCTACGCGTTCCGGGCGCAGAGCCGGAACAGCCGCCTCAACGTGGATCTGAAGATCTATCCGATCGATTGCTTCCTCTAAGCTTCAAGCAAAGCTCGCGCGAAGAAAGCCTGCTCCAGAACGACGATGCGCCTTTGGCCTCCCACCATAAGCTGGTCCAACTTTCGCTGGTCGTGGAGTCTTCCGGCTGTCTTCATCCTGTTCTTCGTGGCTGCCGGCGCGCCGTTTCCGTTCGGCTCGACCAATGATCTGTCGATCGCGTTCTGGTGCCTGTGTCTCGGAATCGCGGTGATCTTCGCCCCGACGCGCGATCTGCGCCCGCCGCATCTGTGGCTGCTTGCGGGCATCGGCGTGATCGTTGCCGGTTATGCCTTCGTGCTGCATGAGCAGCTGTCCGACCACCCCTGGGTCGCGCCGTTCCAGCCGATCTGGAAGCAGGCATCGGATCTCCTGGGCGTGCCGATCGCCCCATCTGCCTCGATCGTCAAGAACGAGGCGTTCTTCGCGCTCGGCGCGCCGCTCGCCAACATCCTCGCCATCGTGCTGGGCATCACCGTCGGCGCCGATCGGCTGCGTGCTCGCCGGCTGCTCTGGGTGATCGCGATCTCGGGCGCGGCTTACGCACTCTATGGCGTCGCCTCGTTCCTGATCGAGCCAACCATGATCCTGTGGCGGGACAAAACGGCCTATCTCGGCAGCGTCACCGGCACCTTCATCAACCGCAACACGGCGGCGGCCTATTTCGGCTCGGCGGCGGTGATCTGGATGCTGCTGATCCTGGAGGACGTGCGCCGCCGCCTGCCGGAGCGGCACATCGAATGGCGGCGGCTGTCGCTCGACCTGCGCGCAATCCCGCCAAGAGAGATCCTACCGCAGCTCGCATGCCTCCTGATCTGCCTGATGGCGATGTTCATGACGATCTCACGCGCTGGCGTCGGCCTGTCGTTGCTCGCGATGATCGTCGCGTTCACGCTCTTCCTGCGCAAGGACCTGCCGCCGCGCACCGGCATCTGGATCTCGCTCGGTTCGGGCATCGCCGTTTCGCTGGGGCTGTTGCAACTGCTCGGCGGCCGCGTCTCCAGCCGCTTCGACAGCCAGGGCCTGGTTGACGAGGGCCGCATCGAGGCCTGGAAATCGACGCTTCGGATCATCGGCGACAGCCCGTGGTTCGGCACCGGCATGGGCACCTTCCAATGGGCCTTCCCGCCATACCGGAGCCCCAACATCTCGATTCGCGGCGTTTGGGATGCGGCGCATTCCACGCCGCTGGAGCTTGCCTCCGAGGTAGGCATCCCAATGGCGCTGCTGGTGGCGCTCGGCTGGGCCGTCATGCTGGTGGTGTTGGCGCGGGGCGTGTTCAGCCGCCGGCGCGACGTCATCATCCCGTTGGCGGCCGCGGCGACCGCGATGCTGTCGCTGCTGCACTCAAGTCTGGATTTCACGCTGCAGGTGCCCGGCTACAGCATTCCGTTCTTTGCGCTTTTTGGCGCGGGCCTGGCGCAGTCGTTCTCCAGCCGGGAGGGGCGGCCCGCGGCGGATGCCGTCACCACCGCGCCGCGAAGCGAAGGCCGCTCGGCAACCGGCGCCACAACCCCGCGCCTGAAGCCAGAGCTTACAAAAGTGTCTAGATTTGAAGCAGTTGCGCCGTTTACGAAGCCTTTAGAATAAATGGACAGTCCTTTTCTCTTCGGTTAGGTTCCTGCACAGCCATTGCCCGGGCCGAGGAAGCAATCGAGGCAGCTGATTTTTTTTGGAGGTTGATTTATGAGCGTTATCAGAATCGCGCTTCGCATGGCTGCTGCGGCGGCCCTGGCCGCGACCATCAATTCGGCCGCCAGCGCTGCCATTTACCCCCCGCAGCGCCAGCTGCCGGCCACCGTTATTTCCGAGTTCAAGGCCGCTCCCAACAGCCTGTTGCAGCAATATCCGACTGCCGGCCCGCAGCTGATCTCGCGCGTGCGCGACCTCGGCGCCTCCGACCCGACCACGCTGCCGGGCCTGATCGCGCTGCTGAAGGACCCCGCGACCACCAAGGATCAGATGCGCGCGATCATCGCTGGCCTCGCCCAGGTCGCCCGCATGGCCGCGCAGCAGGATCAAGCTTATGCCAATGAGATTCAGGCCGCGATCGCCGGCACCGGCAATCCCGAGGTGATTACCGCCTATCAGGCCGCCACCGGTGACGTCGCAATCGCTGCGACCGGGGGCGGCGCGGGTGGCGGCGGTACCGGCGCAGGCGGGCCGACCGGTAATAGCGGCTTTGCCAACGGCGGCGGTGGCGGAGGGGCCGTCAGGTTCGGCAACAACACCACGAACAACAACGCGCCCAACGGCGGCAACGGCGGCGTCGGCAGCGCCGGCAACAGCGTCAGCGCGCGCTGACCGAAATCGGCCCTTCGGCCGGGCCCATCAGACCTCACGGCAGCGGCGCCACCGGGCGCCGCTTTGCGTTTGCGCCGTTAAGCTTTCTGTAAAAAGTCGCACCAGGCGCCCTGTGCACTGCATTCACTGCGTTCAATTGCAGGCGGGTTTGTGTTAGTTTTCAAAGCAGCGCGGGTTTTGGCATCGGGTTTGCTCCGGATGCCATTAGGCTTTTGGCCAGCATTGATCCCAAGAACACACATCGATCCATTTTCAGGAATCTATAGATGTTACAGGTGAACAAGCCGGCCGCGGAGATCAATCGCGAATTCGTCGAGATGCAAGGCTCACAGTCCGAATCGCTCGCCTCGTATCTCAGCATTATCCGCCGGCAGTTCCCGACGATGATCGCAATCCTCTCGGCCTGCGTGATCGTTGCGCTGTTGTATCTCTTTACTGCTGCCCCGCAATACACCTCGACCGCGTCGATGGTGATCGACACGCGGAAAGTGCAACTGTTCCAGCAGCAGTCGGTGCTTGGGGACGTCGCAGTCGATTCCGCGACCGTCGAAACGCAGGTCGAAATCCTGAAATCCGAAAACATCAGCCTTGCGGTCATCCGCGACCTTCACCTGATCGACGATCCCGAATTCACCGGTACTGGTGGCGCCCTGCTTGGCGCCGTTGCTAGGCTGGTTTCCTCGAGCAGCCCAGCTTCCGAATTCGAATTGACCCGAAAGGCGCTGGAGGAGTTCGCTAGGAATCGAGTCATCAAGCGTCTTGGCACCACCTACGTGATGGAGATTGGCTTCACCTCGCGCGATCCCGCGAAAGCGGCGAAGATCGCCAATGCTATCGCGGACGCCTATATCGTGGACCAGCTCGAGGCGAAGTATCAGGCGACCCGCCGCGCCAGTGTCTGGCTGCAGGATCGCATAAAGGAGCTGCGCGCCCAGGCGACCGGTGCGCAGAAGGCGGTGGTCGATTTCAAGATTGCGAACCACATCATCAATACCGGCGGACGGCTGATGAACGAGCAGCAACTCGCCGAAGTGAACAGCCAGCTCGTGCTGGCGCATGCGGCGACCGCAGAAGCTAAGGCGCGGCTTGACCGCATGACCAGCATCCTCAAGCAGGAGATCCCGGATGCCTCTGTTGCTGATGCGCTGAAGAACGAGACGATCGTAAAGTTGCGCGCTCAATATGTCGACATGGCCTCCAAAGAGGCCATTTGGGCGTCGAAGTATGGCCACGACCATCTAGCCGCTGTAAACCTTCGGCGGCAGATGGACGAGATCAGAAAGAACATCACCGACGAGCTCAAGCGCATCCAGGAATCGTACAAGAGCGACTATGATATCGCAGCCACCCGCGAGGAGAGCATCAAGACGAGCCTGAATGCGGCTGTCTCTGAATCGCAGCTCACCAACCAGGCGCAGATCCAGTTGCGCGAGCTCGAGAGCACCGCCCAATCCTACCAAGCGATGTACGACAATTTTCTGCAACGCTATATGGAAAGCGTGCAGCAGCAGTCCTTTCCGATCACTGAAGCGCGTGTCATCAGCGCGGCGACGATGCCGCTGAAGAAGAGCTCTCCGAAGTCTCTGATCGTTTTGGCAGTAGGGCTCTTCAGTGGCCTCATGCTGAGCTTTGGTGTCGCCATGGCTCGCGAGCTTACCGACCGCGTCTTCCGTACGACCCAGCAAGTTGAAGAAGTCCTGGGCACAAGCTGCCTCGCGATCCTCCCCACGGTGGGCAGCTCCGCCACACGGCCGCTGTCGCTGCTTCCTGGCTCGGTTGCGGACAGGTTTACCGACAAGTCAGGCAGCCCCGATCCGGACCTCTTGCGCTATGTCGTCGAAAATCCTCTGTCCCGCTACTCCGAGGCCGTGCGAACCCTGAAGGTGGCCATGGATCTCAACTCAATGGTGCGTGAGAATCGTGTGCTGGCGGTCACTTCTACTCTTCCGAACGAGGGAAAGAGCACGCTTTCCGCCAACCTCGCTCAGCTTATGGCACACGGTGGCGCCCGGGTGATTCTGATCGATGCTGACCTGCGTAACCCCTCACTGTCGCGCGCGCTGGTGCCGGACGCGCGCGTCGGTCTGGTCGATGTTGTCGCGCAGAGTGCGCGGCTGGAGGATACGTTAGTAGTCGATCCTGAGACCAAGCTCTCGATACTGCCGGCGACTACGTCCTCGAAGCTCCTACACACGAACGAGATCCTTGCGTCTAAAGCGATGCACAATCTTGTCACGTTGTTGCGCTCGAAATTCGAGTACGTTGTGCTGGACTTGCCGCCAATGGCGCCTGTAGTCGACGCGCGCGTCACCGCGCCCTTCGTCGATTCTTACTTATTTGTGGTAGAGTGGGGAAAGACGAACACGGACGTGGCGCGCCACAATCTGCGCGGGGCGCCGGAAATCCAAGGCAAGCTGTTGGGAGCCGTCCTGAACAAGGCCGAGACAAGGCTAATTGCACGCTACGAAGCCTACTATGGTCGCCAATATTACGAGAAATATTACGCAAGGTATGGATACGTGGACTAGCTCGCCCAATGCCGAAGGCATTTGTGCGTGTGATGCTGCTGTTTGTGGCGCTGTTCGGCACGCTATGGCCGATGGCTGCCGTTCCCTCCTTCTGGTTGACGGCACCTATCCGCGAGGCGTCGCTACGGATCATGGCCGATGGCCTGTTTAGGCCTGGTGTTTTGGCAGACATGCTGGTCCGCTTGAAAGCGAATGACCGACCGGTTGTAGTCCAACCTGAGCTTCAATATGCACTCGCGCTAGTGACGCTGCGAACCGCCGAAGAAGCGATGCATCGTAAGAACTCCGACGAGGGTGATCGCGCAATGGAAGCGAGCGAGGGCGAATTGCGGTCGGCGCTCCAGGTCATCCCAACCGACTCATTTCTTTGGCTGATGCTCTATTCGGTTGTGACGAGGCGCAGCGGATTCGACTTTGACAATATCGGCTATCTGGAACGGTCCTATGCCTTGGGACCGAACGAAGGCTGGGTGGTGCTCCGACGCAACCAATTGGCGCTTGCGATCTTCTCGCTGCTAAGCAAATCTCGTCAAGACGAAGTCGTCGCTGAATTTGCAGCTCTCATCAATAGCGGCTTCATTGAGGAAGCCGCGATCAACTTGACCGGCGTAGGTTGGGTTGAGCGCGAGCGTTTGTTGGAGAACCTGAAGAAATTGGATGTTGCGTCGCGCGAAATCTTCGCCAAGAGATTGGCGAGCGACGGAGTGAGGGTGAGTATACCTGGGATTGAGCAGGACGAGAGATACTGGCGCTAAGGATCAGTACGTTTCGACATTCATTCACGCGCACTTGCCGAATGGTCAGTCTGGTCCAGTGCGCCAGCATTAATGATTAAACGAATGCATTTAGGTCGACCTATGGACAACTACCGGCGAGGCGGGATAGGCAACGCGGCGAATACTGGAAGCTCAATTGATATCACATGCTTCGTGATCAGAGGGAAGTTCGGGTATTCTCGTCACCGTGAGCGCGCGCTTAACGGTCGGGTAGTGCTTGTAGAATCGTAATTGGCCAGCAGATGATTTGCCTAGCGGGTCCTCAACCCTACAGTTTACCGATTTTAACGGGATCATATGAACAAGCTCCATCCTGAACTCGTTCGGCGAGATCGAAGAGACATCCCCGACGATAGAAGTGAAATCCGCCTCTTCGCGGTGCTGCGCGATGAAATGTTACGCCTGCCCTACTTTCTAAACTATTATCGCCAACTCGGCGTATCCCGATTCTTTGTAATCGACAATGGATCCAACGATGGGTCGGGGCAGTTTTTGCTCGATCAATCAGATTGTCACGTGTTTTTCACGGAAGGGTCGTACGGAAAGAGTCGCGCCGGTGTTAGTTGGCTGAACTCGTTGCTGGATGCTTATGGCACATCACACTGGATTCTTCTCGCGGACGCCGACGAATTGTTTGTCTTTCCCGGTTGTGAAAATGTAGAACTGCCGAAATTTTGCAACTGGCTGGATCAGCTCGGTTATGAGGCGGTGTACGCTCTTCTGCTCGACATGTACAGCTCGCTCCCTATCCGAGAGGTCAACTATCGGCAAGGCGAAGACTTTAGAGCGACATGCCCCTACCATGACAGCAGCTATGTTGTCGTGCGCCGATACGGCTTCCCGTCTGCTTTCCCGCCCTTCGAGCACATTGGTGGGCCTCGTCTGCGCCTTTGTTTTGGAGATCAGAATACGCCTGCGATCTGGCCTCGTCTGAAGCCAAAATTGGCGAGGCGAGCCTTAGCGATCGCGCACAAGGCTGGATTTTTCCGTCAAAAACGAGCTCAGGTCGTCGCAACGCAGGCATATAAGGTTCCGTTGGTCAAATGGCGAAGCGGAAACGCGTTTGTTAATAGCCATCGGCTTAACGCCGTTAAGCTTTCGCCCGTTACAGGCGCTCTGCTGCACTTCAAGTATTTTCAGGACTTCGGCAAACGCATCGAAGATTCTCTTGCACACGGAGAACACTACGGCGGCGCAATAGAATACCGCCGGTACGGTGAACTCCTGGCAGCAAATCCTAATTTGTCGCTGCTAGGCGCGGAAAGTGTCCGTTACACCTCAAGTCGTGGGTTGGTTGACAGCGGCTTGATCCGCACAGACGGTCGTTGGATGTCGATCGTTTGAGGTTGTCAACATTCGTCGCTAGCCGAGCATCCGATAATGGTCGAAACTCCTCACAAAAGCCGCTTCGCCCCACATAAGAGGTTGTTCCGCAGGAGCAGATGGCCGCTGCAGCTTTTTCTGCTGCTCTTTCAGTTAGTGACGCCGAATCGGGGTGTGATGGCCAATGGCCTCCCCTCAGGCTTGGGTGTTCACGTGCAGGTATGGCAGATTGACACTGGCGACTTGGAACGTATCCGAAATTTTGGCTTCAGCTTTGTACGATGGGGTATGTCGTGGGAAGCAATCGAGAAAAATCCAGGAGAGTTCGACTGGGCAACGACAGACGCATTTTTCACGAAAGTCAGACATTCGGGTCTTTCCTCCATTGTGATTCTGGCGACTGGAAACCATTTTTATAGCCGCTGGCTAGAACTGCCGGCAGATCCGGGCGTGCGAGAGAGGAAAGTTGCGGCACCACCAGAGAGTGAGGCTGCGATGGCGGCCTTTAGCCGCTTCGCTGCCGCTGCCGCGAAGCGGTACGCTGACGAGTCAGTTACCTGGGAGGTCTGGAATGAGCCGGACTTGCCCATATTCTGGCCGCCCAAACCAAAGCCAGATGCCTATGCGCAACTCGCCGCAATGACTTGCAGCGCAATCAAGATGGCTGCTCCAAAGGCAATGGTGCTTGCGCCGGCAACTGCCAGCCTGCCGATCCGGGCGCCCGCACTCTATGGGGCTCTGGCGAAGACCGATGCGGCAGGGTGTCTCGATGGCTTGAGTATGCATAGTTATCGCATAAGCGGCGGGCGACGGCCGGATCCGGAGAGCGTGGAAGCTGAGAACCTGGCCAGTCGCGCACTACTTGAGCGCCTGTCCGGTCGATGGCGTGACGTGCCCATGCTGTGCACTGAATGGGGATATCCCAGTTCGACCGTTGGCCGTGCAACCCAGCGAGCATATTTGGCTCGCGCCTATCTTGCGAACGTCGCCAGTGGCGTTCAGGCAATGGTATGGTACGAATGGAAGGACTCAAGGGACGAGCCTGCCAATCCCGAGTCTCATTTTGGACTTCAGACGGCGCAGGGTATTTTCAAGGTTGAGCCGGATGACGGATTAATTCGGCGATTAACGAATATGAGGTTCGTTCGCCGACTGCGAGCCGTGGACCCTCAGGTGCAACTCCTTTTGTTCGAGGAAGGGAAAACAAGTCAGATCGTTGCCTGGCTAAGGTCCGACTCTGCTCGAACCGCCGTTGCCAAGATAGCCGGAAAGGCGGTCGTCCTAAGCAACTACCCTGTGATCGTCCCTGGCGACGGGGCTGAAGATGACGGACATGGTCATGCGCGTTAAACTGATTGACTCGATATTCGCGTTGGCCGTGATCGCGATTCCCTTCGACGCGATCGCAGGACTTAAATCCTTCGGAGAACTCGGCAACGAGAGTTCTTTCTACCTCTTTGCGTTGGCCATGGGGCTGTATGGGATCAACGCTGCCGGCGCTAGCGTAGCTGGTGAGCTTGACGAGCGGCCAGGCGGGACCCTTGTCTGGCGAACCGGTGCCGCCATCGTAATCGTTATAGCGATTTCGGCCCTCTGGAATGCGGCTGAAATCAGCGCGGCGACGTTTCATGGTCGCGATGGGCTCGCGAAATTGGTCACCTCCGCGACCGTGGTAATCTACGGCTTAGCCCTCGCATTGTTGACTCGTGCAGTGGTTTTGGGGCGATGGTATGCGTACCTAATACTGCCCATTTGTGTCAGCGCGGCACTGTGCGTCGGCTTCGGCATGCTCGAGGCTCTCGATCGAGCTGGGATGAGTCTTCCACTCTATCAGACTGTGAACTCCTTGCTGCACGCGGGCTCGGATCACACTGTTCAATCGTGGGACGGCACCTTGAATTTGAGGCTTATCGAGGGATGGGATAAACGCCTTCGTACCGTTTCGTTCGAGCCTCCATCGTTCGGGAACTTTGCCGGACTTGCATGGCCTTGGCTTTTCGCTGCCATATTCATAACCCGGGGCATTAGGAAGGCCCTCCATATTTTCTTGCTTTTGGCTTTCACAGCCTTGATTGTTGGTTCTCAGGCCCGGACGGGATGGTTGCTCTTGGCAACCAACGTTGCCGCTTTCGGTCTACTGAAATTTCTGTTTCTGCCCCCGGATGGACGCGTATCGAAGTCGGCGACCTCCATTGGGGCACTACTGCTGTTTGCAGTGGTTGCAGTGATCATATTTTACGCGGCGAGCTTCGACGAGGTTATTCGCGAGGCCGTTGTGGGGACTTCTGTTTCCGATCTGTCGCGTTTGGCCTATCAAGTTACATCGATTAGAATGTTTTCTGAGTACCCGATATTGGGGGTTGGGTTGGGTCAGTTCGCCTTCAAGGCTATGTCATATATGCCGGACTGGGGGTTCCTAAGTTCGGAGGTCAAGGCGTCCCTCCGATTTAACGACGCGCCCTGGCCTAACACGTACTCGCTTTACGCCAGGCTTGCCGCTGAACTCGGCTTGATCGGCCTTTTCGGATGGATCTCAATCTGGATCGCGCTCATCGTTTCGGTGCGCGCGGCGGGGTTGATCTACGCGAATTTGGGTCGGAATGTGCCGGTGGTTGCATACCCGATCATCATGAACTGTGCCGATGTTATCGTAACCGGGCTGACCACGGATACCTTTCGAACCCCGATGATCTGGATCACCCTGGGCGCAGGCGCAGCCTTTAGTGCACGGGTGGGGCAACTTGCTGGCGGCGCCCTCAGACCATCCACCCGTCCAATTCCGAGCCAGACCTATCTCACGTCCTCGCGCAGCTGATCGGGAAAATGGCCTATCACAGTAACCGATTCCGTCGAGGATCTGAGACACGTTGGGCTGACGCATGGTCTGAACCTGATGCGGGTAAGCTGGCTCAGGGCGGTAGTCGGATTATGCCTTGTATTCGGTTGCAACTCCCGTGAATGAGCGCGCGGAAGTTTGGAGCAGATTGCGATCGCATCCATTGTTTGGCGCCGCGGCTGGGTTGGCAGCGCGGGTCATTCAAATGGGATCCACGCTGGCTCTCGTGCCTATCCTGCTGAGTCACCTGGGCTCCGAGCAATTCGCCGTGTGGCTCGCCGCGAGTTCCTTGATGGGCGCTTTTTCGTTCATCGATTTGGGAATTGGATCGGGTCTAGTCAATCACATCGCAGTCTCGAAGGGAGCCTACAGTACCGCGCGAACATACCTTTCAAATGCGCTTGTGGCTCTTACGTTGTTCTCAGTCGTCAGTACGACGGTGGTATGTCTGACGTTCTTTTTGAATCGGACGGGTAGTAGCTTCGTTCATTTTCAAGGTACTGGAGCTTGGGAAGCATTTTTTGTGACGTGTCTGACACTTTGTATCGTGTCGCCCCTGAGCCTTGTTTGGAAAACCAGACTTGGTCTAGGTGAAACCGCAATTCAAAGCATTTGGGACGCATTTGCCTCCCTCGCCACGTTTTGCGCGATCGTTGTCAGCCTCCAGTTCAATGCAGGTATCGTCGCCGTAGTAGCTTCTTTCTGCGCGGTGCCTCTAGTCGTTCATTGCCTCAACGGCACTCTATTGCTTCGGCGGCGCCCCGACCTGAAGCCGCGTCTTTCGCTAGCAAGTGCGGGGAAGCTGGCAACAGTGCTGAAAGCCGGCGCTCCGTTCCTGCTCGTAAACGCGATCAGCGCCATCAGCTTTTCCTTCGATTCTGTCTTGGCACTACATCTCTTGGATGCCGAACAGGCGGCGCGATTCGGGGTTGCGCAGAAAATGGCCATCGCGGTCCAGACGTTGCTTTCGATTGGCCTGACTCCGTTTTGGCCTCAGTTTCGAGCTGCAACCGCGGAGCAAAATGCGCGCGGCGCGTGTGGACTTTTGGTCTCCGCTTTTTCATTGGCCTTGCTTATTGCGGGTTCTGTCTCGACGGCGACTCTCCTGTTTGGAGATGATGTCACGCGTCTTTGGACCCGTGGCAGGATATCGCTTCCAAATGACCTGATCATTGGTGTTGCGATCTGGATTCCGGTTTTCGCCGTGAACGCGGTGCTCACGTCACTCATGAGCGTGCCATCGCTGCTACCTATGCAACTGAAACTGGCGAGTTTGTCTGGGATATGCTGTTTTGCAGCTAAGGTCGCTTTGGCAAAAGCGTTGGGGGGAGTTGGGCTGTTCTGGGGAAATAGCTTCGGCCTGTGTGCCTTTTTTATAGTTCCTGCTTCTTTTGTTATCGCGCGCGACCTTCTCAGGATGCAACGGCGTAAAGGCGGTTAAAGTGTCAAAATCAGACAATCTTAACTTGAAGGTCGCGCACTTCACGGAAGCGCCGTTGGGAGGGGTCCTTGCGCATTTGCAGGAATTGATTGCGGAGCAAATCAAAGATTCTGCAATCTCCCAAATTGTGGTTTTCGGTCCCGATATAAATGACGAGGCTCTATCAAAGCTGGCTCATCCAAAGCTTGTCATCAAGTCGTATCCATACGTTGGGCGATCGATACGGTCCCTGATCAGAGTCCCCTTTGCCGCCGGGGCGCTGATCCAACGCTTTGAGCCCGATGTCGTTCATGTCCACTCTACGTTTGCTGGACTTCTTGTGCGTCCAGTTGCTTTCCTGCCGAAGCGCCGCCCAATCATTGTGTATTGTCCTCATGGTTGGGCATTCCTGCGGGACACAAAGGCGAACCGGCTATATGCGTGGCTTGAGGCGGCATTGTCGCGCTTGTGCGACGGTGTCGTATGCGTATCTTCCTCCGAGCGCGAAGCGGCTGCTTCAGCCGGCATTCCTGTTTCGAAATGTGTTGTGATTCTAAATGGCATCGCAGACGAGGCGGTGCCGTCAGCGAACTCGGCGTCAGGCCTTGGGAGGCCTCTCAAAATTCTTTTCGTAGGTCGTTTCGATCGACAAAAGGGATTTGACGTGTTTCTCGAGGTCATGTCCGTGCTTGGCGACTTGGCTCAGGGCTTTGCGATCGGTGACTTCGTTACCGATGCCACTACCGCTCTAGAAATTCCCGAGAATGTCGAGCTCCTCGGTTGGAGGACTCGGTCACAGGTCGAGGAGAGCTTGGTTTCGGCTGACCTGCTCCTGATGCCTTCTCGCTGGGAGGGATTGCCCATGATCGCGATCGAAGCGATGCGAGCTGGTCTTCCGATATTCTCCTCCTCAGTAGGAGGGCTTCCGGAGCTTGTTGAAGATGGAGCGACCGGACGCCTCCTGAAGAGCTTGCAACCGCGGGATATCGCGAATGCGATACGTGCCACTAGCACTGAGGAATTGCGAAGCTTCGCTCAAAACGCTCATCGACGGTTTAAAATGCACTACACGGCCCGATCAATGGCTGACCGGACAAAGCAGCTCTATTTGGATCTCCTGGGAGCTCGTGATTCTTACTCGAAAGAAGCCGTGACTACATCTCGAAGTAAGGCGGAACGCTCAGGAAGCACCCTGCAGCGCTCCATCGATGGCGCGGACAGCAGCCCGTAGAAAGCTCAAGCTCGCGCGCGCCGGCTCCGCGCTACTCGTCCGACCCAGGCAGAACCTCAAAATGGATTAAGCGCAGAGCAAGGTTACCGAAAAACTCGGGCCCCCCGCACTGCCTTCATCATGGAGCGGGTCGGCGCGCTCGGCGCAAGGAAAATTGAGAGGCCCCCGGCGAGCTAAATTGGCTAAACGTCAAATTAAGCACATCAATTAAAGAGTGCTCGGTGTCCTTAAGCGGAATTGCATTCCTGCCGTCTACGGTGTGCGCATCCACTTTGAGGAGCGCCCACGGTGTCCACTTCAACTGCAGGCTATACGATCAACACCGCAACGAGCACGACAAGCTTTATCGATTCCATTGGTGTCGCCACTCACCTTGCATCTTACGGTCCGACGTACATCCTGAGCGAGCTCTCATATCTTGGGATTTGGAACGTCCGGGACGGTATCCCGTCCGCTGACGCGCTTTCTACGTATGTCGCGGCGGCCGAGGCCGGAGTCCATTTTGTTCTTCTCGAGTCGAACGCCTTTTACCCGAGCACGGCGGGGCAGGTGAATGCGACAGCCGACGTTTTGCGCGCAGATGCTCTCGAAATAGCCGTGCCCGGCAGCATCATCGCGCTGGAAGGATCGAATGAATACACGACCAACACCTACTATCTCAACGGAATTTCCTCTCACGGGAATCTGAGCTGGGGCGCGGCCGACGACGCCGCGTTGCAGGCGGCGATGCGAGCAGACCCGCTAATGGCCGGTGTCAGCTTGATCGCGGCCTCCGAGTGCAGCACAACCGCGATTCCCTCCTTTGGGACATTTGCCGATGCTTCTAACGTCCATGTCTATGGAGGCATCGGCCAGCAATTGCAGGATGGTATCAATGCCTGGGTCGCAGCTGCTCAGGCGTCAAATCCCGGCAAACCGGTCTATATAACGGAAACCGGCATCTCCAGCTCGGGCTTCAACACCTCGACCTGGGGCGGGGGCGTGGCAGACGCCTACACCCAGGGCATCATCGACACCAATGCTCTGTTGGACGGTTACAAGGCGGGAGCCGCTATCACGTTCCTGTATGAGTTGATGGACGAGCCTGGTGCGTCGAATGTCCAGGAGCAGCACTTCGGCCTCTTCAACGCTGACGGGACCCCGAAGCCAGCCGCGGTCGACATCAGCAACCTCACGCATATTTTGCAGGACAATGGTCCGGCACTCACATCGCCCGGAACACTGGCCTACAACATCACCGGTCTGCCAAGCACCGCGTCTTCGATGCTCTTGGAAAAGTCGAGCGGTGCTTTCGACATCGTTCTCTGGAATGGCAATGCGACACTTTACAACGGCACCAGCGTCGTGACGCCGCCAACATCGGAAGTAACGATCAGCTTGCCCAGCGCGGTCTCAAGCATCAAGATTTTCGACCCCATTAAAGGGACTACCGCCATTCAGACCGTTTCCAACGTGAGCAGCATAACCGTTGGCTTATCGGCAGATCCGATCATCATCGAGATCGAGCAATCTAGCACGACGCCGCCCGCTCCGCCGGCTGCGCCCCAGGCCCTGAGTGATCCCAACATCGTGAACGGTTACGTCAATGCGGTGCACAACACGGCGCAACAAGCTATTACTGGGATCGCCCAAGCCGGCGCTATAGTGACAGTTTACGACAATTCGTTCGCCTTGGGTTCTACCGCTGCGGATGCCAATGGTGCCTGGAGCTTCGTCTTGGGCGCATTGTCGGACGGTTCTCACCAAATGACAGCCGTCGCCTCGAATGCATCCGGCCAAATGAGCGCGGCCAGCGCCGCTCTCAACTTCATAGTCGACACCATTGCACCGGTCCCGGGTATCGTCAACGTCGTGCCGACCGGGTCGAACTCGGTCACGATCAGCGGCATCAGCACAACCGACTCGAGCGTTTCAGTATACGACAATGGCAAGCTGATTGGGACGGCGTCCTCCACGAACGGCTCGTGGAGCCTGACCACCAAATTGTCGGGTTCAGCCACACACACCCTAACCGAGACCGCGACGGACGCCGCCGGAAACACAGGGAGCGCTCTTGGGGTCACCCTCTACTCCAACCAGAGCAAGCAGACTCTGACGGGCGGAGCGGGCTCGGACGTGCTCATCGGCGGCAGCGGGGACAAGCTGACCGGCGGGGCCGGCTCGGACGTTTTCGTCTTCAACAAGGGCTTTGGCACGGAGGTGATCACCGACTTTGCCCCCAGCACTGCGACGACGCAGGGCGATCACATCGTTTTCAGCCGCGCGATGGTGGCGGACTTCGCTCAGCTGCTCGCCGACGCCCGTCAGGTGGGAAGCGACGTGATCATTACCGTCGACAAGGCGGACAGCGTGACCTTGAGTCACGTCGCATTGTCGAACCTTCATGCGTCCGACTTCAGCTTCATCTGACGCTTTCGGCGATCGGCGGTGCGCCCGGCGGCTAGATCGGGCGGGGCGAACGGAGGCAAAGCCAAAGTCACCTACTCCTCAGAACTAACGTTCTTAGCTGAGGGACTGCTAGGTTCGTTCAAAGGCGTTTGTTGCTTGGATAAAGGGGCGATCGCCTGATCGGTGCAAGAACCGCAAGTAGAAGCGAAGCAATCGGGCCTGGAAAGCTGCGGGCTATCGATCCTTCGAGCCACTCAGATACAACTGAGTTTTTGTTGCTGGTGAGGGCCAAGAGCAACTGGTCGAGTCGAAGACGAGGGGCGATTTCCGAAAACTCACGATGAAACTGGCTGGCTGCGTGGGGGAATGAGCCCATCGCCTCGGCTTCTTTCAAAGTCGGGCGACTAACCAAGGCACGAAGAACGAGAAAGGAGGCTTCTGTCAGGTCTGGGCCCAATTCCAAGATGTTCTGACCCGCTGTGCCCAAATTAGCTAATACTTCGTCTGTGAACGCCTTAATGGTATCCTGCTGTAGCCCAACTCCCCAGACTCTCGCCGGATCATTCTCCGCGTACGGAGCACGGACTGGCCGGGCGGTGCCATTTGCTTCTCTCTCATGGGAAATGGTCGTCCCGTGCTGCGCGGCGCAGATCGCTTCGAACAGTGAGGCGCGTATAAAGGGAGCCAGCGACGCTGCGCGCCCCTCGTTGACGTAGGACTCAAGAGTGCCCACGCCGACGGGGCGGCTGAGCAGCCGATAATAGAACCCGTGAACGCGGTTGACGAAAGTTGGATCATGCGACTGGACTGCAGCGTACAGAGACCGCTGTAGGCCGCCTTTCCAGCCCAAATCGACGATGCCGATCTTTTCCTCGCAGAAGAATCCTTCCTGCCTTAGATAATCGACGAGCACCGCTCGTTGCCGTGCTGCGTTCTCGATCACATGTTCCAGATGGCGGGACCGCAATGTGGATGTTAGATCGGAGAATTGTTGAGCCGTTAGCTTGGCCAAGGGGGATTTGAAGCCAGCATCGGCCAGCAGCTTCAGAGCAGTAGAATCATCGCTCAGATCAAGCCTCGTTAAGATTTCGCCGACGGTTTGATCGGTGTGAAACCCCAGTGACTTGATGTCGTCCTCGGAAAGGTCCTGGATTCCGGGAAGGTGCAAGCTTTGACGAGAAACAAACAAATATCTTGCGTCTAGATCCAATCCAGAGTGCCTTATGATCTTACGAGCCATCTTCAGTAAGATCTGGCCGTCCCGCGCAAGAAAATACAGACTTTTGACGCCGCTCGCTCGTGCACGCGCTAATATCCAAACCACGTATGCGAGAAGCATCACGGCGCTAACACCCGCGGATATTTCGGCAATAGTACGTTGATGCGAGGTGACGGGGTAGCTCCTTAATCTGGCCGCGCGCGCACTCTCGGCCAACGCAGATCGCACGATCCTCGGTTTGATAGAATCTGCCTGGGCAAGCAGACGTTCGAAACGAGTGAGATGCTCGTCGTGGCAACAAACAGATGAGCAGTCCCACCGGCCGGCCTGGATAACGTCAATACTGTCGTCGATTTGCAAATGATTATCCGAGTTTCTTTAGCAACCGGAAGAGGCCATCGATGCGGCTCGCCTCAATAAGCTCGTTACTCACGCTTCGTTCCTCATGCGAGAAGAGAGGATGCGGTAACCTTCGGTCGATATCAGAGGCGCAACTCACCGTATAATCGGGTTTCGCAGGCTAAGTGTCGTTGCTCTTTGTGTTGTGATGTTCCAAGCACTATGTGAAGTATCAGGATGAATGTTTTCGTCATCGTGAAGCATGGCCTTCGGCCTATGGATAAGTGGAGTCCGGGTCGATCGACCGCAATTCGTCCACGAATAGCTTGCTCCGCCCGCTTTCAAAGAGCCGCTGCGCCTAACGACGAGAATGCGTCAGCAACGCTCAAACACCTGCCTCTGTCAAATTACTAGTCGCAAACGTAAACTCCGAACGCGCTAAACACAAAAGATGCGCCCCCATCAACCGACCTCTCGATCATCAAAAGCTTGGCCGGGCTGTTCACCTGCCCGAACAATTCACACAGACCCATGTCGCGGCATTAGGTGAAGCATCCAGACGAATCGTTTCGCCAGCGCAACAGGGCCGATTGGAGTTGCCCGAGTGGCGCTTGACCCTTGGATTGTAGCCAACCAGGAACGACATTGGTAGACTTGACGAGCTTCATAACGCGATCCGGATGAATGCCAACGCCGACCGCCGAGAACGGCTTGAGAATAGTTGCTGCCGCTTTCACCGCAGATTCAGGAAGCAGAAGCTCTCGCGCATTGGGAAAGTAACTCGCCCGGAACGCGGTAACGATGTCCTCAATCGTATAGCGATCTGGGTAACACGCATTGAACAAGACGAAACGCTCCGGGCACGAACGAGCAAATTCGATGGCATTGATCAGGTCTTCGACATAGAAGCAGCCCTTGATCGTGTCGCGCCGACCCGGATAAATAAAGAAGCCTTTTTGCAGTAGAGTAGCTAGCCGAGTGAAATTTCCGTTTTCTCCAGGCCCGAAAACAACCGCGGGGCGCGTGATGACTAACTTGCGTTCTTGATTCTCCGTCGCCCAGTCTCGAAACACCTGTTCGGCCAAGAGCTTCGATCTGCCGTAACTAGAGCTGGGCGCAGGGGGCGTCTCTTCCAGCTTCGTATCTTCGCCAGGGCCGTACACGGAGATCGAACTCGTGAAGACGATTTGCGGCACATGCTTGCGTCTTGCCAGCGCCGCGATCTCGATGGCTCCGCCGACGTTGGTCTCATAGTACTCGTGGTCAGGATGTCCAGGCGTGCGGTGTACCGCGGCAAGGTTGTAGATGGTTTCTATTGCGTCGGGCACATCAAAGTTGCCGAGAGCGCGCACATCACCGATCTTGTACTCGACACCAGAAATAGGTGCGGTGGGCGCGCGCAAATCAACACTCACAATCTTGGCTGCGACGGTCTTTCGCAATCGACGTAACAGATGGGTTCCGACAAAACCGGATCCACCAAAGACTAGAATGCTTCTTTCCATTGGCCCCTCAGCCGCAGCATCAATTGCTTTTCAATATGCGTTTGGATCGCGCAAGCTCGTAACAGCCGTCAGAAGTAGGATCTTAAGATCAAGTCTGACGGCCCAGTTATTGATATACCAGATGTCGAGCTCGACTCTCTTCTGCATCAACTCGATCGCGCGGATTTCTCCGCGGTAACCATTAACTTGCGCCCAACCGGTGATGCCGGGCTTGACGTGATGGCGGAAGGAGTAGTTGCCGATGATCTGCTCATATTCGGTGTTGTGGGCGGCGGCGTGCGGTCGCGGGCCGACCAGCGACATGTCGCCCTTGAGCACGTTGAGGAGCTGCGGCAGCTCGTCGATCGAGGTCTTGCGCAGCCATTTGCCGATCGGCGTGACGCGAGGGTCGTTCTTCTGCGCTTGCGCGATTGTCGGGCCGTCCTCGAGCACGCGCATGGTGCGGAATTTGAA
Organism: Bradyrhizobium sp. CCBAU 53351; assembly: GCF_015291745.1. Classification (NCBI taxonomy): domain Bacteria; kingdom Pseudomonadati; phylum Pseudomonadota; class Alphaproteobacteria; order Hyphomicrobiales; family Nitrobacteraceae; genus Bradyrhizobium; species Bradyrhizobium sp. CCBAU 53351. The sequence goes on from NZ_CP030059.1 coordinate 1,630,089, forward strand.
GATCTTGAACGCGCGGCCGCCGAAACCGTGGCGGGTCTGGAGGAAGAACACCGGCCCCTGCGAGGTTAGCTTGATGAGGAGTGCGGTCACCAGCATCACCGGCGCGAAAACCAACAGCCCCAGGCTCGCGCCAAGGACGTCGAGCGTGCGCTTGAGCGCGCGCTCGCTGGGGGCCAGCGGGGCGCGGCGCAGTTCGGCGGTGAAGGTGTTGCCGGTGCCGGAGAGCGGATAGCGCAAAAAGCGGGCCGTGGTGGCGTCCGGCACCAGATGCACGGGGAGCGGCAGGATCTGCAGCACGTCCAGAATGCTCTCGATCGCATGCTGCCGGCTCCAATTCATAAGCAGAAAGATGTGCTCGACCCGGTTCTCGCGCGCGTAGGCGATCAGCTCTTCGAAGCGCGGTGCGAGCGAGGAGAGCAATAGCGGCGAAGCCAGCTGCCTTGCAGGGATCTCCATGATACGCATCAGGCGATAGCCGTGCTGGCCGAGCTCGTCGACCGCATTGGACGAAGTGGCAAGGCCGAACTCGGCGATCATGATCGCTCTTCCGTTGGCGAAGGCGCCGGTGCGCAAGGAATTCGCAGTCCACCGCGCCGCCACGGTCTTCCAGGCGAGCAGGGCGGCAAGGCCGACCAGGTAGAACGAGATCGTGGTTCCTCGGGAGAACTCCTCGGTGACCTTCATGGTGAAGGCGATCGCTAGCAGCGCACCGAACAGGCCGGTCCAAGTTGCGGTTGTCATTCGCAATGTGCGTGGCAGGTCCGTGATGGTTCGGAGTCGATAGCCCTGCTGCACTACGGTCAGTAGGACAAAATTGATTGCGACGAGGACACTAGCCGCCGCATAGACGTCTGCTTTGCCGACGAAGCTCGTAGTGGACAAGAGATAACCGACCGCGCAGCCAATCCCACTGACCAAGATCAAGATCGCATCAACCGCGGCCATTGAACGTTCAACAACCATAGGGCGCAGCCAGTTCGACGAAAAGCTTGTAGATGCGAAAGCGGTCTGCTCGACCGCGGGAGATCCCGTCGCAGAATCAAGAACGCGCACGGGTCGAGTAGTAATATTTGTCATCCTGCAAAACCCATTGACGCCAAATTTATTTACCCGAACAAGCTGTGCTATCGGTCAAAAGCGCTGCTAAAACAAGGTGAACGAAAAATTAACCCTAATCTCCAAGGCGGATTGTAGCTCATCTCGCCGCGAGTGATATGTCAAATTTTCAGCCCGTCAGGAAGTTCTTGTTGTCAACCCAGGCCCGGAGGCGGACCCGACGGAGGGGGAGGCGGTACCTTGCTACTGGCCTTGCCGCCATCGCTTTAGTGGGTACCCTGCTTGTCCTTCTTCGTCCTGAAGCGACCCCCATGCGATCGCCGACACCTTCCAAAGCTGGGTCAGTCAAGCTCCTCCTTGACGGGCGATATAGTGCTCGGTTTGCCGGCGAACTCGCTGCATCGAGGCAGGGCTATTTCTCCCCCCGTATTGAGGTGTCGGCTCAGCCCGACGAGCCTGAGTTCGTCCAAACCATTGCACGCCGACATGCCATCGGCGTGACGAGCGGCCAAAACTTCCTGCTGGCAAGCTGGCGCGGCGTGCCCGTAACTGCCTTCGCTGCAAGCTTCCTTGATACCTCGGTCGCGATCTTCACGCTCGAAAGCTCGGGACTGCGGCAGCCGGGGGATCTGATCGGAAAGCGAATTGGATACCGCAGAGCGACTGAGGGGGGCGTCGTTTTGGACGCCATGATGGCGCAGCTCGGGCTTCCCCGAAGTCAGATAACCGAGGTCCACGACCGCAATAGCTTCGAAGCACTGCGGGCCGGGGAAGTGGATGCGATCGTTGCTGCGATTGATGAGCAGCCCGATGCCTCCAGCTGGACCTTGAAGCTGAACGTCATCAAACCGCAGGACTACGGCATCCATGTCCCAGGTCAGGTCTATTTTGCGAGCAATGATCTCATCCTCGACCAGCCGTCCTTGATTGCCGATGTCCTCCAGGGCCTCATTCGAGGTTGGCAATTCGTTTACGCTGACTATGAAAAGAGCGTGCCCGTTCTCGCTGGCGCCAGCCCGGCCGGGCTGAACTCCGGGCGGCTGAGATACGACTTACAGCAGCAGCGCGAGCTTGTGTTGCCAACGGGCGGCCGCATTGGTGACTACGACGAAAGTCGCTGGCGCACGCTGCGGGATATCCTCATTTTTGCGAAGCTCGGCCAGGAAGATGTGCCTATAGCTCAGACGGTCAACTACCGATTCTTACGGGATGTGTACCGCCGTTCACCTGACCTTTCCGCCCCCGGCGTCTTGGGCGTTGAGAAATAGGACCGAGAAGCCACACTCGTGCGCCATATTAACTCAGACTGGGCGGTCACCCGCCGGCATCAGTTGCTTTTCCGCCCGTCGCCTTGGTAAAATCGCTTCACAATTCCGGTCAGTCGCGGGGTGGCTCCGTGACGTTGGCGCTGTGGGATTTGACGACGGCCCAAGTCCGCCGGGCGAGGAGCTTATGGGATGCTTAAGACATCGATGCGAGTTGGACTGTTGGCTGCGACGGTTTCCCTATGCGCAGCGAGCGGAGCCAGCGCCACAATGCAGATGCCCGCGCCGGCCGCCCTGCTCATGGGCGAGAGCCAAGTGACGCCTGCTACGTTCTGGGCGCAGCCGTATCCATATCGCTATGTGCCGTGGCGCCGTTGCCCATTGGTGCGAGTCGAGACGCCTTATGGCTGGTACATGGACCGGGTTTGTGCGCCGACTGGCCCCGTCCTGAGGCGGGCCTACTGACCTGCCGTCGATGATCGGTTCTTCGAAATTTCTCGGAGTATCCCGCGGCTAAGCGATGCTCGATTTGCGCAAGGCAGATTTACGCTGCTACGTTGTGCGCAACACGTACCTCTAAATGTACTAGATTCTCGCTAGGTAGTGCTTCGCGTCGCGTTTATGGAGGCTGCTGCTTCGCAGGCTTCTCGCCGATCACGCCTATCCTGGTCAGTGCGTTTTATGGACCTACTAAGTAACTATTATATGCTGACCTTATTCCGTCTCTGAGTGGCGTTGCCGCCCGCCAGCCCAGGCGAGCAAGTCGGCTGACCTCGAGCAGCTTGCGGGGCGTTCCATCCGGACGCGAAGTGTCGAAGGTGATCCTTCCAACGTATCCGACCGTATCGGCCACAACTTGTGCAAACTCGGCGATGGTGATGTCCTCCCCGGTGCCGATGTTGATTAGCTCCGGGCTTGAATAGCTCCTCATCAGATGCACGCAAGCATCCGCCATGTCATCGACATAAAGGAATTCGCGCCGCGGTGCGCCGGTGCCCCAAACGGCCACGCTCGTTGCGCCCGTGATCTTCGCCTCGTGGAAGCGGCGGATCAGGGCGGCAACCACGTGACTATGCTCGGGATGATAATTGTCGCCGGGACCGTAGAGATTGGTCGGCATCACGCTAATGAAGTCGCATCCGTACTGGTTGCGATAGGCCTCCGCCATCTTGATGCCTGCGATCTTGGCGATCGCGTACGGCTCATTGGTGGGTTCCAGCGGGCCCGATAACACTGTGTCCTCACGCAGCGGCTGCGGCGCCAGCTTCGGATAGATGCAGGAGGAGCCTAGAAACATCAGTTTCTCTGCGCCGCTCAGATGCGCAGCATGGATCACATTGGTGGCTATCGCAATGTTGTCGTAGATGAACTCAGCGCGCAACGTGTCGTTGGCGACGATGCCGCCGACTTTTGCGGCGGCGAGAAACACGACCTGCGGTCGCGTTCTGGAGAACCAGTCCAATACGGCAGCCTGGTTGCGGAGATCAACCTCGTTCCGCTCCACCGTGACGATCTTCACGTCCTCACGCGCCAAGCGGCGCACGAGCGCGCTGCCGACCATCCCGCGATGGCCTGCGACGTAAACGCTCTTACCCTTAAGCTCAAACGGCACGCGTGCCATGTGCCACGTCCCGTTTCGCCTCGCTCAAATCGCTCGTTACCATTTCCTCGACAAGTTGGGCGAAGGTCCGCTTTGGCCTCCAGCCGAGCTTCTCACGCGCCTTGCTGGCATCTCCCACGAGGAGGTCAACCTCTGTCGGCCGAAAATAGGTGGGATCAACCTTCACCATAGTCTTGCCGCTCTTCGCATCGACCCCGATTTCCTCGACCCCCTCGCCGCGCCATTCGATGCGGCGGCCGACCTGCGCGAAGGCGAGCTCGACCATCTCCCGCACCGAGCGCGTCTCGCCGGTGGCGAGCACGAAGTCGCCAGGCTTGTCCGCCTGGAGGATCATGTGCATTCCCTCGACGTAATCCCGTGCATGCCCCCAGTCGCGTTTCGCCGACAGATTTCCGAGATAGAGCGTGTCCTCAAGCCCGACCTCGATGCGCGCGACGCCGCGGGTGATCTTGCGAGTGACAAAGGTTTCGCCGCGGATCGGACTCTCATGGTTGAAAAGGATGCCGTTGCTGGCGAACATGCCATAGGCTTCGCGATAGTTCACCGTGATCCAATAGCCGTAGAGCTTGGCGACGCCGTAAGGCGAGCGAGGGTAGAACGGCGTGGTCTCCTTTTGCGGGATCTCCTGCACCAGTCCGTAGAGTTCGGAGGTCGAGGCTTGGTAGAACCGGGTCTCCTTCTCCATGCCGAGGATTCGGATCGCCTCCAGGAGGCGCAGCACGCCCAGTGCGTCGGCGTTGGCGGTGTATTCCGGGCTCTCGAAGCTGACCGCGACATGGCTTTGGGCTGCGAGATTATAGATCTCCGTCGGTCGGATCTGCTGCACCAGGCGGATCAGGTTGGTCGAATCCGTCATGTCGCCATAGTGCATCAGGAACGGCACGTTCCCGAGATGCGGATCCTGGTAGAGATGATCGACGCGCGCGGTGTTGAACGAGGACGAGCGCCGCTTGATGCCGTGCACGATGTAGCCAAGGGATAGCAAATGTTCGGCCAGATAGGCCCCGTCCTGGCCCGTTACGCCCGTTATGAGGGCGATCCGCTGCTTAAGTCGATGGTCGGTCAATTTGGCCTCAGATTGGGAATAAAAGGTCCTTCGCCGCTCCTGGACTTGCCGAGTCCCTAAGGGCGTGCCTCTAGTTGAGGGATATAGAGAATTAAGAATAGCGCGGCAATCGAGCTTTAACTAGCTGATTTTGTTGAATTTCATATCCGTAAGCGCCGCGCCACACCAGCGGCTATCTTCAACCCAATCAACTGACGTGAGCATGCCGTCAGAGCTAAAAGGCGCTGACTTCCCGCGTCCAGCGCTGAGGATCAGTACCTGACTCTGCCCGCACGATTGTGAATCGATCCAAGGCATCGACAAGCGGCGTCACCACCGGGCTCAAATTATCGAGCACGAGAACCGCTCGTCCCTCGCGCACGAGCAGCACAAGGTGATGCTCTCCGGTTGCTCGGATGACGACCTCAGCGAGAAGGAGAGCCGAGCTGGGCCAGCCGGACCGTAGGAGCAGATGGCGCTTGGTGACGGCGTAGTCGCCGCAATTGCCTTCGTAAGGAAATATCTGCCACTCCGCGTCACGCCGGCTTGCGAGCGGATCTTTGGGCGCTATGCCGAAATTGACCGTTGAATTGACCTGCGCAAGCTCTCGCCAACGTTGAATTGAGGAGCGGAAATCTCGGATTCTGCGATCATCGCGATGCTGGCAATCCTCAGGATATTGAATGCAGAACTGTGAAAATGACAGCGGTGGCGTCACCGCTTTGGATTCGTAGTTCGAATAGGCGGGTTGGCCGCAAACGTAATACACTATGGCCAGCATGCGGGCCGCATGTCGGATCATCGAAAGTTCGCCTGAAATTTCTTGATTGCTAGGCGAAGTATATTGCGATGCAGCGGAAGCGCTACGACAATTGTGAGGCAATCGATGCACAATCGGGAAGCAGCGATACGCTCGATCTCGATGGGCCGCTTGCGTCTCCGCAGCCCTTAGTTTTTGCGAGATCTATCCCTAAGCCTGTCTGTTTAAAGATGACTGTGGCTTGGCCGATTTGTGCGCCCAGCAATATTGCCAGCTTTTGGAACTCTTGAACGTCGGACGTTGCTGATCTCCTTTAGTAGCGTCAGGCGTCGAAGCTGTGCTTAGTTCATGAGCGATTCAAACAGGACGCGTTGGAGCGGCACCGCCGCTGATCAGTACGCCTATGGCACCGCCATGGTCGACAATCCCAAGGCCGGCGGGTAACACCCTTGTCGGCGGCTCCGCGGACGACACCTATGTCGTCGGTGCTGCAAGTACCAAAATCATCGAAAACCCGGGCGAAGGTGTCGACACGGTTCATCACTTGTTGCATGGCTTGACCTCTCAATTTGGCTCAACGAGGAAGATGCCTGAAGGTTAGCGGCAAGGGCGCACGCTCGACGACTAGGTGCGTCAGTTGTCAGGGCTTTGTCGAAATGTCGTTCTTCGGTTCGGCGGCCCCCGAGTGGGATCGCTCGAGCAGGCCGAATTGGTAGCGTGCCGCCTCACTTGGTCGATTGTTGCTTGGAAACAGATCCGGTTGAATCGGATGGAGTAAGACAGCCATGACAGATCACCAACTTCCTGCTGAGCCGCCGATCGTTTTCCGCTTCAATCTCGTCGTGCACGGCCCACCACGCCTCCGAATGAGGACGAAGGGCGAGTAATACTGTCTCTCGTTCCTTGTTGTGTTCGTATGCAATCGGAGAACTGGTCACGCGCCGCGCCGTGTAAGGTAGATTGGGATTGCGGCCCAATCCGTCCCAGGCAATCGCACAGTTCGGCTTTAATGGCGCAGTTGCGCAGCCTGTGAGCAAACAGGCGGCACCAATAGCCGTCATGAGAAATCGCCGAGACATTCGGGCCCCAATGCAAGCGGCACAAGGCACCCGGTTCCGCTAGGGGAACTTGATGGAAATTGGTTAATGGATGGTTAAACCAACGGGTGATCAGCACCAAAACTCTGTGCTGGCTGCGATCCGATCTACCCCCGTGGTCCAGCCGTCTATGGGCATTGAATGCCTTCTAGCCAAGAGTCCACGAGGAGCACATCCCGAGGATCGCAGCTGTGCAATGGTCAGCCGTCCGGTCCGATGTTTCGCTGAACTCGTTTCGTTCGTGACGGCTTGAAAGTCCGGTCCGCGTCCAGCCATGTCGTGCCCATCAAGTTCCAGCCCTCAATCAGAATAGCCTCGCTTTCAATATAAAATGAAGCGCGGGCCGCGGCGTAAGCGGCTAGGCACAAAGATCGAGCGAATCTCGAACGAGAAGCAGGGTCCCGCTTTGTCGAAGATGCATCATGTTACCAGTGATCTTGATCAATACGACCGCCTTGAGTAACACCAATGAGACAATGGGACGGGTCGCAATTTAATCGAAGCGGTACCCATCGCAGCTCAAAAGAGTCAGTGCGACGTTCTGAGGTAGGCTATCGGCAAGTCGTTCTCCATCGGGCATGCGGAGGTTCATCTCTCAGAGTTATTGGTGGAATTCGGCGGCCTTGGCTGACTTTTACGCCCCAGCAACCTTGGCAAGGTCTGCCACCTTTGAACGTCGAAAGTTGTTGATCTCCTTCAGCAACATTAGTCGTCGAAGCTGTGCCGCATTCAGGAGCGATTCAAACAGGGCAAGGATATCGCGAGCCTGAACGTAAACTTCCATGCTGATAGCGTGTTGATCGAAGCCGTATGATTGAAGACGCACTTCGATATCGAGCGCAGCGGAAGCATCGAGTTGCCAGTCCAGGGCGTTATTGATGGTATAGATTTCGCCTACATCCTGAAAGTCCGGGGCAATGCCGGCAAGGTCGACGCGGCGGAGCGTCATCTCGATAGCCTTTTGCCGGAAGGTGTTCAGGACTCTATGCCGCAGTACCCTGTAGCGCTGCATCTCCCATGAGAGCTCGGCGATGTCGATGGCGAGTAGCCATTCGATCGCTGATTGAGGAGCAAGGTCGCGGAAGATTGCGGCCTGGATCGCGTGATAATGGTCGATATTCTCCCCGGGCAGAAGTTGCGGCGGAGGACAGAGCGCCTCGAACTCGGACGGTAGCGCGCTTGCAAACCGCGGCTGAGGTAGGCTGACCGGACCATTCATTGACCTTGCGCCTTGGATAACGGACGCAAACGCGGTGCAGTAAGTGTCGCTCCGTCCGGCAGATGGACGGGGCTGTCATCCCAAAGCTGCTTTGCGATCGGCAGCGGGGAAATTTGCAGATCGGTCCACCAAGCTCTTTCGTCTCCGTGTCGGTGAAGGGATTGATGATGCGATCGGCAGAGCGGCACAGTGAACTCGTCGCTAACTTTGCGTCCCAAGGTGCGCGGTTGAGCAAATTTCAGGTGATGCGCATCAGCAGGTGTCTTCTGACAAACCAGACAGCCCTGGCTGCGGATAAAAGCGAGGTGATCCTTGCTCCGTCGCCTAGGCGGCTCTTTCGGAAAAGCAAGACCGGTCTGCTCTCCGGGAGAGGCATTGGCAAGTGCGTGAGCGTCGCCGGAGATCTGCGAAGGATGTTCCTCAAGTAGAGACCGTCCAGCCGCTGACATAGGCTGTTGGTCTGCTACATTGATATCTGGAAGGGCGGCTTCCTCGAACCTCTTCTGGTAGGCGGCCTCGAGAACACGGGCGTCTGCCTCCAGAAGGGTGTTCTTGAGCGGGAGACTGATCTTGGTCCACGCAAGCAGCTCCTCGCCGCCCTGCTTACTAGCGAGCTCGCCCAAGAGCCTATCGAGAAGCTCGGCGGAGCGCTCGGGAGGCAGGACCGGTGGCCGGTTCAGGAGGCCCTTAGGGGACTTTCCTTTTGGCCCTGGGGCGGCTTGCGGCTCGGTGGCGGCGGGAGGCCCTGCAACGACGTCAGGCGCGTCCAGATCGTCCTCTCCGGCTATCCCGACCAGTGCAAACAGGGCGTACCGACGCACGTAGGTGAGGGCCGCCCCCATCCGGTGCGGGGCTTCGACCTCCTTGGAGGCGCAGACCGGCAGGTCCGAGGAGATCCATTCCCCGGAGGCGTGGGCAAGCAGGGTGGTGAGATAAATCTGACCCGTGACCTGCTCAATCCGGGTGGTCTGGATGGTGGCGATCTCCTGCTGGCTAAGGGACTTGCGGACGATATCGAGGCCAGAGGCGAGGGACGCGTAGCGAAAGGTTCGGTCATCCTCCCGCGGGAACGGCGAGCGGATCACGGCCGTCTGGGTCTTCTCGGGGTTGGTCAGCTCGGCCTGGGCCCGGGCGAGGGCGGCTGCGATGATGCCGATGCGCTCACTGGACCGGTGCATGGGGCTCCTCCGTCGCCTGAGCCTCGAAGCTGATCGCGCCAGACTTGGAGCGCTTGGCCCGGAGGCCGTGGCCCGTCGCCTCCTTGGCGTCTTCGGGCATGAGCGCCTTCAGATCGACCTTTGCTGCCTCATGTTGCCCGTGCGCGTCTCGGGTTTGTAAGTAAGTGGCCGCAAGCTCCGCCCACTGATTGGACGACGACATGTCGACGATTTTCACGGCTTCCAGCCGCGGGCGCGGCGTCTCGATGTTGAATAGAACAGGCGGCTCGCCGCTCTGGACGCAGCGCCAGAACTTCTTCTCGGCGGTGAGGAGGAGGTGCTGGTAGAGCGGATCGGCGTGGAGATCGATCTCGACCCATTTGCCGCCGCCGGTGATGATCGAGAGAACTGCGCTGCGCGATGCGGTTACCCACATATTGTGCTGCAGTTGCGCCATGTGTTTGTCGGCCGCGGCTTCTTCGGAGAAGGCCCAGGGCAGCATGAACTTGGCCTCGAACACCGCCCCGGTCTGCTCGACGACCCCGTCCAGCGTTGCCGCCATCCATTTGTGCACCGGGTGGCGAACACGCTTCTGGATGTCTTTGACGGTGTGACCGCTTGCCCGCTGATACCAGGCGCGGTTCAGGACCTCTGTCACCGTGCCGAGCTGAACAATAAGATTGTCCGAGAGATCCTGCGGCTCCGCTTGACCGCGCTTTTCGCGCCAAAGTCGGATGAGGCTCTCCTGGTCATCCCCCATGATGATGCGGGCGTCTGAACCGCCGATGAAATGGCGGCGGTCGTTCGCATTGAACCTGATGATTTGATGCTGTGGCTCGACATGGCCGTCACTCTGTACGCTACGCACTGGTATCTCCCACTTCAAGATCAGCGGCGGTCTTCGCCGCACTGCCTGAAACCCCGCATCCGCGAGGTGAGATACCGGCGCCGCCCCTAGCGCCCGGCCGACTCAGTAACGCTCCAATTGCAGGGGAATGCCAGTCCTTTCTGCAGCAATCTTGTTGCTTGTTGCGGGACTTTCGGCCGTCGGCCGCTCAGCATGCCTCGCTCCCACAAAGTGACAAATCGAAGCCAATCATACGAGCCTGCGGGATGAGCAGTTGTGTAGCGACACCGCCGGCATTTCTGATCCGCGGGCCGCGCAGGGCTGCGACAGTTGCGTGCTTTGCCGGATGGAGGAATCGTGCGGGGCTTAAACTTAGAGCGCAGTGTATGGCCTCAGAACGGAAGATCGGAGCGAATCGTCGGAACGCCAAGCGAAGCACTGGGCCCAAAACAGAAGTGGGAAAGGTAAAGTCGAGCCGCAATGCTCGTCAACACGGGCTCTCGAGTCCTGGTATGGACGAGGTCAGCTTATCCAGCTCACATGGCCACTCCGCGATCGCGGGGAAATGCAAGCAGCAACAGAACTGGGTCGAAGTAGATGATCTTGTCCGAGCTAATCGAAGGTTGGGTCGGATTCGGCAAGCCCGCTACGAGTTGCTGGTCGCCCTGCTGGAACACCCGAGCCCGAAGCTGGCCCGTCGCCTCGTGGGGTTGGAGCGCTATGAGAGGCCGGCCCGGACCGCGCAGCGGCGTTTCCTGAAGCGCTGGGTAAAGCAGGGCTGACAAAGAGCCGGCCGGATGGGTTGCGATTCCGGAGTTTCTGGGCTTGCGAAAGTGGGCCTCTCAGGCTTTCACATCCTGCGCCAGTCGAGCAAGCAGCGTGGCGGCGCCATGAAGCCGTCCAGCTTCGTAGATCAGCTGCTCAATATCCATTGAGACCCGAACCGCTTCCGTCACACCGCCTGCTTCCGCGCACGCCTGGGCCGCCTTGGCGATCTGTTCGGCAGCTTTCAGCTTGGTATTAATTCTGCGATGCAGGCTTTGATAACAAGTTCGATGGCTTGTGCTTCCACAGTCGCGGTTTCCTGTTGGGACATTTGAGCGCCGGGATGCACGCTCTAATCAATGATGAAGTCCAGTCATTTTCGAACAATCTTCCGGCTGATCGTGGACCCATCGGGGCACGTTGTGAGTTCGGGGGATTTCGCCCGGCTTCCTGCCGGCGGCTCACAGATTGTCCTCGATGGCTCGCTGGAAGATTCTGCCAATTCCCATTTTTGCCGGTTCAATAACAATTTGATGAAAGTTCCTCCACAACCTCAGCGAGATTTCGTTTTGCGTCCCAGAAACAAACGTGCAATACACAAGATGACGACCGGAAGTAGTGGCAGGGGCGACTTTGGAAGCCGTACGTCAGGATACGGGGCTGCAGTGCCTTGCGCTGTTGCTGCGATTTCATCAGATCGCTGTTGATCCCGCACAGATTGCGCACCAGTTCGCCGGCTCACCGGTCGGCGTTGAGGAGATGCTCCGTTGCGCCAAGCAGCTCAAGTTGAAAACGCGAGCGATCCGCGAAAGCTGGTCCGGCATTGCGAAGCTTTCACTTCCCGCCATCGTCGAGCGGCGAGACGGGTCCTTCGCGATTCTGGGTAAGGCCGGTACCGAAGACGTGCTCATTCATGATCCCGCGGTCAACCGTCCGCAGGTGATCAAGCGCGCCGAATTTGAGCAGGGCTGGACGGGCCGGGTCGTGCTGATGACGCGGCGGGCGTCTCTTTCCGATCTGGCGCGCAAGTTTGACATCACCTGGTTTCTCCAGGCCATGCACAAGTACCGCCGACTGCTCGGCGAAGTGCTTGTTGCATCGTTTTTCCTGCAAATTTTTGCGCTTGTTACACCTCTGTTCTTCCAGGTGGTAACCGACAAAGTGCTGGCGCATCGCGGCTACACGACGCTCGACGTGCTGGTGTTCGGCCTCATCGTCGTGTCGATCTTCGAGACCGTTCTCGGCGCACTCCGCACCTACGTCTTTTCCCACACCACCAACCGAATCGACGTCGAGCTTGGCGCGCGCCTGTTCCGGCACCTGATCGCACTGCCGATCGCCTATTTCGAGGCGCGGCGGGCCGGCGACTCCGTGGCGCGTGTGCGCGAGCTGGAAAATATCCGCAATTTCCTCACCAGCTCGGCCCTGACGCTGGTGATCGACCTCGGCTTCACCTTCGTCTTCCTCGCCGTGATGTTCTACTACTCGCCGTTCCTGAGCTGGATCGTGGTGGGCTCGTTCCCGTTCTACATCGCGATCTCCGCCGGTGTCACCCCGATCTTCCGCGAGCGGCTGGACAAGAAGTTCGACCGCGGCGCGGAGAACCAGGCCTTCCTGGTCGAGAGCGTCGGCGCGATCCAGACCCTGAAGGCGATGGCGATCGAGCCGCAGATGCAGCGGCGCTGGGAGGAGCAGCTCGCCGGCTACGTCAGCGCCAGCTTCGACGTGCTCTCGCTCGGGAATTGGGCGAGCCAGTCGGTGCAGTTCATCAGCAAGCTCGTCACGGCGCTGACGCTCTATTTCGGTGCGCACCTCGTCATCGAGGGCAACCTCTCGGTCGGCGAGCTGATCGCCTTCAACATGCTGGCCGGGCGTGTGGCGCAACCCGTGCTGCGGCTTGCCCAGCTCTGGCAGGATTTCCACCAGGCGCGGGTCTCGATCGCCCGGCTGGGCGATATCCTGAACACCGCGCCCGAGCCGATGTTCGACCCCTCGCGGGCGACGCTGCCGCCGATCAAGGGCGAGGTGACTTTCGACCATGTCAACTTCCGCTACCGTCCCGACATGTCGCTGGCGCTGCAGGACGTCTCGCTGAAGGTGCTGCCGGGGCAGGTGATCGGCATCGTCGGTCCCTCCGGCTCCGGCAAGTCGACGCTCACGAAGCTGATCCAGCGGCTCTACGTGCCGGAGGCCGGCCGCATCCTGATCGACGGCATCGACCTCACCGTGGCGGACGTCGCCTGGCTGCGGCGCCAGATCGGCACGGTGCTGCAGGAGAACGTGCTGTTCAACCGCACCATCCGCGAGAACATCGCGCTCGCCGATCCCGGCATGGCGATGGAGCGGGTGATCGCTGCGGCCGAGCTCGCCGGCGCGCACGAGTTCATCCTGGCGCTGCCCGACGGCTACAACACCGTCGTCGGCGAGCGCGGCGCCAGCCTGTCCGGCGGCCAGCGCCAGCGCATTGCGATCGCGCGGGCGCTCGTCACCAACCCCCGCGTCCTGATCTTCGACGAGGCCACCAGCGCGCTCGACTATGAGAGCGAGAACATCATCCAGCGCAACATGCGCAAGATCTGCGCCGGCCGGACCGTCTTCATCATTGCGCACCGGCTGTCGGCCGTGCGTCACGCCGATCGCATCATCACCATCGAGGCCGGCCGTCTGGTCGAGGACGGCAGCCATGACGAGCTGATCAAGAAGGCCGGGCGCTACGCCATGCTGCACCAGATCCAGGCGGGGCTCCATGTCGTCGGCTGAATTGATCGAGCGCAAGAGCCGCGCGTTCTGGCGCCGCCAGCGCGACGCACGCGAGTTCCTGCCCGCCGCCCTGGAGATCCTGGAGACGCCGGCCTCGCCCGTCGGGAGGGCGGTCGGCCTCACCATCATCCTCTTCTTTGCGCTCGCGATCGGCTGGGCGACCTTCGGCCATGTCGACATCATAGCGACCGCCACCGGCAAGGTGGTGCCGACCGGCCGCACCAAGACGATCCAGCCGCTGGAGACGGGTATCGTCTCGGCGATCCACGTCCACGACGGCGACAGGGTGACCGCCGGCCAGGTGCTGATCGAGCTCGACCGCACGGTGACGCAGGCCGAGCGCAAGCGGGTGGGGCAGGACCTGATCGCGAGCCTGCTCGACGTCGCGCGCCTCTCCGCGCTGCGCCGAAGCTTTGGCGACCTCGCGGCACCCCTCGACATCGAGGAACCCGCCGGCGCATCCGAGGTGGAGATTGCGCGGGCCCGGTCCGCCATGTTGGCACAGGCCGCCGAGCAGCACGCCAAGCTTGCCGCCGTCATGCAGCAGATCGACCAGAAGCGTGCCGAGGCCCAGTCGGTGACGGCCGCGATCGCCAAGATCGACGCCACGCTGCCGCTGCTGGAGGAGACCCTCACCATCCGCAAGAAGGCGATGGACATCCAGTATGGCAACCGCATCGCCTGGATCGACGCTCAGACCCGGCTGATCGACCAGCAGAACGAGCGCATCGTGCAGGAGCGCAAGCTGATCGAGATCGAGGCCGCGCGCCGCGCGCTCGAGCAGCAGCTGGCCCAGACCCGATCCGGCTTCGAACGTCAGGTCCTGAGCGACCTCTCCGATGCCCAGAAGAAGGCCGACGAGTTCCAGCAGGACGCCATCAAGACGCAGCGGAAGACCGACGAGCAGCTGCTGCGCGCGCCGATCGACGGCACGGTGCAGCAGCTCGCGATCCACACCGTCGGCGGCGTGGTCTCTCCGGCGCAGCAGCTGATGATGATCGTGCCGCGCGGCTCCAGCATCGAGGTCGAGGCGATGATCTCCAATCGCGACATCGGCTTCGTCGAGCACGGCCAGGACGCCGAGATCAAGATCGATACGTTCAATTTCACGCGCTACGGCCTGCTACACGGCAAGGTCATCAGCGTGTCGCGCGACGCGATCATCAAGGACAAGCCGCCGGGCGGGCCGGCCGCAGCGAAGCAGGGCGGCGCACTCGCAGAATCAAGCGAGCCTGCAGGACAGGAGCTTCTCTACGCCGCGCGCGTGTCGCTCGACGGCACGCAGATGCAGGTCGAGGACAAGATGGTGAACCTTGCGCCGGGCATGGCCGTGACGGTGGAGATCAAGACGGGGCGGCGAAGGATCATCGAGTATGTGATGTCGCCGTTGTTGAGGTATCGGCAGGAGAGTTTGAGAGAGCGGTAGTGTCGAGCAAGGTTGAAGGCGCTGGCACGTGAATCGCGGCTCGGTTCGTGAGGCAGCGCTAAACGGAGATTCAAACGTGAAGTCTACGGTTCCGACAGGAAAGACCTATATGGGCTTTGCACTCTTATGGACGATCGTCGCGTTTGTGATCTGGATATTGTGCATTGCTCTCTTTGCTGGCGGACGATGGGTGATCGGGCTGTGCGTCGTCGCGATTACTGTCGCTGCGTTTGTTTGGCACAGCATCATTCTTGGTAGACGTGCAAGGCAGGCGATACGTCGTCGTCCTCCCGATATCACGTCCTAATTTCGGCGAAGCTCACGACGATTACAACACGAAGGAAGGCCAAAATGTTGGATGCAGCCTCGCTTAGGTTTCCTGATCAGGTTCCGTTCGAGGACGTCGCCGCAGCTTTCACCAATTACGCCAATTCTCTTCCATCCGAAGCGCGTGCCGCTTTGGGAGATCTTTTACTTCAACTAGGTAGCGGCGGGTCCGCGACTCCCGGGACTGGTGATCCTCAATCAGCATTGGTGGATGCTGCTCTAGTTTGGCTTGGTCAATCACTTAAGGATGGAGAGTGGGCCAGTCCTCCGCCAAATCTCTCTACTCAAGCTGCAGCCGCGGCGGGTGTGGAGGTCGTTTCGGATGGCCTCCTCGGGCTGGGGCTTGCGATTGGCGTGAGCACCATATACTGGCTTTTGCCTATCACGGTCATCGGTGCTCCAACCGTTCTTGGGGCTTTCGTCGCTGTCCGTCTCGGGGTGCTTCTTGGGCCTCTATTAGGCGCCCTGGCGCCTTTTGTGGGTAAGTTCGTTCGTGGGAAAGTCGTCGACCTTCTGAAAGATCTCGTTCCCGACCTGCATGAGCGGATCAATCAACTCTATTGGGACACCGGAAGCTGGCTGGATAAGCACATTATCATGCCGCTCATAAATTGGTTCAAAGATCCCATTGTGCTTGACCTCGATGGGAACGGTATACAACTGACGAGTATTGAAGATTCAAGCGTTCATTTTGACTTTGCGGGCGACGGGTTCGCGGAGCTGACGGGATGGGTCTCTCCGAACGACGGTATCTTAGCGATCGACAAAAATGGAAATGGTCTGATCGACAATGGACTGGAGCTGTTCGGTTCATCTGCTCAAGATGGATTCTCGGTCCTCGAGACGCTGGATACAAATGGAGATGGCAAGATTGATGCCCAGGACGCGGATTTTGGAAAACTGAGGGTATGGCGCGACCTAAATCAGAATGGTGTAACAGACGCTGGTGAGCTGCAGACACTCGCCGAAGCCGGAATAGTCTCCATCTCTCTCGTGAGAGACAAGCTCACTGGAAGCAATTCCGGGCACAATCTCGGCTATCAGGCTGGATTCTTGCGTACGGACGGAAGCGCAGGTGTCGCTCAAACAATATACTTCCAGACGGACGGCCAGAACTCTATCTCGGACTCAACGCCGACTTTTACGGAAGATCCCGAGGTACACTGGTTGCCTCAGTTGCCAGGCTCGGGATTGATTCATAGTATCTCGTATGAAGCGACAAACAATGCGCTGTTTCGGGCCGACTGGAGGGACTTAACCGATAATGTCCTCGCCTTAAGTCCCGCGGAGTTTCAGGAGAACTTCGAAGATCTCCTTTTGCGTTGGGCAGGGGTAGACAGCGTAGATATTGATTCGCGCGGACCGTTCGTCGATGGACGTCACCTTGCGTTCGTAGAGAAGTTCTTTGGACAAACCTATCGGGAGGTACAGGTCGACCAAGAATTGAGGACTTTTCCCAGCACTCAACAGTTCGGCGACAGAGTCGAGGCATCATTTCAGCAAATTCTGGCGATATACAGGACGGCCTTCCTTGCGCAAGTAACGACAAGCGGACTCATGCGAGGGATAGATCAGCTCGCGAGCGCACAGAATAATCCATATTTCTTCTACGGTTTGTTGGACTTCATTCCAAGAGGGCCGGACGCGCTTCCTGAAGAGAGTCCTGGAAATCTTGGGGTAGTCTTAGACTTGATCATCAAGGCGATGCCCTCGTCCGATGGTGATGCCGTAAGCTATTTGGTCAAGGCGCTGAGTGGCCTAGAGGGCATGATCGATATCGCCTTTGAAGGTATTCGCTCGGGATATCAAATCGAGATAGCTCCTTATCTTTCCCGTATTCCCGACTATACTACTCGAGAGATTGCGGCTCAAATTGTCGCCGGGGTGGCTCGTTTCGGTTCTACTGGCAGTGAAGGCATCAACGGCACGTCCGCGCAGGACGTCTTCATCGGCGGGGGCGGCGGCGATCTGCTCAGCGGCGGCAGCGGCAGCGATATCTACGTCTACAACAAGCAGGACGGCGATCTCTGGATCAGGGATGACGGTGCTGCGGCCGATACCGATCGGCTCGTCCTCACCGATCTGAATTCCACCGATGTCTCCTTCGACCGAATCGGTGACGATCTTCTGATGCGCGTCACGGCAACGGGCAAAACTGTCGTCATCGATAGCTTCTTCGCCAATCAGGGCATCGATGTCCTGCGCTTCGCCGATGGCACCGAGTGGGACCGTTCGCAGCTTGCAGGCGCCAGCGTGTTTCGTGGAGATGGGCACAACAACGTCATCTCCGACTCGGGCTCGCATGACGTCATTCGCGGCGGCAAGGGCGACGATTATATCAGGATCAGCGGAGGCAATGACACGATCCTCTATAGCAAAGGGGACGGATATGACATCGTGCACGACACGCTGGATCGTATCAGCGAGCACGATACCCTTGTCCTGACCGATCTGAACGCCAGCGACATCGAGCTCTCGCGGGTGGGTGGTCACCTTCTGCTGAAGGTCAAGTCGACCGGGGAATATATCGACTTTGACAATTTCTTCCCAAACAACAGCGCCGACTGGACGACCAAGAACGTCGACATCATCAAGTTCGCGGATGGAACGAGTTGGGACCGTGCGCAGATCATGCAGCAGGCCTGGGTTCGCGGCACGGACGGGATGGACACCCTCGCTATTGGTTCCGATCTCAACGAGACGATCTACGGCGGCAAGGGCGACGATTTCCTTCAGGGCTGGAACGGCAGCGATACCTACGTCTGGAAGAAGGGCGACGGCAACGACGAGATCTCCGATTTCTCTTCGAAGATCGGCAATCCAAGCAACAACGACATCGATACGCTGTGGCTGCAGGACGTCTCAGCGGGAGAGGTGAGCTATTCCTATCAGGGTGGCACGCTCCTGATCACGATCAACCCGACCGGCGAGATCATCAGGGTCAACGACTTCTTCTCGGGCGTCACAAGTCTGCTCGACGGCAATGCCGGCAACTGGGTCGGCATCGACCAGATCAAGTTTCAGGATGGCTCGGTGATCGACCGGGCACAGATCACCTACAATGCCGGCCGCGACTATCTCGGCTGGGATCCCGTGGTCGTCACCATGGTCGAGCAGGGGTTGATCATCTGGCAGACCTACTGGGACGAGTTCGGTCATGAAGGAAACATCGTTGCCGGTGCGTCTCCAGGCATCGACGATATCTGGAACGCCTCGAGCTATGGCGGTTTGGGTGGAACGCTGGGTGTCCCGGATGCATTGCAGCCGAATCCATTCCACGGCGGCGGCAACAACAGACTGAATGGTAGCGGTCGCGTCGACATCATGGCAGGTGGCCTTGGCGCTGACGTCCTGGACGGCTTCGGCGGCGACGACGTCCTCTACGGAGATGAAGTCGGGTCGGACACGGTAGGCGGCAATGACGTCCTCCTCGGAGGAGGTGGCAATGATGTCCTCTACGGCGGCGGCGGCTCGGACTACCTCGATGGCTGGCTCGGCAACGATTTCATCTCGGGTGGGGACGGGAAGGATTACATCTTGGCGAACGATGGTGATGACATCATCATCGGCGGCAAGGGTGACGATATCATCTATAACAACAATGGCGCCGGCAGCGGCAATGATACCTATCTTTACGCCAAGGGAGACGGTAACGATCTCATCGTCGAGGGAAGTACGGCGGAAACGGACGTCCTGATCCTTGCAGATATCAATTCATATGACGTCGAGCTGTCGCAATCTGCCGATGACCTCCTGATCAAAATCAAGGCGACCGGCGAGGTCATCATCGTCGCGAGTCATTTCGTCGGTCTCAACGCGCCTGGTGCGGGGCTCGAATATATCCGGTTTGCGGATGTTCAGTGGGGCCGCGATCAAATTCAGCAGGCGTCCTGGATACGTGGCACGGACGGCCGGGATATCCTGGACGGCACCCAGACGCTTTCGGATCATTTTCTCGGTCAAACGTTTCAAGGCGGCAAGGGCGACGATGTCATCTATTCCGGCTATCAAAGCGGGAGTGGCAGCGACACGTTCGTCTACGCGAGGGGAGATGGCAACGATACCATCAGTGAACAGAGTTGGCGCTCCTCCGGTCCAACCGAGACCGACGTTCTGAAGTTTACGGACATTGGCAGCTCAGACGTCCGGCTGACCCGGTCTGGCGAGGACCTGCTGATCAAGATCATCTCGACGAACGAGACGATCACGGTCGTGAGACAGTTCGGCGAGACCGTGGACGCCCCGGGCATGGGTCTCGAAACCATCCAGTTTGCGAACGGCGAGGTCTGGAATCGAGCCGATATTCAGCAGAACGCCTGGTTCCGTGGAACCGACGGGCGCGATGTCATCGACGCCCGGATCAGCCGTTGGGACGATACGATCGAAGCCGGCAAGGGCGACGACATCATCTATTCCGGCCTGCAGAGCGTCAGCGGCAACGACACCTTCATCTACTCGAAGGGCGACGGCAACGACACCATCTACGAGAACACCTGGCGCTCGTTCACCTCGACCGACACCGACGTCCTTTTGCTCAAGGACATCCAGGCCACCGAGGTGAACCTGACCCGCTCTGGCGATAATCTCCTGATTCACATCCTGCCGACCAACGAGACGATCACGATCGTCGGCCAGTTCGGCGATGCTACGGACACCCCGGATTCCGGCATCGAATACATTCGCTTCGCCAACGGCGACCAGTGGGGCCGCTCAACCATTTATGGGATCGCGACCAGCAACGCGCCTTTTTTCGCGGGCACGCGAGGCGACGACGTGCTGGTTGGTTCGAGCGCCAATCAGAACTTTTACGGTGAGGCCGGCGACGACCGGATCGAAGGCCAGGGCGGCAACGATCTCCTCTATGGCGGGCTTGGCAATGATACGCTTGTGCTGAGCGTCGCCGCCCCCGGTGATGTCGCCACCATCAATGGCGGCGCGGGAACCGATACGCTGGACCTCAGCGGGTTCGGGTCTGCGGTGTGGGTCGATCTCGTCACCAACGGTGCCGAGGTGCGTACGACCGACCAGAGCGATCTCGCCAGCGGGACCTGGCGTGACATGGCCCAGGTCGAGCGGGTTGAAAACATGATCGGTACCGCGTTCTCCGATCAGATCGCCGGCGACGCCGGCAACAATCTGATTGTCGGTGGCGCGGGGAACGACTTGATCGATGCGCGCTCCGGCGACGACGTCGTCTCCGGCGGCAGCGGTGACGACACACTGACCGGCGGCATGGGCAAGGACAAGCTCGACGGCGGCATCGGCGCCGATATCCTGAATGGTGGGCTCGACAGCGATATCTTGATCGGCGGAGCCGGCAATGATGTCGCAACGGGCGGCACTGGCGGCGACATATTTGTGGTCGGCGTCGGCGATGGGTCGGACGCGGTCACGGATTTCACCGCAGGAAGCGGAACGGACCACGACATCGTGCGGTTCGACCGCACCATGTTTGCCGATTTCGCCTCGGTGATGGCGGCCGCCGCGCAGGTCGGCAGCGATGTCGTCATCTCCCTCGGGAACGGCGACAGCCTCACCCTGCAGAATGTCGATCGTGCGGCGCTGACCGCGGACAATTTCGAGCTCCGGCGGCTCGACAACGAGGCTCCTACCGGGATTACAGCGACCGGCGGCTCCGTGCAGGAGAACGCCGCAGGCGGAACGGTCGTGGCGACGCTGGCGGCGGTTGATGCCGGGGACGCCGGCGCGCATAGCTTCAGCATCGTCGGCACGGATGATTTGTTCGAGATCGTCGGCAACGAGATCCGCGTCAAGAACGGCGCCGTCCTCGACTTCGAGACGCGGCCGCAGCACACGCTGACCGTCAAGGCGGTCGACGATGACGGCATGTCCGTCACTTCGACGATCGTGATCGGCATCACGGACCAGGTCGAGACGGTTGCGGGTACGGCGGGTAACGACGTTCTTGCCGGCGGAGCGGGCTCCGATATCTTGATCGGCGGCGCCGGCAATGATCGTCTCAATGGCGGCAGCGGCTCGGACGAATATCGTTACAATCTTGGCGATGGCGGAGACCGCATCGCCGACAGCGGCGGCAATGCCGATACAGATCGCCTCGTGCTCGGGAGTGGAATCGATCCCGCCGCGATCACGGTAGGCCGGTCGTCGATCGATAATTCCGACATCGTGCTGCAGCTCGCGAGCGGCGACACCATCGTGCTGCAGGATCAGCTCTCGGCATCGGCCGGGGCAGGCGTCGAGCAGATCGTCTTCGCCAATGGCGCGGTGTGGAGCCGATCCGATCTGCTCGCTCGGCTGGACAGCCACCTGTTCATTGGCAGCGCAAGCAACCAGACTGCGGCGGGCTCGGGCACATCCGACGTCTTCATTGCCGGAAGTGACGCCGAAACCTTGGTCGGGTACGGCGGCAACGACACCTACCGGGTGGGCGCCGGCGCCGGCAACGTGATCATCTCCGAGGATGCGGAGGACGGCACGGATCGGCTGGAGCTCGTTGGCCTCAATGCCGCCGATGTTACGCTCATCCGGCGCGGCGCCGACCTCATCGTCAAGAACAAGGCAAACGGTCACACCACGACGATCACCAACGAGTTCAGCTATGCACCAACCGGTGTCGAGCAGGTCGCATTCGCTGACGGAACCGTGTGGGACAAGACCCAGATCGCAGCACACGCCGTGCTGCCGAACGCCGCCGGAAACTATACGATCCAGGGGACCTCGGAGGACGATACCTTCCAGCCCGGAGCAGGAAACGACTTGATCCAGGGCGGGGCCGGTAGCGACACCGTCATCTATGCTCTCGGCGATGGCAGCGACACCATCAACGACGGATACAATTCCGCTTCTCAGATCGATGTCCTCAAGCTCGTCGATCTCAGGCCCGGCGACGTCATCTTCTCGCGACAGGGATCAGATCTCTCGATCGCGATTCCGGGAAGCGGCGACGTCATCACCGTACAGGGGCAGTTCACGTCGACAAGCGATTACTGGGGCCTCGAGCAGATCCAATTCTCCGACGGCACGGTATGGGACCGCAGCGCGATTGTCGCTGCAGCATGGATCCGCGGCACCAGTGCGGCGGAGACGCTGAACGGTTTTGCGACTGCCGATACGCTGGACGGCGGGGCTGGTGCGGACGTGCTTGTTGGCGGCGACGGTGATGACACTTACATCTACCGTGCGGGCTCTGGCAACGACGTCATCCAGGAGAGCGGTACGGACTCTGGCACGGACGTGGTGAAGCTCGTGGGCCTCAACGCTTCCGACGTGAGCTTTGGCCAGGGCGGCGATGATTTATTCATCCAGATTAAATCTTCGGCCGAAGTTCTGAGGATTCAGGGGCAGTTCAACGGGACAAATGGTATTGAGCAAGTTCTGTTCGCTGACGGGACGCGGTGGGATCGCGCGCAGATTGCTAATGCATCCCAATTAGTGGGAACGGGCGGCAACGATATTATCACGCTGCCGGCCGATGGCGCGACCATCGATCCAGGCGTAGGCGACGACACCCTCAGCGTCAGCGGGAATGGCGCCGATCGGATCGTCTTCTATAAAGGCGCAGGCCACGACACGCTCAACAACCCGGGCACAGGATACGTGAGGGCCGACGTTCTCGATCTCACGGATATTCTTCCATCGGAAGTGCAGCTCACGAGATCAGGCAATCAGCTCGTCGTCAGTGTGCCGTCAACCGGAGACAGTTTCACCGTCCTCCTGCAGTTCAACGGTAATAGCTACGGGCTCGGTAGTATCCATTTTGCGGACGGCACCATCTGGGACCGCACGGCGATCACCGCGAACGCGTTTCTCCGTGGAAGCTCAGGAAACGACTCTATCGGGCTTCCGGCCACAGGCGTTACGGTCGATGCGGGCGCTGGCGATGACACGATCTCGGTCTCCGGCAACGGATCGGACCGCATCATTTTTGGCAGCGGCTATGGGCACGATGTCCTCACCAACCCCGGTTCGGGCTATAACCGCGACGATACTTTGGTTCTGAAGGACCTGAATCCGTCAGATGTCGAGTTGAGCCGCGTTGGCGACGCCATGATCCTCAAGGTGTCGGCAACGGGCGACAGCTTTACCGTGAACTTCCAATTCTGGGGGGACGGTAGCCAAATCCAGGGCCTGACGCATATTCAGTTTGCTGACGGAACGGTATGGGACCGATCCGCTATTGCGTCAAACGCCTGGATCCGCGGCACGGCGGTCAACGACTCGCTCTCTGGGGCGGCATCTAACGACTACCTTTTCGGCCTTCAAGGCAACGACTATCTTCGCGGCAATGGCGGATCGGACACCTACGTCTACCGATCTGGCGATGGTAATGACGAGATCGATGATGAATCGAACTCCACTGTCGAGGTCGATACGCTGAAGCTGACCGATCTGAACGCCAGCGATGTGACGCTCAGTCGGTCAGGCAACGATCTGCTTGTTGGGGTCAACTCGACGGGGCAGACGATCAAGATTGACTACCAATTCTACTCGCAGACCGCCAACTGGGGCATCGAGAAGCTGGAGTTCGCCAACGGCGAGACCTGGGATCTCCCGACCATCAACGCAAACGCCTGGATCCGCGGCACGTCGGGCAACGAGTCGCTGTATGGGGCTTCTTCGGCAGATATTCTTTTCGGCGGGCTCGGCAACGACTACCTGCAGGGCAACGGTGGCTCAGATACGTACCTCTACAGATCGGGCGATGGTAACGATGAGATCGCTGATCGGTCGGACTCCGTGACCGATGTCGATACGCTGAAGTTAGCCGATCTGAACGCCAGCGATGTTACGCTCAGCCGGTCCGGCAACGCGCTGCTGGTCAAAGTCAATGCGGCGGGCGCGGTGATCACGGTCGACGATCAGTTTTACTCGCAGACCGCGAATTGGGGCGTCGAGAAACTGCTGTTCGCCAATGGTGACAGCTGGGACCTGCCGACGATCTGGGCGAATGCCTGGTTCCGCGGGACGTCGGGCAATGATTCGCTGTCTGCGAGTTCCTCGGCGGATACCCTCTTCGGCGACCAAGGTAATGACTACCTGCAGGGCAACGATGGCTCCGACACGTACATCTACCGATTGGGCGACGGAAACGACGAGATCGCCGACCGGTCGGGCTCGGTGACCGACATCGATACGTTGAAGTTCGCTGATCTCAACGCAAGCGACGTGACCGTCGGCCGATCGGGCAATGCCCTGCGCGTCACGATCAATGCGACGGGCGCGGTGATTACGATCGACGATCAATTCTACTCTCAGACCGCGAATTGGGGCATCGAGAAGTTGCTGTTCGCCAACGGCGATAGCTGGGACCTGCCGACGATCTGGGCGAACGCCTGGATTCGTGGCACCAGCGGCAATGATACGATCGGCGGCTCAAATGGGAACGACGTCTTCTGGGGAGGTCTTGGAGACGATCGTTTCAACAGCG
Organism: Bradyrhizobium sp. CCBAU 53351; assembly: GCF_015291745.1. Lineage (NCBI taxonomy): Bacteria > Pseudomonadati > Pseudomonadota > Alphaproteobacteria > Hyphomicrobiales > Nitrobacteraceae > Bradyrhizobium > Bradyrhizobium sp. CCBAU 53351. The sequence goes on from NZ_CP030059.1 coordinate 1,654,843, forward strand.
GCGCGGGGAGTGATACCTACGTCTATGCGCGGGGCGATGGCAACGACTACATCGACGACGAGTCCGGCTCGACGGTGGATGTGGACGTGTTGCGCCTGATTGACTTGAACGCTAGCGATTTAACCTTCAGCCGGGTGGGGGCGAACCTGGTTGCTACCGTCAACGCCAATGGCCAAACGATTACGTTCGACGAGCAGTTCTATTCAAAAACGGCGAACTGGGGAATTGAACGGATCGAGTTTGCAGATGGCACGAACTGGGACTTGGCCACGATCAACTCCCATGCGTGGATCCGCGGCACCAGCGCGAACGATACGATTGGCGGCTCAGATTGGAACGACGTCTTCTGGGGAGGTCTTGGAGATGACCGTTTCAACAGCGGCGCGGGGAGCGATACCTACGTCTATGCGCGGGGCGATGGCAACGACTATATCGACGACGAGTCCGGCTCGACGGTGGATGTGGACGTGTTGCGCCTGACTGACTTGAACGCTAGCGATCTAACCTTCAGCCGGGTGGGAGTGCATCTGGTCGCTACCGTCAACGCCAATGGCCAAACGATTACGTTCGACGAACAGTTCTACTCGCAAACCGCGAATTGGGGCATCGAGACGCTGATCTTTGCCGATGGAAGCAGTTGGAACAGATCAAATCTGACCGATGCCACGTCGACCTTCACCTGGGTTGGGAGTGCCACGAACGCCACGCTCACCGGCAACGACTACGGCGCGAACATCTTCCAGCTCGGCTCGGGGGCGGAGTCGGCCTACGGCGGCGCCAGAAGCAATGTGTACCAGATCACCACGAGTACCGGCCAATCTCAGATCAATCTATCGTCTGCGACCGGCTCGAAGAATGAGGTCGATTTCCTCAGTGGCATCACCGACCAGAACCTGTGGTTCGAGCAGGCCGGCAACGATCTGAAGATCGACCTCCTTGGGACCAGCACCAGCACGACGATCAGCAACTGGTTCTCCGGCAGCGCGGCTGCGTTGCAGGAGATCACGGCCGGAGGCCTCAAGATCGACGGCCAGATCTCGCAGCTTGTGCAGGCCATGGCTACGTATTCGGCGAACAACACAGGGTTCGACCCGTCGAATCCGAGTATCCAGGCTTTGCCGAACGACACCACGCTCCAAAACGCGGTGGCGGCGTCATGGCATGCGTAGGGTCCACGACCGAGCTTACGGGGTTGGGGGCGCGGCTGCTCGGTGCAGAACGCCCTCGTGAGAGGGCCTGCCCGCCTGAAAGCGCCTCACTCTAAACTTGCGGGAGCCCGGGACCACCGAACCGGATAGAGCGGCAAGGCTATGAACGCAGTCATGGCCTTGCCAGGGCCGAGTTTCGCTAAAAGGACCGGCGCTATTACCCTCTTTCACGCACGAACCGCCGAAGCAATTTCAGCGGATCGGCTCCAAGGGCCTCGGCAATAGCGATGAATTCGATAACGTCAAGGCGCCGCTCGCCACCTTCGTACTTGGCAACGAACGATTGCGGTTTACGGAGCTTTTGGGCGAGTTCCTGCTGGCGAATGCCTGCCTTCTGTCGGGTTGCAACGAGAAGGGCAATGAGGCGGGCATATTCGGCGGATTTGAGGGATTTTTCCATTGCCGCCGGGCGAGTTTCGAATCGACGGCAGCCAATCTGATCCTGAATCGGGATTATCCCAAAATAGGATCGAATTAACTCTCATGTGCGAAGCTGGCTGGTGAGGCGCTCGGTTGTGCTGGACTTGTGCGGCCAGCGGAGCGCAATGGCGGGGTATGACCAACCCCAAAAGGAGACTTACAATGCTCGTTGAACTGCACCAGGACCCGCTTACATCCCACTCCCGCGCCTCCAATATTCGGGAGCAGGCGCTTCTCCATCTCCTTCTCGGCCAGCTCATGGCGGCGCGCTGGCAGCAGGGCCGTCACGACATCGAGGTGCTGACGAGCGAGGTGGACCGGCGCGGCTACGACATCGTGCTCGAGGCCAACGGCATCCTCCGGCACGTCCAGCTGAAGTCGACGTTTTCCGGATCCAGCGTCCGCCACGTCACCGTCAGTACCCGGTTGCTGGAAAAGCCCAGCGGCTGTGTCATTTGGCTGGAGGTCGACCAGCGCACGCTTGCCCTCGAACGCTTCTTCTGGTTCGGCGGCGAGCCCGGAGCGCGGCTGCCCGACCTGGGCGTGAAGGTCAGCCGGCATACGCGCGCGGACAGCAGTGGGCAGAAGCTCGAGCGCCCCATGCACCGGGACCTCGGCAAGGCCTGCTTCCAGCAGCTCGATAGCGCGGAAGAGCTGCTGACCAGGTTGTTCGGGTAGGGAGCCGAGAGAGAGGAGCGGCCAGCCATCCGCGGTTTGTGGGAGCGGCCGCTCGTGCTCTGAAGGGACGGCTCGGGCCCTGAGACTAGGCCAGAGCTCTTCGAGCCACGGAGGGCAAACAAGAGCGAAAAAGTCGATAGGCTCTCCAAGGCCCAGGGAAGGCCGTGGAGGAGATTTGCCTCCTGTCCGCACTCCGACAGGTCCGGAATCCTTCAAATTCCAGCTTTTTGAGCCGCGGCCGTCGCTTGCCCTTGTGAATAATCTCTAGCAAAAACAATAGCTTAAATTGCTGCCGCAAAGGTGGTCACGGCTCTGTTCAGCGGAGGTAATCGTCAAATAGGAGCCTCGTTGCCGCCTGCCGCGATGCCCCAAGTGGCACAAGTCATGCTATAGTTGGCTCATACATCATCGCGGAGCCAATTCGATGCAGCAGCTTCCCAAAAAGGTACAGCCTCCTTCCCAGTTCGAGAAGCCCGCCAGGGAGCGCTTGATCGAAAAGGCGGATGAGCTGTTTCGTTTGCTCGGGGTCAGGGTTGCTCCAATCTCGATCGCTCACGAGGCGCATACGAGCATGGACACCTTCGCTAAATATTTCGGTCATGGTGATTCCTTGGTGGGTCGTTTCATCAAGACGCTGATTGAGCAGTGCGAGGACTATTGGCGCTCTCTTGCTGCAGAGTATCCGAACGATCCTGAGGCGCAGCTGCGGTGGTGGCTAGCATTCGAAGAGGATCAAGACGGCTACATGATCCAGCCGCGCGTGTTGCTCTCGCGCACGGCGGCGGAATTGTTTGAGCCTCGCAGGCAGCAGCAGCCGCTTCTGCGGGAGATCGAGGAATATTGGCAGGCGGAGAGGCGTCGCGTGGTTGGACTGTGTCGGGCTGCGGGCTTGCGCGATCCTCTCGAGCTCGCGGACAAGCTGCTTTTACTGGTGCACGGCGCGCGCAACGAACGGGGGGCTTACGGGCGCTTAACTCCGAGTCGTGTGCTAAAGAAGACTGGACTAGAGCTTATTCTTGCGCATGGGGCCGCTGCCAGGCCCGCGATCGACGAAGCCCCCGATCTGGATTGAGATTGACCATGAGCACGACAGATGACGCCGCAGTGGTCGTCTTTACCTCCGAGACACGGCAGCAGATTCTGTCGCTCGGGGGATCGCGGGGCTGGGTCCTCAGTCGCAAGAGCGTCGAGCACTCCCATTACCTTGTTTGCTGCAGGCGGCAGGACTGGAACAACAAGGCGGAGGGCATTCCTCCCCGGGCTGCATTCCTGGTCGGCCGGATTTTATCGCTCACGCCGCTCGATGAGACCAAGAACTCGCGAGGGCAAGCTCGATTTCACATCGGAATCTCGGACTTCGCCGACATCGCCGTTGCGGAGGTCTGGCGCAAGGAGCTGCGCAACCCTGTCGCCTATGCTGGTCTGAAGCAGCTCGGGATCCCACTCAAGCGGCTGACGTTTCAACCGGTGGCGGAGGCGCGGCCGACCGGCTCCCATGCGTCGAGGGGAGGGCTAACCATCGCCGAGGCGAAGAAGGCGTTGGCGGTCACTTTCGGCGTGCGGCCGGAAGATATCGAGATCACGATCAAGGGGTGACGGATTAACCAATGGCGCGATTGCAGCCGTCTATCGAGCGAGTATCTTTGAACTATATCCATAGATCATGATATAGTTTTGGCCTGTCCTGCTGGAGAGGTCTGATGAGTGATTTCCGCGTTGACCACCTGCCCATTGCCGAGTTGAAACCGAATCCAGCCAATGCCAGGCGGCATTCGCGCAAGCAGCTGCATCAGATCGCCGCCTCGATCCGCGAGTTCGGCTTCAACAGCATCGTTGTGATCGATGAGGACGGCATGATCCTGGTCGGTCATGGCCGTGTCGAGGGCGCGCGGATGGCGGGATTGGAGCGAGTGCCGGTGCTGCGGGTGGGCCATCTCACGGCGGCGCAGAAGATCGCGTTCTCGCTCGCCGACAACAAGATCGCGCTGAACTCGGACTGGGACATGGACCAGCTGCGCGAGCTTTGGCGCGAGCTTATGGGCGTCGAGATCAATTTCGATGTGGAGGTGACCGGCTTTGAGACCGCCGAAATTGATCTGTTGGTCGATGGCGAAGCGGCGCGCGAGAAGCCTGACAAGAGCGATCTGGTTCCGACGGTGGGGGCAGATCCGGTCTCGCGGCTCGGTGACCTCTGGGTGCTGGGGGAGCATCGCCTGCTCTGCGGGGACGCCTGCGATGCCGCCTCTTTCGCCGATGTGATGGATGGCGAACAGGCGCGCCTAGTGTTCACCGACCCGCCCTACAACGTGCCGATCGACGGACATGTCAGCGGGCTGGGCGCCGTCAAGCACCGCGAGTTCAAGATGGCCTCCGGCGAGATGAGCTCCTTGGAGTTCGCCGGCTTCTTGAGTGTGGTTTTCGGCAACATGGCTCAGATGAGCGTGGATGGGGCGATCCATTTCGTGTGCATGGATTGGCGGCATATGGACGAGGTCTTGAAGGCAGCCGGCGGGGTGTATTCCGAGTTGAAGAATTTGTGCGTCTGGAACAAGAGCAACGGCGGCATGGGCTCGTTCTACCGCTCCAAGCATGAGCTTGTGTTCGTCTACAAGGTGGGGCAGGGGCCGCACGTGAACACGATCGAGCTCGGCAAGCACGGCCGCTACCGCACCAATGTCTGGGACTATGCCGGCATCAACAGCTTTGGCGCGAGCCGTGCGAGCGAGCTCGAGATGCACCCGACGGTGAAGCCGACCTCGCTTGTGATCGACGCCATCAAGGATTGTTCGCGCCGTGGCGATATCGTGCTCGACCCCTTCTCTGGATCGGGGACGACCATCATGGCCGCCCAGAAGTCCCGCAGGCGGGCGCGCGCCATTGAGCTGGATCCGCTCTATGTCGACGTCGCGATCCGCCGCTGGCAGACTTATTCCGGGCAGGCCGCGACTATGGCGCTAACGGGTGAGACTTTTGCGGAAGTCGAGCAGCGCCGGGCTGATCCGTTGCAGTAGAGCGCTCGAAAAATTCGGTCATATGGAGGGCTTGAGCGATATGGTAGAACGGTATAACTATAAGGTAGAGAGGTAGAAAATGAGTTTAAACATCAAGAATTCCGAAGCCCATGAATTGGCGAGCGAGCTAGCAAAGCGGACCGGGGAGTCGTTGACTGCGGCGGTTACGACTGCCGTTCGTGAGCGGCTCGAGCGGGTTCGCCGCGAACAGGGCGCACGTCTATCGGATCGTTTGCTGAAGATCGGTGAGGACTGCGCCAAACACTTGAAAGAGCCCTACCGATCGGCTGATCACGGCGATCTGCTCTACGATGAACGCGGACTGCCTCGATGATTGTCGATACATCCGCGCTCATTGCGATCCTGCGGAACGAGCCAGAGGCACAGCGTTGCGCGCTTGCGATTGAAACTCATCCCATTCGACGGATGTCCGCTGCAAATTTCGTCGAGGCCGCTGTTGTGATCGATGCTAGCCGGGATCCAATCGCCAGCCGCCGTTTCGATGAGTTGATGAAGGAAGCGCAGATTTCGATCGAGCCCGTAACTGAAATCCAGGCGCAAATTGCCCGAGAGGCCTATCGGGATTTCGGCAAGGGCAGCGGTCATGCTGCTAAGCTGAATTTCGGTGACTGCTTTGCCTACGCACTCGCCAAGAGCACTGGTGAGCCTTTGCTGTTTAAGGGCGATGATTTCGTCCATACGGATGTCGTTGTTGCCAGCGGTACTTGATAGTCGTTACTTCAAGGTCGCGTCGTGCACACTCGACCGCCGGTGACGTCGGCATTCGGTGGGATTGAAGCAGGCAATGAGACGATCGCCGTGTAGGCACGCTGAGCTTGTTCGAGATTGCAGTTTGCGGTAGAAAGCTCTTGCCTCGTGCGAGAGCCGGGTTGGGTCCTGTTTGGGACTTTGCGTGATGCACAAACCTGGCATGTAGTACGGAAATGATGGCGTGACGCCTGATGGGTCTGAATCTCTGCTTGCAGGGATTTGGCGAACCCGGAGGCCACGCCATTCTCATTTTGGGTGACCTCCTTGAACCCACTTTCGAGGAGTAGAGTTATGAACCGCAATCCAAAGGGACAGTTTCCAAAGGGCACGTCGGGCAATCCAAAGGGACGCCCGCGGAAGCAGCCGCATCCGATCTGCGATGATCAGGTTCGCCGCGACTTCTTCGAAGCCGACGAAATGTTGGTCCCCATTGTTATTGGAAATAGGCGCGAGATGGTCCCAGCGCGTGTCGTGATAGACAGGCAGCTGATTTCTAAGGCAGCGTCCGGCGATCCGCGCGCCATGGCCCAGTACTATAAGCGCAAGGATCGATTTGTATTCGAATACGTTAACCGGCAGCTCGAGAATCTGCGTGTCATTGTCGAAAGTGAAGACCGCTTGCGCCAGTTTCCGGAAGACGTAACAGATGAATTCAAGAAGGCGCTGAGGTTGCTGAAGCAGAGCATAGATAAGCACTACTATCCGCTTTAGCCGGTTCTAACGCCAACAGCCGTTTTTCGGGCTGACGAGAAGGAGGAGTAAATCATCGTACTCCTCTTTTTCCTCTGTTTCTTCTCACTGCCGAATGTTGGGATGCGCACTCATAGAGGTACAGCCATGCCTGATGGGCGCGAGTTTACCCATGCCAGTCTGGGGTTCGACGGCAAACTTTAGAACACTGACCAAAATAGGCCCATCCTCATGGGCCGTGGCTGACTTCCCCTCTTGGCCTTGCACAGTCCGCTTCTAGGGGCTGAGCGGAACTCTGTCGTCGGAGCTCCCGAGGGCGGCGTTTGACCCCTAGCGAACTCGAGCAGCTTGGCATAACATCACGTCACCACATCCGGCGGGAGCACAACGATGTCGCCCTTGAAGCTGATGACTGGTTTCGTTTCATTCATTGTTTTCTTTGCATCACCAACGGCGCATGCACAATCGCCAGCGTATGCCCGCGTTCTGCCCGACGATTTGATGTGGACGCCATTACCCTCGATGCCAAAAGGGGCACAGGTTGCGGTGCTACATGGCAGTCCCGGGAAGCCCGGCCTTTTTACGATCCGGGTCAAATTGCCTGCGAATTTTAAGCTCCCCGTGCATTCTCATCCAGATGAACGTGTGCGCACAATCATTGCCGGTACTTACTATTCAGCCATTGGTGACAAGGTCGATAATTCTGCGTTGATGGCGTTTCCCGCTGGTACCTTCTCTCATGTGCCGCCAAAGGTTTGGCAGTTTGCGGAAACGAGGGGAGAAGAGGTCGTGTTTCAGATTACAGGCGTGGGACCAACCGGTATTGACTATCTCAACCCTTCTGAAGACCCGCGAAGACCCCAGTAGGACGCGCGGCTATTTCCGGTTTTGGCCGATTCCGTTGAAAAAGGCGGGCAGTATTTCCTTGTAATGGCTCGGTCGCGATGTGGCCGAACTGCTCTACCGATCGCTATGCGAGCCTCGGGGTGGACATCGGGATCAGCTTGGCCATCTTTCTTAGGTTCTGGGCGGTGGCCGCCAGGATGAACTCGTCACGCGCACCGTTTGGACCTCGTAAGCGTAGACGGTCGAGTTTGAGGATGCGCTTGAGGTGCGCGAACAGCATCTCGATCTTCTTGCGGAGCCGACGCGAGGTGCGGCCCTCCCATGATCTTGCGATCTGGCGCGCCATGTCGCGAGCGCCCTCGTAGATCGAGCGTGGCACCCTCCGTGATGGCTGCTTGGGGCAGCATCGGGACTTCAATGCGCAGCGATCACAGTCACGCTTGCTGGCGAGGTAAAGCATGGTGGCGCCATCATTCACCAGCGTTCCGGTCGTGGTAAGAACTTTGCCGCCGGGGCAACGATAAACGTCCCCGGCGTGGTCATAGGTGAAGTCGTCGCGCGAGAAGATCCCGTCTGTGCGAGCCGACTTGTCGAAGACTGTAACGTTCGGCTCGATGCCATGCTCATAGACCAGCCAGGCGAGCATCTCGGCCGAGCCATAGCCGCTGTCGCCGAGGAGCCGGCTCGGATAGAGATCAAACCGCTCCAGCGAGCGCTCAATCATGCGCTTGGCAGCCAATACCTCCGCCTGCCGGATTGCCGTCGTCGCCTCAACATCGACGATGATCGCGTTCTCGATGTCGATCAGGTAGTTCGTCGAGTAGGCAAAGAAGGCTTGGCCGCCGTGCGCTCCCGTCCAGCGCGCCGCTGGGTCGGAGGGCGACACGAACTTCGGGGTCACTTCGGTGGCTGCTCCGAACGCGGCATCATCGAGGACAGCCAGATACTCGTCGATCGCTCGGCCGGCCGCCTCCGGTGGAAGTCCCTTGTCGCCTTCGATCCCCTTCTGCCGATTGGCATCGGCCTTGATCAGGCTCGCATCGACGGCGAATCCTTCACCACCGACCAGCCGCTCCTCGATACAGCGACGCAAAACGCTCTCGAACACGCACCGGAAGAGGTCGCTCTGTCGGAAGCGGCCATGCCTGTTCTTGGAGAACGTCGAGTGATCAGGTACTGCGCCATCTAGACCAAGCCGGCAGAACCATCGGTAGGCCAAGTTAAGGTGGACCTCATCGCACAGGCGCCGCTCCGATCGAATGCCGAAGCAGTAACCGATCAGCAGCATCCGGATCATCAGCTCGGGATCGATCGAAGGTCGACCGATACTACTGTAGAAAGGCGCCAGGTCCTGTCTGACCTCTTCAAGGTCGACAAATCTATCGATCGACCGGAGCAAGTGGTCGGCCGGGATATGCCTTTCCAGCGAGAACTCATAGAACAACGCGGCCTGCTCGACTTGCCGATGTCCCATCATGATCTTCAGTCCTGCCAATTAGACTGACTGAATCATTGATCCCTCTGCGTCGCAACCGCCGCCTTTTTCAACAGAATCGGCCCGTAGCTGACCTTCACGGCGATGCCTGCTGAGGGCCGCTTATGAAGACTGAACGGGCAAGGCTCCGCCACGGCGCGGGCTAGTCAGGCTTCTGTACACGAGGCCTAGTCGATGCTCTCAAGCATCCTCGCCGCTCGAGTGCGATGCACCCCTTTTCTGCATCTCCATGTCGCCCCCCGCTAGACGGTGGACCTGAAGCAGCCCTGTTCGATCCCTGTAACGACCCTGATCATCTCCTGTTCTTGATCCTGTTACTGGCGTCCCCTTGGCGGTGCAGGTGGCTCATAAACTGCTCAGATTTGGGCATTTTCTCCTGCATGTTGCCCGCCAGCGACGATATCGCGCATATTTATCAGGCAGATCAGGTGCATGAGGACGTGACCTCACCCTCTAAGCCCTCTTGCTGCCTGGTGAGAATCGTCTCATCGACTCATAGAAAAACCGCCGCTGCTGATTGCTCAGCATTGCGGCGGGCTGTCGTCGATTTGAGTGGTTAGTGAAGCGCTTCAGTTCGTCACGGCACGTACCAATATCCCCACCAGCGCTGTGACACCGGCCGCGCCTGCGCCTTCAGGGCGGCGACTTCCTCGACCGGGCGAAGCTGGGGACCATAGATCGCGGGCGAATAAACGTCATCCCACAGCACAACGCCGCCCCGGACGGCGGCGGCCCGGTGTGACGGCGCCAGCGCGAGCCCGGTTTCATTTTCGGAACTTACGAAAAATGATTCGCTTTACCGATTTGTCCCGAATAGGCTCCTGCTCACCGGGGCTGGCTTCATATTTCCCCTAGAACTTTTCACCCGGATTTTTTGGCACGGCGCGGGCCGCAGCGAAATGAACCTCCGCTGCGGCCTTCGTGCGTGGGCCCGTATGACCCTCGGGCTGCCCTTACAAGGCGCCGACCCGCTTACACATGCTTATGCAGCCCCCAAAACGCTATTAGCAGAAGGGCCACGGCTCCAATTCCCAACAGCATGAGAATAGCTTCCAGCATGACGAATCAAGCTCCGCCCGTGCAATAGGTTACATCCGGGCGTGAATATGTCATCCAGGGGGGCCGTTTGCTCGGGCAGCTAATGCGGAGCGGCGTCCACCTGCGCCACTTCGGAACATCGATCTGGGATGTAACACTTCGGTTACAGCATTTGCCGAAGAGCGTTGCTAAGCAGTTCTGGGGCAACGGAGGCGCAGCATGTCAGCCGATATCGCTCACAGACCAGAACGAGACGAAGACCACTCAAAGGTCAATTCTCAGGCGACTCCTCATCCGTCCGGCGTGCATTTCGCGGAAGCTATCAAGGCGGAGGGGGACGCTGATCCTTACCTGCCGGGCAAATGGAGCTGGGGACCAACGAAGGCTTCGTTCGATTGGTAGATCGCCCGCATAGCATCGCAAACCCGTTGCGCTTTCGTAGCTATCTGCTATCGCCGGCGCTCAGACCGAGCATCGTAGTAGATGATCGCCGCGAATGTGGCCCCCACGGCTAAGATGCCGACGCAGCCAGTAATCAAAAGCCCTACCACCATACCCTGGTAGTATTCGCAAGCGCATCACGGCGGCAATTCACGAATGATTAGCAGCGGGAATGACGGTTGATTGCGTCTATCCGCATCGACGAGTCCCGTCAGTCTTTGGAAGCGGCGTTGCGTTTATCAAGGACTTGACGCCTCCAACTTGCTCAGGAGGCGCGCCGTCGGCCCACCAACTTTTGAGCCAAGCTCCCTCAGTCAGCGTATACAAGCTTCCACCGCGCTTTCCGATTTTTCGACAGTCCTGGCCGTGCTGACCGCGATGGGACTGGAGTTGAAGGTAACACCTAGGAGGAGCGACAAACGAACAGCCTCACTCGGGCGGATGACACAGCAGTGTATGAAGCGAGCTCCGTTCGATACTGGTCAGGGGAAGCTTGCGCTGAAGCGAGCGGGCTAAGACGTCGGTCTCCACGGTAAAATTGGTGATGCGTGGTTCTTCCGGAACGGACCGAGTGGCCGCCGCGGCACCCCTGCCCAGCCTTCCTCCATAGCCGGGGCCGGGGACATCACTAGCCTGCTTCGAACTCATACACCGTTTCGAGTCAACGGCGTCTCTGGTTGTTCTCAGCCAGCCAGACCTTCTCTCTAAGCCTCTCTAGGTCTTCCATTGCTTTAAGCAATCTCGTCAATTCGGAGACGATGTGTGCCAGAGTGGGTTTGCGCAGTTTTCGGACTCGAGATTTCTGCCTCATCGCGAAACGGCTCCCTGCCAGGACCGACGGAGATGTGGCTTGAGGCGCAAGAACCATGCCAGTGAGTGCAACCGCAATTATTTGGCCGGCGTCCCTCTCCACCCATAGGCCTGGTGTGCGATCTGGCCAGTGGCGTCGTCCCTCTCGTCAGAGAGACGCCAGGCCGCACTCCGAGCAAACAGTTAAAATTACTGCTGTTGTTAACGGTGCATCGATAGAAACTGACTCACACCTATACCCGCAAATCGACGCATGAGTGAGGGCCATGAAACGTTGATTCGGAAAATACAGATCCGTTGACCTAAAGGCAGGGCATCCCAACAACAGCCAGTCCGGATTTATCCCGCGTGCAGTTTCTCCATGTCGGCCGCGCGAGCCGCACCTGTTCGAACAGCGGAATACTGATTGGTACGGAAGGCAGCCGGTTATGAACTCACACTCGAGACGGGCCGCGGCGTAGGGGCAAAGTGCAGGTGGGAACGTTGGGTGCGGGCGCGGACCGCACTGATAACGTTGCGGACCTCGCATCCCGCGATGCTGAAAGGGCGGTCGAAATGAACGAGGAAAAGCCGATCACTGCGAGTGCTATGAACACAACTCCGGAAAATACGCTGGCCATTTGAACCTTCCTCACTCGCCTCAGCATCGGACGGAAGTGTTTCAGTATTGTTTCGCTTTGGCGCCAATATGGCTTCGTACACACAACCGTGTACTGCGGAGTGGTCTTGCTATGGCTACCCATAAGCTCCTGCAGGGGCCATCTAGGAGTGAGCTAGCAGCCCAGAATATTTACATCTCGGATGGTTGCACCGGCACAACGGGCAATTTTGATTACGGGACTTTCCGTCCGAGATCTTTCAGCACCGCGTGAAGAAAATCGCTGGCATGGTCGTATTGCGCGTTGCCGCTTCTGACCTGGTGGGCTTGCGGCTCCATTATCCGGCCCACGGTTTCGGGGCCCAGAAGTTCAACTCTGTCCGACCGCTGCTGCAGTAGACGATCGGGAATGTCTTTCACGGATTCGAACAGTCTGAGCAAGCACTGTTCGCCCGCCGACTCATGGTCGTGATGAGCTTTCGCTGCGAAAAATGCGAATAACCCGCGGAATGCCTCACGGGAACGACAGGTTTTCCCATCGCAATATCCCTGAAAATAAAATCCCAATAAGATCTAGGTTGCCGACTTCGCACGGGAAAAAGTTGCAAAAATTACTTTCGTTCACCTAGGTCAATGCTCGTAATCTACTCAGCCCTAAGCCAAGAGCGCCGCGGATTGTATTGGTTGCCTTCGACGGTCCTGTCGAGACTTTGTCGCGACCAAAATATTTAGTTCATCTATTTAAAACGAGGTGTGGCTAGCTCAAACTGGTTCGGGCTCCGGTGATTGCCGCTGCTTAGCCGGCGCAGGTGGCCCCGGAGCGCGACGACCAAGAGCCCCTTGTGCAGCCAGGCGGTCGAGAAGCTGGGAGCGCGATATCCGAGCTTCGCGTCTCGTGTGGTGTGCCGCACGTTCTTCGTGCGTTTTGACGCGCAATAGAGCGCCGACGACCAGCATTCGAAACCCTTGCGAAGCCTAAACCGAAAGCCGTTGCTCATAAGCGCGAATGGAACTTTAAAAGCTCGCGATTTAATGACAAATTTTGTTATAATATATAATTATGATGACTCCATCGCAAAAATGAAAAATATGCTTGGAGAAAATGGGAGGTTGCAATGGAAGCTGCTCGCCGCTTTCGCGCCATGGCATTGCTTTGTCGACAGACTGCCGCGCTTCAACCGGGCAGAAGCTGGCAGCTGCTTGCAGAGGCGGAGTACTGGGAGCATCTGGCGGCTGCGGCTTTAGCTCATTGAGCTTCGGTCGAGTGATTGTTCGTGTTTCTCTTTTTCGGCGGTTTTTTAGTTCAATTCATTTTCCGAGGCATGTGATGTTGCGTACCCAGACTTATACTTGTGCCGTTCTGAGAGCGCGGCTGCAGGCGCTGGTGACGGAGCTTAGAGAGGTGGAGAAGCTCCGAAGTAAGCTCCGCCATGTAGAAGCGAGAGCAATCAGCCGAAGACGTCGGATCAGGGCGGACGGCAAAGCGAGAGCCCTTTAGGCTCGAGACTCGCCTGGTCCGAAGCTTGATATTCGAATCCCCAACTAAGTGGGGAGGTCGCCGTTCGTCCCGCGGGGGAATAACCTCCGCGAGTATGTCTCTGCGACGCACAGCCCGCCAGCCACTGCGACGTACCTCGCTATTCTTTAGAACACTCAGCGGCGAAGCCCGGGCCTCTATTCAGGATTGCGGGCTCGCCCCAGAGTCTCATTCGTTACACTTCGGAACACTGCAACAAGTCGATCGCGTTCCCAAAGCTCCACGTCGTGCTGGCCGTTCATCTGCTGGGCTCGACGTCTCGCCGCTTGCTCGTCAATGCAATCGAGCTTTGCAGCGCAGATCACTCGCCGATTCCCGTCCACCATGAACACTCTGTACCGCACGATGGCAGTCCCAAACTCAAGAGAGGACTGCATCATAATCGAATGTTGGGCTGAGGCAGTATGAGATGAAGTGCAGGCGCGTGGAACATTATAAGTGTTGCAATCCGGTAGATCCAGCGCGCCAGAAACTCACCGAGCCTTTGGGTGATCTACCAGCATGTTTTCAGTGGCGAAATCTCACCGCGTGCCGAAGTGCCCGAGTCGCGCTTAGTATCGAGAAGCCTCCCAGCATCATCAATGCCGCACCGAGCCAGGTTACCGCTCGGCTGCGCACCTCGCCCGGCGCCTGTTCGTCGCGCGCAGCCGTCGGCATAACAAGAGATAAGTCGCCTCGCGCGGCAGCGGAAAGCTTCTCAACCTCAGCTTGGGACGGCACGGAATGCTCGGCCGTGAGCTGGCCGCTGGGAAGATCAGAGAGGGGAGCCGCCGTAATTGGGGTCGACGTGCCGGAATCGAACACAGAAGCAGCATTCGCCACCTTCATTTCGCGTGCCGGCGGCATCGGTTGAGGCTCGTCAGCCTTCGCAGAGCTTGGTAACTCCGCGTGCGCATCGCTTACCGGGCTCCGCCTTTGCCGCATGTTCTCGTTCTCGTCGGGCCTGACGGTGCGGGTAGCGATGCGACGATGACCCGGTTGTCGCGCCGTCGCGACTCCCTCGGCCAAGAACCAGCATTTGCTGCGGCCTTCCCGCCGATACACCCAGCGCTGGCTGGTGCCGGGCGGGTTGCCGGGCTGTGCCAAGCATTCCGGTCGCGCTGACGAGCTTGTAGCAGGTTCGCGAGGTGCAGGATGAAACAAGTCAGTAAACGGGGCGGAGAGCGCAGGTGTCGCCGCAAGATCTCCAAGGAGAACCAAGCTGGCGAAACGACATCGCAAATGATCGGACATCGAAAACTCTCGGTGATGTGCCCCACCCGAGACTTCGCGGCGATATTGGCCCCGATACGACTAAAATCCGGCAGGGCAATGAATTAAATGTGTTCCTGGTCAGTGGAATTAAAATACCTATCCAGCTCGCGTCGGTTGCATCAGGGTTAGCTCAATTGGCCAAGCTGGGGGCGAAGCTGACGAGCGAGTTTCTTGGATAATCTCGCTTTGGTTGCGGCGAGCGAGCGTTGCGTCGATGATCAATTAAATGCCCTGCCATGATGTTACCGCTGTCATGCCATTCTCCGCGCCGCATCCCGCATTTAAATGTGGATTGTGCGATTATCATCGGTCTGATGCCTTGCCTGCTTCTTCATCTCAGACTTTTGTGCCTAGGCTTTCGTCCCTAAACCTCGGATCTCGCCATGGACACCGCGCATTTCAATTCGCTCTCCCTTGATGAGCTCTGGATGTTTCACCAGCAGGTCACTGCCAGGCTTACTCAGAAACTCTTGGTGCAAAAAGCACATTTGGAGGAACGACTTCACAGGATTGGGCTAGCCGAGAATGCTACACGGTTCGATCGTAAACGCCGTCCATACCCGCCCGTTCGTCCCAAATACCGCAATCCCACGAACCCGTCGGAGACATGGTCCGGTCGTGGCAGGCTGCCGCGGTGGCTGCAGCCGCAGCTCCGAGGCGGTCGGAAGTTAGACGATTTCCTAATCGAGCGGGCTTCAGTGCAAAAGCGCTAGGCGAATTCAACGGCGGTTGCGACATCTGGAATGAGTATGCTGGCGACGGCGGTGATCCATCCTGCGGCTGGGATCATTGCTTCAAAGCCTCATCGAATTCCGGTCTAGAACCGTGCTTGGAGGGATTGTCATCCCGCTATTTGAAATGACCATCTTTTCTCGGCTGGACCGCGCGGTCTTCTGTGGTCGCCACATCGAGGCCGCGTTTGTTGCGGGAAATCGGCTGAACCGTTGAGCTGTAACTTTCGGCCGCGCGACACATTGGCGTGGCAGACCGGTTCTCGCTCGATGCTATTTCTTCAGTAACAGCCCCAACTTCCGGGCCATTCGCCTCACGGACCCCGCGTAGCGGCCGAGTTCGGCGGCGATCCTGCCGGCGCCAACTCCCTGCCGGGCAAGCCTTCCCAATCGTTGGGTCTCCTCTTTAGCCCATTGCTTTGGCTTCGGTGTTTTCATGCTGCGAGCACTCGGCTCGAACCAGTAAACCAGCGAGCTTGGTGGTTGACACTTGGGAAATTTACGGGTGGCCAGCCCTTTAAGAGGGGTTGTTGCAATCTGCTTGGATCGTCTCAAGACCGGGGCCGGCGCAGTGGTCTGGCGGAAGCAGCCGCAGGCTCGTGAAGCAGGGCTCGCTGCCGACACGAGCTGCACGATGCGGATCTCGGAAGGATCGGCTGCCTCGAGCCGCATCTCGTACGCGGACTCATTAAAGGCGCAGCCATAGCCTGATTGACGTGGGTTGAACGAAGGCAAGGTAGTTGGCGGCGAGCCTGTCGTAGCGCGTCGCCACCCGGCGACGTTGTTTGATCCTGTTGAAGAGCCGCTCGACCCGGTTACGAGCCCGGTAGAGGTAGGGACTGAAGCAGATAGGATCGCTGCGATTGCTTTTCGGCGGGATGTTGGCCCACGCGCCCTTCTTCATGGCAAGCGCTCTGATCCAGCCGGCGTCATAGCCACGGTCGGCAAGCAACATTGACCCGGACTTCAGACGAGACAGCAGTTTTCCCGCAAGTCGAACGTCGTGGGCCTCGCCAGGACTCAACGCCAGCCGTACCGGCAGACCATTGCTATCGACCACCGCATGAAGTTTACTCGTCAAGCCGCCGCGTGACCGCCCCATCGATTGGCGCTGGTTTCGCATGATGCAGGCTCCATGCTGATGCACGCGGACAATCGAGGTGTCGATCATTTGGACAGCGGCATCATGAGCAGCGGCAAGTGCGTCTATGATACGGCTCCAGACCCCAGCCCTCCGCCAGCGAACGAAGCGGTTATATCAAGTGGTGTACGGGCCGAACGCCTCAGGCAGATCGCGCCAGGGTGCTCACGATCTCAAGACCCAAAAGATGCCGTTTAGGACACGACGATCGTTTACCCGAGGAACGCCACGCGGCTTGTTGGGCAACATCGGCTTGAGGGCCGCCCATTCAAAATCGGCAAGTTCATAGCGCATGATTCGAAGCTCCATTTTGACAGCTTGAATCACAGGCATCCGACCAAACATAATGCGCCTAATTTGTCCACCGTCACTGCTGCTTTTTGAGCGGAGCGGACATCAACCAAGGGACTGTCCGGCTGGATCAGTCAAAATGATCCTGTGTCCGCACCGGAAGATATGGCGCCGTCTATTTTTCGCCGATGATCATGGAGTTTCCACCTGGAAGGTGGCGAACCATCGTCTTTGTGAACCCGGCCGAACGCATCCAACCGGTGCAATCCGTTGCCGTATATCCAAACCCACCCGCCGTCCAAAGGAGCATGTTGAGAGAGGAGAGCAAGCCAGTTGTGCTTGTGCGCCGGTCGTCATCGATCAGCATATCATAGACGATGACAGCCCCGCCGGTCTGGATCGATCGATACGCCTTGTCCAGCAACATCTTCTTGGCTTCAAGGTCCCAATTGTGGAGGACGCGACCCAACACGATGACCTCGGCCTGAGGCAACGGATCCTTGAAGAAATCGCCTCCCGCGAAACTCACCCTATCAGCGACGTTGCGTTTGACCGCGTACTCCTCGAATGCCGAGCACAGCATCGGGAGATCGAATCCGATCGCGCGGACGTGAGGATGAACCAAAGCAACCTGGACCGGTAGGCAACCTTGAGCGGTGCCTACGTCGCAAAGTGTCTGATAGTTCTCCCAGGGGAACTGGTGAGCGATACCTTGAGCGGCGAGCAAGCTGCCGGACGTCATCGCGGTGACGAAGGTCCGGAATCTCGCTGCGTCGTTGTACAAAGACCCAAAATGATCATGGCCATGCGTTTCGGCCGCCGGGTTGCCGGTCTGCAGCGACTGCGTCAGCGACCCCCATAAGACGTATTCGCGGCGGTTGTACTGATCGAAGCTGGCGCCGAGATACGTCGGCTTCGCTCGGTCTAGATAAAAATCGCTCTCCTCGGTGTTGCGATATCGCCCTTCGTCATCTCGCGTCAGAAGACCAGTGGCGACGAGTGCATCGAAGAAGTCGCGAGCTGAGCGACCGTGGACCCGAATGCGGCTGGCGAGATCCCTCGCATCGAGCGGGCCGGCTGCGAGCTCGGAAAAAACTCCGAGTTCGACCGCGCTCAATAGAACTTTCGCCTGTCGATAGGCGCTGCCGATCTCGAAAAGCCGATCGGTACGCGGATGTTCGCGGGTCATGGGACATTTCTCCTGTCTCGGTGCTTTGCGCGTCCCTATTTCGGCGGCGCCTGGGTGTAACGGGCGAGCGCGTCGCGCTCGTCCATGACGATCTTTTGCAGTTCTGCCGGAGAGGTGACTCGTACCCGCATGCCGATCGCATTGAAGCGTCCCGCCAAGTCCGCGCCTGCGCCGATCGCGTGCAGGTCGGCACCGATGCGTTCACGCAGCTCCGCCGACATCCCGCGGGGCGCGAAAAAGCCCAGGAACGCTTCGTACTCAAGCTCCGGAAAACTCGACTCGCGCGCCGTGGGAACGTCCGGTAAGAAGGGGGATCGTTGACTATTCGTGATCGCGATAATCTTGATCTTACCGGTTTGCGCCATCGGCAACTGGGTCGCGAGGGCAGCAGCATAGAATTGGAGTCGATCTTCCGAGAGGTCCTGCATCGCCATGCTCACCTCTCGGTATGGGACACGCGGGAGATCGATGCCGGCGCGCTTCAAAAACCCCGGCACTAGATAGTCCAGACTGCCGGGAGTTCCGCTCCAATTGAACTGGCCCCGCTTGAGGCGTGCCTGCGCCACAAATTCGGACAGCGAGCTTGTCGCCAGGGAAGCAGGCACCCCTATCGCTACGTAGACTTCAGCGGCCGCCGCAACCGGCAGCAGATCATCGGGATTGTACGGAAGGCTGCCCGCGTGCGCGAGCAGGTTGCTCGTGAGCGGTCCCCCGTTCGTATAGAGGAGAGTATGACCATCGTTCGAGTTGAGCACCGCGGTCGCGGCGATGATGCCGTCGGCGCCTGGACGATTTTCGACGATGACGGGCTTCCCCCACCGCTCCGCAAGCTTTTCGGCGAACGGACGCGCCGTGACGTCGCCACCGCTGCCAGGCGGAAATGGCGTGATGATCTTCACGACTTGGGTTGGCCACGACTGGGCGTTGCCCGGAAGCGCGGCAAACGAAAGAGCGATCGTTGTCAGCAGTCCCAAAGCTAAATGCGTGGTGCGCATGACGGAATCTCCTCGTCCCGATCGCCGGCACGGCGGTTTGTCGGGCTCGATGGACACTACGGAGCGATACCCTTAAGGTCCTTGTTTCAGGGTCTGAAGAGTTCTGAACAGGCATGGCGGTCAATCCGAAACCGGATCGAGACACTGTTCGATTTGGAAAGTTTGTGCTGGATCTTGTCGAGCGGCGGCTGACCTTTTCGGGACAGCCCGTCAAGCTCCCAAGCCGCGCGCTCGATATCCTCTGCGAATTGGCTTCGGTCCAAGGCGAGGTTGTGAGCAAGGATCGCCTGATGGAAAAAATCTGGGGCGGGCCGCGTGGTGGAGGAGAACGCGATCCAGGTGCACGTGTCCGCCTTGCGCAAGGCACTTGAACTCGGAAGTGACGGTCAGAGCTACGTCGTTACCGTTCCGGGACGAGGCTATCGCCTCGTGGGAGTCAAGAATGGTCCAGACATGCTGGCGTATTCGGGCTCTGGAGACATCCCGGCGCGCGGGACTACGGTCGCCGTGCTGCGGTTCGCCAATCTTAGTGGGGATTCCAGCCAGGATTACTTCGCCGATGGTATCGTAGAGGACATCATCACGGGACTATCCCGTATCACCGGTCTATCGGTGGTCGGCAGCACGTCGAGTTTGCTGTTCGAAGCCGGCACCGGCGACCTGGCAAGTATCGGGCGGAAGCTGGGGTGCCGCTATCTCGTGCAGGGGAGCGTGCGCAAGGCCGACAATCGCATAAGGATCACGGCGAGGCTGGTTGAATCTGACACGGGTGCTGCATTGTGGGCCGAGCGGTACGATCGCCGGTTTGACGATATTTTCGAAGTTCAAGACGCCATTGCGATGAGCCTGATCGGGGCACTCGAACCGAATCTGCGCAAGGTCGAAATCGGCCGCGTCCGACGAGAGCGTCCCAACAGTCTCGATGCCTATGATCTCGTCTTGCGGGCGATCTCATCAATGCGCACGACCATGCCGACGGGCGCTGGGGAAGCCATTCCACTTTTGCAGAAGGCATTGGAGCTGGAGCCCGATTATTCGGCTGCTCAGGCACAGCTGGCGCGATGTTTTCAGATCAGATTCAGCCGCGGTGGACTGAGCGAGGCCGATCGCGCCACCGCCGTCCGCTATGCTCGCGCTGCGACGAGAAGTGATGACGCGACCGCACTCGGTGCTGCCGGTCTGGTGATCTGGTTCGCTGACCCTGACTTCAGTGACGCGTTCGAGGTGTTTCGCCGGGCTCTGTCGATCAGTCCTTCAAATGTCGTTGCCTTGGGGAATAGTGCATTCGCGCATGCGTTCATGGGCGACCGCCAAAGTGCGCTTGAACTGGCGCAACACGCGCTCGAGGTAAGTCCTTTCGATACACTGATTGCTCATATGGCGATCGCGGTGACTGAGCTCTATGCCAATCGGTTTGATGAAGCTCTGAAGGCAGCGGCTCGCGCAGTCGAAGCCAATCCTTCATTCAGTGTGCCGCACGTCCTTCAAACGATTGCCCTGGTCCGGCTCGGTCGAATCGAAGAGGCGAGATCGGCCGCCGAACGTGTCTCGAACCTAGACCCCACGTTCACGATGCCAGTATGGTCAGTCACCGTACGGAAAAACCCTGCCGTTTTCGATCCAATGGCACAGGCGTGGAGCGAGCTCGCTAATTGCAGTTAATGTCTGCGCATGCGATGTGCGACATATTGCGCCACCGCATGATCTCGGCCGCTTTCGGAGCGAAGCAGACAGGTCGAAATTAATGAGTACGCGCCCTCGTGGGCGACCTCAACCGAAATGGGCATCCGCCTTTAAAAGAGTGGTCTTGAGAAAAAGGCTGGTCTTGGCCCAGCTGCGCTGACGAGTCAGCATATACCGCTCGTCTCGGCGAACTAGGTCAATTACCGGTGGAGAAGTGCGTGGCTCGAGGACGAGTGTGTGTTGCATCAACAGGAACTGGATTGCGGCGTGGGGGTTAATGCAAATTTGGCGAAGGAGATCGTCAGATGCCCGCCAAGCCGCAATTAATTGCCGCCATCGTCGCAAGCTCATTTCTAGTGGTCCTCGCGTCAGACGGCATGGCTAATGCCGGGTCCGGAGGCGCAGGCACCGGGACAGGCCCGAGTAGCGCCAGCGCTGGCCCGTCGGCACCCTCTGGAATGGGGACGGGTGCAGGTAACGCTGGTTCGTCAGCAACTCCGGGAATGGGAACGAAAGATACTGTCACCAGCGGAAATCCAGGCATCAACGCCGAGCCGAGCAATTCGAACGTTCAGCCCGCCACGCGGGCGAGGTCGCGGGCGGCAGCCCAGGCCGCACGAAATGCAGGGGCTGGCCACGCGCAAAATGGCCTGCCGATCGGTGCGGTCGGGAGCGGCACGAGCAAGGAGGACCAAATGGCCATCGGCCTAGCGTCTTCCCGAAATAGATCCGGGCCAGCAACACAGGCCCAAGGAAACACCAATGTTGATTCAGAAGGTCTCTCAGGGAGAGGCACGAGCCTTTCGGACCAGATCAGCCTTCCGCGCGCTGCACGAGCTGGAGACAAGGTGCTGGACGCCAAGGCGCAGGTCGGGCGACGGACAATTGTCTCCCCCCGACGCGTTCCGGGTCGGCCAAAATTAGGTTTATAGGCGGAGGGCGCGCCTCTTTTCGCGGTGCTTACGAGAGCACAAGCAGGTGACGAGACGAACACTTGCCAGTTGCCTGCTAACGCTGCGCGGAAATTTCCCTGTTTCGAGATCGCATGCTTTGATTGCAGCAGGCTTCAATTTTCAGGACAGTCACGCGGAGCCCGTTCGTAGATCGCCGGAAGGGCGACGATGGCCACTCTGGCTGTGACACTATGGCCGGCCTGGTCTCCACAGGCGATAAGGTGATGACGCAGGATTTGGTTGGTTAGGCCACCAACGAAAATGCCGAATGAACAGCCGCTCTGTTGCTCAAGCTGCATTGCGTAAGCGGACCAGCGAAGTTTGCTCCCTTCAGGGCAGAGGCACACTGCCGTCAAGGCATCACTACAAAAGCCCCAGCTCCAGGGCGGCCTGGAGCTGGGGCCTGATCCAGCTGGCCGGGGGGCCAAGGCAGCTTGATCAGACTTCGCCGAAGAGCATGCGAACCTAGCCCATCGGCCAATCGGTCCACGCCCGCGGTCGAACTAGTAGAACCTCAACGGCCCCTGTCGTCCTTGCCGTTAGGGCTGCCATCTCCGCCACCATTGCCCCAACCATTGTTGCCGCGGTGGTGCACCAAGCCGCCGCCGGAATGGGCGATGGCTGTGCTGGTCAGAGAGGTCGAAAGCAAGGCTGTGATCGCGGGTGGCGTCACCACCGCGAACTTTCCGCAGGTCTTCAGAAACTCGCGACGGTCGTCATCTTCCTCGGGCATGATGTCCTCCGCGCCGGCTGAAGGATTAAAGCGCCTAAATAGAATTAAATCAAATTAAATAAGTTCACTGATGGTGTGATCACGAGAATGCGACCCGAGGCAAGTTAGGTGTCGCCTTCAGTTGGTATTCATTGGTTGGGGGACCTCCCGCGCCGCCTTCCGGGCACGTGAGTGACGATTTGTCCTTTGAGGCGTTGGCTGTACCGCTTGGTTGGCTCGACTGCCCTTCGAAACGCAGAAGCAGGCTGTGATTCGCTGCGGATGCGGCGGCATGAAAGCGATCGTGTTGCGAAAGCTCGGCTCGCGTACTGGAAAACCGTTTGAACGCATCTCCGACTGCGCAACTCGCCAACCTTCAGCCTGCGGCAGACGGAGCGCTGATCTCTTACGAGCTGCCGGTTCAATCCGATCATCGGGTAGGCGGGATATGCGGCAGCTTCCTGTTGCCAAGTACCGGCTCGCCTGGTGCTAGGTCCAGTGGCGGATGTGGCCTTGCGAGGCCCGTCGTACCGGGCCGCGTTTCGTTGCTCGCCGTCCTTGTGTCGACCCCATCGAGTGTCGTGACGAGCGCCGCGAGGATCGCAACGATTACCGCACTAGCGAAAAGTACGACTGAGGTGCGGTGGCTATTCCACTCTTTACTCACGAGGGGCCTCCACAGCTTCCGAAGTGTAATACGGCCCGGATAGTTCCCCCGCGCGTCCGGGGCAGCCGAAGACTACTCGATGACCTCGTCGCCCTGAGCACGAGGTTATTTGTCGCGTGCGCGGGTGGCCGTGAGCGTCGGCTCAGACCAACAAACCCTCCTGATGGGGCGTGAAGATAAAATCCTGAGGGCTGAGGGCTTCCTCGCTATGCACCACCACGTCGTTTCCCAGACCAAACGTGATCGTGCTCTCGTGTGTTACAGGATCAAATAGCGAGATACTCAGATCACCGAAGGTCGCTATGTGAAGCGCGGAGACATCGATGTGATCGGCTCCCAAATTCGAGAGGCTCTGCCCGAAATCCTCGACCTTATCGTGGCCGTTGTCGAAATTGAACACAAACGTGTCGTTGCCACCTTTGGCCAAGCCAAGCATCACCTGGGCATCGCCCCAGATATCATCATTTCCGGTGCCGCTTACTAGTTTATCGTCGCCGCCGCATGCGTGGTCGGACATGGATCGGGCATCGCCGACGAGAATGGTCTCGTAGCTGCCCGCCGGATGCGGATTCGGATCATCGCCACCAACCAGCGTGTCATTACCGCCGTCGGCGTGGCCGGACATGACCGACGCATCCCCATACGCCTGATTGACCAGCCCGGGGAATACGTTGCCACCGATATAGATGTCGTCGCCGCCAACAGCTCGATCACCCATATTGCCGCCGGCATCGCCATAAAAGATATCTTGGTCTTGGGTGTTTGAGGCCTGGAAAATGTCGTCGCCGCCGTGGGCACGGTCGGACATATCGCCTGCGGCGTCGCCATAGAATGTACTTCCCCCTAGGCCGGTCTTGTTGAAGGTGTCATCCCCGCCTCGGGCGGAACCGGACATGTTCCCGCCAGCGTCGCCGGCGAAGACATTTCGATCGGTCAGGGTTACATCGCTTGAGTCATTGAAGGTGTCATTCCCACCGGCGGCGAAGGCGGACATGTTTCCACCGGCATCGCCAAAGACAAAATTGAACGGATTGGCTCCGCTCACGGCGAAGCTATCGTTGCCGCCAGCCGCATGACCAGCCATGTCGCCGCCGGCATCGCCATAGAGACAACTGTTGTACTCAGATCCGCTCACAGTGAAGCTGTCATCACCGCCACGGCTAAGCCCGAGCAAGCTACCGCCCGTGTCGCCAAAGAACACTACATTACTGTCCGGTCCGACGTGGCCAACGAACGTGTCGTTGCCCCCCGCCGCCCAATTGATTAAGTTGCCGCCAGCGTCTCCGTATACGGTGACGGTCTGATGCCCACCACCGGAAACGCTAAAATGGTCGTCGCCACCACGGGCGTGACCGGACAAGATTCCGCCGGCATCGCCGTAGGCATTCACCTTCACCCCGGGTGTAAAGGTCGGGGGCAGTTCGAGATTAAGGGTGTCATCGCCGGCAATAGCCCAAGCCGAGATATCACCGCCAGCATCGCCGTACATATTCAGGATGAAAGCCTCACCAATGGTGACAACAGACGCGAGCACCTGCGCTGACAACGTATCGTCGCCGCCCCGTGCATGATCGGAAATATTACCGCCTGCGTCGCCGAACAGACTTCCTGCGCCGGAAGTTACCAATGTGTCGTTACCGCCAATTGCGTGGTCGAGTAAGTTCAAACCCGCGTCCCCGAATAATAGGTTCATCGGTTCAGAACCAATCAGAGTTTGGCTTCCGCCATGCTGTCGTCCCGTGAGCGACCCAGTCGTATCGCCGAATAGAACCGCCATGGGCCCCTCCGTTTATTATGCTTCACGTGAAGATGCGCGGTGAACATCTACAACGCTTCGTTGCCATATATAAATCACGTTTTAAATCAAGGGAATTAATATTTTAAATCGATGTTCTGAGGAGTTTAGCGATGAGCCTGCTAATCTGACGATGCGGCCTGAACGGCCGCAGCACTTCTCAGCTCTGCCGCGGCCTAAGGAGGATTCTCGTCCCCGTCCCATCTCAGCCCAGCGTCGTGCGTAACGCAGAGAATCGCAACCGTCCCGCGGCTAGCCCGCGATTGCTCGTCACAGTTCGATGGTCGTAGCGTCTCAGAGCTAAGGAGGGAGCGATGCGCCTTGTTTTGCCCTATGTGGGAATCGGCATCTGCTTTTGTGTCGTCCTCTGGTTTGCATCGAGGCTTGTCCTCTAGGGCGGCATTTTGCCCGTTGGAGCGCCTCAGCACACCTGTTTGCCACCGATTTGAGAGCCGAATCCGTTGCTGCTACGGCCAATCTTTAAGGAAAGGAGACGTGAAGGACGCCGCGCGAGACACTGCCGACGCGCTCGCGAGAATAAGTAGAGGAAGAGACCACTGAAACTAGCCGCCTAAGGGCGGCTTCTTTCGTTCTGCTAGGCACAGGCCGGGCTTTGCATGTAGCGTTTCAATCAACGCGCAGATCCTCGGCAGCCATTTTCCCGGATCGACCCGTTCTAAGCTCGTAGCTGACACGCGCTCCTTCGCGCAATACATCATGACCGGCCTTTTGCACCGCGCTAATATGCACAAATACATCCGGCCCGCCAGCGTCAGGCTGGATGAAACCGTAACCCTTCGTCACGTTGAACCACTTAACCGTCCCCATCGCCATGGTAAGACGCTCCAAATGGTTGAAAGAAATCCGACTGGCGTTAGTTGAAGCTCGCTTCGGACAGACACAATTTCGCGCCTTTCGCGCTCAAGCGCGCTGAGCACAATCACAACCGTCTATTCTCCCCAATGTACACGCTCGCACCCGCAAGAGTGGTACTGAACTTGAGAGGCCTTCAAAGCTTTTGACCTAGAATAGACATAGGACTTCGAAGATAATTTGCGGACCGTGCCTCAGCTGCCCGTGCATTGACGGACGCGATGGCAATTTAAACTAGCTTTTTCCCGAATGAGGAATTAAAATGATTATGTCGTAATCATATTTCGTTTTGAGAAGATTGAAATGGGAAACCTGTGTTTTCCCGTGATGCCGTGACGAGCTGGATTTGATGTCCGTTTACGACCCCCTGCGGAAGGAGCTGCAGCGCCGCAAGGCAGAAACGATCCGCCTCAGCTTCTCGGAAATCGAAGACATTCTTCGTCGACCATTGCCGCCGTCAGCCTCCAGGTTCAGCGCGTGGTGGGGAAATCAGACATCGCGCAAAGGTCACACGCAGTCTATGGCCTGGCTGCTCGCAGGCTTTGAGGCCAGAGTTTCGCTGAAGCAGCGGGTAGCCGAGTTTCGCCGACTATGAAGGCATTTGCGTCGCTTAACGGAGTGACCGCGATGACCCGGCATCCAAACGAAGCCTGGATGGTGGAGAATATACCATCTGTGCCGTTATTGCATCGTTCGCTTTCTTTTGCCAAGGCGGAGCCGCTGGAGGAACAAGGCGGGCTTTCTTAGCTTGAGAGTCGCCAGCTTACCGCGGAGCTGGCAGAGCGGCCCCGGCCACCTCAACAGCCGCCCCAAAGCCGGGGCCGCCTCTTAGGTGTTAGTATTGGAGTAGGTCGTCTCCACGATCGGCGCATCGTGCTGCACAATCGTGCCGCACAAACGTAAAAGGCTGCTGCGCTTGGTGAGGGTCGGCGGACGTCCAAGAACGTTTTGCACTTCGAAAGTACGAGCATGACGTGGAGATCGGCGCTTTCAGTCCCCCGTTTTGGACCGTGGCGACCTGCGCATGGACCGCCATTATCGTAAGTCGGGCTTTGGATGGCTTGCTCAGTCCGGCGCCGCGATAGGCCCCTAGTGTGTCAAGCTTGCTACTCCAATAACGGCTCTTGGGGGCGACCGCACGAATGTCATCGGTAATTCGCGCCGCGCCGAGCTACGGTCCATTGATGATCTAGCCGCCCACGAAGTCAGGGTTTTACGTAACTCCAGCCCTGCTCTTGCAGCTCCATAACGCGGACGACGCCGGATTCAACAACCGTGGCCTGCGGAATCAACTTAATGTCCTTGCTTTCCGCCTTACGCATGTTTTCCTGGGTGTTCGCGCAGGCCCTGAAAGATATTTCCGGATGGCTCATCGCGAGCACCTCGATGCGAGGCTTTACCGGCGAGGTGTCGTCGCGCAACATGTGAAGGCCAGGGCCGAAGGTGACAACCTCGATGGACACGGGCTCGCCCCGATCGTTGTAATATTGCGCGACGTTGGTCGCATTGTTGAGCACCAGATTCATCATGGCAGGCTCATTGGAGTTCACCTGTAGGATCAGCCTATGCGACTTCGCGGCGGAGGCGGCTTTTGTCGCCTGAGCCAGCATCGGCTCAGCCCGAGCGGCGGGGTGCCTTGTTTGGTGCTGGCCCTGCTTTCTCGCCGGCTTCAATCTGCTCTGCGTCTGAGAATTTGCTGAGCTATCATTCGCTTGTGAGATCACATGGTTGTCTATCTCGGCACGGACGTTCGCGCTAACCAGGGCTATCATCGCCAGGCCGCTGATGATGGCTGCCATTGCCGACTTCAATTTGCTCATCTTGTTCCTTGCCCGTTTCTATGACCATCACCCTCCTGGTCTGGCGACGCTATGTGGCCATTTGCATGCCGCCGCCAGTTTCTCGCGCACGTGCCCGAATCCATCGAGCTGGAAATGTCCTTCCTGTACCGCGCCGATGCGAGGCGAAAGACGCACAACAATATTGCCGTCGTCCGGTAGTGCCTTCAGCCATTGAATGGCATCGCCGCCGAAAGAGACGCCGGACCCGAACGACGGCGAGGCGGCCGCGAGTTGAACTGGCGGATCCGCGTTGACTTGATACGAAATTACATATTCCTTGGCGCTGCGTGAGAGCAAAGCTCCTGCGACCGTAACTTCTGTGCGACCGGCTCGGCAGTGAATCGAGAGTTGCATGGCGGCGCCATCGGCAGCGCTGACCGAGGAGGTGGTAGCGGCGACGACTGGGGAATAGTCGATCGGTGACGTAGTCTCGCTCACAAGCCATCGGTTGTCTGATGCTTGTCGGCCGAGCGATGGAGCCTCGCGTGGCGAATTATGCAGGCAGTCTCGCCGCCCTGACCCCTCCGCCACCGAACACGCTCGAGCTATCCCCATGGGGTCCTTCGCACTTTGCGCGTGCGCGATTTGGCAGGCGAAGCTGACGGCTACGACCAGAGGAGCGGCCGCATGATTCATGGTGACTCTGCTCTCCGCGAGTTGCGATCTAGCCATTCCTGGGCGGCGTGAAAACGGGTGAGACCAGGAACGGTGGCTGCTAGATTGATCGACCTCCACTTCGCGTCAAAGCCCGGCGCCTGAAGCCGATCAATACGCGAGAACAGATACTCGACGAGGCGAGCCACGCGTTGATAGCGGTTTGAGCGTGGCGGCCAATTGAAAGCAACCAACGCTGTCGAAACCGCGATCGTTGAAACTCGCTCACCCGGCTTGATGAGGTTTGGGTACTCATTTGGCTCCAATGTCGCCGGTAGGTAATAGTCCTCGAATCTACTGTCATAGTGAACCGGAAGAAATTTGAAGCCCGCCTCCCAGCGACCGCGGACGAAGGCGTCGACCGGCTTTGACGTAATGAATACGACGGCCGATATCTCCCCTTTGCGCATCTGTTCCAAGGCAACCTGATGCGGAATAAATGTCTTGTCGGCCTCGATGCCGAGGCGGCTGAAGATCAGCGGTCCGGAGTAGGCGGCTGCGGTGCCCAAGGTGTTGAAGTTGACTCTCTTACCGGCAAGATCTTGCAGATTTGTGATCTCCGGCCGCACGAAAACATGCAGCTCGGACGGGAAGAGGTTGAGCAGATATGTGATGCGGCTTCGGACCTGAGGTGCCTGAATTTTGTATTCCTCGAACGCGTCGGAATTGATGATCGCCGTGTCGACGCCGCGCAAATAGAGCAACGCGTTCAAATTGTCGGTGGCCCCGCGCGTGACAATCGGTAGGAGATGCAGATCTGCGCCGTCATCGACGACGCGTGCCATTTCCGAGGCGAGACGGATCGGTGCGCCTTCAAGCAGGCCGCCGGCGAGCCCGACGGTCCAGGCATTGACGCGGTCCTTCTCACTCTCCTGAGGGAGCGACCGTCGGATCACCTGGACATCAGCTTTGGTGCTCTTCGCGCTTTGGGCCTCAAGGCAGGCCGTCTGCAGCATCATCGCGACTGGCATGAATCCAGCGAGCAGCAGCAACGAGTGTGACCTTGGCACCTTCTTCATGTCGATCCCTTCTCGAGCAGGACTGCGACGAGTCCCTTTTCAGCGAGGCAGTGCATCAAGCCGTTCCTGGGCGCCGCGAATGCCGCCCTTTTGAGCCTTGGCATACAGCTCGCGCGCCCTCGCCACTTCACTGCGCGTTCCGTAGGTTCCTAAGGCGGACAGCACGGCCGGATCGTAGGTCTCGGCGAGCATGAAACTTGCCTGCGGGACGTCCTTCTCAGCCGCGAGCTCAAGCACAATCCGCGCTGCTCCAATATCCCCCTGATCGAGCAAGGCCCTGGCCCGCGGAATGAGTCGAGTCTCTGCCTCGCTTTGACGTGCGGCTACGGGTCCTTCCGCTACCATCGTCCCCCCGTTCTGCGTCGTTGGCGGGACCAAGCGTTCAGTGGCCGGAGCGGTCGAAACGTCCTCAGTGAGGCTTGAGGACGCTTTACGGTCTCCTGCCTGAGCCTCCGTCCCGCTCCGCTGCTGTCGCAGCGCCTGTCGCAGTTCGGCTATTTCTCGGCTCGCCGCCTGTTTTTGCTGCGCGATCGCATCATTCGCATCGCGCAATTGAATGTTCCGGGCTTCGATCTCACGCCGCGCTTCCGCAAGTTCCGAGGCCAACGCGGCCGCATGCGCTCGGGTATCTTGTACCGCACGACTTTGTTGTTCGGCATTCGCCGTTTCAGCCCGCGCAGCTTTGGCCTCTGCGACGAGCTCGGCGTTCTTGTCTCGCTCCTCTTGGAGAGACTGCTGCAATTCCGCGATTTCGTGAGCCATTGCCTTCCTCTGCTGCTCGGCGACATCGGCGGCATTGCGCGAGTCTTCGTCACGGGTCTCGAGCTCGCGGCGAGATCTGGCAAGTTCTACCGTGAGCGCGTCCTTGCCTGCTTGCTCCTGTCGAAGCGACTGCCGCAGCCGTTCCGCGGCCGCTTCTGCCGCCTGCGCGCGCGGGACCGTGATATCGAACTCGTTCCGGGCGCCAGCCAACCCGCTGGCGAGTGCTTGCTCTTCATCGAATTGCTGCCGCCCAAAGCCTGGCGGCACCGCCAACATCGACGCTGCGGTCGTTTCCTGCTGAAGTGCCGCTTGAGAGCCGGTTTCGATCTCGGCTTGTCGATGGAGGCCAAAAATAGTTCTGCCATCGCTCCAGACCGCGTCTTGACCCGCTCCCGAACTAAATGGGTCGAACGCGGCGAGCAGGACTGCTCCAAGGAAAATTGCAGGGATCAGGATGAGGGCGGCTGCGGCCGAGCTGCCTGATGGTTCGTCGTCCGGATCGCCATACTCGGCTGCTGGATACCAATGAGTCGGAGCAATATCGATTGGCGTGCCGTCTTTCCAAACCCATCCGTCCATGTCTGACGACCACCGGACGGCCTCAACAGCCCCCGCCGCACCTTCAACCCAGATGAATTCACCATCCCTTGGCGCAGTATCGATTGGGCGCATAGTCACGCCTCTTTCGAAGAGTTAGGCAGTCAAAATAAAAATTAAATAACAAATAATATATAAATTTAACTTCAGGCAGAGTCAAATTAATCTACAGCGAGAGCGGCTCCTACGGTTGCGTCGCTTTCCGAAGGGTCGTGTTTCGCCCTGCTCGATCTGACGTTTCGAATGAGTCCGAGCGTTGCGGGGATCGGGCGTAAGGTCGTTGGCCAGGCGGTAAGCGATGGAGAGCTGCGATAGCGCAGCCGGTCAACTGTCTGGTCTCATGCCGTTCACCTTGCGGACCGAAAGTCAGGAAAAAGACACCGCAAACGGCTTCTGCACAGCTGCGAAGCTCTGCATGGCAGCCGTTGCCGACTACGAGCGGCCGGTGGGAAGAGCCCTCACTCAATCTGTCGCCTGTTCTTTGCTGGCTCCGTGCAGGTATGGGGCAAGCAATTTCCCTGTTCGCTGCCTGTTTTTTGCACGATCAGGAAAGTGTCCTTCTCGATGCATGACCCGCGGCAAACAGGGCTCTATTTTCATTGGCAGCTTCCAGAACCGGCAAGCCATGCCTGTTCTTCGGCACGATCTTCGAAAATTCCCTGCGGCCAGCGATGGACGCCTCGCCTCCTTGGGGGGCATGTTTTCTCCCGACATAGCCCATTTGGGGGAGGCGCACCCGAAGCGGGTGGCCTATCGCCTTACGCGACGGTCCGTTTCTCGGCAGCGTTTTTGCGTTGGTTTGGGATGCGTGCGGGCCGGTCGTCAAGTCGCGAAGCGACGTCAAACCGTTGGGAGACAATCTGGTGGATCTCGATGACTTTTCGTTCTTCGAGCTCGAGATGCGCAAGCGGTCACGGGGCTGGGCGTGGCGTATTGGCTCACGCGACGGAAAGGCCATCATGCGAGGACGAGCGAGGAAACGCGTGGTGGCGAGATATCAGGCGACAAGCGCGTTGTTTCTCTTGCTGATGAACGTGTCCGTGGCGGCTCGGAGCCGGAAGTGAGGGGGGCGCGCGCATAAGGCGCTGAAGTGCTGCTTCGTGCTCGGAGGAAATTTGGGGGTGCCGATGGACACAAGCCGGATGTCACCCCAACTGCGAAACCAGCGTGACCAGCTCCGACTGGCGGTGGATACCTGTTTTCGAGAAGATCGACTTCAGGTGGTTGCGGGCGGTTTCGCGCGAGATGCGCAGATGGTCGGCGGCGTCGGCGATCGATGTGCCGGTCGCGAGCAGGGCAGCCAGTCGGGATTCCGCCGGGGTGAGATCGAAGGCCTGGCCGATCAGCGCGGGGTCCGGCGCAGGGCGCGGGGAGAGATTGGACAGGATGAGCAGGGCGCGCGCTCCGAGGAAAACGGAGCGCGCCGCGCCGTCCACTGGCAGGAGCCGTAACACGACCGGTGGCTTGGTCGTCCGGCGGACAAGGATTGGCGAGGCGGCGATGGCGGCGGCATCCGGCGTTGATCGGATCATGCTGACCAGCTGATCGAATCGCGTCATCGCATGCTTGTCGCGAAGAAGGAGGCGCCGCCCCCTGATGCGGATCTCGGCGTCGAAGCCGTGATCGGCCATCTGGTTCGTGCGCAGAACCATGCCTTCCCGATTGAGGACCAGGGCGGGTTGTCGAACCCGGTCCAGGACGTCGGTCATCGAGCTCAACGCGGCTCGTCCAACCGCCGTCGCGAGCGTGGCGGTCTCGGTCAGGCGCGGCGCCAATTGGGCAAGCAGTTGCTTGTCGCGCGCTTCGAACGTGCCTTCGCGGCCGGTCCGTTGGAGCGTCAATGCCCACGCCGCGCTGTCGGCCCAGAAGCCGATGCCGGCAAACCACCGGTATCCGAACGGGAACAGTACCTCGTTGTACATGGGATCGGCACGAATCTGCTCAGGCGTCATCACATCGAAGTCGGTCACGACCTCGCCCGCCATCATGCGGGGAAAGCCCCTGGCGCGCGGGTCTCTCAAATGCCAGTTGTTCCTGAAGTAGAGATCGGTGGCTTCGGCAATCGAATCCGTGCGGGGAACGTCCGGGGTTCTGATATCGCTCTGAAGAAGCAGGGCCGCCGACGCTCCGACGGCCTTGCAGATGTCATCCATGATGCCGCGCCAGGCTTCCGGATTCACGGCAGCCTCGCCAAGTCGATTGAGGACCTTCGACAGCTCCTCATTGTCGATTCCATTGGTCTTCACGAGCGGTCCCCCCTCCGCTGAGCCCCGGGGCATTCGCTGCGAGCCGGCGCGCATCCTTTCTTGCTGCATTCCGTGCAGACACCCCGCGTCATGCTTCGTGAGGAGGCGGCCCGACGCAAGCCCCTTTGCTTGTTTTTCCTGAAAACGGCGTCCGACCAAAGTCTAGCGGATAATGTCTGCCGAGGCGCTGTCCCCCTGCACCGGGATGACCCATTCGGGTCATGCGCCAAGACGTGCGGGGGTATTCCATGGAGCAGGAAAGCTTTCGTCCCGGGAATTGAGAATGACGTTGCTCTGCTCGAACCAGATTTATTTCGGTGCAGGTTCTCCGCCTGCAGCGTCGATCCGCAGTGAGATCTGGGTGCGGCAGAGTGTCGCAGGCACCGCAGGGGGACAGGGCGAGCCTCGCATCCCGGCGCCATCAGCGGTGGTAGCTCATTTGCTCGGCATCTTGGGCGATCTCCTCGCGCCGGTCGCGACGCGAAGGGCGATCGCTTCGTTCCAGCCCTTATTGTGCTGTAGTCCGGGAAAGCTTCGATTCCCCGTTTTGCTGAAATCGGGCGCGACCGCCGGTAGGGTGCGCGCGCATTCCAAGCTGCGCTGTCCAGTCCACACTCCTCTTAAGGTTAGCCGCTGTGCTGTCTTGACGCAGTCACGCAACAGTGGAAACAATTTGCAATTATCAGAAAAGCTTTTTCGACGTTCGGAAATAGCAATTTCGAGAATTCAGGCGACGCCGAGCAACGGAGCGAAGCGTCGAACGATAACAAGACCACGTCATTTCAAACTCACGCCGTTGGGCTGACGGCGAACCCAAGAAATCAAAAAGGTTACGGGAGGGGGCTCACCATGAGCGACCGCACGACGTCACGCGTCTGGTCCATATCGCGTTCTGCTTTCGACGATTGAAGATCTCTCCATCCGCACAACGCGACGCCGCTTCCGCGCGCTCGCGAACAATGCCTGTTGCCATATCGAGAAAGATGAATTGCCATGATCATTAACGGCACCAATGCAAACGATCAGATCGCCGGCACCAGCTCGACCGATATCATCAATGCGAAGAACGGCGACGATACCGTCGGCGCTGGGGCAGGGAATGATCTCGTTCAGGGCGGCAACGGCAATGACAACATCAATGCCGGTGCGGGCAACGACATCGTCGACGCCGGAAATGGCAACGACACCGTGGATGGCGGCACCGGTAACGACATCATTTTCGGCGGCAACGGCAACGATACGCTGCTCGGTGGGGCGGGCAACGATCTGATCTCCGGCGACAACGGCGACGATATCATCGACGGCGGCGCCGGCACCGACATCATCAGCGGCGGCAATGGCAACGACATCCTGATCTACCGCGTGTCGGAAAACGTGGGCTCTGTCGACATCTACGATGGCGGCAAGGGCCAGGACACGCTCCGCCTCGTTGTCACGCAAGCGATGGCGAACTCGGCTTCGTTCAGGTCCGATCTTGCGGCCATCCAGGCCCTCATCGCGCGCTATGGCAGCGCGGACTATGCGTTCAGGAGCTTCGACCTCGCCGTCGCCTCGATCGAAAAGGTCGAAATCGTCATCGAGGGCCCGACCAATCACGTGCCGGTCGCAGTCGCGGACACCGCCTCCGTCAAGGAGGACGTGACGACGGTTGCCAGCGGCAATCTGCTCGCAAACGACACGGACGCCGATGCCGGTGATACCCACACCGTGTCGGCCGTAGCAGGGGGCACGGACAACGGCACCACGATCACCGTCGCCGGTACCTATGGAACGCTGGTGGTCACCAAGGCGACCGGCGCCTACACCTACACGCTGAACAATTCCAGCGCCGCCGTGCAAGCGCTCGCTGCGGGCCAGCAGGCGATGGAGCAGTTCACCTACACGAATGCCGACAATCACGGTGGAACGGGCTCGTCGACGCTCACGGTGGCCATCACGGGCAGCAACGACGCGGCCACGATCACAGTATCGGGGAGCCAGGATATTTCAGTGACCGAGGCCGGGAGCGGTGTCGGCGATCCCAACGCGTCGGGCCAGCTTGCGGTGAACGATGTCGACAGCGGCCAAGCCCATTTCGCGGTCCCGGCCTCGCTCGCC
Organism: Bradyrhizobium sp. CCBAU 53351; assembly: GCF_015291745.1. Taxonomy (NCBI): domain Bacteria; kingdom Pseudomonadati; phylum Pseudomonadota; class Alphaproteobacteria; order Hyphomicrobiales; family Nitrobacteraceae; genus Bradyrhizobium; species Bradyrhizobium sp. CCBAU 53351. The sequence continues at coordinate 1,689,886 of NZ_CP030059.1, forward strand.
GGCACCTATGGCAATTTCACATTCAATGCGGCGACGGGCGCGTGGACCTATACGCTCGATCCCGTGAAGTCGAACCCGCTGACCGCAGGGCAGCAGGTCACCGACACCCTGACGGTCGTCTCCGCCGACGGCACCGCCACCCGCGACATCGTGGTGAACATCACGGGCACCAACGATGCCGCCGTGATAGGCAATCTCGTTCAACACGATGTCACTGAGGACGGCGTCCTGACGGCGTCCGGCACGCTGTCGATCAACGATGTCGATCAGAACCAGAATTCGTTCCAAACCGTTGTCGCTTCGGGGCCCGGCAATCTCGGGTCGCTGATGATCGGCGCCAACGGGGACTACAGCTATTCGGTCGCCAACGGCTCCGTTCAATATCTCGGCCAGGGCGAGACCCGCGACGAGACCTTCACAGTCAAGGCTCTGGACGGCACGACCAAGAACGTGACGTTCACGATCCACGGCGTGAACGATGCGGCGGCCATCGGTGGCCCGACCCAGCATGACGTCACTGAGGACGGCCAGCTAACCGCATCCGGCCAGCTATCTATCAGCGATGCCGACCAGAACCAGGCCGCGTTCCAGGCCGATGAGATCACGGCAGCCGGCAACCTCGGCAAGGTGACGCTGCAGGCCGATGGCCACTACAGTTATTCCGTCGACAATTCCGTGATCCAGTATCTCGGCGCCAACGACGTCAAGACGGAGACTTTCACGGTCACCTCCGTCGACGGCACGACCAAGAACATCAGCTTCGACATCCACGGCGCGCAGGACGCGCCGGTTCTGAACGTTCAGGACTCATCGGGCGCTGCGGACGGCAACATCACGCTGAATATCGCGGCGGCCAAGATCGACCAAAGCAGCACCTTGTCGCTGAAGATCGAGGGTGTGCCGTCGAGCTTTGCGGTTCAGAACGGCGCAGCGCTCGGCGACGGCACCTGGCTGTTGACCGGCGATTCGATTCAGAACGTCGTCCTGATCCCGAGCCATGCCGTCGGCAGCCCCGATCCGTTCACCCTGCACGTCACCGCCATCTCCGACGACGGCGTTCATCAGGCGGTGAGCTCGGCCGAGCTCTCGCTGAGCGTGACACCCGGTGCCAACGAGATCAACGCGCTGGATATCGACGGCTATATCGGCGGCGCGACCGTGTTTGCCGACGCCAACAACAATGGAATACTCGACGCGGGCGAGGCGTTCACGACGACGCGGGCTGACGGCAGCTTTACTTTGGCGGGCGGATCCGGTCCGCTCGTGAGTATCGGCGGTGTCGACATTTCGACGGGATTGCAGGTCGCCGGCGTGCTGAGGGCGCCGGAAGGGTCCACCGTCATCACGCCGCTCACGACCTTGATCGTCGCACTGGTCGACAGCACGGCAAATGATGAGCACCCGCTGACGGTGGACCAGGCCATCAACGCCATTGCGGCCGCGTTCAACGTCGATCTCGCCGCTGATCCCCAAAATCCCATTGACTTGCTGTCGTACGACCCGGTGCCCGCCGCGGTGGGGGGCGATGCGACCGCGACCGCGGTGCTTGCGGCGGCCATCCAGGTCCAGAGCACGGTGGCGCAGATCGCGGCTGTCGGGGTCGCGCCGGACGCGGTGATCGCCGCGATCGCGGACGCCGTTGCGACCGCTCAGGCCGATCCGGACAATCCGCTGCCCTTCAATCTCAGCTCGCAGGAAACGGTGGAGAGCGTCGTCTCGTCGGCCGGCGTCAGTGCGGCCGCCGCCGCGACGGTTGTGGAGGTCGTTGCTGCCGCGAACGACAGCATTCAGTCGGCCACCAACGTCACCGAGCTGGCGCAAGCCGGCCAGGTCGCCCAAGGCGCTGCCGCCGACCAACTGGCTGCGACCAATTTTTCGGATCAAGGTTCCATCGATCTGCTGACGGACCGCTTTGTCGACAATCTCGACACGGAGGTTTCGAATGCCGTGCTGACCCCGGTTGGGAACGCCGTGTTCGGCTCGCTCGGCGACGACGTCCTTTCGGGCGGAATCGGCAACGATCTGATCGACGGGCAGGACGGAAACGATCGTCTCAACGGCGGTGACGGAAACGACATCCTCTTCGGCGGCGCCGGCAGGGACTATCTCAGCGGCGGCTCGGGTGACGATATTCTCGACGGCGGCCCGGGCTTCGACCGCGCCGTCTATACCGACGCAACCGGCGGCGTCACGATCGATCTCGCAGCGGGAACAGCGTCCGGCGCAGGCGTGGGCACAGACACACTCGTCAACATCGAAGCAGCCATCGGCAGCAATTTTGACGATACGTTCAACGGAGCCGGCTTCACCGGCGACGCCCATGTCCCGGGTAGCCCCGTCGGCTACAACGAGTTCGAAGGCAAAGGCGGCGATGACACCATCATCAGCAACACCAACAGCCAGGGAGCGGAGCTGACGCGCGTCTCCTATGTCAGCGCCACCGGGGCGGTAACGGTGGATCTCGCCGCCGGTTATGCGCAAGGTGATGCGTCGGTGGGCCACGACACCTTGGTCGGGTCCGGCTTCAACGGCGCCTGGGGATCCGCCTACAACGACACGATTCTGGGCAGCAACAATCCGATGTTCACCGCTGAGGTCTACGCGGGCCTTGCGGGCAACGACTACATCGACGGCCGCGGCGGCTATGACCGCGTGGATTACAACGTCGATCCGAACACCACGACGGGAATTACGGTCAATCTCGCCGCCGGATCGGTGACCGGCGATGCGACCATCGGATCCGATACGTTGCGCGGGATCGAGGCGATCCGCGGCACCAACTTTGCTGATACCTACAATGCCACCGGCTTCGGCTCAGGCAGCATCAATGCCGGCTCGAGCGGGACGTTCAACGAGTTCACCGGCAACGGCGGTGACGACACCATCACCGGCAACGGCTTCACGCGGCTCGGGTTCAACAACGCGACCGCCGGGGTCCAGGTCGACTTCGTCACCGGCATTGCCACCGGCGATTCATCCGTCGGCACCGACCAATTCACCGGCGTCAACGCCGTCCAGGCGTCGATGTTCGACGACACGCTGCTGGGCGGTGCGACCAACGACACGTTCACCGGCCTTGCGGGCAACGATTACATTGACGGCCGTGGTGGCTTCGACGTCTCGTCCTACAACAACATCTTCTTCATCACGGGAAGCATCACCGTCGATATGGCGGCCGGTATCGTCACCGGAGATGCGTCGAACGGCACGGATACACTTCGGTCGATCGAGGGCATTCAGGGCACCAACTTCAACGATACCTACGATGCGACCGGTTACGGCGTGACCGGCGCCAATACCGGCAACAACGGAACCTTCAACCAGTTCGAAGGCCTCGGTGGGGACGACGTCATCACCGGTAACGGCAACACGCGCCTCATCTTCGCCAATGCGACCGGCGGGGTGACCATCAACCTCGCGGGCGGCACCGCGACCGGCGACGGCTCGACCGGTCAGGACACCTTCACGGGTGTCAACAGCGCGCTCGGCGGCAATTTTGCCGACGTTTACGACGCGACGGGGTTCACCGGCCCCAACGCGAACTTCAATTCATTCCAGGGCAACGGCGGCAACGACGTCATCTCCGGCAACGGCAATACGCAGATCCAGTTTGGCAACGCGACCGGCGGTGTGAGCGTCAACCTCACTGCAGGCACGGTCGACGGCGACGGCTCGGTCGGCCATGACACCATCACCGGAGGCGTGTTCAACGTCCTCGGGTCCAACTTCAACGACACCATTATCGGCAGCGGCAGCAACGACAGTCTCTCCGGCAGCAACGGCAATGACACCCTGGACGGCCGTGCCGGCAACGACTTCCTCAGCGGCGGCGCCGGCGCGGACATCTTCGTCTACGCGACCGGCGGCGGCTTCGATTTCGTCCAGGACTTCGTCCATGGCCAGGACAAGATCGATCTGACCGGCGTCTACGGCATCTTCAGCCTTACCGATTTGCAATCACATGCAGTTCAGAGCGGTCCCAACACGGTCATCACGTTCAGCTCGGTCGATCGCCTCACGCTTCAGAACGTCAATCTGAGCAGCCTGACGGCGAGCGACTTCCTGTTCGGCACGCCGGCCGCGCCGATCGTCGGCGACGGCAACGCGAACGACCTCGTCGGCACCGCCAATGCCGAAACCATCAGCGGTCTCGGCGGCAACGACCGCCTCCAGGGCCTCGGCGGCAGCGATCTCCTCGATGGCGGCTCAGGCTTCGACCGTGCCATCTATACTGACGCGACCGGCGGCATCGCCGTCAACCTCGCGGCTGGCACCGCCTCGGGACCGGGGGTCGGCACGGATACGCTCGTCAACATCGAGGGCGCTGTCGGCAGCAATTTTGCAGACACGTTCAGCGCGGCCGGATTCACCGGCTCGACCGGTCTGCCCGGCGTCGCCGCCGGGCAGAGCGAGTTCGAAGGGCGCGGCGGTGATGACGTCGTCGTCGGTGATCTCAATGCCCTGGGGCAGGCGGTCACGCGGCTGTCCTATCTGAGCGCGAGCAGCGCAGTCACGGTCGACATCGGCGCGGGGACCGCAGATGGCGATGCCTCCGTCGGTCATGACAGCTTCTCCAACGTCTCGACGATCTGGGGCTCGGCCTCCAACGACACGTTCTACGGCAGCGACAATGCGGCCTTCACCTACGAGACCTATGAGGGTCGCGGCGGCGACGACTATATCGATGGCCGGGGCGGCTACGACCAGGTCACCTATAACTCCGACACGACGACCACCTCAGGCATCTATGTTCACCTCGCCGCGGGCACCGTGAACGGCGATGCGACCGTCGGCACCGACACGATCCGCAACGTCGAGGCCGCCCGCGGCACCAATTTCGACGACACGTTCGACGCGACCGGATTCGGTCTGGCCGGGGCGACCAATGTCGGCTCGTCCGGCGCCTTCAACGACTTCGCCGGCGCCGGCGGCAACGACACCATCATCGGCAACGGCTCCACCCGCCTGAACTACCAGATCGCCGCCTCGAGCGTCAGCGTCGACCTCGAGACCAGCCCCGTGGGAACCACCACGGCGCTCACCGTTGCCGGCAGCGCGAGCGGTGCGACCGAAGGCACCGACAGCTTCACCGGCGTCAATGCGGTGCAGGGCTCGACCTTCTCCGACACGCTGCTGGGCAGCAGCTTCAGCAACAACTTCACGGGGCTCGGCGGCGACGATTATATCGACGGCCGCGGAGGGTTTGACACCGCGATCTACAACAGCCTCAGCACGGTCACGGGTGGCGTCACCATCGACATGGCGGCGGGCACGGCGAGCGGCGATGCTTCGATCGGCACCGACACGCTGCGCTCGATCGAGGGCATTCAGGGCACGGCCTACGCCGACAGCTATGTGGCGACAGGCTACGGACAGGCCGGTGCGCTCAATATCGGCAACAACGGCGGCTTCAACCAGTTCGAGGGCCTCGGCGGCGACGATCAGATCACCGGTAACGGCAGCACACGCCTGCTCTACACGAACGCCACCGGCGGCGTCACGGTCAGCTTGAATGCCGGCTCGGTCACGGGGGACGTGTCGGTCGGGCATGACTCCTTCGCAGGCGTCAACAGCGTCTATGGCAGCAATTTCGCCGACACTTACGACGCGACCGGCTTCATCGGCTTCAATTCCTTCCAGGGCCAGGGTGGTAACGACACCATCACCGGCAACGGCAGCACGCAGCTGCTGTTCGCCAACGCCACCGGTGGCGTTGTCGTCGATCTCGCCAGCGGCACTGTTAGCGGGGATGCCTCGGTCGGACATGACACCATCACCGGTGGCGTGAACAGCGTGTCCGGCTCGGGCTTCAACGACACGCTGAAGGGCGGCAGCGGCGCCGACAATCTGCTCGGCAACGGCGGCGCCGACACCTTCGTGTATGTGAGCGGCGGCGGTGCGGATTTCATCGGCGACTTCTCGCATGGGCAAGCCGACAAGATCGACCTTTCGGGCGCTGGCATCTACAATCTCGCCGACGTTCAGGCGATCGCCTCGCAGCAGGGGTCGAACACCTTCATCAATTTCGGCAATGGTGATAGCCTGACGCTGCAGAACGTCAATCTGGCGAACCTCACGGCTGCGGATTTCATCTTCGCGCCCGGCGTTCACTTGATCGGCGATGCCAATGCGAACACGCTGGTCGGCACGGTCTATGCCGACAATTTGAGCGGCCTTGGCGGCAACGACGTCCTGCAAGGCCTCGGCGGCAACGACCTGCTCGACGGCGGCCAAGGCTTCGATCGCGCCGATTATGGTGATGCGACGGGAGGCATTACTGCCAATCTCGCGGCCGGTTCGGTGACCGGCCCGGGTGTTGGAACCGACGCGTTGACGAATATCGAGGGTATCCTCGGCAGCAACTATGCCGACATGTTCAACGCGGCCGGGTTCACCGGCTCGACCGGCCTGCCGGGCGTCGCCGCCGGCCAGAGCGAGTTCGAAGGGCGCGGCGGTGATGACGTCGTCGTCGGCGATCTCAACCCTCTGGGGCAGGCGGTAACCCGGCTGTCCTATCTGAGCGCAACCGGTGCGGTCAGTGTCGACATCGGCGCGGGGACCGCGGATGGCGATGCCTCCGTCGGTCACGACACCTTCTCCAACGTCTCGACGATCTGGGGCTCGGCCTCCAACGACACGTTCTACGGCAGCGACAATGCTGCCTTCACCTACGAGACCTATGAGGGGCGCGGCGGCGACGACTATATCGATGGCCGGGGCGGCTACGACCAGGTCACCTATAACTCCGATACGACGACCACCTCAGGCATCTATGTTCACCTCGCCGCGGGCACCGTGAACGGCGATGCGACCGTCGGCACCGACACGATCCGCAACGTCGAGGCCGCCCGCGGCACCAATTTCGACGACACGTTCGACGCGACCGGATTCGGTCTGGCCGGGGCGACCAATGTCGGCTCGTCCGGCGGCTTCAACGACTTCGCCGGGGCCGGCGGCAACGACACCATCATCGGCAACGGCTCCACCCGCCTGAACTACCAGATCGCGGCCTCGAGCGTCAGCGTCGACCTCGAGACCAGCGTCGTGGGAACCACCACGGCGCTCACCGTTGCCGGCAGTGCGGTCGGCGCGACCGAGGGCACCGACAGCTTCACCGGCGTCAATGCGGTGCAGGGCTCGACCTTCTCCGACACGCTGCTCGGCAGCAGCTTCAGCAACAACTTCACGGGTCTTGGCGGCGACGACTACATCGACGGCCGCGGCGGCTTCGACACCGCGATCTACAACAGCCTCAGCACGGTCACGGGTGGCGTCACCATCGACATGGCGGCGGGCACGGCAACCGGCGATGCCTCGATCGGGACCGACACGCTGCGCTCGATCGAGGGCATTCAGGGCACCAGCTATGCCGACAGCTATGTGGCGACAGGCTACGGACAGGCCGGTGCGCTCAATATCGGCAACAACGGTGGCTTCAACCAGTTCGAGGGCCTGGGCGGTGACGATCAGATCACCGGTAACGGCAGCACACGCCTGCTCTATACGAACGCCACCGGCGGCGTCACGGTCGGCTTGAATGCCGGCTCGGTCACGGGTGACGTGTCGGTCGGGCATGACTCCTTCGCAGGCGTCAACAGCGTCTATGGCAGCAATTTCGCCGACACTTACGACGCGACCGGCTTCATCGGCTTCAATTCCTTCCAGGGCCAGGGTGGTAACGACACCATCACCGGCAACGGCAGCACGCAGATCCTTTTCGCGAATGCGACCGCCGGCGTGATCGTCAACCTCGCGAACGGGACCGCGGACGGTGACGCTTCGGTGGGTCACGACACCATCGTGGGAGGGGTGACCAACGTTTCCGGCTCGAACTTCAACGACACGATCACCGGGTCCAGCGGCAACGATCAGCTGTTCGGCAACGGCGGCAGCGACCTGCTCAGCGGCGGTGCCGGCAACGACGCCCTGAACGGCGGCATTGGTGCGGACACCTTTGTCTATACCACCGGTGGCGGCGCCGATGTCATCGGCGACTTCCTGCAGGCGGACGCCGACAAGATCGACCTCACGGGGGTGCCCGGCATCTCGACCCTCGCGGACATTCAGGCGCTCGCCACACAGCAGGGACCGAATACGGTCATCGACTTCGGCAATGGCGACACCCTCACGCTGCTGAACGTGACGCTGTCGAACCTCACGGCTGCCGACTTCATCCTCGGCCAGGGCGTGCATCTCACCGGCGACGCCGGCGCAAATACGCTGGTCGGCACCGCCTATGCCGACAACCTGAGTGGTCTCGCCGGCAACGACCGCCTGAAGGGCCTCGACGGCAATGATCTGCTCGATGGCGGCCTCGGCTTCGACCGCGCCGACTATGTCGCGGCAACCGGAGGCATTACCGCAAATCTCGCGGCAGGCTCCGTGACCGGACCAGGCGTCGGCACTGACACGCTGGTGAACGTCGAGGCCATCGTGGGCAGCGACTATGCCGACACGTTCAACGCGACCGGCTTTGCGGGCGATACCGGCATTGCCGGCACCAATGTGGGCTTCAACGAGTTCGAGGGCCGTGGCGGGAACGACAGCATCACGGGCGCGACCAACAGCCTGGGTGCTCTGCTGACGCGCATCTCCTACGCCAGCGCAACGGGCAGCGTGACCGTCGATCTGGCGGCCCATTCGGCGATCGGAGATGGTTCGGTCGGCACCGATACGTTGGTCGGTTCGGGCTTTGGCGGTGTTGTGGGTTCCGGATTTGCCGACCAGCTGCTCGGCAGCAGCAATGGCCCCGGCACCGTGGAGATCTTCGAAGGCCGCGCCGGCGACGACTTCATCGACGGCAGGGCTGGCTTCGACCGGGCGGATTACGCGCTCGACCCGGACGCAGTGGGCGGGATCAACGTTCAGCTGGCCTTGGGAATTGTGACCGGTGACGCCGCGACGGTCGGCACCGACACGCTGCGATCGGTCGAATCCGTGCGCGGCTCGACCAAAGCCGACACGTTCAATGCCGTCGGCTTCGGTGCGGGCAGCACAAATGCCGGGTCCAACGGGACCTTCAACGAATTCATCGGCATGGGAGGTGACGACAACATTATTGGCAACGGAAACACGCGCATTGCCTTCACCAACGCAACCGGCGGGGTGATCGTCGATCTGCTGGCAGGCACCGCGAGTGGCGACCTCTCCACGGGCAACGATACGTTCAGCGGCGTCAACGCCGTGATGGGGTCGATGTTCAACGACACCATCCGCGGCAGCAACATTACAACGGCAACGGAGACGTTCACCGGCTTTGCCGGCGACGATTTCATCGACGGCCGCGGCGGATTCGACATCGCCAGCTACAACAACCTCTACTTCTCGACCGGACCTGTCACCATCGACTTCACGGTGGGCACCGCGACCGGCGACGCCTCGATCGGCAACGATACGCTCCGCGGGATCGAGGGGGCCCAGGGCACCAACTTCAACGATGTCTTCACGGCCACGAATTTCGGCGCCGTCGGCTTCCAGAATGCCGCGACCAACAACGTCGGCAACAACGGCAATTTCAACCAGTTCGAAGGTTTGGCCGGCAATGATACGATCACCGGCAACGGTAACACCCGTATCATTTATTCCAGCGCGACCGATGCAGTCACCATCAACCTGCAGGCGGGGACGGCGACCGGCGGCAGCTCGATCGGCACCGACAGCTATGTCGGCGTCAACAGTGCCACCGGTAGCAACCTGAACGACACTTACAATGCCACAGGCTTCACCGGCGTGACCTCGGCCGGATCGTTCGGCACCTTCAACCTGTTCGAGGGGCTGCTCGGCAACGACACCATCACCGGTAACGGCAATACGCGGGTCTCGTATTCCCAGGCGAGTGGCAGCGGCGTCTCCGTCGACCTGTCGACCGGAATTGTGAGCGGTGCGGCTGGCGCCGACGTCATCACGGGCGGCGTCAACAGCGTGCAGGGTTCGAACCAGGTCGATACGCTGGTCGGTGGCTCAAATAACGAGTTCTTCTTCGGCGGCGGCGGTGGCGACACCATCAACGCGGGTGGTGGAAACGACGGCATCACCGGCCAGGGCGGCGACGATGTGATCGACGGCGGCGCCGGCACCGACATGGTGATCTTCTCGGGTGCGCAATCGCAATACAACGTCACCATGGCCTCAACCATCCAGGTTCAAGATACAGTTGCGGGCCGCGACGGCACCGACACCTTGACCAATGTCGAAGTGCTGCAGTTCAGCGATGGCATCGTGCTGCTGTCCTCGGGCACATCGGGGAGTCCGATCGATCTTTCCGCGCAGCAATTCTCCAACTCGGCGCCCGTGATCGGAACGGCCGGAGACGATTATCTTCGCGTCGGAGCCAACATCTTCGGGCACCAGCTCAATCTGGGAGCGGGGACTGCAGACACCGTCCTGCTCAACGGCACCTTTGGTAACGGTTACACGCTCAATCTCGCGGGGGTCGAAAACCTCGTCGGCACCGGCAACGACGAGTTCGTCAACCTCACGATGAATGCCAACGGCCTGGTCGTCGACCTCGGCGGCGGCAATGATCAGCTCAATCTCGCGGGCGGGGCAAATACGCTCAGCCTGATCGGCGTCGACGGAATCGCGGGAACGGATTTCGGAGCGACGCCCGGCGTCAACGACGTGCTCACCCTGTCGACGACCGTCACGGGCCTGAACATCAGCCTCGGCAACGGCGACAACACGATGAACCTCGCTGCCGGCGCCAATTCGTTCGTGAACATCTACGATGTCAACCACGTGAACGGCATGGCGGGTGACGACATCCTGACCGTTACCGGTGCGATCGGCGCGGCCAACGGCGTCGCGATCGACCTCGGCGATGGCGATGATACGGTCGCCTTCAACGGAAACTTCGCGTCCTTCGCCGCGATGGGCATCGAGCACATCATCGGCAATGCAGGCGACAATTCGGTCAGCCTGACGAACAACGTCAACGGCATCGCCATCGATATGGGCGGCGGAACCGATTTGGTGTCCCTCGCCAATGGCGTCAATTCGCTCAGCATCAATGGCGTCGAGAACCTCAACGGCAGCGACTTTACCGGCAATCTCCATCCGTCGGACGATATGGTCACACTGCTGAACACCGTGTCCGGCGTGACGGTCAATCTCGGAGAAGGGACGGCCAACGTCCTCAATCTCGCCGAGGGCAGCAATTCGTTCGACAATCTGTGGAACGTGAACCTGCTCAACGGCAGTTCGTCGGATGACGTTCTGACGCTGCAGGGCAGCCCGGCGAACGTGATCGATCTCGGCGACGGCAACGACACTCTGAACTTCAATTCGAATGTCTACGACATCACCGTGACCAATGTCGAAACCGTCAATGCCGCCGCGAATTTCGACCGGATCACGATCGGCAACACGTCGGGCAACACGACGGTTACGGCCGGCGCAGGTGCGGACGAGATTTACGCCAGCGCGGGCCATGACAACTTCCGCTTCGTCAGCACAGCAGACTCCGCCGCCGGTGCTGCCGACACCATCCACAATTTCGACGCGGGCAATGACAGCTTTACGTTCTCGGGCATCAGCGTCGCCGGCGGTCACATCGAGTATGTGGACGGGGCGGCCCTGCTCGGCGGAAACCAGGCTTCGGCCCATTTGCAGAGCTTCGGGCCGGGTAACGACTATCTCCAGATCGATATCGATGGCGATGGAACGAGTGACATGGACGTGAACCTGCAGAATGCCAGCGGCACGCTGCACAATGGGAACTTCTTGGTCAGCTAGCGGCCATCGACCTTGGAGGGCCCCGGTCCATCTGGCTCCGGGGCCGGCGCTTCCAGCCCTGGAGCCCAAACGCGTGGGTGCTCTCGAGGGCCGCGGCGGATCGCCTCTCTCAAACAAAACCGCCGCCCCCGTTGGCCGGTGGGGCGGCAGTTGTTAGGCTTAGCTCAGCGGGGCGCAGTCGAACTCAGCGGACGTACCAATATCCCCACCAGCGATGGGATACGGGCCGTGCCTGCGCCTTCATGGCTGCAACTTCTTCGACCGGACGGAGCTGGGGACCATAGATCGCGGGCGGGTAAACATCATCCCACAGCACGACGCCGCCCTGGACGGCGGCCGCCCGGTGTGACGGAGCAAGCGCGAGCTCGGCGGCCGGCGCGACGGAGCCCGTTACGCCGAGGCCAATGGCGGCGAGGGCAATGGATGGAATAAGGGCGCGGAAGTTCATTGGATTTGAATCCCTCTGAAATGAGATGCGAAATAATGCGACGGCTGCCGGACGGTTGCAAGGGCGTGGGCTGGCCGGTTGCCCGAAATTTCTCGTGTGAGGGAAGGCCGTCGGGCTTGCCGACTGCAACCGGCTTGGCGGGTCCGGATCTGCGAGAACATTTCTCTATATAGAGTGCGTCTCATGGAAAAATCCTGATCGCTGCGATCGATGCACGCGAGACTGCGCTGCATGCACGCCAGAGGTCAGGCATGAACAATCTTTCGGCGCCCACAGTCGGAAAGAATCATGATGTCGACACACTGCTCGCTCTTGATAGGTCGCGGACTATCCAAGGCAACTCCCATGACTTCTGCATTCGTCTCCACTTTGATTTTCAGCGCTGGCCTCATCTCGGGATACGCGTTGCGCGCTTGGCGCGTCCAACGAAGTCCTGCGAACTCATCCCGTGGCGCCTCGCGTCGAACGGCCGGGCCGACTCCCACCACAACCTTCGGCCACGCCCGACGAGCGTTTTAGATGCCGTCTAGTTCTCTGTCGGCATCCAACTTCACGCTGAAACGAAGGGGCATGATGACATGAGCGAGCCCAAGAAGGACGCTCCACGACGCTACATTGCGGATGGCGCCGGACAGCGCGTGCTCGTTGGTCTGACGATCTCGGAGACCATCGAGTTCGAAGCGTTGGACAAGCCTGACGCCGACTTGATCGGCGAAATGGGGCGTGTCCGTCAGGCCCGGCACGGAGAGCGTTGGCTGGAGCTCTACGTCAAGCACGAGCGAGCGTGGAGCGACTGGATGGCGCAGACGCGTGCGCGGCCGGAGAATCCGCAATTGCTCAACTAGGGCTTGCCCGGAGCGGCGTACAACCAGTCTACGCCAGTGCGACCGACTCGCGCGTCAGCGGCAGGCCGTCGTCACCTCACACTGCGAGCATGCGGCTGCCCTGGATACTCATCAGGGTAAGGTTGCCGGTCGCATAGGCGCCGGTGTCGATGTTGACCCGGTTCGCCATGAATTCCGCACTGCGGACCGGCGTATGACCATGCACGATATATTTGCCGAACTGCTCCTCGCTCCGCAGGAATTCTTCGCGAATCCAGAGCAGATCGCGCTCGGTCTGCTCGGCAAGTGGAACGCCCGGGCGAACGCCGGCGTGAACGAAGAAGAAGTCCCCGCAACTGAAGCTCAGCCGCAAATCGTCGAGGAATTCCAGATGTTCGGTAGGCATTGCCCGAATCAAATCGCGCATGATCGACGCCGGCTCGTCGCGCTTCAGGTCCGGCGGGGCGAGCCCGTAGGACATCAACGTCTGGGCTCCGCCGACGGCAATCCAATCCTCGAACAATGAGGGGTCCTCGAACACCCTCACGAGAAACGCCTCGTGGTTTCCCTTGAGGAAGACCGCGTTTCCCCGCCGGCTCCGTTCGACCAGGACGTCGAGGGTGGCGCGCGTGTCCGGGCCGCGATCGATGTAATCGCCCATGAAGACCTCGATCGCATAGCGCGGCCGGCTCCGGGTCACGTCGGCGTCGATCACCCGCAACATGGGCTCGAGCAGATGCGCGCATCCGTGAATATCCGAGATCGCATAGATGCGGACTCCCTCCGGCAATTGCGGTTTGGGAATGGGTGGGCGGGGTCGGGCGAGAGATATCATGGCGCTCAATCGATCGGGTGGTCGAAAAATTTCCCCAAGTCGCCGGCACCGGAGAGCTTCCATCCAACACGAACAAAGCGAATTCGGCGAGGGAGCGTGCTTGTTCTCCGGCTCGATCACGCCAAAAGAAGGGCGCTGCATTTTTTGCCTACCTGGTTGTGCGACTGGCAGCGCCTCGGTCGGTCCGCACGATTGCATTGCTGAGTGCGGGAGGGCGGCAAAGTTGCATGCCTGAGTCAATTTTTCCGGACGCACGCCCAGATAGAAATCCGTCGGAATTCTCGCAAATGATTTCATCACCCTTCATCGCGCAATCGCGTCGCCCGAAAGATGAGCGACAAAGCGCTCGCGCGACGATCACGCATCGCGCTCGACGTGGAACTTGATTCAAAATAGGGCAACGCGCTCGCTCATATGTCATCACTGTGACGACATTTTCAGCGCAACGAAATTCGCTGCGCATTTCAACGCGGCGCATGATCCGTGCGCCGCAAAAGTTTTGCGTGCAGCGCCACAATGTCGCTGCGATCACGCAACACCTTCCGCGCGGGGAAGTGACGAGTCTTCAGCATCACGATGAGCGTCAGACACTCTCTCGATAGGCAGAGGTTCGAATGGCTGTTGCAACTTATGGTTCTGAAAACGCTCACACGCTGTCGTCGACGCGCGGTAGTGCTCTTCAGAGGCCATTTCAGATCGTCGTCATGGCGGCTGACTTTCTGCTGATCTTGTTGAGCTATGCCGCCGGGGCCTCGCTGTACGGTGCTGCCGTCGCTTCGCCCAATGACGGGGCTTCGGTGGGAGCGGGGTTGTTCGTCGGTGTGGTGTTCGTGGCGGTCGCCTATTTCCGGGACGTCTATGCCACGCACCGTCTGCTCAACATCGTCTGGCAGCTGCGTAAGGCGGTGTTTATCTGGCTGACGTCCCTGACGATCCTTGCCGTTGCGGCCTTCTTGCTGAAATCGACGGACAATCTATCCCGCGGCACCGTCATCGTGTTCGCTGTGATCGGCGGACTTGGCTTGATCAGCCTCCGCTTCGTCTGGCAGGCGGTGTTCGGCACGAGCTTTGCGAGAAGCCGGCTGGTCGATCGCAAGGTGATCCTGCTCAGCCTCAAGCCGCTCGACTTCACCTCGAGCCGCTTCAAGGACCTGCGGAGGAATGGCTTCGACGTGATGCGCCATTTCGTGCTCGGAGACGATCGGGATGACGGCCACTGGGAGCGGCAGATTCGCGACGTGATCCGTCAATCGCGCTCGGCTGACGTCGATGAATATCTGCTTGCGATCGACTGGAACGAATTGCCGATGCTCCGCAAGCTGGGGCCTTACTTACGCGCCGTCCCGCAGCCCATACGCCTGCTGCCGGACGACCCGGTCGCAGATCTCGTAGCCCGTCCGTTTCTGCCGGTCAGTGGAACCGTCGCGGTCGAAATCCAGCGGCCGCCTCTCACCATTCTCGAGCGGCTGCAAAAGCGCTGTTTCGACATTGGCGTGGCCCTGTTCGCACTTGTGATGCTGACACCGCTGCTGCTGACCGTCGCGGTGCTGATCAAGCTGGATTCCCCGGGAGCCGTCATATTCCGCCAGTCGCGCCGCGGCTTCAACGGTAGGCCGTTCGAGATCTGGAAGTTCCGGAGCATGACCGTTTGCGAGAACGGCGAAACGATTGCCCAGGCGACCAAACGGGATGCCCGGGTCACCAAGATCGGGCGCTTCCTTCGCATGACGAGCATCGACGAGCTGCCGCAGCTCTGGAACGTGCTGCGCGGTGATATGTCGCTGGTCGGCCCGCGGCCGCATGCGCTGGCCCATGACAATTATTATGACGAGCTGATCAGCAAGTACGTTTACCGGCACCACATGAAGCCGGGGCTGACGGGCTGGGCCCAGGTGAACGGGTTCAGAGGGGAGACGCCGACGATCGATCTGATGGAAAAACGGGTCGAGTACGACGTCTGGTACGTCAGCAATTGGAGTATCTGGCTCGACCTGAAGATCATGGCCCGCACGGCGTCCGCCGTGATGTTCCAGGAAGCCTACTGACCGTCCAATTTCCCGATGATCTGAAATTGCGAGCGCGAGAGGTCAGGTTCCATCTCGCGACGACCTGCCGAAGAGCCGCATGATTGCGGCGCGCAAGGCGAGCAACGGCGGTACCAGCACGAAGAATGCCCCCATCGCAACGGAAACGATGACATGGCGGATCGAGAAAGGTTCGTCCTGCTCGATGTCCCGTCGGCTCGGGTCGATGGGCGCCGGCGAGAGCGTGGTCGCCATCGGCTGCCGACGCACCTTGCGCGGAGGAACCACGATCAACACGAACAGGATGTTGAGCAGAACCCAAATAGTCAAAATCGTCAGGACGATCAGCATTCCGAGCCCGCCGGAAAAGAACTACAAATATGCGCCGAGCTTAGCCTCGGGGAACCCGGAAAGAAAGATGCCCAAAGTTTCGGCTGTTTGAGGCGTCGAAGACCGGATTGTCTCGTCTTATCGCTCGATGGTTGCCAATCGGCGCACTGTCCTAGCCATCGTCGTCCTCGTCAATCCTTGCTTTTGGCTAGAGCAATAGCTGCAAGTTGTGGATTCCGGGCGAATACGGAGGCCTGAGCCATCGGGGTGTGGCTTGCGTGTGGCTTGGGGGCGGCTTGGCGCAATCTCCGGCCCGATGCGAAGGCGCACGTGATCGCCTTCAGACGACAGTTCCGCAAAGCATGAAAAAGGCCCGCTGCCAAATGGCAACGGGCCCGAATTCGTGTCTGTTCGGCTGGGCGCTGCGCCGCGCCTCGGCCTAGGCGTGCTCGACGTAGTAGCTGTTGTGATGCTTGCCCTTATACGCCTCGATGCGCTTGAGCATCTTCGGGTTGGCGCGGTTGAGCACGGCACCGAGCAGCTTCTTCTGGAGGACTTCCGACCCGGAAATCGATTCCTGGAGCGCGCTTCGTGTCGTCTGCCCCCATTCGATCACGTAGACCATCGCGTCGATCAGCATGCTGACGGCCTTCGAGTCCGCCACCGGCATTACCGGGGCAAGGTCGATCACGATGTACTCGTAGTGCTCTCTCAGCACCTTGAGCAACTCGGCCATTGCCTTCGATCCGATGACGTCGGCCGAATTGACCATGCGGGACGCCACCACGGAGGGCAGGAAGTCCAGGCCCGTCTCCTTGCTTCGCTGCACATGGTAGCCGAGGCTCGCCGGATCGCTGAGAGCCTCCACCAATCCGCTCTTGGCATTGGGGGCGAGCTCGCGGGTGAGCGAGCGCGTGTGCAGGTCGCCGTCGATCAGGACCGTACGATGCCCGGTGAGGGCGATCAGCTGCGCGAAGTTGGCCGCCACCGTCGTCTTTCCTTCCTTGGGAAGGGAAGATACGATGCCGATCACCTTGATCTCGCGGGTCAGCCGCGCAACGTCGATCGACACCTTGATGTTGCGCAACGTCTCGGCAAACCGCGAGAACGGATGATCGACCACGTAGCGCGACAGATCCGCTGAGCTCGTCTTGGCCGACGTCGACGAAAGCAACGCGCCGGTCGTCGTTGGCGGGCGAATGTCGGGCAGGACCCCGAGGCACTTGACGCCGAGCTCGTCCTCGACCTCGCCGGGGGTCCGCAGGACGTCGCTGAGCAGTTCGCGTCCGAATGCGACGCCGAAGCCGAGGCAGAGGCCGCCGACCAGGCCTCCCACCAGCGCCAGCACCGTGCGCGGCGAGCTCTTGCGATCCGGCTTGGTGGCGGTGCTGATCAGGCGCGCCTCGCTGAGCGGAAAGCTCTGATTCTGCGTCGCGCTCTGCAGCTTCTCGAGGAAGCTGTTGTAGAGGTTTCGGTAGGTGTCCGCGGCGCTTTCGAGGTCGCGCAGCTTGACCGCGGCCTGGCCGGTATCGCCGGCCTGGGCGACGAGCTCTTTCACGTTCTTCTCGAGCGAGGCTTCCCGGCTCTTTGCGATCTCATAGTCGCTGCGATAGGCATCGCCGATCCGATGCAGCTCGTCGGCGATATTCTTGCGCAGCTCCTCCATCTTGTTGGCCAGATTGACCGCCGCAAGATGTTGCTTGCCATAGCGCCTCGACCAATCGGCATACTGGGCCTGGAGGTCTAGATATTGCGCGCGCAGGCGGGTGATGACCGAGTTGTTAAGAGCGTCGGTCACCGTCGATTGTGCGACGTCCTGGTCTGAAATCGCGTTGATCCGGTCGAGCCGGGCCTTGGCTTCGGCCGTCGATGCCCGCGCTTGAACCAGCTGGGTGTTGAGGTCCGACAATTGCTGCTCGGACATCAGGCCGCGGCTGGTCCCGACGATGTTGTTTTCGGCCTTGAAGGTCTGCACGGCGCGGTCGCTGGCGGTTGCCTGCTCGCTCAGCTCGAAGCTGCGCTGCTGCAGCCATTCGGTTGCCCGCTTGGTGGACTGATATTTGGCTTCCAGCGCGCCGACGAGATAGGCATTGGCGATGGCGTTGACGATCTTGGCCGCCTTGTCAGGGCTCCGCGAGCGATAGTTCATCGACAAGACATACGTCGTCAGGACGCGTTCCGTTCTCAGGTTCTTCTGAACCTGCTCCACCACGGCGTGCTCGAGACGCTCCTGGGACGCAGCTTCGCCGGAGCTGAACAGCGACATGACCTTGCCGAGGACGACGGACAGCAGGCCCGGACTGGAGCCATTGAATTCCGGATCGTCCGTTAGCTTCAGGCGACGGACGACCGAGAGAATCAGGTCGTCCGAATTGATGACCTCGACCTGGCTGTCGACGTAGCCGGTATCGATGAGGGCGCTGTTGGCGTTGCTGTCCTTGTCCAGCACCTGCGCCTGACGCGTATCCATCATGATACGGGCATTCGCCGTATACATCGGTTGCGCCGTCAACAGATAGATCATGACGAGGGCCAGCGCAGCGCCGGTGCACGCCGCGATGATCGGCCACTGCCGGCGCAGCACGTCGGCCACACGCTCGAAGCTGAGGACCGCTCCGCCAAACTCGATGCCGAATCTGTGTCCCGACTGGAAATGTTCTCTGGGTTGGTACATTGGTTGCTTCGCTGCCTCTGACGATGGCTGATCAGTTCGGAAGGGGGACGGGTTTGAAAGGATTGGCCAGCTTGGTCTTCCATTCGCCTTCGAGCAGCGCCCCGCCTCGGGACGGCTGCGTCGAACTCTTGGCTTGCGATTGAGCCTGGATGCCGGAGGCGTCGTCGCCCGCGGCGGCATAGCCTGATTGCACGTTGAGATCGCCGATCCGCTGCGTGAAATCCCTGATCTTGCGCGCCGCGTCCGGCTTCGTCGAGGTGCATCGCCCTTCGGCAATCTTCAGCGCGGCGCCGATGGCCGAACGGTCGGTTGCCGCCGAGGCCGAAATCAGGGTCTGCACGGAGGGCAACACCGACGGATTGGTCGCAATAAGGGTGGAGAGCCGGTATCTCAGCTTCTCCTTGTCATTGCGCAGTCGTTCCAGAAGCGAGGAGGGCGACTTGACGAACGTGTCGAGCTCGAGCTGCGAGGCACGATCCGAAAATTCGACGCACTGAGCGCGGCAAACATCGATGCTCGACACGACCAAGGCAAAGCCTGCCAAGACGATCGGTAGCCATCGTAGCCTTGCATGACGAATCATTGGTCCGCAGCCCATCCGTGTCCCTTGCTTCCTGTTGCATTAGGAGAACACGCGAAACCTGACAGGTAACTGTGTCAATTTTTGTGCGACGCAAAAGCCGAGTGCGCGTCGTCGATGACAACCGATGCATTGCCTGTTTTCCGATCGGTTGCAAAATGACGATATGCAATGCCTGCGAGATCGGCATGCTGGCGCCCAGGAATGTTGCAACTTGAAAACATATGAGGCGTTCGCACGTTCAGGAGTCGCAAGACAGCGTCGCAAAACCGACACAAGTCGCCGCGTGCGACATTGGTTCCCGACCCGCGGAAAATTATCGTCGCGACATTTGCGACAGGTGCGCATCGAGATATCAGCGCCGTTGTCGTCGCCATCATCGCAACAGCGCCGAATTTCGCGCACACTTTGCACGCAAATCGCAATCATCATGCCCGAATTGATTTGCGCGCCGACGCGCGGCGATCTCAAGCAAATAATGGCGTGAACTTGGCGCTCGCATGTCCGAATGACTGCGAGCTTTGAAAATATCGTCGATCGTCATGCGTCGAATGCGAGTCCGCGATCGCGGAGATTGAACACGCGCGAGTCCTGATACACACTGCTGCGGTGCAATAGTTGGGAATGTTGATGTGACGGAGTTGGTTCATCGTGAGAAGGCGCATGTCCTGCCGCTCGACAGCATCAGGGGCATCGCTGCGACGTCGGTGGTGATTCACCATCTGCTGCTGATGCCGACGTTCCTCGCAGCGTTCCCGCACAATGCGTGGATCAACTGCTCCTTCTTCAGAAGCTCCTGGCTGCTGGTCGATTTGTTCTTCGTTCTCAGCGGGATCGTCATGTCGCTCAGCTACGTCGAGAGCGACTTCGGCCGCTTTTCGCTGCGTGAGTTCATGGTGCGGCGCCTGGCGAGGGTCTATCCGTTGCACATCGTCATGCTGATGGCCAATCTGTTGTTTCGCCTCCTGCGCATCAGCCTGGTCATGGCGGGCGTCGTCGTGGCCGCGCCGGCCGCCTTCGAAGTGAACAATGCCTATTCCTTCGGTCTCAACGTCCTGCTGCTGCATTCGATGGGGTTCATCGACTATCTCAGCTGGAACGCGCCAAGCTGGAGCATCAGCGTCGAATTCTACACCTATCTGGTGTTTGGCCTGATCGTCCTCTTTGCCCAGCGCATGCGGTCCCTGCTCTGGTTCTACGTGCTCTGCGGCGCGCTTGCGGTCGCAAGCCTGGTCTTCATCATCTTCGGGCTCGACAAGAGGAGCCTCGGGCTTCAGACCGATTTCGGCATCCTGCGCTGCTTCGTGAGCTTCTTTCTGGGCGTGTTGACGGTCAGGATCGTTGACCGCCTGCCGGCCAAGCCGGGCCCTGCCGTGCAGGGCGCGCTGCAATTCGTCGCCATGATCGCCAGCATCGTGCTGGTGTCCCTGGCGGAGACCAGTCCTGCGTCGACCTTCCTCGCGCCCGTGACGTTTGCGATCTTCCTCGGCAGCCTGCTCGCCTTTCCGGATGCGCTGCTGGTGCCGCGGATTCTGGTGGCCAAGCCGCTGGTCTGGCTCGGGAAACGTTCCTACTCGATCTATATGGTGCACGCCCTCGTGGTGCTGCTGGCCGAGTATTTTGTGCGGGCGGTCGGGGCGGGGCGCATCGCCGCGCTGGATTCGGTCTGGGCCGGTCTGCCGGCCTCGCTGAATCTCGTGGTCTCGTTGGCCGCCGTGCTGGCGGTCTCCCACTTCACCTATCTCTACGTCGAAATCCCAGGCGGAAAGCTCATGCGGAACGCGCTCGGAAGCCGGCCCGATTTCTCGGCGTCCCCCGCGCGGCAGACGAACTGAGCCCGGCATGACGATCCTTGCGCTGCATCGTCCCCGGATCACGCTGATCAGCCTCAACATCGAGGCGATCGCGCTCGGGGTCTATCTGGTCCGCGACGCCTTCGGCGGCGTGATCCGTTATTACACCAGCATCTATCACGTGGATCCGCTCTGGTACCTGCCTGACGGCGTCGCGCTTTTGTGCCTGGCCCAGTTCTTCGTGCATTGCATCCTGCGCAATCGTAGCACCCTCGCGCTGCTGGTGCTGGTCCAGATCATGCTGTCGCTCGTGCTCGGCTACCTCTTCATGGGAACGATGAACGCGGCGATCTCGTCGTTCAAGATGATGCTCCCGGTGTTCGTGGGGTTCTGCTTCTGCGATTCCAGTCTTGGTTCGTACCGAAAGCTGCTGTCGGTCATCGCGGTGACCTTCTATCTCTCCGTGATCGGCGTTTTCCTGACCAAGTTCTATTTGATGCCCTGGGTGGGCTATAAATACGAATCCTTCGGCGCGGTGCGCGAGGCCGGCCGGTTGTGGTGGGCCTATGGCGGCGACGACCAGCGCCTCATGGGCTTTGCCGCCGACAACACCATGGCGGCCTTCTTCATCCTGGTGTCGTTCGCGATCACGTCCATTCGCATGAGCACCAGTTGGTGCCTCATATTTGGTTCCATCGCGATCTATGCCATCAAGCTGACCACGAGCAAGACGACCATGATCGTCCTCGTGCTCTATCTTGTTCTGCTGGTCTTCGTGCGGATGCTGCCGGAGAAATCGCGCTTCCCCGCAATCCGATTGATCGCGCAATGGTCCTTCGCCGCGATCTTCGTGCCGTTCTTCATGATCGTGGTGGCATCGGGGACCGCCGCGGTGCCGCACTCGACCCTGTTCAGCATCGTCGATCGCATCAACAACAGCTGGCAGCTGCCGTTCGTCTACATGAACCAGCTCATGCCGATCGGTCTGGTGACCGGTTGCGGCGCGGGCTGCTTCAACTATCCGCAGAAGCTGTTCTCGCCGCTCGCGCATTTCTGGGTGCCCGTCGACAATTTCTACATCGGGACTTACCTGATGTTCGGTCTCCCGTTCGCCGCATTCATGGTGATGGTATTCCGGGCGACATTCGGAGCGACCGACGTCTACAAGCTGACGCTGATCTTCGTCGTCAATCTGTTCACGATCACGGTGCTGAATTACGGCCCGGCGTCCGGCCTGCTGATCATCGCATTGAGCTTCAGCGAGGTGTTCTCGCGCCGTGCGGCCTCCGCGCGGGCGGGAGACGCAGTGCCAATCGTCATGCGGCCGCCGGTGCCGTCATTGGAAGGCTTCCGCCCGGATATACCGGCGGCGAGCGGAAGCAGGTGAGAACGAACGATGCATAAACGGCTTGCATTCATCGACACGCTGCGCGGCATTGCCGTGCTGTCGGTCCTGGTCCAGCACGTATTCGAGATCATCGTCGAAAAGCATCCGACGGGTGCCTATTACTGGCCCTTCCATGACGTGTTCGGCTACTATATGAATTTCGGCCGGTTCGGCGTCGTGCTGTTCTTCTTCGTCAGCGGCTTCGTCATTCCGTTCAGCTTTCCGGACAGCGCCACGCCGGTTCGGGATTTCGCGATCAGCCGCTTCTTCCGGCTCTATCCGGCCTACTGGACCTCGCTCGTGATCGGTCTCGTGACGATGCAGCTGATGGACTCGAAGGTCTATCCGCTGGGGCAGGTTGCTGCGAACGTGACGATGCTGCAGACCTTCGTGAACATCCCGAACCTCTGGGTGTTCTACTGGACGCTGGCGATCGAGCTGCTGTTCTATGTCGGATGCACCATCCTGTTTGCGATGGGGCTGCTGAACCAGCGCTTCACGGCCGTGGCGATCGTCATTGCCGCCGCGCTGGTCGGAACGACCGCTGCACTTCTGGCGGAGAACAGGACCGTTTCCTCGGTGATGGAGGTGGGGTTGAACCTGTCGGCGATGTTCCTGGGCAAGATCATCCGCGATACCGTCATCGGCGGAAAGCTGCGATGGACCCACGTGGCGGTCTGCACGCTGCTGTATGCGATCTTCGCCATCACCCTGTCCGACCGGCGCTTCGGCGGCGTGTATCACGAGAATTTCTTCTACAGCTATTCGATCGGATCGGCTTATGTCGGCGCCGCGCTGGTCTTCATCGGCTTCGCCGTGTTCGGCGAGCGAATGGCGTGGCGCCCGATGGCATTCGTCGGCGTGATCAGCTATTCGGTCTACCTGATGTCGCCCTTCGTGATCGTCTTCATCCATCGCCTCGTCTGGTTCGGCGATGGGCCGCTGGGATGGTCGATCTTCCTGGCGCTGATCCTGGCGCTGTCACTTATCGTCAGCTGGATGACGTTCACGTTCGTCGAGAAGCCCAGCATCGCCTTTGGACAACGGTTCCGCTCGGCGCGACGAAAGAAAGTGGTTCTCGAGCCTGCGCTCAGCACCCAGGGCGCCGCAGAGTGACCAAGCTTCCGCACCAGCCGGGCGTCGCCTATGACGGATCGTTCGTTCCGTCGGTGCAGGGGCTTCGCGGCATTGCGGCGCTGAGCGTGCTGATGGATCATTTCTACGACATGCCGAAGGGCGGCATGTACGACATTCCGGATCCCGGATTCCTGCCGCCGCTCTGGACCTGGCTGCAATCGGTGATCAATGTCGGCGGGCATGGCGTCGAGCTGTTCTTCATGATCAGCGGCTTCCTGATCCCGGCCAGCCTGGTACGGCACGGATCGCTGCCGCGGTTCTTCTTCGATCGCGTCCTGCGCATCATGCCGGTATTCGTCGTCCTGCATCTCGCGCTGTTCGCGATAGGTCCGATCGTCGCTTACAAGTTCTTCCGTGGGATCGATCTGCCGAGCTATCTCGGGATATTCGCGGCCAACCTGTTCTTCGTGCAGGACGCGCTCGGCTTGCCCATTGCCCAGCAGAACGCCTGGACGCTGACCTATGAATGGGCATTCTACATCTGGTTTGCCGCGACGTTCTCGATGCTGCGCATCGGCGGCAAGATGTTGGCAGCGCCTCTGATCCTGCTGGGCGTCGCCTGTCTGCTGCATTGGCCGATCACGGCCTTCTTCTGCATCGGCATGCTCTTCAGCGCCACCGGCTTTCGCATCGCGATTCCGGGGCGTCTCGGCTTGGTCGTGGGGCTAGCCTGCGGAGTGGCGATGTATGCGAGCCTTGTGCTGTTTCACCCGTTCGTGGCGCTGCTTCCCGGCTTCCTGCTGTTCGGCATGGTGCTTGCCCCGGAGTCAGGCCTCGGCAGGGCCCTGAGTGCGCCGGCGCTGCAATATGTCGGCAAGATCAGCTACAGCCTCTATCTCGTGCATCCCTTCGTGCTGTTCCCCTTGCAGGTGATCGGCCTCAAGCTGGTCGCCGTCGGTGTCGATCGCTGGCTGTTGTGGGCCGCTTTCATCGCGCTTGGGCTGGTGATGTCGTTGGTGGCGAGCGCGATCAGCTATGAGCTGATCGAGGTCAGGCTGCGGCGCCTGCTCGACGGTGCGATCCGGGGCATGTTCTTTCGGCCGCTGAAGGTCGGACAATCGGTTTGAGACACCGCGGTGCCGTCGCGGTCAGCTCACGGTACGACCCGCGAGCTTGTGATAGGAGCCCAGCAATCCTTCGGCGATGCGGTCCCAGTTCAAGATGCCGGCCGCGGTCTGCCGCGCGCCGTCGGTCAATGTCGCGGCAAGAGGTTTCGAGGTCAGCACGCGTTCGAGCGCATCTGCCAGTGCCGTGGCATCGCCGGGAGGAACAAGCAGCCCGTTGACACCGTCGGTGACGACGTCGGGAATGCCGCCGGTGGCGCTGGCGACGACGGGACGCGCATTGCCGTAAGCCGATGCAAGCACGCCGCTCTGCGTCGCATCCTTGTACGGCAAGGCGACTACGGCGGCGGATTGAAACAGTCGCCCGGTATCGGCAGGTGAAATGTAGGCATTGATGGTCTTGACCGTCGGCATCGCCGCCATCCGCGCGCCGAGCCGCGTCATCTCGGGACCGCGGCCGGCAACGATCGCCTCGTGCGCCACGCCGCGCCGGGCCAAGATGTCGATCGCGTCGATGAAGACGTCCAGGCCCTTGTAGGCCCACATCCGTCCAAAAAACAGGATGCGCGTGGATTCGGGCGCGGTGATCGTACCCCTGGCCGGCGGAACCATGAGCACGCCGTGCATGCTGGAAACCGTCTCGCCCTTGAAGTCGGGTGACGCGCGGCGGAAATCTGCAATGCAGCTCTCGCCGTGCGTCGTAACGACCGACGCGGCGGCGCGCATGCGTTCACGCCAGCTGTCCTCGCGTGGCGAGGTGCCGGAGCCGCCTTCCGAATGCGGAATCGCATCGTGAACCGTCAACACGAGAGGGATGCCGAGGGGACGAAGGAACTGGATCAGCTTGGACGTGTAGATCTCCGGAACTTCGTGACAATGAATCACGTCCGGACGAAACGAAATTATGTCGAGGAACGAGGCCGGGATGCCGATCGCGCCACCACGGCGCAGGCTCAGGTCGCGAATCCGGGTCTGAAATGGCGCCGCCACGGCGATATCGGCCAGTTCCCATTGCTGGTTGGCATCCTTGCGGTTGAGCACGAGGCGAACGTCGCAATGATGCGCCAATCCCGATGCGAGCCGGTAGGAATATTCCGCAAAATGCGGTGCGTAGATCGCTACACGCAAGCGCCTGGAGTTGCGGAGAGAACGCTGGGCAGGCGAATTCATCAAGGCATCCATTTTGCATCACTTTGCAAAGGTTGATTGGAGTGTAGTCCACGATTTGAACTCACTTCCACTCTAAATCGGAAACGTGACGGCACTCATCTGATTGCCATCACTCCGTCGTAACGTAGCGAGCAATCAGTACTCCGCCGTGATCGGAGATGGTGACGTCACGGCCGCATCGTGCCACGTCGTCTAGTCTGCGATTGTGGTTGGATCTGTCGGAATTGGGTCGAATTGTTGATGAACGTCACGCAGGGCAAACAACATCAGGTCGTGGTGGCGTTGTTTTGGTCGCTCGCACAGAATTGGGGCGGCCGCGCACTGTCGTTCGTGCTGTTCCTGGTATTGGCGCGGCTGCTCAATCCTGCCGATTTCGGCCTTGCCGCGCTGGTCGCCTTCATCCTGCTGCTTCTGAGCTCGATCGCCGAATTCGGCTTCGGTGACGCGCTGATTCAGCGGCGGACGCTCGAGCCCGCCGACGTGACGCTGCCTTTTTTCTGCTCGTTTGCAGCCTCGGCGCTTCTGGCCGTCCTGATTGCGCTGCTCGCAACCGACATCGAGCGTTGGCTCGACGTGAAGGGGCTCGCGCCGCTGT
Organism: Bradyrhizobium sp. CCBAU 53351; assembly: GCF_015291745.1. Classification (NCBI taxonomy): domain Bacteria; kingdom Pseudomonadati; phylum Pseudomonadota; class Alphaproteobacteria; order Hyphomicrobiales; family Nitrobacteraceae; genus Bradyrhizobium; species Bradyrhizobium sp. CCBAU 53351. The sequence goes on from NZ_CP030059.1 coordinate 1,716,480, forward strand.
TGACAGCTGCCTCTCTCGCGCTGCCGATCGGCACCGCCACCCTGTTCCAGGAGGCGCTCTACAAGCGCCAGATGGATTTTCGCGTGCTCGCGGTCAGGACTATGGTGGCAACCGCCGTGTCCGGCGTCGTGGGCATCGCCTGCGCCTATGCCGGGTTTGGCGCTCTCAGCCTCGTGATCCAGGTCGTCGTCCAGAGCGCGATCAGCGGCTTGTGGCTCTGGAGCCAGCCGCGATGGCTGCCGATGCGCGGCCACGACATGACAAGTTTTCGCGAGCTCTCGGGCTACAGCATCCATGTCGTGCTGAACAGGCTGCTGGATTTCGCCATCGTGCGGACGATCGACATGATCATCCTGTCGCTCTATGGCGTCGCGGCGCTCGGCATCTACACGGTCGGTGCGCGGGTCTACATCATCCTGATGCAGCTGCTCACCCAGGCGGTCATGGACGTCGCGCTCAGTGCATTGTCCAAGATTGCACATGAGCGAGACCGCATCGCAGGCGCCTATCTTCGCAGCGTCAGCCTTGGTGCGCTGATCGGATCTCCGGTCTTCGTGCTCCTCGCGGCGATCGCGCCGGAGTTTTCCCTGCTGTTGTTCGGTGCCAAGTGGGGCGGCAGCGAAGCGGTGATGCGGCCGCTGATGCTGATCGGGGCGGTGCAGACGGTACAGTTCGTCAACAGCGCTTATTTCGGCGCTCTGGGCAAACCAAACTACGTCTTTGTACTCAACATCCTGAAGTTCTGTACGGTCGTGCCGGCGATGTTCCTGCTTCCGTCGCGCGACATCGGCCAATTGGCCACGATCTTCGCGTTCTCCCAGCTCGTGGTGACACCCGTGACGTTCACGCTGGCGCTCCGGCTGCTGGGCTTGAGCTGGGGCCAGTTCCTGCGTCCGATTGCGGGCTGCCTGTGCGCCATCGTCCTGGCTTACGGCGCGGTCGCGCTGTGCCGCGAGGCGACGCCCGGCATGAATCCCTATTTGCGGATGGGATTGCTGTCGTCCTGTTTTGGCGTGACCTATCTGACCGGCCTTCTGCTGTTCTGGCGGAAGCAGGTCCTTTCCCTGATCGAGTTCGTCGTGAAGCGCGGTGCGACCGCCTGATGAAGACGAGGAGGATGTCGTGAAGCAATTGATCCCCGTGCCCGTACGCCGGCAGCTCCGAGGCTGGCTCAACAGCGCGAAGAATACGCCGTTGGCACTCGATCTGCTCGAGCTGCGCAGGTGGCAGATCGCCCGCAAGGACGTCGGCGTCAACGGCGCGCCGCGCAACAATCCTCGCCGGCTGGTCGTGCTTCCCTCCGATCCCTGGAGCGTTCATCAGTCGCGCGGCGACGAGGCCATGATCGAAGCGGCGGCCGGGGAGATGAGGCGGGCCTATCCCAACCTCGAGGTCTACATCATCACAGCGACCGCAACGGCGAGCGCGGACGTGCGCGCGATGGGCTTCGAGCCGCTCGAGCTCTGGAGGCAGCCGTTCTCCTATGAGACGGTGGCGCAGGAGCTGTCGCTCACCAGGCCGGATTTCGGGCTGGTCCTGGGCGCCGACGTGCTCGACGGCTACTATTCTCCGGTGGATGCCGCGCGCATGCTGCTGGTTGCCGATCTGATGGCGGCGTTCGGCGCCAAGGTCAGCGTGCTCGGCTTCAGCTTCAACTCCCGCCCGGCGAAAGCGCTACGCGAGGTATTCCGGCTGCTCGATCCGGGCGTGGTCCTGAATCTGCGTGATGCGATCTCCCTTCGGCGCTTCGACGATTTCGCCCGCAAGCGCGCCCATCTGGTCGCTGACGCCGCATTCATGCTGACGCCGCGGACGGATACGGCCGCAGTGAAGCAGATCGCGGCCGCGATCGCGCGGCAGCGCGAGCAGGGCCGCAAGGTCTTCGTCTTCAACATCCATCCGATGCTGTTCAAGAAGCCGGAGCCGGCCAAGTTGCGGCAAATGATAGACCGCGCGGCGGGCGCCATGGAGCTTCTGTCTCGCGAGCACAATGCAAGCTGGTTGTTGCTGGCGCACGACTACCGCCCGGAGATCGCCGACGACAATTGCCTCCGGCCGCTGGCCGCCCGTCTCAAGCCCGCGCTGGGCGACCGCGTGCATCACGTCGATCAGGTGCTGTCGGCTGGCGAGATCAAGGCCGTCGTCGGTCTGGTCGATGGCGTGATCACCGGCCGCATGCATCTGGCGATTGCGGCGCTCGGGCAGGGAACGCCCGTCGCAGCGATTACCTATCAGGACAAATTCCAGGGCCTGTTCGCGCATTTCGGCGTCAGCGAACAGCTGTTGCTGTCGCCCGCGCAGTTTCTCGTCGGCGACAGCTTCGAGACGTTTCTGCAGCATTTCCTCGGCGCGCACGAAGCCGTCGGCCAGCAGGTCCGTCAGGCTCTGCCTGGCGTCATGGAATTGTCCCGCGCCAATGTCGCGCCGCTGCTGGGCGAGAGCGCGATGCGGATTGTGCCGGCGGCCGACGGTAAGGTCGCCTGAACGCCGCTCACGTCATCGGCAGGGCAGTCAGTTGACTGCCCGCTCGGTGTTGTCGAAACGCATGGGTGTCTCGGCGGTGGCCGTCTGGACCTTGCGCGAGGAGGGAGCGCCGGTGTCGGCCCAGCGATTGATGAGGCGCCGCGCGGGATTCTCGAAATAAGCGTAGGTGCGGTCCGCGATGACGGTCAGGACCACGCAGCACGCCAGGGCGAACAGGCCGAACTGATCGGGCCGCAGTCCGAGCCAGGTCCAGAGCGGCTTGAACACGGCAATGAGAACGGCGTCGTGCAGCATGTAGATCGCATATGAGGTGTTGCCGAGCCGGCCGAGCAGGCGGGCGCCCGGAAACTGCTTGAAGGCGCTTTCGCCGACCGCCGTGAGCAGGATGGCGCAGGAGAACAGCAGGATGGCGAGGTCGGGCTTGGCGAAGACGTTGAGGACGAGCACCGAGACGCCGAACATGCCGATGCCGGCGAAGATCATCCGCTTGTTCCGGTAAGGATGCGACATCCGGAACAGTATGGCGAGCAGGATGCCGTTCAGGAAGCTCGGCAGTGCGCGGAGCATTCCGTAGTCGAAATTGGCGCCATACATCTGCGACCGCTCCTGCCAGATCGGCAGATGGCCGTGGGCGAGAACCAGATAGAGCGCCGCAACGATCGCAGCGAGCACGATCGGCTGGACCTTGCGCGCGAACAGCATCAAGGGCGGAAACACCAGATAGCAGAAGAACTCCGCGCTGATCGACCAGGACGGCGAGTTGAAGCTGAGGTGATCGGTGACGCCCCAGGCCTGTAGCAGCAGGATATTGTACAGGAAGTCCAGCGGGGTCGAGCGGGCCGTGCGTTCCAGCCCGACGCCGATGAGCACCACGAAGACGAGCAGGCTCAAGAGGTGCAGCGGATAGATCCGCGCAATACGCCGGATCATGAAGCGGGAATAGGCGGCCACACCGCGCGCGTCGGACGGGTAAGAGTAGGAGATTACGAAGCCGGACAGAATGAAGAACATGTCCACGAACAGGCCATAGGACCCGTTCCACGCCGGCGAGATGCCCGTGTCGATCAGCTTCAGGTGGAAGATGAAGACCCCGAGCGCGGCGACGAAGCGGTAGAAGTCGAGAACGACGAAACGTCTTGCTTCACTGGCTTCCATCGGGCCTCGGAGTCCTTGCGCGGTTCGTCTCCGTTTCTAACGGCGAATTGTGACGCAAGTTCGCTGCGCGTTGGCCGATGCGGCGCAATCGGGGCAGCTCGCCCGCATTCATGGGAGCCATCCCATTGCGAATGGCAGCCGGCGTACTGCTCATCGATCAGGCAGGCGCCCAACAAACGACGGGGCCGGGACCGACATGGTCCCGGCCCTCTGGGCTCGAATTCGCCGTGCTCAGACGAACAGGAAGTCGTGGCTCGTCAGGCTGGAGACGTAGACGTTCTTCAGCAGGATCGAGTCGGTGGCGGAGAACGTGATGAGCGCGTTGGTGCCGGACTGCGTGATTTGCAGGTGGCTGTAGTCCGCCGCCAGCAGTTTCGAGATCTGGACCACGTCGTGAGTCGTGCCGTCGCCGGCCTGGAAGTTGAGGATCTGGTCCTGGCCGTGGTCGTAGGCAATGGTGGTCGCGTTCGGTGAGGCCGAGAACACGTCGTTGCCGGCCCCGCCCTGGATCGTCACGCCGCTGGCGACGGCCGTGACATTGTGGGTACCGTCGGTCTTGGTCTGATCGAAGTACTGCAGCGCGCTGGCGCTGTTGTAGTTCTCGTGCTGCGTGGTGCCGGTCTGTCCGTTGAAGTTGAACAGGAAGACGTCCTTCGAGCCGTCGGTGTTGTTGGCGATCTCCTGGGTCTTCACGCCCGCGCTGCTATAGATATCGGTCAGCTTGCTGCCGTCGTCGTGGATGACCTGGGTATAGTCCAGGGTGCCGTCGGCGTGGGTCCGGGTGAGGTCGACCAGCTTGCCGGAGGCATCGAGGTGCTGATGCTGGGTGGTGTAGGACTGCCCGGTGACGTTGTAGTTCCAGTTATCCGACGTGCCATCGGCATTCTTGATATAGGCGGCGGTCTTCACGCCGCCGGTATAGACCGTCGTGGAGCTGTAACCGTCGAGCTTCGTGGTCACCTCGCTGGTGATGACGCCGTGGGCGTCGTACCAGTCGGAGGTCTTGGTGCCGTTGGCGCTCTGCTCCAGTGTGAAGGCCAGGCTGTTGTCGGCGTGGGTGCGAACGATGTTGGTGAGGAAGCCGGTCGAATCGTAGGTGTCGTGCTCGTTCGCGTAGGTCTGGCCGACGACGTTGAACTGGAAGACGTCCTTCGACCCGTCGGCGTGGTAGTCGGTCTCCGTCTTCTTGACGCCCGACGCATCGTAGTTGGTGACCACGCTGCTGCCGTCGCTGTTGATGATCTGGGTGTAGTCGAGCGAGTTGTCCGCATGCCAGCGGGTCACCTCGGTCGTCTGGCCTGTGGGGTCGAGGTGCTGGTATTGCGTGGTGTAGCTCTGACCGGTGATGTTGTAGCTGTAATTGTCGTGGCTCTGGTCGGCATTGGTGATGTAGGCCGCTGTCTTGACGCCGTTGGTGTACACCGTCGTCGAGCTGTAACCGCTCGGCTTCTGGAACACCTCGCTGGTGAGGACGCCGTTGGCGTCGTACCAGTCGGTCGTCTTGGTCCCATCGGCGGTCTGCACCAGCTTGAAGGCCATGCTGCCGTCGGCGTGCTTGCGGATCAGCGTGGTGAGGAAGCCGGTCGCATCGTAGATGTCGTGCTCGGTCGTGTAGCTCTGGCCAGTGATGTTGAAGAGGAAAACGTCCTTGCTGCCATCGGCATGGAAGTCGGTTTCCTTGGTCCGCGTCCCCGCAGCGTCGTAATTGGTGACGACGCTGCCGCCGTCGGCGTAGATGATCTGGGTGTAGTCGAGCGTGCCGTCGGCATGCTTGCGGGTCACGGCCGTGACCTTGCCCGAGGGATCGACGTGCTGGATCAGCGTGGTGTAGCTCTGGCCGGTGATGCCAAAGGCGTAATTGTCCTGGCTGCCGTCGGCATTCTTCACATAGGTATTGGTCTTGACGCCGTTGCTGTAGGTCGTGGTCGACGTAGTGCCGTCCGCCTTCTGCACCACCTCGCTGGTGAGGCTGCCGGCGGCATTGTACCAATCGGTCGTCTTGGTGCCGTCCGTGGTCTGAGTGAGCTTGAAGGCGAGGCTGCCGTCGCTGTGCAGGCGCGTCAGGCTGGTGAGGAAGCCGGTGGCGCTGTAGACGTCGTGCTCGGTCGTGTAGTTCTGGTCCGTGATGTTGTAGGTCCAGACATCCTTGCTGTGGTCGGCGTGATAGGCCGTCTCGACCAGCTTCACGCCGGCAGCGCTGTAGGTGGTGATCACGCTGCTGCCGTCGCTGTTGTAGACCTGCGTCGAGTCCAGCGAGCCGTCGGCATGGCTGCGGGTCACCGAGGTGACCTTGCCCGAGGCGTCGAGATGCTGAACCTGGGTGGTGAAGCTCTTGCCCGTGATGCCGTAGGTGTAATTGTCCTGCGTCCCGTCGGCATTCTTGACATAGGCGGCGGTCTTCACGCCGCTCGTGTAGAGCGTGGTGGAGTAATAGCCGTCGGACTTCTGGACGACTTCGCTCAGAAGGGTGCCGGCGGTGTTGTAGGTGTCGGTGGTCCTGGTTGCGTCGGTGCCGACGTGAACGAACTTCGTCTTCACGCCGCCCGTGTAGCTGATCAGGTCCTTGGAGCCGTCGGTGTAGGCCACGGTGGTCGAGGTCGGCTGCCCGCTCGAATTCAGGCCGGTATCCGACTTCGACACGAGCGCTCCGCTGGAACTATAAGTCTTCGTGCTGCTCCAGGTCGCGGCCGAGTTCGTCACCGAGAACGAGTAGCCGCCCTGGATCTTGGAGAGGGCGCTGCCGTAATGGGCAATGATGTAGTCCATGGTCGCCTTGGAGGCGACGGGCAGGACGTGCGAGCCGGTCAGCGTGATGGTCTGCAGTGCCGTCGACTCGCTGAGGTCGGACAGTTGCGGCACGATCTCGGCGGCCGAGCCGCTGACGGTGGTCCTCGTGTCCGGCGGAGTCGACGTGGCCGGGGGCGCGTCGATCTCGATGATCAGCGGGTGGTCGCTGACCGGAATCGTGATCGAGCTGACGTCGGTGTAGCTGGCGATCGCCGTGGTTCCCGTCAGGGTGTCGTACACCTTCACCGAATGATGCACGCCGCCGAGATTCACGGTGACCGTCTGGGCGGTGTTTGACACCTCGCTATCGGTGGAATCGTTCCAGAGCTTCGGCTCCGCCCACACGACGAGCTCGTAGGCGCCGTTGCTCTTGCCGAGCACCATGCTGTTGCCGGTCGCCGGCATGTTGCTCAGGGTGTAGTTCAACGGATCAGTCGGCTGCAGGCTGCCCTTGCCGTCGTCGGCCAGAATGGTCGTCAAATTGTGGATGGCGGTGGCGGCGAGCTTCGGCGAGCCGTCGGAATTGAACAATCCGAAATTGGCCTCGGGATTGGTATTGCCGGCGGACGAGTCGCGATCGAACAGCTCGTAGAGATAGGTGGCGCTCACGCCGGCCTTGTAGGCATCGACCAGGGTGTTGAGGATCGATTTGGCCTGCACCGTCTCGTCGACGCCGAGATATTGGGTGTTGGCCTGGGTGGTGTAGCCGGTCTCGGTGATGACGACGGGCTTGCCCGGCGCCGCGGTCATGACGGCGCTCAGCGTTGCCGAAATCGAGCTGCCGGTCGTCAGGCTGGTGCTGACATAGGCATGGGCGTTGGCGTAGTCGACCGAGCCCGACATGTTGCCGAGCTGGCTGTAGCCTTGCGGATCGTTGTAGGCCAGTGACAGATTGTAGACGGGGATGCTGCCGAGCGTGGCGTTGGCATTGACGGCCTGGTAGAGCGCGCTCTGGAACTGGGCCGCGGCGCTGAGGCTCGAGCTGCCATTGTAGCTGAAGGGCTGGTGATTGGCCTCGTTGAGCCCTTCGATGGCGCTGATGCTGCCCGGATGGCTCACCGCGAACTTCTCGAGCGAGGCGATGTAGTTCTGCAGTCCGGTTGTGCCGGTCTGGGGCAGGGCGGACGACACCAGGAAGTCGAACTTGTAGCCGGCGGCGGCCAGGCCATCGACGACGGGTTGCGCAGCCGGGCTGGTCCCCATCGCGTCGCGGAGGTGGGTGACGCCGAGATACTCGAGGTCGTCGACCATCAGCGCGAGATTGTTGTAGCCGGTCCACCCGAAGCCGGCGTGGGTGTTGACGCCAATGGAGTTGATGAAGCCGCTGGCGGACAGGATGGTTTGATCGGACATTGCACACTCGATTTCAGCGCGAACGAAATTGCTCGCAGGATTTGCGTTCAAGCTTCTCTGTCGAGTGTGAATTTCAGATAAAAACGAAGCTGCAAATCGCGAGCGAAACGCGGTTCCTTGTGCAGGAACAGACTTGCTCGGCAGCAGCAGAATATCGATGCGATGCCGGTTCAGCGTGGCGCGAGGAAGGCGCTTTCAAGATTTTCGCGATTTGCACTGCTGAATGTATGCGCAGGCGGCGCGAAGGATTTCGTACGACGGGTGTTGCGACGCCGCGATGTGGCGCTCGTGTCCGCCGTTCGGAGTATCTTCGCCTCGTGCTTTCGCGCAGCTCGCACTCTGTCCTGCACGGGAAGTTCGTGGATGCCGCTTCCATGGGCGGTTAAACCCCATGATTTACCCGTAGGAGTTGTGGATGCTCAGGGATGCGGCAGGAGCGCGTTGCTGAGGGCCCGTTCCGCACCGGAACCCGATCTGCATCGCAAGAGGTGCGAGGATCAGCCGCGGCGGGCCGGCATCAGAAAGTCCCCGCGCCATCCAATGACCGCGGTCGCAATCGCTGCGATCACGATCTTGCCGGCGAGCCATGTCGCGGGCTCCGTCGGCATCGAGCCGAGCGATCCGATCAGGATCGCGGCCACCAGGGCCTGCATGACGAGCGGCCAGCGCGGGAATGCCTCAAAGCGCAGGGTCGGACCGAGTGCGACCAGCATGGTCGCGAGCGTGGCGACCGCAGCGCAGCCGACTGCGCCGCGCGGGGACAGGCCGACCGAGGTCGCAACCAGCGCGAAGGCGACGACAAGAGCGAGCTGGCCGGCCGCGACGAGGACCAGCCTGGTCGCCAGCTTCTCGAGATGGGGGACGACCGCGATCGTCGCCTGCAGATGGGTGTGCAGGAAATAGAAGGCGGCGACCATTGGCGCCGTCTCGAGAAAGCCGGCCAGGCTCGCCTGCGGCACCAGGATATGGGCTGCATCTGGAATGAATCCAATCAGTCCGCCGAGCAGCACCAGGGTGGTGCAGATCATGAATTCGAACATCCGCCGCGCCGACTGCACCGATTTTGCGCCGCTTGCGTGCTCGAAATCGTGGACCACCTCGGGATAGCTCACGGTGTGGATCGCCGCATTGAGAACCCAGAAGGGACGTTGCAGCAGGTCGAGCGCCATCGAAAATCCGGCCCCGGCCCCCGTCGCGCCCAGCCGGCCGATGACGATGACACGGAGCAGCACCGGCACCGACAAATGGATGACGGACGCGCCCGCCGCAAGCATGCCGTAGCGGGAGAATTCCTTCCAGTCGGCCAGCATCCTCTGCAACGACACGCGCTCCATCGGCGTGCGATAGGCGGCAAGGCCGGCGAGGAGGCCCAGGGCGTGCCCCGACGCGATGCCGAGCAGCGCCGCTTCGGCCGTTCCCGAGATCACGCCTCCGGCGACGGCACCGGCCAGAAGGGCGGTGGCACGCAGCGCCAGAAGCACGGAGGCGATGCCGAGCCGGTCGGACAGGCGGATCGACAGGAAATAGAGATCCGTCAGTCCCTGGAGGACGGAGATGCTCAGGCCCAGCGCGATAATCCCTCTCGGCAGCACGCTGGTCAGCGACGCGCAGCTCCCGACCACGACGAGCGCGGCCGCGCTCGTCAGGCCGGCCGCAAGCAGCGACCACCTCAGCCGGGCCGCCTCGTCCTCCTTGGCTGCCGCCAGAAAACGCAGTCCGGCCAGCTGCAGCCATTCGAACATCAGCACGCAGAGCAATTGGCTCGAGGCCAGCGCGAGGGAAAAGTTGGTGTAGTCGGCGGCGGGCAGCAGATGGCTGATCGCGAAGATCAGGATGATCGCCGCGGCGCTCTGATAGACGTAGCCCGCCATCGCGAACAGGCGTGTCATCGCGGAATGAGGCGCTCCTTACCGACGATCGCCGCTCCCTGCGGCGCTTCGGCCGTTGCTGCGCGCACCTGCGACATCCGCTGCTCGCGCAATTGTTCATACAGGTTCTTGTATGAAGACAGCACGTCCGAGAAGATCCACTTGTTGGTATCGGCGATCAGGCGCCGGCTGATCTCGTCGATCTTGTGCGGGTCGGCTGCGACCGCGAGCATGCTCTTGGCCAGGGATTGCGGATCGGCTTCGGTCAGCCAGCCGGTCACCCCGTGCTGGATGACCTCGGGCATGCCGCCGAAGCGCGTTCCGAGCAGCGGCCTGCCGGCCGCCTTGGCATCTGCGACGACCAGGGGACCGGGGTCGTGCCAGATGGAGGGCGCGACCACCACGTCGACCTGCTTGTAGAAATCGTCCGGCGCCACGAAGCCCATGAACTCGATTCGCGCATCCGGCGCGAGCGTCCTGAGGCGTCGCTGCTCCTCGTCGCTGACTCGGCCGGCGATCATCATGCGGATGCGATCCGGGGGCAGCAGCGCCAGAGCTCGCATCAAATTGTCGATGCCTTTTTCCTCGGTGAGGCGGCCGATGAATCCGAACGTCACCTCGGTGGTGCAAATCGGACGGGGATAGGGCGACTGCGGCGGCTCGGTCGAGGCATTGCGGATCACGGTGCGGATCGGCGTCTCCGCGAACATGCCCATATCGGTATGAATGGACAGGACGCGCTCGCTCACGCCGACCACGGCGCTGAGCCAGTGCGTGGCACGCTTGCGATGAAAGGTCAGAATTCCGCAGCTCGTGCAGGTGTGCTCGCAGGATCGTCCGTGGTCGAAGCGGGAGCAGCGCGGACAGGTCAGGTAATAGTCGTGAAGCGTATGAAGCACGGGAACGCCGAGCTGGGCGGCGACGCGCCAGATCGCGGTGGTGAGGCCCGACAGATTGTTGGAGTGCAGCACGTCCGGCTTGAAGGCCCGGATACGTTCCGCGATCAAGGGTGCCTGCATCTGCCAGTCGTCGATTGCGTGCCAGATGCTGCGCAATGCGATGTTCTTCTGCTCCGTGAAGGGCAGATACACGTTCCGCACCGGAGCGGAGTAGATGTTGATGCCGTCGCAGGTTTCCGGGGCCTGCTCGGGGGTGGATGCGGCCCGGATCACTTCCACCTCGTCACCGCGTTGCACCAGGCCTTCGGCGAAACGGCGGGCGAAGATCTCCGCGCCGCCGACGATCTTGGGTGCCTGAGGCGTCGGATAAAGCGTGGATGTCAAAAGAACTTTCATCGCGTCAACCTCATGTCTGCAAAATCGGCTCTACCGCGCCGGCCTGATCTCCAGGGTGGGAACGGCACTGTCATTGGCTGCAATCAGAACAGGTGTGCTCGAGACGGGAATCCAGACCCCGGACGCAGGCTTCGCCGCCTGGTCGCATGGCATCGCAAAGCTTGCGCCTTGCTGATCTCCCTTGAGCCGAATTTCGTAGCGCCGGTCCGGAGCCTCGGACCAGACGGCAATTCTGCCGCCGGAGGCCGTCGATGCATTGATCGACACGACGCCGCTGGCGAGCTCGCGTCGCTCGGCACTCAGGCTGGAGCGAATGAAGGCCCAGGCGCCTTGAGCCGCGCAGGCGACCGGCTTTGGCGAATTGTCGAAACGATAGAGCCCGAAATTGTCCTCCAGCTCGGACGGATTCTTTCCACTGTCCTTGAGCTCATAGAGCCACATGCCCTTGAGCCAGCGGGCCGCGGTCGACGCCCACAGGATGAGCTGCGCTGTATTGTCGGCCTGGGCCTGCTCACTGACGCCGCATTTGTTGCTGGCTGTGGTCCAGCCCGTCTCGGTGACATAGATCGGGAAGTTGGGGTTTCCGCTTGCCTGGCCGACGAGGCGGTGAAACGCCGTGAGCCGGTCGATGATCTCGGCCGAGGTGCGTTTGCTCGGGCCCATGCAGAAATTGTAGAGATGGATCGAAGCGCCGTCGGCATATTGAAGGATGCCGGTTCGCAGCATCTTCTCCGTCCATGTCCAGCCCGGATCGTCGCCGAGCGCGCCGACCAGGAAAGGCGCATTCGGTGCAACCCGCTTGACCGCCGGCCGCGCGACTTGCGCGAGCGCCAGATAGTTCTCCGGCGAGAACGCGGCGTCTTTCTTCGCCGCCAGATTCCATTCGTTCCAGAGTTCGAAGAGTGGGTGCTGCGGCAGGACCGATTGCGCCGCCGCCGCCGCATAATCGGCGAACCGCTGCCGCGCCTCATCGGTCGTCGGCGGCGTGGAATTCGGGACCAGATGATGGCCGAACGCAAGGATCAGAAGGGGGCGGGCGACGCCGGACCTGACTTGCGATTCCAGCCGGCTGAGCCTGGGCGTGAACCCCATCCGGCGTCCCCCCACCTCGAAATCGGACCAGGGAAAATCGTCGCGGAAGGCGTTGAGGCCAAGCTGCTTGATCTGGGTGACGTTCTCCGCAGGCACGTATCCGCGCGGGCTCACCGGGCCACCCAGGCCCTGATGCGTGCCGACCCCCAGCAGGAATCGGGCATCGAGCGGCTGCGCCTGCTGTGCGCAGACGGAGACCGGCAGGAAAACGGATGCGATGAGGCTCGCGAGGCGGAGACTGTCGCGAACCAAGGTGCGTGCGAATAGTCGAGCCATCAGAAATTCTTGGAGAGATCCGATTGCAGTCCCGCCTTCGCCGCGACCGGCGTCCCTTCGTTCTGGAGCAGCTCGAGATAGACCTGCTGCAACTGCCCATGCGTCTTCTGAACGTCATAGAGTTGCTTGAACCGGTCGTAGCCGCGCTGTCCCAGCACCTTGAGATCGAAATCGAGCGCCCGCCGAAAACCGTCGACGAGCGGCTGAACGGCGACGGGCTCGCAAAGCACGCCGGTGACGCCGTCGACGACGATCTCGGGCAATGCTCCGCTGCGGAACGCCAGGATGGGTTTTGCTGCGCGCATCGCTTCCAGGGCAACGAGGCCGAAGGCCTCCCATCGTGACGGGATCACGACGAGATCGGCAGCCTCGAGCTGGGTCTCGATGGTCGGGCGGTCGAGCCAGCCCAGCAGGGACACGTTAGGCGGGACGCTCGGGCCTTCATATTTGTTGACGACGGAGGCGCCGATCATACGGACATCAAGTACGTCTTCGAGTTCGCGCGCCGCCTCGATCAGGAGATCGAAGCCCTTCTGACGGTCCAGGCGCCCGATGAAGAGAACCTTGACCTTCTTGGAGGTCCAGTCTGCCGCGACGGGCTGCGGCGAGCGCGTCTTCGAGATGCCGTTATGGACGAGCGTGAGGCGGTCGGCGGGAATTCCCGCCCGGACGGCTTCGTTGAACTCGTCGCCGGAGATGCAGATGATTCGGTCCGACGTTCGTGCGAGCAGGTTCTCCGCCGCCTTCGTCACCACGTGACTGAGCCGGCCGGTCTGGCGCGAAAACGCCCAGCCGTGCGGACAATAGACGACGCGCGGTCCGTCCGAGCGGGCCGCAAGCGCAGGGCGGAGCACGAGGCCCGCGAACGAGGAATGCAGGTGCACGACATCAGGACGGAAGGCATCCAGGGCCTGCATGCTCGCGCGCAGCATCTGGAAGAGTCCGGCGACGCCGCGGCTGGGTCGTTCGAACGTCGTAATGTGATTGTCATCGACCCCTGGAAGATCGCGACGATGATCCGACGGCACGACATAATGCACATTGTCCGCGCCGAAGCTTGCCTGTTGCTGGGGATGCAACTCGTTCAGGTAGCTCGCAATCCCGCCCCGAATCGTCTCGGCGATGTGCAGCACTTTCATCGTTTGCCTCGCATAAGGCTGCGTCGGAGAGCCGGACATCGTGTATCCCTGTTCTGTGTTCGCTAGTGCGAAACACAGTTCCTCGAATACGTAGCGATAATGGGGCAGCGATGTGGTGATGTTGCGCCATGATCATTCGCGTGCGTGCGATCGCTGTAAAAGCGAAAGAAATGTCATGGAACCATGCATCAGGCAGCAAGTTGCAAAAGGTTTGTGCAGGAACCATTGCGCGCAACGGGCGAGTCGTGTCGAATTTCAAGCAGCGCTGGCGACGTTTGCCGGGCCTGCGAGATGATCGAGCAGGGCCTTCGCCGATTTCTTCCACGAATAGAATGCAACGCGATCGTGCTGCCGCATGCGTTCCTGATCGGAGACGGCACCCGTTGCCAGTCTTTCGAGCATGAGCTGCTTCAGCGCTTCGGCATCGCTGGCGCTAAAATACGCAGCGGCGTCGCCGCATGTCTCCACGACGGCATCGGCCGTCGAGGCAATGACCGGGCAACCGAAGATCATGGCTTCGAGTGGCGGCACGCCAAAACCCTCATAGAGCGAAGGGAATACGAACGCCGACGCGTGCGCATAGAGCGCCGCGATCTCGCTGTCCGTGAGACGCCCGGCCAGCAGCAGGCCGGAGGCTCCATCGCCTGAATTGTCCTGAAAGACCTTGCTGTTATCGCCTCCGACGATGACCAGCGGAACGTCGGCCCGATCGAGCAGCTGGACCGCTCGGATCGCGACGGAAAGATTCTTGTTCTTGGTCCGCGAGCCCACATAGAGAAAGAACTTCCGGGGCTGGAGGCCGAGTCGGGCAATGATGTCCGGATCAGGCTTCGTCTTGGCGAAATGCTCTGCGCTGTTGGGAAAAACCGGGATCGCGGTTGCCGACAGATTCAGCACTTCGGCAAGCTCCTTGCGCGAAAAAGCGGATACGGTTGCGATGCTTGCATGTCGGGCCAGCAGCCGGCCCATCGTGCGGTGAACGGCCAGATAACGCCAATTGAAGAAGTCGGGCCTGCGAAAAACCTGCGCGTCGTGGATCACGACAATGTGGTCGCGATGGAACACCGGGCCGGCATTGGCCAGGCTGATCAAGCGGCCTCCCGCCGCGGCCCGCGCCAGATCGATTTGATCCCAGGCGTGCCCGCGCAAGCGGCCGACGTTGCGGACCTTGATTCGCTCGAGGTGAAGGTCCTCGCTTGCATCCACGGGCGTCAGCAATTGCCAGTCTGCATTTCGCAGCGACGCCGGCGTTTGCTCCGATGCCAGCTGCGCGTCGATCGCCTTGACGATCTCGGCAGCGTAGCGCTGAACGCCGGTGAGTTTTTGCGATAAAAAGCGGCCGTTGATGAAGAATTTCAATTGGCTACCACAATGGTTGATCGGAATTCGCCCGGGCTGCGAGACGCAGGCGGTGGACGAACCCGTAAAGGAGCAACCGTTAGGTACAGAAATATGACGCAGCTCTGCACGGTGCCGACGCTCCGCGCATGGCTGGTGCCCGCCTTGCTGCGGTTGGAGGCGCAGTGTAGATGTCGGCCATGAGTGACGATACCCACACTCTCCGCAGCGGCGGACTTGTCTCGACCATCAAGGCGCATGGCGCCGAGCTGTGCTCGTTGAAGGACGGCACCACCGAATTCGTCTGGCAGGCGGGGCCGGAATGGCTGCGCCATGCGCCATTGCTGTTTCCGATCGTCGGGCGCCTCGCCAGGGACGAATTGCGGCACCGGGGCAAGACCTACCGGCTGACCCAGCACGGCTTTGCGCGCGACAACCGTTTTGCGTGGAGGGAGCGCGGCGAGAGCCGCTGCGTGCTGGTGCTCGAAGACAGCGAGACGACGCGTGCGCTCTACCCGTTCGCATTCCGGCTGACCGCAACTTATACGCTCGACAGCGCCGGCCTCGATCTGACTCTCACGATCGCCAACAAAGGCAAGGAGACATTGCCGGCTTCGATCGGCGGTCATCCCGCGTTCAACTGGCCGCTCCAGCCGGGGCTTGCCAAGGAGAGCTATTCGCTGACTTTCGCGAGCGCGGAATCGTCTCCCGTCCGCCGTCTCGATGGCGGATTGCTGCGCCCGGCAACGGAGCCGAGCCCGGTCAAAGGTGCGGTGCTCCCCTTGTCCGAATCCCTTTTCACCGACGATGCCGTCATCTTCGACCGGATCGAGAGCAACGCGGTCCGCTATGCCGCGCCCACCGGTCCCTGGCTCACAATGTCCTGGCGCGGCTTTCGCGAGCTTGGCGTCTGGTCGAAACCATCCGGCGCACCCTTCCTCTGCATCGAGCCCTGGCGCGGTTACGCCAGTCCAGCCGGGTTCGACGGCGAGTTCAGCGACAAGCCCGGCCTGATGCACATCGCAGCAGGCGCGGAAGAGCAATTGTCGTTCCGGATCGAGGTCGGATCGTCCTGATGCCGGAAGGCCTGCGCGCACATCCCGTTGCGGGCCGGGCGACGGCCCTCAGAGTTCGATCCGCGTGAGATCCTCGCCGAGCACGACAGGACCCGAATAGTCCTGCCTGACATCTTCGAGCAGTGCGTTCAGCATGGCGTCGTTGGTACGCGGCCGATGATGGGTCAACGCGAGCTTCTTGACGCCGGCCTTGGCCGCCACCTTGCCGACGGTGTCGCCGCAGGCGATCGTGAATTTCGCAAGACGGCGAAGGTGCTCGTTGGTGATCTCCGGCGTTGCGAGGAAACAGCACTGGACGAGCAGGTCGGCTCCCTGTGCCAGCCGCTCGAGCCCGGGGCAGGGGACGGTGTCGCCGGAAATCGCAATGACCTTGCCCTCGGCTTCGAAGCGGTAGCCGAGGCACATCCACCGCGCGAGGAAGGCCGGCTGCATGTCGAGACCGTCGCCATGCTCGACCAGCTCGGCGCTGATCTTCCAGCGTCCGGTGTCGAGAACGGGACCCGGTATGATGTCGGCTGCGACGACGGGTTTCCAGCCGCCGAGGCTCGGCTCGCCCTGATCGCGCCAGGCGATGTCCTTGTCGTAGACCTGCGTGATCAGCGTGTTGACGAGCCGTTCGGTATCCGGGGGACCATGGACGCGCAACGCGTCCTTGCGTCCGTGCATCCATGAATTCAGCATCACGTCGTAGAGGTCGCCGATGTGGTCGAAGTGATGGTGCGTGAGAAAGACCGTGTTGATCGCGCCGAGTGGAACGCCGGCCTTGCTGAGCTGCACCACGACGCCGCGGCCGGCGTCGAACAGGATGTTCTCGTCGCCGAGCCTGATCAGCGTGGTCGTCGCCATGCGCCGCGGGTCCGGGCGCGGGCCGCCGGTGCCGAGCAGTATGACCTCCATGGTGCCCACTCCCGTGTGAAGAGTCTTCACAGTAGAGTCGAAGGCGGCAATGAAGCAAGCCGCACCTGATCGGCGGGGAGCGGGTGGTGGTCGTTCAGCGCATGCTGGTCGCCGTGGCGGCGACGGTTGGCCGGAGGCTTGACCGGTCCGATCCCGTTGATGTCAGGCGATGCGCCAGGTCCTGCGCGCGCCGTTCGACCAGATGCCATGTGGCGCGTGCGATCAGATAGCTCAGCGCGGCGGTGGCGACATAGGCGATGAGCAGCGAAACCAGCCCGTCCGCGAGCGGCCAGAGCTGACGCAGGCCGTAGACCACCGCGAAATGCGACAGGTACATCGAATAGGAATTGCGGCCGAGCGCCTCGAGCGGCTGGAAGCGGATGGCAAGCTTGATGCAACCGGCAACCAGCGCGCCGAGCACGAGGTTGATCATGAGATAGTTGAACTCGTGTGAGCCCGTGACGCGGTCGGCGATGAAGGACAGCGCGATGAAGACGGCATAGATCGCGGCGTCCGACTTGGCAAAGCCGTCGCGCAGCGAGAAGAACAGAGCGCATCCGACCAGAAAGACCGGAAGCTGGTTCAGGAAGCTGAGGTGGAGCGTGGTCCAGACGAACGCCCCGTGGCCGGGGCCGTAATAGGCCGAGAACAGCGCGAAGGCCCACGGCTTGAACAGGAAGACATTGACGAGATGCAGCACGATCGCCAGCGCGAGATAGCGATGACGGCGCGACCCGAATGCGGTGATCAGAAGCGGGAAGACGAGATAGAAGGTCATCTCCGCTGCGATCGACCAGTCGCCGGGCACCACGCTGTTGACGCTGTCCGGCCAGAAGCCGTGCAGGAAGGTCGCGGTCAGGATCACCTGAAGCGGCCCGATACCATTGGGCGCATTGTCGCTTGGTCCGGTGCCGTTGATGATGAGATAGATCGGGATCGCGAGCCAGAACAGCGGCGCGATACGCAGGAAGCGGCGGATATAGAACTTGCGCGTCGGACTGGTTTCGGTGCGCTGCGTCCACATCAAGCACATCGTCATGGCGCTGACGAAATAGAACACGTTGACGCCGGTCCAGCCGCACATGAAGGCGAAATCGATGGCGCGGATATTCGACGGAAATGCCTGCGAGACATGGATCGCCATCACGCCGGCGATGGCGAGGCCGCGCAGGACATCGAGCGTGTGTGAACGAGCGAACGGCACTGTGCCTTGCTCGGTTCGACCGGCAGCCAACCGGGCCTGCCCCTGCATCACGCCTGCTCCGTGGTTTTGTGCTGGCGCGACCATAGTGGCGGCGCCGGGCTTTCCGAAGCCGAACGCCTTTTTTACCTTAACCGGGGGTTGAGCCCGGTTTCGAATGTTCGGGATCGGTGGCCGAGGCTGGGTGCAATGCCGGCGACAGGGCCCACCCTGCACATTGATGCGCGCGATGAGAATTGTGGGCCACTTCATACTTAATGTGTGGAGACCATGAGCAATATTGTTTGCGCGTCGCAACGCGCCTATTATTGCGGCGGCTAATTTCGGGGGCTCGAACAAGTCGTGAATGTCCGTTCACATGACAGCGCATTGCGCGGCGGCTTGAATTTGCAAGGCGGGCCGCAGGCAAACAGGACACCCAAGACCGTGGTTGATTCCGCACTTCGGGAATTGCGTCCCGCCGGCCGCGAGCGGCTGATCGTCGTCGAGGACGATCCGGTGACGCGGACGATGCTGGTCGGCTATTTCAGCGACAACAATTTCGACGTGGTCGGCGCCGGCTCCTGCGCGGAATGCCGTCAGGCGCTGCGCGCGCGCACCGATCTCGTCTTCCTCGACCTGCAGCTGCCCGACGGCGACGGCTTCGAGCTCGCCAAGGAGATCCAGACGACCAGCAACGCGGGCATCATCTTCGTGACGCGCCGCGACACCGACGTCGATCGCATCCTCGGCCTCGAGATCGCCGGCGACCACTACGTCACCAAGCCGATCAATCTGCGCGATCTGCTGGCGCGCGCCCGCAGCGTGCTGCGGCGGCGCTCGCTCGACCGCAAGGCGGCGCGCAACCACAATTCGATCGCCTTCGGGGACTGGATCATCGACCTGACCCGGCGCGAGCTGCTCGGCAGCGATGGCAAGCCGGTGGCGCTGACGCGTGCCGAGTTCGACCTGCTCGCGGCGCTGGTCGGCGCCGACGGACGGCCGCTCAGCCGTGACTATCTGATCGAAGTCGTCAGCAACCGCCAGGCCGAGGTCGACATCCGCACGGTCGACGCGCTGGTGGCGCGGCTGCGCCGCAAGCTCGTCGGCAGCGGCACGCCGGTGATCGCGACCGTCACCGGGGTCGGCTACAAGCTCGCGCTCAGCGAGCGGCTGTAACGCAACCTCGTCAGCGCGAAGCGACCCGCTTCCATTTCGCCTCGATGCGCGCCTTGATCCGGCTGACCCTGGCCTCGTGAGCAGCCCAATAGGCGCGGCTGGCCGCCGCGGTGCCCTGACGATAGCGGGCATAGACGGTTTTGGGCTGCGCCGCGACCTTCGATGTGTTCACCCGTTTTGCCGGGACCGCTGCGGGCGCGGCGGGAGTGGGGCGGGGCGCCGGCGCCGGCTCCGGTACGGTCGCGACCGCGGCCTCGGGCGCCTTCGAGTTCAAGGCGGCGAGACGGTTGCGGGCCCGGTTGCAATAAACCTGCGACCGCGGCGTCATGGCTTCCTCGCCATGGCCTGCCCGGTATTTCATGAGGGCGCGGCAGATGTCCCCGCCGGCCAGACGCCAGGCCTGGCTGAGATAAAGCACCCCATAATGGATGTTGATGTCGGGTTCGGCGAGTTCCGCATCGCTGCCCCGGAAGCCCAGCATCGCCGCCGTCTCGGGCCGCACCTGCATCAGGCCGATCTCGCCGACGCTGCCGATGACGGCCGAATTGTAGCCGCTTTCGACGAAGACGACCGCTTCGGCGATGTCGGCCGGTAAGTCGGTCTTCGCGGTTTCTCGCTCGATGATCTTCCGGATCAGGGCCCGGGATGACGGCGTCTCGCCGGCGCCGAGCTCCGTGGCGCCGTCTGCGGCGTGCGCGCCGAGCGGGGCCGACAACAGCAGGACGACCGCCACGTGTCTCCACGTTGCGCCGAGATTGAAGCGTGCCCGATCCCACAGCATTGCTCCGTCATAAATCGCCGGAGTTAACAACCGGCTTCCCGCGCGGTCACTGCCGCGCGCGGGCGCTCTGATCGGTGGGGGGCGCTTGCAACGGCCCGGCCAGATGGTCGTCGATCGCATAGAGCGTGCAGGTCTGCGACCATTTCAGGCAGGCAGCCAGCGAGTCGCGCTGGGCCTCCTCGGCCGTGACGCGTCCCGCGCGCCAGCCATAGCCGCCGTTCGGCGAGACCGCGAAAGCCTTGTGCGGCAGCATGCTGGCGAGATAGCGCGCGAACTCGCCCCTGGCGGCCTCGTTGAGCTGGCGCGGCGGCGGTAAGGTCTCGGGCAAGCCCAGGATGTCGCGACCGAGGAGGCCGCGCTCGCGCAGGAAGGCGTCGACATAGGGCGTCCATTGCGGACGGCTCGCCACCGAATAGAGATAGTGACCGTCGTCGCCGAAGGGCGGCGCAGCGATGAATGTCGCGTTGCCGCCACCGGCGCGAAACCCGTCATGGAGGCGGCGCGCGAGGTCAGGGCCGAAATAGGAATCGTTGGTCGCGTAGACCCACAGTGTCGGCACGCGCGAGGTCTTGCCGAAGGTGGCGAAAGCCTGCGCCAGCCCATCCTCGTTGCAGACGTCGTCATCGTCGCGCGAGCCGCGGCCGCCGGCGAAATTGATCGCGGCAATGAGACCAGGCGGCGCCTGCGCCGTCAGCGCGATGGTCGCGAGCCCGCCGGCGGAATGGCCGGCCGCGATCATGCCTGATGTCGTGACGTCGCTCCGCCGCGCCATCGCATCGATCGCGGCGCGCAAATCAGCCACCGCGACCGTGGCGGCGGGGAGGTAAGCGGCCTTGGCGCAACCGCCGACGCTGTCGACGCGTCCGCCGGGCGAGGTGCCGTAGCCGCGCCGCATCACAATCAGTGCCGCAAAGCCGCGCCGGGCATATTCCAGCGCGATGCCGTAATATCGGTGCGCGGACATGCTCGCGCGGTCGTCGAAGCTGCGCGGCGAACCGTGGCTGAGCAGCGCGAGCGGATAGCGCTTCGCGCCGGCCGGGCGGACCAGAAAGGCCTCCAGACCCTGCGGCCCGGCCTCCGCCATGGGGATGCGGAGATCCTCGGTGTAAAACTCCGCCGCCACCGCAGACGACGGCCCGCCCGCCGGGATCAGCCAGGCGATCAGCAGGGGGAGCAGCTTGCGCAGGACAGCCATGAGGCGATTCGAACAGCCGGAAGACCTCGACCATAGCATGATCCCGCAATTTGCATTGCGGTGCCGACAGTACGACGCGCGGCGCTAGCGCCCGGTGGATGCGCCGGGGCTGTCCGTGCTGTCGCTACGGAGCTCCCGCTCGAACCGGCGCTTCACCTTGGCGAGGTCATGATCCACGGCTGCGTTGCGCAGCATCGGGTTGAGTTCGATACCGGTTTGCTCGACGTATCCGGGAGACGACAGCACCAAGGAACTGGCGAGCAGCAGGGCCGTTGCGAGAATGGTCATGTCCCCATTCATGGACCCAAATGCGGCCATTTGTTGCCGGCGTCGGCCGATGGCTTTTGAGTTGGCGTGTGCAAGCCCAATGCTATGGTGCGGCAGGGCCTCAATTCGACAACGACGAGGATAGTTCAGTGGCTGATGTTCATCCCGCGGCAGGCAAGCAGGCTTCGCCGGACGCGCTCACCAATATTCCGCGGCTGGTGACGGCTTATTTCGCCGGCAAGCCCGATGTAGCGGATCCCGCGCAGCGCGTGGCGTTCGGCACCTCCGGCCATCGCGGCACCTCTGTCAAGAACACGTTCAACGAAGGCCATATCCTCGCGACCACCCAGGCGATCTGCGACTACCGGAAGGAAAAGGGGCTGACCGGCCCGCTCTTCATCGGCATCGACACCCACGCGCTGGCCGAGCCGGCGCTGGTGAGCGCGGTCGAGGTGTTCGCCGCCAACGGCATCGACATCATGATCGACAAGGACGGCGGCTATACGCCGACGCCCGTGATCTCGCACGCGATCCTCACCTACAACAAAGGGCGCACGAGCGGCCTTGCCGACGGCGTCGTCATCACGCCATCGCACAACCCGCCGGAAGACGGCGGCTACAAATATAATCCGCCGCATGGCGGCCCGGCCGACACCGATGTCACCGGCGTCGTCGAGAAGCGCGCCAATGCCTACCTCGCCGACGGCCTCGAGGGCGTGAAGCGCGTGGACTATGCCAGGGCGCTGAAATCATCGAACGTCCATCCGACCGACTTCGTCACGCCCTACGTCGCCGATCTCGGCAACGTCGTCGACCTCGAGCTGGTCAAATCCGCCGGCATCAACATCGGCATCGATCCGCTCGGCGGCGCCGCCGTGCACTACTGGCATCCGATCATCGAGCGCTACGGCTTGAAGGCCACCGTGGTGAACGAGGCGATCGACCCGACCTTCCGCTTCATGACGGTGGACTGGGACGGCAAGATCCGCATGGACTGCTCGTCTCCTTACGCGATGGCGAGCCTGATCGGGATGCGCGACCGCTTCGACGTCGCGTTTGCCAACGACACCGACGCCGACCGGCACGGCATCGTCACGCGCACCGGCGGCCTGATGAATCCGAACCATTATCTGGCGACCGCGATATCTTACTTGTTCGCGCACCGCCCGAACTGGAGCAAGGATGCCGCGATCGGCAAGACCGTGGTGTCGAGCTCGATCATCGACCGCGTCGCCAAGAAGCTCGGACGCAAGCTGGTCGAGACGCCGGTCGGCTTCAAATGGTTCGTCGACGGCCTGCTCACGGGCGGCTTCGGCTTCGGCGGCGAGGAGAGTGCGGGGGCCTCATTCCTGCGCCGCGACGGCGGGGTCTGGACCACCGACAAGGACGGAATCATCCTCGGTCTGCTTGCCGCCGAGATCATGGCGAAGACCGGCCGCGATCCCAGCCAGCTGTTCGGCGATCTCACCGCCGAGTTCGGCATGCCCCATTACGCCCGCATCGACGTCGCCGCGACCGGGCCGCAGAAGACCATCCTGAAGTCCGTCACGCCGGAGCAGCTCGGCTTGAAGGAGCTCGCCGGCGATCCCGTCCGTGCCACCCTGAGCAAGGCGCCCGGCAACGGCCAGCCCTTCGGCGGCATCAAGGTCGAGACCGATTTCGGCTGGTTCGCGGCTCGGCCGTCCGGCACCGAGGACGTCTACAAGATCTACGCCGAAAGCTTCCGCAGCCCCGAGCACCTGAAGCGGATCCAGCAAGAGGCGCAGGCCGGCCTGGCGAAGGTGTTTGCGCTGTAGCCGCTAGCCTCTCTTACCCTCCCCTCGAGGGGGAGGGTCGATCGCGCGTTAGCGCGAGCGGGGGGAGGTGAAGGTTCCTCCGCGACTAACAGTGCCCGAGGGGAGGGATCACCCCACCCGCTCCGCATCTTGCTTCGCTTCATGCGCAGTGGCCCTTCCCCTCTAGGGGAGGGTAATGCGCGCCATCATCTGAGAGGAAACGACCTGGGCGCGGTGTGTATACATAAATTGTCATATAGGTACTATGGTAGTCATAAATAAGGCTTGAATGACGCGACCTCCCTGTTATTGTATACATAACGCATACATGATCCGTGGGAGTGAGACCGATGACAAAACCCTTCCCGATGAATGCCTGGTACGCCGCCGCCTGGGATGCCGACGTCAAGCCGGCGCTGTTGCCGCGGACGATCTGCGGCAAGCATGTCGTGATGTACCGCAAGGCCGACGGTTCGGTGGCTGCGCTGGAGGATGCCTGCTGGCATCGCCTGGTGCCGCTGTCCAAGGGCCGGCTCGAAGGCGACACCGTCGTTTGCGGCTATCACGGCCTCAAGTTCAACGCGCAGGGCCGCTGCACCTTCATGCCCTCGCAGGAGACCATCAACCCGTCGGCCTGCGTGCGCTCCTATCCCGTGGTCGAGCGTCACCGCTACATCTGGCTCTGGATGGGCGATCCCGCGCTGGCCGATCCCGCGCTCGTTCCGGACATGCACTGGAATCACGATCCGGCCTGGGCCGGCGACGGCAAGACCATCCACGTCAAATGCGACTATCGCCTCGTGCTCGACAATCTCATGGATCTCACCCACGAGACCTTCGTGCACGGTTCCTCGATCGGCAACGAAGCAGTCACCGAAGCGCCGTTCGACGTCACCCATGGCGAGAAGACGGTGACGGTGACGCGCTGGATGCGCGGCATCGAGCCGCCGCCGTTCTGGGCCAAGCAGCTCGGCAAGCCCGGTCTCGTCGATCGCTGGCAGATCATCCGTTTCGAAGCGCCATGCACCATCGCGATCGACGTCGGCGTGGCGCCGACGGGCACCGGCGCGCCGGAAGGCGACCGCTCCCAGGGCGTCAACGGCTTCGTGCTCAACACCATCACGCCGGAAACCGAGAAGACCTGCCATTATTTCTGGGCCTTCGTGCGCAACTATCAGCTCGGTGAGCAGCGCATCACCTCCGAGATCCGCGAGGGCGTCTCCGGCATCTTCCACGAGGACGAGTTGATCCTCGAAGCGCAGCAGCGCGCCATGGACGAGAACCCGGACCGCATCTTCTACAACCTCAACATCGACGCCGGCGCGATGTGGTCGCGCAAGCTGATCGACAAGATGGTGGCGAAGGAAACCGCGCCGCAGCGCCTCCAGGCCGCGGAGTAACCGGCCATGGCCGAGCGTGAGGTCGACCGTTCCGTCTCGCAAACCGTGAAGGCGCAGCTCGCATTGCGCGACCAGATCCTGTCGGGCACTTTGCGTCCGGGCGAGCGCATCTCCGAACTCCAGGCGGTGGAGACCACCGGCGCCTCGCGCACACCGGTGCGCATGGCGCTGGTGCGGCTGGAGGAGGAGGGCCTCCTGGAGGCGATCCCCTCCGGCGGCTTCATGGTGAAGGCGTTTTCGGAGCGCGACATCTCCGACTCCATCGAGCTGCGCGGCACGCTCGAAGGCCTCGCCGCGCGCTTTGCGGCCGAGCGCGGCGTCTCCGCGCGCGAGCTCGAGCCCCTGAAGGAGTGCCTGGCCGCGATCGACGAATTGCTGCGCCAGGTGCCGATCTCGATCGAAGCCTTCTCGTCCTACGTCACGCTGAACGCGCGCTTCCACGCCCTGCTCACGGAACTGTCGCGCAGTCCGCCGCTGATCCGCCAGATCGACCGCGCCTCGGCTCTGCCGTTTGCCTCGCCCAGCGGCTTCGTGATGGCGCAATCCGCGCTGCCCGAGGCGCAGCAGATCCTGATCATCGGGCAGGACCACCATCGCGTCGTGATCGACGCGATCGAGAACCGCGAAGGCGCGCGCGCCGAGGCGATCATGCGCGAGCACGCGCGGCTCGCCGTGCGCAACTTGCGGCTCGCGCTGCGCAACCGGACCCATCTGGACCTCTTGCCGGCGCTCGCGCTGATCAAGTCTGCAGCCGACTGAGGGCCATCACCATGCGCTTCATCGAAACCTGGACTCCGGCAACGCTCGTGTCGACGCGCGATCTCGCTCCCGGCATCCGCGAATTTCTGATCCGGCCGGATCAGTATGACGGCGTCGCCTATCCGGTCGGCAGCCACATCAACGTCAGCGTGACCATCGACGGCCTGCCGGAGACGCGGTCTTATTCGCTGGTGGGCGAGGCCTCCCCGGCCGGCTTCAAGATCGCCGTGCGCCGCGCCGAGGATTCCCGCGGCGGTTCGCGCTACATGTGGCAGCTCGCGCCGGGCGCGCGGCTCGACATCACGCAGCCGGCCTCGCTCCTTGCCGTGGACTGGTCGCGCGAAAGCTATTGCCTGATCGCCGGCGGCATCGGCATCACGCCGATCCTCGGCGCCGCGCAGGCGCTGGCGCGCCGCGGCGCCGACGTCGCGCTGCATTATGCGGTGCGCTCCCGGGCAGAGGCCGCCTATCTTGATGACCTCGCAGCGCTGCTCGGCGATCGCCTG
Source organism: Bradyrhizobium sp. CCBAU 53351 (assembly GCF_015291745.1). Classification (NCBI taxonomy): domain Bacteria; kingdom Pseudomonadati; phylum Pseudomonadota; class Alphaproteobacteria; order Hyphomicrobiales; family Nitrobacteraceae; genus Bradyrhizobium; species Bradyrhizobium sp. CCBAU 53351. The sequence goes on from NZ_CP030059.1 coordinate 1,742,282, forward strand.
GTCGTTCATGCCGGCGACGAAGGCAAGCGGCTCGATCTCGACGCGCTGTTCGCCTCGGTGCCCAAAAGCGCGCTCGCGCTGTTCTGCGGCCCGATGCGCATGCTCGATGCCGCGCGCCATTCCTGGATCGGTGCCGGCCATGCGCTGCCCGATCTCCGCTACGAGACCTTTGGCTCCAGCGGCGCGCTCCCGACCGAAACGTTCCGTGTGCGCCTGAAGGGCTCCAATGTGGAGCTGGAGATCCCGCGCGAGCGCTCGATGCTGGATGTGCTCAATGCCGGCGGTCACGACGTGATGTACGACTGCAAGCGCGGCGAATGCGGCCTGTGCGCGATCGACGTGGTCGAGGTCGACGGCGAGATCGACCATCGCGACGTCTTCTTCAGCGACCATCAGAAAGAGAGCAACCAGAAGATCTGCGCCTGCGTCTCCCGTGCGCGGGGCACCATCACCGTGGATACGCTGCTGCGGGCGGATGCGATATGAGGTAGGAAGGATCGTAGCCCGGATGGAGCGAAGCGAAATCCGGGGGCGGTCTTGCTCCGTCGCGCGCTGTCCCGGATTGCGCTTCGCTCCATCCGGGCTACTTCGTCCCAAAGGATGGCCGTGCGGGAAAACCTACGCCGCGAACGTCGCTCGATACTTCTTGGTCTCCAGCAGCGCCAGCACGCCGTCCGCCGACACCGGGCGGCTGATCAAATAGCCCTGAACCTCGTCGCAATTGATCTGCCTGAGATATTCGAGCTGGTCGGCGGTCTCGACGCCCTCGGCGACCACGCCGATGTCGAGGTCGCGCGCAAGCGAGACCACCGACTTCACGATGGCCGCGCAGTCGGGCTGCACCAGCATGTCGCGGATGAAGGACTGGTCGACCTTGATGCGGCTGAACGGAAGCTTGCGCAAATAGGTGAGGGAGGAGAAGCCAGTCCCGAAATCGTCGAGCGCCACGGTGACGCCGAGCTGCAGCAGCGCGTTCAGCACGGGCTCGGCCGAGCCGTATTTCGACAGCAGCATCGATTCCGTGATCTCGATCTCGAGCCGGTGCGGGGCGATCTTGGCGTCGCTGAGCGCCTGCACGATGATCTGGAGGATGCCGGCGTTGTGAAACTGCGCCGCGGAGAAGTTCACGGCGACCCTGATCTCGTCAGGCCATTTGGCAACCGTCGCGCAGGCGCGGCGGATGACCCATTCGCCGATCTCGTGGATCAGTCCCGTCTCTTCCGCGATCGGGATGAATTCGCTCGGCGGCACCAGTCCGCGCTCGGGATGTTGCCAGCGCAGCAGCGCCTCGAAGCCGGTGATCCGGCTTTGGTCGAGATCGAGGAACGGCTGGAAGACGAGGAACAGCTCGTTTCGCGCGATCGCGCCCTCGAGGTCCGATTGCAGTGCCTTGCGATCGCGTGACACCCTGTCGTCGGCTTCCTCGAAGAAGCGGATCGTGCCGGGGCCAGCCTTCTTGGCGCGGTAGAGCGCTGCATCGGCATTCTTCATGATGTCGAGCGGCGTGGTGCCGTCGCGCGGCGCCAGCACGATGCCGACGCTGGTTGCGCCCACGACCTGGCGGCCCTCGATGCGGAACGGCTCCTCGAAGGCCGCGACGAAGCGTTCGGCGATCTCGAGGGCATCTTCGGGGCGCGCCAGATTGGCCATCACCAGCGCGAATTCGTCGCCGCCGATGCGCGCGACATGCTCGGCGGCGCGGGTGCAGCGTTGCAGGCGGCTTGCGACCTGGACCAGGAATTCGTCGCCGGCGGGATGGCCGAACTTGTCATTGACCTCCTTGAAGCGATCGAGATCGAGCAGGAGCACCGCAAACTCCTCGCCGGAGAGCGCCAGTCGCTTCAGCGCAGCCTCGAGCGTCTCGTTGAAGGCGACGCGGTTGGGCAGGTGGGTCAGGGGATCAAGGCGCACCGTGCGCTCCGCCTCGATCTGCTGCGTGACGCGCCGCGCGAACGAGAACGAATTGACGAACACGCCGCGGATCAGCACGCTGCCATAGACCACGACGAGGAAGGCGATCAGGAGAAAGGCCAGATCGCCGTTCCTGCCGAGGCAGATGGCGATCCCGACGAAGATCGGGGCCGTGAAGGCGATGGCCGCGATCGGGATGGTGGCAAAGGCGAGCGCACCGCCGGCCAGCATGCCCGAGCACAGGCAGGTGATGACGAGCTGGCCGCCGGTCGAAGCATCGGTGAAGAAGGCGACGGGGACGATGCCCCAGGCGGCACCGAGGACGAAGGCATTGCGCACCAGGCGGTGCATGGTGCGGCGGGAGACGAATTGCGGCTTGGTGATGCGGCGCGCGGCGCGGGATTGCAGACCGAACGCGATCGCGGCGCTGGCCACGGCGGCGGCCCAGACCAGGGCGGGTATCCTGTCGGGCGACTGCCACAGCGCGATGGCGAGCACGAGGGCGTTGCAGGCATTGGCGAGCATGATGCCGACCGAATAGCCGAGCACCAGCGCCATCTGTTCGGCACGGATATGGCCGGCCACGGCTTCGTCCGTCACGGGACCGCCGAACGCCGACAGATCGCCGGCAAACAGCCGCGCGAAATAGGTGGTCAGTTGAGTCCGCATTCCAGAGCCTAGCACAAGGGGGCGTTCGTCCAGCTCGGTCCGGAGAATTCGCTGCAAACCTTTGACGAACTATGAATTATCCCCGTTTGCGGCTGGCGGCGTGACCACTTCTGCGTGTTCAAGCGAGGGTATCGATAACAAATCGATACAAATGCGGGATGGGAGGGGAATGGTGGCGCCAATTCCCGCTGTCATGCTCCGCGAAAGCGGGGCATCCAGTACGCCGCCGCTTTTCGGCGTGATACGTTTCGTGCATCGACGAGGCTCCCGTGCGCCGCGTCGGCAACGGATGCATTTGCGATCCCGAGGGCCTGGCCATGAGCGAGCCTTCCGCCGATGTTTCGGCGACGGTCGAATACACGATGGATAAATGGCGGATGGACCGCCTTCCCTGGGCCATGTGGGCCTGCGTCGCCGGGCTTGCGATTGCCCTCCACGCCGAGAGCCGCGCCCAGAGCGGAGCGGTTTTGGCCGCCGTCTATCTTGCTCTCCTGGGTCTGGCGTTCGCAGCCTATGCACTGACGACGCTGATCGGACGGTCCGGCCTGCCATTGCTTCTTGAATTGTTGATCGGCGTCCTTGTCCTGATCGTCGTTTCCGGCCTGATCGGTTTCATCAGCGTGTTGGTCGGTGGACCAAATGGCCGCTCCAGCTATGTCGGCGTCATGCGCGGTCTCTACTGGAGCCACCTCGTCAATCCATCGCTGAACGTCTTCGGCTGGATGTTGCTCTATCTGGGTTTCGGATGGATCCTGTTCTCAGCTTACCGGCACCTCTATGCGGATCGGGCAGTCGTCTCGATGTCTGCCGCGGGCATCCGGTTTCATAGGCCGTGGCTCAAGGGTCTCTTCATTCCCTGGCAGGAGGTGCGTGGGGTGGGCCATCTCGTCGTTCCCGGCATCTCGGGCGTGCCGTTCGTAAGTCCATATGCCGCGGCCGTCACGGTCGGTCGGGATTTCCATGAGCGGCACATCGCTCCGAAGCGCAGCTTTTTCGCGCCACCCGGGGCCGAAGCCATGTTCCAGCCGAAAGGCGAGATGATGCAGGTGGTGCTGAACAGCGCCGACATGACGGTCAAGCCGGAAGATTTTCTCGGGCCTGCCGAGGCGCGCTGGAAGGCGTTTCGGGATCAACCGGGCTCGCCCTCCCAGCATTGCGGCACCATCGTCTACGGACGCTGGTCGATCGACGGATCTCGGTGGCAGGCCGTTCGGTTTCTTGCGCCTCTGGTCGGCATGGTCGTGGTCCTGGTGTACCGGTAGGTCCGATCCTGCTCAGCGCCCCAGCTGCTTCGGATCGTAGTAGAACCGCTCCTCGATCAGCTTGTCGCCGCGCCAGGTCTGCCATGCGATCTCGTCCAGCGTTCGTGTGACGCCTTCGGCATTCGTGAAGCTGAAGGTCCAGCGGGTCGCGACATGGTCTCCCTCGATCAGGCTCGGTCCGACGCGAACGGCCTTGACCTCCTTGGTCGCGGCCAGCACGCCGCGCTCCTTCGCGACCAAATTTTCCCGCCCGACGGTCGGGGCGGCGTTGTTCTCGTAGGTCGCGGCGTCGGGCGTATAAAAGTGCTCGATCGCGCCGACGAAATCTCCGTCCTCCAGGCGCTTGGCAAAAGCTTCGACGATGTCACGGCTCGGCATGATGCATCCTGTGATAAAACCGACTGATGGTCGGTAAATACCGACCGATGGTCGAAAAGTCAACTGGCGGCCCGCCTACGATTGGATTAGACGAGACCCATGGCCAAGCAGGCGGAACGGCGGGCGGCGACATCGGAGGCGATCCTGACGGCGGCACGCCGCCTGTTCGGGACGCAAGGCTTTGCCGCTACCACCATGGACGAGATCGCTGAGGCAGCCCGCATCGCCAAGGGCGCGGTCTATCATCACTTCAAGACCAAGGAGGCGGTGTTCGAAGCCGTGTTCGACGAGGTCTCGCGCGACCTCGTCGTCGAGATCGACGGTGCCGCGCGCGCGGAGAAGGATGTGCTGGCCGCGATGGTCGCCGGCACTCAGCATTACTTCGCCGCCACCGCGAAGGGACCGACCGGCCAGATCATTTTGCGCGACGGCCCGGCGGTGCTCGGCTGGGAGCGCTGGCGCGAGATCGACGCAAGACACTTTGGCGGCAAGATGCCGCGCGCGCTGGCGGCGGCGATGGAGGCCGGTCTCATTGCAAAGCAGCCGGTCGAGCCACTGGCGCGGCTGCTGCTCGGCGCGGTGACCGAAGCCGCCGTCGCCTGCGCCGGCCGGGCCGATATCGCAAGAGCGGGCGCGGAATATGCCCGTGCGTTCAAGTCGCTGGTCGAGGCGCTGCGCGCCAAGCCATGATCGTGCTAGTGACGAAATGGAAACGCCCTCACAACAAGAAGAACCGTAGCGCATGAACGCAAACTCCTCCCTCACGCCGTCCGACCCTGAGTTCGACTACATTATCGTCGGCGCAGGCTCCGCCGGCTGCGTGCTCGCCAACCGGCTTTCCGCGAACGGCAAGCACAGCGTGCTGCTGCTCGAGGCCGGGCCGAAGGATTCCAACATCTGGATCCATGTGCCGCTCGGCTACGGCAAGCTCTTCAAGGAGAAGACCGTCAACTGGATGTACCAGACCGAGCCCGAGCCGGAGCTGAAGGGCCGCCAGGTGTTCCAGCCGCGCGGCAAGACGCTGGGCGGCTCGAGCTCGATCAACGGTCTGCTCTATGTCCGCGGCCAGCACGAGGATTACGATCGCTGGCGCCAGCTCGGCAATACCGGCTGGGGCTATGACGACGTGCTGCCCTACTTCAAGAAGGCCGAGAAACAGTCGCGCGGCGCCGATCAGTATCACGGCACGGGCGGTCCGCTGCCGGTCTCCAACATGGTGGTGACTGACCCGCTGTCGAAAGCCTTCATCGACGCCGCGGTCGAGACCGGTCTGCCCTATAACCCCGACTTCAACGGTGCCACGCAGGAAGGCGTCGGCCTGTTCCAGACCACGACGCGCAACGGCCGCCGCGCCTCGACCTCGGTCGCTTATCTCGGCCCCGCCAAGGCACGCGGCAATCTCAGGATTGAGACCGAGGCGCTCGGCCAGCGCGTGCTGTTCGAGGGCCGCCGCGCCGTTGGCGTCGAATATCGGCAAGGCGCGCGAATCCGTCGCGCCCGCGTGCGAAGAGAGATCGTGCTGTCGAGCGGCGCCTACAATTCGCCGCAGCTGCTCCAGCTCTCCGGCGTCGGTCCCGCCGATCTCCTGCGCAAGCACGGCATCGACGTCGTGCTGGACGCGCCGGGCGTCGGCCACGATCTCCAGGACCACATGCAGGTCCGCATCGTCATGCGCTGCTCGCAGAAGATCACGCTGAACGACACGGTCAACCATCCGCTCCGCCGCACACTCGCCGGCGCGCGCTATGCGCTGTTCCGGAAGGGCTGGCTGACGATCGCGGCCGGCACCGCGGGCGCGTTCTTCAAGACCAATCCGCGCCTCGCCTCGCCCGACATCCAGGTGCACTTCCTGCCGTTCTCGACCGACAAGATGGGCGAGAAACTGCACGACTTCTCCGGTTTTACGGCCTCGGTGTGCCAGCTCCGCCCCGAGAGTCGCGGTTCCCTGCGCATCCGGAGTGCCGACCCTGCGGCGCCGCCGGAAATTCGCATCAACTACATGTCGACCGAGACCGACCGCACCACCAATGTCGAGGGCATCAAGATCCTGCGCAGGATCCTGAATGCGCCGGCCCTGAAGCCGTTCGTGGTCAGCGAATACGATCCCGGCACGAAGGTATCCACGGATGCCGAAATTCTGGATTATTGCCGCGAGCGCGGCAGCACCATCTACCATCCGACCTCGACCTGTCGTATGGGCAACGACGCGCTCGCGGTGGTCGATCAGCGGTTGAAGGTGAGGGGGCTCGAAGGCATCCGGGTCGTCGACGGCTCGATCATGCCGGACCTCGTGTCGGGAAACACCAACGCGCCGATCATCATGATCGCCGAAAAGGCCTCCGACATGATATTGGAGGATGCGCGGTAGAGCATGATCCGGACCCGGAGGGCCGCGTTAGCGCAAAGTGGGGACCGGTTTTCCGATAAGATCATGCTCAAAACGAACGCCTCTCGAAAGGACAGGACTTGGCTACGCGATTGAAGATCGGCACACGCAAGAGCGCGATGGCGCTGGCACAGACGGAAGAGATCGCGCGCCGCCTGACCGCCGCCGTGCCCGGTCTCGACGTCGAGATCGTCAAGTTCGACACCACGGGCGATACCGACCAGATCAGCAAGCTGCTGCCGCATGGCGGCAAGGGCGGCGCCTTCGTGGCGCAGATCCGGGCCGCCGTGCTCTCGGGCGAATTGCAGGCGGCGATGCACTCGCTGAAGGACATGCCGGGCAACGAGGACACGCCGGGCCTCGTCATCGGTGCCACGCTGTCGCGCGATCCGTCCAGTGACGCGCTGGTGCTGCGTGATGGAGTTTCGCTCGATGCCTTCCGCCAATTCGGTGGCAAGGGATTCAAGATCGGCACCAACGCCGTGCGGCGGGCGGCGTATGCCCGACGGTTATTTCCAGAAGCGGAGATCATTCATTTCCGCGGTGCCGCCGACACGCGCGTGCGAAAGCTCGACAATCAGACGAAGCAGCGGCTGCCTGACGGCGGTGAGGTCGGACCGGCAGATGCACTGATCATGGCGCGTTCCGGACTCGATCGTGTCGGCCTTTCTCATCGCCTCGCCTACGAATTCACGGCCGCGGAGATGCTGCCCGCCGCGGGGCAGGGCATCGTCGCCGTCGAATGCGCGGCGCAGGACTGGCAGACGCGACAAATCCTGTCATCGATCGACGATCCCGCCGCGCATGCCTCTGCGGATGCCGAGCGCGAGGTGTTGTGGGTGCTGAACGGCCACTGCAATTCGCCGGTGGCGGGCTTCTCGACCATATCAGGCGATCAGATGTCGCTCACCGCATCCGTGCTCGACATCTCCGGCAACACCATCATCGAGGCTTCGCGCCAAGGCCCGGCCAATCGCCCGCGCGAGCTCGGCCGTGCGGTGGGTCTCGATCTGCTGACCAAGGGCGCCGCCGAGATCATCGAGCGCAGCCGGCCGCGCTGAGCCTCGCTGCGAAACGCCGCGCCTGTTTTGCCCGACGCGTCAAAAGCGCGTCCAAGCCGCCTCATGGCAGCCCAGCCTTTTCAACGACTTGTCTACTGTGCATGGGGTTGTTTTCGCGTTTTTAAGTCCGCCCCCTCGGGGGCGGGGCGGAGCTAGCCCCGCACGCGCTTGATCATCTGCTCGACATGGGCGATCGGCGTCTCCGGCTGGATGCCGTGGCCGAGATTGAAGATGAAGCGCCCTGGCGCAAAATTGGCCAGCACGTCGTCGACCGCGCGATCGAGCGCGGCGCCGCCCGTGATCAGCACCAGCGGATCGAGATTGCCTTGCACCGCGACCTTGCTCTGCACGCGCTCACGGATGAAGGCCGGCTCCGCGGTCCAGTCGATGCTGACCGCATTGACGCCGGTTGCCTCGACGTAACCCGGCAGCAGCGCGCCGGCGCCACGCGGGAAGCCGATGATCTTGGCATCCGGCACCTTGGCCCGCACGCCCTCGACGATGCGCCGCGTCGGCTCGACCGACCAACGCGCGAATTCGGCCGGCGGCAGCACGCCGGCCCAGGTGTCGAAGATCTGCAGGGCATTGGCGCCGGCTGCGAGTTGCGCGAGCAGATACTCGATCGAGCTCTCGACCAGCACGTCGATGATCTCAGCAAATGCCTCCGGATGCCGGTAGGCCATCATCCGTGCCGGCCCCTGGTCGGGCGTGCCCTGGCCGGCGACCATGTAGGTCGCGACCGTCCACGGCGCGCCGCAGAAGCCGATCAGCGCGGTCTTGGGGTCGAGCGCGCTGCGCACGAGCTTGAGCGCCTCGAACACCGGCGCGAGCTTGCCGAGATCGGCGCGCGGCGCCAGCGTTGCGACCTTGGCGGGATCATCCAGCGGCTCCAGCCGCGGGCCCTCGCCGACCTCGAACCGGACCGAGCGCCCGAGCGCATAGGGGATCACCAGAATGTCCGAGAAGATGATCGCTGCGTCGAAGCCGAACCTGCGGATCGGCTGCAGCGTCACCTCGGCCGCCAGCTCCGGGTTGAAGCAGAGATCGAGGAAGCCGCCGGCCTTGGCGCGCACCTCGCGGTATTCCGGCAGATAGCGGCCGGCCTGCCGCATCATCCACATGGGCGGGATGCTCTGGCGCTGGCCGGAGAGCACGTCGATGAAGGGCATTTTTGCAGATTGGGGCACGAACGGTCCTGAACAGGGTGATGGCCCCTGATACACCGGCTCGGCCCCCAGCGGAACAGGGGAACCAGCGCAACAGGGCCGCGTTGACCAGCCAATGGAGGAAGATCATGGCTGAGACATTCAATCCCGCGCCGCATGACAAGCACGCTGACGATCTGCACGAAGCGCTCGCTGCCGACCGGCAGTCCAAGCTCGACGCCGGGCTGAAGGATACCTTCCCAGCGTCTGATCCCGTGAGCGCGGCGCAGCCGACGCCCTCAAAGGCCGACGCGGAGGCCGACAGTCCCTCGCTCTGGGACAAGGTCAAGGCGATCTTCAGCTAGCGGGCAGGCACGCCGGATTCCGATCGGCTTGCTAATATCCTGTTAGCAATGCGCCGATTGCGGCCTCCGTAGGACTACTGGAACCGGGCCAGATTACCGGGTATCCCGGTGGCGACTTCAGAGTTCACTAACAGAAGCGGCAGAGGTTCCGAAACATCGGAGACCTCTGCCGCATGAGCGCTGCTAACCAACGAGCTGGATGGAGCCGCCTGCCGCTGCGCGCGGCGGCGTTCGTCGTGCTGACCTGCGTGGCCATCCTCGGCGTCAGCGGCTGGCGCGAATGGGCGGCGCGCGATGCGGTGCTCAGGGGTGCCGAGACCGAGATGGCGAACGTCGCCCGCTCGCTGACCCAGCATGCGGAAGACAGCCTCGATCTCCTCGATTCCGGCGTCGTCGGCGTCGTCAGCCGCCTCGAGATGGATGGTACCGGTCCCACCACCATCGCCAAGCTCGGCAACGTCCTGGAGGCGCGCAAGAAGGCCGTCCCGCGCATCCACAGCCTCGCCATCATCGACGACCAAGGCAATTGGCTGACCTCGCCGGGCACGACCGGCTCGACGCTCAGCGACGATGCGTTCTTCCGCCATCATCAGCTCTCGCCGAAACGGGAGCCCTATGTCGGCCATCCCGTGAAGAGCCTCCTCGAGGGCCAATGGGTGGTCACGCTGTCGCGCCGCTTCAACAAGCCGGACGGCAGCTTCGGCGGCGTGGTGCTCGCGACCATCAACTCCGGATATCTCGCGCACTTCTACGAGCAGTTCGAGATCGGCCGCAACAGCTCCGCGACGCTGGTGCATGGCGACGGATTGATCATCGCGCGCAATCCCAGCAACGATAAGTTCGTCGGCCGCAGCGTCGCCGACACTCCGCTCTTCCGCGACGCCAGTCTGCAGCGGCCGAGCGGCGCCTATCATTTCAAGTCGCCGCTGGACGGCGCCGAGCGCGTCAGCTCCTTCAAGCGCTCTGGCCGCTATCCGCTGGTTCTGCTGGCGACGCTCGACAAGGAGGAACTGCTCGCGCCCTGGCGCGCCGCGGCAATCTCCCGCATGCTCTACGTCATGGCACTGGTGGTGCTGATTGCGGTCATCGGCGCCGTGCTGGTGCGGCAACTGCAGCGCGGCCAGCGCATGGCCGCCGCCCTGGTCGAGAAGGAGGCGCATTTCCGCCTGCTCGCCGAAGGCTCCAGCGACATGGTGACCCGCATCGGGCTCGACGAGCGGCTGCGCTATGTCTCGCCCTCGTCCGTGCGCGTCGTCGGCTGGCGCGCCAATCAATTGATCGGCACGCCGGCGCTGGCAGGCATCAATCCGGAGGACCTGCCGGAGGTCCAGGCCATCGTCGACGCCATGAAGCGTGGCGAGCGGGAGGAGGCGCGCCTCATCTACCGCAACTCGCACCGGCAGAACGGCGAAGTCTGGCTGGAATCGACCATGCGGGTGACGCGCAAGGACAATGGCCGCGTCGACGGCGTGGTCGCGATCTCCCGCGACATCACCGAGCACAAGAAGCTGGAAACCAGGCTCGAGACGCTGGCGATCGAGGACAGCCTCACCGGACTTGCCAATCGCCGCCGCTTCGACGATCGGTTGAAGGAAGAATGGGCGCGCGCCTATCGCGACCGCTCCAGCCTCGCTTTGCTGATGATCGATGTCGATCACTTCAAGGCCTATAACGACGAATACGGTCACCCCGCGGGCGATGCCTGCCTGCGCCTGGTCGCGAAGATCATCGCCGCCGAGACGCAGCGCGCCGGCGATCTGGCCGCGCGCTATGGCGGCGAGGAATTCGCCATGCTGCTGCCGAACACCGATGCCGCCGGCTGCGCCCAGGTCGGCGAACGGATCCGCCAGGCCATTCACGAGGCCGGCCTCGGTCATAGCAGCAATCAGGGAGCCGGATGCGTCACCGTCTCGGTCGGCGGTGCGACCTGCCGGCCGGCGCTGGAGCGCACGGCCGGAGTGGCCTCGCTGGTTGAAGCGGCCGACCGGGCGCTCTACGCCGCCAAGGACGCCGGCCGCGACCGCTTGATGATGTCCGGCGAGCTCATGAACCTGCTGCCGAAGGCGTCCGGCCAGTAGGACAGCTCAATAATGCGGCGGAGGCTCGTTGGCGGGTCCCGGCGCATGGGCCTCGGCGTCCTGCAGCCGCTCGCCGAGCTCCGCGATCTTCCGCGTCAACAGATCGATCTGCTTCCACTGCGCCGTGATGGTCTGGTTCAGCGTCTCGATCGTGTCGTCCTGATAGGCGATGCGTGTTTCCAGCGTGTCGATGCGCTCGCCCAGCGTCTTGATGTCATTCGTCACGCGTTGCGTCCTTGTTCCGTTCGCGCAAGCCATGGCCAAGCGCGACACGCTCGTCGAACACGAAACATTCGCCGCGCCAGCGGCTCTGTGCCTCCGGCACCTCTTCCAGATATTTGAGAATGCCGCCCTTGAGGTGATAGACCTCGGCAAAGCCGCGCGCGAGCAGATGCGCGCTCGCTTTCTCGCAGCGGATGCCCCCGGTGCAGAACATCGCGATCCTGCGATGCCTGGCCGGATCGAGCCGCTCGGCGGCGAAATCCTTGAACTGGCCGAAGCTCCCGATGCCGGGGTCGACGGCGCCTTCGAACGTTCCCATCGCCACCTCGAAGGCGTTGCGGGTGTCGAGCAGCAGCGTGTCGGGCGCCGAGATCAGGGCGTTCCATTCGCTTGCATCGACATAGGTGCCGACCTGGCGGGTCGGATCGGCAGCCGCATCGCCGAGCGTGACGATCTCCTTCTTCAGCCGCACCTTGAGCCGTCCGAACGGCATCGCTTCGGCAGCCGAGAATTTCAATTCGAGATTGTTCAGCCTGCCGCCGAACATGTCGCCGTGCACGAGCTCATGGGCGAGGGCGTCGATCGCGCCCGGCGCACCGGCGAGCGTGCCGTTGATGCCCTCCTGCGCCAGCAGCACGCTGCCCTTCAGCTTGAGGCCGTCGCAGAACGCGCGCAGGGGCTGGCGCAGCTCGCGGTAATCCGGGAGGGCGGCAAATTGGTAGAAGGCGGCGACCTTGGTGACCGAATTCGGATCAGACATGGCGGCTCGTTTAGCAGGCGCGTGCGGCCTGGAAAACCCGCATGAGCCGCCTGCCCCGAAGGTCTATACGCCCAGCGGATGGCAGCCATTTCACTGGCATGCCAGCATTGCCCCTGCGGGCGGGAATGTGTCATGTAGACCCGGTTTTTCCGAGATGGCGCGCCACCTGCGCCCACGGCCAAGAGAGCAAGAAATTCGATGAGAAACTTCCATTTTCCCGGCCGGTCCACGGTCCACGCCACCAACGCGATGGTTGCGACCTCGCACCCGCAGGCCTCGCTCGCGGCGATCGAGGTGCTGCGCGAGGGTGGCACGGCGGTGGACGCGGCGGTGGCCGGCTCGGCCGTGCTCGGCGTGATCGAGCCGCAATCGACCGGCATCGGCGGTGACTGCTTCGCACTGGTCCAGCCGCGCGGCGAGGGCAAGATCATCGCCTATAACGGCTCCGGCCGCGCGCCGAAGGCCGCAAACGCCGACTGGTATCTCGAACGCAAGATCAACTCCGTGCCGCTGACCTCGGCGCATGCGGTGTCGATCCCCGGCGTGGTCGATGCCTTCGCCACCGTCTTGCGCGATCACGGCAAGTTCGGCTTCGACCGGCTGCTCCAGCCCGCGATCAAGGCGGCGGAGGAAGGCTACGTCGTCGCGCCCCGCATCGCGTTCGACTGGAAGAACCAGTCCGAGAAGCTGAAGGCCGGCACCAACACGGTGCGGTACCTGCTGCCGGGCGGCAAGCCGCCGGTGGCCGGTGACGTCATCCGCCAGGCCGAGCTCGGCAAGACCCTGCGCGCGATCGCCAAGGATGGCCGCGATGCCTTCTACAAGGGCCCGATCGCCGAAGACATGGTCGAGACCCTGCGCGGGATCGGCGGCCTGCACACGCTCGACGATTTCGCCGCGCACACCACCGAGACGACGACGCCGATCGGCACCATGTACAAGGGTTACGACGTCTGGCAGTGCCCGCCGAACGGGCCCGGCCTCACCATGCTGCTGATGCTCAACATCCTGTCGCGGTTCGACCTGACGAAGTTCGCCCCGCTCAGCGTCGAGCGCTTCCATCTCGAGGCAGAAGCCGCGCGCATCGCCTACATGCATCGCGAACTGCATGTCGCCGATCCCGAGCACATGCAGATCGAGGTCGCGAAGATCCTCGCCAAGGAGTTCTGCGACGAGCACATCGCCAAGATCCGCATGGACGGCATGCTCGATCTGCCTAATGTCGCGCCGCCGATGAACCCGTCGACGATCTACATCACCGTCGTCGACAAGGACCGCAACGTCTGCTCCTTCATCAACTCGATCGCGCATTCCTTCGGCTCGGCGATCGTCTCGAACAAGACCGGCGTCCTGTTCCAGAACCGCGCCGGCGGCTTCCGCATCCAGCCGGGGCATCCCAACTGCATCGAAGGCGGCAAGCGTCCGCTGCACACGATCATGCCGAGCCTGCTCACCAAGGGCGGCCGCTCCGTGATGCCGTTCGCGGTGATGGGCGGGCAGTACCAGCCGGTCGGCCAGACCCGCGTGCTGACCAACATCCTCGATTACGGCTGCGACGTGCAGGAGGCGATCGATATGCCGCGCGGCCTGCACTACGAGGGCCAGTATCAGCTCGAGGACGGCGTGCCGGCCGCGATCGTCGAAGGGCTGAAGAAGCTCGGCCACAAGACCACCAGCGTGGTCGGCCCGCTCGGTGGCGCGCAGGCGATCTGGATCGATTGGGACAAGGGTACGCTCACCGGCGGTTCCGATCCGCGCAAGGACGGCTGCGCTTTGGGTTATTGATCGCCAGCGCAAGTTCCTCGGGCACGAGATCAGGAAAAGTTGACGAAGGGCGATGCGGCATTTGCTGCATCGCCCTTTTCCGTTCGGAACAGAGCTCATTGCTTCAGGTTAAGGGGCGATGAGCGGTGCAGGCGTGCGCTGCCTCGAGAGATCAGCGGCGGAGGCCTGGATGTCCGACACATCAAGTTCCAAACAATCAGCATTCGATCGGCGCGCCTTCATGGCCGGCGCGGCCGGCAGTGCGCTCGTCCCGATCACGGCGCGCGCGGCCGCAGAGGGGGCCAGGGCCCCCGCGGTACAGGACCCGTCACTCCCTGTCGATGTCACGCTGCGGGTCAATGGCAAGGACAAGCGCCTGCACATCGACGCGCGCACCACGGTGCTCGATGCCCTGCGCGACCATCTCAAGCTCACCGGCAGCAAGAAGGGCTGCGATCACGGCCAATGCGGCGCCTGCACGGTGCTGATCGACGATCGGCGGGTGGTGTCGTGCCTGACTCTCGCGCTCGCGGCCGAGGGGCAGGAGATCACGACGATCGAGAGCCTCGCCACCGACGATCGCCTGCATCCGATGCAGCAGGCCTTCATCGACAACGACGCGTTCCAGTGCGGCTATTGCACGCCCGGCCAGATCATGTCCGCGATTGCCTGCGTGAAGGAGGGTCATGCGGGCAGCGAGGCCGACATCCGCGAATATATGAGCGGAAACATCTGCCGCTGCGCCGCCTATCCCAACATCGTCGCCGCCGTGAAGCAGGCCGCGCCCGAGATCATGAAAGGGTAGGCGCATGCGACCGTTCACGTATCAAAGGGCAACGGACCCGAACGCTGCCGTGCAGGCGCTCAGCGCCGCTGCGGCCGCCAATAGTCCGCTGACCCAGGCCCAGGCGCAGCCGCTGGCCGGCGGCACCACGCTGATCGATCTGATGAAGCTCGACGTGATGCGGCCCGCCGCGATCGTCGACATCAATGCGCTCGCGCGCGGCTGGTCGGCGATCGAGCCGAAGGGCGACGGCCTGCGTCTCGGCGCGCTCGCGAAGATGTCGGATGTTGCCGCGCACGACGAGATCCAGCGCAATTACCCGGTGATCGCCAATTCCCTGAAGCTCGCCGCCAGCGCCCAGTTGCGCAACATGGCGACGCTCGGCGGCAACGTGATGCAGCGAACGCGCTGCAGCTATTTCCGCGATGTGTCCTATGAGAATTGCAACAAGCGCAATCCCGGCTCCGGCTGTGCCGCCATGGACGGCGTCAACCGCATGCACGCGGTGCTCGGCGTCTCCGACCAGTGCATCGCGACCTATCCCGGCGATTTCGCGCAGGCCCTGATCGCGCTGGATGCAACCGTCGAAATCACCGAAAAATCCGGCGTCCGCAGCCTGCCATTTGCGCAGCTGCACAAGGCGCCCGGTAGCACACCCGACATCGAGACCAGTCTTCAACCGGGTGAGCTGATCTCGGCGTTCTCCATTTCCGGACGCTGGCCCCGTTCGGTGTATCTCAAGGCGCGCGACCGGCAGTCCTACGAGTTTGCGCTCTCCTCGGCGGCGGTCGCGCTCGACGTGCAGGACGGCATGATCAGGGACGCGCGCGTTGCGCTCGGCGGCGTCGCCACCGTGCCCTGGCGGGCGCGTGAGGCGGAGGCGCTGTTGAAAGGACAGAGATTCGACGACGGCCTGGCGCAGCGTGTTGCCGATGCCGCCTTCGCGGACGCCAAGGGGCGGCAGCACAACAGCTTCAAGATTGAGCTCGGCAAGCGCGTCGTGGCACGCGCGCTCCAGCAAGCCGTAACGATGGAGATCTGATCATGACCGTTGCTGCTCCCGAGCCGAAGACGAACATGGGCCAGCCGGTGCCGCGCTATGATGGGGTCGTAAAAGTGACGGGACGAGCGACCTATGCGTCCGACATGCCGCTCGCCGACCCCGCCTATGCGTTTCTCGTCACCAGCGCCATCGCCAAGGGACGGATCGACAGCTTCGATCTCGATGACTCCAGGCGCGTCCGCGGCGTGATCGATATCGTCACCCACGAGAACGCACCGAAGTTGAAGGACTCCAAGCTCTTCAGCAATGGCGGCTATGCGGGCACGACGATCCAGCCGCTGAAATCCGCCGAGATCGCCCATGACGGCCAGATCATTGCGGTGGTCGTTGCCGAAACCTACGAGGTGGCCCGTGAGGCCGCCAACCGCGTCAAGGTCAGCTACACGGCCGCCACGCCAAGCGCGACCTTCGACTCCCCGGGAACGACCAGTGCGTCTGCGAAGGGGCAGAATGCCCAGTTCAAGGAAGACCCGAAGGTCGGCGATTTCGCCAAGGCGTTCGACGAGGCGGAGGTCAAGCTGACCGCTTCCTATGAGACGCCGGCGCAGCATCACAATCCGATGGAGCTGTTTTCGACAAGCTGCGCCTGGATGGGCGACGAGCTCGTCATCTACGAGCCGAGCCAGTTCGTCTACGGCCTGAAATATGGGGTCGCCGAACAGCTCGGCATCGACGCCGACAAGGTGCGCGTGGTCAACCCCTATGTCGGTGGCGGCTTCGGCTCGCGCGGCTCCATGACGCCGCGTACCGCCATCATCGCCGGTATTGCCAGGCGGCTGAACCGGCCGGTCAAGCTGGTCCCGACCCGCGACCAGGGCTTTACCATCACCACCCACCGTGCAGAGACCCGCCACGAGATCAAGCTCGGTGCGCGCCGCGACGGCAAGCTGGTCGCGCTCAGACATGAGGGCGCCGAAGTGTCCTCTCGGCCCGATGCCTATTGCGTCGGCGGCACCAAGACGACGACGCGGCTCTATGCCTGTCCGAATGTCGACAGCCTCGTCTCCATCGTGCGGGCCGACCGCAACACGCCCGGCTTCATGCGCTCGCCACCGGAGGTGCCGTATCTGTTTGCGCTGGAAAGCGCAATGGACGAGCTCGCGGTCAAGCTGAACATGGATCCGGTCGAGCTTCGACGTATGAACGACACCACCAACGAGCCTATCGGTGGCAAGCCCTACACCTCGCGCTCGCTGATGGCCTGTTTCGACGAGGCCGCCAAGGCGTTCGGCTGGACGCAGCGCTCGCCGCAGCCGAAATCGATGTCGGACGGGGACTGGCTGATCGGCTATGGCTGTGCCGCAACCTGCTATCCGACGCAGATGGGCCCCGCTGCAGCACGCGTCCGGCTGCAGCGCGACGGCCGTACCCGCGTCGAGATCGCCGGCCACGAGATCGGGACAGGTGCCCATACCGTCATTGCGCAGACTGCGGCCGAAAGGCTCGGCGTGCCGCTGGAGAAGGTCGCCGTCTTCATCGGGGATAGCGATCTGCCGCCGGCGCCCGTTGCCGGAGGCTCGAACTCCACGGCCAGCACCTGCTCGGCGGTGACGATGGTGTGCGATCAGATCCGGCAGCGCCTGTTCAAGGCGGCGATGCCGGGCCAAAGCCTGACGGACAAGGCCAAGGAGACCGTCGGCCTCGGCCAGACGCCGGCCACGCAGGCAGCAAAGGGCGATCGGCCGCTCGACCTGGAGAAGGCGTTCGACGCGCTCGGGGTCGGCGTCGTCGAGGAATATGGCGAGTGGAAGCCGGAAGGCGCGCCGCTGGATTCCTTCCGCGCCATGCATAGCGGGCAGGTGCGGCTCGTGGGCGGACACCAAATGAAGGATCAGATCGCCTATGCGTTCGGAGCGGAGTTCGTCGAGGTGCGCGTCAACCGCTTCACGCACGAGATCCGCTGCCCCCGCCTGGTCGGCGCCTTCGCTGCAGGCCGCATCATGAACCCGCGCACCGCGCGCAGCCAGCTGATGGGCGGACTGATCTGGGGCATGTCGTCGGCGCTGCTGGAGGCCACCGAGATCGACGAGCGCAATGCCCGCTACGTCAACGACAATCTTGCCGACTACCTAGTGCCCGTGAATGCCGATGTGGCCGACGTCGAGGTCATCTTGCTGTCCGAGCAGGATGACCGCATCAATCCCGTCGGCGCAAAGGGCGTCGGCGAGCTCGCCAATGTCGGCACCAATGCGGCGATCTGCAATGCGATTTACCACGCCACCGGCCAGCGCATCCGCAAGCTCCCGGTCCGGCTGGAAAATATCGAGGTGTGAGGGGTGGAAACCCCAACCGCGTTGCGCTAGACACCTTCCGCCACAAACGGAAGGTGTCTTTATGCAGCGTTTCCAGCGCGCGCTCCTCACCCTGATGTCGGCGCTCGCGATCACCGTGATCGCAGGCGTGTCGCATTTCGTTTCCACCACGGCCTCGGCCCAGACCGCAGGAAAGACCATGACCACAGCTTCAGGCTTGCAGATCATCGACTCCACCGTCGGCACCGGTGCCTCGCCGCAGCCCGGCCAGATCTGCGTGATGCACTACACCGGCTGGCTCTATGAGAACGGCCAGAAGGGCAAGAAATTCGACAGCTCCGTCGATCGCAAGGAGCCGTTCGAATTCCCGATCGGCAAGGGCCGCGTCATCGCCGGATGGGATGAGGGCGTTGCCTCCATGAAGGTCGGCGGCAAGCGCACGCTGATCATTCCGCCGCAACTCGGCTACGGCGCGCGCGGCGCCGGCGGCGTTATTCCGCCGAACGCGACGCTGATGTTCGACGTGGAATTGCTCGCGGTGAAATGACGGCGCAGCTGTCGTTCCGGGTTCGGCTCTTCGAGCCGCCCTGGAATGACTGGACAAACAAAAAGACCGGCCTTTCGGCCGGTCTTTTCGCATTCAGCTCCTTTGCGCGTCATTCCGTCGCGCGCTTTGCGGAGGCCGCGGCGCGATCGATCGCATCCTTTGCGGCGTCCTTGGCATCGCCCATGGCCTGCTGGCCCTTGCCTTTCACTTCCTGGACGACGCCTTCGCCCTTCAAGCGCTCGGAACCGGTGGCTTCACCGATGCCCTGCTTGGCCTTGCCGATCGCTTCGTTCGCGTTGCCCTTGATCTTGTCGCTGGTGCTGCCCATGAAACTCTCCTTTTCATCTTGTCGTGTAGTCAACGTCCCGGGGCGACGAGGGTTCCAATTTTGGTATGGCTCACGGGCGCGGCTTCGGGTTAGTTTGCCGCGCACGGAACCAACAGAAAGCAAGTCCCATGACCGGCCATGACCATTCGCATTCTCACCATGACCACGGTCATGACGATCGCTGGAAACATGACGGCGTGCGGGTCATTCCCGGCAACCAGCTCGATACCAACGTGCCGTCCACGGCCGGCATGGATCGTGCGGCCGCGATCAATTTCGCGCGTGTCGGTGCGCAGAAATTGTGGGCCGGCACGGTCAGCATCAAGCCCGATGCCAAGACCGGCGCGCACCACCACGGCCATCTCGAAAGCGTCATCTACGTCGTGAAGGGCAAGGCCCGGATGCGCTGGGGCGAGAAGCTGCAATTCACGGCAGAGGCTGGCCCCGGCGATTTCATCTTCGTCCCGCCCTACGTGCCGCACCAGGAGATCAACGCCAGCCCGGACGAGGTGCTGGAATGCGTGCTGGTGCGCAGCGACGGCGAAGCCGTGGCGATCAACCTCGACATCGAGCCAATCGAGAAGCCCGAGACCGTGCTGTGGATCGATCCGGTACACCGGGACCCGAACGAGAAGAAGTAGGACTGGCCCGGGGGGCGGCGCGATCGTCCCCCGGGACTCGAAAAAAATATTCGGAGGCCGTGTCGGATGGCCTGTGGGCCATCCGTCCTTGGGCAGAACCCGCCCCAAGGAGCCTCCGATGCCCAAGATGATCT
Source organism: Bradyrhizobium sp. CCBAU 53351 (assembly GCF_015291745.1). Taxonomy (NCBI): domain Bacteria; kingdom Pseudomonadati; phylum Pseudomonadota; class Alphaproteobacteria; order Hyphomicrobiales; family Nitrobacteraceae; genus Bradyrhizobium; species Bradyrhizobium sp. CCBAU 53351. Next base: position 1,762,032 of record NZ_CP030059.1, read on the forward strand.
TCGTCAGCCTGCCGGTGACCGACCTCGCGCGCGCCACCGCGTTCTACGAGGCGGTCGGCGCGGACAAGAACCCGCAATTCTGCGACGATACGGCGAGTTGCATGGCCTTTTCCGAGACCATCTTCGTCATGCTGACGACGCACGACAAATTCCGTCAATTCACGCCGAAGCCGATCGCGGATGCCAGAACCTCGAACCAGGTGCTGCTCTGCCTGTCGGCGGACAGCCGCAGCGACGTCGACGAGATCGTCGGCAGGGCCGAGGCCGCGGGCGGGGTGGCCGATCCCAGCCCGAAGGACGAATACAGCTTCATGTACGGCCGCAGCTTCGAGGATCCGGACGGCCACATGTGGGGCGTGAACTGGATGGATCTGGCGGCCGCGCCCGCGCAGCCGGCCATGGCCGACGCCTGATCGAAATCCGCAAATATCCAACATTCGAAGAGGAGCACTCGGGATGTCCAAGCTCGTGCCTTGCATGTGGTTCAACGGCGATGCCGAAGAGGCCGCGAAGTTCTACACCTCGCTCGTGCCGAACTCCGAGATCACGCATGTTCAGCGCAACGTTTCGGACGGACCCTCCGGCAAGACGGGCTCGGTGCTGGTGGTCGAGTTCACGGTGGCCGGCCAGCCCTTGGTCGCGCTCAACGGCGGCATGAAGATGGAGTATACCCACGCCATCTCGCTGATGATCCATTGCGACGACCAGGCCCAGGTCGATAGCGTCTGGAATGCCTTTCTCGCGGATGGCGGCAAGGCAGAGCAGTGCGGCTGGCTCAGGGATCGCTGGGGCGTGGCCTGGCAGGTGGTGCCGAAGGTGATGTTCGAATTCCTGTCGAGCCCCGACAAGGCGGCCGCCGCGCGCGCGATGCAGGCGATGATGAAGATGGTGAAGCTGGATGTCGACGCGTTGCGCCGCGCGTTCGAGGGCAAGTCGGCGGCGTGACATCAGCGCGGATGCCGTAGGGTAGGCAAAGGCGCGTTTGCGCCGTGCCCACCCTTTGTCTCCAATATCGAGAAGTGGTGGGCACGCTTTGCCTATGCGCACCCTACGAAACTGCGCCCGCAGCTAGTAATTTATCCTTAGCCCGACGCCGCCGTGGATGGTGTTGCCCACCGGCTGCGGGCCCAGCGTGCCGTTGGCGAAGAGATCCACGATCCAGCCCTTCTGCACGCGGAAGCCGAGGCGGCCGCCATATTCGAACCAGCCCTGGTTGCCCATGGTCGGCACCACCACGCCCTGGCCGGTCACGGTCGCCACGATGCCGCTGCGGCTGGCAAACGACTGCACCCAGCCGCCATTGATGTTCGTCTCGAAATTGCTGCCGAACAGATGTGTCCACTGGCCGCCGATCTTGACCAGGCTGGTGCGGTCGGTGCCATCAGCGATGGTGGCGTCGAACGGATTGAATGCCACCGCATTGTCGCTGTAGCCGGACACGCGCTGCCAGAGCTGCCAGACCTCGATCGAGGCTGCGACTTCGTCGCGCGGCGACAGGCGGCTCATCCAGCCGGCGCGGCCGTAGACCGCGTAGTTCGAGGCGTTGGTCGAGCTCGTCACGCTCACCGGCCCGAGGCTGGTGTTGTAGCTGCGGGTGTAGCGCGCCTTTTCCCACGGCGTCAGGATCGTGCCGACGTCGAAGAACGGACGCGACGAGCCCCAGTCGGTAAAGTCGTAACGCAGTGCGAAGGCGCCGATCGGTGCGCTCGTGATCTTGTAGCCGCCCTCGTTGTATTGCGTGTAGGCGATGCCGGCGAGCAGCGACAAATTGTTGGTCAATTCCTTGCGGCCGTGGATGCCGGCCGAGAACGAGCCGGCCGAGCCGAATGCGCTGATGCAATCGCTGCAATTGACTTGCTCGTTGACGCCCAGCAACACCGTTCCGAGCACCCGGTTGGTGATCATCTGGTTGAAGCGCTGGCCCGCGAGGCCGCCGATCGAATTGCCGCTGGAATCCGCACCGGTCGGCGTCGGCGCCGAGGTCGGTGATGGAGATGGACTCGGCGACGGCGAGGGATAGGGGCTGGGCGAAGGAGAGGGAGAAGGCGACGGCGAAGATGTCGGTGATGGGGACGGAGAATAGGTCGGGTAAGGCGTCGGCTCACCACATTCGATCTCGCAAGAAACCTGAGCTGCAACCGGGCGAACATCGAGCGCGACGAACGCAAGCGCGGCGGCCACGGTCAGCAGGCCGGCGAGGGCGAAGAGTCGAAAGTTGAATTTCGCCATCGTCAGCGCCCGCACAGCATGCCGTCGTCATGGACGGCGGGCGTGATGGTCGGCGAGGCGTCGGCATATTGGTTTACGGCGCAAAGCCCGGCGCTCGCGGCGCAGTTGGCGGCGAAGGTCCAGGGCGGCGAGTTGGATTTGGTGATGCCGACCTTGCCGCCGCTCGAGGTGATGATTGCGGTGTCGCCCGGCTGGGTGAGCTGCACGCACTGGAAGCTCGTCGTGCAGACGCTGGCTGCGCCGTCCTGAAGCACGACGACGGAGCGTCCGCGCTGCGAGAGGATGTCGAGCGTGGTGCCGCGCACGCCGATGGTGGCAAGCGGCGTCGTGATCTTGTAGGCAGTCTTCTCGGAATGTCCGGTGACGAAACGGAATGCGCCCGTGGTCATGCGGATCGCGACATCGCGATAGCTGTGTTCGTCGTTGAAGACGGTGCGGTCGAGCTTCAGCGTGGCGCTGGGACCGAGCGACAGATTGGTGCTGTCGGCCATCACGAAGCGCGCCGCGCTGTCGGCGCCGGTGCGCACGGTCTCGTCGCGCAGCATGCTGTCGCCGACATTGATCGGCGTGGTGGACGCAGCGACGCGCACCACCTCGTTCTGGATCACGACGGCTTCGCCGACGCGCGTCTGCGCCATTGCGCAGGGCGCGGCGCCAAGCGCCGCCGACAACAGGGTGGGGAAAAACCAGAAACGCAAATTCATTTTCGCAACCGATCGATATGTCCCTGATCGTACCGGATCGCGCAAGCTTGCGATGTGGCGGAATTATCACAAGCCGCGCGGGACGTGCGTCATGCTTAGTGACAGTTGCGGCAGAATGCGTTCAATGAAAAACGAGACTTCTATTTTTGTCCGCGGTGACGCAAATTTGCCACGCAAAACAGCCTCCCAGCAGCCGCTCGAATTGCCTGCGGTTCCGATGATGTCGCGAAGCGCAGTGATTGCTGTCGCAATCTTCCTGGTTGCGCATCTCGCGCTGTTGATCGGACTGACGACGCCGGAGAAGTTCGTCTTCGACGAGGTGCACTACGTGCCGGCGGCGCGGCAGATGCTGGCACCGGCGATGTCGCAGCCGATGCTCAATCCGATGCATCCGCCGCTGGCCAAGGAGCTGATCGCGACCTCGATCGCGACCTTCGGCGACAATGCGCTCGGCTGGCGCTACCCCGCGACGTTGTTCGGCGCGCTCGCCGTCGTCGCGATCTATCTGTGCGGCCTCGCGCTGTTCGCGGCGCAAGGCCCCGCGGTCGCCGCGGCGCTGATCGCCGCCTTCAACCAGATGCTCTACGTGCAGGCACGCATCGCCATGCTCGATATCTTTGCGCTCTCCTTCGGTCTGCTCGCGACCGCCGCCTTCATGCACGGGTTTCGACGACAGCGTCCGCAGGCGCTGTTCGCGCTCGCCGGCAGCCTGTTCGGCTGCGCTGCGGCCTGCAAATGGAGCGGCCTGTTTCCGCTCGGCGTCTGCATCGTCATCGTCGCGGTGATCCGCCTGATGCAGGGCTGGCGTACGCTGTTCGCCGACGCGAAGCCGCAGGACTGGTATCGGCCGGACCTCTGGCCCGGCCTCCGGCTGCATCATGTCGTGCTCAGCTTCGCGATTCTGCCGGGCGTGGTCTATCTTGCCGCTTTCGTTCCGCTTTACGGGGTGTCGCTGCCGGAGCTGATCGAGGCGCAGCGCCGGATCTTTGCCGACAACACCACGACCGCGATTGCCGGCCACACCTATATGAGTTCATGGCCGTCCTGGCCGCTACTCGCGCGCCCGGTCTGGTTCCTGTTCGACAAGGTCGCGGAAGACAACGTCTCCGCGGTCGTCTTCCTCGGCAATCCGCTGGTTTTGTGGCCGGCGCTGCTCGCGCTCGCGCTCGTGCTGCGCGATTTCGTCGTCGAGCGCCGCTGGGATGCGTTCCTGATCGCGGCGTTCTATTTCGGTCCTTGGCTTGCCTGGGCCCTGCTGCCGCGCACGCTGGGTTTCATCTACTATTATCTGCCCGCCGCCACCGCGGCGTCGCTCGCCCTGGTCTATGTGCTGCGCCGGGACGGTCTGCCGCGCTGGCTGCTGTGGGCCTATGTCGGCGTTGCCGGGATCGGCTTTGCGGTCATGCTGCCGATTTCGGCAGCCTTCATCGGGACCTCGATGCGGAGCTTCGGCCGGCTGATGGTGTTCCAAAGCTGGATCTAGTGCCCGCTTGCGTGCATATGTTTGGTAGAATTATCTTGCCTGAATCAATCTGCGCGTGTGGACTGGCCGTCATCCTCGGGTCTGAGGAGCCTTCGGGTGAGCATGGAGGATCGCATCGCCAGTCCGGACCAGTCCAACGCTGATTGGCTGCGGGCCGTCGTCGACACCGCAGTGGACGGCGTGATCCTGATCGATGCGCGCGGCGGCGTGCTGATGTTCAATCCGGCCTGCGAGAAGCTGTTCGGCTATGCCGCCGAGGAAGTCATCGGGCGGAACGTCAAGGTTCTGATGCCGTCGTCCTACCGCGACGCCCACGACGGATATCTTCACAATTACCACGTCAGCGGCGAACGCAAGATCATCGGCATCGGCCGCGAAGTGGTAGGCCGGCGCAAGGACGGCTCGACCTTTCTGATGCATTTGTCGGTGGGCGAGAGCAGGCAGGCCGCGGGCGATTCGATCTTCGTCGGCATCATTCACGATCTCACCGAGCGCGAGCGGGTCGAGCGCGAGCTGCGCGAGAGCGCTGCGCGGCTGCGCGCGGTGGTCGACACCGCCGTCGACGGCGTGATCCTGATCGATTCGGACGGCATCATCCTGAAATTCAATCCGGCCTGCGAAAGGCTGTTCAAATACGAGGCCGACGAGGTGCTCGGACACAATGTCCGGATGCTGATGCCCGAGCCCTACCGGTCCGAGCATGACGGCTACATCCGCAATTTCATCGCGACCGGCGACAAGAAGATCATCGGCATCGGCCGCGAGGTGCTGGGCCGGCGCAAGGACGGCACGACCTTCCCGATGGACCTTTCGGTCGGCGAGGCCCAGCAGGACGGCTCGTCCATCTTCGTCGGCATGATCCACGATCTCAGCGACCGCAAGCGCACCGAGGCCCAACTGATCCAGGCGCAGAAGATGGAGGCGGTCGGACAGTTGTCCGGCGGCATCGCCCACGACTTCAACAATCTCCTCACCGTGATCGTCGGCAATGCCGAATATCTCGCCGAGCAATTGGTGCCGCGCGGGGACCTGAAGCGCCTTGCCGACGACATCTGCAGCGCCGGCGAACGCGGCGCCGAGCTGACGCAACGCCTGCTCGCCTTCAGCCGCAAGCAGCTGCTGCGGCCGGTCGAGACCGAATGCAACAAGCTCGTCGAGTCCATGTACATGCTGTTGCGGCGAACGCTGCGCGAGGACATCGAGATCGCCACGCAGGCCGATCCTGCGCTCCGGCAGGCCTTTGCCGATCCGGCGCAGCTCGAGGCGGCGGTCCTCAACCTCGCGCTGAATGCCCAGGATGCGATGGCGTCAGGCGGACGCCTGACCATCTCGGCGGCGAATGCATCGCTCGATGCCGGTGATCACAATGCGCATCCCGATGTCGGGCCGGGCGAATATGTCGTGATCGCTGTGACCGACACCGGCACCGGCATGCCGAAGCGGGTGCTGGAACGCGCGTTCGAACCCTTCTTCACCACCAAGGAGGTCGGCAAAGGCAGCGGGCTCGGGCTCAGCATGGTGTATGGCTTCGTCAAGCAATCCAACGGCCACGTGACGATCTACAGCGAGCCGGGCCTGGGAACGACGGTGCGGATCTATCTTCCGGCCGTGTTGAGCAAGTCGCAGGGCGCGCCGCTGGCGGTCGAGAAGGAGGTGGCACAGAGCGGTTCGGAAATCGTGCTGGTCGTCGAGGACGATCCGTTCGTCCGCTCCTATGCGGTGATGAGCCTGGAGAGCCTGGGCTACAAGGTGATTTCCGCCGTCGACGGCAAGGGAGCCCTGCAGACGCTTGCCGTAACGCCGCATGTCGACCTGCTCTTCACCGACGTCGTCATGCCCGGGGGCGTCAACGGATGGGAACTCGCGGGTCTCGCCCGGAAGGAGAGGCCCGAGCTGCACGTATTGCTGACCTCGGGTTACGCCCTCGAAACGCTGGCCGCGAACGGCCACGTCCGGCAGGGCGCCCTGATCCTGGAGAAGCCTTACCGCAAGGCCGAGCTCGCGCGGCTGGTCCGGGAGGCGCTCGCCGGAGCGGTGCCGGTCTGAGCGACGGTCCGCCTGCCGGAGGGCCGGCAGGCGATGGTCGTCATCAGATCATTTCGACGCGGTCTTGGTGTCCATGTTCACGACCTGGACGCGGCGGTTGATCGGGTCGGCGCCGTTGGCGGTATCCTTCAGCTTGGTCTCGCCATAGCCGACGGTGACAAGATCGGTGCCGTTGAGGCCGTAGTTCTGCACCAGGTACTTCTTGATGGTGTCGGCGCGCCGTTCGGACAGGCCTTGATTGTAGGCCTCGCCGCCGGTCGCATCGGTGTGGCCGGCGACCACGAAGGTCGAGCCCTTGAGCGCCGGATCGGACAGAGCCTTGCCCAGCGCCTGCACCGAGGGCACCGACGTCTTGGCAATATCGGCCGAGTTGTAGTCGAACTGGATTTCCAGGTCGATTTTCGGCTTGGTCGCGGCGAGCTCGGCGATCTGCTCACGCTCGCCCGTCGAGAGCGAGCGGGTCGAGCGGTTGCGCACGGTATTCAGGAAGGTCGCTTCCTTGGCCTGCACGGCCGTGTCAGCCTGCGGACCGACGGACAGGCCGCGGGTTGCCGGCTTCGGCTTCAGTGCATCCAGGATCTGGCCAGTGGTGACATTGCTGTCGCCGGCCAGAGCCAGGCCCGCCGTCATCGACAGCGCGGCGGAGAGAGTTATCGCCTTCAGTCCAAAGAACTTATCAAAACGGGTCATTGTCGTATCCTCGCTGTTACGCCTGATAGCGATTTGATGCTGCGAGCATAGGTCCGGTTCAAAGGGCCCGATGTGATCTTGGTCACGGGTGACGACACCGCGTCAAAGCCTGTTCTCGTGTATTTTCCGGCGTTCGGGCGGTGAACGGGCACGTTTTGCAGCCGTTCCGGGAGCGGAGCCGTTCGTCCCAATAGAAGTGGTCGCATTCTCTCCGGGATAGGTTCACGCGGCGCCGGGCCCGATGTGATTGAAATCACCTTGCGATGCGCAGGCTCTTGGACCGCGTCGTCGCGCGGTCCGGTCGTGAGCAGGAAATCGGCCCGGTGCGCGCCCTGACCTTCCGCTTTCGCACCGCAGCAAGAAAATTATCTTCTCCGCGAAACGTCAGCGCGCGAGAATACGTAATTGCGAAGGCCGGCATGACGCCGGTTTCGTTTTACGGAGGAGACTTTTAGATGAAGATCTTGCTCACGGCCGCCGCCTTTGTCGCGTTCACCCTTTCGCTGTCCCCCGCGTCCGCCGCGATGATGGCGTGCACCAAGGACAACATGATGAAGTCCGCCGCGATGATGGGGGGCACGCCCGACACACCGGCCAAGATGGCGTCGAACAAGGAAATGGCCATGGCCAACACCGACATGAGCAATGGCAAGATGAAGAGCGCCTGCATGCACTACATGAAGTCGCAGAAGGCCATGATGGCGAAGTAGGCCTCGGCGACATCGAACAGCCGCGCTGTCAGCAGATGGCAGCGCGGCTTTTTCTTTGTCGGTTCTGGCCCACTGCTTTCTCCCGGCGCGAATCCCGCTACATTGCGTTCTGCAATGTCACGCACGCCCAAACCCCATCCCCTCACGACGAAACAGGCCCGGCAGATCTGGCTGCACGCCCAGCGGCTGGATGAGCGCGCCCCGTTCGGCGAGGGAGCGCAGGCCGTTGCGGACGCGGTCGCTCATCTCGGCTATGTGCAGATCGACACCATCAACGTCATCGAGCGCTGCCATCATCATATCCTGTTCAGCCGGATCCCGTCCTATCGCCGCGCCGATCTGCGTCATGCCCAGACCGTCGACCGAAGCGTGTTCGAATATTGGACGCATGCGCTCGCTTACGTGCCGACCGGCGACTTCCGCATATTCCTGCCGGCGATGCGCGAGCATCAGCGCGAGGGGCACAAATGGTTCGCTTCGGTAAAGCCGGCCGACACGCGCAAGGTGATGCGGCTGGTGCGAGCCAATCCGCTGACGATCCGCGACATCGAGGATGACGTGCTCACCGAGAAGGAGCATTTGTGGCAGAGCCGCAAGCCTTCGAAGCGGGCGCTACAGCTCGCCTTCTATACCGGCGCCGTCACCATCAGCGAGCGACAGGGCATGCTCAAGACCTATGAGCTGATGACGCGCCATTTCGGCTGGGACAAGCTGCCGAGGCCGGCCTCGGCCAGGGAGATCACGGCCTATCTGCTCGATCGCGCATTGCGCTCGCAAGGTGTGGTGAGTCTCGATTCCATCTGCCATCTCGATGCGCCGCGCAAGAAGGCGGTGGCCGGACTGATCGCCTCGCGCGTACGCCGCGGCGAGCTCGTGCCTGTTGCGATCGACGGCGCCGGCAAGCAGGAGCATTGGGCGGCGCCGGCCGCGCTCGAGGGGAATGGTGAGATGGTCTCGCCAGACCTCGTCCACATCCTCTCGCCGTTCGATCCCCTTATCATCCAGCGCAAGCGCACCAATCTCATCTTCGGCTACAACCATCTGTTCGAGGCCTATGTGCCGAAGGCCAAGCGCAAGCTCGGTTATTTCGCGCTGCCCGTGCTGGTCGGCGACGAGATCGTCGCCGCGCTCGATCTGAAGACCGATCGGCAGGCCAGGAAGCTCTTGATGCAGAAATGGACCTGGGTCGGGCAGGGCAAGAAGACGGCGGGGCGCAAGGCGCTCAAGCAGGGCATCGAGGAAGAGCTCGATCGCTTCGAACGGTTTCAGCTGGCGGAGTAGCTGCGACTTCGTAGGGCGGATTAGCCGAAGGCGTCATCCGCCACGGCCGTCGCGACGAAGAGAAGATGAGGCGGATTACGCTCCGCTAATCCGCCCTACGCCTTTCGGCGAACCGATCGATCCACACGCCGAATGCAATCGCCATCCCATACGCCACCACATTCCACAGCGAGAAGATTCGCCCCAGGAGCAGCGCGCCGGCCGTCGTCAGCCGGAATGCGTCGAGCCATGGCGTGTGCACCAGCCGGGAGAATTCCACGACGATGGCGATGATGGCCGCGACGGCTGCAATCTGCGTCCGCGTGAGTCGCGGCAGCAAAGCTCCGCCAGCAGAAACACCATCGTGGCCCACAAGAGCGAGCCGCCATACTTCACCACGAAAGCGGGCAGGCCGAGTGGAAAGCCGTACCAGCGCAAGGCCAGTCCGCAGGCGATGACGATCAATGCGAGAGCCGCGCGGATCAGCGATGTCCGGAGCGGCGCAATGGCTTGATCCGGCTGCGTCCCATGCATTGCTCGCTCCATTGACTCTTCGCCCGCTATGCTGAAAACCGCACACCAGCCCACAAAAGCAACAAAAGGGGAAGCCATGAGCCAGACCACCATCGATGCCGGTTCCGCCGGCGGCGCCAACAACGCCAAGAGCGAAATCGAAACATCGACGATCCGCGCCATCTCCTGGCGCCTGATTCCCTTCCTGGTGCTGGCCTACTTCTTCTCCTATCTCGACCGCGTCAATCTCGGCTTCGCCGCGCTGACCATGAATGCCGAGCTGAAGTTCACCCCGCTGATCTTCTCCTGGGGCGCCGGCATCTTCTTCATCGGCTATTTCATCTTCGAGGTGCCGAGCAATCTGGCGCTGGAGAAATTCGGAGCCAGCCGCTGGATCGCCCGCATCATGGTGACCTGGGGCATCATCTCCGCCCTGATGGCGGTGGTCAGCGGCGTGACGAGCTTTTACGTCCTGCGCTTCCTGCTCGGTGTCGCCGAAGCCGGATTCTTCCCCGGCATCATCCTCTATCTCACCTATTGGTATCCGGCCGAATATCGCGCCCGCTTCCTGGCGGCCTTCGCCATCGCGGTGCCGGTCTCGACCGTGATCGGTGCGCCGATCTCCGGCCTCTTGCTCGGGCTCGACGGCATGATGGGCCTGAAGGGTTGGCAGTGGCTGTTCATCATCGAGGGTATCCCCTCCGTGCTGCTCGGCATCGTCACCTGGTTCTATCTCACCGACAAACCGGAGAAGGCGGACTGGCTCTCGGCCGAGCAGAAGGCCTGGCTCAAGGCGAAGCTCGATTCGGAAATCGCGGCCAAGCAGGCCGTGAAGCATGTCTCGCTCGGCGAAGCGCTGTCCTCGCCGAAGGTGATCGCGCTCAGCCTGATCTATTTCGGCTTCGTCGGGGCGCTCTATGGCATGCAGTTCTGGCTGCCGCAGATCGTCAAGGCGTTCGGGCTGACCAACGCGCAGACCGGCTTCGTCACCGCGATCCCGTATCTGTTCGGCACCGTCGCCATGATCCTGTGGGCGCGGCACTCCGATGCCACGCGCGAGCGCGTCATGCATGTCGGTACGCCGCTGCTGCTCACCGCCGTCGCGCTCGCCGTCTCCAGCTACCTCACCGATCCCACCATGACGATGGTGGTGCTGACAGTGGCCGCGATCGGCGTGTTCTGCTGCTTCGGCGTGTTCTGGACCCTGCCGACCGCCTGGCTCTCCGGTACCGCCGCCGCCGGCGGCATCGCCCTTATCAACTCGATCGGCAACCTCGCCGGCTTCGGCGGGCCGTATCTGATCGGCTGGGTCAAGGAGGCGACGGGACAGACCTCGACCGGTCTCCTGGTGCTCGCCGTGCTGCCTCTTCTCGCCGGCATCCTGGTGTTCATCGGCGGCCACGAGACCAAGCACGAGTTCGCCGGGCAGGGGCGGTAGAGCGCACCGTCCAAGCTACCGGCTAATCTGCGTCGGCGTTTCCCTGTGAGCCAGCCAATCCCGAAAACACCAACATAGCGCGGTTGAGGCGCTACAGGTCGTCATCATTAAGTCGTCCCACTCCCCTTAACGATCACGCATTCCTGATGACTGACGATTATTGACTTTTATCAGTGATTAGTTGACATTCCTCTCATTCGAGCTGCAGGAGTGTCCTTCGATGTTCGTCCGGTCGGTTTTGTCGAGCTATTCCAGGCTGTTGGCAGGCGTGTCGCTGGCTCTGATGGCCGCGGCCCTGGCTGGGTGCAATGATACCGTCGCTGAGAAGGCCGAGCCGCCGCGGCCGGTTCTGGTCGCAACCGCGCATTATGATGCCGAGACCCCGGAACGCAGTTTCGTCGGCACCGTCAGGCCCCGGATCGAGAGCGATCTCGGCTTCCGCGTCGCCGGCAAGGTCGCCAAGCGCCTCGTCGAAGTCGGCCAGACCGTCGAAATCGGCCAGCCGCTCGCGACCCTCGATGAAGTCGATCTGAAGCTGCAGGCCGAGCAGGCGCTGGCCGAGCAGACCGCCGCGACCGGTGTGCTGGCCCAGGCCGCCGCCGCCGAGCAGCGCGCCAAGGATCTGAAGGCCAAGGGTTGGACCACGGATGCGCAGATGGATTCGAGCCGCGCCGCTGCGGACGAAGCCCGCGCGCGCCTGAACCGCGCCGAGCGCGCGCTCGAGCTGAGCAAGAACTCCCTTTCCTACGCGACGCTTGCTGCCGACGCCCGGGGCGTCGTCACCGCAACGCTGATCGAGCCCGGCCAGGTGGTCGCCGCGGGCCAGGCTTCGATCCGTGTCGCCCGCTTTGCCGAGAAGGAAGCGGTCGTCGCGATCCCTGAGACGCTGGTTGGACGCGCCAAGTCGGGCGTCGCCAGCGTCACTCTTTGGTCCGAGCCGGACAAGAAATATGCGGCCAAGCTGCGCGAGATCGCGCCGACGGCCGATCCGGCCACGCGCACCTATCTTGCGAAATTCTCGCTGCCCGAGGCCGACGACAAGGTTGCGCTCGGCATGACCGCGACGCTGACGCTGTCGGACGCTGCGACCGAGCGTGTCGCGCGACTGCCGCTGTCGGCGCTGTTCAACGAGGGCGGCAAGCCGTCCTTCTACGTCGTCGACGACAACGGCGCGCTCACCTTGAAGCCGGTGACGGTGAAGTCCTACGAGAGCAACGATGTGCTCATCACCAGCGGCGTGGATGAGGGCGCCAAGATCGTTGCCCTCGGTGTGCAGAAGCTTGATCCGGGCCAGCGGGTGCGGGTCGTGTCGTCACTGTCGTTTTAACTTTCGTCATTCCGGGCGATGCGCCCCGGAGTGACAAGAGAATGAGTTACGTCGTGTGAGGTGAGTTTCGGCCTTTGTCCCTAAGCAAAGGCTGAAGCGGCGAAGCGATCCAGAACCTGCCCAGCCCCCTGGATTGCTTCGCTGCCTCGCGACGACGGAATGAACAGAGTGGCTGTCGTGTCTTTGGCAACTGGATCGTCTTTTCGGAGAGAGCGATGAAGCGCTTCAACCTTTCGGCCTGGGCCGTCAGCCATCCGACGCTGGTTCTCTTCCTCATGATCATTCTCGGCGTCGCCGGATTCTTCTCCTATGAGAAGCTCGGCCGGGCCGAGGATCCGTTCTTCACGGTGAAGGTGGTCAACGTCTCCGTGATCTGGCCGGGCGCGACCGCGCAGGAGATGCAGACGCAGGTCGCCGATCCCATCGAGAAGAAGATCCAGGAGCTGCCCTATTTCGAGAAGGTGCAGACCTATTCCAAGCCCGCCTTCACCGCGCTCCAGGTGACCTTCCGCGACTCGACGCCGCCGAAGGACGTGCCTTATCTCTTCTATCTCTTGCGCAAGAAGCTGGTCGACGTGCAGGGCCAGCTGCCGTCGGGCATTCTCGGACCCGTCGTCAACGACGAGTTTTCCGACGTCGATTCCATCCTGTACATGATGACCGGCGACGGTGCCGACTACGCCCAGCTCAAGAAGGTTTCGGAAGGCTTCCGTCAGCGCCTGCTCAAGGTGCCCGGTGTGACCAAGGTCGACGTCTACGGCAACCAGGACGAGCGCATCTTCGTCGAGTTCAGCCACGCCAAGCTCGCCACCCTCGGCATCACGCCGCAGGCGCTGTTCGATTCGCTCGCCAAGCAGAACAACGTGACCCCCGCCGGCACGGTCGAGACCTCCGCGCAGCGCGTGCCGCTGCGTGTCACCGGCGCGCTCGACGGTGCCAAGGCCGTCGCCGAAACGCCGGTCGAGAGCAACGGTCGCGTGTTCCGCTTGGCGGATATCGCCACCGTCACCCACGGCTATGTCGATCCGCCGAGCTTCGTCGTCCGCCAGGAAGGCAAGGCCGCGATCGGAATCGGCGTCGTCACCGCCAAGGGCGCCAACATCCTCGAGCTCGGCAAGGAGGTCGAGAAGGCGACGGCCGACTTCATGAAGGCGGTGCCGCAGGGCATCGACGTCAAGCTGATCGCCGACCAGCCCAAGGTGGTCGAGCACGCCGTCGGCGAGTTCGTGCACTCCTTCATGGAAGCGCTCGTCATCGTGCTGTTCGTCTCGTTCCTGGCGCTGGGCTGGCGCACCGGCATCGTGGTCGCGCTGTCGGTGCCTTTGGTGCTCGGCATCGTCTTCGTCGTCATGAACATGATGTCGCTCGACCTGCACCGCATCACGCTCGGCGCGCTGATCATCGCGCTCGGCCTGCTTGTCGACGACGCCATCATCGCGGTCGAGATGATGGTGGTTAAGATGGAGCAGGGCTGGGACCGCATGCGTGCGGCGTCGTTTGCCTGGGAATCAACTGCGTTTCCGATGCTCACGGGAACGCTGGTCACGGCCGCTGGCTTCCTCCCCATCGGCTTTGCCAATTCCGCGGTCGGCGAATATGCCGGCAGCATCTTCTGGATCGTGGCGATCGCGCTGGTCGCCTCCTGGTTCGTGGCGGTGATCTTCACGCCCTATATCGGCGTCAAGCTGCTGCCGGAGATGAAGGTGCACCACAACCACGATCCGCACGCGGTCTACGAGACCCGAATGTACCGCGGCCTGCGCGCCATCGTGCAATGGTGCGTCAACCACCGCATCACCGTGGTGGCCGCGACCGTCGGCGTCTTCGTCGCCTCGATCGTCGGGTTCGGCCATGTCCAGCAGCAATTCTTCCCGCTGTCGGAGCGGCCCGAGCTGTTCTTCCAGCTGCGCCTGCCCGAGGGCACCGCCTTCAACGTCACCGAAAAGGCGGTGAAGAAGGCCGAGACGCTGCTGAAGGACGACAAGGACATCGAGACCTATACGTCCTATGTCGGCCAGGGCTCGCCGCGCTTCTGGCTCGGCCTCAATCCGCAGCTGCCGAACGAGGCCTTTGCCGAGATCGTCATCGTGGCCAAGGGCGTCGAGGCGCGCGAGCGCATCAAGGCCAAGATCGAGAACGCGGCTGCCGAGGGCTTCCTGTCCGAGGCGCGCGTGCGCGTCGATCGCTTCAATTTCGGTCCCCCCGTCGGCTTCCCCGTGCAGTTCCGCGTGATCGGCCCCGACGCCAACACGGTGCGCGAGATCGCCTATCAGGTCCGCGACGTCATGCGGCAGAACAAGAGCGTCAAGGATGTCCAGCTCGATTGGAACGAGCAGTCGCCCTACCTCAAGCTCGTCGTCGATCAGGACCGTGCCCGCGCCATGGGCCTGACGCCGCAGGACGTCTCACAGGCGCTCGCGATGCTGATCTCGGGCTCGCAGGTCACGACCGTGCGCGACGGCATCGAAAAGGTCGGCGTGGTCGCCCGTGCGGTCTCGTCCGAGCGCCTCGACCTCGGCGGCGTCGGCGACCTCACCATCACCTCGCGCAATGGCGTTGCCGTGCCGCTGCAGCAGATCGCCAAGATCGAGTATGCGCACGAGGAGCCGATCATGTGGCGGCGCAACCGCGACATGGCGATCACCGTGCGCTCCGACGTCGTCGACGGCGTGCAGGCGCCCGACGTCACTAACCAGATCACGCCGAAGCTGAAGGCGATCAAGGACCACCTCGAGCCGGCCTACCGTATCGAGGCGGGCGGCGCGTTCGAGGAATCCGCCAAGGGCAACGCCTCGATCTTCATCCTCTTCCCGGTGATGGTCATGGTGATGCTGACGCTGCTGATGATCCAGCTGCAGAGCTTCTCGCGCCTGATCCTGGTGTTCCTGACCGCGCCGCTCGGCATCGTCGGCGCCTCGCTCGGCCTCAACGTCGCCAATGCCCCGTTCGGCTTCGTGGCGCTGCTCGGCCTGATCGCGCTCGCTGGCATGATCATGCGCAACACGGTCATCCTGGTCGACCAGATCGAGACCGACGTCTCCCACGGCTTGACCCGGCGCGAGGCGATCGTGGAAGCCACCGTCCGCCGCGCCCGTCCGGTGGTGTTGACGGCGCTCGCCGCCATTCTCGCCATGATCCCGCTGTCCCGATCGGCCTTCTGGGGTCCGATGGCGATCACCATCATGGGTGGCTTGTTCGTCGCGACATTCCTAACGCTGCTGTACCTGCCGGGCCTCTATGCGCTGTGGTTCAGGAAGAGCCTGGACGAGGCCGGTACGCCGGAACAGCCTGCCGCGCCGCAGCATGGGAGCGATGACCCCCACGCAATTCCGCTTGCTGAAGCGGCTGAATAAATGAGAAGACTGCTGACGAACGAGTCCTGATCGATGGCCCTTATTTCGGAACATATCGAAGGCGACACCCGGGATCGTATCCTCGAGGTGGCCGAACGGCTGTTCCGCCAGATCGGCTACCAGAAGACCACGGTCGGCGACATCGCCAAGGAGCTCAGGATGAGCCCCGCCAATGTGTATCGCTTCTTTGAATCGAAGAAGGCGATCCATCAGGCGGTGGCCCGCTCGCTCATGGGCGAGGTGGAGCTCGAAGCGCAGCGGATCGTGGCAAGGCCGGGGCCCGTGCTGGACCGCTTCCGCGAGCTCCTCACCACCATCCATCGCATGAACACCGAGCGCTATGTCGGCGACAACAAGCTGCATGAGATGGTCGAGATCGCGATGCAGGAGGATTGGGACGTCTGCGTCAACCACATGGAATGCGTCGCCGGAATGGTCGGCCAGATGATCGCGCAAGGCGTTGCCACCGGTGAGTTCGAGGCGCCCGATCTGCAACTGGCCGCGCTCTGCTCGTGCACCGCGATGATGCGCTTCTTCCACCCCCAGATGATCGCCCAGTGCGCCACCAAGCCGGGCCCGAACATCGACCAGATGATCGATTTCGTCATCGCGGGTCTGTCGCCGCGGCACTGACAGGCGGGACGTTTCTCCCTATAACGGCTGCCGTCATTCCGGGTCGCGCGCAGCGCGAAGCCGGAATCTCGAGATTCCGGGTTCGATGCTTCGCATCGCCCCGGAATGACGGATAGCGGAGAAGCAAGCGCGTGACCGACAAAGACCTGTATTTCTACGAGCCCTCCAAGGGCCACGGCCTCAAGCATGATCCCTTCAACGCCATCATCGCGCCGCGGCCGATCGGCTGGATCTCCTCCCGTGACGCCAAGGGCCACGTCAACCTCGCGCCTTACAGCTTCTTCAACGCCTTCTGCTACGTGCCGCCGATCATCGGCTTCTCCTCCACCAACTGGAAGGACACGGTGGAGAACATCCAGCAGACCGGCGAATTCGTCTGGAATCTCGCCACGATGGACCTTGCCAAGCACATGAATGCGACCGCCGCGCATGTCGCGCCCGAGGTCGACGAGTTCGAGGTCGCGGGCCTCACCGCGGTGCCCGGCAAGCTCGTCAACGTGCCGCGCGTCGGCGAGAGCCCGGTCGCCTTCGAATGCAAGGTGTCCGACATCATCCGGCTCAAGGGCGCCGACGGCAAGGAGGCCGACGCTTGGCTGACGCTGGGTGAGGTCGTCGCGGTCCACATCGACAAGGCCATGATCAAGGACGGCGTCTACCAGACCGCCGCCGCCCGCCCGATCGTCCGCGCCGGCCGCCGCGGCGATTATTTCGAGATCAAGCCCGAAAACATGTTCGAGATGGTGCGGCCGGATTAAGGCCGCCGCTTCGCTCTCCACGCCGTCATTCCGGGGCGCGTCGTCTGGCGCGAGCCCGGAATCCATTTATCGACAAACATTGCGGCGCGATGGATTCTCAGGTGCGCAATTGCGCACCAGAGCTCACGCTTCGCGTGCCCCGGAACGACGTGGGGAGACATCTAGCCCCATTCCCCTCCCGGAACTGCCCGCGCACCCTGGCCGTTATGGTCCGGGGGCCCGCCCGGCCGCGTCAATTTTGCAGGCGAGATGTTCGCCTCCGCCAGCCAGTTTCCGCTAAAATGCCCGATAACCGCGCCGATGCACGAGGTCAGCCATGAGCTTCCGCCGCGACAACATCACGAAGCCGATCTTCTCCTGGGCGCGCGGCGTGCTGCCGGCGATGTCCGACACCGAGCGTGAGGCGCTGGAGGCGGGCGACGTCTGGTGGGACGCCGATCTCTTCACCGGCAATCCCGACTGGTCGAAGCTGCTGAAAATTGCGCCAGCCAAATTGACCGAGGAGGAGCGGGCTTTCCTCAACGGGCCCGTCGACGAGCTCTGCGCCATGCTCGACGAGTGGAAGATCTTTTGGGAATGGCGCGACCTGCCGCAGGACGTCTGGCACTTCGTCAAGCGCGAGAAATTCTTCGGCATGATCATTCCGAAGGAATTCGGCGGTCTCGGCTTCTCGCCCTACGCCCATTCGGAAGTGGTGCGCAAGATCTCGACCCGCTCGATCGCGGCCGCCGTCACCGTGATGGTGCCGAACTCGCTCGGCCCCGGCGAGCTCCTGATGCGCTTCGGCACAAAGGAGCAGCAGGAACGCTGGCTGCCGCGCCTCGCCGATGGCCGCGACATTCCTTGCTTCGGCCTCACCAGCCCGGAAGCCGGCTCCGATGCCGCCTCGATGGTCGACAGCGGCGTCATCTGCAAGGGAGAGTTCGACGGCCGCGAGGTCATCGGGCTGAGGCTCAACTGGCACAAGCGCTACATCACGCTCGGGCCCGTCGCGACGCTGCTCGGCCTTGCCTTCAAGGCCTATGATCCCGAGCATCTCGTCGGCGATCAGGAAGAGCTCGGCATTACCGTGGCGCTGATCCCGACCGATCTGCCCGGCGTCGAAATCGGCCACCGCCATCTGCCGTCGATGCAGGTGTTCCAGAACGGGCCCAACCGGGGACGTGACGTCTTTATCCCCCTGGATTACGTCATCGGCGGGAAGGAGCGGCTGGGGCAGGGCTGGAAGATGCTGATGACCGCACTTGCCGCCGGCCGCGGCATCTCGCTGCCGTCACTCTCTGCCGCGGGGGCCGCTTACGCGGCGCGCACCACCGGCGCTTATGCCCGTATCCGCGAGCAGTTCGGCATCTCCATCTCGAAATTCGAAGGCGTGGAAGAGCCGCTCGCGCGCATCGTGGCGACCGCTTACCAGCTCGATGCGGCGCGCCGGCTGACCTGCGCGGCGCTGAATGCCGGGGTGCATCCCGCCGTCATCTCCGGCATCATGAAGCTGCACGCGACCGAGCGGATGCGCACCGCGATCGACGACGCCATGGACATCCACGGCGGCAAGGCCGTGATCGACGGTCCGCAAAATTATCTCGGCAATCTGCACCGCGCCGTGCCGGTCGGGATCACGGTCGAAGGTGCCAACATCCTGACGCGCAATCTCATCGTGTTCGGGCAGGGGGCGATCCGCGCGCATCCTTATCTGATCGACGAGATGAACGCGCTCGCGGACACCGATCGCGAGCGTGGGCTGACTGCATTCGACAAGGCGTTCTGGAAACATGTCGGGCATAGTTTCCAGACGCTATTCCGTGCCTTCGGTCGAAGCTGGACTTTTGGCGCCTTCGCGATGGCGCCTGACGCCGGCGACGCCACGCCGTTCTACCGCCAGCTCTCGCGCTATTCGGCGGCCTTTGCGCTCTGCGCCGACATGGCGCTCCTGACGCTCGGCGGCGCGCTCAAGCGCAAGGAGATGCTGTCGGCGCGCTTCGGTGACATCCTGTCCGAGCTGTATCTGCTCTCCGCCGCGCTGAAGCGCTGGCAGGACGAAGGTCGGCAGAAGGAGGACTTTGCCGCGCTGGAATGGTGCATGGCGAGCGGCTTCAGGACGATCGAGAACCGGCTCGCCGAAATCCTCGCCAACCTGCCGAACCGCTTCGTCGCCGGCTTCCTCAAGCTCGTCGTCCAGCCGTTCGGCGCGCGCGTGCTCGGCCCGTCCGACCGCGTCGTGCACCAATGCGCTGCCATCGTGCTGGAGCCGTCGGCGGCGCGCGAGCGCCTGACGCCGGATCTGGCCCATGTCGACGACGACGGCGGCTTTGCCCGGCTGGAGCGTGCGTTCAAGCTGGTCGTGGGCACCGATGCGATCGCCAAGCGCATGCGCGCGGCGCATATCCGCGACTGGAAGGAAGCCGTCACCAAGGGTGTCATCACGCAGGCCGAGGGCGAGCAACTGGCCGCTGCTCATAGCGCCGTCACCGAAGTGATCGAGGTCGACGATTTTGCGCCGGAAGCGCTGTCGCCGATTTACAAGAAAACCGTCAATGTGCATCAGTTCTTCCAGGAACTCGGTGACCAGAGGGCGGCGAGCTGATGGCACGACCGGTATTCATCGTCGACGGCAGCCGGACGCCGTTTCTGAAGGCGCGTTCGGGCCCCGGCCCGTTCACGCCGGTCGATCTCGCCGTGCAATGCGGCCGGCCGCTACTGGCGCGCCAGCCGTTTTCGCCCGACAGCTTCGACCAGGTCATCCTCGGCTGCGTCAACGTGATCGCGGACGAGATGAATCCGGCCCGCGTCGCGGCGCTCCGGCTCGGCATGGGCGAGGACATGGTCGCCTTCACGGTGCAGATCAATTGCGGTTCGGGCATGCAGTCGATCGACACGGCCTACCGCTATATCCGTGAAGGCCATGCCGACATGATCCTTGCCGGCGGCTCCGAGGCGCTGAGCCACGCGCCGCTGGTCTGGCCGAATTCCGGCGTGCGCTGGTTCGCCGGCCTCGCCACCGCCAAGGGCGTGGCCGCCAAGCTCGCCGCGGCTTTCAAGCTGCGCCCGCGCGATCTCAAGCCGATCATCGGCCTCGAGCGCGGGCTGACCGATCCCGTCACCGACCTCAACATGGGCCAGACTGCCGAGGTCGTCGGCCATCTCTTCGGGATCACGCGCGCGCAGTCCGACGCCTATGCTGCCGAGAGCCATCGCCGGCTCGCGCACGCGCAAGGCGCGGGATATCTCAAGGGCGAGGTCGAAACTGCGTTCTCGCGCGATGGCAAGTTCTTCGACCATGACGACGGCGTGCGGCCGGATTCCACGGCGGAGACGCTGGCAAAGCTGAAGCCGGTGTTCGAGCGCCCCTGGGGCCAGGTCACCGCCGGCAATTCCTCGCAGATCACCGACGGCGCCTCCTGGGTGATCCTCGCCTCCGATGCCGCGGTCGCCAAGTACAAGCTCACGCCGAAAGCCGCGATCGTCGACAGTCACTGGGCCGCGCTCGACCCTGCTATCATGGGGCTCGGTCCGGTGATGTCGGCAACACCACTGCTCCAGCGCAACGGCCTTACCATCAAGGATGTCGAGACCTGGGAGCTGAACGAGGCTTTCGCCACCCAGGTGCTGGGCTGTCTCGCGGCCTGGAACGACGACAAATTCTGCCGTGAGATCCTTGGTCTCGACGGCGCGGCCGGCGAGATCGACCGTGACAAGCTCAACGTCGATGGCGGGGCGATTTCGCTGGGCCATCCCGTCGGCACCTCCGGCAACCGTATCGTGCTGCATCTCGTCAATGCGATGAAGCGGCTCGGCACGCGGCGGGGCGTCGCCACCGAATGCATCGGTGGCGGGCTCGGCGGCGCCATGCTGATCGAGGCGGTGTGACCATGGATTCCAAGATCATGACCGCGCTCGGCGACCGCGTCCTGGAACTGGGGCCCAAGCCCGCGCCGGACAGTCCGTACAAGCATTTCAAGCTCACCCGCGATGAAGACGGCGTCGCCTGGCTGCTGTTCGACCGCGCCGATGCCAGCGCCAATACGCTCTCGTCCGACGTGATGGAGGAGTTCGACGCCGCGCTCGCGGCGATCGAGACCGAGCGTCCGGCCGGCCTCGTGATCCGCTCCGCAAAGCCGTCCGGCTTCATCGCGGGCGCCGACGTCAACGAATTCCGCGGCGCGTCCGACCCGGAGGTGGTGGAGACCCGTATCCGGGCCGCGCATGCGGTGGTCGATCATCTCGAAGCGCTCAAATTGCCGACGGTCGCGGTCATCCACGGCTTCTGTCTCGGCGGCGGGCTCGAGGTTGCGCTGGCCTGCCAGTCGCGCGTCGCCGTCGACGGCGCGCGCTTCGGCTTCCCGGAGGTGATGCTCGGCCTGCATCCCGGTCTCGGCGGCACCGCGCGGCTTACCGCGCTGGTCAACCCGACCCAGTCGATGGCCTTGATGCTGACCGGCCGCACCATCGATGCGCGACGGGCCAAGGCGATCGGCCTCGTCGATACCGTCACGCAGGAGCGCCATGTCCGGGGCGCGGTGAAGGATGCGCTGTTCGGCCGGATGAAGCGGGCGCGCGCTGGCTTCCTGACTCACGCGACGAACTTCGGCCCGGTCCGCGGGCTGCTCGCAAAGCGCATGCGCTCGGAGGCGGCGAAGGCCGCGTCTCGCGAGCACTATCCCGCACCCTATGCGCTGATCGACCTCTGGGAAACCCATGGCGGCGGCAAGGCCGCGATGCTGAAGGCGGAGCAGGCGTCCTTCGCCAAGCTGATGGTGACGCCGACCGCGCAGAATCTGATCCGCGTCTTCTTCCTGCGCGAGCAGATGAAGAAGGCGGCAGGCTCCGGCAACTCGATCAAGCATGTCCACGTCATCGGCGCGGGCGCCATGGGCGGCGATATCGCGGCTTGGATAGCCGGGCAGGGCTTTCGCGTCTCGCTCGCCGACATGAAGGCCGAGCCGATCGCGGGCGCGGTGAAGCGCGCCGCCGAGCTCTACGGCAAGATCATCCGCAAGCCGGCCGAGGTGCGCGACGCGCTCGATCGCCTCATCCCCGACATGGACGGGGAGGGGGTGCGCAACGCCGATCTCATCATCGAGGCGGTCCCGGAAAAGCTCGAGCTCAAGCAGAAGGTCTATGCCGGGATCGAGCCGCGCATGAAGCCGGGCGCGATCCTTGCGACCAACACGTCGAGCATTCCGCTGCAAGATTTGCGCACTACGCTCGCGCGGCCGGAGCGCCTGGTCGGCCTGCATTTCTTCAATCCGGTATCGCGGCTGCAATTGGTCGAGGTCGTCAGCCACGACGGCAACGACGCGCAGACGCTGAAGGACGCACTTGCTTTCGTCGGTGCGATCGACCGTCTGCCATTGTCTGTGAAGAGCTCGCCCGGCTTCCTCGTCAACCGCGCGCTGACGCCCTACATGCTGGAAGCCATGGTGATGCTGGACGAGAAGATCGACCAGCGCCTGATCGACGCCGCAGCCGAGCAGTTCGGCATGCCGATGGGGCCGATCGAGCTCGCCGACCAGGTCGGGCTCGACATCTGCCTCGACGTCGGGGACATGCTGCGGACGAAGTTCGGCGACCTGCTGCCGCCGACGCCCGCCTGGCTGCGCGACAAGGTCGCCAGGGGCGAGCTCGGCCGCAAGACCGGCAAGGGCTTCTACACCTGGAAGGACGGCAAGGCAGAGAAGGCGCCGCTCCCCGAGACCGGTCCGCGCGTCACCGACCAGATGATCGACCGCCTGGTGCTGCCAATGTCCAACGTCTGCGTTGCGGCGCTTCGCGAAGGCATCGTCGCTGATGCCGATGCTGTCGACGGCGCCATGATCTTCGGCACCGATTATGCACCGTTCCGCGGCGGTCCGCTGAACTATGCGCGCACGCGCGGCGTGGAGAATGTCGTGTCCACCTTGCGCGGGCTCGCCGAGAGGTTCGGCGGACGTTTTGCGCCGGATGCGGGCTGGGACGGTTTGCGATAGGGAGCCGTCGGCAAAAGATGCTATCATGGGTGGTAGAGCCCAGGGAGCATCGCCGATGCCGACGATCCCGTTCTTCAAGCACGCGACCCCGCGCGAGATCATCATCACGCGGCTGTGCTGCGGGGCCGACGTCGTGGTGATCCTGTGTTGCGCAGGCTATCTCGTCGGGACTTATCCCGCGGCGGGATTGCGTTGGCCGTGGCTGATCGCGGCGCTCCTGGCCGGGTATTTCCTCGCTGACCTGTTTTCCGGGCTGGTGCATTGGGTGGTCGACACCTGGCTCGACGAGGGGATGCTCGGCCGCGGCATCGCGATCACGCGCGAGCATCACACCCATCCCGGCCACGTCCTGTTCTACGACTTCCTCGACCAGGCATCGCTCGGTGCGGCA
This sequence comes from Bradyrhizobium sp. CCBAU 53351, assembly GCF_015291745.1. Classification (NCBI taxonomy): domain Bacteria; kingdom Pseudomonadati; phylum Pseudomonadota; class Alphaproteobacteria; order Hyphomicrobiales; family Nitrobacteraceae; genus Bradyrhizobium; species Bradyrhizobium sp. CCBAU 53351. The sequence goes on from NZ_CP030059.1 coordinate 1,785,530, forward strand.
CCGAGCGCCGTAGTGGTCGGAATTGCGGCCGCCGTCACGGCGTCGTTTCCGGTTTCCACGTTCACTTATGCGCTGATGATCGTCTGGTTCGTGATCGCGATCTGCATGCTGTTTGGCATGAGCTTTCACAATCTCGCGCACTGGTCACACCGCCCGCCGCTCCTGCGCATCGCGCAACGGCTGCATCTGGTCTGCTCACCCGAGCATCATTGGCGTCATCACCATGACCACACCATCCGCTATTGTGTCATCAATGGATGGGCCAACTATCCCTGCGACCGTCTCCGGATTTGGAGCAGGCTGGAACGGCTGGTGACGGCGGTGACCGGACGCGCGCCGCGGGCTGACGATGCGGAGTGGCAACGCAGACTGAACGATGCCGGCGGCCTCGTTGGGGCGCCGTGGCCAATTGGATAGCGCAAGCTTGTCTCGTGTCGATGTTGCGCAAGGCGCCGCGGCTTTGTATCGAGAGCTGAGAGCCGCGGGAGACCAGCCATATGACCGATACGCAAATCCACGCCCCTGACAGCTCAGGCACCGGGCCAGGCGGCGATCTCTGTATCCGCACGCTGGCGATGCCTGCCGACACCAACGCCAATGGCGACATCTTCGGCGGCTGGCTGCTGAGCCAGATGGATGTCGGCGGCGGCGTGTTTGCGTCAAAGGTCGCGAAATCGCGGACCGTGACGGTCGCGATCGAGGCGATGAACTTTCGCAAAGCCGTCTATGTCGGCGATCTCGTGTCGGTCTACGCCAACATCGTGCGCGTGGGCCGCACCTCGCTCACCGTGCATCTGGAAGCGTGGGCGCTGCGTCGCGGGGAGGAGCATCCTTTCCTCGTCACCGACGGCAACTTCACCTACGTCTCGATCGACGAACACGGTCGCCCGCAGGCGGTTCGTCCGGCCGACGCAACCATCGCGACGTAACGACGTGCCTCATTGATATTGCATCGTCCGCTTCGTGAATGATGACCGATCACGTGTTCCTGCGTCGCGGCTTCGCCAAGAACCAGTCAAGAACCAGTCATAAAACGGATGAGGTCACGGCGTACTCAATTGCGTGTCGATTCGAGGTGGAAACGGCCTCAAATGCCCTGGGAACCTTTGGGCAGGAGCACCGTTATTTGCCCGCACTGAGGAATCCACGGACTATGCCGGACAGCTACATCATCGAAGTCGATTCGCAGACCGCAGGTATCGTCGTTCGTTCTTCCGGAGGCTACTGCTTCTTCGCCTCGTCCCACCGATTCAACCGTCTCGAAGGCCAGCTTTTCCGCAACGCGCGTGAAGCCGAGCGCGCCGCGCGCAAGCTGGTGAACGGAGATGTGAAGGAAGCGGCGTAAGCGCCCGCCGGTCGATCGGCCCGCGAAATGTGGGCGGAATTTTTTGCCGCCCTTGATACTGCCTTCCCCCTGCGGGAGAAGGTGGCGCGAAGCGCCAGATGAGGGGGTCTATCGGTGAATTCAAAACCTAAGAGACTAACTCGCTGAGGCAACCTCTCACCCGTCTCGCCGATGTCGCGGCGAGCCGCCCTCTCCCACAAGGGGAGAGGGGCAAGAGCGTCATCACAACTTCGTTGCAGCTCGCGACAGCAGCTTCCACTCGTCGCCTTGCTTCTGCCAGTTCATCAGGATGTGAAGATTGGTGGATACCTTCTTTCCGTCGGCCGCCATCTCCTGCTCGCCCAGCCAGTGGAAGCGCACGATCGCGGCGGGGCCGACGACCTTGATGGTCGGATCCTTGTACTCGATCGACAGGAATTTGGATTTGCCGTCGGTGGCGTTGGCAATGAACGTCGCCTTGTCCTCGACCTTGCCGCTGGAATGGCTGTAGCTGAGATCGTCCCAGCACAGCGCGCCGAGCGCCTTCGGGTCAGCCGCGATCTGGGCGAGACGGAAGGCCTCGACCTTCTTCGCCACCGCCTCTTCGTCTGCCGAGGCGGCGAGCGCCGGTGCGGTGAGCGCAAGCGCGGAGACGGCAAGAGTCGAAAGAGCAAGGTCGCGTCGGTTGATCATCGTTTCCTCCTTTTTGATCTTGCAAGGAGTGTTGCAGTCGCGCGCGACTTTGTCGAGTGCTGCATTGTCGTCATGTGGATGCGCCATTGCGCGCTCGAGCCCGTATTGATACGCCTTTCGCATTGATGCGCCGCGGTTTTGGGAAAGTAGGGAAATGATCGAAGCAATCGGCAGGGCATTGTTGTTCGACATCGACGGCACGCTCGCCAACACCGACCCGCTGCATCTCGAGGCCTTCAACCAGGTGCTCGGGCCCCGCGGCCATGTGTTCGACCACGCGCGCTTCTCCAGGGAGCTGCAAGGCTTCGCCAACGTATCGATCGGCGACCGCTTTCTGCCCGACGAAACGCCGGAGCGGCGCGCCGCGATCCTCGCCGAGAAGGAAGCGATCTTCCGTGACCTCGTGGCAGGGCAGATCGAACCGTTGCCGGGGCTGATGGCATTGCTCGACCGCGCAGACGCGGCCGGCGTTCCCATGGTTGCCGTGACCAATGCGCCGCGTCTCAACGCCGAGCTGCTGCTGTCGGGCCTCGGCATCACCGCGCGGTTCAAGGCGATCGTGATCGGCGACGAGCTGCCGCACGGCAAGCCGCATCCGCTGCCCTATCAGGAGGGGTTGCGCTTCGTCGGAGCCAGTGCGGCGGCTTCGGTTGCGTTCGAGGATTCCCGCTCCGGCGTGCAATCGGCCGCCGCCGCCGGCATTCCGACGATCGGAATCCGGACCAGCCTCAGCCACGCCGACCTTGTCGGTGCCGGCGCAATTGCCTCTGCGAGCGCGTTCGACGATCCGGACCTGCTCGTGCGCCTTGCCGCCGCGATGGCATGGTGAGCCCACCTCATCCGTTAACCGTGATCGAGGCGCGCATTGACCGCCGCTGCGAACCGCCGCACCATGCCGCTTCCTGATTTGAGGCCCTTGCCGTGACCGGACTGACCCATCGCCAAGCCGAAATCCTCAACATCGCGCGCGCCTCGGGCCGCGTCATGGTCGAGGAGCTCGCGCGCCGCTTCGAGGTCTCGGCGCAGACCATCCGAAAAGATCTCAACGACCTCTGCGAGCGGCGCTCGCTGACCCGCATCCATGGCGGCGCCATCATCGCCTCCGGCGTCGAGAACCTCGCCTATGAGGCGCGCCGCTTCGTCGCCGCCGACGAGAAGAAGGCGATCGGAGCTGCCGCCGCATCCCTGATCCCGAACGGGTGCTCGCTCTTCATCAATATCGGCACCACGACGGAGGAGGTCGCGAGCGCGCTCACCTCGCATGAGGATCTCCTCGTCATCACCAACAATCTCAACGTCGCGATGCTGCTCTACCGCCACCCCCGCATCGAGGTCGTGGTTGCCGGCGGCACGGTGCGGCGCGCCGACGGCGCCGTGGTCGGCTCGACCGCGACGCAGCTGATCGGCCAGTTCAAGGTCGACTACGCCATCATCGGCGCATCCGCGATCGACGAGGAGGGCGCGCTGCTCGACTTCGACTATCGCGAGGTGCAGGTCGCACAGGCCATCATCGCCAACGCCCGCAGCGTCATGCTGGTCGCCGATTCCACCAAGCTGCGTCGCAGCGCGCCGGTGCGCATCGCCCACATCACGCAGATCCAGACCTTCGTCACCGACCAGGAGCTTCCCGAGCGCCTCGCCACCATCTGCCACAGCAAGGGCATCGAGGTGATGGCGGCGATGCCGAAGGGCGCGGATATCGACGATGCGCCGGCAGATAGCCAGGATGCCGCACCGGAGGCCGCGCCGGTGGTGCGTCTGCGATAAGACTAGGCGTCGCCCCACGGATTGTGCAGCGCCACGCCAGTGGGTTCGAAATCCGCGACATTGCGCGTCACGACGGTCAAGCCGTGAACAAGCGCGGTCGCTGCAATCAGGGCATCGCGTTCAGCCCAAGGATTGGGAACGTGAAGTTGCGCGCAGCACTGCGCGACCGCCGTATCGATGGCCAGAATCCGCTCTTCGAAGCGGGCCAGGACGTAATCGTCGATCCAGGCTCGCAGGATAGCACCTTGAACTGCGTCTTTCCGCTCGATCAGTCGCGCCCCGAGTTCAATTTCAAGAATCGAGATGGCGGACATGAAGAAATGTGCCGCGGGCACTGCATTGGCCCAGGCGAGAACGTTGCGATCAGCCTTGTCCGGCCGCCTCAGTTCGGAAATGACATTGGTGTCCAGCAGAAACATCAGTCGAGATCGGCGGGCCTGGAGATGCCGCCCTCGATGCGAGGCGGATCGAAATCGAAGTCCGCGTTCCCCTGAGCCAGAGCTTCGGCGAGGCTCATATGCCCGCCGCTCAGGCGCAGATAGTCTTCGATGGTTAGCAGGACATGGGCCGGGCGGCCGCGATCCGTAATGAAGACCGGGCCCTGCCAGGCAGCCTTCTTGGCTCCGCCGGTATCCTGGTTGAATTCTCGGCTGGTCAGAGTCGTCACCATCGTCAGTGCGTCCTTCGCCGTAGCAATGTCTCCAGCCCAGAATATGTAGTTATGTTGCTACATTCAAGGCGGACGGTGGCGTTCGGGGTATGGCTTGGCCGTCTCTTGGGCAGTCTGCCGCCAAATTTGCCCGTTCTTCGGCCGATTTCTTCGGCTTATGGACGTGGAAAAAGTTCCGCTTTCGCTTCTTTTCGCCTCTCTTTCATCTTGCTTTCGTTTTTCGGTGTGATCTAATCAAAAACGAAAGTAGCCGACCGAAGGAACGGGCGGCCGTCAGGGGAAGCGTCTGTTGGAGCGTATCTTCGACCTCGCCATCATCGGAGGCGGTGTTAATGGCTGCGGCATCGCGCGGGACGCGGTGGGTCGCGGTAACACTGTCTTCCTGTGCGAAATGAACGATCTGGCGAGCGGGACGTCGTCCTGGTCGACCAAGCTGGTGCATGGCGGCCTGCGCTATCTCGAATATTACGAGTTTCGCCTGGTCCGCGAGGCGCTGATCGAGCGCGAGATCCTCTGGGGCATCGCGCCCCACATCATCCGCCCCTTGCGTTTCGTTTTGCCGCATCACGCTGGCTTACGCCCGGCCTGGCTGCTGCGCCTCGGCCTCTTCCTCTATGATCACATTGGCGGCCGGCATCTGCTGCCCGCGACCCGCTCGGTTGATCTCGGGCGTGACGAGGTCGGCAAGCCGCTGATCCCGAACCGCTACACCCGCGCCTTCGAATATTCGGATTGCTTCGTCGACGATGCCCGCCTCGTCGTGCTCAACGCACGCGATGCCGCCGACAAGGGCGCCGAGATCCGTACCCGCACCCGCGCCACCGAGATCCGCCAGGCCGATGGCCTCTGGACCGTAGGCATGGTCAACACGCTGACCGGCGAGCGCTCGCAGATCCAGGCGAAGGCGCTGGTCAATGCTGGCGGCCCCTGGGTCGAGGACGTGCTCGGCCGCGGCGCGGGCGTCAACGCCAAGGCCAAGGTGCGGCTGGTGCAGGGCTCGCACATCGTGGTCCGAAAGCTCTACGACCACGACCGTGCCTACATGTTCCAGAATGCCGACGGGCGCATCATCTTCGTGATCCCGTATCAAGATGATTTCACGCTGATCGGCACCACGGACCGCGACTATGACGGCGATCCCGCCAAGGTGAAGGCGACGCCCGAGGAGATCCAGTATCTCTGCACGGCGGCGAGCGAATATCTGGCCAAGCCGGTGACGCCGGACGATGTGGTCTGGACCTATTCGGGCGTGCGACCGCTCTATGATGACGGTGCCAGCGAGGCCAAGGCTGCGACGCGCGACTACGTGTTCGAGCTCGACACGCCCGGCGGGGCGCCACTGCTGTCGATCTATGGCGGCAAGATCACGACCTATCGCCGCCTCGCCGAGGAGGCGCTGGAGCGGCTCGCGCCTTACTTGCGCAGCGCGAAGGCGCGCGAGGGCTGGACCGGCAAATGGCCGCTGCCCGGCGGCGACATGAACGTGTCCGACATCGACGGCCTGATCGCCGAACTTCAGCGGGGCTATCCTTTCCTCAGCCATGAGCATGCGCGGCGTCTCGCCCGCGCCTATGGCACAAGGGCCGCCAAGCTGCTCGGGGATGCCAAGGCAGCCGCCGATCTCGGCCAGTCCTTTGGTGCGACGCTCACCGAGCGCGAGGTCCGCTATCTCATCGCCCATGAATGGGCCGTGACCGCCGAGGACGTGGTCTGGCGCCGTTCCAAGCTTGGCCTGCGACTATCTGCCGACGAGATCGCCGTGCTCGACGACTGGATCAGGAGCCACGCGGTGTCGCAAAGTCCCCTGCTGGAAGCGGGAGGACGCTCATGACCGTGACACTCGACCACGTGACCCGGACCGTCGAGGGTGTCGAGCACATCCGCGACGTCTCGCTGACGCTCGAGAGCGGCACGTTGAACGTGCTGCTCGGGCCGACGCTGTCGGGCAAGACCTCGATCATGCGGCTGCTCGCCGGCCTCGACAAGCCGTCCAGTGGCAAGGTGGTGGTGAATGGCAAGGACGTCACCGGCGCCGACGTGCGCCAGCGTTCGGTCGCCATGGTCTACCAGCAGTTCATCAACTACCCCTCGCTCACGGTTTACGAGAACATCGCGTCGCCCCTGCGCGTGCAGGGCAAGCCGCGCGACGAGATCGAGGCGCGGGTGGCGGAGGCCGCAAAGCTGCTGCGGCTCGAGCCGTTCCTGAAGCGCACCCCGCTGCAACTTTCCGGCGGCCAGCAGCAGCGCACCGCGATCGCGCGCGCGCTCGTCAAGGGCGCCGACCTCGTGCTGCTCGACGAGCCGCTCGCCAATCTCGACTACAAGCTTCGCGAGGAACTGCGCGCCGAGCTGCCGCGGATCTTCGAGGCCTCGGGCGCGATCTTCGTCTATGCCACCACCGAGCCGACCGAGGCGCTGCTGCTCGGCGGCAACACGGTCTGCATGTGGGAGGGACAGGCGCTGCAGATGGGCGAGACCGCCAACGTCTATCGCCGGCCGCAGACGCTGCGGGTCGCCCAGGTGTTTTCCGACCCGCCGCTCAACCTGGTCGGCATCGAGAAGAAGAACGGCTCCGTGCAATATGCCGGCGGTACGGCATCGCCCGCCTCCGGTCTCTATTCGAGCCTTGCCGACGGCGCCTATCGCGTCGGCTTCCGAGCGCATCAGCTTGCGCTCGCCAATGGCGAGGCCGATCGTCACGCCTTCCACGCCACTGTTACGGTGACCGAGATCACCGGTTCGGAGAGTTTCGTGCATCTGACCCGCGACGGATCGAACTGGGTGGCGGTGCTGCACGGCGTGCACGAGTTCGAGCCCGGCCAGACGCTCGATGCCGTGCTAGATCCCAACGACCTCTTTGTGTTCGACGCGGCTGACCGCCTGGTCGCCGCGCCGGGCTCCTAAGGGGGAGGTGCGCCATGGCCCGCATTGACCTCGTCGATCTCGCGCATTCCTACGGCGGCAATGATGCGCCGCAGGAAAGCTTTGCGCTGAAGCCTGTGACCATGACCTGGCGGCAGGGCGGCGCCTATGCGCTGCTGGGCCCCTCCGGCTGCGGCAAGACCACACTGCTCAACGTCATCTCCGGCATCATCACGCCGTCGCGCGGGAAAATCCTGTTCGACGGCAAGGACATCACGCCGCTGTCAACCCAGAAGCGCAACATCGCCCAGGTGTTCCAGTTTCCGGTGATCTACGACACCATGACGGTCGGACAGAATTTGGCGTTCCCGCTGAAGAACCGCGGCGTGCCGCAGGCGGATATCGACCGGCGCGTCGCCGAGATCGGCCGTCTGCTCGACCTCGAACCCTACCTCAACCGCAAGGCGACGCGTCTCACGGCGGATGCCAAGCAGAAGATCTCGCTCGGCCGGGGCCTCGTGCGCAACGACGTCGCCGCGGTGCTGTTCGACGAGCCGCTGACGGTGATCGATCCCGAGCTGAAATGGCAGCTCCGCTCGAAGCTGAAGGCGCTGCATCGCGAGCTCGACCTCACGATGATCTACGTCACCCACGACCAGACCGAGGCGCTGACCTTCGCCGACACCGTCGTCGTCATGCATGACGGCCGCGTCGTGCAGAGCGGCACCCCGGCCGAGCTGTTCGACAAGCCGGCGCACACCTTCGTCGGCTATTTCATCGGCTCGCCCGGCATGAACATCCTGCCGGCGGAGGTGAGGGGACGCGAGGCCATCGTCGGCGGCCACGTCATCGCGCTCGACCGTGCTTACGACAATCTGCCTGCCGGCGCCAAGATCGAGATCGGCGTCCGCCCCGAATTCGTCGAGGTCGTCGCGCCCGCGCCGGGCCTGCTCACGGCGAAGATCGAGCGCCTCGACGATCTCGGCCGCATCCGTTTCGCGCGCGCGCGCTTCGGCGATGCCAAGCTCGCGGCGCGTGCGCCGGCGGGCTTTACCAGTCCGGACGGCATGGCCGGACTGAAATTCGATCCGTCGCACGTCCACGTCTATGCCGACAGCCTTCTGGTGGAGGGAGCCGCCTGATGGACAAGACCGTCAACCAAAAAGCCTGGTTCCTGGTGCTGCCGGTGTTCCTGGTCGTCGCCTTCTCGGCGGTGCTGCCGCTGATGACGGTGGTGAACTATTCGATGCAGGACACCTTCGGCAACAACCAGTTCTTCTGGAACGGCGTCGGCTGGTTCAAGGAATTGCTCGATCCCTCGACCGATCTGGGCGGCCGCTTCCTCGCCTCGCTCGGCCGTAACCTGTTCTTCTCGATGGTGATCCTCGCCATCGAGGTGCCGCTCGGCATCGTCGTCGCTTTGTCGATGCCGCGCCAGGGCTGGACGGTGGCGGCCTGCCTCGTCATCCTCGCGCTGCCGCTGCTGATTCCGTGGAACGTTGTCGGCACGATCTGGCAGATCTTTGGCCGTCCCGACATCGGCCTGCTCGGCTATGTGCTGAATGCCGCGGGCATCGACTACAATTACGTCTCCAACGACATCGACGCCTGGGTCACCGTCATCGTGATGGACGTCTGGCACTGGACCAGCCTCGTCGCGCTGCTGTGCTATGCCGGCCTGAAGTCGATCCCGGAAGCCTATTACCAGGCCGCCCAGATCGACGGCGCCTCGCGCTGGGCCGTGTTCAAGGCGATCCAGCTGCCGAAGATGAACCGCGTGCTGCTGATCGCGGTGCTGCTGCGCTTCATGGACAGCTTCATGATCTACACCGAGCCGTTCGTCGTCACCGGCGGCGGCCCCGGGAATTCCACCACCTTCGTGTCGATCGAGCTCGTCAAGATCGCGCTCGGCCAGTTCGACCTCGGCAAGGCCGCGGCGCTGTCGCTGGTCTACAACCTGATCATCCTGATCGTCTGCTGGATCTTCTACACCGTCATGACCAATGCGGGCGCCGAGCGGAAGCCCCAGGAAGGAGCCGCGTGATGCACTCGATTCCCGGCCGCCGCCTCATCATGGGGCTGTTCCTGATCTTCCTGCTGCTGCCGATCTACTGGCTCGTCAACATGAGCTTCAAGACCAACGCCGAGATCGTCTCGACGATGACGCTGTGGCCGCACACGCCGACGCTGCAGCACTACAAGCGCATCTTCACCGACGAGAGCTGGTATTCCGGCTACATCAACTCGCTGGAATACGTCGTCCTCAATACCATCATCTCGATCTCGGTGGCGCTGCCGGCGGCCTATGCGTTCTCGCGCTACCGCTTCCTCGGCGACAAGCACCTGTTCTTCTGGCTGCTGTCGAACCGCATGGCGCCGGCCGCGGTCTATGCGCTGCCGTTCTTCAACCTCTATTCGGCGATCGGCCTGTTCGATACGCCCTGGGCCGTTGCGCTCGCGCACTGCATCTTCAACGTGCCGCTGGCGGTGTGGATCCTCGAAGGCTTCGTGTCCGGCGTGCCGCGCGAGATCGATGAAACGGCATTCCTGGACGGCTATTCCTTCCCGCGCTTCTTCATCAAGATCCTGGTGCCGCTGATCGCGAGCGGCATCGGCGTCGCCGCCTTCTTCTGCTTCATGTTCTCCTGGGTCGAGCTGCTGCTCGCGCGCACGCTGACCTCGGTCTCGGCCAAGCCGATCGCCGCGATCATGACGCGCACGGTGTCGGCGTCGGGCATGGATTGGGGCCTGTTGGCCGCCGCCGGCGTGCTCACCATCATCCCGGGCGCGCTCGTGATCTGGTTCGTCCGCAATTACATCGCGAGCGGTTTCGCGCTCGGTCGGGTCTAGGGAGGCATCAATGGAAACCATCGCATGGATGGCCTGGACGCCGCCGACGGCGATCTTCTTCGCCGCGCTCGCCTGCACGCTCGCCGTGATGACGTGGCTTGCGGCGGTCTATCCCGAGGCCGAGCGCGTCGGTGTGCTGCGCATCCCGACCACGCGCGGCGATCGCCTGTTCATCTCGCTGATCTCGGCGGCCGTTATCCACCTTCTCTGGATCGGCTTCTTCGGCACCGATGCGATCGCAACGCTGCCGATCGGCGAGGACGGCGTCGAGATCTCGCGCCTGTGGCTCGCAAGTGGAATTTCGCTGGTGACGGCCGTGCTCATATTCCGCACGGTCTGAAGCTCGCGAAGGGACGGCCAGGCCCGGGGGCAATCCGGGTCTGTATAAAAGTTTGTCGCTGCAACGGAGGAACAACATGCGACAGTTTAGGAGAAGGAAAGGTCCATTGACCAAGAGCAGTTTTCTGACCATGTCCAGCGCCGCCGCGATCATCGCGGTGTCGTTCGCCGTCTCGGCGCCGGTCCGCGCCGCCGACGACGCCGTGATCCAGAAATGGATCGCGGAATTCCAGCCCTCGACGCTGTCGAAGGAAGACCAGAAGAAGGAGCTGGAGTGGTTCGCCAAGGCCGCCGAACCCTTCAAGGGCATGGAGATCAACGTCGTCTCCGAGACCATCACGACCCACGAATATGAATCGCAGACGCTGGCCAAGGCGTTCTCCGAGCTCACCGGCATCAAGCTCAAGCACGACCTCATCCAGGAAGGTGACGTCGTCGAGAAGCTGCAGACCCAGATGCAGTCCGGCAAGAACGTCTATGACGGCTGGATCAACGATTCCGACCTGATCGGCACGCATTTCCGCTACGGCCAGACCATCGTGCTGTCGGATTACATGACCGGTGAGGGCAAGGACGTCACCGATCCCATGCTCGACGTCAACGACTTCATCGGCAAGTCGTTCACGACCGGTCCGGACGGCAAGCTCTATCAGCTGCCCGACCAGCAGTTCGCGAACCTCTATTGGTTCCGCTACGACTGGTTCACCAACGCCGACTACAAGGCCAAGTTCAAGGCCAAGTATGGCTACGAGCTCGGCGTGCCCGTGAACTGGTCCGCCTATGAGGACATCGCCGAGTTCTTCACCAACGACATCAAGGAGATCAACGGCGTCAAGGTCTACGGCCATATGGACTATGGCAAGAAGGACCCCTCGCTCGGATGGCGCTTCACCGACGCCTGGCTGTCGATGGCCGGCAACGGTGACAAGGGCATTCCGAACGGTCTGCCGGTCGACGAGTGGGGCATCCGCATGGAAGGCTGCCGCCCGGTCGGCTCCTCGGTCGAACGTGGTGGCGACACCAACGGTCCGGCCGCGGTCTACTCGATCACCAAATACCTCGAGTGGCTGAAGAAGTATGCGCCGCCGCAGGCGCAGGGCATGACGTTCTCCGAAGCAGGCCCCGTCCCGGCCCAGGGCAACATCGCCCAGCAGATGTTCTGGTACACCGCCTTCACCGCCGACATGGTGAAGCCGGGCATCGCCGTGATGAACGCGGACGGTACGCCGAAATGGCGTATGGCGCCGTCGCCGCACGGTGCGTACTGGAAGGAAGGCATGAAGCTCGGCTATCAGGACGCCGGCTCCGTGACGCTGCTGAAGTCGACCCCGGCGGACCGCCGCAAGGCGGCCTGGCTCTATCTCCAGTTCATCATCTCCAAGTCGGTGAGCCTGAAGAAGAGCCATGTCGGTCTCACCTTCATCCGTGAATCCGACATCTGGGACAAGTCGTTCACCGAGCGTGCGCCCAAGCTCGGCGGCCTGATCGAGTTCTACCGCTCGCCCGCGCGCGTGCAGTGGACCCCGACCGGCAACAACGTGCCCGACTATCCGAAGCTCGCTCAGCTGTGGTGGCAGAACATCGGCGATGCGTCGTCCGGTGCGAAGACGCCGCAACAGGCGATGGATGCTCTCGCGGCGGCTCAGGACTCCGTCATGGAGCGCCTGGAGAAGTCCAACGTGCAGGGCGCCTGCGGTCCGAAGCTCCACAAGAAGGAGAAGCCGGAGTACTGGTTCGCGAAGGCCGAGAAGGACGGCACCATCGCGCCCCAGCGCAAGCTCGCCAACGAGAAGCCGAAGGGCGAGACGGTCGACTACGACACCCTGATCAAGTCGTGGCCGGCGACCCCCCCGAAGCGCGCGGAAGCCAAGTAAGCGGCGAATAGCGTCACCAAATGCGAAAGGCCGGGAGCGATCCCGGCCTTTTTTCTTAGCCTCGCCCCGCTTGCGGGGAGAGGGAGAAGATCACTCCGCCGGCTCGGCCGCCAGCGCCGGATAGTCCGTGTATCCCTTCGCGCCGCCGCCGTAAAAGGTGTTCTTGTCCCAGTCGTTCAGCGCTGCGCCCTGTTTCAGCCGCTCGACGAGGTCGGGATTGGAGATGAAGGGCTTGCCGAAGGCGATGAGGTCGGCCGCGTTCGCATCCAGCACCTTGGTGGCGAGATCGAAATCGTAGCCGTTGTTGGCGACGTAGGCGCCGGCGAAGCGCTTGCGCAAGGACGCATAGTCGAACGGGGCGAAGTCGCGCGGGCCGCCGGTGGCGCCTTCGACGACGTGGAGATAGACCAGCTTCAGCGCGCTGAGACCGTCGACGATGTGATCGAACAAAGCTTGCGGATTGCTGTCGGAGATGTCGTTGGCCGGCGTCACCGGCGAGATGCGGATGCCGGTGCGATCGGCGCCGGCCTCCGTCGCAACGGCCTTGGACACCTCGAGCATCAGCCGCGCGCGGTTTTCGATCGAGCCGCCATAGGCATCGGTGCGCTTGTTGGCGCCGTCCTTGGCGAACTGGTCGAGCAGATAACCGTTGGCGCCGTGGATTTCGACGCCGTCGAAGCCGGCCTCCAGCGCGTTCTTGGCGGCACGCTTGAAATCGTCGATGATGTCGGGAATTTCGGCAAGCTCCAGCGCGCGCGGCTCGGAGACGTCGGCGAAAGTACCGTTCACGAAGGTCTTGCCCTTGGCGCGGATCGCGCTCGGCGCCACCGGGGCCGCGCCATTCGCCTGCAGATCGACATGCGAGATGCGGCCGACATGCCAGAGCTGGATGAAGATCTTGCCGCCACGCTCATGGACCTTGTCGGTAACCTTGCGCCAGCCGGCGACCTGGTCCTTGCTGTAGATGCCGGGGGTGTCCTGGTAGCCTTGGCCCTGCTGTGAGACCTGGCTCGCTTCGGTGATCAGAAGCCCTGCGGAGGCGCGCTGGCCGTAATACTCGGCGGCGAGCGCGCCGGGTACGAATGTGCCGGGCACGGCGCGGTTGCGCGTCAGCGGCGCCATGACGAGGCGGTTGGCCAGCGTGATCGGGCCGAGCTTGTAGGTCTCAAACAATTTGGTCGAACGGCTCATTTGCGATGTTCCAGACGGTGAAAGGTCAGGAACACTTGTGCATCGCGACATCAGGCGCAAGGGCGGAGCCATACTCAAAGCGCAGGCTAGCTACGCGGCCGGGCCGCGTAGCATGATTCATGTGCAATTCCGGCTGCGGCAGGAGAATTCCACCACGCAACCGTGCGATTTGGCAAATCAGTTCGCGCCCATGAAATCGCGCTTGCCGATTTCGACGCCGTTGTGGCGCAAGATTGCGTGGGTCGTCGTGGCGTGAAAATAGAAATTCGGCAGCGAGAAGGCGCTCAGGAATTGCTGGCCCTTCATGGTGATGGATTTGTCCGGGCCGGCCGGGAAGGTGACGTCCTTGGTCTCGGCGCCCTCGAATTGCTCCGGCTTGAATGACTTCACGTAGTCGATGGTCTTCGCCAGCCGCTGCTTCAACTCCGCGAAGCTCGTCTCGGTGTCGGGCGTCGAGGGGACCTCGCTATGCGTCAGGCGGGCACAGCCCTTGGCGGCGAAATCGCTGACGAGCTGGACCTGCTTCGACAGCGGCAGCATATCCGGAAACAAGCGCGAGCCGAGCAGGACGCTGGGATCGATCTTCTTGGCCGCACAATGCGCCTCGGCTTTGGTAAGCAGCCCGGTCACGCTGTTCAGCATTTGCAAATAGGCAGGGACGACCGCGTCGTAGAAGGACATGTGATGCTCGCTTGTGAATGGGAAACCTCAGGAGAAAACCTGATCCACTCACATGGGAGGCTCATGGAAAAATACAATCGCGGGGAGGGCTTGTGCGGTGCGAAAATTCTATCGCACCACGCCCGCCGGCTGCGCCTGCGCCGTGCTGCCGCGCAGCCGTGCCAGCAGCTCGGCGGTCGGCCAGGAATCCGCGGGCAGGCCGAACTTGATCTGCATCGCCTTCACGGCGGCGCGGCTCTGCTGGCCCATCACGCCGTCGACCTTGCCGACATTGAAGCCGGCACGCACCAGGAGCTGCTGCAATTCCTTGAGCTCGTTGAACGGCAGCTGCGGGACCGGTTGGGCCGGCTTGCGCATGGGAGCTGCACCCGCAATGCGTGAGGCGAGATAGCCCGCCGTGGTCGAATAGATCAGCGAGTTATTCCACTCGGTGTAGGCCGCGAAATTCGCATAGGCCATGAAAGCCGGCCCAAAGCGTCCCATCGGCAGCAGCACGGACGCCGGCAGATTGTCGTTCGGCAGGGGACGGCCGTCGGGATAGGTGACGCCGAGTTGCGCCCAGGTCGAGCGCGGCTCCTTCACCGTGAGATCGGTCTTGTCCCACGGCAGGTTTGGCGGCACCTTGATCTCCTCAAGCCAGGGTTCGCCGCGCCGCCACTTCAAGCCGTTGGCGATGTAATTTGCGGTTGAGCCGATCACGTCGGCCGGCGAGCGCAACAGGTCGCGACGCCCGTCGCCGTCATAGTCGACGGCGTAGTTGGCGTAATGCACCGGCAGGAACTGGGTCTGCCCGAGCTCGCCGGCCCAGGAGCCGATCATCTCGTCGGGATGCAGATCGCCGCGGTCGATGATCTTCAGCGCGGCGATGGTCTCGCCCACGAACATCTCGGAGCGGCGGCAGTCATAGGCGAGCGACACCAGCGATTTCAGCGTCGGCAGATTGCCCATGTTCGCGCCGAAGTCGCTTTCCAGCCCCCAGAATGCGGCGATCACCGCCGGCGGTACGCCATATTCCTTCTCGGCGCGCGCGAACGCGCCCGCATGTTGCTTGATGTGCTGCTGGCCGTTCTGCATGCGATAGGGCGCGGCCATGCGTCCGGCGAATTCAGTGAAGAGCTGGCCGAACACGCGCTGGCCGCGGTCGCGGTTGACGATGCCCTGGTCGTAGATGAGATAAGGCGAGGCCTCCGCGATCGTCCGCTGCGACACGCCGGCCGCCACCGCTTGGCTCTTCACGTCGGCCAGGAAGCGATCGAAGCTCGCGCCATTATGACAAGAAGCCGCGCGCGGCGAGGGCACGGAGGCTCTTGGCGCGACAGGCCTGGCGGGCGGCGGCGCGAGCTGGGCGGAGGCGCTGGCGGGGCATGCGAGGAGCGCGGCGGCCGCAATCGCAAATCGGATCTGGAGCATGGGGGTTCCGGCGGGGAGGGCAGGCGTGGATTCGCCCGAAGTCTAGGTGAAGTGACGGCTCCAGACCATACTTTCCATGCCGTGCCGCTTGGCATGCGAGCGAGCCGCTGTCGCGGGGATTAGCCGAACAGCCGCATCAGCAGCGCCTTCCCGACCGGAAGTGCCCTGACGCCCCGATACGCGCGGACATATTCGCCGGCATAAAACGCTCTGATCGCATGCACGCGCGTGTCCATCCCCTCCTCAAACCGCACGGCAAATCCATCCGTGGTGCGTCGGACCACGACGGCCGCGATCGAGCGGCCGTAGATCTTGCATTCGATCGTGCTGCCGGGGAGCGGCGGATCGGGATCGATCAGCCGGGCGCCGGTGATGGAGATGTCGGCGAGCCGCGCCAGATGCGACTTGCCGGCCTGACGCAGGAGGATGGCTTCGTTGCGATCGAAGCGCTCCGCCTTGCGCTTGCGCGGTTGCTCGATGCAGACGAAGCAGACCACGGTGAGGATGAGCGCGTTGTAGAGGCTCCAGGCCAGCGCCAGTCCGCCATAGGCGATGTTCTCGCCGCGAAGGTGCAGGATGAAGGCATAGGCGATGGCGGCGAGCGTGATGAGAAGGGCGCAGCCATAGAGCCGCAGCAGCGGCCATTCGACAAATCGCCTGTCGCGGTCGCCGCCCTTCGCGGTCACCCTGAATTTATGCCCTTTCGGCTTCGTCAGACCGGTGGCGACGGCCTTGAGCACCGCGGGCGCGGCGATGAGTTGCGACACGTCCGTCATCATGGCGAGCGAACGGCCGCGCGACAGCCAGGCCATGGTGAGACCGTGCCAGACGTAGAACGGCAGGAAGAAGCGTAGCAGTTCGGTGAGGTTCGCCTGCACGGCCTTGATGCCGAACAGCAGGAACAGCCATGGCACCACGAGCCCGGCCACCTTCGAAACGTAGACTGCCGACCAGCTCATGAAGGCGTCCACAAGGGACAGTCGGTCGATGAAGGAGAGTTTAGACCCCTGCGAGAGCGGTCCGCTGCGGCCGCGGACGATCTGCATGAAGCCAAGGCACCAGCGCGCGCGCTGGGTGATGTATTCCTTCAGCCCCTCCGGCGCGAGTCCGATCGTCAGCCGCTCGTTGAGATACACCGTGGTGAGGCCGAATTCCTTCAGGCGCAACGTCACGAGATAGTCTTCCGTCACGGACTCGGTTGGAAAGCCGCCGATCTGCACCAGTCCGTCGTATCGAATGAGCGATGAGGTGCCGCAGCAGAAGGCGACACCCCAGGCGTCCTTTGCCGGCATCAGGATGTCGAAGAAGAACCGCTGCTCGTCCGGCCAGACGTCGGTTGCGGCAAGGTTGGTCTGGATTGGATCGGGATTGATGAAGTGCTGCGGTGTCTGCACCACGCCCACCGAGGCATCGTCCATCAGCGAGACGGTTCGCGCGAGGAAGTCGGGCCGCGGCACGAAGTCGGCGTCGAGGATGGCGATGAAGTCAGGCCGCTCCGATAGTGTGCCGACATGCCTGAGGGCATGGTTGATGTTGCCGGCCTTGGCGTGATGGTTGTCGCGGCGCGTGAGATAGTGACAGTTGAGCTCGCCCGACAGGCGCCGCAGCCACGGCCGGCGGCCGTCGTCGAGCACCCAGACCCGGTAATTGCCGTACTCCATTCCGGTCGCGCCGATGATCGTGCGCTCCAGGATCGATCGCTCCTCGTTGTAGGTGCAGATGAAAACGTCGATCAGCGGCGCGGCGGGATCGGTGGCGCGGCCGTCGATCCTGGACGATCCGGTACGGTCGACCGTTCGGCTCAGGAAGAACAGCGACAGCGTGACCGCGACGAGCGAGGCCACTTCCAGCAGCATGAAGGGATAGCCGATTACCGCATCGGCCGTCAGATGCGGCGGCGGAAGAGTTGCCGTGACGCGCCAATGGAGATAGCGGAGCAGGAAAACGAGTGACACGATGGCCAGCAACGAGCGCGCCTTCGTGCTGTCGCGCCGCAACAGCGGCACGATAGCCATGAAGGCGCCGAGCGTGATCAGGCCGGGTGTCAGCGCCGCCATCACGACGCGGGCTCATGCCTTGCAAACACGACGCGTCCGGTGCGACCGACGGTGCAGGTGCGCGCGGCGATATCGCCCAGCGCGACGGTCACGCGATAGGGCTCCTTGCTCAGCGCGTCGGGATTGATGGCGAGGTTGGCGGGCGCGCCGGCGGCACCGGTCAGATTGACGACGGCACCGGAGATCGCGTCGCCGCCGTCGTTCGGCTCGAACGTCGCGCGGTCGCCGAGCTGCAAGCGGTTGTAGACGCTTTCGGTGACGTTGGCGGTGATGACGGCGCCGCTGCAATCGAGCACCTTGAGCAGGGGCTGGCCGGCCTGCACGTCCTCACCGGGTGAGGTCATCATCTCCCAGACGCGGCCCGCGACGGGTGTCGTGATGTTGGCCTCGGAGAGATCGGCGAAGCGAACCTCCTCGACGATGATCTCGTTGCCGAGCCAGGCGATCTCGGTGTCGCCGCGGACAAGATCGGCCTCGAGGTCGCCGGCGCGCTGACGCATCTCCTCCTCGCGTTGCACCGAGCTGGGCCGGTCGTTGTAGCTGTCGCCGAGGAACGAGCCATTCTGTGCGGCGGCAAGCTCGACCTTGGCGGCATCCAGCCGCTTGCGCGCGCCGAGCTCGGTCTGCTGCGACACCGAGAGCTCGCGTGTCAGGCGGGCCAGCTCGACGGTCGAGACATTGCCGGATTTCGCCAGCGAGGAGGCACGTTCCACCGCGGCGCTGGCCTCGTCCCGCCGCGCGGCCGCTGCTTCGATCGAGGTCTGGATCTCCGCGATACGGGCCTCGAGCTGCAGCACGCGTCCCTCGCGGAATTGCGCGGCCTGCCGCGCCAGATCCTTTTGCGCGGCCTGAGCCAAGGCAAGTTTTGCGGCAAGGCTCGGCCGCTCGTTCTCGAGGCGCGCTTTCTGCCGCCGGAGATCGTCGAGCCGGGTGCGGTCGCCGCGCGAGTTCACGACGCGCAGGACCACGGTTCCGGCATCGAGCCTGGCCTGATCGGTGACGTGCCGGACGGCCGATACGCGCCCGCCAATCGGCGTGCGCAGGGTGACGAGGCGCGAATTCAGCACCGCCTCGACGCTCGAATTCTCCCACAACGCGCGCAGCGGCAGCCAGCCGAAAATCGCGATGATGGCAAGTCCGATGACGATCTTGGTGCTCCGCCGCAGGCGGGACCAGCGACGCGGCGCGTCCGGCGCGATCGGCGCTTCGGGTGCGCGGCCGGGCTCGTCGTTGGCGAACATCTGCTCGTACAGCGCTTCCTGCAATCCCTTCGCGTCGGTCCTGGTGTCGTGAGGAGAGGAAGCGGATGCGGGATCGACGGAAGCGGGCGAGCGGTCCATCATGGCGGTCACCTTGCTGACGGGTGCCAACGGAAGCGGTCAATGCGCAACCACCGCGGGGTGTGCCGGGCTACCGCCACTTAAGCGGAGATGCGCTTTCCAGATTGCTAAGCGTCCGTGCGCGTTTTTGCGCAAATCCCGATCAAGGTTTAGCGGGGCCAGCAAGGCTGCTGCCCCAGTCCTGATGCGAGATGGATCTGCGGCCGGGCGACGCACGACCTTGCGGGATCTGGCGGCATTCATAGTTCTGGAGCGGCGGCCGAAGGTTTGCCCGCGGCCGGCCCAGGAGACGGCCATGAACTATCTTCGTACCGCAATGCTGCTTGCAGGCCTGACTGCCCTGTTCATGGGCGTCGGCTATCTGATCGGCGGTGCCTCGGGCGCCATGATCGCGCTCGTCATTGCTGCGGCGACCAATCTCTTCACCTACTGGAACTCCGACCGCATGGTGCTCTCGATGTACGGCGCCCATGAGGTCGACCGTTCGACTGCGCCGGAGCTGGTCGGGCTCGTCGCCGAGCTCGCCGGCCGCGCCGGCTTGCCGATGCCGCGCGTGTTCCTGATGGACGAGGTGCAGCCCAACGCCTTCGCGACCGGGCGAAACCCGGAGAATGCCGCGGTCGCCGTCACCACGGGCCTGATGCGCCAACTCAGCCGCGAGGAGCTCGCCGGCGTGATCGCGCACGAGCTCGCCCATATCAAAAATCACGACACGCTGTTGATGACGATCACTGCGACCATCGCCGGCGCGATCTCCATGCTGGCGCAGTTCGGCATGTTCTTCGGCGGCAATCGCGAGAACAACAATGGTCTCGGCATCGTCGGCTCGATCCTGATGATGATCCTCGCTCCGCTCGGCGCCATGCTGGTGCAGATGGCGATCAGCCGCACGCGCGAATACGCCGCGGATAATCTCGGTGCGCGCATCGCGGGACAACCGATGTGGCTGGCCTCCGCGCTGGTCAAGATCGAGGGTGCCGCGCATCAGGTGCCGAATTACGAGGCCGAGCGAAACCCCGCGACCGCGCACATGTTCATCATCAACCCGCTGTCGGGCCATGGCGTGGACAATCTGTTCGCCACCCATCCCTCGACGCAGAACCGCATCGCCGCGCTCCAGCAGCTGGCGGCCGAGCTCGGCACGCGGGCGGCGCCGTCGGTCGGTGCCAACGAGAACTATCCGCCGGCGGGACCGTGGGGGCGCTCGTCGTCGCGAGGTCCGTCGCGTGGCCCCTCACGTGGTCCTTGGGGCTGACGGAGCCGGCCCGGATCGAGGCCGGTTTTGTGACCTGGCGCACACAGGATCGCCTGATCGGGTGCTAACACGCGCGGGTGATGCTTTCTTCGAAAGGGGATGTGTGGCCGGCCCACTGCCGGTCACCGTCGAAGATGACCAGGTTTGCCATACCATTGCTGATCGTCCTTTGCGTGCTCTTGGGCCTGTCCACGCACATGGTCGTCAATTGCGGCGATGAGGACGATCCCGACATCTGTTCGGCGGTGATCGGCTTCTCGCCGCTGCGCGGCTCGCTGATCGCCTTTGCCTATGAAGGGCGCGGACGGATCGCGCTGCGCCATGGCGACTTCAGGCGGGCGATCGCCGATTTCGACGAGGCGATTCACCTCAATCCCAACCGCGCTGCGCTCTATCGCGACCGCGCGCTCGCGCGCCGCCAGAACGGCGACCTCGAGCTCGCCATCGCCGATTATGACGAGGCGATCGCGCATGATCCCAAGCTCGCTGCGCCCTATCACCAGCGCGGCCTCGCGCTCGCCGCCACTGGCGATCTCGATCGCGCCATCCTGAGCTACAACACGGCGGTCCGCCTCGATCCCAGCAATGCCGAGGCCCGCCTCGACCGAGGCCTCGCGTTCCTCGCCCGCGGCCAGGCCGACGACGCGCGCGCCGATTTCGAGGCGGCGCTGGCGCTGCCATCAGGCAAGGACGGCCGCGCGCGCGAAGCCGCCCGCGCCAAGCTCGCCGAACTCGCGAGCGCCGAGCCGGCGCAGGCGTCCGTGCCGAGGCGATAAAATTCTCGTGGATCTTGCTCTCTGTACCCTCTCTCCCCCTTGTGGGAGAGGGCGGCTCGCCGCGTAGCGGCGAGACGGGTGAGGGGTATCTCTCCGCGCGTGAATCTCTTGCGTTGAGTTTGCGGAGGCAACCCCTCATCCGGCGCCATAGCCGAAGCTTTGCTTCGGCGTTCCTCAGAACGGCGGCCCATGGCCGCCTCCTTCTCCCACAAGGGAGAAGGGAAGAATTCCAGCGCTTACTTCGCCTTCTTGGCTTTCGCCTTCTTCGCCTTGGCAGCCTTCTTCGCCGGCTTCTCGTCCTTGGCCTTCTTCTCCACCTTCACCGCAACCGGCGTGCTGGCGGCGATCCGCATCGACCGCGCGTAGCTGTCGGCGACGTTGTCGGCGGACATCTGTAGGCGCTTGGCGGCAGCGGTGGCCTGCTCCAGAGTGGCCTTGGCCATCATCTTGAAGCGCTCGGCTGTCTCCTTGCTCTTGGCCTTGGCCGCAAGGCCGTTGAAGCGATCCCGCCGCTCCTTGGCGCGGGTCATCAGGCCCGTATGCAGCTGTCTGGCCAGTTGCCGGATCACGACATCCAGGTCGGCGTCCGCCATGTTGTTCTATCCTCTTGAAATCAGGTATCGATGCGGGCGGGACTATGCAGATCGGGCCCCGCCTTGGCAATTCCCGGCCGGGTGTCATCCGCAGCTTCTGGCCGGCCAAAACCAAAAAAGCCGCGCATGGCGCGCGGCTTTCCAATGTTTCGGCGGGGTGCCTTATTTCAGCGAGGCAACCGGACCGTTCGCCGCCGCCGGCTCGGGGTCGAATCCGAACACGCCGACCAGATATTTGTAATAGTCCGGCATCTTCTCCTTGAGCGTCTCGCGCGACTTCGGGTCGTGGAATTCGCTCTTTCCGGCCAGGAAGATGCTGGCGGTCACCGCGAAGAACTCCATGGGATTCTTCATCGCATAGCTGTCCTTGGGCAGCAGGTCTTTGGACTTCGCCAGGGCGTAGTAGGCGATCACGCCCTTGTTGGAATAGCCGTCCGGCAGCAGCCGCGCATGATAGGCGTGAAGCAGCTCGTGCAGCAGCACGGCCTCCTTCTCGTAGCGCATCATGTCCGGGCGCAGCATGATCACGCCGAGCCCCGAATCGACCGCGAGGTCGACGGCGTTCGGATTGGTCCAGCGCTGCTTGTCCGGATCCCACACCGTGAGCGTCCGCGGCGCGGTGCGGCGGATGTCCGGCGTGACCCGGCCGTAGCACGCGGTCGCGGCGCCTTCGTCGAGGCAGGCGAGCTCGCTCGCGACGATCGGCACCGTATGGAAGAAGCGCAGCACGCGCGGCGACAGGCCGGCGCCTTCGACGAGGTCGATCTGCTGCTTCAGATTGTCGGTGAGCTTGTCGACGTCCTTGCGGTCGGAATTCTCCGACAGGTCGAACATGTAGCCGCGGTAGCTCTGGAAGCCCGGTGGCAGCGGCTGTGCTGCATCGGCATCGAGCGATCCGGCATGGGACGGACTGGCGAAGAGCGCGCCGACGATGATTGCGGTCAGCAGCAACGCAATGCGCATGATGAACCCCCTGATGTCACTTCGCCCGGCACAATAGGTCACCGTTGTTTGCGAAAAGTGAGTGGGGCGAGACTAAGGCACCGATGTTGAGGCGTGCTTAACCGTTGGTTGCAGAACGCCGCAGCGGATTAGGGCAGGGTTAACCAAGCATGGATTGGCGGGGCGCTTCGGCGTAACATCGTTCCGGGCAACAAGCCCCTCATCACGAGCCGGAAGGGAGGATGCCATGTATGCCGCCATCCGTCAGGCCAAGGCGAAAAGCGGGAGTGCGGAAGAGCTGGCGCGCCGCATCAAGGACGGCGCCGTTCCGATCATCAGCGACGTCGACGGCTTCCGCGCCTATTACGTCGTCTATGCCGGCGACGACACGGTCACCGCGATCTCGATCTTCGACAAGTTCGAGCAGGCCGAGGAAGCGAACCGGCGCGCGATCGCCTGGATCGAAAAGGATCTCGGCCCGCTGCTCGCCGGGCATGCGAGCGCCGCCGCGGGCCCCGTGATCGTGCATACGCTGGCGTGAGGCGTTGGCGGGTCAGTCGCGCCACATTCTCCGCTGTCATCGCCCGCGAAGGCGGGCGATCCAGTACTCCGTGACAGTTATGATGGAGCCAATGGGCCGCGGCGTACTGGATGCCCCGCCTTCGCGGGGCATGACAGCGGTGTGAGTGGGCTCGCTTCCCGCAAGAGATACTCCCTCACAACTCCCGAGCATTCGAGAACGCAAAACTCGACACCCTTCGCGTCGTCTCATCCAGAATCAGCGTGCGCGTGATCGGCGGCTCGGCGCGCTGGGCGCAGTTTTCGCGCTCGCAGAGACGGCAATTGACGCCGATCGGCGTGCCCTCGGTCTTCTCCAGGTCCATGCCGGCGGCATAGGTGAGGCGCGCGGCATGGCGGATCTCGCAGCCGAGGCCGATGGCGAAGCGCGGTTGCGGCAGCGGGTGCGGCGCGACCGGGCGGCGCACCATCTGCGCGATCGAGAAATAGCGCGTGCCGTCGGACAGCTCGATCACCTGCTTGAGCAGGCGGTCGGGCGTGTCGAAGGTCGAATGCACGTTCCACAGGGGACAGGTGCCGCCGAACTTCGAGAACGGGAAGGTGCCTGACGAGAAGCGCTTGGAGACGTTGCCGGCATTGTCGACGCGCAGCAGGAAGAACGGGATGCCGCGCGCGTTCGGCCGCTGCAAAGTCGTGAGCCGGTGGCAGACCTGCTCGAAGCCGGAATTGAAGCGCTGCGCCAGCACGTGGATGTCGTAGTTCAGCGCTTCGGCGGCGGCGAGGAACGCCGGATAGGGCATCATCACCGCCGCCGCAAAGTAATTGCCGAGCGTGATGCGGAACAGGCGGCGCGGCGCGTCGTCGAGCGGTCCGGCACGGCCGATGATGCTCTCCAGGGCTTGCGCGCATTCCCCTAAGCCAAGCTGGAAGGCGAGCTGGAAGGCGCGGCCGGGCGGGTCGACCAGCTCGGAGATCAGGAGCTGGCGGCGGTGGCGATCGAAACGCCGCAGCGTCTCGCGCATCACGTCGACCGGCATGACGCGGGTCTGGATCGAATGCTTTTCCCGCAGCCGGGCGGCCAGCGCCGCATAGAGTCCTTCGGCCGGCACGTTCAGCTCATCCCGCAACGTCTCGGCGGCCTGCTCCAGCTCCGGAAAATAGTTGCGGTTGGCCTCGATCAGCTCGCGCACCCGCTCGACCGGGTTGGCTTCGTAGCGCGTGCCGACGTCGCGGTCGGCCATTTGCGCTGCGGCCAGCGTCTCGCCCTGGCGGGCCTCGGTATAGGCCGCATAGAGCCGCTGCAGCGCATGGGTGACGCCGGGGCAGAGCTCGGCGAGGTCGCGCAGCTCCTGCTTGGGCACGTCGATCTGGCGGAACAGGGGATCGGAGAAGATCTCGTTGAGCTCGGCGAAGAAGCGGTCTTCGTCGGCGGTGGCGAGGTCGCGCAGATCGAGGTCATAGGTCTCGGCCAGCCGCAGCAATATCTGCGCGGTCACCGGGCGCTGGTTTCGCTCGATCAAATTGACATAGCTCGGCGAGATCCCGAGCCCCTCGGCAATCTGGGTCTGCGACAGCCCCAATTGCTGCCGGATTCTCCGGAAGCGCGGGCCGACGAAGAGTTTCTTGCCGGAACTGGCGGGCATGTCTCGGATCTCCAGAGTCGTACAAGGACAGGCTTGCTGACCTATTATTTTACAATATTTACAAAATAACATCTATTACATGTTCTGATGTTACATGACATCACCAATAAAAAACAAGCCATCTATACGAAGTTTCCGTTTTCGCGTTTAGCTCCTGACACGCATATCGCAATGCACTGTCAAGAATGTCGATGGCCTGCCATCGCCATCGCCAGCAAAGGGATTAGGCACATGAACTATCAGCCGCGCGGCATCAGCACCCTCCAGGGCCCGTCCTCGTATCAGGACGAGGTCAAGGCGGCTCAGGCGCTCCTCGAGACCCAGCCCACCTGGAACGGCGTGTCGGCCGAGGCCGTCGCCCGCATGCGCCTGCAGAACCGCTTCAAGACCGGCCTCGACGTCGCCCGCTACACCGCGGCGCTGATGCGGGCCGACATGGCGGCCTATGACAAGGACCCCACCAAGTACACCCAGTCGCTGGGCTGCTGGCACGGCTTCATCGCCCAGCAGAAGCTGATCTCGGTCAAGAAGCACTTCGGCGGCAAGACCGATCGCACCTATCTGTACCTCTCCGGCTGGATGATCGCGGCGCTGCGCTCCGAGTTCGGTCCGCTGCCCGACCAGTCGATGCACGAGAAGACCTCGGTGCCGGCGCTGATCGAGGAGCTCTACACCTTCCTGCGTCAGGCGGACTCCCGTGAGCTCAACGACATCTTCCGCCTGCTCGACAAGGCGCGCAAGGAAGGTGACACGACCCGTGAGAAGGAGCTGATCGCGAAGATCGACAACTTCCAGACCCACGTCGTGCCCGTCATCGCCGACATCGATGCCGGCTTCGGCAATGCGGAAGCGACCTATCTGCTCGCCAAGAAGATGATCGAGGCGGGCGCCTGCGCGCTGCAGATCGAGAACCAGGTCTCGGACGAGAAGCAGTGCGGCCATCAGGACGGCAAGGTCACCGTGCCGCACGAGGTCTTCCTGGCGAAGATCCGCGCCTGCCGCCATGCCTTCCTCGAGCTCGGCGTCGAAGACGGCATCGTCGTGACCCGCACCGACTCGCTCGGCGCCGGCCTGACGCAGCAGATCGCCGTCAGCCACAAGCCCGGCGACCTCGGCGACCAGTACAACAGCTTCCTCGATTGCGAGGAGATCACTGCGGAGAACGCTCGCAACGGCGACGTCATCATCAACCGCGACGGCAAGATGATGCGTCCGAAGCGCCTGCCTTCGAACCTCTACCAGTTCCGTCCCGGCACCGGTGCGGACCGCTGCGTGCTCGACTGCATCACCTCGCTGCAGAACGGCGCCGACCTGCTCTGGATCGAGACCGAGAAGCCGCATATCGAGCAGATCGCCAGCATGGTCGATCGCATCCGCAAGGTGGTGCCGAATGCCAAGCTCGCCTACAACAACTCGCCGTCGTTCAACTGGACGCTCAACTTCCGTTGGCAGGTCTACGACGCGATGAAGGAAGCGGGCCAGGACGTCAGCAAGTACAACCGTGCCGAGCTGATGAAGGCGGAGTACGACGATACGCCGCTGGGCAAGGAAGCTGACGAGCGCATCCGTACCTTCCAGGCGGATTCGGCCAAGCGCGCCGGCATCTTCCACCACCTGATCACGTTGCCGACCTACCACACGGCGGCGCTCTCGACCGACAATCTCGCTCGCGAGTATTTCGGCGAGCAGGGCATGCTGGGCTACGTCAAGAACGTCCAGCGCGCCGAGATCCGTCAGGGCATCGCCTGCGTGAAGCACCAGAACATGGCCGGCTCTGACATCGGCGACGACCACAAGGAGTACTTCGCCGGCGAGGCTGCCCTGAAGGCGGGCGGCGCCCACAACACGATGAACCAGTTCGGCTAACGCAGCACGCTATTGGACAGGAGACTGACAATGACCAAAGGCAGCAATTTCTGGGTGATCGGCGGCGAGTTCGGCTCGATGAACTTCCACAAGCTCGTGGAGGGCTCCGCCCAGGTCAAGGGTCCGTTCAAGACCCGCAAGGAAGCGGAGGACTGCTGGAAGGAAGTCTCGGAAGAGAGCCGCCACAAGGCCGGCGTCCGCTTCTCGATCGTGGAGGAGCCCTCGCGGGTCTCGGCCTGATCGCCCTCACTTAAGAAGACGTCCAAGGACGGATGGTCCCATCCAGGCTCTGCCTGGGTGGGATCGTCTGTTTTTGGCACAGGCGAAACGGCTGTGGGCGCCGTAAGTATCTGGAATTGTGGGTCTTTGCTGAGGGTGTGGTTGCTGATAGGTTAATGAGGATAAGTCGAGGACGAGGCCGACCATGTCAGAGCCCGAGACCAGCGGGACCCCTCCCGGCCAGCCGCGCCCGGTGCGGCTGCGCGATGCGCTGCTGCGTGCGCGGATCGAGGCCGCGGACCGGACCGGCGTCGTGGTCGATCTCAGGGACGCCGAGGTGGCGCGGCTCGAAATCCTCAATGATGCGCTCGACCCGCTGTTCGCTCAGGTGCCCGACCAGATCGACCTGTTCGACCGCGGCGTCAGCCAGGGCGATACGCCGCGGCTGTGGATCGACGTCGTCGCCCACATCGTGATGGGACGCGACAAGCGGATGTACCGCTTCGTCCAGGACACCCGCTTCGGCCGCATCGTGCTCGCCGAATCGCACGACACCGGGGCAATCGTCGAGGCCGTCACCGACTATGTCGCGCGCCGCATGGTCGAGCGCGAGCGGGCCATGGTGGTCCCGCCCGAACCCATGCCGGTGGCCGAGCCGCCGCCGCGTCGCTCGCGCCTCTGGCCGTTCGTGTTCGGATTCGTGCTCGGCGCCGCCGCGCTGTTCGGGCTTGCCGTGGTGGCGGCCTTGCGGAGCTGGTGAATTTTCTTCACGTCATTCCGGGGCGCCCGAAGCGCGAACCCGGAATCCATTCATCGCCACGCACTGCGGCCCGATGGATTCTCAGGTGCGCAATTGCGCACAGTCGCTCATGCTGCGGAATGATAGCGAGCTAGATCAGCCTCACATGCTTGATCTGCCCGACCTGAAAACCGGCCCCGAGCCCGCGCACCGTCTGCTCGCAGCGCCAGCCGGCATTGTCCTTCTCGATTCTGAGCAGATTATACGCCGCCGCCGGGTAGCGCCCGTGCGCGAGCGCGGAGGCCGAGGGCACGCCGAGCGCGGGAATGTTGCCGTTGGGGCCTTCGAACCACATCGTCGAATGAATGTGGTCGTGCCCGTGCAGGATCAGCTCGACGCCGTGGCGCTTGAGCAGCGCCAGCAGCGCGGCTGCGTCCGTCATCCGCTTCTGGCGCGCGTCGGATTTCAGCGGATGATGCACCAGCAGCACGCGAAAGACGTCCTCGGCCGCGAGGCGATCGAGCAGCGCTTCGAGGGCTGCAAGCTGATCGCGTCCGAGCGTGCCCGTTGCCATCAGCGGCAGCGTCGGCACCGCCGTGGACAGGCTGATCAGCGCGAGAGGCCCACGCCGGCGCACCGAGGGAAATCCGATGCGGCCGTCGTCGCCCGAGAGATAGGGAGCAAAGGTTTCGCCGAAGCGGTGGAAGGTCGCGCGGACATAGGCGTCGTGATTGCCAGGAATCGTCGTGACGCGGTCGGGCGGGCCGACCTCGTCGAGCCAGGCGCGAGCCGGCGCGAACTCGGCTTCGAGCGCGAGGTTGACGAGGTCGCCGGTCACTGCGATGTGGTCGGGCGCCTGCGCCTTCATGTCGGCAACCAGCGCGTCGAGCACCTCGCGGCGCTGGTACTTGTGGCGGTTGCGCGTCCAGTTGACGTAGCCGAACGCGCGCTTGCCCGCGAGCTCGATCAGCCGCGGTTTCGGCAGGGGCGCCAGATGCGGATCGGACAGATGGGCGAGCGTGAAGGGAGCCAGCGTGTTGGGAGCCATCGTGTTGGGAGCCATGGGGCGCGATTGCCTCGCTATTGCTCTGCTGTAATGGCAAGCTCGCAAGGAACGCGCAAGCAGAGCCTGAACCGCGGCGTCGAGGAAGCCTGATGGGAGAACGTCTGAACCGTGTCCGACGGAAAGCCGAGCCGCTGCTGCGGCGATTCTTCCACGCCTATTTCCTGATCGTCCGCGGCATGACGCTCGGCGTCCGCGCCGTGGTGCTGGATGCCGACAACCGCGTGTTCCTGGTCCGGCACAGCTATGTCAGCGGCTGGTATTTGCCCGGCGGCGGCGTCGATCTCGGCGAGACCATGGAACAGGCGATGCGGCGCGAGCTCAAGGAGGAGGGCGAAATCGACCTCACCGGTGCTGCCGAGCTGCATGGCATCTTCCTCAACAGCCACGTTTCCCGCCGCGATCACGTCGCAGTCTACGTGGTCAGGCATTTCCGGCAGGACCGCATCCCTGAGCCCAACCGCGAGATCGTCGAATGCGGATTCTTCGCGATCAATGCGCTGCCCGAGGGGACCACGGTTGGCACGCGGCTGCGCATTGCGGAAGTGCTGGATGGCAAGCCCCTGATTGCGACTTGGCGGTAAGGTGATCTGGCGGTGAAGCGATCCGGCGTTGAGGCAATCTGGCGGCCGAGCTCAACCGTCGGACCGGCCGCTCTTTTTTGCCTGCAGCTCCAGCGCAAGCAGGCTCTGCTCCTGAATCAGCGCGCAGTTCTGCCGCTCCAGCCTGTGCAGCCGCGCCGTCATGTTGTGCATGAACGCGAAGACCACCAGGAACAGGGCGCCGAACATCACCACGAATGGAAATACGACGCCGGTCAAATGGCTGACGAGATAGGCGATGCTCGGAAACAAGGCGAACGCCGCCGGGATGATCGCCACCATGGACAGCATCAGGAAATCGTAGAGATCCAATCTGCCCCGCAGCGTCCTCTTCAGCAGCATCAGCATGTAGATCAGTGCGAAGACGGAGATGACGATGACCGTCTCTAAGCTGGGAAGAACGTCCGTCATCGCGGTCCCCTCGGGATGTTCGACGAGCTGGTGAAGTGGCAGGACGATGTGGAACAGCGCGTCATGGCGATCTCACCAGACGCGCGAGCAGGATGTAGCCGAGGACGCGGATCATGTAGCTCGCCGATTTCAGCCCGTCGATCGAGCTGACGCCGGTTTCGCGCGCCCGCATCTCGACCGGGACCTCGTTGACCGTGAGGCCGGCGCGCATCGCCCAGGCCAGTGAGATCGGCTCGGGGAAATCCGCAGGATAGGCCTTCGCGAAGAAGGCGATGGCGGAGCGGTCGAGCAGCCGCATGCCGCTGGTCGGATCGGTGATGCGTCCGCCGGAGAACAGGCTGTTGAGCGCCAGCACGATCAGCTTGATGCCCGCGCGCCGCATGCGCGTCGAGCAGAAGCCGGCATTGTCGATGAAGCGGCTTCCGATGGTGATGTTGGCGGGGTCTTTGCGATAGGCGTTCAGCAGCGTCTCGATGGCGCGTGGATCGTGCTGGCCGTCGCCGTCGATCTGGATGCAGAAATCGAAATCCTGACGCGCCGCATATTTGATGCCGGTCTGCACCGCGCCGCCGATACCGAGATTGTGCGCGAGGCGGGCGACCGGTGAGCGGCAAGCTGCGACCGCGCTAGTTGCGTCGGACGAGCCGTCGTCGACGACGAGGGTGTGATAGCGGCGGCGGGTCGCGGCGATCTCATCGAGGAGATTGCCGATCGAGGCTTCTTCGTTGAAGCAGGGGATGACGAGCAGGATGCGCGGTGCGGCGGCACCGTCGTGGCACGCGTCGGTTGAATTCGATGCCGCGACCGAATCCAAGCCCATATCCATGCCCAACTCGGCCACGTCAGCCTCACCTCCAAAATCCCCCACCTTGCTATACTTGCCGATGCTTTTCCTGTACAGGCGGCCTGCCTTTTCCCCAGCTGCGCCGGGCCGCCCGGCAGACCTCCATGAGAGCTGCAAAAGTCCTTGTCTCGATTTTGTTTCTGGCAATGCTGGCCAGCAATATTCGCTTGATCTCGCATTGGAGCGAGAGCCGCGGCGTCTATGACGACATCTGCTATCTCAGGCAGGCGCATCTGTTCCAGCGCTTCGGATGGCAGGGGCTCGACACCAGCCTCGCCCGCGAAACCGACGGTTATCTCGCGAGCAAATTGCGCAGTATCGGTTATCCCGACTGGAGCGATCGGACCCGGGCGCCGTGCCACACGCTGACGACTGACGGCAGCAAGAGCGTGATGACGCCGCCGCCAGGCACCGGGTTCGTGCTGGCGCTGTTCCCGGAAGGGTTCCAGGTCGTTCCGCTCTATGTGCTGGCGAATTCGATCATCGCAGCGCTTGCGCTTTACGGCGTGTGGCGGGCGCGCGAGAGGGGCGCGTTGACGCTTGCCGCATTGTTCGGCGCGCTCTCGATCTATTTCATGATCAATCCGACCAAGGCGAGCTATTCGATGGCGCCGACCATGGTCGTCTGTGCATTGACGGGCCTGCTCACGGCGAGGCTGTTCGTCGAAGAGGACCGGCGCCGGCTGCTGATGATCGCAGCCATCGGCATTCTGCTCGGCCTGTCCGCGAGCTTCAGGATTGCCAACGTCGTTCTGTCCGCGGGCTATTTCCTGTTCTTCGGATTGTCCTTCCTGATCTGGCGCAGCCGCGAGACCTTCGCGGCAGGGCTCGCATTGGGCCTCGCGTTCCTGGTCGGGCTGTTGCCGGTGTTCGCGGCGAACCTCGTCAATTCGGGCCATCCCCTGGTCTCGGCCTACGGCGGTCAGGATACCGCGCCGCCGCGCCTCGATCCCGAAGTGCTGCTGGCCTATCTCCGCGACACGCAGTTTCCGCTGATCGTGATCGCCTGCGCGTCGACCGTGCTGTTGTGGCGCTTCGCCGGCCATCCCGGCGTCAGGAAGCTCGCGCTGCTCGTCGCCGGCAATCTCGTGCTGAACCTGGCTTTCTTTGCCACGCATCCGGTCTTCACGCCGTACTATGTCATTCCGATCCTGATGCAGTCGCTTTGGACGCTGCTGTTCGCGGTCGTCCTCACCCGCGGCCCGGTCCGGGGGTCCATCGCCCACGAGGCCGATGGACCGCGGCCCGCCGAGATGTTATCCCGCTTGTGACATTGACGCGTTTTCCGAACGCGAATTGGGACTTCTTCGCTCGAAGACGCATGCCGACATGACCGATCTCTCACTGACCATCCTTCCCGAAGCTGCCGGCGATGCCCAGGCGATCGAACGGTTGCACGAACGTACGTTCGGCCCCGGCCGCTTCGTGCTCAGCGCCTATCGCATCCGCGAGCACGTCGATCACCTGCTCGAATTGTCGTTCACCGCCCGCATCGGCACGCTGCTGGTCGGCTCGGTCAGGCAACTGCCGGTGCTGGTCGGCGAGACACCGGCCTTGCTGCTCGGGCCGCTTACCGTCGAGCCGCCATTCCGCGATCGCGGTATCGGCCGGCAGTTGATGGAGCGCGCGCTGAAGGACGCGAAGGCCAAGGGCCATTCCATCGTGCTGCTGGTCGGCGACGAGCCCTATTACAGCCGCGTCGGCTTCAAGCAGGTCCCCAAGGGCCGCGTCACCATGCCGGGCCCGGTCGATGCCGCCCGCATCCTGGTGTTCGAGCTCGTCGATGGCGCCTTCGAGGGCGTGTCGGGCCCGGTCGGCCCGGACTGGAGCAAGGCGCGGGCAGGATAGGGATATAGCTCCGGGCTACGGCGATCTCTTGGAGTCACGACCATGCAGGTGCGTCCCGCCGACCCCGCCGAGATCGATCACCTCGCGCAGGTGTGGCACGACGCCTGGCACGGCTCGCACGCCTCGCTCGCACCGCCCGAGCTCGTCCGCCTCCGCACGTTGCCGAACTTTCGTGATCGCCTCGCAGCCATGCTCGACACCATCATTGTCATGGGCCCGGTCGGCACGCCCTCGGGCTTCTGCGCGATCAAGTCTGACGAATTGTATCAGCTCTTCGTGTCGCAGGCTGCCCACGGGACGGGGGTGGCTGCCGCACTGATCGCGGACGCCGAGAAACGCCTCGCGGCGCGGGGTGTCGAATTGGCGTGGCTCGCATGCGCGGTCGGCAACATGCGTGCCGCGCGATTCTACGAAAAGAGCGGCTGGGACAACGTCGGCACCTTCGTCATGATGTCGGAGACCTCGATCGGGCCATTTCCCGTCGATCAATGGCGTTTCGAGAAGCGGCTCGCGCGCTCGGCGTGAGTCCGCAGCCCCGATTTCACTGCGCTCCATCTGGGCTATAGCCCACCGCTGAACAGGCATATGTCGGGGCCCTAAAGGCCCCGACCGCATTCCGCCTCAGAACTTGAAGTTCGCGAATGCCCGCACTCCGATGCCGGGCATCAAGACCTCGTCCTTGTTGTAGGACACAGAGTTGCGGATGTTCTCGTTGAGGAGATTGTTGCCGACGATGCCGGCCATCATCTCGCGTGCGCCGAACCAGTTGCGGTCGAGCTTGGTCTTGTAGCTGATTTCGGCCTTCAGCAGATTGTAGCCTGCCGTCGGCGTCTCCGCGATCGCCGCGACGTTGTTCTGCGCGAAGGCGTGCAGGAGGTTCACGCGCATCAGCCAGTTGTCGTCGCGCCAGAACACGCCGCCGCCCATGCGCATCGGGGGAATGCGCGGCACGTTGGTGCCGTCGCTGAACGTGGCGCGGACGAAATCGAGCTGGTTCTCGATGCCCCAGATGCCGCCCTGGAAGGCGCCGACGTCGAGCTGCGACTGGAATTCGCCGCCGCGGAAGTTCGCGTTGCGCTGCGAGTAGACCGCCTGGTTCAGCTCGGCGCCCGGGGTGCCGCAGGATGCGAAGTCGTCGTCGCAGGACACGCCGGTGAGGCGGCGATAGATGAAATTGTCGAAATGCGTGTAGTAGACGGTCGCCTCGAAGCGGAACGGCCCCGTTGCCCTGCGCACGCCGAGCTCGACCGATTTCGCCGTCTCGATGGTGAGATTGGGATTGCCGATGTCGAACGTCGCGGTCGCGTCGTGCCCACCGCGCGAGAACAATTCGGCCGCCTTCGGCGCGCGCTCGACATATTGCGCGGTGATGCTGCCGACCATACCGCCGGGCAGGTCCTGCAACAGCCCGATGCTGCCGCTCTTCGGCGTGAACGATGGATTGCGCGCGATCGCCGCCTGCGGCGCGCCGTCGGGGAGGTAATCCGCCGGGAAGTCCGGCGTCGTGCCGTGCAGCTCGACATGCTCGATGCGGCCGGCGACCTGCGCCCGCGTCGCAGCCGTGAACTTGAACTCGTTGAAGGCGTAACCGGCAACGCGTGTGCTGTTGTTGGGGTCCCACAGGCCGTTGAACAACGTGCCGGGATTGTCCGGGCTCGGCGCGCTCAATTCCTGATGCCCGACCTGGAAGCCGAGCGCGGTCGTCACCTCGGCGAAGCGCGCGTTGAACGGGATCAGCTGCACCTCGGTGCGGATCTCCTGCTCCTTGTTGGTGAAGGTCTGGCGGATGCCGTCGCTGTTGAGATCGGCGGGATCGGCAAGGCCGATCTCGTTGTGACGGTAGTCGGTCGCGCCGGCCCAGAAGCGCACCGTGTCGATCGCGGTCGCATCGGGATGGTACTCGCCCTTGACGTTGATCTTGGTCTGGTGGCCGTCGATCCGCGTGTGGTGGTCGGCGCCGTCGATGCCGGGGATGTGGTAGAGCGAGTCGTTCTGCGTGATCGACGCGCCGATATAGCCGCCCTGGAAGAAGTAGGAGCCGCCGATCGAGGCACCGTCCGAACGCGTCGCCGAGTTCGGCTGGCGGCCATTCACGGGGCGCGACTGATCATTCAGATAAGGATAGCCCGGAATGGAATAGTCCGAGGTCGTGCGGCCATAGGCATCGGCGTGGAACGCGAAATTGCCGCCGCCGGTGTCGAGCAGCACGCCGCTTTCGACGCCGCGGTCGACCGAAGAGAACGCGGTGCGCGTCTCGGCGGTGACGCAAGGCGAGGTCGAGGCGCTTGCGAGCGGGGCCTTGGTCGGCAGGCCGTAAGCCTGGAATGACGGCGCGCAGGATGGCACCGCATCTGGAATCCGGTTGTTGGTGGCGCTGACGACGCCGCCGATCGAGGTCGAGCCGTAGCGCAGCGCAGCAGGCCCGCGCACCACTTCGATCTGGTTGGTGGCGAGCGGATCGATCGGGACGAAATGATCTTCGCCGAGATCGGATGCGCCGCTCGAATTGGTGCCGTTTTCGACGATGCCGACGCGGTTGACATCGAGCCCGCGGATGATCGGCCGGCTGGAGGCGCCAGGCGCGAAGCTCGATCCGGTGATGCCGGGCTTGGAGAACAGGAGATCGCCGAGCTGGCCGCCGCCCTCGCGGCGGATCTCCTCGTTCGGCACCACCGTGACCGTCGCGAACTGGTTGGTCACAACAGGCAGCACGCCCTGCTGGGGTATGGCGGGCGCGGCCGTTGCCGGCGTTGCTTCCGCCGCCTGCTCGCGGTTGCGCACACGTGCCGTTCTCGTACCGCGGCCGGGATTGCGGGACGGCACCACCGCTCTGCGCACGATCGGGCTCGGGGCCGTCACGGTGACAGCGGGGATTTCGGTCGACGATTTGTCTTGCGCAGGCGTTTGGGCGAAAGCCGGTGTGGCGGCGGCACCGAGCAGGAGCAGGCTTGCTCCGCCAAGACGCTGCGCGCGTCGCGATTGAAATGACATGTCCTGATTCCAGTCAGGCGCCGTCCGCATGATGGTCTGCTGATCGGAGGCGGCCTGCCGTCGCGGCGCGACGGAATTCGACTTCAACGGATCCCGGGCATGCGCCGATCGGCGGCGAGCCCAGGCATGATCAATCGTTGGAGATCAGGACGCGGGAGGAGCGCGCGGCTGGAACGCCGTGCCGGCCGATTTCAGATGGAGAAATTCGGCGTCAGTGGTGCGGTAGAGCAGGTCGATCGCCTGCGGCAGCTGCAAGAGAGGCGGCGTCGCGAACAGGATCGTGCTCGCCATCGCGACGACGGCGCAGATCGCGCAATTGTCGTCAGCCGGATGGTCGCCATCGGGGGTCGAGGGCGATGGCTTGTGAATCGCGGAGCGGTCGGCCGAAGCCTGGTCTTTGGCACTGTCTTTGCCGCCGTCGGTCTGCTGCAGTGTGGCCTGGGCAAGCGGTGCAGCCTGCGCGAACCAATGGCTGTGCCCGAACGTCAGCGCGAACTGCACCAGCATCGCGAACAACGCGAGCCGGGCGCCGTGCCTGATATTCGACCGGAACCACTTCATCGGAACAAGCTACCCCCACATCGCAAGGCGCCAGATCCGAGGGCGTCGCGATGTTATAATGTAACATCACTCGACCCATGAGTAGATGTCAACGGTTCTCGAACCAAGCAGCGAGGGGTGGCGGGCCGATGTGGCGTTCGAGCAACGGAGCGCTCAGCGCCCCTCGCGCACCCACGTCGCCGCGAACGCGCCGAGCAGCAGCAGAAGTCCGATCAGGCCGGCAAAGATCGGCAGCACGCCGACGCCCTTGACGACGCTGGCATCGCGCATCCGCACGCCCATCCAGCCGTCACCGGCAAAGACGCTGGCCGAACGCACCGGGAGGATGCGCGGCAGCTCGACGCTGGCGCTGCTTGCCACGCGCACCGCGTTGCCGCCGGTCGCCTGGGCCAGAGGCTTCAGGGTATCGACCGTCGATGTGACTTCCGAAAACTCCTTCGGATTGGTCGGGCCGACATTGATCAGTGCCTTCAGCGTGCCGTCGGTGGCCTGCCACAGGCCGAGCTCGCTCGCGGGAAGGCTGGCGCGCCATTCGCCGGGATCGCCCGGGCTCAGCGTCAAATCGTTCGACACGCCCGACGGCGAGGTCACGCTCACCGGCTGGACGCTGTCCGCCATGGTTTGGCGTACCACGACGAGGTCCTTGCCCTGCACCTGCAGGCGCAGCGCCTCCTCGTCCAGATCGGGTTGCTTCATCAGCCAGTGCGACATCCGCCTGAGCAGGTCGAGATGCGGGCCGCCGCCCTCATAGCCGCGCGCCCACAGCCAGATGTGGTCGGAGAGCAGCAGCGCGACGCGGCCGTCGCCGAAGCGCGACAGGAACAGCAGCGGCTTGCCGTCGGCGCCCGTCATGACAGGCGGGTTGACGGAATTGCGGGTGTCGACCGTCCTGAAGAAACGGCTCCAACGCGGCGGCTCGGAGGCCGAGCCCTCGAGAGCGCGCGTCACGGGGTGGCGTTTGCCGATGTCGGACAGATGCGCATAGAACGGCTTTTCCGTCACCCCGACCGGTTCAGCCGGCAGCACCGTATCCAGCGGCGTGCGCCAGATGCTGGTGTTGGAGGCGTAATCGGGTCCGGCCGAGACCAGCACCGCGCCGCCACCGCGGACATAGCGCGCGATGTTATCGAAATAGGCGATCGGCAGCACGCCCTGGCGCGCGTAGCGATCGAAGATGATCAGCTGGAATTCGTTGATCTTCTGCTGGAACAATTCGCGGGTCGGAAACGCGATCAGCGACAATTCGTTGATCGGCGTGCCGTCCTGTTTCTCCGGCGGACGCAGAATGGTGAAGTGCACGAGGTCGACGCTGGCGTCGGACTTCAAGAGGTTGCGCCAGGTGCGCTCGCCGGAATGCGGCTCGCCAGAGACCAGCAGCACCCGCAGCTTGTCGCGCACGCCGTCAATGGCGACGACGGCCCGGTTGTTCACCGGCGTCAATTCGCGCTCGAGCGGGGAGGCCTCGATCTCGACGATGTTCGGGCCGGCATGCTTGATGTCGACGTCGACGCTCGCGGCCTGGCCGCTCGACAGCGTGCGCTCGTTGATGACCTCGCCGTCCCTGCGGATCGTGACCCTGGCGCGTTCGCCGGTGACGCCCTGGTCGTCGAGGCGGTAGCTGATGGTCTGGGTCTGCCCGACGATGCCGAAGCGCGGCGCGGCCGTGATCGCGATGCGGCGGTCGCGCTCGTCCTTCTGGCCGGTGATCAGCGCGTGTACCGGCGCCTGGAAGCCGAGCGCGGCGGCGTTCGCCGGAATGTCGTGGACGCGGCCGTCGGTGATCAGGAACGCGCCGGCGACGCGGTCGACCGGCACGTCGGACAGGGCCGAGGCGAGGGCGCCGAACAGTTTTGTGCCGTCGGTCTCGCCGTCAGCCTGTCCGGCCTCGACGACGCGCACTTCCAGCCCTTTGATCTTCTTCAGGCCGTCGACCAGCGCTTCCTGCGCCTGCGCGGCTTCACGATTGCGGCTGCCGAAATTCTGGCTCGGGCTCTTGTCGACGACGACAGCGGCGACCGAGGTGAGAGGTTCGCGGTCCTCGCGGGTGAAGGAGGGATTGGCGAGCGCGAGCAGGAACAGCGCCAGCGCGGCCACGCGCACGGCGGCGCCGCGCGCGCGCGCAACCAGCAGCACGAGCGCGATAACGACGATCGCGGCGAGCGCGAGCCACAGCACGATCGTGGGGACCAGCGGCGTGAAGGCGATGCCGTAGTTCATGACGATCCTATTGCCCCAGCCGTTCGATCAGCGCCGGTGCATGCACCTGGTCAGCCTTGTAATTGCCGGTCAGCGTGTACATCACGATGTTGGCGCCGGCGCGGTAGGCGAATTCGCGCTGGCGGGTGTCGCCGCCGGTCACCGGCAGCATGGCCTGGCCGTCGGGCCGCACGGCCCAGGCGCCGGCGAGATCGTTCGAGGTGATGATGATCGGCGAGACGCCGTCGCCGCCGCGCGCCGGCCGCTGCGCGCTGTCCTCGTCCTCGTCGCGCGGCAGGGTCTCGACCCAGGTCTGGCCGGTGACGAAGCGGCCGGGGAAGTCGCGCAGCAGATAGAAGGTCTTGGTCAGCACGTGCTCGCGCGGCACCGGCTCGAGCTCGGGCACGTCGAGCGAGGACAGGATCTGGCGCAGCGTCTGCATGGCCGGCGTCTGCGCGGCGCCGTTCGCGCCGGGCGGGGCTTCGATCGCGTCGCGGGTGTCGAACAGCACGGTGCCGCCCTGCTTCATGTAGGCGTCGATCTTGTTGATGGCGTCCTGCGGCGGCTTGGGCGCGCCCGGCACGATCGGCCAGTAGATCAGCGGGAAGAAGGCGAGCTCGTCGCGCGCGGGATCGACCCCGACGGGGTCGCCGGCCTCGAGCGCGGTGCGCTGCGCCAGGAACAGCGTCAGCCCGTTCAGCCCCGCTTTGACGATGGAATCGACGTCGGCATTGCCTGTCACGACATAGGCGAGGCGGGTCTGCGCCGTCGCTCGCATCGCGAAATCGTCGGTGGCATCGTCGGCGCGAGATGGCGCCGGGACGAGCGATGCGAACAGCAGGCCAAGGACAAAGCCAAGCACGATCATGGCGGGCGCGGCGCGGCGGCGCAGCAGCGCGGCGATCCCGCCGCCGAGCACCGCGACGATGATGGCGTCGATCAGGAACAGCGCGAGCGCGGTCGACAGCAGCCAGCCGCGCAGGTCCTGCGGCTCGGCGTTGGT
Organism: Bradyrhizobium sp. CCBAU 53351; assembly: GCF_015291745.1. Lineage (NCBI taxonomy): Bacteria > Pseudomonadati > Pseudomonadota > Alphaproteobacteria > Hyphomicrobiales > Nitrobacteraceae > Bradyrhizobium > Bradyrhizobium sp. CCBAU 53351. The sequence goes on from NZ_CP030059.1 coordinate 1,824,659, forward strand.
GTAGGTGGCGTGCCGGGCGCGCAGGCTCGCGGTGTTGAGGGCCGCGATGCGGTCGGCGCTGGCAAGCGTGTTCACGGCGAGCGGTCCTTCGGCCGGGCCATAGAAGCCCGGCGGATGATCTGACGTGGCGCGGTCGCGATAGTCCGCGGGCAGGGGTTTTGCGGTCGCCGGCGGCGGGCCGAAGGCGCCGAAGCCGTCGAGGATGTGCAGCGGCGCCACCGTCTCGGTGGTCGCTTCGCTGGCGACGCCTGCGCCGGGCTTGGACGTGTAGCCGGACATGTCGACCACCCGGCGCAGCATTTCGACGAAGGTGCCCGACATCGGCAGGTCCGACCAGCGCATGTCGGCGCTGACGTGGAACAGGCTGACCAGCCCCTTGCCGCGATGCTCGCCGGTGACGAGCGGCGTGCCGTCTTCCAGCGAGGCCCAGCTCTTGGTGGCGAGCACCGCGTCGGGCTCGGCCAGCACCTGGCGGCTCACGGTGACGTCCCTGGGGACCATCACGCCGGCAAACGGGCCGTCGGCGGCGAAGGTCGCAAGATGCTGCGGCTTCTCCCAGGTCAGGCTGCCGCCGAGCGTGCGGCCGCCCTTGCGCAGCTTGACCGGCACCAGATCGTCCTCGGCCTGCGCGAGGCGGGGACCTGCGAACCGCACCAGGACGCCGCCCTGGTCGATCCAGGCGTTGAGCCGCTCGCGCAGCTCAGGGGCGATGGTGCCGACATCGGCGAGGATGATCATCGGCAGCTTCTGGTCCAGAAACTGCGTGATGCCCTGCTGCGGCGAGCCCTTGTCCGCGAGCCTGACATCGGCGAACGGCGCCAGCGCGCGGGTGAGATAGAAGGTCGGCGCCAGCAGCGGCTGCGCGGTCTCGCTGGTCGCGCCCGAGACGATGCCGATGGCGCGGCGGCGCCAGCGCTTGTCGAGCAGCTGCACCGCGCCGGCGGAGCGCTCGCCCGAGATCTCGAGCCGTGTGATGTCGTTGCGCAGCTCGACCGGCAGGTCGAACGCCGCGTCGGTCTCCTTGTCCTGCGGGCCGAACGAGAAGCGCGCCTCGCCGATCGGCGAGGCCTTCTGGTCCAGCGCGCGCACGGTGCCGATCACGATGCCGCTGTCGGTGCGCAGCACTTTCACCGTCATCCGTGCGGCGGCGTTCTCGGCCGCGACCAGCGCCAGCGGCGAGGAGGTGCCGCCTTCGAAGATGGTCAGGCTGCGCTCGCCGACGGTCTTGCCGAGCCCGGTCACGAACTCCTCGCCGCGGCCGGTGTCGACGCCGTCCGACAGCCAGGCGATCTCGCAATCGCCGGTCGCCTTCAGGAAGCGGTCGATCGCCGCGAGCGTGTCGACGCGGTCGATGGAATAGGCCTTTGGCGCGAGCTGGCGCAGCGCGACGCGCGCGGCACCCGCCGGCATCAGGGTGATGTCGCGGTTCGGCTCGGACAGCGGCACCAGCGCGATGGCGCGGCGGTCGTTGTCGGCATTGGCGATCAGCTCGTCGGCGGCCCTGACCCTGACGTCCCAGTGCGATGCGGCGCTCCAGCCGTCGTCGAACATGATCATCAGCGGCGCCTTGCTGCCGGCGAGGCCGGTCTGCGGATTCCAGATCGGGCCTGCGGCCGCGAAGATCACCAGCGCAGCCGCAAGCAGACGCAGCGCGGTCAGCCACCATGGCGTCCGCGACGGCGTCTCTTCCCGCGGGGCGATGTCGAACAACAGGCGCGTCGGCGGAAACTCGATGCGGCGCGGCCGGGGCGGCATCACACGCAGCAGCCACCACAGCACCGGGAGGCTGACGAGGCCGATCAGCAGCAGCGGTTCGGTGAAGGCGAGCGGCAGTCCCGTCATGCGGCAGGCCCCGCCTTGATGGTCGTGGCGCGGGCGCCCGACTTGCTCACCTGCATGCCGGCATGCAGGAACAGCAAGAGTTCAGCAGCGGAGCGGTCGGTGGCGTGCGTGGTGAACAGCCAGTCGAGCTTGCCCGTCTCGGCGCGGATCTGGTCGCGGTGCAGCGCGAGCCGCGTGGTGTAGTCCTGCGCCCAGCTCTCGGCGCGGCCGGCGGTGATCACGCCGAAGCCTTCGGGCTCGACGAACTCGACGCGGCCGGAATAGGGGAACGATTCTTCGGCGGGATCGACGATTTGCACCAGCGTGCCGTGCGCGCCCGAGCCGGAGAGTCCGGCGAGCGTCGTCCTGATCTCGGAGATCGGCGACCAGAAATCCGACAGCACGATCGTCTCGGCGAGCGCGGCAGGCACGAAGGACGGCGGCAGGCTGAGACGATCGGCATCGTCATGCAGCATCGCCTGCGCCATCTTGTCGATCACGCTGCGGCTCGCGGTCGGCGCCATCAGCCCGGGAATGCCGACGCGTTCGCCGCCGGAGACCAGGAGCTCGGCCAGCGCGAAGGCGACGATCAGCGTCCGCTCGAGCTTGGACTCGCGCGCGGTCTTCGAGGCGAACGCCATTGAGGGCGAGCGGTCGGGCCAGATCCACACAGTGTGCGAGGCTTCCCATTCGAGCTCGCGGACATAGAGATGGTCGTCCCGCGCCGAGCGCCGCCAATCGACGTTCTGCGCCGGCTCGCCGGAGACGAAGCGGCGATACTGCCAGAAATTCTCGCCGGAGCCAGCGCGGCGCCGGCCGTGCAGGCCGTGGATGACGTTGGCGGCGATACGGCGGGCTTCGAGCACCAGGCGTGGCAAGGACGCGGCGAGCGTGCGGCTTTCGCCATCGGCACGTCGGATCGCGATGATCTCCTTCGCCGTGTGCCCGTTCTCCGCTGCCATCAACCGATCCGTGTCTTGAGCTGCTTGATCACGTCCGGAATCGTGCGGCCCTCGGCGCGCGCCTGGAACGTCAGGGCCATGCGGTGCTTCAGCACGGGCTCGGCGAGGTCGAGCACGTCGTCGACCGAGGGCGCGAGGCGCCCGTCGATCAGCGCACGCGCGCGCACGGCCAGCATCAAGGATTGGCTGGCGCGCGGGCCGGGGCCCCAGGCGATGAACTTGCCGGCTTCGCCGCTCTCCGCGCCCGGACGGGCCGAACGCACCAGCGACAGGATCGCCTCCACGACGGAATCGCCGACCGGCAGGCGCCGGATCAGCCGCTGCGCGGTGATCAGCGCGTCCGCGGTCATCGATCCCTTCGCCAGCGTTTCCTCGGCGCCGGTGGTCTCGAACAGGATGCGGCGTTCGGCGTCGCGATCGGGATAGTCGACGTCGATCTCCATCAGGAAGCGGTCGAGCTGCGCTTCGGGCAGCGGATAGGTGCCTTCCTGCTCCAGCGGGTTCTGCGTCGCGAGCACGTGGAACGGCTTCGGCAGATCGTGGCGCGCGCCGGCGACGGTGATGTGCTGCTCCTGCATGGCCTGCAGCAGCGCAGACTGCGTGCGCGGTGAGGCGCGGTTGATCTCGTCCGCCATCAGCAGCTGCGCGAACACCGGACCCGAAATGAAGCGGAAGGCGCGCTTGCCCGCGGTGCTCTCGTCCAGCACTTCGGCGCCGAGAATGTCGGACGGCATCAGGTCCGGCGTGAACTGGATGCGCTTGGCATCGAGGCCGAGCGTCACGCCGAGCGTCTCGACCAGCTTGGTCTTGGCAAGGCCGGGCACGCCGATCAGCAGCGCATGGCCGCCGGAGAGGATGGTGACCAGCGTGTTTTCGATCACGCGATCCTGCCCGAAGATGACGGACGCGATCGCTTCCTTCGCGGCGCGAATCTGGCCCGACACCTGCTCGGCCGAACGGACGATCCCGTCCTCGAGTTTCTCGACACTCTCCGCCATCCGTTCGCTCCTTCAGCCCGCCATGCGGCTTGCCTAGGCCGTCATGTCATCGCATCACGTCAGATCATCACGTTAGATCATGGGCCCCATGCTAGACTTGCAGGAAGGCCATGTATTCGTTGAATTAACCTATCCCCACCTTATCGGCTTCGGGTTATGTACGGCATCACGAAGTGGCGACCTCCCACACCGGGCTCATCCGGGGTGGAACCGTGCACCCGAGTACAACGTAGACCTGCACCAAACGTGCCAAGGACAAAGTCAGGGCAAACCATGGCGAACCAAGGGCAGAGCGCCAATCACGGTCTCGAAGGGCTAACGGCCGCTGCCAAAAACGCTGCCAATACCGAAGGCGCCAAAAAGGGCCTGCCGCCGGTGCATCTGTGGAATCCGCCGTTTTGCGGCGATCTCGACATCCGAATCGCCTCCGATGGTACTTGGTTCTACTTGGGCACGCCAATCGGACGTCCCGCTTTGGTGCGGCTGTTCTCGACCATCCTCAAGCGCGAGGGCGACAAGCATTTCCTGGTCACGCCGGTGGAGAAGGTCGGCATCCGCGTCGACGATGCGCCGTTCATGGCGGTCGAGATGCTGACGCATGGCGAGGGCCGCCAGCGGGTGCTGAGCTTCCGCACCAATGTCGACGACTGGGTCACCTGCGATGCCGCGCACCGGCTGCGCTTCGAGCAGGCGGCGGACGGCGGGCTGACGCCCTATTTGCATGTCCGCGCCGATCTCTGGGCCAAGGTCACGCGGGCGCTCTATTACGATCTGGTTGACATGGGCGAGGAGCGGATGGTCGATGGCCAGCCGATGTTCGGCGTCGAATCATCCGGCGAATTCTTCGCCATGGCCGATGCGGAGCAGGTGAGGGCCGCGCTTTGAACAAGCCAATCCTGAAGAAAGATCCAGTCGCGATTGGCGCGGCGGATTTCTTCGCCCGCTCGAAGGCGAAGCTGGGCTTCGACGTGCCGGCCGGCCTCTACGATCCCAACATCATTCCCGCCTCGGGCGATCCCGGCACCGACAAGATGCTGGAGATCGTCGCGCGCGAGCAGCCGGTGCGGCCCGCGGCGGTCCTGATCGCCGTGGTCGATCATCCGGAGCCGACCATCCTGTTGACGCAGCGCTCGGCCCATCTCAACGACCATGCCGGCCAGATCGCCTTTCCCGGCGGCAAGATCGACGCGACCGATTCCTCGCCGCTGGACGCGGCGCTCCGCGAGGCCGAGGAGGAGGTCGGGCTGTCCAGGGATTTCGTCGAGCCGCTCGGCTATCTCGATCTCTATGGCACCGCGTTCGGCTTCCGCATCCTACCGACGGTCGCCAGGGTGCGGCCCGGCTTTTCGCTCAGCATCAACCATTCGGAGGTTGATGACGCCTTCGAGGTGCCGCTATCCTTCCTGATGAACCCCGTGAACCATCAGGTGCACAGCAAGGAATTCCGCGGCATGGAGCGGTTCTACTACGCCATGCCGTTCGCGGAACGCTACATCTGGGGAGCGACGGCCGGAATGCTGCGTGTGCTGTATGAGCGGATCTATTCGTCATGATCCGGCCGGTTCTGACCGAGATCGGAATCTTCCTCATTCCCTTTGCCGTCTATGCGCTGTTCCTGGCCGCAACGCGCTCCGGCCTGTTCGCGCGCTCGTCCTGGCCGGTCACCGTCGTGGCGCGCCTCGTCCTGGCAGCGCTCGTGCTCGTCATCGCGGGGTTGATCGGCTTCGCGCATTTCTCCGGCGCCGCCCCGGATTCGACCTATATTCCCGCCCATATCGAGAACGGCAGGCTGGTGCCTGGCGTGGAAAGATAGGGGCGGCACGATGAGCCAGGAGCCCCTGGTTGCGCCGATACTCGCCGATGCGCCCTGGCTGATCTCGGGCGGGACCGCGCGTGTCCTGCGATTGCTCAATGCCGACGGCGAGGAGGCGCGGGTGGTCGGCGGCGCCGTGCGCAATGCGCTGCTCGGCCTTTTGCCCGGCGACATCGACATCGCCACCACGGCGCGGCCGGAGGAGGTGATGCGGCGCGCCAAGGCCGCCGGCATCAAGAGCGTGCCGACCGGCATCGATCACGGCACCGTCACGCTGGTCATCGACAGCCACCCCTACGAAGTCACGACGCTGCGCGAGGACACCGAGACCTTCGGCCGCAAGGCCAAGGTCGCGTTCGGCCGCGACTGGGTGAAGGACGCCGAGCGGCGCGACTTCACCATGAACGGCCTGTCGGTCGATGCGAGGGGCGTCGTCTACGACCATGTCGGCGGCATCGCGGATGCCAGAGCGCGCCGCGTGCGCTTCATCGGCGATCCCGACCAGCGCATCGCCGAGGACTATTTGCGCATCCTGCGCTTCTTCCGCATCCACGCCGCGTTCGGCGCGGGCGAGCCCGACCGCGACGGCACGCTCGCCTGCATCCGCGGGCGCGACGGCCTCGCCAGCCTCTCGGCCGAGCGGGTGCGTATGGAAATGCTGAAGCTCTTGGTGGCATCGGGCGCCGCGGCCGCCGCGCTGGCCATGGCCGAGGGCGGCTTGCTGCAGGCGCTGGTCGGCGGCGTCGTCTACACCGGGCCGCTGGCGACGATGATCGCGATCGAGCGCGAGCTCTGCCTCGCCGCGAGCAGCACGCGGCGCCTCGCCGCGCTGACCGTCGCCGTGACCGAGGATGCCAAGCGCGTCGCCACGCGCTTGCGGCTGTCCAATGCCGAGACCAAGGCGCTGGATTCGATGGGCCACCGCTGGTGGCGCCTCGCCACCAAGGACGATGCCAATGCCCGGCGGCTGCTCTACCGGCTCGGGCCTGAGCGCTATCACGATCGCGTGTTGCTCGGCTGGGCGAGGAACGGCGGCGATGTCACCTCGATGCGCTGGCGCGCGCTCGCCGAGCTGCCGCAGCGCTGGACTGCGCCGAAATTTCCGCTGAAAGCCGCCGATTTCCTCGCGCGCGGATTGTCCGAAGGACCCGCGCTCGGGCATGTGTTGACGCTCGCCGAGGACGCTTGGCTTGCGGCGGATTTTCCACTAGATGATGCCGCGCTCGCTTCCATCGCCGATCAAGCTGCGGCCCGCATCAGCCGCGACGAGAGAACGTGACCATCGTCTCAGCCTTCGCCGACATCTCGATCTTTCAGCTCTTGCTGGTCGCGTTGATGGCGTTGTTTGCTTCGGTCATCGGTGGTCTCGCCGGCTATGGCACCGGCGCCCTGATGCCGCTGGTGCTGGTGCCGCTGGTCGGCGCCGAGCCCGTGGTGCCGATCATCGCGATCTCCGCCATCTTCACCAATTGCAGCCGCGCGATTGCCTATCTACGCTACGCCGACCGCCGCCGCGCAGCTATCGTGCTCGCCTGCGCCGCACTGACGACGGCGCTCGGCGCCTATGGCTACACGCGGCTGACCAATGCGGGCGCAGCTCTCGTGATTGGCACCATGCTGATCCTGAGCGTGCCGCTGCGCCGGGTGCTTCGCCGCCGCGAGGTCAAGATCTCCGACAGCGGTCTTGCCGCCGGCTCGGTCGGCTATGGCGTTCTCGTCGGCGGCACCTCGGGCTCAGGCGTGATCCTGCTCTCGCTCCTGATGGCCGCGGGCCTCGAGGGCGCCGCCGTGATCGCGACCGACGCGATGATCTCGCTCGGCACCGGCCTCATCAAGGTTTCCGTGTTCGGCCTCGCCGGCGCCGTCACCGCGCAGGTGCTGGCCTTAGCCCTCCTGATCGGCGCGATCGCGATCCCCGGCGCGTTCCTGGCAAAGGCATTCGTGGAGCGGATGCCCGTGCATATCCACACGGTGATCCTGGATGTCGCGGTGATCACCGGCGGGCTGGTGATGATCTCGGCGGCGGCGCGGCAGCTCTTGGCGTAGCTTGCCTGGGCCCGATCGGGCATTCGCGGCTTTCCGCGATCCGGGTCGTTATCATAACGTCGGCTGCCGAGGGCCAATCGGAAGTCGCTGAACTCGATTGTCCGCGGCAGCTTTTGACCGATTCCGTTGAAAAAGGCGGGCAGTATTTCCTTGTAATGGCTCGGTCGCGATGTGGCCGAACTGCTCTACCGATCGCTATGCGAGCCTCGGGGTGGACATCGGGATCAGCTTGGCCATCTTTCTTAGGTTCTGGGCGGTGGCCGCCAGGATGAACTCGTCATGCGCACCGTTTGGACCTCGTAAGCGTAGACGGTCGAGTTTGAGGATGCGCTTGAGGTGCGCGAACAGCATCTCGATCTTCTTGCGGAGCCGACGCGAGGTGCGGCCCTCCCATGATCTTGCGATCTGGCGCGCCATGTCGCGAGCGCCCTCGTAGATCGAGCGTGGCACCCTCCGTGATGGCTGCTTGGGGCAGCATCGGGACTTCAATGCGCAGCGATCACAATCGTGCTTGCTGGCAAGGTAAAGCATGGTGGCGCCATCATTCACCAGCGTTCCGGTCGTGGTAAGAACTTTGCCGCCGGGGCAACGATAAACGTCCCCGGCGTGGTCATAGGTGAAGTCGTCGCGCGAGAAGATCCCGTCTGTGCGAGCCGACTTGTCGAAGACTGTAACGTGCGGCTCGATGCCATGCTCATAGACCAGCCAGGCGAGCATCTCGGCCGAGCCATAGCCGCTGTCGCCGAGGAGCCGGCTCGGATAGAGATCAAACCGCTCCAGCGAGCGCTCAATCATGCGCTTGGCAGCCAATACCTCCGCCTGCCGGATTGCCGTCGTCGCCTCAACATCGACGATGATCGCGTTCTCGATGTCGATCAGGTAGTTCGTCGAGTAGGCAAAGAAGGCTTGGCCGCCGTGCGCTCCCGTCCAGCGCGCCGCTGGGTCGGAGGGCGACACGAACTTCGGGGTCACTTCGGTGGCTGCTCCGAACGCGGCATCATCGAGGACAGCCAGATACTCGTCGATCGCTCGGCCGGCAGCCTCCGGTGGAAGTCCCTTGTCGCCTTCGATCCCCTTCTGCCGATTGGCATCGGCCTTGATCAGGCTCGCATCGACGGCGAATCCTTCACCACCGACCAGCCGCTCCTCGATACAGCGACGCAAAACGCTCTCGAACACGCACCGGAAGAGGTCGCTCTGTCGGAAGCGGCCATGCCTGTTCTTGGAGAACGTCGAGTGATCAGGTACTGCGCCATCTAGACCAAGCCGGCAGAACCATCGGTAGGCCAAGTTAAGGTGGACCTCATCGCACAGGCGCCGCTCCGATCGAATGCCGAAGCAGTAACCGATCAGCAGCATCCGGATCATCAGCTCGGGATCGATCGAAGGTCGACCGATACTACTGTAGAAAGGCGCCAGGTCCTGTCTGACCTCTTCAAGGTCGACAAATCTATCGATCGACCGGAGCAAGTGGTCGGCCGGGATATGCCTTTCCAGCGAGAACTCATAGAACAACGCGGCCTGCTCGACTTGCCGATGTCCCATCATGATCTTCAGTCCTGCCAATTAGACTGACTGAATCATTGATCCCTCTGCGTCGCAACCGCCGCCTTTTTCAACAGAATCGACCCATTGCAGACGTCGGTCTCCGCTGTCATTTTCCTCGAAGGGACGGGAAGGATTAGACGGATGTCACCGCAACGGCTCCACGACAAATACAAGTCTCGCATCTTGCAGCAACATGAAAGTAGTCAAGACGCGGACTTGATAAGCCTCATGGCGGCCAATGGCCTACGCGGCACGGTTTTTCACGTGCTAAAAACCATTACAGAACAATACGAAGACATATACACCGTGCTTATCGATGACCGGTCGGTTGTTACTTTTGAGATTCCGCGCACTGCTGGGGCGCTGACCGTCAAAGAACTCAGTGTTTTCTCTCTTAGCCAATATCGTGACGAACTAGGCCAAGGGAAGAGCCGCATGCGCTTGGACCGAGCGGCGGAAGATGCACGGAAACTCCTTATCAAATGAGTAAGGTGACGCAATTAGTTGGCGGCCCCGTTCCAGATCGCGAACGTCCGCTGTTGGCCGATTCTGTTGAAAAAGGCGGCGGTTGCGACGCAGAGGGATCAATGATTCAGTCAGTCTAATTGGCAGGACTGAAGATCATGATGGGACATCGGCAAGTCGAGCAGGCCGCGTTGTTCTATGAGTTCTCGCTGGAAAGGCATATCCCGGCCGACCACTTGCTCCGGTCGATCGATAGATTTGTCGACCTTGAAGAGGTCAGACAGGACCTGGCGCCTTTCTACAGTAGTATCGGTCGACCTTCGATCGATCCCGAGCTGATGATCCGGATGCTGCTGATCGGTTACTGCTTCGGCATTCGATCGGAGCGGCGCCTGTGCGATGAGGTCCACCTTAACTTGGCCTACCGATGGTTCTGCCGGCTTGGTCTAGATGGCGCAGTACCTGATCACTCGACGTTCTCCAAGAACAGGCATGGCCGCTTCCGACAGAGCGACCTCTTCCGGTGCGTGTTCGAGAGCGTTTTGCGTCGCTGTATCGAGGAGCGGCTGGTCGGTGGTGAAGGATTCGCCGTCGATGCGAGCCTGATCAAGGCCGATGCCAATCGGCAGAAGGGGATCGAAGGCGACAAGGGACTTCCACCGGAGGCTGCCGGCCGAGCGATCGACGAGTATCTGGCTGTCCTCGATGATGCCGCGTTCGGAGCAGCCACCGAAGTGACCCCGAAGTTCGTGTCGCCCTCCGACCCAGCGGCGCGCTGGACGGGAGCGCACGGCGGCCAAGCCTTCTTTGCCTACTCGACGAACTACCTGATCGACATCGAGAACGCGATCATCGTCGATGTTGAGGCGACGACGGCAATCCGGCAGGCGGAGGTATTGGCTGCCAAGCGCATGATTGAGCGCTCGCTGGAGCGGTTTGATCTCTATCCGAGCCGGCTCCTCGGCGACAGCGGCTATGGCTCGGCCGAGATGCTCGCCTGGCTGGTCTATGAGCATGGCATCGAGCCGCACGTTACAGTCTTCGACAAGTCGGCTCGCACAGACGGGATCTTCTCGCGCGACGACTTCACCTATGACCACGCCGGGGACGTTTATCGTTGCCCCGGCGGCAAAGTTCTTACCACGACCGGAACGCTGGTGAATGATGGCGCCACCATGCTTTACCTTGCCAGCAAGCACGATTGTGATCGCTGCGCATTGAAGTCCCGATGCTGCCCCAAGCAGCCATCACGGAGGGTGCCACGCTCGATCTACGAGGGCGCTCGCGACATGGCGCGCCAGATCGCAAGATCATGGGAGGGCCGCACCTCGCGTCGGCTCCGCAAGAAGATCGAGATGCTGTTCGCGCACCTCAAGCGCATCCTCAAACTCGACCGTCTACGCTTACGAGGTCCAAACGGTGCGCATGACGAGTTCATCCTGGCGGCCACCGCCCAGAACCTAAGAAAGATGGCCAAGCTGATCCCGATGTCCACCCCGAGGCTCGCATAGCGATCGGTAGAGCAGTTCGGCCACATCGCGACCGAGCCATTACAAGGAAATACTGCCCGCCTTTTTCAACGGAATCGGCCCTTCTGCGACATTCAGCGATGTCCGCCGTTGCGCCATGATGGGCAGAGAAGCGGACATCGGACGCACTGGGACCGGGGCAGGCCGGGCTGACCGGAATGCGATCTTAGGCGGTGCTTACTCCTCGTCCTCGTCTTCGTCCTCGTCGTCCTCTTCCTCGATTTCCACGCGGTCGAGCACAGCCAGCGGCAGCGTCTCGCGGAACAGATCGCCTTCCATGCCCATCCAGAGGCAGAGCACCTCGTCCTGCTTCACGTCCGCAACCGTCAGCGGCTGGCCGCCGGATTTCAGCATCACGACATCGCCGGCTTTCAAGTCCATCGCGTGTTCCTTTCGCGTGATCGATCCGGAAGGCAAGCTAGCAAGCGGAGATGACAGGCCGATCACGGCCGGCCGAGGCGGGAATTCCGCCGACGCAGAGGTGGAGAGCAGGGCGACGCAAATCAGGGGAGATCGCGAGGCAAACTCCGCCGTAGTCGCAGCAGCGGATAAGGCCGCCCATCACGATCGGTTTGCTTCGATTCTACGACGCGAAAACCCATCGCGTCGTAGAATGTGACGGCCTGGGTGTTTTGGGCATTCACCTCGACCTCGAGGTTCTCGCCACGAGAGGCCGCCTCGGCCACGAACCGCCGTCCCAGTCCCTGACGGCGAAACGCCGGCGCGATGTAGAGCGCGTCGATCTCCGTTCCTTCCATCCTCATGAATCCGATCACCCGATCGTCCTCGTCGACCGCAACGGTGAAGTCGCGATGCGGAAGATAGTCTCGCCGGACCTGAATGCAGATGTCCGCGAAATCGGATTCGCTGAGGAAGTCGTGGGTGGCCAGCACGGCAGCACGCCACACCTCGTATATCGCTTCGATGTCGTCAGGCCGCGACGCCCGCAGTCGCCAACCAGCCATGATGAAGCTAGTCGTTCGTCAGCCGCAGAAGATGCGGCACGGCCTCGGTGTCGACGGTGGCGCCGAGGCGCTCATAGAATCGCATGGCCGACGCGTTGTGCTTCCAGACATCCCAGCCGAGCCTCGTGACGCCGTAATCGGAGCCCCACTCCTTGGCCTTCATCATCAGCGCTCTGCCGATGCCCTTCCCGCGCGCATCGGCGTGTACCGCAATGTCGCTGATGTAGAGCGCGGCCTGAGCGCTATAGAGCTCGTGCGTCAGGATCCACGCGATCATGCCGACGACGCGATCTCCAAGCAGCGCGACGAAAAGGTGCACGGGCGCATGCTCGCGCGCATAGAAGGCGACATAGCGGTCCAGCGTCAGAGGCGGCGGCGGCTCTTCGATATGAGCCGCCAGTGCGTCCGCAAGAGCGCGAACGGCGGCATAGTCGCTCGCCTCGGCTTTTCGGATGTTCAATTCTCCACTCACGATGCCGTGCCTCCCGTTGGCGCTGAAACGCGCCCGCGGGGTCATCTACGTGCAAGCTCGGCAGGTCGTTACGTCAGCAGGCGAAGAAATTTTGGCGGCTGCTGCCGTTCGAGGCCGGCAGATGACTGCAACTCGCGCCAAAATCTCCCCGCCGCAAGTTTCGACGATGGCATCATACCCCTGTTTTGCCCGACGGATCAGAAGGCCTTTTTTGGAGAATCCGTAACCCTTTGATTCTGCTAGGGCCGTCTACTGTGCATGGGGTTGTTTTCGCATTTTTTGTTTGGAGCCCCTGCTCAGGAGCGGCCCGGCACCAGCTCGGTCAGCGAACGGATGATGCGGTCGGGCTTGACGGTCGAGCCTTCGGGCAGGCCGTCACCATGCACGTCGATCCAGATCGAATAGATGCCGAGCCGCTGCGGCGTCACGACTTCCCATTCCAGATTGTCGCCGATCATCCAGGTGTCCTCAGGCGTGACGCCGAGCGCCTCCATAGCGTGCAGATAGGCGCGCTCCTCGGGCTTGCCGAAGCCGTGCTCGCCCTCGATCTGGATGTGGTCGAACCGATGCGTCAGCTCGAACCGCTCGACCTTGGCGCGCTGCATCTCGGCGGCGCCGTTGGTGACGAGCGCGAGCTTGACGCCGCTGGCCCTGAACGCGTCGATCGCATCATGGGCGCCGGGGAAGACGAAGATCGCTTCCTCGCGGTAGGTGGTGAAACGGTCGGCGATGCGATCGGCGAGATCGTCGGGCAAGGCGCGATGGCCGCTTGCGGCGAGCGCGGCAAAGCCGCCGCGCACCGTGAGCCGCCGCGCCTCGCCGAGCTTCATCCGCCATGCGGCTTCCGCGTTCGCCCAGAAGTTTCGCGCGAAGGCGAGCACCGCGGCCGCGACCTGCGGCGGCGGCAGCGGCGCGAGCTCCTCGGCAAACTCGTTCGCGATCGTGTTCCAGGCGATCTCGGGCCGGCCATAGGCGGACAGGATGGTGTCGTCCATGTCGATCAGCATGGCGCGGGGCAGCGGCTTCAAGGCGGGCTTCATCGTCGTCACGGCCATTTCACCTCGGGCGGCATCGACGACAGGATCGACTCGACATTGCCGCCGGTCTTGAGCCCGAAGATGGTGCCGCGATCATAGAGCAGGTTGAACTCGACATAGCGGCCGCGCCGGATCAATTGCTCCTCGCGGTCGGCGGCGGTCCAGGCGCTTTCGAAATTGCGCCTGACGATCTCGGGATAGACCTTCAGGAAGGCGCGGCCGACGTCCCCGGTGAAGGCGAGGTCGGCGTCCCAGTCGCCGCTGTCGTGCCAGTCGTAGAAGATGCCGCCGATGCCGCGCGCCTCCTTGCGGTGCGGCAGGTAGAAATATTCGTCGCACCATTTCTTGTACTTGTCGTAGTCGGCAACGCTGCCGTGCTGGTTGCACGCCTCTTTCATCGCGGCGTGGAAGGCGATGGTGTCGGCGTCGTCCTGCGTGCGCCTGCGGTCGAGCACCGGCGTGAGATCGGCGCCGCCGCCGAACCAGGCCTTGGTGGTGACGACGAAGCGCGTGTTCATGTGCACGGCGGGCACGTTCGGATTGCGCATATGCGCGATCAGCGAGATGCCCGAGGCCCAGAATTTCGGATCGTCCGCGGCGCCGGGAATTTGAGCCCGAAACTCGGGGGCGAACTCGCCGTGCACCGTCGAGCAGTGCACGCCGACCTTCTCGAACAGCCGGCCATGCATCATCGACATCACCCCGCCACCTCCGGCCGCGCCGGTATGGTCGGTGCGCTGCCAGGGCGTGCGCTTGAAGCGGCCGGCCTCGCCCGGATAAAGGCTTGGCGGCGCGTCGTCCTCGAGCCGCTCGAAGCTCGCGCAGATGTCGTCGCGCAAGGCTTCGAACCAGGTGCGGGCGCGGGTCTTGCGGTCTTCGATCGTCGAACTGTCCATCTGCATTCCCGGTCGCGTTCTATCTGATGCCGAGCGACTTATGCGTCTGCACGCTGAGCCGCCATTGCGGGTGGTGCAGGCAGTAGTCGATCGCGCGCGCGGTGTTCTCGATGACCTCGGGGCCGTCCATCGGCTGCAGCGAGAAGCGCTCGAAGGCGAGGTGCTCGAAGGCTTCAGGGGCGGCGAGGGCCTGCGGATAGACCAGCTTCAGCTCGTGGCCCTGGCGCAGCACCAGCTCGCTGCCGCCCTTGGGGCTGACGCAGATCCAGTCGAGGCCATCGGGCGCTTCGATGGTGCCGTTGGTCTCCACCCCGATTTCGAAGCCACGGGCGTGGAGCGCCTCGATCAATGCGGCATCGACCTGGAGCAGGGGCTCGCCGCCGGTGAGCACGACATAGCGGTTGGCTGTGGAGGCGCGCCATTGTGCGGCGATGGTATCGGCGAGCTCGGCAGCCGAGGCGTAGCGGCCGCCGAGGGTGCCGTCGGTCCCGACGAAATCCGTGTCGCAGAACTTGCAGGTGGCCTCGAGCCGATCCGCCTCGCGCCCGCTCCAGAGGTTGCAGCCGGCAAAGCGGCAGAACACGGAGGCGCGCCCGGCATGGGCGCCTTCGCCTTGCAAGGTCAGGAAGATTTCCTTGACCGCGTAACTCAATCGTCTCTCCTCAAACCTTCAAACTTGCGGGTTCCGGATCTGCCGCAGCGCCTCGCCTGCGGCCATCGCCGCGGTCATGGCCACATTGAGCGACCGCAGCCCGGCTTTGATCGGGATCACCAGCCGCGCATCCGCGGCCTCGACCACCGCGTCGGTGACGCCGGCGCTCTCGCGCCCGAATAGCAGGATGTCCGACGTCTGGTAACGGAAATCGCGATAGTCGGTGGCGGCCTTGGTGGTGAACAGCAGCAGGCGGTGGCCATGCGCGGCGCGCCAGTCCTCGAATTTCAGCCAGGAGTCGTGCCTGACGATGCTGACATGGCCGAGGTAATCCATTCCCGCCCGGCGGAACGCGCGGTCGGAGACCGGGAACCCCGCCGGTTCGATGATATGGGCGTCCAGTCCGAGGCAGGCGCAGAGCCTGAGAATCGTGCCGGTGTTCTGTGGGATGTCGGGCTGGAAAAGCGCTATCTGCATCGGGGGTGGCGGGTTGGTTGCGGGTCGGAAATGTCTCAATAAAACATCGCATGGCCGGGAATTCGTGCATGGCACGCCCCCGCGCCGATAGCGGGCTTGCGCTCGCCCGGCAAGGGTGCCAATAGAACGATTCTGGACTGCTGTTTCGCCTGTTTAGAGGCGAATAAGCGAAGTTCTGCCGCCGCGGGGGGCCGCGGGCGCCGGCAGCCTTTCCGGGGACCTCATGGGCGCCTCCTGGAGCGGTTCCGCCGGCTGCGTAAGAAGAAAGGGTTGGAATCGTGACGACAGCGTCTTCGGCGGACCATCCGACACGCCGTGATTTCTTATTCGTTGCAACGGGGGCAGCTGCCGCAGTAGGGGGCGCAGCCGCGCTCTGGCCCTTCATCTCGCAAATGAATCCTGACGCCTCGACCATCGCCGCCGGTGCGCCGATCGAGGTCGATCTCAGCCCGGTCGCCGAAGGGCAGGACATCAAGGTGTTCTGGCGCGGCAAGCCGATCTACATCAGCCACCGCACCAAGAAGCAGATCGACGAGGCGCGCGCCGTCAACGTGGCGAGCCTGCCCGATCCGCAGACCGACGAGGCCCGGGTCAAGTCCGGCCACGAGCAATGGCTGGTCGTGATCGGCATCTGCACCCATCTCGGCTGCATCCCGATCGCTCATGAAGGCAGCTACGACGGGTTCTTCTGCCCCTGCCATGGTTCGCAGTACGATTCGTCCGGCCGCATCCGCCAGGGGCCCGCGCCCGCGAACCTGCCGGTGCCGCCGTACACGTTCGTTTCCGACACCAAAATCCAGATCGGCTGAGCTTCGGACGCACGTCCGAAGCTTCGCGCCGTCTCGTCGTTTTATTTCCTCAGGATCGCATCATGAGCGGACCATCCGACTACCAGCCGAGCAATCCGGCCCTGCAATGGATCGAGCGGCGCCTGCCGATCTTCGGCCTCATGCATTCCTCGTTCGTCGCCTATCCCACCCCGCGTAACCTGAACTATTGGTGGACCTTCGGCGCCATCCTCTCCTTCATGCTGGGGATGCAGATCCTGACCGGCGTGATCCTGGCGATGCACTATACGCCGCATGCCGATCTCGCCTTCAAGTCGGTCGAGCTGATCGTCCGCGACGTGAACTACGGCTGGCTGCTGCGCAACATGCACGCCTGCGGCGCGTCGATGTTCTTCTTCGCGGTCTACGTCCACATGCTGCGCGGTCTCTATTACGGCTCCTACAAGGAGCCGCGCGAGGTGCTGTGGATCCTCGGCGTCATCATCTACCTCCTGATGATGGCGACGGGCTTCATGGGCTACGTGCTGCCCTGGGGCCAGATGAGCTTCTGGGGCGCCACCGTCATCACCAATCTGTTCTCCGCCATTCCCTATTTCGGCGAGAGCATCGTGACGCTGCTGTGGGGCGGCTATTCGGTCGGCAACCCGACGCTGAACCGCTTCTTCTCGCTGCATTACCTGCTGCCGTTCCTGATCGCGGGCGTCGTTGTGCTCCACGTCTGGGCGCTGCACGTCGCCGGCCAGAACAATCCTGACGGCGTCGAGCCGAAGACGGAAAAGGACACGGTGCCGTTCACGCCGCACGCGACCATCAAGGACATGTTCGGCGTCGCCTGCTTCATGCTGCTCTACGCCTGGTTCATCTTCTACATGCCGAACTATCTCGGCGACGCCGACAACTACATTCCGGCGAACCCGGGCGTGACGCCGCCGCACATCGTGCCGGAATGGTATTACCTGCCGTTCTACGCGATCCTCCGCTCGATCCCGAACAAGCTGGCGGGCGTCGTCGCGATGTTCGGCGCGATCATCATCCTGTGCTTCCTGCCCTGGCTGGACGCCGCGAAGACCAAGTCGTCGAAGTATCGTCCGCTGGCCAAGCAGTTCTTCTGGATCTTCGTCGTGGTCTGCATCCTGCTCGGCTATCTCGGCGCACAGCCGCCGGAAGGCATCTACGTCGTTGCCGGCCGCGTTCTGACGGTCTGCTACTTCGCCTACTTCCTGATCGTGCTGCCGCTGCTCTCGCGCATCGAGAAGCCGCGGCCCGTGCCGAACTCGATCTCCGATGCGGTTCTGGCCAAGACCGGCAGCCGATCGACGCCGATGGTGTCGACCGCGATCATGCTGGCACTGGCGGGTTCGCTGTTCGCGGGCTCGGTCGACAGCGCGAAGGCGTCTGAAGGCAGCGACACGCCTCCCGGCAACAAATGGTCGTTCTCCGGCCCTTTCGGTAAGTTCGACCGCGGCGCGCTGCAGCGCGGCCTGAAGGTCTACAAGGAGGTCTGCGCCAGCTGCCACGGGCTGTCCTATGTCTCCTTCCGCAACCTCGCCGAGCCCGGTGGGCCCGGCTATTCGGTGGCGCAGGCGGCAGCCTTCGCGTCCGAATACAAGGTCAAGGACGGTCCGAACGATGCGGGCGACATGTTCGAGCGCGCAGGGCGGCCGGCGGATTATTTCCCCTCGCCGTTCCCGAACGAGCAGGCCGCACGTGCCGCGAACGGCGGCGCGGCGCCGCCCGACCTGTCGCTGATCACCAAGGCGCGCTCCTATAAGCGCGGTTTCCCCTGGTTCATCGTCGACTTCTTCAGCCAGTACCAGGAGCAGGGTCCGGACTACGTCTCGGCGGTGCTGCAGGGCTTTGACGATCACGTCCCCGAGGGCGTCACCATTCCGGAGGGCTCGTACTACAACAAGTACTTCCCGGGCCACGCCATCAAGATGCCGAAGCCGCTCAGCGACGGCCAGGTGACCTATGACGACGGCTCGCCGACCACGGTGGCGCAGTATTCCAAGGACGTCACCACGTTCCTGATGTGGACCGCCGAGCCGCACATGGAAGCGCGCAAGCGCCTCGGTTTCCAGGTCTTCATCTTCCTGATCCTGTTCGCGGGCCTGATGTACTTCACCAAGAAGAAGGTCTGGGCCAGCTCGCACTGAGCAGCGCGCGCGAAACGAGAGATGAGAAGCCCCCGCAAGGGGGCTTTTTTTCTGAGCTCAGCTCTCGGTCATTCCGGGTTCGCACTGTCGTGCGCCCCGAAATGACGAGAGTGTGGATTGCGCCTCGCGGTCCCAGCCGCCAAAATGCACGTCAATCGCTCTGCCAGAAACTCATCGGAGGACACCATGGGAACCGCCATCACCTTCAAGCGCCCGGATGGCAAGGACGCCTCGGGCTATCTCGCCAATGCCGCGCGCGGCAACGCGCCGGGCGTGGTCGTGATCCAGGAATGGTGGGGCCTGTCGGACCAGATCAAGGGCCTGTGCGACCGCTTTGCGCTGGCCGGCTTCGATGCGCTGGCGCCCGATCTCTACAAGGGCAAGGTGGTGCCGTATCACGACACGGACAGCGCCAACAAGGAGATGAACTCCCTCGACTTCATGGACGCCACCACGCAGACGGTGCGCGGCGCCGCGCAATATCTGGCGCGCAACGGCGCCAAGGTCGGGCTGACAGGCTTCTGCCTCGGCGGCGCCGTGACCATCATCGGTTCGGTGCACGTGCCTGAACTCGCTGCCGGCGTCGTGTTCTACGGCATCCCACCGGAGCAGGCGGCCAAACCCGCCGACGTCAAGATCCCGCTGCAGGCTCATTTCGCCAACAAGGACGATTGGTGCACGCCGGAGCTGGTCAGCGGCTTCGAAAAGGCCATGAAGTCCGCCGGCAAGTCGCTCGAGCTGTTCCGCTATGACGCCGAGCACGCCTTCGTCAACGAGCAGCGCCAGGCCGTACACGACCGCGAAGCTGCTGAACTCGCCTGGGGCCGGGCGACGGAGTTTTTCAGGAAGCATCTGGGGTAGCATGACGGGCAGCCCGAACCTCAGCTTCCGGCCGCTCGAAACGCACGATCTCAAGGCGATCAGTCTCGTGCACTACCGCGCCTGCCTGATCGCCTATCAATTCATGAACTGGTCGTATTCGCTGCAGGAGGTCGAGGCCTGGTATTCGCCTAAATTCGCCGAATGGAGCTGGACACTCGCAGCATTCGAGGCGGACGCCATGGCGGGTTTCATTGCGCTGGAGGGCCGGCATGTCGATCAGCTCTTCGTCGATCCATCGTGTCACCGGCGCGGCGCCGGTTCGGCGCTGCTGGAGCGAGCGATCGCGAGTGCGCATGCGAGTGCTCATGGCCGGTTCACGCTCAATGTATTCGAGCAGAATTTCGCTGCGCGTGCGTTCTACGAGAAACACGGCTTTCGCGAGCGCGATCGATGGATGAACGAGGAAGAAGGCGCCATCGACCTGCTATATGTCCGCGAGGGCTGAACAACCGTCAGGCTGTTTTCACGCTTTCAAGCCTCGAAAGAGGGCCCGGACGGGCAGGGGCGTGGTTCCGTCTCTTGACATGGCCTCTCTCGGATGGTGAGTATCCGCCCATGAGCACGGCCGTCCGCCCAGCCCGTCTTTGGTGGCGCACCTCCTAAGAGGTGGCCGGTGCGATTTATTCTCCCAAAATCGTCTGAGGTCGCCTGCACAGTGCGGCGGCCTTCTCGTTTGTCCTGTGTGGCGTTCCCTCGGCAAGTTTCGTAAGAGGACGACATGAACAGGACAGTCTTTGCCCTCCCGGCCCGAAGCGATTACTTGACCCGCGCAGGTCTCGCGATCACGCGCGTGGCCGAGCAGTTCACGGGCGGCGCCAACCGGCTCGACGATCTCATCAACCTGCTCGACCGCCGCCGCGGCGTAGTGCTGTCCTCGGGCACCACCGTGCCCGGCCGCTACGAGAGTTTTGACCTCGGCTTCTCCGATCCGCCGCTCAAGCTCGAGACCACTGGCGTCGATTTCAAGCTGGAAGCGCTGAATGGGCGCGGCCAGGTGCTGATCGCCTTCCTCGCCGATGTCCTGCGCGAGCCCTGCGTCGTGATTTCCGAGAAGAGCGCGACGCATCTTGCCGGCCACATCGTCCGCGGCGACGCGCCGGTCGAAGAGGACCAGCGCACCCGCCGCGCCAGCGTGATGTCGCTGGTGCGCGACATCATCGCAGCCTTCTCCGCCAATGACGACGGGCTGCTCGGCCTGTTCGGCGCCTTCGCCTACGACCTCGTGTTCCAGATCGAGGATCTCGAGCAGAAGCGCGCACGCGAGGCCGACCAGCGCGACATCGTGCTCTACGTGCCCGATCGCCTGCTGGCCTATGACCGCGCCACCGGCCGCGGCGTCGTGCTCGCTTACGACTTCGCCTGGAAGGGCAAGTCGACCGCAGGCCTGCCGCGCGAGACCGCCGAAAGCCCTTATTTGAAGACGCCGCGCCAGGGCTTCGCCGATCACGCGCCCGGCGAATATCAGGCGACCGTCGAGACCGCGCGCGCCGCCTTTGCGCGCGGCGATCTCTTTGAAGCGGTGCCGGGACAGCTGTTCGCCGAGCCTTGCGACCGCTCGCCGGCCGAAGTCTTCCAGCGCCTCTGCGTCATCAACCCGTCTCCTTACGGCGCGCTGATGAATCTCGGCGAGGGCGAGTTTCTCGTCTCGGCTTCACCGGAAATGTTCGTGCGCTCGGACGGCCGCCGGGTCGAGACCTGCCCGATCTCGGGCACCATCGCGCGCGGCACGGATTCGATCGGCGATGCCGAGCAGATCCGCAAGCTTCTGAACTCGGAGAAGGACGAGTTCGAGCTCAACATGTGCACCGACGTCGACCGCAACGACAAGGCGCGGGTCTGCGTCCCCGGCACCATCAAGGTGCTGGCGCGGCGCCAGATCGAGACCTACTCAAAACTGTTTCATACCGTCGATCACGTCGAGGGCATGCTGCGCCCCGGCTTCGACGCGCTCGATGCCTTCCTCACCCATGCCTGGGCGGTCACCGTGACAGGCGCGCCGAAGCTGTGGGCGATGCAGTTCGTCGAGGATCACGAGCGCTCGCCGCGGCGCTGGTATGCCGGCGCCATTGGAGCTGTGAATTTCGACGGCAGCATCAACACCGGCCTCACCATCCGCACCATCCGCATGAAGGATGGTCTTGCTGAAGTGCGCGTCGGTGCGACCTGCCTGTTTGATTCAGACCCCGCCGCAGAAGACCGCGAATGCCAGGTCAAGGCCGCAGCCCTATTCCAGGCCCTGCGCGGCGATCCGCCGAAGCCGCTGTCGACCTTCGCACCGGATGCGACCGGCTCGGGCAAGCGGGTGCTGCTGATCGACCACGACGACAGCTTCGTGCACATGCTCGCCGATTATTTCCGCCAGGTCGGCGCCGAAGTCACCGTGGTCCGCCATGTGCACGCGCTCGACATGCTCAAGCAGAAGACTTGGGATTTGCTGGTGCTGTCGCCGGGGCCCGGGCGTCCTGAGGATTTCGCGATCAAGAAGACGATTGATGCGGCGCTCGAGAAGAAGCTGCCGGTGTTCGGCGTCTGCTTGGGCGTGCAGGCGATCGGAGAATATTTCGGCGGCGAGCTCGGCCAGCTCACCCATCCCGCCCACGGCCGCCCCTCACGGGTGCAGGTGCGCGGCGGGCGCTTGATGCGCAATCTGCCGAACGAGATCGTCATCGGCCGCTATCACTCGCTCTTCGTCGAGCGCGACAGCATGCCGGAGGTGCTCGATGTCACCGCCAGCACCGAGGACGGCGTCGCCATGGCGCTGGAGCACAAGACCCTGCCGGTCGCCGGCGTCCAATTCCACCCGGAATCGCTGATGTCGCTCGGCAACGAGGTGGGACTACGTATTGTTGAAAACGCGTTCCGGCTGGATGCGCGTGTCGATTGAGAGGCACCAATGACCTTTGACCACGACATCAAGGCGAGCGTCCGCACCATCCCCGACTATCCCAAGCCCGGGATCATGTTCCGCGACATCACCACGTTGCTCGCGGACGCGCGCGCGTTCCGCCGTGCAGTCGACGAGCTCGTCAATCCCTGGGCCGGCAACAAGATCGACAAGGTCGCCGGCATGGAGGCGCGCGGCTTCATCATCGGCGGCGCGGTGGCACACCAGCTCTCGGCCGGCTTCGTGCCGATCCGGAAAAAAGGCAAGCTGCCGCACACCACGGTGCGGATCGCCTATTCGCTCGAATACGGCATCGACGAGATGGAGATGCATGTCGATGCCATCCAGCCCGGCGAGCGCGTCATCCTGGTCGACGACCTCATCGCCACCGGCGGCACCGCGGAAGGCGCCGTAAAATTGCTGCGGCAGATCGGCGCCAACGTCGTCGCCGCCTGCTTCATCATCGACCTGCCGGAGCTCGGCGGCGCCGCCAAGCTCCGTGCCATGGACGTGCCGGTGCGCACGCTGATGACGTTCGAGGGGCACTGAGCCGCCGTCGGCGGTCAGATCGCCTCGGCCTTGAGCTCGGCCCGCCAATGCAGCAGGCGCTCCTTCAGGAGCGCGTTCCTGACATAGGCACTCTCTTCGTCCTCCAGACGCTCGCATTCGTCAAACGTCAGGCCGGCCTCGCCGTGGGCTTTCCAGGCGGCCTGGAGGCTGCGGCAGGTATGGCTGCCCTGGCGGAGCGAGAACCAGATGCGGTTCCGGATCGTCTCGAGGTTCGGCGCCTGGCCGACCCAGGCCTCGCCCGAGGCCGCGCAGCGGACAACGTAGATGCCTGCAACGGTCTTGCGCTCCTTGTAGGCGGCGATCGCTGCTTTCCGGTCGATGCTCACGGGGGATGGGCCTTGCTGAGGGGATGTCGATGCCCGTCTCAATAAATCGGCTTCAGCCCGTCGTCAATATTATCCGGGTAAAAAACCAGCGCAATCAGGACCGCTGCAGGATCAGGCTGAGCTCGAGCTCGCGGAAAGCGAGGTAATTGCGCCGGGTCCATTGGTGCAGCTCGGTCGAGGCGTCCTTCTCCTGGCGGAGATAGCCGGTGAAGGAGAAGTTCAGCCGGTCGATATAGGTCTTGAGGAAGCCGGGCAGGGCGGGCAGGCGGAACAGCCGGCCGCCGGCCATCGCAGCTGGCAGCTCGCCGCGCACCACATGTTCGTTGTCGACCGTGATCAGGTTCATCCGCGGGATCCGCCCGCGCAGCATCTCGTGGGCGCGGGCCGAGACGCGGTCGGTGTCGGCGACGAACAGGATCTGGGGCGCGACGTGTCGGCGCGCCGCCTCCTTCAACAGGCCGATCTCGTCGGTCATCTTGAAGAACTCGTCGAAGGCGTGGAAGCCGAGGTCGATCACCTTGGGAAGCCCATCGTCGATGATGACGCGGTCCATCAGCTGCATCTTGCCGTAGGTGTCGATCACGTCAGCGGTCTCTGTGACCCCCGGCAGGTAGTCGAGCAGCGACGGCTCCTTCAGATTGACGTCGAAGGCCGCGACATTGCCGTTCTTGAGCAGCAGGAATTCGCTCAAAAGCCGCGCCAGCAGGGTCTTGCCGACCTGCGGGCGGGGCGAGCAGATGATGTAGACGGGCGTTGCGGGCATCGACAGCTATATCAGTCGAACTTGGCGACCAATCCAGCCGTATCAGCCCGGCTTGCGCAACTATTTTTCGCTGTTGCGGGTCACGGACTTCGAACCGACGATGTCGGTCAGGCGGATGCGGTCGAACTCGCTCCAGACGTTGGCCAGCCAGTGCCTGACATAGCCGCGCAGCACGAAGGAATAGTTCGCGGCCTCGTCGTTGATGCCCTTGTTGGCAACGAATTTCAGGAACGGGACGGACGACACCTCGACCTGCTCATAGGCCATTTCGTTGAGCTTGGGGATGGTCAGCTCGGTGGCGTCCTTGATGCGGTGGAAGTAGGAATTATAGGTCGCCTGGTCCCACTGGAAGAACTGGGTGTCGTTGATGAAGTTCTTCACCAGGAAGTATTTGGCACCGGTCATGAAGCCCGCGGTCTCGGCGATTTCGTCCAGAGAGGCGATCGAGGGTCCGAGGATGTGAAACACGGCAAAGGTGATCTGGCCGGCCTTGGCGGCGTCGAGGAAACCGATGTCGCGCAAGGATGCGAGCGCCGGCGAGAGCAGGCCGGCGCGGACGTCGATCACGGTGACCGACGGGCTCGTCGCGTTGAGCGTATCGAAGATCTTCATCTGATCGGCCGTCGTCGTCATGTCGACGATCTCGGTGATGTCAGGGTGGAAGCGCTTCAGGGTTCCGCGGGGCGACTCCGTGTCGAAGGCGCGCGTCGGCACGTTGTTGGCTGAGAAATAATCGAGCAAGGTGCGCGACACCGTGGTCTTGCCGACCCCGCCCTTGTCCGCGCCCACCACAACCACTGCCGGCTTTGCCATTGCTGTCCCCTAACGCGCGCCCCCCGATCGCGAGGTCGCGATCGGCCGGGTCCCAAATCGATGTCCCGAGGATGGTCCCAAGGATGTCCCGAGTCTGCTGTTGGGCGCGAACATGGCAGAAACAAGGGAGAATTCAATTCCGCAGCCCGTCGATACGGCAATTCCCGAAGTTTTTCCCAAGCGCGACGAAACTGCCGCGCGTGACGGCATATCGCGCGCTCAATGACGGCCCCAAGGGCCTATGGGATTGCCCGCGGGGTTGCTGTTCGCGGTTCCGGGGGCAGGCATGGGCGGCGGAGCGGCTGGGCCGCTGGCATCGTTCCAGGGACCATGATGGAGCGGCGGTGGGGCATGCTGCGGGTCGGCTGGCGCCCCGGGCTTGCCCGTTTCCTCGGTTGGTAGCAGCGGGCCCGGATCATGGCCGCCGGCAAACTTGACCAGTGCATCCACCCTCGATTGCACCGAGGGGTGGGTTGCGAACAGGTCGGCAAAGCCCTCGCGGGGATTGTCGACGCAGAGCTCCATCACGGCCGAGGTCGCGCCGGGCAGCTCGCCACGATTCTCGATCTTGCGCAGTGCTGAGATCATGGCATCGGGATCTTTGGTCAATTCCACCGAGCCTGCGTCGGCCAGATATTCGCGCGAGCGCGACAACGCGAGCTTGACCACCTGCGACAGCAGCCAGGCCACCACGATCAGTACGATCGCGATGATGATCACGATCACCGCGCCGCCGCCGGAGCTCTTGCTGTCGCTCGACGACGAGGAAGACGAGCGCGACGACGAGGAGGAGCCCGAGGACCACGAACCGCCGGAGCCGGAGCTCCAATTGAAATTTGTGAACAGTCGGAAGAACAATTCGCCGAAGAAGCCGACCACGCCGGCGATGATGACGGCGACCACCATCAGCTGTACGTCGCCATTCTTGATGTGGGTCAGCTCGTGGCCCAGCACCGCCTCGATCTCCTTGTCATTGAGCGTATCGAGGAGACCCGTGGTGACGGTGATGGAATATTGCCTGGGATTGAGGCCGGTCGCGAACGCGTTCAGCGCCGGGCTGTCCATGATCTTCAGCTTCGGCATGGTGATGCCGCGCGAGATACAGAGGTTTTCGAGCAGATTGTAGAGCCGCGGCTCTTCTTTCCTGTCGACGTCGTGGCCGCCGGTCACCGCATCGATCATCGATTGGTGGAAAAAATAGGCGATCACGATCCAGGCCGCGGCCACGACCGTTGCAACGGGCGCGGCGACGATGAGGTCGTGGAAGGCGCGGTTCAGATAATAGGCGACCGTGCCATTGCTGTTGATGACGACCTCGGCGACCAGCGCGCCAGCATAGACCAGCACATAGACCAGCGCGAACAGGCCGCCGAGCAACAGCATCGAACGAAACTTGTTCGAGGCGATGTGCGTGTAGAGACCATACGCGGCCATGACGCGGTTGCCCTGCGACCTAGCGGCTCAAGATCAGAACTTTACCTGCGGCGCCGCCTCGACCTCGGTGCGGCTGGCGCCGAGATCGAAGAAATCCCTCTTGGTAAAGCCGAACATGCCGGCGAACAGCGCCGCGGGCAGCTGCTGGATACCGGTGTTGTATTCCTGGACCGCGTTGTTGAAGAAGCGGCGGCTCGCTGCGATCTTGTTCTCGAGGTCGGAGAGCTCGGATGCGAGCTGCTGGAAATTGGCGTTGGCCTTGAGGTCCGGATAGGCCTCCGACAGCGCGATCAGCCGGCCGAGCGCGCCGGACAGCTGGTTCTCGGCCGCGGACACCTGCGCGGGGCCTTGCGCCGACATCGCCGAATTGCGCGCCTTGATGACGTCGTCGAGCGTGCCGCGCTCATGCGAGGCATAGCCCTTCACGGTCTCGACCAGATTGGGCACGAGATCGTGGCGCTGCTTGAGCTGAACGTCGATATCGGCAAAGGCCTGGCCGACGCGCTGGCTCAGCGCCACAAGGCGGTTGTAGGCGCTGAACGCGAGGAAAGCGAGGACGACGATGACGCCGAGAACGATCCAGCCGGTCGACATGGAGAACTCCTGAAGGGGGAAGAAGGCGGGCCTAGCCTAGACCAAATTGGCGCAGAGCGAGAGCCCCGGCGCAGAGGAGAGGTAGGACTTGGTCGAACGGGGAGCCGCCCGAGTTCAAGGCAAAAGCTCCCGATGAGGTTAACTTTCGGCAATGACGGCGTCGCCCCAGCGCCAACGCCGGGCACTCGCGTAGGCGGCCTTGTCGCGCCGTGGGACCTTTGTCAGTGCGACACCTTCTTCGGTGCAGAGTTTCGCCGCGATCTCGGCCTTGCCAACATCCGGCGGGGCCAGCACGCGTGCGGCGCGGCTCGCCGGCGCTGTGCGAGTCAGGGCGACGTAGATGAAGCGCTCGTCCTCGAACGGCACCTCGGCGCCCTTGATCTGCCGGTGCGCCTGCGAGCGGGGGAGGCGCTGAGAGAAATGGCACCAGTCGGGCGCGACGAGCGGGCAGGGCCTTTCGTGCGGGCAGGGCGCGGCGACGTAGGCGCCAGCCGCGATCAGTTGCTGGCGCAGCGCGAGGATGCGCGCGTAACCCGCGGGCGTGCCGGGCTCGATCACGACCAGCGCGTGGCGCGCTTTGGCCCACATGGTTTCCGCGAGCTTGCGCTGGTCGGCCTCGCTGAGCTCGCCGATGATGTAGCTGGCAATCACGAGATCGGCTTGCGAGGCCTCCGCGAGGTTCGCACCGGCATCGCCGGGCAGATAACGGCACTCCGCCAATCGCGAGCTGCCGCGTGCAAGTTCGAGCGCGAGCCGGCTCAACGTGGCGTTGGCGTCGAGCAGGGTGAAATCCTGCAGCGAGGGAAAGGTCTCCGCTGCCGCCCAGCTCGCGGTGCCCGGGCCTGCGCCGACGTCGAGCAGCGTTTCAGGTGCGAGGCTTGGTGCGATCTCGGTCAGCGCATTCAGGCTGGCCGCGACGGCGGCGTAGGTCGCGGGCATGCGCGCCAGCGCATAGGCGAGCGCATCGGCTTCGGACTTGATCGTGCCGGAGCCGCCGCCGGCGCGATAGGCGGTCGAGATTTTTTGCGAGCGCTGCGCCGCGTCGGTGCGGGAGAAGCCCTGCAGCTTGCCGTCGAGGGCGGCCTTCAGTTCGGCGGGGAGGGTGGGGGAGATCATCTTTGCCCACCGTCATTCCGGGGCGATGCGTAGCATCGAACCCGGAATCCATCGCGCGGCAGAGTCGGTCGAGGAATGGATCCCGGGTTCTCGCTGCGCGAGCCCCGGAATGACAGCCACGTCACGCCACGTTCTGGTCGAGAATGTCCACGGCCTCGGACAGGCTGACCGACACCAGTTGCGACACGCCGCGCTCGGCCATGGTGACGCCGTACAGACGGTTCATCCGCGCCATCGTGATCGGGTTGTGCGTGATGATGACGAAGCGCGTGTCGGTCGAGCTGGTCATCTCATTCAGCAGGTTGCAGTATCGTTCGACGTTGTGGTCGTCGAGCGGCGCGTCGACTTCGTCCAGCACGCAGATCGGCGAGGGGTTGGTCAAGAACACCGCGAAGATCAGCGCCATCGCGGTCAGCGCCTGCTCGCCGCCCGACAGCAGCGACAGCGTCTGCGGCTTCTTGCCCGGGGGCTTGGCAATGATTTCGAGACCAGCTTCGAGCGGATCGTCGCTTTCGATCAGGTGCAGCGCGGCCTCGCCGCCGCCGAACAGCTCGACGAACAGGCGCTTGAAGTGGTTGTTGACGACCTCGAACGAGGTCAACAGGCGCTCGCGCGCTTCCTTGTTGAGGCTCTGGATGCCCTGGCGCAGCCGCTTGATGGCTTCCACGAGGTCATCGCGCTCGGTGACGAGGCCGGTGTGCTGGGTCTCGACCTCGCGCAGCTCTTCCTCGGCGCGCAGATTGACGGCGCCGAGGCGCTCGCGGTCGCGCCGCATCTTTTCGAGGTCTTCCTCGATGTCGTGCAGCGGCGGCAGCTCCGCGCCGGGCTCGAGCTCGGCAAGGCCGGCGACGGCCTGCGGCTCGACCTCGAGCATGTCGCGGATCTCGCGCTCGATGTCCTCGAGCCGGCGCCGCGCGCCTTCCATGCGCTCCTCGGCGCGGGCCGTGGCCTCGCGGGAGCTCGACAGGGCTTCGAGGGTCAGCTTGGCGACGCGATCGGTCTCGGCCATCGCGCTTTCCGCGGTGGCGAGTGCGTCGGCGGCCATGCGGCGGTCGTTTTCCGCGTATTCGATCTCGGTGATCAGCGCGCTGCGCTTCTCGGCGAACACTTGCGGCGCGTTTTCGAGCTCGCTGCGCTCGATCGTGAGCTCGGCGATGCGGGCCTGGATGGTGTCGATGTGGGAGGCCGCGCTTTCCTTGCGGTACTGCCACTCGGTGCGCTCGGCGAGGATCGCCTGCACGCGGCGGTCGGCGAGCTCGGCCTCGCGGGCCAACGCCTGCGCCTCGGCGCGGACCTGGGCGGCCATGCGGCGGTGGCCTTCGATGTCGCTGCGGGCGGCGGCGAGACGGGTCTCGGTGTCCTCGCTCGACGGCAGCTCGGAGATGCCGGCCTCGGCATATTCATAGGCAGCCTCGGCTTCGGCGCGGTCGGCGGCGAGGCGGCTGTGCGCTTCCGACAGCGTCGCCTTGCGCGCGGCATGGCGGCTGATCTCGCGCTCGGCGGTGGCATGGCGCTCGCGCGCGACGTTCAGCTCGCGCTGCGCGGCGCGCCAGGCTTCGCGGCTGGCGCCTTCCGTGCTGGCGGCCATCTGCAGCTCGGACTCGGCATTCTCCAGCGCTTGGCGCTTGATCTGCGCGTCGATGCGGGCCTGCTCCAGCTCGTTCTCGATGTCGACGAGACGGGCACGCTCGGCGAGGCGGCGGGCCGCGCCGGTTGGAGCATGGGCGGCAGCGACAAAGCCGTCCCAGCGCCAGACGTCGCCTTCGGGCGACACCAGCCGCTGGCCGGTCTTGAGCTGCGAGACCAGCTCGGCACCGCGCTCGCGCGGCACCACGCCGATCTGGGCCAGACGTCGGGCCAGCTCGGCCGGCGCCTGCACGTGATTGGAGAGCGGCACGGCGCCTTCGGGCAGTTCCGGATCGCCTTCGGTGTGGCCGACATTGGTCCAGCGCATCGGCGCCGACGGGTCGATCGGGGCGTCGAGATCGTCGCCGAGCGCGGCGCCGATCGCCTTCTCGAAGCCCTTGTCGACGGTGATGCCGTCGATGATCGGCGGCCACAGATTCTTGGTCTCGCCGTTGACGATCTTGGAGATCGTGCGTGCCTCGGTGTCGAGCCGCTGCACACGCTTGTCCGCTTCGACCAGCGGCGAGCGCGAGGATTCCAGCGTCTGGCGCGCGGCGACGTGCGCGGCTTCGCTGGCCTGCGCCGCGGCTTCCGAAGCCGCCAGCGTCTGCTCCGCGGTCTCGACCAGAGCGGTCAGCTCGTCGAGGTCGCCGAAGCCGCCGGTCTCGGCGGCAAGCTTCTGCTCTTCCGCGGCGACGTTCGCGATCTCCTGGTCGAGCCGGGCGAGCTTGTCGCGGTGGGTGCGGACATTGGCCTCGAGCTGATTGCGCTTGGCGGTGAGGTCGGCGAGCGCGGTGGTGAGCTCGGCGAATTGCTGCTCGGTCTCGGTCAGCACCGCCTCGGCTTCGGCGACGCGCTCGTCGACGCCGGAGCGCTTCTCGACGCGCGACTTGATCTCTTCCTTGAGCTCGGCGTCTTCGGTGTCGAGTCGCTGCAGCGCGACATCGGCATCCATCGTCTGCTGCTGGGCGCGGGAGATGTCGCCCTCGAACTGCGCGAGGCGGCGCTCGAGCTCGGCGACGCGCTCCTTGGCGCGCTCTTCCTCGCGGTCGAGCAGCTCACGGGCATTGGTCAGGCGCTGCAGCCCGGCGGCGGCGCGCGCTTCGGCATCGCGCAGCGCCGGCATTTCGGCGGCACGAATCGCCTGGATGCGAGCGGCCTCGGCCTGGTGCTGGGTGCGCTCGGCCATCTCGCGGACGGCGAGATCATGGGTCTGGCCGGATTCGTTGACGTCGGCATGCGCGCCGATCCAGCGCAGGTGGAACAGGGTGGCTTCGGCCTTGCGGACCTTGGCCGCGACCTCGCGATAGCGCACCGCCTGGCGGGCCTGCTTCTTCAGGCCTTCCATCTGCCCGGAGAGCTGGCCGATCACGTCCTCGACGCGCGTGAGATTGGTTTCGGCAGCCTTCAGCCGCAGTTCGGCCTCGTGGCGGCGGGCGTGCAGGCCGGCAACGCCCGCTGCGTCTTCCAGCACGCGGCGGCGCTGCTCGGGCTTGGCCTGGATGATCTCGCCGATCTTGCCCTGGTGGACGAGGGCCGGCGAGCGCGCGCCGGTGGCGGCATCGGCGAACAGGATCTGCACGTCGCGCGCGCGCACGTCGCGGCCGTTGATGCGGTAGACCGAGCCCGCTTCGCGCTCGATGCGGCGAGAGATTTCGAGCAGCTGGCTGTCGTTCATCGCCGCCGGCGCGGTGCGATCGGCATTGTCGATCGTCATCGTCACTTCGGCGTGGTTGCGCGCGGGACGGTTGCCGGAGCCGGCGAAGATCACCGCGTCCATGTCGGCGGCGCGCAAGCTCTTGTAGGAGGTCTCGCCCATCGCCCAGCGCAGCGCTTCGACGAGATTCGACTTGCCGCAGCCGTTGGGGCCGACCACGCCGGTCAGGCCGGGCTCGATGACGAAGTCGGTCGGCTCAACGAAGGACTTGAAGCCGTGAAGTCGCAGGCGGGTGATTTTCATAAGCACGCATCTCTGTTGGCAGGCGCGAATCCCCCTGCCGGGACACTACCATGGAAGGCAATGTCGCTATCCGGGCGAGTCGCGCGAGGCGCCTCATGCGGCTGGACAATGGCCGCGGTATGCCGCGAGGGCAACCGGCCAAAGCCGCTTTTCCCAAGGGATTTATGCCGGGAAAGATACGGCTTTCGAAATGCGAATCAGAGTCTTGACGCGCGAATCAGCTCTTGAGCAGCGGATTGATCTTCTTGGCGAACTCTTCGAACGAGGCCTCGCCTTTGATCTTCTCGCCGTTGATGAAGAAGGTCGGCGTCGAATCCACCTTGAGCACGTCGCTGGCGTATTTCTGGTCGGCGGCGATCTTGTCGAGCAGCGCCTGGTCCTTCAGGCAGGCTTCCACCTGCTGCTGCGTGAGGCCGGCCTGCTTGCCGATCCGCGTCAGGGTCTCGGTGGTGTTCTTCACGACCCAGTCGTTCTGCTGGCGGAACAGCATGTCGGTGACCGCGAAATATTTCGGTCCGTCGTCCTTCGCGATGCAGCGCGACAGCATCGAGCCGGCCGCGGCTTTGATGTCGAGCGGGAACTCGCGGAAGATGTAACGCACCTTGCCGGTGTCGATGTATTCCTTCTTGATCTTCGGGAACACCTGCTCGTTGAAGGCGGCGCAGTGCGGGCAGGTCATCGAAGCGTATTCGGTGATGGTGACGGCGGCGTCCTTCGGGCCGAGCGCCATGTCGGGCAGCGACACCGGCTTGGCCACATCGCCAGCCGACTGCGCCATGGCGTCAGAAATCAACCGGAGCGGCGAGAACCCGGCGACCGCGGCAAGCCCGGTCAGCGACAGCATCGTGGTGAAGGCGCGGCGGGTGATGATCAAGGTCGGCTCCCGGATTGGCGTGGTCTTGCCCCAGGGGGATATCGAGTTCCCGCCGGGCGGCCTGTCGCTAGCTTGAAACGTGGTTTGAAGCAATGGCGAGCGGCAGGGACGGGTCCAGATTGGCCGCAAAATAAGGCTCAATTTCGCTTGATGGCCGCCCCAAGCCGCGCCAGCGCCGTCTTCAGTTCTTCGTCTTCGATCGCCCCCAGGCTCTCCGCCACCTTGGCGACCGATTTGGGGTCCGGCGGGCCGGGCCGCTTCCGGGTCCGTGGCCGCGAGAGCGGGGCCTGGCGGAAAGCCAGCTTGCCGACCGCGCTCCAGCCGAAGAAGCGGTTGACCCGCTGCAGGATCACGTCGGCGGAATGCTGGATCTCCAGCGCCATCGGCCCCTCGACCCGCAGCACCAGCGTCGCCGGCTCCTGCGGCTGGCCCTCTACGGGCCGCGGCCATTGCATCTTCAAGGGCTCGGCATGGGCCGCGATCTCAGGCCCTGCGATCTGCGCCCACCGCGTC
Source organism: Bradyrhizobium sp. CCBAU 53351 (assembly GCF_015291745.1). NCBI lineage: Bacteria > Pseudomonadati > Pseudomonadota > Alphaproteobacteria > Hyphomicrobiales > Nitrobacteraceae > Bradyrhizobium > Bradyrhizobium sp. CCBAU 53351. The sequence continues at coordinate 1,857,639 of NZ_CP030059.1, forward strand.
ACCAGCTCGCGCGCGGCAAAACCCTGCTTGGCATAGGCCTCGGCAAAGACGTCGTCGAGCAGGATGCCGAGCGGTTTGGCGCTGATCGGGCCGGGTTTGGGAGGAAATTTGGACATGACCGGATCTAGGCCGCTGCACGCGGCCGAATGGCCTTGAGGTCGCGATCGATCTCGCGTCGCCGCTGCATCAGGTCGTAATCCATCTGAAGCCCCAGGAAAAAGCCCTCCGACAGACCAAAATAGCGGGCCAGCCGCAGGTCGGTGTCGGCGGTGATGTCGCGCTTGCCAAGCACGATCTCGTTGATCCGTCGCGGCGGCACGCGAACGGCGCGGGCCAGTGCGTTCTGGCTGAGATCCATCGGCTTCAAAAACTCCTCCAGCAGGATCTCGCCGGGGTGCGGGTTGCGGAGGAGCCCGTTCCTAGTCGTGGTAGTCGACGATTTCGACATCTCTCGGACCTCCGTCATCCCAAACAAAGCAGATGCGCCACTGATCATTGATCCGGATTGAATGCTGACCCCGGCGATCAGCCCTCAAGGCTTCGAGCCGGTTGCCCGGGGGAACCCTGAGATCGGCCACCCGCGCCTGGTTCAGCAAACGCAGTTTTCGCAGCGCTGCATTCTGAATGTCGGGCGGCAGTTTCCTGCTTCGCCGCCCGGACCAGATCAACTCGGTCTCGGAGTTGGCGAAGCTCTGGATCATGCTTGTGTATAACGCAAGGCGTTATAGCTCGCAACGGTCCGGTCGCGCTGGCCACAGGCGAAATCCTCCTCTAGTAAAGGCGAATGTCCTCCACGACGGCGCGCAAGAAAGAAAGGAGCACGACGTCCACCACGTCGTCGGCTCGCCCCACCTTGCTGCTCGCCTGGTACGACCGCCACCGGCGCCGGCTGCCTTGGCGGGCGGCGCCCGGAGAGGCGTCGGACCCGTACCGCGTCTGGCTGTCGGAGATCATGCTGCAGCAGACCACGGTGAAGGCGGTCGGGCCTTACTTCGAGAAATTCGTCGCGCGCTGGCCTGACGTCAGGGCGTTGGGGAACGCCTCGCAGGACGACGTGCTGCGAATGTGGGCCGGCCTCGGCTATTATTCGCGTGCGCGCAATCTCTACGCCTGTGCCGTTGCCGTCACGCGCGAGCGCGGCGGCGTCTTTCCGGACACCGAGGAGGGCCTGCGCGCGCTGCCGGGGATCGGGCCCTACACGGCGGCGGCGATTGCGGCGATTGCCTTCGACCGCCATACCATGCCGGTGGACGGCAATATCGAGCGCGTGGTGTCGCGGCTCTTTGCGGTTGAAGAAGAACTCCCGCAGGCGAAGCCGCTGATCCAGCAATTGGCGGCGACGCTGCTGGCGAATTCGCGCGCCGGCGACAGTGCCCAGGCGCTGATGGATCTGGGCGCCTCGATCTGCACGCCGAAGAAGCCGGCCTGCTCGCTGTGTCCGCTCAATGAGGATTGCATCGCGCGTGCGCAAGGCACGCAGGAAACCTTTCCGCGCAAGGCGCCGAAGAAGAGCGGCACGTTGCGGCGCGGCGCCGCCTTTGTCGTCACGCGCGGCGGCGAGCTGCTGGTCCGTTCGCGGCCGGAAAAAGGCCTGCTCGGCGGCATGACGGAAGTGCCGGGCTCGGACTGGCTCGCCGGCCAGGACGATGCGACCGCGAAGCAGCAGGCGCCGGAGTTGAAGGGGTTGTCGCGCTGGCAGCGCAAGGTGGGCGTCGTCACCCACGTCTTTACGCATTTTCCGCTGGAGCTCGTGGTCTATACCGCGAAGGCGGAGGCGCGCACGCGTGCACCCGAGGGTATGCGCTGGGTGCCGACTGCGACCCTGGCCGGTGAAGCGCTGCCCAACGTCATGCGCAAGGTGATCGCGCATGCGCTGGATCTTCCACCAAGCCGATCCTCCTGACAGCACGCTGGCAGCAGCGTTGCGCTAGGGGATTGCGAAACGGAGGCTGCCAATGGTCAAGACCGCACTCGACAACTTTCCAAGACCGCCCTGTGCCGAGCTGCTGGGGTGGCGGCTACTCGATGCGCGTCCGGAGGACGGTTGGATCAAGCTCGCCTTCGAAGCCAGGCCCGAGTTCTGCAATCCGGCAGGCTTCATCCAGGGCGGCATGCTCTCGGCCATGCTCGACGACACCATGGGCCCGGCCGTGCTGGTGATGAGCGAGGGCCGGCTCTACACCACCACCATCAGCATGACCGTGAACTTTTTGGCGCCGGCCAAGCCTGGGACGATTGTCGGCGAGGCCAAGGTGACGCAGCTCGGCAAGACGATTGCGTTCGTCGAGGCGAAGCTGATGGCGGAAGACGGCACGGTGCTGGCAACGGCAAGCGCGAGCGAGCGATTGCTGGAGGCGGCGAGGGTGGTGGGGAAATAGGCCGGGCCGCGCGCTCCTCTTCCCTTCTCTCCTTGCGGGAGAAGGTGGCGCGAAGCGCCGGATGAGGGGTATCTCTCCGCGAACTCTCATCGCGAGTTGAGCGCGGGGGGACAAACCCCTCAGGGCGCATTCATGCGCATCTCGCTTCGCGCGAAGTCCTAAGCTCCCGCCCGCGCATCCTTGCTCACGATCGGCGGCTTGGCGTTCAGCGCCTCCACCTGGAACCCCGCCACGCGCTTGTAGTTCGCCGCGATGTCTTCCAGCTCCTTTTGCGACAACACGTCGGTGACGACCTGGTACCCGTCGGGCGCGCGCTCCTCGACCAGCTGCATCACCTGCTCGGGGCCGTTCTTGCGGTTGAGCAGGACGAGGTCGGTGGTCGCGGGCCTGCGCTCGGCTTCATAGGCGAGCAGCGCCGCGCTCGTCGGGCCATGCGCGAGAATCTCGCGGGTGATGGTGCGGGCATCGAGGATCGCCTGCGAGGCGCCGTTCGAGCCGATCGGATACATCGGATGCGCGGCATCGCCCATCAGCGTGACCTTGCCAAAAGTCCATTGCGAGACCGGGTCGCGGTCGACCAGCGGATATTCATAGGCGTGGGGGCAGTTTCGGATCAGGCCGGGCACGTCGAGCCAGTCGAACTGCCAGCTCTCGAACCAGGGCAGGAACTCTTCCAGCCGCGCGGTTCGGTTATAGTCCTCGCGCCGCCACTGATAGGTCGGGGGCATATGTCGCTCGGCGACCCAGTTGATCAGGTGATTGCCGGATGCATCCGGCTCCTTGCTGATCGGATAGCAGACGAATTTCAGGATCTCATGCCCGGCCATGATCATGGTGCGGCCGCTGAGGAAGGCTTTCGCCGGCGTGACGCCACGCCAGAGGATGCGGCCGTTCCAGATCGGCGGGCCTTCGTTCGGGTAGAGCTTTTCTCGCGCGGCGGAATGAATGCCGTCGGCCGCGATCAGGATCGCGCCATCATAGGTCCCGGCGGCACTACCGGTCGCCCGGTCGATGAAGTCGGCGCGCACGCCGTCTGCGGTCTCGGTCCAACTGGTCAGATGATGGCTGGTGAGAATGTTGCCGCGGCCGAGCCGCTCGACCGCGGTGTCGAGCAGGAGCTGCTGCAGCGTGCCGCGGTGGATCGAGAATTGCGGCCATTTGTAGCCGGCCTCCAGCCCGCGCGGCTCGCTCCAGATCGGCTTGCCGTGCTTGGAGAAATAGGCGAGCTCGCGCGTCCGCACGCCGCTGGCGTCCAGCCTGTCCAAAAGCCCGAGTTCGATCAGTTCGCGCACCGCATGCGGCAGCACGTTGATGCCGACGCCGAGCGGCTTCAGTTCGGCGACACTCTCGAACACTTTTACGGGAACGCCGATCTGGTGCAGGCTGAGCGCAAGCGTCAGGCCGCCGATGCCGCCACCGGCGATGAGTACGGTCATGACAATCCCCCTCCGATTGACGCGTCTTCGCATGGCAGGGCGGCGGTGGGCAACTGCGAAGAGGTCGCCTATGGACGGCGCGGCGGGGGGCCGTTAACCTCGGGTTTTCCCATGAGGTCCGACATGCTCAAGCTCTACTACGCCACCGGCACCTGCGCGCTCGCCACCTACATCACGCTGGAAGAGGCCGGCGCCGACTACACGGCCGAGCGGCTGAGCTTCAAGGACAACCAGCAGAACAGCCCGGATTACCTCAAGATCAACCCGAAGGGCCGCGTCCCGGCGCTGGTGACCGATCGCGGCGTCCTCACCGAGACGCCGGCGATGCTGGCTTACCTCGCGCAGACATTCCCCAAGGCTAAACTCGCGCCGCTCGACGATCCCTTCGACTTCGCCCAGGTGCAGTCGTTCAACTCCTATCTGTGCTCGACCGTGCACATCAATCACGCCCACAAGATGCGCGGTGCGCGCTGGGCGACGCAGGAGAGCTCGTTCGCCGACATGAAGGCGAAGGTTCCGCAGACCATGGCCGCCTGCTTCGCGCTGATGGAGCAGAAAATGTTCAAGGGGCCGTGGGTGATGGGCGAGCAGTACACGATCTGCGATCCCTATCTCTACACGCTCTCGACCTGGCTCGAAGGCGACAGCGTCGACATCAAGGCCACGCCGAAGATCGCCGATCACTTCAAGCGCATGTCGGACCGCCCGGCGGTGGCGAAGGTGATGGCGGCGCAGAAGGCGTGACAGCTCTTGTAGGGTGGGTTAGCTGAGCAGATGCGCAAGGCGCATTTGCTCGGCGTAACCCACCATGCTCAGCGATCTCGACGAGGTAGGCGGATTACGCTTCGCTGATCCGCCTACGAAGATTTGTTCTCCAGCTCCCGGCCCGTTTCCAGCATCAACCGCCGCAACCAGATCGAGCCCGGGTCCATCTGCGCCCGCGTCGGGTAGAACATGAACTGCTCGTCGATGCCGGGGTCGAGCGGCGGCGTCACCGTGACGAGGCCGAGCTGTTTCGACAATGCGGCGATCAGCCGGCGCGGCACGAAGGCGACGAGATCGGTCCGGGCGGCGACGTGCAGTGCTTCGAGATATCCTGATACGACCAGCGAAATATGCCGCTCGATGCCCTTGGCTTGCAGCCAGGTGTCGATCAGATCCTCGTTGCTGCCGCGGATGATCACGCCGACATGGCGCGCGGCCAGGAAGGTCTCGCGCCGCTTCAGCTTCGCGGCCCAGGGGTGGCCGCGCCGCACCGCGAGGGCGTCGCTGTCGGTGTAGAGCAGCTGGCGGTGAAAGCCTTTGAAGGCATTGCCGATCGAGATCACGAGGTCGATGGTTTGGGCGAACTCGGCGTGGAAGATCGCAGGTCCCCGCCACGGCACGATGTCGATGCGAACATTGGGCGCGGCCCGCGTCACCTTCTCCATGAGCGGCGGCATCAGCAGCTCGACTGCGAGATCTGGCATCATCAGGCGGAATTGTCGTTCGCTGCGCGCGGCGTCGAAATCGTCGGGCACGAACAACCCGCGCACCTGGTCGAGCGCCTGCGCGAGCGGCGCGCGCAGGGCCTGCGCCCGCGGCGTCAGCTCCATCCGCGCGCCGGTGCGCACCAGCAGCGGATCGCCGAAGATGTCGCGCAGGCGCTGCAGCGCGTGGCTCGTCGCCGGTTGCGACAGCCCGATCCGCATGGCGGCACGACTGACGCTGGCCTCGCGCAGAAGCGCGTCGAGGGCGGTCAGCAGATTGAGGTCGAGCGAAGTCAAATTCATCAAACGAATAGATATCATATTCTCTATCGATTTGAAGAATTGTCTTCGCGCGGCGATGATCTCCGTGTTCTCACCAAACGGAGATGCCGCCATGAGCGCCGCCGCCAACAAGAAACTGATGCAGGATATTTTCGCCGCCGCCGCCAATCCCGATCCTGCCGCGCGCGATCGTGCCCTGTTCGCCGCAAGCCTTGCCGAGGACGCCAAATGGGTTGTCACCGGCCAATATTCCTGGTCGCGCACCTTTTCGGGCAAGGAGGCAATCCTTGTCGATCTGCACGGCTATGTGCGCAGCCGACTGCGCGACCGCACGCGCACGGTCGCGCACCGCTTCATCGCCGACGGCGACGTAGTCGTCGTGGAGGCCAAGGGCGACAACGTCACGCCTGAGGGCGTGCGCTACGACAACGACTATTGCCTGGTGTTTCGTCTCGAGGGCGGCAAGATCAAGGAAATCCGCGAGTACTGCGACTCGATCCTGACGGAGCGGGCGCTTGGTCCTTTTCCGCAGGCGCCGGTGAGAGCTGCGAGCTGAGGAGCGTGCGCGTCACCTCCGCCGGCCGGTGTCATCGGGCCGAGCCGGCGAGGGTCATGCGGGCCTGGCAGGCGCTCGTCGAGATGCTCCGGCACAAGCGCGAAGGGTCCCGGGTCCGAAATCAACTCGCTGCAATGACCGAGCGGGAGCTTCTGGACTGCGGAATGACCAGGGCGGAGATCACGTACGAGCTGCACAAGCCCCGCCTCCGGCAATAGAGGTCCGGGGGCATGGTCCGTCACCCGCGCCAATTTTGCAGCGCCGGTGGAACCCTTTGGGTTCCGCCGGCGTTTTCTTCGCTTCCGGGGCAATTGCGCCGCGGCATCGCGCGCGTTTGGGAAGTTCATGCTGGCTGGGGTTTCGGACGTTTCCACACAGGTAGACAGCAGCTTTCCCGGACTCCGTGGACGATTGAGAGACGCGACCGCGGCGGCGCACCGGGAGCTCGATGCGCAATTGTCGTCGTTCGATCTCACCGTCCTGACCGGCTATCGCCGCTTTCTCCAGGCCAGCGCCGGCGCGCTGCTTCCGCTCGAATCCGCGCTCGAGGCGGCTGGCGTCACCTTCATGTTTCCCGACTGGCCGGAGCGGGCGCGCAGCGCGGCGATCGCGGCAGATCTTGGACGGCTCGGCAGCGCCGCGCCATCTCCCGTATCGGTGCTGCCGCTGACGCCCGGGGGCTTGCTCGGGACCATGTACGTGCTGGAGGGCTCCCGGCTCGGGGCCAAGTTCCTGCTGAAAGAGGTCGCGGAGGCCGCCGATCCGCGCATCAGCGCGGCCACTCTCTATCTCCGTCACGGCACAGGCAAGCGGCTCTGGCAGAGCTTCCTGGCGAAGCTCGAAAGCGAGGCCTGCGACGAGGTCGAGGTGATCGCGGCGGCGCGCATGGCTTTCGCCGCGTTCGAGCAGGCGGCGGACCGCGCATGAACGAGGCCGTCAATCTCACCAATTGCGATCGCGAGCCGATCCACATTCCCGGCAGCGTGCAGCCGTTTGGCTTCATGCTCGTCGTTCTCTCGGATTTCACGATCTGCATGGCCTCGGACAATGTCGGCGGCTTTCTCGGAAGCGATCTTGCCGACATCCTCCAGCGGCCGTTGGCGACCGTCATCTCCGAAGCGGCCGTCGAGACCATCCGCAGCCGCGTCGATCATCTGAGCGGGCCGGATGCGACCGAGCGCCTGTTCGGTATCGAGCTCCAGGCCGGCAAGCCGCAATACGATCTCTCGATCCATTTCTCCGGCGTCTACCTCATCATCGAGGCGGAGCCGAGCGTCCACGAGCCGGGTGTCAACTCCGGCGAGCTGGTCCGCCTGATGCTCGACCGGATCCGCAAGACGCGCGGCATGACCGATCTTGCGCGCGAGGCGGCGCGCCAGCTCAAGGCGCTGGCCGGCTTCGACCGGGTGATGGTCTATCAGTTTCACCCGGACGGATCGGGCGAGGTGATCGCCGAGACCGCGGAGGCGGGACTCGAATCCTTCCTCGGCCTGCGTTATCCCGCCTCCGACATCCCGAGGCAGGCCCGAGCGCTCTATCAGCGCAACTGGCTGCGTATCATCGCCGACGTCAATGCCGTACCGGCAGCCTTGGTGTCCACGGCCACACACAATGCCGGGCTGCTCGACCTGTCGATGAGCGTGCTGCGCTCGGTCTCGCCGATTCACATCGAATATTTGCGCAACATGGGTGTCGCCGCCTCGATGTCCGTGTCGATCCTGCGCGACGGCAAGCTGTGGGGACTGTTTGCCTGCCATCATTATTCGCCGCGTTACATCTCATTCGACAAGCGTACGGCCTCCGAGCTGTTCGGGCAGATGTTCTCCTGGATCGTCGAGGGGCGCGAGCGCGAGGGCGACGTCGCCTATGAAGCCCGTGCCCACCAGGTTCAGGAGCGGTTGATCGAGATCGCGGCTGCGCATGAGCACAGCCGCCGCGCCATCGTCGACTTCCTCGGCGACTATCGCAAGATGGTCGACTGCGACGGCGTCGCGGTGTGGTCGGACAACAAGATCGCGCTTCAAGGAGACACGCCGACCGAGGAGGAAGTGAAGGACCTCGTCGCCTTCATCAACCGGACCTCGCCCGGGCGGATCCTGGCGAGCGCCGAGATCGCCAAGGTCTATGCCGCCGGCCAGTCCTTCCGCGACCGTGCGGCGGGTTTTCTCGCCATTCCGATCTCGCGAACCCCGCGCGATTGCCTGATCTTCTTCCGCCGCGAGGTCGTGCGGTCCGTGAACTGGGCCGGCGCTCCCGACAAGGTCTATGATGAAGGTCCGAACGGGCCGCGGCTGACGCCGCGCAAGAGCTTCGAGCTGTGGCAGGAGACGGTGGCGGGCCAGTCGAAGCCGTGGTCGGCGGCCGACATCAGCATCGCCGAGAGCCTGCGAGTCACGCTGCTGGAAGTCATCCTGCAATTGTCCGACCTCGCCGCGCGCGAGCGCCGCGGCGCGCAGGAGCGGCAGGAGCTGATGATCGCCGAGCTCAACCACCGCGTCCGCAACATCCTGAGCCTGGTCCGCGCCCTGGTGGCGCAGAGCAAGGACACCGCGACGAGCGTCGAGGAGTTCGCCAGCGTTCTCGGCGGCCGCATCCAGGCCCTGGCGCGCGCCCACGACCAGATCACCAATCTGAACTGGGCGCCGGTGGCGCTGCGAACCCTCGTCGAATCCGAGGCCGGCGCCTATCTCGGGGCGCGCGCAGGCCGGGTGAGGATGGGCGGGCCCGACGTCGCGCTGGATCCCAAGGCGTTCGCCACGCTGGCGCTCGTCGTCCACGAGATGATGACGAATTCCGCCAAATATGGCGCGCTCGCCGATTCCACCGGCAGCGTCGAGGTGGTCTGGCGCCTCGATCCTTCGTCGAGCCTGGTGATCGAATGGAAGGAAAGCGGCGGCCCGCCGGTGCAGCCGCCGTCGCGGCGGGGCTTCGGCACCACGATCATCGAGCGCTCGGTGCCGTTCGATCTCAAGGGCGACGCCGAGATCCGCTTCGATCTTCTGGGTGTGCAGGCGACCTTCGTCATCCCCGCAAATTTCGTAGAAATCGTGCCATCAATAGCAGGAGCCGCCATGCGCATCGAGGAGCAACAGTCCAGCCGTCCACGGCTGTCCGAGACCGCGCTGATCGTCGAGGACAATCTGATCATCGCCATGGCGGCGGAGGTCATCCTGCTCGATCTCGGCGCACGCCACGTCGACACCGCCGCGAGCGTCGATCAGGCGCTGCGTTCGATTGAACGCACGCGGCCGAGTTTTGCCCTGCTCGATCTCAACCTCGGCAGCGAGAGCAGCATCAAGGTGGCGCAGAAGCTGAAAGAGATCGGCGTGCCCTTCATCTTCGCAACCGGCTATGGCGAGCGCGCGCCGCTTCCGGCCGAGCTTGCCTCGGTGCCGGTCATCCAGAAGCCGTACACGCTCGAAGTGGTCGACCACGCCCTCGGCAAACTGCAGCAAGCCAGCGTTCTCTGAGGGTTCGCGTGCGACGCTATGCATGCCGCTGCGGATTCTTGCACAGCTTCGCATAGCTGCCGATAAAATCAGCAAGTCGATGTGCGACGAGGCGTGCACGCGCGAAGAATTTGAAGGTTCAATTAACGAGTGTCCTCCATTGTGTCGCGGTGCAGCGTGGGTCGCAAGGACGCGACGCGCGGCTGCCAGGTGGCCGGCAAAGAGCGCCGGACTCGGTCGGCTGCCCGAAGTGAAATGCATCTTGGTGGACAGTGGGAATGCCGAAGTTTCGTTTGCGGATCAGGGGACGCCTGTACGCAGGCTTCATGGCCCTTGTGGCGGTTGGTCTCGTGATGGCGGTGGTCGCCGTCTGGAATTTGTGGGCGGTCCAGGATCAGGTCGCAAGACAGTCCACGCTCTCGGACAGCACGGCGCGGGTGCTGGAGATCTCGACCCACCTTCAGGCCATCCAGCGCGCCAATCTGCGCTATGTCTACGATGCCAACGAACCCGCGATGAAGGAGGCGCAAGAGCGCGAGACCGCGGCGACCGAGCTGTTGCGGGTCGGTGCAAAAGGAACGGCCTCCGAGGAGCGGCGGGCGCTCTATAACGGCCTGATCGACGACATCGGCAAAATGCGACGCCTGCGTGACAATCTCGGCGACGCCGTCAACGAGGCGAGAACCGGCAAGGCGACGTTGCTGCCGAGCGGCGAGGATCTCGCCACCAAGACCGGCAAGCTGGTCGATGTGGCGCGTGCGGCCGTGGACGAAGACACCGCGGCCCTCGTCGCCGACCTCGAATCCAGGATCCTCCTGGTCCGAATCGCAAACTGGCGTTTCCTGGCTTTGCGCGATGTGCAGGGGCCGGCGAGCTTCCGGGCCAGCGTCGACAGGGCGGCACAACGGCTCGCGGCGCTCGAGAAGAGCCCGCAGGCGACGGAACTGCGCTCGACACTGGCGCCGGTGAAGACCGCGCTCGGCCTCTACAAATCGGCGTTCGAGACGACATCCGCCGCGATGCTTCAGGCCGACGAGATTTATCACAAGAACCTCGCGCCCCTCATCGTCGACAGCATCGGCAGGCTCAAAGCCGCGGAAACGACCTTGAAGAAGGACTATCAGGACTCGCGCAGCCAGGCCGAAGCCGTGATCGCGAGCACGACGACCATTCAGGAGATCGCAGGCGGCCTTGCCATCCTGTTCGGCGCCATCGTCGCGTTCCTGATCGCCCGCAGCATCGTCGGGCCGCTGGCCTCGATGACGAGCGCGATGGGGCGGCTTGCCGGCGGCAATCTCGGGGTCGAGATCCCCGGTCGCGGCAAGACCGACGAGATCGGCGACATGGCCAAGGCGATCCAGGTGTTCAAGGACAACATGATCGACACCGAGCGCATGCGCGCCGAGCAGGCCGAGCTCGAGGCAGGGCAGGCCGAAAGCCGCAAGAAGGACATGGCCAGGCTCGCCAACCAGTTCGAGCAGGCCGTGGGCGAGATCGTCAACACCGTGTCGACGGCCTCGAGCGAGCTCGAAGCCTCTGCCGGCACCTTGACCACGACTGCTTCCCGGGCCCAGGACCTGTCGACGGAGGTCGCCTCCGCGTCCCAGGAAGCGACCGCGAATGTCCAGGCGGTTGCCACCGCGACCGAGGAGCTGTCGTCCTCGGTCGGGGAGATCGCCCGCCAGGTGCAGGAGTCTGCACGCATTGCGGGCGAAGCCGTCGGCCAGGCCAGCCGGACCAACGATCGCGTCGGCGAGCTCTCCAAGGCCGCGGCCCGGATCGGCGACGTGGTCGAGCTGATCAGCACCATCGCGGGTCAGACCAACCTCCTGGCGCTGAACGCCACCATTGAGGCCGCTCGTGCGGGCGATGCCGGCCGCGGCTTTGCCGTCGTCGCCACCGAGGTGAAGGCGCTGGCCGAGCAGACCGCGAAGGCCACCGGCGAGATCGGCCAGCAGATTGCAAGCATCCAGACGGCGACCGAGCAATCGGTCGGCGCCATCAGGGAGATCAGTGGCACTATCGAGCGGTTGTCGGAGATCTCCTCCGCGGTCGCCGCCGCGGTGGAGCAGCAGGGCGCGGCCACGCAGGAAATCTCCCGTAACGTGCTGCAGGCCGCTCACGGCACCCAGCGGGTCTCGACGAACATTGGCGACGTGCAGCGCGGGGCGTCCGAAACCGGTTCAGCCTCGTCGCAGGTGCTCTCGGCGGCGCGCTTGCTGTCGGCGGACAGCAACCGGCTGAAGCAGGAAGTCGCCAAGTTCCTCAGCTCGGTCCACGCTGCCTGAGGCTTAAAAGCAAAAGGGCCACGCGCATGCGCGTGGCCCGACCGGCTTTGTCGTGAGATCAGGCGACCTTGGTCGTCATGTGCTTGAACATGTTGGCGCGCGCCTCGTCGTCCATCTCGGCCTTGAAGGTGAACTTGTCCTTCAACGCGATCGCACGGCCCGCTGCGGGGCGCGCCGAGATCTCGTCCACCAGCTGCTTCACGTTCGGGTATCGCGCAACGGCGTCGTCGCCGAGCTTGAACGGCAGCATCCGCGCCCAGCCCCACAGCGCCATGTCGACGATCGAATAGTCGTCGCCGACCATGTAGCGGCGGCCTTCGAGGTGACCGTCGAGAATCTTATAGTGGCGATCGGTTTCGTACTGGTAGCGGTTATGGGCGTAGTCGTGGTTCTGGTCCTTCGGCGCAAAATGCTTGAAGTGCACCGCCTGGCCCGAATAGGGTCCGACGCCGGTGGCGATGAACATCAGCCAGGACAGGGTCTCGCCGCGCACGCTCGCGGAGGGCAGGAACTTGCCGGTCTTCTCGGCGAGATAGAGCAGGATGGCGTTCGAGTCGAAAACGATGGTGCCATTGTCGTCGATCGCCGGCACCTTGGCGTTCGGATTGATCTTCAGATAGTCCGGCGTGAACTGCTCGCCTTTGCGGGTGTCGATCTTCACCGGCTCGTAGGGCAGCCCGGACTCTTCGAGATAAAGCGCGACCTTGGTCGGGTTCGGCGATCCGTTGAAATAGAATTTGAGCATCGGTCTCCCCAGGGTTTGTTGCCAGGCGCGAATGCAGCGTCATTGCCGCGCCGCCTCTCTTGCCTGAACAGCGTCGAAGAGGGCAACCGGCGAGTTTGCCGGGCGGTATCTGCGCGGTACGCAGATCAGCCGGCGTAACAAAGGCCGATCGCCGCCGTAAGGACCATCGCCACGCCGGCCGCCTCCAGGCGCAGTCCGAGCCGGGTGGCCAAATGCATGTCGCAGGCCCGCGCCTTGCGCTCCGATCCGCGGGCGTAGCCGTGGACGATGACGTCGTGATTGAAATTGTCGTGCGCCTCGTTGCTGCTGGCGAGCCCGACGGAGATCACGAGCACGCCGAACAATGCGAGGCCGGCGAAGCCGAGCAGGGCGATAAGGAACATCGGAAACATGCCGACCAGGAAGATCGGCAGCAGCGGCACCAACAGCAATGTCTCGGACTGTCGTCGCATGGGAGCGGCCCGGCCAGGACGGAGGCTGATCGGGGGAGTCTAGTCCTGGCGGCGGCGGCATTCAACCATTGACGCCGTCATTCCGGGGTGCGCTTCGCGAGCCCCGGAATGACGGCGAAGGGAGCTACTCCGCCGCCATGCCGGCGCGGATCTCGGCGCGCAGCTCGTCGATCAGCTTGAGACCCTTCTTGGTCTCGACGTGCCAGAAGGTCCAGCCGTTGCAGGCCTGGGCGCCCTGCGCCACCGCGCCGATGCGGTGGATCGAGCCGACCTTGTCGCCGAACATGATGGCGCCGTCGGCGCGGACCAATGCGCCGAGCTTCTTCTTGGCGTCGAACAGCTTCGTGCCGGGCATGATCATGCCGCGCTCGATCAGCTCGGAGAACGCGACTCGCGGCGCTTCGCGCGCGGTCATGAACGGGGCGAGGCTGGCTTCCGGCAGCGGCTCGACCCTGGCGATGCGCTGCTCCGCGGCTTTGGCGTAGGTCTTGTCGCGCTCGAAGCCGATATAGGAGCGGCCGAGGCGTTTTGCGACCGCGCCGGTGGTGCCGGTGCCGTTGAACGGATCGATCACGAGATCGCCGGGCTTCGATGACGACAGCAGCACGCGCGCCAGCAGGCCTTCCGGCTTCTGCGTCGGATGCACTTTCTTGCCGTCGGCGCCCTTGAGGCGCTCCTCGCCGGTGCAGAGCGGGATCAGCCAGTCGGACCGTGCCTGCACGTCCTCATTGGCGGCCTTCAGCGCCTCGTAATTGAACGTGTAGCCCTTGGCCTTTTCGTCGCGCGCGGCCCAGATCATGGTCTCATGCGCGTTGGTGAAGCGGCGGCCGCGGAAATTCGGCATCGGGTTCGACTTGCGCCAGACGATGTCGTTCAGAAGCCAGAAGCCGAGGTCCTGCATGATCGCGCCGACGCGGAAGATGTTGTGATAGGAGCCGATCACCCAGATCGTCGCCGACGGCTTCATCGCGCGGCGCGCGGCAAGCAGCCAGGCGCGGGTGAAATCGTCATAGGCGGAGAACGAATCGAACTTGTCCCAGTCGTCGTCGACGGCGTCGACGTGGGATTCGTCGGGGCGCTTGAGATCGCCCTTGAGCTGGAGATTGTAGGGCGGATCGGCGAACACGAGATCGACCGAACCAGCCTGAAGCTTCGACATCTCGGCGACGCAATCGCCGAGGATGATGCGATGCGACGGAGACTCAAAATTTGTGCGGGGCGCCCTTGCAGACGCCCCGCGACGCGACTCTACCATGACTCAAGAACTCTGACTCAGGCGACGCTGTCGGCGACGCGGGACCAAACAACCGACTGACCGTTACATTGAAGCGGCAAAGTAAAAATCGACTTAATCCGCCGCTTTGGTGAGCAAGTCGCTTATCCCGTTCTGCGTGCATGTCATCGTGCGCATTCGCCGTGTTTTACAGAGGATTTCGCGATTGCCTGGGCCGCGGACGCCATCATGGCTGCAAAAAGACCGCAAATTTCTCTCGGAAAAAATTGCTCGACCCTCGGAAAATATTGCTGGCGTCGGCAGGTTGCCGCACTAGGCAATTTTTGCCGGCCACGATATTGATAAAGGCAACGGAAATTTTACGTGTGTGGCGCGTTGAGCTTTCGCACCTGTGCGCTCATTGAGCCGACGACACCGAAGCAGGGCCCCGCGAATCGGGACACCGGAGGGAAAGGCCGCCATGCGTTACGATGACTTCCGCCGCAGCGACGACATCGAGGATCGTCGCGACGAAGGTGGTGGCTTTGGCGGCGGCGGGGGCGGCGGGTTCGGCCTGCCCATGGGCGGCGGCGGGCTCGGCATCGGCACCATCATCATCCTCGGTCTGGTCGGCTACGCCTTCGGCATCGATCCGCGCATCCTGATCGGCGGCGCCGAGATTCTCACCGGCGGCGGCCAGGCACCGAGCTACCAGACGGATCGCCAATCCTCGTCAGGCAAGCGCGGCGCGCCGACCGACGAGATGGGCAGCATGATCTCGGGCATCCTCGGCGAGATCGACGATCGCTGGAGCGAGATCTTCCAGGCTTCGGGCCAGTCCTATACCGGCCCGAAGGTCGTGCTGTTCCGCAATGTCACCAATGGCGGCCGCTGCGGCCGGGCGGAGTCGGCGATGGGGCCGTTCTATTGCCCGCCGGATCGCACCATCTTCCTCGACACCTCGTTCTTCCGCGAGGTCGAGACGCGCTTCCGCGGCTGCTCCGGCAAGTCCGCGTGCAATTTCACCACCGCCTACATCATCGCGCACGAAGCCGGCCATCACATCCAGAACCTGCTCGGCATCATCCCGCGCGTGACGCGGCTGCAGCAGCAGGCGGGCTCGAAGGCGGAGGCCAACGCGCTCCAGGTCAAGGTCGAGCTGCAGGCCGACTGCCTGTCCGGCGTCTGGGTCAATCGCGAGGCGAAGAAGCGTCCGAACTTCCTGGAAGCCGGCGACATCGACGCCGCGCTGACCACCGCGAGCGCGATCGGCGACGATACGCTGCAGCGTCAGGCCACGGGCCGTGTCGTGCCGGACTCTTTCACGCACGGCTCGGCCGCTCAGCGCAAGCAATGGTTCATGACCGGCTACCAGCAGGGCACGGTCCAGGCCTGCAACACGTTCGGCGGCGGGGGGTAACAAACAAGACTTCGTGCCCCGGACGCGGCGCAGCGCTTCTTCAGCGGTGCGCTGCAGAGCCGGGGCCCACAATGCCGGTCTCCCAAGTCTCCAGATGGGTCCCGGCTCTGCGGCGCGGCGCTGATGTGCCGCACCTTGTCCGGGACATGAGAGACGCATCAATGGCTTCCATCGACGAATCCAAGCAGTTCATCCCGCTCAACATCGCGGTCCTCACCGTGTCGGACACGCGCGCACTCAGCGACGACAAGTCCGGCCAGACGCTGGCCGACCGTCTGACCGCTGCCGGCCATCGTCTTGCCGCGCGCGAGATCGTCACCGACGACGTCGAGGCGATCCGTGACGTCGTTCGGCGCTGGATCGCGGATGCCGGCGTCGACGTCGTCGTCACCACCGGCGGCACAGGCTTCACCGGGCGCGACGTCACGCCGGAGGCAATCGAGCCGCTGTTCGAAAAGCGCATGGACGGTTTCTCGATCGCGTTCCACATGCTGAGCCACGCCAAGATCGGGACGTCGACGATCCAGAGTCGCGCCACCGCGGGCGTCGCGGGCGCGACCTACATCTTCTGCCTGCCCGGCTCCCCCGGCGCCTGCCGCGACGGCTGGGACGGCATCCTGGCGGCCCAGCTCGACTACCGGACGCGGCCCTGTAATTTCGTCGAGATCATGCCGCGGTTGGACGAACATCTGCGAAGGCCGAAGGCGCAGGGCGCGACGGCGTAGGTGCGGATGGCTGACCCGTATCTCCCACGCCGACGGCCTTGCGACAGTGCTAGAGATCCATCTCCCAGGTCTCGCCGACCAGATCGACACCGAAGCTGTGGTGCTTCTCTTCCTTAACGAGCTTGAAGCCGGCGGTCTTATAGATGCCGCGCGCGGCGGCCAAAATGCTCTGGGTCCACAGCGTCATCCTGCTGTAGCCCCGCTCGCGTGCGCCCTGGATGCACTGCTCGACCAGCGCGCGGCCGACGCCGAGCCCTCGCGCCTTCTTTTCCACCTGCAGCAGGCGTAGCTTGGCGATCTCGTCCGTGGCCTTGACCAGAAAGATCGAGCCGACCGGCTCGCCATCGACCTCCGCGATCCAGCAGTGCTCGCGCGCGGCGTCGTAATTCCTGATGAACTGCGCGCAGATCTCGGCGACCAGCGCCTCGTAGCTGATGTGCCAATTGTAGTCCGCGGCATAGGCAGCACCCTGCCTGGAGATCACCCAGCCCATGTCACCGACGCGATGGCTGCGCAGCATGAAAGCTGCGGGCCTTGTTCGGCGTTGCTCCAGCACGGATTCGATGGTCGCCATCGCCTGCGTGAGCCGCGATGCATCGCCGGCCGAAAGCTGAGCCAGCATTGCGGCGACCTCATTTTGCGAGCTCAGGTTCAGCTTGGCGAACGTCTGGCGGCCTTTGGCGGTGAGGCTGAGTTGGTATTGCCTGCGATCCGCGGGCAGGGGCCTGCGCGTGATCAGCCCCTTGTCATCGAAGTTCTGGACGATGCGGCTGAGATAGCCGGGGTCGAGACCCAGCTCGTTTCCGATCTCTTTTGCCGCGAGGTCGTCGCGATGCGCGAGCTCATACAGGACCCGGGCTTCGCTGAGCGAAAACGAGGTCTTGCCAAGATGCTGGTCGAGTACACCGAGCTTGCGGGTATAGAAGCGGTTGAAGGCGCGGACCGCGGCAACATGGTCGTCGGTACTGTCGATGGGCATGGATCACCTCAATACTTGCCATTGTCAAATAATTATTTGACTTTGGCAAGTATCTGCCGGCATCAGCCGACCATGACGATCCGGCTGCGCAGCATGGTGCGGGACGAACGGCCGAGGCGCCGGAGCAGCTGCGCCTCGGAACGGCGGGCCTGCGGCGGGTAGCCGCCGACCCGGTCGTAATGGTCACGGGCAATCAAGAGCCCTTGATCGCCGAACGGGCCAGCCAGCCGCCGTGCCACGGCCCTGAGGATGTCGCGCCATCCGGTATCCGCATAAGGCGAGCGTGCATAGCGGAACACTGCAGCACGATCCCGTCCGCTGGTCGCGACGGCCTGGATGAACTGGGTGGTCTCCTCGATCCAGCCGGTTTCCAGCACGGCCCCTGCGGGCAGGAACATCAACCAGGGCGAACGAGCCTGCAGCGCGCCGGCGGCGAGCGCGGCCCCCGGCGAGGTCCCCTCGAAGCCAACGAAACGGCAGCCTGCAACGTCGGCCACGCGCTCGATGACGCCGTTACGGGTGCCGTCGACCAGAAGTACTTCCCGGACGATGCCGGCGGCGGCTCCGGGCACCAGCGCGGCCAGACTTGCCACCGCCGTCTGCTCGACGCCTTCGGTCGGGATGATGACGCTCAGCATGATTGAGACTTCACTGTCCGCACTTCGGGAGAAGCGTAGTTCATTGTGAGGCTGTCATAAACCGGTAGCATTGCCGAGTGCAACTTTCTGGCGGCGCTTCGGCGTTGATGGTAAACCGCAGCCGGTCATCGGAGCCAAATGTGTCACGGCGACGCCGGCAATATTGTCGAATGTTTCGGCACGAGCTCATTCCAGCGGCATTCACCGTAATTTTACGGCGACGCTGCGCAGCGCGCGACAACAAACGTCGAAGGCGATGCGCCTTGCGAGAAAGACCCGAGCAGGAAATGTGTGACGTTGGTGCCGGCGGAGGCCGCATATGAACGCCGATCAACTTCCCGTTGGCACGGCGCCAACATCGCCGACGCAGGAGGCTGCGCCGAGCTTGCGGATCCGGGCGCTGATGCTGGGCGACCGCATCAATGCGTCCGGCCTGGAGATCGGGACGCTGGTCTCGTCCACCCCGGCGGCCTTCCGCGTCCATGCCGGTCTTGCCGTGATCTTCCGCTACGGCGTCGTGGTGCTGATCGGTCTGCTCCCTTCGGAAGAGAAGGTTCTCATCGACAATTTGAAGTCACGCGTGACCGGAGAGCTCAGCCCCATCGAGGAGGAGATCGCGCAGGCGCAGCTCTGCAACGATGAGGCCGCCGAGGCGATCCAGCCGGGCGGACCGATCTGCCTTGCCAAATTCTCCGACGACCGGCTGCTGCTGGTTGCGGATGCGCTCGCCAAGAGCACGTCGCTGGCACGTGACGAGCGCCGCGTCGCGGCGGTCTTCGACGTGATCGAACCTTTTGCGCGCGAGCTCGCCGAACACGGCCGCACGCCGCGCCGGCGCAGGGCCATCCTGCAACTGATCGGCAACGCATTGCTGGTGCAGCAGCGCGTCGCCGGCCGCGTCGCGATCGCCGAGAAGCCCGACGTGCTCTGGGAGAAGCCCGAGCTCGACCGGCTCTATTCCCGTCTCGAGGACGAGTACGAACTCAAGGAGCGTCTCGACACGCTCGAGCGCAAGCTCACCGCGGTGTCGGAGACCGCCAACGCCCTGACCGACATCATCGACACCCAGCGCTCGCTCCGCCTCGAGATCGCGGTCGTGGTGCTGATCGTGATCGAGGTCGCGATCGGGTGTTTTCAGATATGGTCGGGCACACATTAGTGCAGCGAGAGGGCTGCGCGTGACTGTGCCGACTCCCCTTGTGGGAGAGGGCAGCTCTGCTGGGAAATGCAATCTCACTCGGGCGAGGGGTCTGTCTCCGCGACTCCAACTCGCAATTTAGACTCGCGGAGAGATACCCCTCATCCGGCGCTTCGCGCCACCTTCTCCCACAAGGGGAGAAGGGAAGGGCCGGCGACGGCAATTCACCCCACGAACACCATCTTGCAGTGCCGTGCGATCGTCAGCTCTTCATTCGTTGGAACGACGAATATTTCGACGTCACTCGCGTCCGCGCTGATCCGCTCGCGCGTCGCGTCATTCGCCGCAGCATCGATCCGCACGCCGAGCCAGCCGATGCGCTCGCAGATCGCGCTGCGAATTTCCTTGGCATGCTCGCCGATGCCGCCGGTGAAGACCAGGCAGTCCAAGCCGCCGAGTGTGGTGGCCATCATCGCGACTCGCTGCGCCGCCCGGAAGACGAACAGATCGACAGCTTCACGCGCGGCGGCCTCGCCGCTCGCCAGCAACGTTCGCATGTCCGCCGAGATGCCGGAGACGCCGAGCAGGCCGGACTCGTGATAGAGCAGGTGCTGGATCTCCTCCGCCGACATCTTCTCGTGCTGTTGCAGATAGAGCAGCACGCCGGGATCGATGGTGCCGCAGCGGGTCCCCATCACGAGGCCGTCGAGCGGCGTCAGTCCCATCGTGGTGTCGATGCTGCGGCCCTGGTGCAACGCGCACAGGCTGGCGCCGTTGCCGAGATGTGCGATGACGGTGCGTTTGGCGACGAGCTCCGGAGCAATCTCGCCAAGGCGGCCGGCGACATATTCGAACGACAGGCCGTGAAAGCCGTAGCGCCGGACGCCGCTCTGCTCATAGCGCCGTGGAATCGCAAAGCGGCGCGCGGACGGCGCGAGGCCGTGGTGGAAGGCGGTGTCGAAGCAGGCGATCTGCGTCAGCGCAGGCCGGATAGCCGCGAGCGCGCGAACGGGCGTAAGGCACCGCGGCTGGTGCAGCGGCGCCAGCGGCGTCAACGCGTCCAGCTTCGCGGTGACATCGTCGGTCAGCACGACCGGGCCTGAATAGTCCGGCCCGCCATGGACGATCCGGTGACCGACGGCGCGCAGGCTGTGGTTGTCGAACCTCTCCTCGATGAAGGCGAGCACGTCGGCGAACAAATCGCCGCCGCCGGCATCCGGCGCCTCTCTCCGTGTCGCGAACAGCTCCTCGCCCGCCGGACTCTTCACGACGAGGCGAGGTTTTGCCTCGTGCTCGTCGAGCAGGCCCTTGCAGAGCAGGGCGGGCTCAGCCGCCGACATGTCGAACAGGCCGAACTTGATGCTCGACGATCCCGAATTGAGGACGAGGACCATGTCCGACATGGCTAGTCGCCGGCCTCAGTCGGCGTGTTGCCGCCGGAGCTGTTGGGCCAGACCCAGCCCTGGATCTCCGGCATGTCCTCGCCGTGCTCCCGCACATAGCGAGAATGTTCGATCAGCTTGTCGCGGAATTGCTGCTTGGCCTGCGCGGCCTTGGCCGCCAGTTCAGGCACGCGTTCGATCGCCTCGATCGCGAGGTGGTAGCGGTCGAGCTCGTTGAGCACGACCATGTCGAACGGCGTGGTCGTGGTGCCTTCCTCGGCAAAGCCGCGCACATGCATGCCGGCATGGTTGGTGCGGTTGTAGGTCAGCCGATGGATCAGATAGGGGTAGCCGTGATAGGCGAAGATGACTGGCTTGTCCGTCGTGAACAGGCTGTCGAAGTCGCGGTCGGACAGGCCGTGCGGATGCTGCTCCTTCGGTTGCAGCGTCATGAGGTCGACGACGTTGACGACGCGGATCTTCAGGTCCGGCAACGCCTTGTGCAAGAGATCGACGGCGGCGAGAGTCTCCAGCGTCGGCACGTCGCCGGCGCAGGCCATCACCACGTCGGGCTCGCCCGTTGGCTCTTCCGTCCCAGCCCAGGTCCAGATGCCGATGCCGGCATCGCAATGCGTGGCGGCGTCCTGCATCGAGAGCCATTGCGGCGCCGGCTGCTTGCCGGCGACGATGACGTTGATGCGGTTGTAGGTGCGCAGGCAGTGGTCGGCGATCCACAGCAGCGTGTTGGCATCGGGCGGGAAGTAGATGCGGACGATATCGGCCTTCTTGTTGGCGACGAGATCGACGAAGCCGGGGTCCTGATGGCTGAAGCCGTTATGGTCCTGGCGCCAGACATGCGAGGTCAGGAGATAATTGAGCGAGGCGATCGGGCGCCGCCATGGCAGCTCGCGCGTGACCTTCAGCCATTTGGCGTGCTGGTTGAACATGGAATCGACGATGTGGATGAAGGCCTCGTAGCAGGAGAAGAAGCCGTGCCGGCCCGTGAGCAGATAGCCTTCGAGCCAGCCCTGGCAGAGATGCTCGCTCAGCACCTCCATGACGCGGCCGTCCTGCGCCAGATGAACGTCGTAAGGTTCGATCGGCTCCATCCAGACCCGTTCGGTCGCCTCGAACACCGCATCGAGACGATTTGACGCGGTCTCGTCCGGGCCCACGATGCGGAAGTTGCGCTCCTTCGCGTTGAGGCGGATGACATCGCGCAGGAATTTGCCGAGCTCGCGCGTCGCTTCGGCCACGACGCCGCAGGGCTGCGGCACCTCGATTGCGAAACGGTGGAAGTCCGGCAGCTTCAGCTCTTTCTTCAGGAGGCCGCCATTGGCATGCGGGTTGGCGCCCATGCGCCTGTTGCCGTAGGGCGCGAGCGCCTGAAGCTCGGGAACGAGGGCGCCGCTCGCGTCGAACAGTTTTTCGGGCTCATAGCTGCGCATCCAGTCTTCGAGCACTTTCAGGTGCGCCGGATTTTCGCGGCAGCCGGCCACGGGCACCTGATGGGCGCGCCAAAAGCCCTCGACCTTCTTGCCGTCGACCTCTTTCGGCCCGGTCCAGCCCTTCGGGCTGCGCAGCACGATCATCGGCCAGCGCGGCCGCTCGACGCTGCCGCGGCCGTCGCGTGCGTGCTGCTGGATCGAGCGGATGCTGGCGAGCGCGACGTCCAGCGCGTCCGCCATGGCCTCGTGCATCAATTTGGGATCGTCGCCTTCGACGAACAGCGGCTCGTGTCCGAACCCGCGGAAGAGATCGCGGATTTCAGCATCCGGCATCCGCCCCAGCACGGTCGGATTGGCGATCTTGTAGCCGTTGAGATGCAGGATCGGCAGCACCGCGCCGTCATGGGCGGGATTTATGAACTTGTTGGAGTGCCATGACGCAGCGAGCGGGCCGGTCTCGGCCTCGCCGTCGCCGACCACGCAGGCGACGATCAAATCGGGATTGTCCAGCGCCGCCCCGTAGGCGTGCACCAGCGCGTAGCCGAGCTCGCCGCCTTCGTGGATCGAGCCCGGCGTTTCCGGCGCCGCGTGGCTCGGAATGCCGCCGGGAAAGGAGAACTGCCTGAACAGCTTGCGCAATCCGTCCGCATCGCGCGCGATCTCGGGATAGATCTCGCTGTAGCTGCCTTCCAGATAGGTGTTGGCGACCATGCCGGGCCCGCCATGGCCGGGGCCACAGACATAGATCACGTTGAGATCGAGCGCGCGGATCACGCGGTTGAGATGGGCATAGATGAAGTTCAGGCCGGGCGTCGTGCCCCAATGGCCGAGCAAACGCGGCTTGATGTGCTCGGCCCGCAGCGGCTCGCGCAGCAGGGGATTGTCGAGCAGGTAGATTTGCCCGACGGAAAGGTAGTTTGCGGCGCGCCAGTAGTGATCGAGGAGATCGAGGTCATTGCTCGCTGTGGCCGATTGTTGTTGATTTGTCATGTTCTTGCCGATTGTTGCCGAGCTGAGCCCCGCGATCGTCACCAACATTGTTCCGGCGCGATCGATCCCTGATCGGCATCAAACGAGATCGTTGCGACAGCCATGTTGCGTGAGGTCAAAGGACCGCGCCCGAAATTTGGGCGGGTTTCCTTTGCATGGGGTTGTTTTCCGGCTTTTGGTTTGTGTTCTTGATTTGTTCCTTTTGCATGCTATCTTGGCTGCATGAGTCCAGCAGCATCCTCACATGCTCTCAAGCACCCGCCGGTCAAGGCGCCCTCCGAGCCGGCGGGTGCGGACTCTGACTTCCCTGCCGATTTTCCAGAACTTGGCGTCGCCATCGACCGCGCGCGCCGGCGCGGGCGGGGCGCACAGTCCAATGCCAGCGGCCGCTTTGAGGCCGAGGCGCGCGTCGCGTTCGACGATGGCTGGCAGAGCCTGGAAGAGCTGCCGCCGTTCAAGACCACGGTCGCAATCGACACCTCGCGCAAGGTGATCACCCGCAACGATTCCCCCGATATCGGCTTCGACCGCTCGATCAATCCCTATCGCGGCTGCGAGCACGGCTGTGTCTATTGTTTCGCCCGGCCGACCCACGCCTATCTCGGCCTGTCACCGGGGCTGGACTTCGAATCCAAGCTGTTCGCAAAACCCGAGGCGCCTGCGCTGCTCGAGAAGGAGCTCGCCGCCTCCGGCTACGAGCCGCGGATGATCGCGATCGGTACCAACACCGATCCCTACCAGCCGATCGAGCGCGAGCACAAGATCATGCGCGGCATCCTCGAGGTGCTGGAGCGGGCCGGCCATCCCGTCGGCATCGTCACCAAATCGGCGCTGGTGCTGCGCGACATCGATATTCTCCAGCGGATGGCCAAGCGCAACCTCGCCAAGGTCGCGATCTCCGTGACCTCGCTCGATCCGAAACTGGTGCGAACCATGGAGCCGCGCGCCGCGACGCCGCCTAAGCGGCTGGAGGCGCTGAAGCAGCTCGCCGACGCCGGCATTCCGACCACTGTGATGGTCGCGCCCGTGATCCCCGCGCTGAACGATTCCGAGATCGAGCGCATTCTTGATGCCGCCGCCCATGCCGGCGTCAAGGAAGCCTCCTATGTGCTGCTGCGGCTGCCGCTGGAGGTGCGCGATCTCTTCCGCGAATGGCTGATGGCGAATTATCCGGACCGCTATCGCCACGTCTTCACCCTGATCCGCGACATGCGCGGCGGCCGCGACTACGACGCCAAATGGGGCGAGCGGATGAAGGGCACGGGACCGATGGCCTGGACCATCGGCCGCCGCTTCGAAATCGCCTGCGAGCGGCTTGGGCTGAACAAGCGGCGCTCCAAGCTGACGACCGATCACTTTGCGCGGCCGAAGCGGAACGGCGATCAGCTCAGCCTGTTCTGACCCCTGTTCTGACTTGGAGTGGATGAGGCGCAGCATGGTCAGGGAACCCAACGTGCCGGTGCCGCGGCTCACCGTCATCACGCTCGGCGTCAGCGACATCCGCGCCAGCATCGCTTTTTACGACGCGCTCGGTTTCTCGCGCCGGCTGAAGGCGACCGGCGAGGCTGTCGCGTTTTACGAGACCGGTGGTCCAGTGCTCGCCTTGTATCGCTGGGACCAGCTTGCAGCCGACGCCGCGCTGCTGGACCAGCCGAGGCCGCAGGCCTTCCGCGGCATGACGCTCGCCTGGAACTGTCGGACCCGTGAGGAGGTCGATGCGGTGATGGCCTTCGCGCTCAGCAAGGGCGCGAAGCTGGTGAAGGCCGCGCACGAGACCGATTACGGCGGCTATTCCGGTTATTTCGCCGATCCCGACGGCCATCTTTGGGAGGTCGTGGTCGCCCCCGGCATCGATGTCGGCGACGACAGGCGGGTTCATTTGGCCGAGTAGGGCGGCCTGAATAACGGGAATTGCGCCGGGTTCCCGGTTGCGCAGGCCGGGCCGCTTGCGCACGATCCCGGCCATGATTCGAGACAAGTCCGCAACGAAGCCGGCCAAAGACGCGCCCAAGACGGCTGCTGAAAAGAAGGCCGCTGAGAAGAAGGCTGCTGCGAAGAAGGCAGTGCCTGCCAAGGCGGCAAGAGGGGCTGCGACCAAGACAAATGTCACCACGGCCATTCCCGCCGGCAAGAAGGGTATCATTGCCGTCACCACCCCAAGCTTTCGCCGCGAGCGCGCGCTGATCAAGCGCGGCGTCTGGCCGGTCGCCGGCTGCGACGAGGCCGGCCGCGGGCCGCTGGCGGGGCCCGTCGTGGCGGCTGCCGTGATTCTCGACCCCAACCGCATCCCGCGCGGCATCGACGATTCCAAGCGCCTGACGGCCGAGGAGCGCGAAAAGCTGTTCGACAAGATCTGCGCCACAGCGCAGGTCTCGGTCGCCGTCGCCTCGCCCGCGCGAATCGATCGCGACAACATCCTGCGTGCCTCGCTGTGGGCGCTGAAGCGCGCCGTGGTAGCGCTGCCGGAGGCGCCCCGGCATGTCTTCGTCGACGGCCGCGACCGGCTCGACACGCAATGCGACTGCGAGGCCGTGATCGGCGGCGACGGCATCGTGCTGTCGATCGCCGCAGCGTCCATCATCGCCAAGGTCACGCGCGACCGCCTGATGTGCGCGCTGGCACAGGACTGCCCCGGCTACGGCTTCGAGCAGCATAAGGGTTACGGCGTCCCCGAGCACCTCGATGCGCTGAATCGCCTCGGTCCCACCATCCACCACCGCAGCTTCTTCGCTCCCGTCGCCGCCGCGCGTGCCAAGCACATGCCGTGGACGGTCGAGCCGGTGCAGGACCTGTTTACGGTGACCGAGGGCGAGATACAGGTGGAAGCCAGCGTCGAGATCGACGTATCGGCTGGGCTCTAGGCACCTAACCCAGCCCTCTGTCCGTCATTCCCAGGCATCCGCGGTCTCCGGAGCGACAGGAAAGACGAGGATGGCCGGGTCATAGGCGAGCGGAAGCGACGCCGTCCTTCGGACGACTAAGCCCGGCCATGAATGATCTGTTGTGCGTGTGCCTTTCGCTCCGCGTAAGAACGGGGAGAGGGAGCAGACCGTCGTTGCCACAACGCGTGACGCCCTTTATCAAAACAGATGTGAGCGAATAGGGCCGGCTGGACGGGTTGGCTGCATCTTTCGGGCGTTGCATGCGGTTTACCTCCCTGGTCATCGAGCTCATTCGCGCCCGGCCGCGGCTGATCGTGTGGATCGCCGTGCTGCTGCAGGCTGCGATGTGGCTGTTCGTGGCGCTGGTATTCTACCGCAGCCCGCCCGGCACGCTGGCGACGCTGCTGGCTTTCGGACGCGAATACCAGGTCGGCACCGACCTCGGGCCGCCCCTGCCGGTCTGGCTCGCCGACATCGCTTATCGCGCCGCCGGCGGCCACATGTTCGGCGTCTATGTGCTGGCCCAGCTGTGCGAGATCGCGACGTTCATTGCGCTCTATCATCTGTCCCGCGCCGTGGTCGGCTCGCAGCAGGCGGTGCTCGCCGTGCTCTTGACCATGACTGTGCTCGCCTTCTCCTCGTCGGCGCTCGACTTCGGCCCCCTTGTGCTGGCCCGGCCGCTGTGGGCGCTGCTGCTGCTGCACTCCTGGCAGATCATCGGCCAGCGCCGCGGCAATGCCTGGTTCGCCTGGTCGATCGAGGCTGGTCTCTTGCTCCTGACGACGCCCGCGGCGATCTTCCTGCTGCTACTGCTCGTCGTATTCGCGGTCTCGACCGCAGGCGGCCGCCGGACGCTGCGCGCGTTCGATCCGCTGTTCGCGCTTGTCGTCGTCGCGGTGCTGGCGCTGCCCTATGCGGTCTGGCTGATGCGCGCCGAGACGCTTGTGATGCCGGCCCTGCCGCAAATCTCGGAGCTGAATGCCCGAGCCCTGCACGCGGCCTGGCTGCTCGGCGGCCTCGTGCTCGGGGCCGCCGCGATTCCGGCGCTCGCCTTCCTCAACACCGGATTGTTCGCCACAAAGGGCGAGGAGCCGCCGATCATCTATCGTCCGCCGGTCGCGCCGCTCGCGCGCAACTTCGTCTATTTCTTCGCGCTGGCGCCGGCGCTCGGCGGGGTGATGATCTCCGGCCTGCTCGGGCTCGATTCCGTCGTCGGTGGTTCCGGGGTCGTATTGATTGTGTCCGGACTCGCCGTGGTGGTCGCGGCCGGCGATCTCATCGCGATGCGCCGCGCGCGAATGTTGCGGACGGTCTGGGCCTCGGCCGTCGTGGCCCCGGCCATCGGCGTCGTGCTGGCCGTCCTGTTGCTGCCCTGGACCGGTGCCAACGAGATTGCGACCTCGATGCCGGCGCGCGCGATCTCGGATTTCTTCGACGACAGCTTTGTCCGCCGCACCAACCATCGCCTGCGCGCCGTTGCCGGCGAGACGCAGCTTGCGAGCCTGATCACGCTGCATTCCGGCCGGCCGCATCTCTTCATCGACGCCGACCCTGCGCGCACGCCATGGATCAATCAGACGAAATTTGCCGAGACCGGCGGCGTCGTGGTCTGGCGCGCCTCCGACACCGCGGGCACGCCGCCGCCCGACATCCTCAAGCGCTTTCCCGGCATCGTGCCGGAAGTGCCGCGCGCCTTCGAATGGCTGGTGACCGGCCGCCAGCAGCTGCTGCGCATCGGCTGGGCCATCGTGCGGCCGAAGGGGACGTAGCGTAGGTCTGTGCCTCGGCTCTGAGGAGCGCCACTGCGTGACGCACCGCGTCCGGGACACGAGAGAGCTCGCTACCTACCCCGCCAGCACCTTCGCGATCGCGCGCAGATCCTGCCAGGCCAGCCTTTTGTACGACGGCGAGCGCAGCAGGTAGGCGGGATGGAACGTCGGCAGCGCGCGGATGGTGCGTTGGCCCGTCTCGTAGTCGAACCAGCGTCCGCGGGTGCGCATGATGCCCTCGCGCGTTCCGAGCAGCGTCTGCGTCGAGGGATTGCCGAGCGTCACCAGCACGTCGGGATCCACCAGTTCGATCTGGCGCTGAATGAAGGGCAGGCAGATCTGCGTCTCCTGCGGCGTCGGCGTGCGGTTGCCGGGTGGCCGCCAGGGAATCACGTTGGCGATGTAGGCGGTGCCGCGGTTGAGGCCGATGGCTCCGATCATCAGGTCGAGCAGCTTGCCGCTGCGCCCGACGAAGGGCAGGCCCTCGATGTCCTCGTCGCGGCCCGGCGCCTCGCCGACGAACATGATGCGTGCCTGCGGATTGCCGTCGGCGAACACCAGCCGCGTCGCTGTGTGCTTCAGCGCGCAGCCCTCGAAGCTCTGCATCAGCTCGCGCAGCGCCTCCAGCGTCGGCGCGGTGCGCGCGGCCTCGCGCGCGGAGGCGATGGCGATGTCGGGGGCAGGGGCGGCCTCGCCGCGCATGACCGCGGGGGCGGCGACGGGGCGCGGTGCCTCGACCGAAGGCGCCGCGCGCGGGGCCGGCGGTGGGGCATCCAATTCCGCCAGGCGGTCGATAGGTTCCTCGGCGAGCGCGCAATCGACGCCGGCCTCCAGATAGAAGGCGAGAAGCTCTCGGACGGTGGGTGCGGGTTCGGGGATCATCTGGAAAGTCAGACTATTAGTTCATCTTAGACCGCCTTGCATCCCAACGAAATGCGATTCCGAGGTTGTCCTACCCGGAAAAATCGGAAACAAGAGGGCGCAAACGACCGAGGACCGTCTCAAGGGCTGAGATCAGATGAGCACTGAAGAACTTCCCCCGCGCGAATCTATGGAATTCGATGTCGTCATCGTCGGCGCCGGCCCTTCGGGCCTGTCGGCCGCGATCCGGCTGAAGCAGCTCAATGCCGATCTCAACGTCGTCGTGGTGGAGAAGGGCTCCGAAGTCGGCGCGCATATTCTCTCCGGCGCGGTGATCGATCCGGCCGGGCTCGACAAGCTGGTCCCGGACTGGCGCGAGGATTCCGACTGCCCGCTGAAAACGCAGGTGAAGGACGACCGCTTCTACTGGATGACGGCCGGCGGCGCGATCAGGCTACCCAACTTCGTGATGCCGCCGCTGATGAACAATCATCACTGCTTCATCGGCTCGCTCGGCAATGTCTGCCGCTGGCTGGCGCGCAAGGCCGAGGCGCTCGGCGTCGAGATCTATCCAGGCTTTGCCGCCGCCGAGGTGCTCTATGACGAGGGGGGCAGGGTCAAGGGCATCGCCACCGGCGACATGGGCATCGGCCGCGACGGCAAGCCGAAGGACTCCTTCACCCGTGGCATGGAATTGCTCGGCAAGTATACGCTATTCGCCGAAGGTGCGCGCGGCAGCTTGACCAAGCAGCTCATCGCGAAGTTCGCGCTGGATGCCAAGAGCGAGCCGGCGAAGTTCGGCATCGGCCTCAAGGAAGTCTGGCAGATCGATCCGGCGAAGCATCAGAAGGGGACGATCCAGCATTCATTCGGCTGGCCGCTCGACCTGAAGACCGGCGGCGGCTCGTTCCTCTATCATTACGACGACAATCTCGTTGCCGTCGGCTTCGTCGTGCATCTGAACTACGACGATCCCTATCTGTCGCCGTTCGACGAGTTCCAGCGCTTCAAGACGCATCCGTCGATCCGCAGCACCTTCGAAGGCGCCAAGCGGCTCGCTTATGGTGCGCGCGCCATCACCGAGGGCGGCTATCAGTCGGTGCCGAAACTCAGCTTCCCCGGCGGCGCGCTGATCGGTTGCGCGGCCGGCTTCGTCAACGTGCCGCGCATCAAGGGCGTGCACAATGCGATGGGCACCGGCATGCTCGCAGCCGAGCACGTCGCGGCAGCGCTCGCCGCCGATCGCGCCAATGACGAACTTGTCGAGTACGAGAACGCCTGGCGCTCCTCGTCGGTGGGCAAGGACCTGTTCCTGGTGCGCAACGTCAAGCCTCTGTGGTCGAAGTTCGGCACCGTGCTCGGCGTCGCGCTCGGCGGCTTCGACATGTGGTGCAACACGCTGTTCGGCGCTTCGCTGTTCGGTACCCAGTCTCATGCCAAGCCCGATCGCGCTACGCTCGATCCGGCCAAACAGCATGCGCCGAAGAACTACCCGAAGCCGGACGGCAAGATCTCGTTCGACAAGCTGTCCTCCGTGTTCCTGTCCAACACCAACCATGAGGAGGACCAGCCGGTCCATCTCAAGGTCACGGACATGAACCTGCAGAAGACTTCGGAGCACGACGTCTTCGCGGGTCCTTCGAATCGCTACTGTCCCGCCGGCGTCTATGAGTGGGTCGAGGAGGGATCGAGCCCGCGTTTCCAGATCAATGCCCAGAACTGCGTCCATTGCAAAACCTGCGACGTGAAGGATCCCAACGGTAACATCACCTGGGTTCCCCCCGAGGGCGGTGGCGGTCCGAACTACGAGGCGATGTAACGGCCGGCCGGGCAAGCGGATCGGGTCACGACGTGGTCCGGTGCACGTTCGCGTGAGGAGGGGGCCGGCGCCCCCGGTCCTGGCCACGATAAGGCCATAGTAGCGGCGTCTTGGGGCTGCTCCTGACCGGTGACCTGGCCGTTTTGGGGTGTCCGGAAGGGGGCGTCCGGTCCGAATCCTTGCGGCGAAGCGCCAAAAGCGGCATTGTCGGCCCGACGGTTCCGGGTCCCGATGCCACCGGCCGCGTTCGCATGCGAGACGGCCCTCTGCTGCAAACCCAGGCACTACCAACTCAAGGCGAGCCCTGATGTTTTCAAATCGTTTCAACCGCTGGACTGTTGCCGCCATCGCCCTCATGGGCACAGCGATCGCGACCGTCCCGGGCAGGGTCCTGGCGCAGACGCCGGATCACCCGGAGAACACGGCGGCGCAGTTTCCGACCCGAAACGATCTGAAGTCGCTCACCGGGGCCGGCAGCTATCTCGCCGCCCGCCACGCCAGCGTCGAGCGTGACGCGGCCTCTGCCGCCGCGTTCTACCGCTCCGCCCTGCGCACTGATCCCAAGAACAACGAGCTGCTCGATCGCGCCTTCATTTCGTCGGTCGCCGACGGCGACATCGAGGAGGCGGTCAAGCTCGCCGAGCGCGTCCTCACCATCGACAAGACCAACCGCGTCGCGCGTCTCGTCGTCGGCGTGCACGATCTCAAGGTGAAGAAGTACGCGGCCGCGCAGACCAACATCAACCAGTCGATCCGCGGTCCGATCACCGATCTCGTTGCCACGCTGCTCTCGGGCTGGGCCGCCTATGGTGCAGGCGATGCCAAGGGCGGTGTCGCCACCATCGACAAGCTGGCAGGTCCGGAATGGTATCCGCTGTTCAAGGACCTTCACGCCGGCATGATCCTCGAACTCTCCGGCAAGGAGAAGGACGCCGGCACCCGCTTCGAGCGCGCCTACAAGCTCGACGATTCCATGCTGCGCGTGACCGAGGCCTATGCGCGCTGGCTGTCGCGCAACAAGGACTCCGCCGCCGCGACCAATGTCTACCAGGCCTTCGACAAGAAGCTGGCGCGTCATCCGCTGATCCAGGAAGGCCTGCGCGAGACCAAGGCCGGCAAGAAGATGCCGCCGCTGGTCGATTCCGCCCAGGCCGGCGCCGCCGAAGCGCTCTACGGCATCGGCGCCACGCTGACCCGCCGCGGCGGCGAGGATCTGGCGCTGGTCTATCTCCAGCTCTCGCTCTACCTGCAGCCGACGCATCCGCTGGCGCTGCTCTCGCTCGCCGATCTCTATGAATCGGTGAAGCGGCCGCAGATGGCGATCAAGGTCTATGAGCGCGTGCCGTCGAGTTCGCCGCTCAAGCGCAATGCGCAGATCCAGCTCGCCATCGATCTGGATTCCGCCGACCGCACCGAGGAAGCGATCAAGATCCTCAAGGGCGTCACCACGGAGGATGCCAAGGACCTCGAAGCCATCATGGCGCTCGGCAATATCGAGCGCGGCCGCAAGAAGTTCGGCGACTGCGGCGCGACCTATTCGCAAGGCATCGACGTGCTGCCGGCCGGCAACGACAAGGCCAACAGCGTCTGGTATTATTATCGCGGCATCTGCGAGGAGCGTTCCAAGCAGTGGGCCAAGGCCGAGGCCGACATGAAGAAGGCGCTCGAGCTGCAGCCCGACCAGCCTCACGTCCTCAACTATCTCGGCTATTCCTGGATCGACCAGGGCGTGAACCTCGACGAAGGCATGAAGATGATCAAGCGCGCCGTCGAGCAGCGTCCCGACGACGGCTACATCGTCGACTCGCTCGGCTGGGCCTATTACCGCATCGGCAATTACGAGGAAGCGGTGAAGAATCTCGAGCGCGCGATCGACCTCAAGCCCGAGGATCCCACCATCAACGACCATCTGGGCGATGCCTATTGGCGCGTCGGCCGCACGCTGGAAGCCAAATTCCAGTGGGCGCACGCCCGCGATCTCAAGCCCGAGCCGGAAGAGCTGCCGAAGATCGAGGCCAAGATCGCGAACGGGCTGACCGAGGACAATTCGAACTCTTCGGCCGCGCAGGCGGAGAAGAAGAAGGACGACGGCAAGGGCGGTTAGTCTTAAGCGAAGTTGGGGGCGTGTCGCCGATGCCGGCGTTGATTGAAGAAGGGCGCGCGAAGGTCAATTTGAGCCTTCGCGTCGTGGGCCGTCGTGCCGACGGCTATCATGATCTCGAAAGTGTGGTTGCGTTCGCCGACTGCGCCGACCGCCTTACGCTGGAGCCGGGCGGCGAGCTGAGGCTCACCACCACCGGGCCGCTGGCCGCGGCCTGTGGCGATACCTCCGACAATCTCGTGTTCAAGGCCGCCAAGCTGCTTGCCGAGGCGGTGCCGGGCCTGAAGCTGGGCGCGTTCGCGCTCGACAAGGTGCTGCCGGTGGCCGCCGGCATCGGTGGCGGCTCGGCTGACGCTGCGGCGGCGCTGCGGCTCCTGGCGCGCCTCAACGATCTGTCGCTCGATGATCCCCGGCTGCAGAAGGTTGCGCTCGCGACCGGCGCCGACGTGCCGGTGTGCCTGGCCTCGCGTGCCTGCGACATGACCGGCGTCGGCGAGCAACTGCTGCCGCTCGCACTGCCGAGCATGCCTTGCGTGATGGTCAATCCGCGCGTGCCCGTTGCCACCAAGGACGTGTTCAGCGAATTGGGCCTGCGCAACGGTCAATTGCTGGTCGGTGTCGCCGACGTCATCCGCGCTCCGGCCTGGCCGGAGGAGGGCGGATCGATTGCCGATTGGATCGACGTTCTCGAACGCGTTCCCAACGATCTCGAAGCGCCTGCGCTGCGGATCCAGCCCGTGATCGGCGAGGTGCTGGAAGCCCTGCGCGACTCCCCCGGCGTCAAGCTCGCTCGCATGTCCGGCTCGGGCGCGACGTGCTTTGCGATCTACGGCGCGGCCAACGAAGCGCATACCGCCGCCGAAAAGATCCGGCGCGACCATCCCGGCTGGTGGGTGCATGCGGGGACGTTGAGCTAGGTCTTTCGCCGAAGACGCTGGAGCGTGCCACCCTACGGCAGTTGCACTAAATCTGCGGCGTCCTCAGCCAGCCCAAGAAACCGCCGGATCTCGTCCAGCACTTCCTGCGGCTTGTCATGCTGCAGCCAGTGTCCGGCGCCGGCGATGGTCTCGACGCGCGCTTGCTGGAAATACCGTTCGAGGCCCGCCGCCCTGGCACCGGCGAGAAAGCTCTCGCCGGCGTTGAGCAGCAGCGTCGGGCAGGCGATGCGGCGCCACAGCGCTATGTGATCGTCCGGCCAGAGCCGGTGCGGCGCGGAGGCGCGCTGATAGGGATCAAATTTCCAGCTATAGGAACCGTCCTCGTTCCGCCGCGCGCCGTGAGTGGCGAGATGCAGCGCGAGGTCACGGGTGAGACGCTTGTTGTGCAGCACCATCTGCGCTGCCGCGTCCTCGAGGGTCGCGTAGCGGCGCGGCGTGCGGTCATGCAGTCTGTCGAGCTGGCCGACCCATTTGCCGATGCGCTCATGCACTGGGGCCTTAGGCGTATCCGGCAGCATTGTCACGCCGTCGAGCACGACAAGCTTCGTGACCTTTTCAGGGAATGATCCTGAAAAGATCAGGCTCACCATGCCGCCCATCGAATGACCGATCAGCGTCACCTGCGGCGCTGCGACGACGCGGATGAGCTGGGCGAGGTCGTAGAGGTATTCGGTCAGCGCGTAGCTGCCGCCCCGGGTCCATTCGGAATCGCCATGGCCGCGCAGATCGGGTGCGATTACGTGGAAATGCGGCTGCAGCGATCGGGCGATGACGTCCCAGCTCCGGCAGTGGTCGCGCCCGCCATGCACCAGGATGAGAGGCGGCGCGCTCTCATTGCCCCAATCGGCGTAATGCAGCCGCAAGCCGTGGGATTCATAGAAGCGGTCCTGCGGGATGCTAGCCATTTGCCGGTCGCCGCGCCAAGGCCAACGAAAGGCCGAGACCTGCAATGAAGACGCCGGAGCTTTGGGTGAGACGCCGCATCAGATGCGGCCGTCCGATCAGCTGCGTGCGCGTCGCGGAGGCCATCAGCACCACGACGATGTCGGCGAGCGTGTTCAACGCCACCGAGATCGCCCCGAGCATGATGAATTGCAGCGTGGGGCTCGATCCGGCGGGATCGAGGAACTGCGGAATGAAGGCGAGGAAGAACGCGGCGGTCTTCGGGTTCAGCGCCTCGACCAGCACGCCGTCGCGGAAGGCGCGTTTGTCGCCGACAGCGTCGCTCTCGAGCGACAGCGCGCGGCCGGAGCTGCGAAACGTCTTGATACCGAGCCAGACCAGATAGAGCGCGCCGACGAATTTGACGGCGGCGAACAATTCGGCGCTCGCAAGGATGATTGCGGAGATGCCGAGGCTGCCGGCGACCACATGAACAAGCCCGCCCAGGGCCGTGCCCGCGGTCGAGGCAAAGCCGCTGGCGCGCCCATCCGACAAGGTCCGTGCCGCGACGTAGAAGATGCCGGGGCCGGGAACGGCGGCAATGAGACAGGCCGCGGCCAGGAACAGCCAGAAATTGGTTTCGATCATCCTGTTTTCGTAGCGCAGCGGACCGCGATTGCAAGTCTTCTAGCTGGAACGGTCCCTCGTTTAGTCCACGCGGCGGAAGATCACGCTGGCATTCACCCCGCCGAAGCCAAAGCCGTTGGAGATGGCATGCTGCATCGGCAGCGGCCGCGCGTGGCCCGAGACGATGTCGATGCCGTCAGCGCCCGCATCGGGGTTTTCGAGATTGAGCGTCGGCGGCGCGATCTGGTCGCGCAAGGCGAGCACGGTGAAGATCGCTTCGAGGCCGCCGGCGGCGCCGAGCAGATGGCCGGTGGCCGATTTGGTCGCGCTGACGGCAATGCCGCGGTTGCGGCCGAACAATGCGGCGATTGCGCCGAGCTCGCTCTCGTCGCCGGCCGGCGTGGAGGTCGCATGGGCATTCAGGTGCTGCAAATCTTCCGGAGCAAGCTTCGCCTGCCGAAGCGCGATCTCCATGGCGCGGCGGGCGCCGTCGCCGTCGGGCGGACCCGACGTCATGTGATAGGCGTCCGCTGTCGTGCCGTAGCCGACGAGCTCCGCGATCGGCGCGGCGCCGCGGGCGAGCGCATGTTCCAGCTCCTCGATGACGAGAATGCCGGCGCCTTCGCCCATGACAAAGCCGTCGCGATTCCGATCGAACGGGCGCGAGGCGCGCGCGGGCTCGTCGTTGAATCCGCTCGACAGCGCGCGTGCCGCGGCGAAGCCGCCGAGGCTGACGATGTCGATGCAGGCCTCTGCGCCACCGCAGATCGCGACATCGACCTCGCCTGATCGGATCATGCGCGCGGCATCGCCGATCGCCTGCACGCCGGCGGCGCAGGCGGTGACCGGCGTGCCCAAGGCGCCCTTGTAGCCGTATTTGATTGAGACGTGGCCGGCGGCGAGGTTGGCCAGGAACGAGGGGATCGTGAACGGCGACAGCCGGCGCACGCCGCGCTGCTCGGTGATGCGCACCGCCTCCGCCATCGCCGGGAAGCCGCCGACGCCGGAGGCGATGATCGTCGCGGTCCGTTCCAGCGCGGCCGCATCCTGCGGCGTCCATTTCGCCTGTGCGACGGCTTCTACCGTGGCGAGCAGCGCGAACAGGATGAAGCGGTCCATCTTGCGCTGGTCTTTTGGCGCGGCCGCCTGTGCAGGATCGAAGCCGCCGTCGGCGTCATCGGCCTTGTCGGGCACGAGCCCGGCAATGCGCGCGGGCAGCGCCTGCGACCATTCCGGCAGCGGGCGCAACCCGCTTTGGCCGGCGAGCAGCCGGCGCCAGGATAATTCGACACCGCAGCCGAGCGGCGACACCGCGCCCATTCCCGTCACGACGATACGACGCATGTCAGTCTCCAGCCGGCGCGACGGCCGGGTTCATAGCCCTAAGCGAAGCGAGTCGTGTACGCATCCCGCGGCTCGCACGGGGACCTGCGATGACGACCGCATTGGCGAGTGTGATCGGTTGCATGTCGGTGGCATCGACCACGACCGGATCAAACGGACGACTATCCTTGCGGTTCGCCAGCAGAATGGATTCGCCCTTCGGCGCGAGATGCCTGTTGCCCCAGGCCAGCAGCGCCGCGACCACGGGGAAGAAATCCCGTGCCTTGTCCGTCAGCACATATTCGTAGCGCGGCGGCCGTTCGTGATAGCGGCGCCGGACGAACATGCCTGATGCGGTGAGATGGGTGAGCCGCCGCGACAAGATGTTCGGTGCAATGCCGAGGCTTTGCGAGAATTCGTCGAATTTCGTCGCCCCCTGAAACGCATCGCGCAGGATCAGAATGCTCCACCATTCGCCGACCGTCTCAACGGCCCGGCCGACGGGGCACTCCTGGATGGAAGGTAATTTGGGCTGCATGGGCAGAAAGTAGGTAAGTAACTTGCAAAATGCAAGTAACAGGGTAGGCGAGACCGAAGCTGAGCCGCTGTCGTGCCCCGGACGCAGCGCAACGCTTCTTCAGCGGTGCGCGGCGGAGCCGGGCCCCATATTGCTGATCTCGGGGTGTCGCCTAGGTCCCGGCTCTGCGCAGCAGCGTTTCACGCTGCAGCGCGTCCGGGACATGAGAAGAAGTGGGGCATCTTGCTCGGTGAGTGGGAGCGCAGCGAAGCAATCCAGGCTCTTTCCGCGGAGGGATTCTGGATTGCTTCGCTGCGCTCGCAATGACGGGGAGAGAGTTGCGCGCACACTCTCCCAGCGCCCAATCCAGGAAGAGCGTCAGCCGCCGCCTAATGCGACCGCGCCAGACAGAACGCCACCACCTGCTCCAGCGCGCTCTTCATCGGCGAGGACGGGAACAGTGCCAGTGCGTCGACGGCCATCGCGCCGTAGTGCTGGGCGCGGCTCAGCGTGTCTTCCAGCGCGCGGTGCTTGTTCATGAGCCCGATGGCGTGATCGAGATCGCTGTCGCCGATCTCGCCGCGCTCCAGCGCCCGGATCCAGAAGGCGCGCTCGGTGTCGTTGCCGCGGCGGAACGCGAGCACGACGGGCAGCGTGATCTTGCCCTCGCGGAAATCGTCGCCGGTGTTCTTGCCGAGCTTGGCGCTCTTGCCGCCATAGTCGAGCACGTCGTCGACGAGCTGGAAGGCGATGCCGAGATTCATGCCGACCGAGCGGCAGGCGGTCTGCTCGGCCTTCGGGCGGTTGGCGATGACGGGGCCGACCTCGCAGGCCGCCGCAAACAGCTCGGCGGTCTTGCCGCGGATCACGGCGAGATATTCGTCCTCGGTGGTCGCGGTATTCTTGGCGGCCGCAAGCTGCATCACCTCGCCCTCGGCGATGGTGGCGGCCGCCGCGGAGAGGATGTCGAGTGCGCGCAGCGAGCCGACCTCGACCATCATGCGGAACGCTTGGCCGAGCAGGAAGTCGCCGACCAGCACGCTCGCCTCATTGCCCCAGAGCATGCGGGCCGAAAGCTTGCCGCGGCGCATCTCGCTCTCGTCCACGACGTCGTCGTGCAGCAGCGTGGCGGTATGCATGAACTCGACGGAGGCAGCGAGCTTGATGTGGCCGTCGCCGGTGTAGCCGGCGAGGTTGGCCATGGCGAGCGTCAGCATCGGCCGCAGGCGCTTGCCCCCCGAGGAGATCAGATGGTTGGCGACCTCCGGGATCATGGTCACGTCCGAACCGGTCCGCGACAGGATCGTGGCGTTGACGCGCTCCATGTCAGGGGCGACAAGGGCAACCAGCTCTTCGATCGACGCGCCGGGAGTTTCGAAAGGTACGATGACGGCCACGCCGGTCTCCAATATTTGCCCCAAAAGGGCTATTCTGACGGAAAGACAATAGAAACTGGCGGCGGATGCGGCAAGTGCTGCGGAACCATTGACATTTGCCGTTCCCCCCTTTTCAGGCAGGAGACCTGCGATTTGCGTGAACTGGTTCGGACCAACGATATGGTGCTGGTGTCGGCGATCGGCGCGCTGCTCGATGGCGCCAATATCCATCATCTGGTGCTGGACCAGAACATGAGCATCATCGAGGGCTCGCTCGGTATCCTGCCGCGGCGGATCCTCGTCCACGAGGACGACGCCCAAGAGGCGAGGGAGCTGCTGACCGAGGCCGGCCTCAGCCACGAACTGCGCGGCGATGAGTGAGGCGACAGATATTACCGAAGACGCCTTTCTCGGCGGGCGGTTGCGCCTCAAGCAGAAGCGGTCCGGCCATCGCGCCGGGCACGATGCCATCCTGCTCGCGGCGGCGACCGAGGCGCGCATCGGAGATCGCGTGGTCGATTTCGGGGCCGGCGTCGGCACGGCCGGGCTGGCGCTGGCCCGGCGTATTCCCGGGATCAGGCTCAGCCTGGTCGAGATCGATCCGGAGCTGGCCGAGCTCGCGCGCGACAACGCGGCGGCAAATGCGATTGGCGCCGAGACGATCGTGCTCGACGTCACGGCCGACGCGCAAGGCTTTGCGTCACATGGGCTGTCGCCCGACAGCGTCGACGTGGTGCTGATGAATCCGCCATTCAACGATCCGGCCCGGCATCGCGGCTCGCCCGATCGGCTGCGTCACACCGCGCATGTAGCAACGGAGGAGACGCTGCATGCGTGGGTGCATGCAGCGCGGCGCATCCTCCGATCGAATGGCGTGCTGACATTGATCTGGCGTGCAGATGGCATCGCCGATGTCCTGGAGGCCCTGTCGCGCGGCTTCGGCAGCCTTGCGATCCTGCCGGTTCACGGCGAGGCGGGGCGGCCCGCGATCCGCGTGCTGGTGCGCGCGGTCAAAGGTGGCCGGGCCCCGACGCGATTGCTGTCGGGCCTCATGCTCAATGATGAGGCGCGCGTTTCAAAAAACGAGATGATCGAGATTTTGGAGGGGAGAGCGGCCTTGCCGCTGATGGAACCTTGACGGCTTACTGCGGAAGCGATTCCGACTGCTGCTCTTGCGGAGTCGTCAGGCGGATCGCCATGAACAGCGCACCGATCAGCAGCATCAGCAGATAGATTTTCATGGTGTTCTCCGCTGCCTCATTGCAGCCTCCCAACGAGAAATCTGCAAAACACGTTCCAGGCACTTCCAATGACAGTCGCGTGATAAGAAATGGTTAATCAGAGGTAACGGCATGGCCGAACAATTGAACGATCGTGAGAGTTCCGGCCTGGCCGACAAGCTCATGCAATATCTGCCGGCGCGCTTCCGCCCCGGCACTGCGGTGGTGCCGGTGGTGCGGCTGTCGGGCGTGATTGGCGCGGTGACGCCGCTGCGTCCCGGCATGACGCTCGCGGGCGTCGCCAAAGTGCTGGAGCGTGCGTTCTCGATGCGCAACGCCAAGGCGGTGGCGCTGGTGATCAATTCGCCCGGCGGCTCGCCGGTGCAGTCGCGTCAGATCTATCTGCGCATCAAGCAGCTCGCGGCGGAAAAGAAGCTGCCGGTGCTGGTGTTCGTCGAGGACGTCGCCGCCTCCGGCGGCTACATGATCGCCTGCGCCGGCGACGAGATCATCTGCGATCCATCTTCGATCCTCGGCTCGATCGGCGTGGTCGGCGGCAGCTTCGGTTTCCAGGAGGCGATCAGGCGGCTCGGCATCGAGCGGCGTCTCTACACGGCCGGCGAACACAAGGCGATGCTCGACCCGTTCCTGCCCGAAAATCCCGATGACGTCGCCAAGCTGAAGACGATCCAGCGTGAGATCCACCAGATCTTCATTTCGCTGGTGAAGGAGAGCCGCGGTGCGCGCCTCAAGGGCGCGGACGATACCCTGTTCACGGGCGAATACTGGGCCGGCGAGAGCTCGGTGGCGCTGGGACTTGCCGACAGCATCGGCGATCTCCGCTCAACTCTTCGTGCCCGGTATGGCGACAAGGTTCTCACCCCCGTGATCGCGCAGCCAACCGGGTTGCTGTCAGGTCTTTTGGGCCGGAAATCGCCCGGCGCGGGGCAGCTTTCGGCCCTGGAATCAATGGCCGGGCTGCCGGACGAGCTGATTTCGGCGGTCGAGACGCGGGCGATTTGGGCGAAATTCGGGTTCTAGCCGGAGTCCTTCCGCGCCATTTGGTCCAGGGGAACTTGAGGGCGAGCCAATTGCGGCGCGGCCCGGTCTGCGCAAGAATGTGCGTGGGGGCTGAGCACTCAACAAGGATCGACCGATGCCGCCGTTCGTCGCTTTCGCGGGCGTGCTGGGCGGGCTTGCCGTGGTCCGCTGGGCCTACAAGACCGCCGTCAAGATCAACCAGGAGCTGGAGGAGATGCGCCTGTCACGCGTCGCCGAGGCAGCCCACGTGGGGGATATCCAGACGCTGAAACGTGACCCCGTGACCGGGGCGTTCAGGCCGGGGTAGCCGCGCCTTTCCCATTTGCGCCGTCATTCCGGGGCGATGCGAAGCATCGACCCGGAATCTCGAGATTCCGGGCTCGCCCTCCGGGCGCCCCGGAATGACTGCTCTTTGCCCCCTTTGCCTTGATTCCCACCCCCGCCGTCGATACGGTCCCGCGCGATTCAAAACCCCCGCGAGAGCCTGATCTGACGATGGACGCCTCATTGCCCGCCCATATGCGCCCGGAACGCTCGTTCCAGGGTTTTATCCTCGCGCTACAGCGGTTCTGGGCCGAGCAGGGCTGCGTGATCCTGCAGCCCTACGACATGGAGATGGGCGCGGGCACCTTCCATCCGGCGACCACGCTCCGCGCGCTCGGGCCGAAGCCCTGGAACGCCGCCTATGTTCAGCCCTCGCGCCGACCCAAGGACGGCCGCTACGGCGAGAACCCGAACCGGATGCAGCACTATTACCAGTTCCAGGTGATCATGAAGCCGTCGCCGCCGAACCTTCAGGAGCTGTACCTGAAGTCGCTCGCCGCGATCGGCATCGATAGCGCCGTGCACGACATCCGTTTCGTCGAGGACGATTGGGAGAGCCCGACGCTGGGCGCCTGGGGCCTCGGTTGGGAGTGCTGGTGCGACGGTATGGAGGTGAGCCAGTTCACCTATTTCCAGCAGGTCGCGGGCTTTGAATGCGCGCCGGTCGCGGGCGAGCTCACCTACGGGCTCGAGCGCCTCGCGATGTATGTGCAGGGCGTCGACCGCGTCTACGACCTCAATTTCAACGGCCGCGATGGCGACGCCAAGGTCACCTATGGCGACGTCTTCCTGCAGGCGGAGCGGGAATATTCGAAGCACAATTTCGAAGTCGCCGACACGGCGATGCTGTTCGAGCAGTTCAAGATGGCGGAAGCCGCCTGCA
Source organism: Bradyrhizobium sp. CCBAU 53351 (assembly GCF_015291745.1). NCBI lineage: Bacteria > Pseudomonadati > Pseudomonadota > Alphaproteobacteria > Hyphomicrobiales > Nitrobacteraceae > Bradyrhizobium > Bradyrhizobium sp. CCBAU 53351. The sequence goes on from NZ_CP030059.1 coordinate 1,899,190, forward strand.
GGAAGTACCTCGATGCCGGCTGGAAGGACGACAAGCGCGAGGCGCATTTGATGGCGCTGCCGGCCTATGACCAGTGCATCAAGGCCAGTCATGTCTTCAACCTCCTGGATGCGCGCGGCGTGATCTCGGTGACCGAACGTCAGAGCTACATCTTGCGCGTGCGCGAATTGGCAAAAGCCTGTGGCGAGGCTTGGATCCATACTGAAGCGGGCGGAGCGGCCTGATGCCCGATCTTTTGCTTGAACTGTTCTCGGAAGAGATCCCCGCGCGCATGCAGGCCAAGGCGGCCGACGATCTGCGCCGCATGGTCACCGACAAGCTGGTCGCCGAAGGGCTCGTCTACGAGGGCGCGAAGGCGTTCGCGACGCCGCGCCGCCTCGCGCTCACCGTGCACGGCATTCCCGCGCGTCAGCCGGACCTCAAGACCGAACGCCGTGGCCCGAAAATCGGCGCGCCCGATGCGGCCGTGCAGGGCTTCCTGAAAGCGACGGGTCTGAAGTCGCTGGACGAAGCAAAAATCCAGCGCGATCCCAAGGGTGATTTCTACATCGGCTTGATCGAGAAGCCCGGCCGCGATGCGATCGACGTGCTCGCCGAAATCCTCCCTGTCATTATCCGCACCTTTCCCTGGCCGAAATCGATGCGCTGGGGCGCGCGATCGGGCAAGCCGGGCTCGCTCAATTGGGTGCGCCCGCTGCACGCGATCACCGCGACCTTCGGGCTCGAGACCGAAGAGCCGGATGTCGTGAAGTTCGAGGTGGATGGCATTCAGAGCGGCCAGACGACATATGGCCACCGCTTCCTTGCGCCGGCGCCCATTCAGGTGCGCCGCTTCGAGGACTATGAGGCGAAACTTCTCAACGCCAAGGTCGTGCTCGACCCCGAACGCCGCAAGGACGCGATTCTCACCGACGCCAAGCAGCTTGCGTTTGCGCAAGGATTCGAGCTCGTCGAGGACCAGAACCTGCTCGACGAGGTCGCCGGCCTCGTCGAATGGCCGGTCGTGCTGATGGGCTCGTTCGAGCCGGAATTCCTGGCGACGCCTGCTGAAGTGATCCGCGCCACCATCCGCAACAACCAGAAATGCTTCGTGGTGCGCGATCCCAAAACGGGCAAGCTCGCGAGCAAGTTCATCCTGGTCGCCAACATCGAGGCGACCGATGGTGGTGCGACCATCATCGCCGGCAACGAGCGCGTCATTCGCGCGCGGCTGTCGGATGCGAAGTTTTTCTATGAGACCGACCTGAAGACGAAGCTCGAGGAGCGGCTGCCGAAATTCGAGCAGATCGTGTTCCACGAGAAGCTCGGCACCCAGGCTGCGCGCATCAAGCGCATCGAGCGCCTCGCCGCGGAGATCGCGCCGCTGGTCGGCGCCGATGTCGCCAAGGCGACGCGTGCCGCGCATCTGGCGAAGGCGGATTTGCTGACCGAAGTCGTCGGCGAATTCCCCGAGGTGCAGGGCCTGATGGGCAAGTATTACGCGCTGGCGCAGGGCGAGGATGCGTCCGTCGCGGCTGCGTGTGAGGAGCATTACAAGCCGCAAGGTCCTGCGGATCGCGTGCCGACCGATCCGGTCAGCGTCGCCGTGGCGCTCGCCGACAAGCTCGACACGCTCGTTGGATTCTGGGCCATCGACGAAAAGCCGACCGGCAGCAAGGACCCATATGCGCTGCGCCGCGCAGCACTCGGCGTGATCAGGCTGATCGCCGAGAACGCACTTCGTCTGTCGCTCATGAAGGTGGCAGCGTCCGCGCTCGTCGGCTTGTCGGTCAAGCCAGCCGATGCCTCGAAGGTGCCAAGCGACCTCCTCGCCTTCTTCGCCGACCGTCTGAAGGTCCAGCTCCGCGAGCAGGGCGCGCGGCACGATCTCGTCGATGCCGTGTTCGCGCTCGGCGGCCAGGACGATCTCCTGATGATCGTCCGCCGCGTCGAGGCGCTCGGCAAATTCCTGGAAAGCGATGACGGCAAGAACCTGCTCGCTGGCACCAAGCGCGCCAGCAACATCCTCTCCATCGAGGAGAAGAAGGACAAGCGCACGTTCGACGGCGCGCCCGATGCCGCGCTCTATGGCCTCGCTGAGGAGAAGGCGCTGGCGAAAGCGATCGACGAAGTGAAGGCGGAAGCCAGTGCCGCCGTCGCCAAGGAGGATTTTGCCGCCGCGATGCGCGCGATGGCGAAGTTGCGTCCGCCGGTCGATGCGTTCTTCGACAAGGTTCGCGTCAATGACGACGATGCCAAGGTGCGCGAGAACCGCCTGAAGCTCTTGAACGAGATCCGCAGCGCCACGCGCGCGGTGGCGGATTTCTCGAAGATCCAGGATTGAGGCTGCGTGCCTCAATCACCGCTTGTCATTCCGGGGCGCGCCACTTGGCGCGAGCCCGGAATCCATTTCACTTCATGATGCGCGGCACGATGGATTCCGGGTTCGCGCGCCCCGGAATGATAGTCCCAAAAAAGTGCCCCGCCCGGCGGGGGGAAGACCGGGCGGGGCCTGATGTCCGTTTTTAAACTGCTCGCGCCAGCCTGATGTGACGCGCCGGACATCTAGTTGAACTAGTCCAGCACCTCGACGATGCGGCGCGAGCGCGGCTCGACGAGCACGGTCTCGCCGTTCACGACGGTGTAGCGGTAGGTGGTGGCGCCGAAGCGTTGCGGCACGTCATAATAAGTGACGCCGCTTTCGGGTAAGGTGGCGCCGACCACGATGCGATCCGGAATCCGGAAGGCGGGCACGCGTTGTTCGACGACATATTCGCGGAAAGCGGGCCGCTGTTCGGCCGCAATGGTCGGAGCGCTGTCGACCACGGCGGGTGCGCGTCCGACGGTGACACCGCTTTGCGCCTGCGCCGCCAGGGGCGAGCCGATCGCGGCCGCGAGCGCTGCAAGGGCAAGAATCCTGTTCCGCATGGACAACTCCTTCGACGTGATGGTTCGGGCGCGCCAGCGGCGCGACCGGTTGCCAATGCATGCGTGTTGGCAATGTTCCGGGAAAAGCCCCGCCGCAACAGCGGCAATTTCGGGCAGTTTTCGTGGGAGCCGGAACTCGACTCGCCTGTTGCGCGTCTCTACTCCCGGAACCGGGAGGGCTATGATCCGCCCGCGATTCGCACCGCCTCCACAGAAAGATAATTCATGCACATCACCGTCGCCCACATTTCGCCGATCCTGTCGTTGATTGCGGGCGTGCTCATCCTGATCATGCCGCGGCTCCTCAACCTGATCGTCGCGATCTTCCTCATCGTGAACGGCGCGATCGGGCTCGGGCTCCTGAAGTGGCTCCGCTTCTAGGCGTTCACTTTTCGGAACTGTCCGACTTGCGCGGGCCCGCCCAAAATGGTGTAAGGCCCGCGATTTCCCATTCCTCTCGCAGGTTGTGTGCAAGCTATGGCCAAAGCCGCCTCGAAGCCTAAAAAAATGCCAGCGAAATCAAAGTCCTCCGCCGCCGCGAAGGCCGCGCCGCCGGCCCGCAAGGCGTTGGCCAAGAGCGCGCCGAAGCCGGTCGCCAAGCCCGCTGCAAAGGCTGCCGCCAAGCCCGCGGGCAAGCCGGCGGCAAAGGCCGTAACCAAGGCGGCCGCGCCCAAAGTCGCCGCGAAGCCCGCGCCGAAGAAGGCTGCGCCCGCGAAGACGACGCCAGCCGCGGGCAAGGCCGGCAAATGGGTTTACACGTTCGGTGACGGCAAGGCCGAAGGCCGGACGGAGATGCGCGACCTGCTCGGCGGCAAGGGCGCCAATCTTGCCGAAATGGCCAATCTCGGCCTGCCGGTGCCTCCCGGCTTCACCATCCCAACCTCGGTCTGCACCTACTTCTATGCCCACGGCAAAACCTACCCCAAGGAACTGCAGGCGCAGGTCGAGAAGGCGCTCGACCATGTCGGCAAATTGACCGGCAAGATCTTCGGCGACACCAAGAACCCGCTGCTCGTCTCGGTGCGCTCCGGCGCGCGCGCCTCGATGCCGGGCATGATGGATACCGTGCTCAACCTCGGCCTCAACGACCAGACCGTGGAAGCGCTGTCCGAATTGTCGGGCGATCGTCGCTTCGCCTATGACAGCTATCGCCGCTTCATCACCATGTATTCGGACGTGGTGCTCGGTTTCGAGCATCATCACTTCGAGGAAATCCTCGACACCTTCAAGGACAGCCAGGGCTACACGCTCGACACCGATCTGTCGGCCGACGATTGGGTCGACCTGGTCGGCAAGTACAAGGACGCGGTAGCCCGCGAGACTGGCAAGGACTTCCCGCAGGATCCGCACGACCAGCTCTGGGGCGCGATCGGCGCCGTGTTCTCATCCTGGATGAACGCGCGCGCTGTGACCTATCGCAAGCTGCACGACATTCCGGAATCCTGGGGCACCGCGGTCAACGTGCAGGCCATGGTGTTCGGCAATATGGGCGAGACCTCGGCTACCGGCGTTGCGTTCACCCGCAACCCCTCGACCGGCGAGAGCAAGCTCTACGGCGAATTCCTGATCAACGCGCAGGGCGAGGACGTGGTGGCGGGCATCCGCACGCCGCAGGACATCACCGAGGAAGCGCGCAAGGAATCGGGCTCCGACAAGGCGTCGATGGAAGCGGCGATGCCGGAGGCCTTCAAGGAGCTGACGCGGATCTACACGCTGCTCGAGAAGCACTACCGCGACATGCAGGACATGGAGTTCACGGTCGAGCAGGGCAAGCTGTGGATGCTGCAGACCCGCGGCGGCAAGCGTACCGCGAAAGCCGCGCTGCGCATCGCGGTCGAGCTCGCCAATGAAGGCCTGATCAGCAAGAAGGAAGCGGTCACCCGCATCGATCCGGCTTCGCTCGACCAGCTCCTGCACCCGACCATCGATCCCAATGCCAAGCGCGACGTGATCGCGACCGGCCTGCCGGCATCCCCGGGTGCTGCCTCCGGCGAGATCGTGTTCTCCTCGGACGAGGCGGCCAAGCTTCAGGGCGACGGGCGTAAGGTGATTTTGGTCCGCATCGAGACCAGCCCGGAAGACATCCACGGCATGCACGCCGCCGAAGGCATTTTGACCACCCGCGGCGGTATGACCTCGCACGCAGCGGTCGTCGCCCGCGGCATGGGCAAGCCCTGCGTCTCCGGCTGCGGCACCATCCGCGTTGATTACGGCCGCGGTACCATGAGCATCGGCTCGCGCACCTTCAAGACCGGCGACGTCATCACCATCGACGGCTCGCTCGGCCAGGTGCTCGCCGGCCGCATGCCGATGATCGAGCCGGAGCTGTCCGGCGAGTTCGGCACGCTGATGAATTGGGCCGACCAGGTCCGCAAGATCGGCGTCCGCGTCAATGGCGACACGCCCGACGACGCGCGGACCGCGATCAAGTTCGGCGCCGAAGGCATTGGCCTCTGCCGCACCGAGCACATGTTCTTCGAAGAGACGCGCATCCGCACGGTGCGCGAGATGATCCTCTCCGAGGACGAGCAGTCCCGCCGCGCCGCGCTCGCCAAGCTGCTGCCGATGCAGCGCGCCGACTTCGTCGAGCTGTTCGAGATCATGAAGGGCCTGCCGGTCACGATCCGGCTTTTGGATCCTCCCCTCCATGAATTCCTGCCGCACACCCACGCCGAGGTCGAGGAAGTGGCGCGCGCCATGAACACCGACCCGCGGCGCCTCGCCGATCGCGCGCGCGAGCTCTCGGAGTTCAATCCGATGCTCGGCTTCCGCGGCTGCCGCATCGCGATCGCCTATCCGGAGATCGCCGAGATGCAGGCGCGTGCGATCTTCGAGGCGGCGGTCGAAGCCGAGAAGCGCACCGGCAAGGCCGTCGGCCTCGAGGTGATGGTGCCGCTGATCGCGACCAAGGCCGAGCTCGATCTCGTCAAGGCGCGGATCGACGCCACCGCACAGGCCGTGATGCGCGACACCAACACCAAGCTGACCTATCAGGTCGGCACGATGATCGAGCTTCCGCGCGCCTGTCTGCTCGCGGGCGAGATCGCGAAGTCGGCCGAGTTCTTCTCGTTCGGCACCAACGACCTCACGCAGACCACCTACGGCATCAGCCGCGACGACGCGGCGAGCTTCCTCGGTCCCTACGTGGCGAAGGGCATCCTCTCGGTCGATCCCTTCATCGCGCTCGACCAGGAAGGCGTCGGCGAGCTGGTCAAGATCGGCGTCGCGCGCGGCCGCAAGACGCGGCCGAAGCTCAAGGTCGGCATCTGCGGCGAGCACGGCGGCGATCCGGCCTCGGTCGCCTTCTGCCACAATATCGGTCTCGACTACGTCTCCTGCTCGCCCTACCGCGTGCCGATCGCCCGCCTTGCCGCCGCGCAAGCAGCGCTCGGCAAAGCGATCGCGAGCCAGGCGTAAGCAGAACTAAAATGCTGGAATGAAGAGGCGGGGCGAAAGCTCCGCCTCTTTCCGTTTTGGCCGATGCTCTCTCCCCCCGTCATTGCGAGGAGCCCTTGCGACGAAGCAATCCAGATCGTCTCCGCGGAGAGATTCTGGATTGCTTCGCGGCGCTCGCAATGACGAGCATCGCGGATGCACCGCGCAACACGGGGAACTCGTCGCGCATCCGTAGTGATACGCGCCGTCAAGAGTTCCTTCACCATTCGCGTTGACGGGTCGTTTACCGCTTCACGTGACGACGCATTTACCAGCGCGCGCGATCGCCCCGTGAAAACACCTGTGTTCGCTTGAGTGTGCCGCACGCGCAACGCCGATTAACGCCCCGGCAACCTAAATTGGATACTTACGATAAAGATCGAATTGCACGGATGTACTGCTGCTCGATTTTTCTGGCGTAAGCGTAGCGTGAGCGTAACGATGTCAGTGTTGCGTAACCATCCGAAGGGCGCGCGGTTCGCGTCCTTCGGAATCGGTCTCTGCATCTTCGCATTGATGCCGAGAGAGACCGGCTATCAGGACATTGCCTCCTTGCTGGCGCGCCAACCTGGCGTTGCCGAGCGTTGGCAGAAGCAGGTGTTCTCTGCGGCGTCCTCGATCCAGCTCGCCACCTACAGTTTTTCGCGGCCCATCGGCACCTCCGTGCCGCAGAGCGCGATGGTGCGTCTCGCGAGCCTCGATGGCCGCGACGTCACTGGCGCGATCAGCCGCAATCCGGCGCTGCAGACCGCGCCGCGCTACCAGGCTTCCGACTTTCCCAAGGTCGATCGCTCCATGAAGGGTGATCGCCTCGCAACAATTGCACCGGGCCAGGCTCCGGAGACGAATGCGCCCGCAGCGGCACCGTCGCAGGAAGATCCCGCGACGTCGAACAGCTCGGTGTTCGGGGCCAAGACGGCCGCGTTGCCGCAGGCGATGTCGCCGGAATCCGCGGCCGCGCTCGATCCCGAGCTCCAGGAGGCGCTGCGCGCGCCGCCGCTGCCGCAATATGCAAATCCGCCACAAGCCAGCGATGCCGCGCGTGCGTTCGCGGTCCAGCCCCTCGAAGCGCTGAAGCGGGCGACTGCGCCGACGACGCCTGTGCGCGATCCCTTCAGCGTCAAGACCTCGAACCTGTTCTTCGGCAGCTCCTCGCTCGGCGGCAATCTCGAGAGCATAGAGAGCTGGAAGCCCGGCGCCGAACCGCTGATCGTGATGCCCGACCCCGACATGAAGGTGACGGCCTCGCTGACGCCGCCCACGGTGGAGATCGCCAAGGACATCGAGAGCGGCGAGAGCGTTGCTCCGAAGGGCGAGGTCAACGCCGACAACCAGCGGACCAGGTCTCCGGCGGAACGGCTCGCGCTCGACGACAAGTCGCGCGCGAAATCCGAGAAGTGCCTCGCGGAAGCGGTCTACTTCGAATCCCGCGGCGAGGCCGTCCGCGGCCAGATGGCCGTCGCGCAAGTCGTGATGAACCGCGTGTTCTCCGGCAAGTACCCCGATACGGTGTGCGGCGCGGTCTATCAGAACAAGCACCGCCATCTCGCCTGCCAGTTCACTTTTGCCTGCGACAACAATGCCGACGTGATCCGCGAGCCCGAGATGTGGGAGCGCGCCAAGAAGATCGCGAAAGCCATGCTCGATGGCCAGATCTGGCTGCCCGAAGTCGGCAAGTCCACGCATTATCATGCCTATTGGGTGCGCCCGTCCTGGGTCGCCGAGATGAAGAAGATGTACAAGACCGGCGTGCACACCTTCTACCGCCCGCGCGCCTGGGGCGACGGCAGCGAGGAACCGAGCTGGGGCACGCCGGCCCAGACCGCCGCGCTCTCCGCCGAGCTCGCCCAGGAAGCCAAGAGCTCCGCCGAGATGGGCGCGAGCGAGCGGAGGTAGTCGTCTTCACAAAGACACCGTCATGCCCGGGCTTGTCCCGGGCATCCACGTTCTTCGTTCCGCGTGGCTAAGGCGTGGATGGCCGGGACAAGCCCGGCCATGACGGAAAGACCGCTCACATCTCGATATCCAGCGCGCAATCGAAATTCGGCGCCGAATGGGTCAGCGCGCCCGCTGACGCGTAATCGACGCCGGTTGCGGCGATGGCGGCGATCGAATCCAGCGTGACGCCGCCGGATGCCTCCAGCTCGAGGCGGCCTTCGTTGAGCCGCACCGCCTCACGCAGCGTCGCAAGATCCATGTTGTCGAGCAGCACGGCGTCGGCGAGCCCGCTGTCGAGCACCTCGCGCAGTTGCGCCAGCGTATCGACCTCGATCTCGATCTTGACCAGATGGCCGGCGTGGCTGCGGGCGCGCTCCAGCACCGCTCGGACGCCGCCGGCGACCGCGATGTGGTTGTCCTTGATCAGGATCGCGTCGTCGAGGCCGAAGCGGTGGTTGAAGCCGCCGCCGCAGCGCACCGCGTATTTCTCCAGCGCGCGCAACCCCGGCGTGGTCTTGCGCGTGCAGCAGATGCGCATTGTCGTGCCTTCGGTGCGCGCGACATAATCCGCCGTGAGCGTCGCAACGCCCGACAGGCGGCCGACGAAGTTCAGCGCGGTTCGCTCCGCGGTGAGGATGGCGCGCGCGGGGCCCGAGATCGTCAGCACCTGCTGTCCCCTTGCAACGCGTGCGGCGTCACGGACATGCGCGCGCACCTCGATGTCGGGCGAGAGCCTTTGCAGCGTCACGAGCGCGAGCGGCAGACCTGCGATCACGCCGGGCTGGCGCGCGACCAGGATCGCTTGGGCCCTGGTCGCTTCGGGAATCGTCGCAAGCGAAGTGATATCGCCGGCGCGGCCGAGGTCCTCGTCGAGCGCGCGCTGCACGGCCGCGTCGATGGCGAGCGGCGAGAGGAAGGCGTCGGGATAGAGCAGTGAGGTCGGGTTCATCAGAGGCTTCCTTCAGGCAATCATGGGCTGGACGGTGCGCGGCAGGGGCTGCTCGCTCAGGCTTTCGGCGATCTGGCGCGCCGCCGCGAGATCGGTCATCGTTCGCTGCGCCAGCGCGGGCACATCCGTCGGATGGTCGATGCGGAAATGCGCGCCGCGGCTTTCGCGCCGGCTCCACGCCGAGGCTGCGACGAGCAGGGCGGATGTCGCCATATTGCGCAGCGCGGTGCTGGTTGCCTCGCGTTCGAGCGTGGCGATGTGGCGCACGGCTTCCGCAAGGCCGGGATCGTCGCGGACCACGCCGACATGCGCGCTCATCATCGCTCGCAGCCGCTTCACCATCGCGGCATCCGGCGCGCCGCCACGCGAAGCAACCGGTGCGTCGGGGACGCCGGCAGGCGAGGGGAGAACGCGGCCGGCGATGTCCTCGGCGATGCGCGCGGCGTAGACCACGGCCTCGAGCAGCGAATTCGAGGCGAGCCGGTTGGCGCCGTGGGCGCCGGTCGACGACACCTCGCCGCCGGCCCAAAGCCCATCGATCGAGCTGCGGCCGCGCCCGTCCACCGCGATGCCGCCCATATGGTAATGCGCGGCGGGCGCGATCGGGATGGCTTGCGTCGCCGGATCGATGCCGGCGGCGAGGCAGCTCGCATGCACGGTCGGAAATCTGTCGGCGAAACGTTTGCCCAGCGCCGCCCGCGCATCGAGGAAGGCGCCGCGCCCGGCCGCGATCTCGGCGAACACGCCGCGTGCCACGATGTCGCGTGGCGCGAGCTCGGCGAGCGGATGACGCGCCGCCATGAAGCGCTCGCCATTGCCGTTGATCAGCGTCGCGCCTTCGCCGCGCAGGGCTTCGGTGGCGAGCGGCGCCGGATCGCCTCCGGTCATGATGGCGGTCGGGTGGAACTGGACGAATTCGGGGTCGGCGATCACGGCACCCGCACGGGCGGCGATGGCAAGGCCGGAGCCGCCAGCCTCGCGCGGATTGGTGGTGACGGCATAGAGATGTCCGATGCCGCCGGTGGCAAGCACCACCGCGCGGGCGGCGAGCACGAGCGGCCGTGCCGAAGGATTGTCTGCTTCGCGCAACTGAAGTCCTGTGACGGCGCCATCCTCGGTCAGGAGCGTTTCGGCGACGACACCTTCGATGACGCGGATCGACGGCGTGCGGCGCACGGCCTCGCTCAAGGCCGCGATGATCGCGGCGCCCGCGCCGTCGCCCCTGACATGCACGATGCGGCGGGCGGAATGTGCCGCCTCACGGCCGACGGCGAGCCTGCCTTCGAGATCGCGATCGAAGGGGACGCCATAAGTGAGCAGGTCATGGATGCGGGGTGCCGCTTCGCGCGCGATGCCGAGCGCCACCGCCGCGTCGACGAGGCCGCCACCGACCGCGATCGTGTCGGCCGCATGCGCCTCCGGCGTGTCGCCCTCGGCCACGGCCGCGGCGATGCCGCCCTGCGCCCACGCCGATGATGCGCCCTGTCCGAGCGGCGCGGCCGAGATCAAGGTCACCGGCCGCGGCGCGAGTTTCAGCGCGCAAAACAATCCGGCAAGACCGCCGCCGACGATGACGATGTCGGTGCGGGTGGGATTGTGGATGTCGTTGGTCATTATTCTCTCCATTCACTCCGCTGTCGTCCCCGCGAAGGCGGGGACCCATAACCCCAGGGAGCAGTTGTGACGCGAGCTCGTCACTCCGAGTCGTCGCCAAACATTTTCCTGGGGCTAGCGCGACGAGCGCGAGCGCTCGCTCGGAGGTCCCGGATCTGCGCGCGCCTGAGGCGCGCTTGTCCGGGACGACAGCGGTGGTTGTTGCCGATCCTTGCCTTCAATTCTTCAGATTGATCATCCGCTCGACCGAGCGCCTTGCGCGATCCGCAAGCGCGGGATCGATCGTCACCTCCTCACGGAGCGTCAGCAGGCTTTCCAAAATGTTGGCGAGCGTGATGCGCCTCATGTGCGGGCAGAGATTGCAGGGTCGCAGCATCTCGACGTCAGGCAGCTCGGCCCGCACATTGTCGGCCATCGAGCATTCCGTGATCATCACCAGCCGGCGCGGCCGCCGCTCACGCACCCAGTTGATCATGTGCGCGGTCGACCCCGTGAAGTCGGCTTCCGCCAGCACGTCGGGCGGGCATTCCGGATGCGCGATGATCTGCACCGAGGGATCGGCCTCGCGGAAGGCGCGCAGCTCTTCGCCTGTGAAGCGCTCGTGCACCTCGCAGGCGCCCTTCCAGGCGATGATCTTCACGTCGGTCTTCGAGGCCACGTAAGTGGCGAGATAGCGATCGGGCAGGAAGATCACGCTTCGCGTACCCAAGCTCTCGACCACCTGCACCGCATTCGACGAGGTGCAGCAGATGTCGACCTCGGCCTTCACCTCAGCCGAGGTGTTGACATAGGCAACGACAGGTACGCCCGGAAATTTTTCGCGGAGCAGGCGGACGTCGGCGCCCGTGATGCTGGCGGCGAGCGAGCAGCCGGCGCGCGAGTCCGGGATCAGGACCGTCTTGTCCGGGTTGAGCAGCTTCGAGGTCTCCGCCATGAAGTGCACGCCGCACTGGACGATGATGCCGGCCTTCACCTTGGTGGCTTCGACGGCGAGCTGGAGCGAGTCGCCGCCGATATCGGCGACACAGTGGAAGATCTCGGGCGCCTGGTAATTGTGCGCGAGGATCACCGCGCCGCGCGCGCGCTTCAGCTCGTTGATCGCCAGGATCGTCGGCGCCATCAGCGGCCACTCGATCGGCGGGATCACATGCTTCACACGCTCGTAGAGCGGCGCGGTGGCGCGCGCGACCTCCGGCGTCCATGCCAGCGAGGGCGTCGGCAGCGTGGGTCCCGTTCGCGCCGGTGCGGCACGGGGGGAGGCGGTAGCTTGGCCTTGGTGCTGGCCCTGCGGCCGGTTGGCAAAGTCGTCGGGACCGTAAATTCCAGCGATCGGCATCGAAGCCTCCCTTGCATGTCGATTATGCTCATAATGAGTATATCTTGAGCCTGAAGAATCCGCCGGCGGGCGGGCATGGACTTTGTCAGGATTGATATACTCAGTATGAGCAAATCAGATATCATGCTCTGCCGGGAATGGCCAGATGCGCCCGCACACATTTTCGTCAGGTCCGGGCCGGTCGCCTCTGGCGAGGCCACATTGAAACGCAAGGCTCCCGCGGCAGCTCCCCGTGGAATGCAATCGTTTTTGACTTGGGATCTTCATGCAAGTGCATTAAATGGCACTTCGCGGCCGCTCCTGCGAATCCGCCAATGACAGACGAGGAACACCATGTCGATTTCAGCGGGCGAACTTCCCAGCTCACGTTCCTCCAATTGGCGCACCCCGGCCGTCATCATCCTCTGCGGCTGTGCGATCGGCATGCTTGGCTTCGGTCCGCGCTCGGCGCTCGGCTTCTTCGTGCAGCCGATGAGTCACGAATTCTCCTGGGGCCGCGACGTGTTCGGCCTCGCGATTGCCGTACAGAATCTGTTGTGGGGCCTGGGCCAGCCATTCGCCGGTGCGGTCGCGGATCGCTTCGGACTGTTTCGGGTGATGTGCGTCGGCGCTCTGCTCTATGCCGGCGGCCTTCTTCTGATGCGCTACTCCTCGACGCCGTTATCGCTCAACATCGGCGCCGGCGTCATGGTCGGTTTTGGTCTTGCCGGCTGCTCGTTCAATCTGGTGCTGTCGGCGTTCACCAAGCTGCTGCCGGCCGAGAAGCGCGGCCTTGCGCTTGGTGCAGGCACGGCGGCGGGCTCGTTCGGGCAGTTCCTGTTCGCGCCGATCGGCGTCGCGTTGATCGACAATTTCGGCTGGCAGCAGGCGCTCTCCGTGTTCGGCTTCCTGATGCTGCTGATCATCCCGCTAGCGCTGGCGCTCTCGACGCCGCCGGTGACGACCAAGGCCAATGCAGCTCCTGCGGATGATCAGACCATCACCAAGGCGCTCGCGGAAGCCTTCGGTCATCGCTCCTACGTGCTGCTGGTGCTCGGCTTCTTCACCTGCGGCTTCCAGCTCGCCTTCATCACCGTGCATCTGCCGGCGTTCCTGGTCGATCGCGGCATCTCCGCGCAAACCGGCGGCTGGGTGATCGCCGCCATCGGCCTGTTCAACATCATCGGCTCCCTCAGTGTCGGCTACCTCCAGAACTCGGTGCCCAAGCGCTACATCCTCTCGACCATCTACTTCACGCGCGCGCTCGCGACACTGGCCTTCATCTCGTTCCCGATCACGCCGTTTTCGGCGATTGCGTTTGGTGCGGTCTCCGGCCTGACCTGGCTCTCCACGGTGCCGCCGACTTCGGCGCTGGTAGCGCTGATGTTCGGCACGCGCTGGCTTGCGACGCTCTACGGCTTCGCCTTCGTCAGCCATCAGGTCGGCGGTTTTCTCGGCGTCTGGCTCGGGGGCATCGTGTTCGAGAAATTCGGTTCCTACACGCCGATCTGGTGGCTCTCGATCCTGTTCGGCGTGCTCTCCGCACTGATCAATCTTCCGATCGTGGAAAAACCCGTTGCACGGGCGGTTGCGCAGCCTGCCTGATCGGCTAAACATCCCCGGCAAACAAGTCAGGGAGTTCAGTCGTGGCCACATTCAAGGCGATCCGGATCGACAAGGCGGACAAGGGCACCACCGCCGCGCTCACGCAGTTCGATGAAGCCGAGCTGATGGACGGCGACGTCACGGTCCGCGTGGAATGGTCGACGCTGAACTACAAGGACGGCCTCGCGCTCACCGGCAAGGCGCCGGTGGTGCGCCGCTTCCCGATGATCGCCGGCATCGACTTTGCCGGTACGGTCGAGGCATCCTCGCATCCGCAGTGGAAGGCGGGCGACAAGGTGGTCTGCACCGGATGGGGCATGGGTGAGACCCATCTCGGCGCCTATGCCGAGAAGGCGCGGGTCAAGGGCGACTGGCTGGTCGCCCTGCCGCAGGGGCTCTCGGCGCGCGATGCCATGGCGATCGGCACCGCCGGCTTCACCGCGATGCTGTCGGTGCTGGCACTGGAAAGGCACGGTCTGTCGCCCAAGAGCGGCCCGGTGGTGGTGACCGGTGCCGCCGGCGGTGTCGGATCGGTGGCGACCGCGGTGCTGTCGAAGCTCGGCTACCACGTCATCGCCTCGACCGGCCGCGCCGCCGAAGCGGACTACCTGAAACACATTGGCGCCGCCGAGATCGTCGATCGCAACGAATTGTCGGGGGCGGCCAAGCCGATCGCCAAAGAGCGCTGGGCGGGCGGCGTGGACAGCGTCGGATCGACCACGCTGGCGAATCTGCTGTCGATGGCCAAGTACGGCGGGGCGATCGCGGCCTGCGGCCTCGCCGGCGGCCTGGACCTGCCGTCTTCTGTCGCCCCCTTCATTTTGCGCGGGGTGTGCCTTCTCGGCATCGATTCCGTGATGTGCCCGATTGAGCCGAGGAAAGCTGCCTGGCAGCGTCTGGCGTCCGATCTCGATCGAGCCAAACTAACTGAAATTACTCATGAAATTTCGCTGGACGACGTTCCCCAATGGGGCGCGAAAATCCTCGCCGGCGAGGTGCGCGGGCGCATCGTGGTAAAAATCGCTTAACGGCGTTTAGACTTTGCCAACCAAGCTGCTTCAATGTCGCCATGGTTAGTATGGTAAGCAGCGGGTAAAGAGTTAAGGCATCGCCCGCTGCGGGGTTGGGTTCGGAGTTGAGCATGCTTGCGCGTATTGTGTTGGGGGCTGTCACGGCGGCAGCAACGTTTGCGCCGGCCATTGCCGGAAGCATGAACGCTGACGAAGCGCGTCGCTTCGTGGCCGGCAAAGTGTTTGCCTTCACCTGTTTCGACGGCACCCGCGGCGCAGGCCGTATCCTCGACGATCTCGGCGCCGCCGGTGCGGTGCAGTTCTCGGGCGCGGGCCCCGTCAAGCACCTCCGCCTGCCCGGAAATACGCTCCAGATCCGCGGCCAGAACGTCTGCGCCTCGATCAAGGGCATTCCATTCGAGCCCTGTTTCAACCTGGAAAAGACCGACGATCGCAGCTTCCGCGGCTCGGTGTCGGGCATGGGCTTCGCCTATTGCGACTTCCATCACCAGGGCGGCAACCAGATGCTGATGGCGCGCGCTGCGGCGCGGCCACGCTCGCTGCACAGGCCGGAGCACACCGGTTCGGTCGGCCCGGCCAACACCGAAGTCGCCGCGCGCGTGGAAACGCCCCGCGTCGAGAGCAGCCGGCTCGAGCCGGTCAAAGCGGAAGTCAGGTCCGAGCCCGCCAAGAACGAAGGTCCGCTGGAGCTGCGCCGTTCGACTCAGTGAGATGGCCCTGCGGGGACTATCTGCACGCTTTAGTCGTTGAAGACGTTGATCAAACATGAAGCCGCCGCGCCGTAGTCATACGGACGGCGGCTTTCATGCGTTGGTAGCTGTTCGCGTCCCAGTTTACGTCCGGCCGGGGGGCGCGGCCCTACACAAGGGTTCAACGATGTCGCTGTACTTCTTCCGCATCAGCACCGGTCGCTATTCCGGCGCCGCCGACCAGCCGTACGAGTTCGAGGATCGCGCAGCCGCCTGGACCGAGATGACCGAGGTCTGCGCCAATTTGCTCGGGAGCATCGCGCGCGGCCTGAAGCCGAACGCCGAATGGTGCATGGAGCTGCTCGACGAGAACAAGAAGCCGGTTTTTCGCATCAGTCTCGTCGGCGAGAACGTGCCCTGACGGTTCGCCAACGTGCGACCGGCGTTAACCAATGTCAGTGCATGCAAATCCGCGAAGTCCGGGCTGTTGCACGTAGAAGCTGCGAAAAATCGCGAGGCTGAGCGGGTATTTCAGTACTTCTACTTAGGCTGTCGCGGTGCTGCTTAACGTTAATGAGGAACGTCGCTGTTAGCTTTCCCGGGTTGTGCACGTGCTTCGTCGCGGCAGTCGCATACGTCCGGGGAAATTTCGATGATGTTCATTCAGAACCTGCGAATTGGCACCAAGCTCGCCGTCACCTCCGCGTTGACCATAGGGCTGGTCGCGCTGATGATCTTTCTGCAGATGAGAGGGGATGCCGATGTCCAAAGGCTCAACAATGCCGCGTCAGGACAGCAGGCGATCGCGCAAAATGCCGCGGAAGCGAAGGCGTCGGTCCGGGGCATGCAGATCGGCATTCGCGACATCCTGACGTCTGCATCGCCGGCCGAGCTGCAGAAGGCGGTCACCTATTTCAACGACCGTCAGAGCGCTGCCACAAAATTCTCGAACGAAATGGCGAAGCTTTCACGCTCGCCGGAGAACCGCAAGCGGATCGATCGTCTGACCGTGCTGATCGGGGAGTTCGGCAAGGGCCAGCAGCAGATCGAAGCCATCCGCAAGCAGGAGCTGGCGCTCGAGGAGAAGAAAGACGCTGAAGGGGCGGCGCAGATCGCCAAGCTCGTGAGCGAGGTCGATCGCTTCCGCAAGGGAACGCTGGCGCCGATCAACGAAGAGATCAACCAGCTGGCCAACCAGATTACCGATTTCGCCAAGCAGAGAACCGTTGAGGCGCGTGCGGAAGCGGAAGCCGAGGCCGCCTCGGTCGCCCGGACGTCGCTCGTGACCGGCGTGCTGGTTGCGCTGGTGTTGATTGGAGCCTGCATCTTCTCGGTGTTCAGCATCGCGCGGCCCATGCGCGCGCTGACGCTGGCGATGGAGAAGCTCGCCGGCGGGGACTTCTCGGTGGTGCTCCCGGGCCTGGGCCGCAAGGACGAAGTCGGCGAGGTCGCTGGTGCCGTCGAAAAATTCAAGGTCGTGTCCGAGCAGAAGGCGCGCGAAGAAGCGGAGGGCAAGGTGCGGCAGGATCAGATCGCGGCCGAACGGCGCAAGGCCGAAATGTACAAGCTCGCGGACAGTTTCGAGTCTGCGGTCGGAGAGATCGTCGGCACGGTTTCCTCGGCCTCGACCGAGCTTGAGGCCTCCGCTACCACGCTGACCTCGACCGCCGAGCGCACGCAACAGCTTACCACTGTGGTGGCGGCCGCATCGGAAGAAGCATCGACCAACGTGCAGTCGGTGGCATCCGCAACGGAGGAACTGTCCTCCTCGATCACCGAGATCAGCCGCCAGGTGCAGGAATCCGCGCGCGTCGCCGGCGAGGCAGTCAGCCAGGCCCGCACCACGACCGACCGCGTCGGCGAACTGTCCAAGGCAGCGGCGCGGATCGGCGATGTGGTTGAGCTGATCAACACAATCGCGGGCCAGACCAATCTCCTCGCGCTGAACGCAACCATCGAGGCCGCTCGCGCCGGCGAGGCCGGACGCGGCTTTGCCGTCGTCGCTTCCGAGGTCAAGGCGCTTGCCGAGCAGACCGCGAAGGCGACCGGCGAGATCGGGCAGCAGATTGCCAGCATCCAGTCTGCGACCGAGCATTCGGTCGGTGCCATCAGGGACATCAGCGACACCATCGAGAAGCTGTCGGAGATTTCTTCGACCATCGCAGCTGCCGTGGAAGAGCAGGGCGCCGCGACGCAGGAGATTTCCCGCAACGTGCAGCAGGCAGCGGCAGGCACGCATCAGGTCTCGTCCAACATCACCGACGTGCAGCGCGGCGCGAGCGAGACCGGCTCGGCATCCTCGCAAGTGCTGTCGGCTGCGCAGATGCTGTCGGGCGACAGCAACCGCCTCAAGCTCGAGGTCGGGAAGTTCCTCGAGACGGTGCGCGCCGCCTGACGGGGGGCCGGCGAGACGGGGCCGCCTCGGCGCAGGTGCATTCCGCCGCAGTCGCTCTCGCAGGGGAGGGCAAGCGGCTCAGGACTGGGGTCTCTCGCTTTCTGGAGGCGGTGCGTGCCGCGCGATGCCGGCTGCGCTGGAACAGATGGCTGCGGAACATATAACGGCTGCGGTGCCGAGTTCCGTAATTTAACGTAGCTTCCTGTTAACGCCTGTTTGCAACTATGGGCGCAATTTTACGGGATAAGAACCAGCCATCATCGTTGGAATGCCCTCCGCCCTATCGCCCTCGCGACGATCACGGCGCAGGTGATTTGTGCGTCGTAGGTCTCAACGGGATTTTTTGTGATGTCGAAGTTGTCGATCGTTTTCAAGCTTCTGACCGTGCTGTCGGTCCTCGTGCTCTCGCTCGCCGGTGTCGGCGTGATGGCGATCGGCACGATGCAGAACATCAATTCCCACACGGTCGAGATCGCGGAGAGCTGGCTGCCGAGCGTGCGTGCGCTAGGCTCCATGCGGGCCGACATCAATGAGCTGCGCGTCGCGCTCCGACTGCACCTGATGCAGGACAGTGCCGAGGGCAAGGAGGCCGCCGAGAAGCGACTGGCAGGCTTGCGCGAACGAATCGAGAAGACCCGCAAGGTTTACGAGCGCCTGATCAATGTGCCCGAGGAGCGCTCGCTCTACGAGCAATGGAGCAAGGCGTGGGCCGAGTACCTGAACGGCGTGCAAGAGACTATGGCGCTGTCGCGCAAGAGCGTCGGCCGCTTCCCGACCGATGCAAACGAGATGTTGCAGACCAAGGTCGCCAAGATGGCGCAGGCCGCCGATCCGCTGCTTCAGAAAGGCATCGAGCTCAACAACAGCGGCGCCGAGCTGGAGACTAAGCAAGCGGCCGACAGCTATGCGCTGATCTTCCGCGTGCTCGTCGGCATTATCATCGCGGCCGTCCTGATCGCGATCGGCGCCGCCTATTATCTGGTACGCGACGTTTCTCGCGGCATCGCCTCGATCATCCGCCCGATGCAGTCGCTCGGCGAGGGTGACCTCTCGGCCGAGGTGCCGCATCGTGGCGAGAAGACCGAAATCGGATCGATGGCGGATGCGCTGCAGATTTTCAAGGAGGCGCTGATCGCCAAGAAGGCCGCCGACGAGGCCGCGGCCGCCGATGCCGAAGCCAAGATCGAGCGCGGCCGCCGCGTCGATGCCATCACCCGCAAGTTCGAGGCGATGATCGGCGAGGTGGTCGGCACCGTCTCTTCGGCCTCGACCGAGCTCGAGGCCTCGGCCTCGACGCTGACCGGCACCGCGCAGCGCGGCCAGGAACTCGCGACCGTGGTTGCCGCGGCGTCCGAGGAAGCCTCCACCAACGTCCAGGCGGTCGCCTCCGCCTCGGAGGAGCTGTCGTCCTCCATCACCGAGATCAGCCGCCGCGTGCAGGATTCGGCGCGGATGGCGGCGGAAGCCGTCGAGCAGGCGGCACGGACCAACGAGCGCGTCAACGCGCTGTCCCAGGCCGCCTCCCGCATTGGTGACGTGGTCGAGCTCATCAACACCATCGCGGGCCAGACCAATCTGCTGGCGCTGAACGCCACCATCGAGGCGGCGCGTGCGGGCGAAGCCGGCCGCGGGTTCGCCGTCGTCGCCTCCGAAGTCAAGGCGCTGGCCGAGCAGACCGCGAAAGCGACCGGCGAGATCGGGGCGCAGGTGTCGGGCATCCAGGCCGCGACGCAGGAATCCGTCAGCGCCATCCAGGAGATCGGCGGCACCATCGAGCGGTTGTCCGAGGTGTCGGCGGCGATTGCCGCTGCCGTCGAGGAGCAGGGCGCGGCCACGCAGGAGATATCGCGCAACGTCCAGCAGGCCTCGGTGGGCACGCAGGAAGTTTCGGCTAACATCACCGACGTGCAGCGCGGTGCGATCGAGACCGGCGAGGCCTCGGTCGAGGTGCTGTCGGCCGCGAAATCGCTGGCATCCGACAGCACGCGTCTCAAGGTCGAGGTCGCGCAGTTCCTGGAATCGGTCCGCGCGGCCTGATAATCAACTGCCCGTCTGCGGAGCCGGCGGCGGTGCGACCTGCCGCCGGAACAGGATGCGCTGGTACAGCCAGCCGATCGCAACCAGCACGATGCCGAGGCACATGAACGACAGCGCCCGGTAGACGCCTGTCAGCGTCGACATGTCGATGACGAAGGCCTTCAGGATCGTCAGTGCGATGACGGCGGCCGAGGCCAGCCGCGCGCGCTCGGAGTTGACGAGAATGCCGACGCCGAGCAACACGACGCCGAAGGTCAGCCAGCCGATCGAATAGGTGTATTGCTCGGCGCCCGTGGTCGGTCCGCTGGACAGGATCGGGCCGTGATAGAAGCGGCGGATCTCCAGCGTCACGTAGGCGAGCGCGAACACCAGCGCACCGCCCGCGATCGTGTTGGCGTAGGCCTTGCCGCGCGCCCCGACCACCGCATAGGACAGCAGCAGCATTAGCACCGCCGGCAGCGCATAGCCGAGCAGCAGCAGGTTGAACACCGCGCCGCCGACGTCGATGCGCCAGATCAGCGGGTTCTCCAGGATCAGGAGGCCGAACACGCTGATCAGCCCGCCGATCGCCGTGAGCACGATCGCGCCGATATCGTGCACGATGCTGTGGCTGCGCAGCCGCAGGCGCTCCAGCCCGATCGCCATCGCGAGCGTGATGCAGACCTGGAGTGCGAATTCGAGCAGCGAGGGCGGCGAGATCATGTCGCCACCGGTCGCGAAATGCCGGATCTCCATGAAGGCGAGCAGCGCGGTGAACAGGATCGCGGCGGTCTCGACCATGCGCAGCGGCGGATCGTCGGCGCGGCGGCGAAGGAAGACGCTCGCGCCCCAGAACGAGGCCGCCGGCAGGCCGTAGCCCCAGAGCAGCCAGTTGAAGATCGGCGTGGTGCCGATGGCGTCGCCGACGATGCGGGGATCGTAGGCGATGCGCGCGGTGACGAGCCCCGCGAAGATCGCGGCGAGCCAGCGCAGGAACGGGATCGGCCGCTGCAGCGAGATCCAGGCGGTGCCGAGCGACATCAGCGCCAGCGCGATCGTCAGCCAGCCCTTCTCCAGCGCGAAGGTCAGCGCCAGCGCCAGCGCACCGAGCGTGCCGGTCGCGTACAGAGCGGTGGAGATCATGGTGCCCGGCCGGGTCTCGCGGCGCGAGAGAGCCTCGGTCGCGGCGCCGAAGCCTGCCGCGAGCAGTACCGCGAGGATCGCGAACGGGATCGAGCGGTCGAGATGGGCGATCCGCGCGTAGAGCGCGACGAGGATCGCGATCGGCGTCGCGACTGATGTCGCCGACCACACCACCGGGATGATCGCCGAATTCGACCGGCCTTGCGCGAGGAAGCCGGCAATGCCGAAGCCCGCGGCGAAGATCGCGGCCGTCACCAGATGCAGCGTCACGGAGCCGTCGATGGCGCTGGGCCCGATTCCGGACATCGCACCGCCCGGCAGCACCAGCATGTCGGGATTGGCGCGCACCGCCCATTCGGCGAACACGATGAAGACGGTCGCTGCGGCCGCGCCGAGCGCCCCGGTGGCGGCCGGCGCACGCCAGGCGACGAGCAGGGTTGCGCCGACGAGCAGCGTAAACGCGATCAGCGCCAAATCGGCATGCGCGCTCGACAGCACGATCAGCATCGCGCCGAACAGATAGGCACCGAGCGAGCCCGACGAGATCGGCTCGATCTCGCCGTCCTCGATGCTGGGTCCGAACATGAAGCCGCAGACGACGAGCAGCGCGGCCAGCACGAAGCCCGCGACGGCATGGAAGGCGTGCGGCGCGACCTGCAATTCGCTCGCGTCGAGGCCCGGGAAGATCCAGAGCACGGCAAAGGCAATCGTCGTGACCGCGAGCCAGCGCCACAGCCGGATGCGGGCGAGGCCGAAGCTCGCGGCGGTGACGACGGCGAGATAGATGTAGAGCGCCCAATAGTCCGGCTTGCCGCTGGAGACGAGCACCGGCGTCACGAAGGCGCCGACCACGCCGAGGCCGGCGAGCGCGGGGCCGTGCAGCAGCGCGGCCGCGAGCGTGCACATCGCGACGATGCCGAGCAGCACGAAGGCCGTGGCGGGCACGAGGAAGCCGTAGAGCGCATAGGCCGCATAGATGGTCGCGAACGCCACAGCCGTACCTGCCGCGGTGAGGATCGCGGGGATGTTGGCGATCGGCAGCGCGGCGATGGCCGAGATGCTCTCCTTGCGCCGCGTCCATTCGCCGGCCCCGAGCAGCGCTGCTGCGAACAGGCCGCCCAGGAACACGCGCACGCCGGGGCCGAGCAGGCCGGCCTCGATCGAATAGCGCACCATGAAGAAGCCGCCCAGCGCCAGCGCAAGGCCGCCGATCCACACCACCCAGCGCGTGCCGAGTTGCTCCTCGAAGCCGGGTTCACGACTATCAGGCGCGCGCCCGGGGAGCGGCGGCGGGGCATCGGCCCCTTGACTCGCTGCGAGCGGCGGCGGCTCTTCGGTGACGAGCGGAGGCGGCGCCGTTTCGGCCTCGGGCGCGAGCGGCGGAGGTTCGGTGGTCGCCGTTGCGGGAGCTTCAGCCTGCACGTATGCCGGCAACGGTGGCGGCGGCTGGACCGGTCGCTGCTGCGCGTAAACCCTCTCTTCGAGCGCGCTGAAGCGCCGACGCAGCTCGGCCGCCTGGCTTGACGCCTTGATTGCGATCAGGATGGCGATGATCGCGATGATCAGCGCAAAGACGTCAAACGGGCCGTCGAACATGAAGCCTCCAGGCGACCGGCGGGCAGGGGCCGATCGCGCAAATCTTGAGTTAGCGCCGGGAGCGTACGCGCAACCCCGGTGCGGGCCGCTCCTGGAGCACGTCGCGGCGGAAGCGGTAGAGCGCCGCCGGCCGTCCGCCCGTCTGTGTCGACATCACCCCGGTCGGTTCGACCAGGGCTTCCATTTCGACCAGGCGGCGGAAATTCTGCTTGTGCAGGTGCCGGCCGGAGATCGCCTCCACCGTATACTGCAGTTCCGTAAGTGTGAATTCGGGCGGCAAAAGTTCAAACACCACAGGACGATACTTCAGTTTCGCACGCAGCCGCGCGATCGCCGTGGCAAGAATCCGGCGGTGGTCGAACCGCATCGAGGTCCCGAGCGGGGGAAGCGCCGTGCGCGCCAATGCCGCAGGGCGGCCGTCGCGCCTGGCTTCCTCGACCAGCCCGGCCTCGTACAAGAGCTCGTAGCGGTCCAGCACGCGCTCCTCGTCCCAGGCCGCCCCGTCGAGGCCGAAATAGAACCGCACGCGATCCTTGCGCGGCAGCGCGCGGGTCGTCTCCGGCGTCTCCTCCGCGGCCCACTCGGTCAGCGCGGGAATGATGTCGCGGGCAATGATCGCCGGCGGCTCCTCGCGCCGGTCTTCCCAGGGGAGGAAGCGATACCATGGCGCGAAGCTCGCCGCGTTCGCCGCTAGCTCGCCGTCCACCGCGCGCGTCAATGCGAGATAACCGATCGACACCATATGCGCCCCGGTGTCGCCGGCCTCGGCATGGCGGCCGCGATCGCCAAAGGTGTAGAGCTGCTCGACATAGCCGAGCCGCAAGCCCGCCTGCTCCTCGACCCAGGCGCGCAGGCCGATCTCGAAGGTGCGGTGCGCGAGCGCGTCGAACGGGCCGAACGGCAGGCCGACAAGCCCTTCACTGTCGCGCGCGGTCAGGATCAGCGGCTCATGACCCTCGATCGCCACGATCGCCGCGGTCAGGCCGATCTCGATCGGCGTCAGCAGCTTCTCCCTCATGCGGCTGATATCGCCTGTGTCATTCGAGCTCGATCACGAAGGGGCGGCCCTCGACCATCATCGCGCCCGGACCGATCTCGTCGAGCGCGCGCAGCATGCGGCCGTTGCGCCCCAAGGCGCGGTCGGCGAGGCCGACGATGCGCCGGTTCGGTGAGGCGATCGGCGAGGCCGCGCGGATCTTTCTGGCGATCTCGAGCTCGTCGCGGTTGGGATTGAGCGCGCAGACCGCCGCGAACGCGCTCGCGGTGGAGCGGCTGATGCCGGCATAGCAATGCACCACCAGCGGTGCGCCGCGGTCCCAGGAGCGCACGAAATTCAGCACCTGGTCGATGTGCCCCTCGGAGGGTGCGACGAAACCGTCCATCTCCTCGGTGATGTCGTCCATCGACACCTTGAGATGATTGGCCGGCAGCACGGAGACCGGCCGGGCCACCTGCTCGACATTGGCCATCACGGTCAGCACATGGCTGGCCTTGGTGAGGCGGACGGTTTCGGGAAGCGCGGCGAGCGAACAGACGTGGATCATGGTGGACCTTTTTGCCGCGATTATAACGAGCGCTCGTAGGGTGGGCAAAGGCGCAAAGTGCCCACCATCTCGCAAATGCGCGCATCTCGCCTGGTTTCGTGGGCACGCTTCGCTTTGACCACCCTACGAAGGGATGATGCTACGCAGACACCGCGCCAAACCGCTCCAGAAACTGCTTCTCGGCCCGCGCCGCGGTCCAGGGCGTGAGATAATCGCGCCGGACGCTGTCGGTGAGGCCGGGATCCTTGCCGAACAGGCGCCGCGCCTCGCTCTCACTGAAGCCGGCAAGCTCGGTCGCTTCCAGATAGGCCGCGCCGCGGTCGGCGGCCTTGATGGCTGATGTGATCTCCTCCGGCAAGTCCGGTGGCAGGCCGAAGCGGATATGGATGGCGCCGAGCAGGCGCTTCTCCACGGCCTTGTAATGGCCGTCGAGCACCGCCTTGAACGGCGAGATCATGTCGCCGATCACGTATTCCGGCGCATCGTGCAGCAGTGCGGCGAGCCGCATGCGCTGATCGGCGCGCGGCATCTCGTGCCGCAGCACGATCTCCACCAGCAGCGTGTGCTGCGCGACCGAGAAGATATGCGCGCCGATGGTCTGGCCATTCCAGCGCGCGACGCGCGCGAGGCCATGCGCGATGTCGGCGATCTCGACGTCGAGCGGGGAGGGATCGAGCAGATCGAGCCGCCGGCCCGACAGCATGCGCTGCCAGGCGCGGGACTGCGCGTCGCGCGCGGTCTTCTTCACGGTCATTTGGACTTGAGACGCGGCTTGCGCGGCGCCTTGCCGCAAGTCGCGTGACAATGGCAGTCGACGAGATGGTCGTTGACCATGCCGGTCGCTTCCATGAAGGCATAGACGATGGTCGGGCCGACGAATTTGAAGCCGCGCGAGGACAGCTCTTTCGAGATCTGGGTCGACAGCGGCGTCGAGGCGGGCACGCTTGCCGTGGTCTTGAAATGGTTGACTTTGGGCTTGCCGTCCATGAAGTCCCACAGCAGCTTCGAGAAGCCCGGACCCTTCTCCATGATGTCGAGATACGATCTCGCGCTCAGGATCGCGCCGTCGATCTTGGCCTTGTTGCGCACGATGCCGGCATCGTTCATCAGCGCGTGGACCTTCTTCTCGTTGTAGCGCGCGATCTTCTCCGGCTGGAAATCGTCGAAGGCTTTGCGGAAATTGTCGCGCTTGCGCAGGATGGTGATCCAGGACAGGCCGGCCTGGAAACCGTCGAGGATCAGCTTCTCGTAGAGCGCGCGGTCGTCATATTCCGGCACGCCCCATTCGGTGTCGTGGTACGCGACATAAAGCGGATCTTCGCCGGGCCAAGGGCAACGCGTCTTTCCGTCGGGATGCAGGCGAGGGGCTCGGCTCATGCGGTGGGCTGCTTCGCGGGGATACGAACGACGTCCGGGTCTGCCAGCTTCAACGCGAGCCCGCCAGCGGTCAGCGGCTGGCCGGCATCGAGCGCCTCGGCGACGCGGTCGATGCGCACCAGGGCAATGCCCTTGCCTTGCGCCGACGAGCCCATGGTGCCGACCGGCTTGTCGCCGGCCATGACGCTGACGCCGGCCTCCGGCGAGAAGTCGTCAAGCAGCACCTTGACGCTGCGGGTGCGTGCGGTGCCGCGATGCTGCATGCGCGAGACGACCTCCTGGCCGACATAGCAGCCCTTGTCGAAATCGACGCCGGCAAGGCGGTCCATGTTGGTCTCGTGCGGAAAGGCGTCGTTGTACGAGAAGTCGAGCCCGCCGCGCGGCACGCCGAGCGCGATGCGGTGCGCCTCGTATTCGGTCGCATCGACAAGCTCGGCCCCGATGAGGTCGGAGAGCTTCTGCTTGAGATCCTCGGGGATCAGGATGCGATAGCCGAGCCCGTCCTGGCGCGGATCGGCGAACGCAAGATCGGGCTGGGCCGCTGGCTGGCCATCCCAGGCGCCGAGCACGCCGAGATCGAGGTTTTCCACCGTGACCTTGGCGCGCAGCTTGTAGAATTTCAGCTTGGTGGCGAGGCTATCCGCCAGCGCTTTCGGGCAGTCGAGCAGGAACCCGCCGCCATGGCCTGCGGGCACCTCGGTGATCAGGAAATCGACGATGATCTTGCCCTGCGGCGTCAGCAGCGCGCCGAATCGCCCCAGGCCCGGCTTCAACCTGTCGACGTCGGTCGTGACCAGGCCGTTGAGGAAGTTGCGCGCATCCTCGCCCGCGACCTTGACCACGCCCCGGTCGGGAAGAAACGCTGATTTCATGCGAAAATCTCTTGCGACATGTTGCTCCGGAACGTAAGCCCGCGAGGCATAAACGACAAGACCTCGAGCCCTGCGCTTGGGGACGAGAGAGGCCTTCAGCCATGACCCAACGCTTCGATGTGATCCTCAAGAATGGCACCGTCGTCAACCAGGACGGCGAGGGTGTTCGCGATATCGGCATCACCAAGGGCCGCATCGCCGAACTGGGTCCGCTGTCGCAGGCCTCCGCCGCGGAGGTGATCGACTGCAAGGGCCTGCACATCCTGCCCGGCGTGATGGACACCCAGGTGCATTTCCGCGAGCCCGGGCTGGAGCAGAAGGAAGACCTCGAGACAGGCTCGCGCAGCGCCGCGATGGGCGGCGTCACCGCCGTGTTCGAGATGCCGAACACCTCGCCGCTCACCGTGACCGAGGCCACCTTCACCGACAAGGTGAAGCGCGCCCATCACCGCATGCATTGCGATTTCGCCTTCTTCATCGGCGGCACCCGCGAGAACGTGCAGGACCTGCCGGTGCTGGAGCGCGCGCCCGGCTGCGCCGGCGTCAAAGTGTTCATCGGCTCCTCGACCGGTGCGCTCCTCGTGGAGGACGACGAAAGCCTGCGCCGCATTTTTCAGGTAATCCGCCGCCGCGCCGCCTTCCATGCCGAGGATGAGTACCGTCTCAACGATCGCAAATCTCTGCGTCTCGAAGGCGATCCGCGCTCGCATCCGGTCTGGCGCGACGAAACCGCGGCGCTGATGGCCACGCAGCGCCTGGTCAAGCTCGCGCACGAGACCGGCAAGCGCATCCACGTGCTGCACATCTCGACCAAGGAAGAGATCGAGTTCCTCAGGGATCACAAGGACGTCGCCTCTTGCGAGGCGACGCCGCATCATCTCACGCTGGTCGCGCCGGAATGCTATGAGCGCCTCGGCACGCTGGCGCAGATGAACCCGCCGGTGCGCGGCGCCGATCACCGTGCTGGCATCTGGCGCGGCATCGAGCAGGGCATCATCGACGTGCTTGGCTCCGACCACGCTCCGCATACGCTGGAGGAGAAGCAGAAGACCTATCCCGCCTCGCCCTCCGGCATGACCGGCGTGCAGACGCTGGTGCCGCTGATGCTCGACCACGTCAACGCGGGCCGGCTCTCCCTGGCGCGCTTCGTCGACCTGACCAGCGCCGGCCCCGCGCGTCTCTACAACATGGCCTGCAAGGGCCGCATCGCCGCGGGCTACGACGCCGACTTCACGGTCGTCGACCTCAAGCGCAGCGAAACCATCACCAACAAATGGGTCGCGTCGAAGGCAGGCTGGACCCCCTATGACGGCCTGCGTGTCACAGGCTGGCCCGTCGGCACGTTTGTCCGCGGCCGCCGCGTGATGTGGCAGGGCGAGCTGGTGACACCATCGCAGGGCGAGCCGGTGCGGTTTCTGGAGACGCTGACGCAGTAGGACGCTTCGGTCGGGGACGAACGCACCATCCCCGTCCTTGCGAGGAGCCCTTGCGACGAAGCAATCCAGCGTCCCTCCGCGGAAAGATTCCGGATTGCTTCGCGGAGCCTGTCATCGGGCCGCGCTTCGCGCGGACCCGGTGGCTCGCAATGACGAGAGGAGAGAGCTACACTTCCTTTCGAACGGGAGTGCATTCCGATGTCAGAGCCAGCCGCCCTCATCACCACCGACCAGCTCGCCGCCATCCTCGGCGATCCCAACCTCCGCCTCTACGACTGCACGACCTATAACGAACCCGTCCCGCCGGGCAGCGACGTGCCGTATCGCGCGGTCCCCGGCGACAAGACCTTCGCGGCCGGCCACATCCCCGGCGCCGATTTCCTCGACCTGCAGGGCGAGTTCTCCGACGCCTCGTCGCAACAGTTCTTCATGATGCCTGACGTGGCCCAGCTCGAGGCCGCCTTCGGCCGCCACGGCCTCGATGCCGGCAAGACCATCGTGCTCTACAGCATCGGCACCATGATGTGGGCGACGCGGTTCTGGTGGATGCTGCGCTCGCTCGGCGTCGATGCGCAGGTGCTCGACGGCGGCTTCGACAAATGGAAGGAGGAGGGACGCCCAATCGAGACTGGCATACCGAAAGGCTATCCCGCGACGACCTTCAAGGCCACGCCGCGCGCGGATTTCTTCGTCGACAAGACCGCCGTGAAGGCGCGGATCGGCGATCCCGCGACGGTGATCGTCAACGCGCTCGGTCCGCAATTTCATCGCGGCCTCGAGCCGAGCCGCTACGGCCGGCCCGGCCGTGTGCCCGGCAGCGTCAACGTATCGGCCGCGACGCTCGTCAATGCCGACAAGACCTTGACGACGCTCGCCGACGCCGAAGCCAAATTCACAGCTGCCGGCGTCACGCGCG
The DNA here is from genome assembly GCF_015291745.1 of Bradyrhizobium sp. CCBAU 53351. Classification (NCBI taxonomy): domain Bacteria; kingdom Pseudomonadati; phylum Pseudomonadota; class Alphaproteobacteria; order Hyphomicrobiales; family Nitrobacteraceae; genus Bradyrhizobium; species Bradyrhizobium sp. CCBAU 53351. The sequence goes on from NZ_CP030059.1 coordinate 1,927,968, forward strand.
ACAAGAACGTGATCCTCTATTGCGGCGGCGGCATCTCGGCGACGATCGACCTCTTCCTGCTGACGCAGCTCGGCTACGACAGGCTGACGCTCTACGACGCCTCGATGGGCGAATGGGCGAGGGACCCGGCACTGCCGATCGAGACGGATTAGGTGTGCTTGGCTACCCCTGGAGGGGCTCTCCAGGCGAGTGTAAGAAATCCGGGAACCTTTCCCCTGGGCCTGCATCCGATGTCCGGAACCAATGGAGATAAGGCAGCCACCATGCAAGGGACCGCAGCCGGCCTGTCGGCCGGTGCCAGGACATCGGAAACCGAGCTGATCGAGCGCGCGCGGCGCCGAGACGAAGCCGCATTGCGCGAGATCATGCAGGGCAACAACCGCAGGCTCTATCGCCTCGCCCGCGGCATTCTGCGCAGCGACAGTGAGGCCGAGGACGTGGTGCAGGAAACCTATGTCCGCGCCTTCACGCATCTCGACGGCTTTCTTGGTACGTCGGCGCTGTCGACCTGGTTGTCGCGCATTGCCATCAACGAAGCGCTAGGGCGCCTGCGCAGCCGGAGGCCGCAGGTCGAGCTGGGATCGGTGCCGGAGGCAACGCTAGAAGCACAGATCATCAAGTTCCCCCTTTCGTCCGCCGCAACCGATCCGGAAAGATCCATGGCTCAACGCGAAATCCAGCGCGTCGTCGAACACGCGGTCGACGAATTGCCCGACGCCTTCCGCATGGTCTTCATCGCGCGGGTGATGGAGGGGATGAGCATGGAGGAGACGGCCGAGCTGCTCGGCATCAAGCCCGAGACCGTGAAGACGCGTTTGCATCGTGCGCGCGCCCTGCTGCGCGAGAACGTCGAGAAAAAGATCGGCCCCGTCGTGATGGACGCCTTTCCGTTTGCCGGGCAGCGTTGCGAACGCCTGACGGAGGCTGTGCTCAAACGCCTCGGCATCGGCTGATTGGCATCTGTTGATTGGCGTCGGCGCGTCATTTTTCGGGAACGTTTGCGCGAAACTGCCATCCAATCCCTGTGACGCAACGCGCCGGGCAATGCCGGCACCACAGGAGCACCAAGCCATGTTCACCCGACGGAGCGCGGCGATCGCCGCGGCCATTCTGTTGTCGAGCCCCGCGCTGCTGCAAGGCGCCAGCGCCGCCGACAAGCCCACCGATCCGCAGATCGCCCATATCGCCTACACCGCTGGCGTGATCGACATCAACGCGGCCAAGCAGGCGCAGAAGAAGGCCAAGAGCAAGGACGTGAAGGCGTTCGCTGAGGACATGCTGCGTGACCACGAGGCCGTCAACAAGCAGGCGCTCGCGCTGGTCAAGAAGCTGAACGTCACCCCTGAAGACAACGACACCAGCAAGGCGCTGTCCAAGCAGGCGAGCGACAAGCTGGCCGAGCTCGACAAGCTGAGCGGTGCTGCCTTCGACAAGGCCTATGTCGCCAACGAGGTCGCCTACCACAAGGCGGTCAACGGCGCGCTGGAGACGCAGCTGATTCCGTCGGCGAGCAACGCCGAGCTGAAGAGCCTGCTGCAGACCGGCCTGAAGATCTTCCAGGGCCATCAGCAGCACGCCGAACATGTCGCGGCCGAGCTGAAATAGGGAGTGTGCGATGATGTCGGGGCGGCTGACTTCGTTTCCCATCGCGCTTGTCTTCGCCGCGATGGTCGTCCCGGCGCACGCCGCGACGATCGAGATCACGATGGAGAACCTCGTGATCTCGCCGGCTGAGGTGTCGGCCAAAGTCGGCGATACCGTCAGCTGGATCAACAAGGACGTCTTCGCCCATACCGCCACCGCGAAGAACGGTGATTTCGACGTGAAGTTGCCGCCCAAGGCATCGGCGACGTCAGTTCTGAAAAAGGTGGGAACGGTCGAATATTACTGCCGCTATCATCCCAACATGAAAGCGACGCTCAAGATCGAGCCGTGAGGGGGAGGGAGCGCATTCCCGACTCCGTCAGGAACATCTCCCGGCCATTGCGAGACTAATGCTTGTCGGGGGCAAGCGGCTTCCGTGCGATAAAGCCGGCAGACTTTTGCGAAGCCTTTCGGCCAAATCTCTTCGCAAAGTCATTCATCCGTTGACTGGCCCCGCCCAAGCGGCGGGGTCATTTTCGGAAGCCTACTGCCTGCAGATGTCGACCGAGAATTCGCCGTTGCGGATACGGCCGGGGAAGCCTTCGACGAATTTGGCGACCGCGTCCTCGCCATAGGTGCCGACGAGCTCGGCAAAGGCCGCGAACAGGCTCGCCTGTGCCAGGCAGTCGCCGTCCACGCCGTCATGGCGCGCTTCGGCCCAAGCCTCGTTGAGATAGCTCAGTGCGGCCTGTTTCTGCTCGTGATCGGGCAGCGGCGCGCGGGCGGGGGCGTAGGAAATCGGCTGGCTCATGAAACTCGATCAGGGCTGGGGCGCGATCCACGGCGATGCGCTGTGCGAGAGGTGTAGCACGGGCGTTAACGACCGCTAGGCCACATCTTTAGGAACGGTTAACGGCTGTGTACAAAGTCGATGACAGAGTTCCGGCCCGGCTGTCATTCCGGGGCGCGACGAAGTCGCGAGCTATGGTGCGTAATTGCGCACCTGAGAATCCATCGCGCTACAGAGTCGGTGGATGAATGGATTCCGGGCTCGCGCTGCGCTCGCCCCGGAATGACACGAGGAGAGAACTAGTTCGCGTAACGCGCCGTCAGATCCCGCGAGATCTTCGAGCCTTCCTCGATATAGCGGCGGATCGCCACCGTCGCGGCCGGCGTGCAGCTGCGGTAGGTCTGCTGGAAGCCGTTATAGCCGCGGTTGAAACCGGCGATCATGCGGGTGCGGCGCTCCCCGGAGGGGGTTTCGGCATCGATCAGCGCCTGCATTTCGTTGCGCCATTTGTTGCCCTCGTTGGACCCGCAGACGCCGCGCAGATAGTGCAGCCCGCCGAGGATCTCGGCCAGCCGCTGCAAATCGGCGTCGAACGGCGCCGCCACGTCCTGGGCCCGAATGGGTCCGGAGGCGCAGGCGAGAATCAGGACAAAAATGGCCAGAAATCGCGTGGACATCGGCGGGGTGTATGCCCCCTCGAGGCGGTGGACGCAAGGCGGGGGCGCTCAGGGGCCAATCAGCCGCGCGGCGGACTGGATCACCTCTTCCAGCCCCCCGGTCAGCTTGAGGTCGGTAAGGCTCGCCAGGGCGCTAGGGGAGATCCAGCGGTAATCGTCGAGCTCGTCGTTGAGGGACGGCTCCCTGGCCACCCAGCGGGCGGCAAACGACATGATCAGATAATGGCCGGCGCCGGGCGCGGCCGGCAGCACCTCGCGCCAGCCGGCAAGGCCTGCGACGGCAATGTCGAGCCCGGTCTCCTCATCGACCTCGCGCTTAAGCGCCTGGTGCAGCGATTCGCCGAACTCGACCCGGCCGCCGGGCAGCGAATAGAACCCCTTCGCCGGCGAACGGGCGCGACGGGTCAGCAGCACCTTGCCGTCGCGGAAAATCGCGGCACTCACGGCAAGCTGGGGGTGGGTGGGCTGGACGACCGACGCCATTTCTTACGAGACCTGTTTTACAGGACTGGTTCCTACAGGAATTGGCTCAGTTCGCCATGATGGTATCGACGTCGGCTTCGGCGCCGCCGTGGATGATACCGCCGCAGGCCGCGATCAGCGGCTTGACCCAGAGCGCGGCCTGCTCGGCGAGGCGGATCCGCGTCGTGTCCTTCTCGACCTCGCGCATGGCCGTGCCGACCGCGGTCAGGATCGAGGTCATGGTATCCGTGAGGTGGTCGAACTGGGCGCGCACGTTGGGATCGGCCTTCTCATAGGCTTCGATGGCGAGGTCGCGCGCCTTGAAATTCGACGCCGTGAAATGCTCGGCATAGGACAGGGGCGACCAGGTCAAAAAATCCTCGGCGCATTCCGGCATGTCCGGAACCATTTCCAGCAGCATCACGGCTTCATTGAAATGGTTGAGATAGTCAGTGGCAAGCCCGGTCCGCGGGTTGATATTGGCCACGCGCAGCCGCTCGGCCCAGGCGGCGGCCTCGGGGCCCGTCTGTACATGCGTCCGCGCGGGTTGGGAGGCCGTTGAGCTCATCTGCCACAGTGTTAACGTTCGGGGTTAAAAGGACCTGAACGGACCCTATATAGACGCCCTGAGATGTGTGGACGCTTCGTCATAACTTCGGCCCCCGCGGCTTTGCGGCAACTGTTCGGCTATGTCGAGCAGCCGAATTTCCCGCCTCGGTACAATGTCGCGCCGACACAACCGATTCCGGTCGTGCTGGTCGAGAACGGCGCGCGGCATTTCCGGCTGATGCGCTGGGGATTGCTGCCCGGCTGGGTCAAGGATCCCAAGAGCTTTACCCTCCTGATCAATGCCCGCTCGGAGACGATCCTCGAGAAGCCCGCATTCAAGCGGGCGATTCGCCGGCGGCGCGGCCTGATCCCGGCCGATGGCTATTACGAATGGAAGGTGGAGGACGGCCGCAAGCAGCCCTTCTTCATCCACCGCGCCGACGGCGCGCCGCTTGGCTTCGCTGCGGTGTTCGAGACCTGGGCCGGCCCGAACGGCGAGGAGCTTGACACCGTCGCGATCGTCACGGCCGCGGCGGGCGAGGATCTCGCCGCGCTGCATGACCGCGTGCCCGTCACCATCGGCGAGCGCGATGTCGAACGCTGGCTCGACATCAAAGGCGACGATGTCGATTCGATCCTGCCGCTGCTCGCCGCCCCACGCATCGGCGAATTCGCCTGGCACCCCGTCTCCACCCGCGTCAACCGCGTCGCCAATGACGACGAGCAGCTGCTCTTGCCGGTCAGTGCGGAGGAGATGGCGGCGGAAGCTGAAGCGGCCAAGCCGAAGAAGGCGGCGCGGAAGGTTACTGCTGCATCATCGGATGACGGACAGGGCTCGTTGTTCTAATCACTGCCACCCTGCGGCAGCGGTGTTTTAAACGATCTCCCTCGCCCTCAACGCCGCAATCTCGGCGGCATCGAATCCCAGCTCGTCCAGCACCGCATCCGTATCGGCGCCCAGCTCCGGCGCCATCCGGTCCAGCCGGCCGCCGCCATGGGCGAGCTTGAAGCCGCTGCCGGCAAAGCGCAGCCGGCCGTAGGGCGTGTCGAGTTCCTGGATCGCGCCGCGCGCCTTGATTTGCGGATGGTCGATGACTTCCTCGACCTTCCAGATGCTGGCGCAAGGCGCGCCGGCGTCTTCCAGAATGGTCTCCCATTCGCGCGCAGGCCTCGCCGCAAGCGCCTCCTCGATGATGGCGCGCAAGGCCGGCTCGTTCTCGTTGCGCGAGAACCAGTCGGCAAAGCGTGGGTCGCTCAGCGTGTCTTCGCGGCCGAGCGCGGACATCAGCGCGCGATACTGCTTCTCGTTGTTGACGGCGAGCAGGATATGGCCGTCGCCGCATTTGAACAGGTTTGCCGTGGTCCGGCGGCTCACCGCCTGGTTGCCCGACAGTTGCTGGCGATGTCCCGCGACCGACCAGTCCGCGATCTGCCCGGAGAGGAAGGCCATTGTCGCCTCCAGCATGGAGACGTCGATGAGCTGTCCCTTGCCGGTGCGGTCGCGCTGGTAGAGCGCGCTCGAGACGCCGAAGGCAGCGGTCGCGCCCGAGAGCACGTCGCACACCGCAAAGCCCGCGCGCGTCGGCCCGGTCTCGGGATGGCCGGTGATCGCCATGATGCCCGACAGCGCCTGCATCTTGCCGTCATAGCCGGGCCGCAAACGATCCGGGCCGGTCTGGCCAAAACCCGACACCGCGCAATAGATCAGTTTTGGATTGATCGCCGAAAGCGCCTCGTAGCCGATGCCGAGCTTGTCCATCACGCCCGGGCGGAAATTCTCCATCACGACGTCGACGGTCGCGGCAAGCTTCTTCACGATCGCGATCGCCTCCGGCTTCTGCAGATCGAGCGTCAGGCTGCGCTTGTTGCCGTTGATCGCCTGGAACGCCGGTGCCAGCCCGCGCTCGGCCCATTCGCGTGAGAGCGGCGTGCGGCGCATGTCCTCGCCCTCGCGCCGCTCGACCTTGATGACGTCGGCCCCGAGCAGCGCGAGCTGGTAGCTCGCATAGGGGCCGGCCAGCACTTGCGTGAAATCCAGGATCTTCACGCCCTCGAACGGTCGCGTCACGTCGTTCTCCCGATAATTATTGTTCCTGGAGCCGTCAGGCGGCGCGGTTGCCGCGCGCGATCTCCTTCTGCTTGTCGAACTCGGCGCGGCGGCGTGCCAGTTCTTCCGGAGAGAGCTGCGCGACGTTGTTGTAGTCGAGCTTCCAGGAGGCGTCCTCGCTCCAGCGCAGCGGCGACTGCATCGTCGTCTGCGGGCCGCTCGCGGTCTCCAGCAGCTGAAGCGCCAGCTCCAGCGTCTGCGCCTGCGAGGCGACGTCGTGCGGCTTGCCGGCGGAATTGCCGAGCGGGAAGTCGGAGAACAGGAAGCGCGGCGCGGCCGCGTGCTCGATGATGTCCTTGGCGCAACCCATGATCACGGTCGGGATGCCGCCGGCCTCGAGATGCCGCGCCACCAGCGCCGTGGTCTGGTGGCAGACCGGGCAGTTCGGCACCAGCACCGCGACGTCGACCTTATCGGCAAGGCAGCGCGCCAGAATTTCCGGTGCATCGGTGTCGAGCGTGACGCGGTGGCTGCGGTTGGTCGGCGCGCCGAAGAAGCGCGGGGCAACCTCGCCGATCCGGCCCGCCGCGCTCGCCTTCAACAGCTGCGGCAGCGGAAACCAGGTGCCGTTGTCGGTGGCGCTGGTGTGCTTGCGGTCGTAGCCGATATGCGAGATGCGCAGGTCGTGCTCTCTCGACGTGTCGCCGTCATAGACCTGGTAGAACTTCGCGCTGCCATTATAAGCCGCGCCCGGCCCCTGGTCGCCCTTGGCGGGATCGTAGGGCGCGGCGGTGGTGATGATGGTCACGCGCGACTTCGCCAGCGGCTTCTTCAGCGGCTGGAACGGCGCTGCAGTGTAATGCGCCCAGCGATACGCCGTGGTGTAGCCGATCGCCGCGTAATATTCGCGCGTGCGCTGCATGTAGGGGATGGGAGAATCATAGTCGGGCGCAAAGCCGAATTCGTCGTCGCGCGGCGCGGTCATGGGCGCGTCTCCTGGTTCTTGGTTGGCGACAGACTAGAGATAGTTTTGGGGGTGCTCAACAGGGGAGCGGGGCAGCGCAGGGCTGAATTGCATGTGAGGATGCTGCGGCATCGGTGCTGCCACTTACCCTCCCCTGGAGGGGCCCCTCCAGGGGAGGGTAAGAAGCTCACCTGAACACGTGCAGCGCCGCGTATTGCAGCAGCATGATGGCCTTGGCGTCGATGATGCGGCCGTCAGTGATCATCGCCAGGGCCTCGTCGATCGAGAGCTCCAGCACCTCGATGTCCTCGCCCTCGTGCTCGAGGCCGCCGCCGTCGCTGACCCGCATCTCCGGCTCGTACTCGGCGACGAAGAAATGCAGTTTCTCGGTGATGGCGCCCGGGCTCATGAACGCCTCGAACACCTTGTGGACGTGATGCAGGCGATACCCGGTCTCTTCCTCCGCCTCGGCGCGGATGCGCTCCTCGGGCTCGGCATTATCCAAAACGCCGGCGGCCGCCTCGATCAACAGGTCGTCGTAGCCGCGTATGAAGGCCGGCAGGCGGAATTGCTTCACCAGGATCACGGTGCGCCGCGCGAGATTATACGGCAGCACGGCGGCGGCGTTGTCGCGCTCATAGGTCTCGCGATGCTGCGTTTGCCATTCGCCGCTGGCGCGCCGGTACTCGAACGTGGTGTTCTTGAGCGTGGTCCAATTGTTCGAGAGCACGCGGACGTCCTTGATGCGGACGCGGTCGGAAACGGTCATGATCTTCTTCCGGAACTAGGTGGGAGTGCGGCCGTCGAGCCACTTCTGGAACATCACGGAGGTCGATAGCTCGAAGCCCAGCGAGCCGTAGAACGCATTGGCCGCTTCGTTCTCGCGGCGGACCAGGAGCTGCAGCTTCGAAATTCCGGCCGCGCGCAGCCACTCCTCGGCCGCCGCCATGATGAGGCGGCCGAAGCCGCGCTTCTGGCAGTCTGGATCGACCGCGACATAATAGACCCAGCCACGATGGCCATCATGGCCGACCATGATTGTCGCCACGATCGCGCCGCCCTCGCGGCCGATCAGCACGGTGGAATTGTCGCGCCGCCGCGCCAGGGCGATGTCGGCATGCGGATCGTTCCAGGGCCGCGTCAGGCCGCAGCGCTGCCACAGCGCCACCACCGGTTCGACGTCGGCATCGGTGATCGCGGAGATCGCGAGCGCACTCACAGCACCTTCCCCGGATTCATGATGCCCTGCGGATCGAGCATCGCCTTGATCGCGCGCATCAGCTCGATCGCGGTCTTGTCCTTGACGTCGGGCAGCTCGTCGCGCTTGAGCACGCCGATGCCGTGCTCGGCGGAGATCGAGCCGCCCATGCGCAGCACGATCTCGAACACCACGGCGTTCACATCGTGCCAGCGCGCCAAATAATCGGCGGTGTCGGCGCCGACCGGCTGACTGACATTGTAATGCAGATTGCCGTCGCCGAGATGGCCGAACGGCACCGGCCGCGCGCCCGGGATCAGCTTCACCACGGCGGCATCTGCCTCGGCGATGAAGGCGGGCACGGCGGCGACGGGCACCGAGATGTCGTGCTTGATCGAGCCGCCCTCGGGCTTCTGCGCCGCTGACATCTCCTCGCGCAGCTTCCAGAAATTGTTGCGCTGGGCAAGGCTCGCCGCGATCACGGCGTCGTCGACGATCTCCTCTTCCATGGCGCGGGCCAGGATCGTCTCCAGCGGCGTGCGGGCGTCGTCGCCGGGCGAGGACAATTCCATCAGCACGTACCAGGGATGTTTCTCCGCGAGCGGATCGCGCACGTCGATGCCGTGCCGCACCGAGAAGTCGACGGCCATCTCCGACAGCAGCTCAAAGCTCGTCAGCGCATTGGCGGCTTCGCCCTGCGCGATCGTCAGCAGCTTCAAGGCCGCAGCCGGCGACTTCAGCCCGACATAGGCGGTCTCGACCGCTCGCGGCTTCGGAAACAGTTTCAGGGTCGCCGCGGTGATGATGCCGAGCGTGCCTTCGGCGCCGATGAAGAGATTGTGCAGATTGTAGCCGGTGTTGTCCTTTTTCAGCTTCGAGAGCGTATTGAGGACGCGCCCGTCAGCGAGCACGACCTCGAGCCCCAATGCCATCTCGCGCGCGACGCCATAGGCGAGCGCGGCGGTGCCGCCGGCATTGGTCGAGAGATTGCCACCGATGGTGCAGCTGCCTTCCGCGCCCAGCGACAGCGGAAACAGCCGGTCCACGTCGGAGGCCTTTTGCTGCGCCACCTGCAGCACGACGCCGGCCTCACACGTCATGGTATTGGAGGCAGTGTCGACCTCGCGGATCTTGTCGAGCCTGCGCAGCGACACCACGACCTCGCCATTGTGCGGGGTCTGGCCGCCGACGAGCCCGGTGTTGCCGCCCTGCGGCACCAGCGCGATCCTGTGCGCGGAGGCGAGCTTGCAGATGTCGGAGACTTCGGCCGTCGAGCCCGGGCGCAGCACCAGCGGCGAGCGGCCGTGGAACAGATTGCGCTCCTCGGTGACGTAGGGCTGGATATCGTTGGCATCGGTGATCGCGTGACGCTCGCCGACGATCTCACGAAATTGCTCGATCAGCTCGGGCGCAAGCGGCGGGACGGCGGGTGTGTTGACGTTCATTGTCGTGTCTCTTCTCAAGCTTCTCAGCGCGCAACCGCCGCCCGGCGCAACCGGTCGTTGATCGCTTCACCCAAATCTTCCTCGGGGATCGCCATCACCGCAATCGCCCGCGGGCCCTTCGCATCGAGCTCGCGAAGATAGCCGAACAGATTGGCGGCGGCTTCATCGAGATCAGAGGTGGGCGACAAATTCATGACAGCGGCGGCGGCCTCCATGCCGGGTAGGCGTGCAGGACCGAACGCCAGCAGCGCTTCGCTTGGCGCCACGTCCTGCGCTTTCAGCCGCACAGGCGCGCGCGGCGCGTAATGCGAGGCCAGCATGCCCGGCGCCAGCGGCTGGCTGTCGCCGATTTCGGCCTCCACCGGCGGCCGCGCCAGGGGCTCGCCGAGCACCGCCTCGATCCGCTCGCGCGACAGCCCGCCGGGCCGCAGCAGCATCGCGGTCTCGAAGCAGCCGACGATGGTCGATTCGACGCCGACCGCGACGGGCCCGCCGTCGACGATCAGGTCGATCCGCCCTGACAGGTCGCTCTCGACATGGGCGGCCAGTGTCGGCGAGACGTGGCCGGAGATGTTGGCGGACGGTGCCACCACCGCCCCGCCGAAGGCGCGCAGGATCGCCTGCGCGACCGGGTGGGCGGGAATGCGGATCGCGACCGTGTCGAGGCCAGCGGTGGCGAGATCCGCCACCGGGCAGTTCTCCGTCTTCGGCACCACCAGCGTCAGCGGCCCCGGCCAGAACGCCTCGGCAAGCTTCAACGCGCGCGCGTCGAACCGCCCGATCCGGCGCGCGGCGGCGATATCAGGCACATGGGCAATAAGCGGATTGAACGCCGGCCGCCCCTTGGCGGCGTAGAGATGGGCAATCGCGGTGGCGTTGGCGGCATCCGCCCCAAGCCCGTAGACCGTCTCGGTCGGAAACGCGACCAGCCCGCCGGCCGCCAGCCGCCGGGCGGCAGCCTCCGCGCCGGCCGCACCGGCCGGTAAAATCAGCGTTTCAACACCCGTTTTCACAGGGACAAAATTCCTCATCTCGGCCGCTTGCGGTGCGCCAAACCCGACGCTATAAGCCGGCCTCTTGTCGGAGTGTGGCTCAGCCCGGTAGAGCACTGCGTTCGGGACGCAGGGGTCGCAGGTTCGAATCCTGCCACTCCGACCATTCTTCCAAAAGTTGACGTTTTCCAGAGGCTTGGCAGACCGGCTGTCAGCGCCTCGGAGCGCCTTTCTGCTACGATTTCGGGATCGGGTCCACGGCCGATTTGGCGGGGCAGGGCGGCTTGCTGCGGCGGCATGGCATGAAGCTTTGCACACCGCCAAGGTTCGTCGGTCCAGGCGCCGGCCCGACCAGCCGCGCCTGTTGCCGTCAAAACAGCTCCGGACGCACCACCTGCACGTCACTGACCGAGACCAGGCCCACCTGCCGGGCGACGATGGCGAAGACGGCCTGAAGCAGCTCGTCGAGGCGAGCTGCGTCCACGATACACCACAGCGCGAACATTCCGGCGGCATCGCTGATCTGGCCATCCGCTTCCCACCGACCGGCGTGGCCACGCCCGCCGGCGAGGGGCGCGACGGAGTAACCGCTCACGCCCGTGCGCTCGAGTTCGTCGGTCAGCCGCTTCAGCAGCGCCCGCTCGATCAGGATATCGATCCGCTTCTTGGCAAACATCTGCATGCTGTCTTCACCGTGCGATGATCTGGGCGGCGGCGATGTAGAGCGGGATGCCGACGATCAGATTGAAGGGAAAGGTCAGGCCGAGCGAGAGCGTCAGAGCGATCGCCGGGTTCGCGGCGGGCAGGGCCAGTCGCATCGCGGCCGGAACGGCGATATAGGAGGCGGATGCCCCTAGCGTCATCAGGATCGCGGTGCTGCCTGGCGACAGCCCGATGAGCCAGGCGAAAGTCGCAGCGAATGCGGCGCCGATCAGCGGCATCACCCAGGCAAAGCCTACGACCGCAGCAGACAGCGATTTCCAGCCGTCCCGCAGCCCGCGCCCGGCGATCAGGCCCATGTCGAGCAGGAAGACGCACAGGAAGCCGGGGAATGCATCGAGCAGGAAGGGCCTCAGCGAGGTCATCCCGCGTTCACCCGTGATGCAGCCGACCGCGAACGCGCCGAGCAAGGCAACGATCGAGCCGTTGAGTGCGATCTCGCGCAAAAAGCCTCCGGAGAACTCGCCTTTCGCTTTCCCTTGTCCGCTGCGCGCGATCAGCAGCGCCGAGAAGATCGCCGGTGTCTCCATCGCGGCCGCGACCGCGATCATATAGCCGTCAAAGGGCAGCGCGAGCTGGGTGAGCGCGCCGGTCACGGCCACGAACGTCACGGCCGAGATGGACCCGTAGTGACTGGCCACGGCGGCGGCGTTGATGTGGTCGAGGCCCGCGCCATAGCGCAGCAGGGCGTAGGCAATGAAGGGCAGGCCGGCCGACAGCACCACGCCGGCCCCGATCGTCAACACCAGCGCCAGCGTCAGGCCCTGATGGGCGACCTCGGCGCCGCCACGAAAGCCGATCGAGATCAGCAGATAGAGCGAAAGGAAGCGCGCGATCGCCTCCGGCACGGAGAGGTCCGAGCGGCCGAGCGAGGCGCCGAGGCCCACGCCGAAGAACAGCACCGAGGGTGAGACGAGATTCTGAACGGCGAGCGCGAGCATGGGACCTCCTGGCGGGTTGGGGCGAACGGAGGGCTGCATAGCTTTTCGTTGGTGTTTGCCAAAATTGATTGTATCAAGGATCATCATTGAAAAAGGCAATGATAATGGCTCGTCCGCGCCAAAACCTCGACATCGACCTGATCAGGTCCTTCGTCACCATCGTCTCGCTCGGCAACTTCACGCGCGCCGCGCAGACGCTGGGCTTGCAGCAGTCGACGATCTCCCTGCAAATCCGCCGGCTCGAGCAAATGGTCGGTGGCAAATTGCTCGAACGGTCGCCGCAAGCGGTCGCGTTGACCCCGGAAGGCGAGACGTTCTTCGACGATGCCCGGCGCATGCTCGACTTGAATGACGAAATGGTTGCGCGCATTCAGGAGCCGGCGATGCGGGGCCTCGTTCGCCTCGGCGCGCCCGAGGATTTCGCGACCCGCCATCTTCCCGATGTGCTTGCCCGGTTCGCCCACGCCTATCCCCAGGTCGATCTCGAAGTCACCTGCGATCTGACGATGAACCTGATCGAGCGCTTTCGCAAAGGTGCTTTCGATCTGGCGCTGATCAAACGCGAGCGCTCGATCGAAATCCCCGGCACCCGCGTGTGGCGTGAGCCGCTGGTCTGGGTCACCGGCGGCGTCGATCTCAGGCAAGGCGTGCTTCCGCTCGCGGTCTCGCCGAAACCCTGTGTCTACCGGAAGCGCGCAACCGAAGCCCTCGACCGCGCCAGACGATCATGGCGTGTCGCCTACACCTGCGGTTCGCTGGCCGGGACACTTGCCGCGGTCCGCGCGCGGCTTGGCGTGACGGTGCTTCCGAAGGATATGGTCCCTCCCGATCTCCACGTGGTGGACGGAAAGCCAATGCCCGATCTTAAGGACACGGAGATCGCGATCCTTGAACGCGACCGTCTTCCGCTGCCGGCGCAGCGGCTGAAGAGTTTCGTGATCAAGACCTTGAGCTGAATGTCCGGCCCGGACCGGTGGAACGTCGGTGCGGCGTCTCGTCACTGCCCGTCGATTTTCAAAAGAGCGGTGATCCAGCCGTCGCGAGGCTTCGTTTCAAGGGGGTCGATCGCAACGGATCGGACGATGGATGCGCGATAGCGCGTGCACCCATCGCGTCGGCATGGATCAATCACATCTGGAGAATTTGATGACGCCCGCAATTCGTTCGTTCGTGGCCGGAGCGGCCATGGTCGCTGGCCTGCTTGGTTCGTCTGCGGCACGCGCCGCCGACATCGTGGACACGGCGGTGTCTGCCGGCTCGTTCACCACGCTGGTGACGGCCGTGAAAGCGGCCGGCCTCGTCAATACGCTCAAGGGCAAGGGCCCCTACACCGTGTTCGCGCCCAATGATGCAGCCTTCGCCAAGCTGCCGCCCGGAACGGTCGAGTCGCTGTTGAAGAACAAGGCCAAGCTGGCGGCCATTCTGAAGTATCACGTCATCCCAGGCCGTGTGAAGGCTGCCGATGTCGCCGGCAAGTCGCTCAAGGTGGCGACCGTTCAAGGTCAGCCCGTGAACGTCGACGGAAGTCTCGGTGTCCGCGTCAACGATGCGCACGTGATCCAGCCGGATATCGAAGCGTCCAACGGCGTCATCCACGTCATCGACACCGTTCTGCTGCCGCCGGCCCGCGGAAAGAAAATGCACCATTGAGACGACTGCCTCATCCGCCTGGCCGCTGCGGCGGCCAGGCATTTGCGGGACGAGGTCGTCGGCAGTCTGGCGCGGGGCTCTACCGCCGCGCTATCACAACGCCCGCGAGGAACGCGACCATCAGCGCCGGCAGCGGCGCCTCGCGCACCATGCCGCGGACGATGTCCGGCCAGTGCTGCTCGGGGACCAGTCGCGGCGATCGCACCTTTGGTGCGGATTCGATGCCCCAGTTCGAGGCGAGCTCGGCAACCTCGCTTTCCGCGAGGCGCACGCCGTCGCGCACGCGGAAGATCGCAGCCTCCGATCGCTCGCGCGGCGCGAGCTGCATCAGCGTCGCGACAGCGGTGCGCAACGTCATCTCGCCAAAGCCTTGCAGCCGTACCTGCTCCTCGGGGTCGGAGGTCATGCCAAATCCCTCACAGCGCAAAATGGCGCGCGAGGGCGAAGGCCGCCGTCGCGCAAAGGACCAGCGTGGACACCGCGCCGGCCACGCCGCGTGCGAGATGGGCTCGCGTCAGGTGCCTGGTCATGATCGTGCTCCATGCTCTCATGGAAATGGCGGCACGTGACGTTGGTTCCTTCAGCGCCCCGAATCGACAAGCTCAGCCCTGCTGATTACTTCCGCAGCAACTCGCTCAAGGCCGCCGTCGCCTCGGCGCAGCGGATGTCGTCGATCTCGCGGGACAGGCTGAGCGCGCTCGCTTTGAGCTCTTCGAGCTTCCCGCTCGAAGAATGCAGGCTTTCCAGCTGACCCAGGCGCTTATTGAGATCGTCCAGTTTCGATTGGAGATGCCCGATGCTGGCGTCCCCATTCACTTTCCAAACGCGTTGTGCACGCATCGTCGTTCCCCTGATAGTCTCACGGCCTTGTGAGAGCGGTTCGTGGCCGGATTGGGAGTTTGTTTTGTCCGGCTTCAGACCGTGGGGAACCGTTGCATATCCGCAACGAAGTTCCCGATTCTTTGCCAAGGCGCGCGCGGCTCCGCACGATGATACCCGCAGGCATGAAATTTGATTGTGTGCCGTCACGACGACGGGCGAGCCGGCCTGTGCGCGCGGTGCGCCGCTCATTAGGCTCAGGCCCGACGCACTCCGGGACATGAAGGAATCACGCGTGACGAGATTTGTGACTGTTGCGGCCGGCCAGCTTGGCCCGATCGCGAGGAGCGAGAGCCGGACCCAAGTCGTGGCACGGCTGATGGCCTTGATGCGCGAGGCGAAGGCCAGTGGCTGCGACCTCATCGTCTATCCCGAGCTCGCGCTGACGACGTTTTTTCCGCGCTGGTATTTTGAGGATCAGGCCGAAATCGACAGCTTCTTCGAGCGCGAGATGCCGGGCCCGGAGACGCGAGCCCTGTTCGATCTTGCGCGCGCGAGCGGCATCGGTTTCAGCCTCGGCTATGCCGAACTGGCGGTCGAGGCCGGAATCGTCAGGCGCTACAACACGTCCATTCTCGTGGACAAGAGCGGCGCGATCACCTTGAAGTATCGCAAGGTTCATCTGCCCGGTCATGCCGAGCATGAGCCTTGGCGGAAATTTCAGCATCTGGAGAAGCGCTATTTCGAGCCGGGCAGCGGCTTCGGCGTCGCCAATGCGTTCGGCGGTGTGATGGGCATGGCGATCTGCAATGACCGCCGCTGGAGCGAGACCTATCGGGTGATGGGCCTGCAGGGCGTCGAGATGGTGATGATCGGGTACAACACGCCGGTGCACAATCCGCCCGCGCCCGAGCATGACGATCTCTCGCTGTTCCACAACCACCTGGTCATGCAGGCCGGCGCCTATCAGAACGGGACCTTCGTGGTCGGCGTCGCCAAGGCCGGCGTCGAGGAGGGTGTCGACCACATCGGCGGCAGCTGCATCATCGCGCCCTCGGGCGAGATCATCGCGCGCTGCGCCACCAAGGGCGACGAGCTCGCGCTCGCCCGCTGCGATCTCGACCTCTGCAATTCCTACAAGCGCACCACCTTCAATTTCGACGTCCACCGTCAGCCGCAGACCTATGGCATGATCGTGGACCGGAAGGGCGTGATGACGATGGCGGATGGATCGCCCGTGCGGGCAAAGGCATGATCTCCTCGTCGTAGCCCGAATCAGCGCAGCGATACCCGGGGACAGGCCGTGGCCGTCGCCCGTTTCGCCCGCTGTCACTCCCGTGCCCCGGACGCACCGCCGCGCCCCCGGCGATGCGGAGCATCGTCCGGGGTGGTGCGCTAGAGAGGCGGGGACCATCGCACCGCATTGGACCGTGCCGCTGCTGGATCCGGCCGCTGCGCCGCAACGCCAAACGGCGCTGCAGCTCGTCCGGGACACGCACCCCAACCAGCCTGCAGGCCTCCCCGGGCCGTGCCTTGCGGCTCGTTTACCAATCCCATTCGGCTGCAATTTCCATCTCGCGGTTTGCCTGCGGCTGTAGTACTTTCGTCTCAAGCGGGCCCGGTCAAAGGGCGGCAGGGGGAGGCTGATGAGGCGTGCGGGACTGTTTGGCGTACCGCGGGTACGGCCATGGTCGTGGCAGGCATTTCTGCTTGGATGCGTCGTCGTCGCTGTGTCGGCTGTGCTTCAGGGCATCTGCATCGCGCTCGGCGCGAAGCTCTATTTTGCGGTGTTCCTGCCCGGCTTGTTCGTGCTCGGCCTCGTCGCGGGCACGCCGGCGGCGGGATTTGCCGCACTGTTCACCATTCCGCTGGTGTGGTGGGCGTTCATTCCGCCCTTCTTCGAGTTCAACGCGCTGAGCAGCGCAAATACCGATTCCATCAACCTGTTCTGCCTGCTCGCGGTGCTGCTGATCGGCCTTGCCGATCTCTGCCGCGAGACGGTGAGGATCATCAGCCGCGGCGGGCTGAAGTCCCCGGCCGAGAGCGCGGCAACGAATCCGCAATAAATCGCTTTCGAAATCGTCTCCGAAATCGTCCTGGCAGCACGTCGCGCGTTGCGTGCGCGCAACAGTCCGGCAACCATCCGCGAGCTTGCCGCGCGCCGCTAACTTTTCGAAAAAGATTTGGCCGCAATTTCTCCCCCGGGAATGACGAGGGAGTTTTCGGACATGAACGGTCACGCCATCTTGGAGAATGTGCGCCGCTATCGCGGCATCGCATCGCTCTATCGCCAGACCGCTGCTTTCCGCCCGGGCCAGAGCTGGTCGCTGCTGGAGCAGGCGAAGGATTGGGAAGAGCGGGCTCTGTCGGAGCTGGAAGCCTATTTCGCTTTGCGCGCGGACCATTCCGCTCCGCTCGCTGCCTGATCGTTAACCATCGCTCAGGATACGATCGAAAGATCGGACGCGGGCACCACGAATTGTCCGCCCCACGCGCGAACCTCCGCCAGCTGCGCGATGATCTCGTCCTTCAGATTCCAGGGCAGGATGAAGACGTAATCGGGCCTAGCTGCGATCAAGGCGGCGGGATCGCGGATCGGCAGATACGTTCCCGGCAGCAGCAGGCCCTGCTTGTGCGGATTGCGGTCCACGGTGAACGAAATCAACTTGCGCGTGACGCCGCAATAATTGAGCAGCGTGTTGCCTTTCGCGGGCGCGCCATAGGCCACCACCGTCTTGCCCGCGCGCTGCGCGCCGACGAGAAAGCCGCGGATCATCTCGCGCTTCGCCGCGACCTTCGCCTGAAAATCACGATAGGTCGCAGGCTGGTCGAGCCCGGCGTCCCTTTCGCGTTGACGCAACCTCTCGAGCGTGGGCGAAGCGCCCTGAGGCGCGGCTTCGGCGCAGACATGCAGGCGCAGCGAGCCGCCATGGGTCGGCAATTCGTCCACGTCGAAGACGCGCAAGCCATGCGCGCGAAACACCGTCTCCAGCGTCGCGAGCGAGAAGTACGAGAGGTGTTCGTGATAGATCGTGTCGAACTGGATCTGTTCGATCAGATGCAACAGATGCGGCAGCTCCAGCGTCGCACGGCCGGTCTCGGGCAGGAGAATGCGCAGACCCGCGACGAAATCGTTGAGGTCGGGGACATGCGGCAGCACGTTGTTGGCGACGATCAGGTCCGGCTCGTGGCCTTCGGCGCGAAGCGCTGCGGCGGCACCGCGGCCAAAATAGCAGGTCCGGGTCGGAATCCCCTTGGCGATCGCCGTCGCCGCCGGACCGCTGGCCGGCTCGATCCCGAGCGCGCGGATGCCGGCGCGTTGAAAATATTGCAGCAAATATCCGTCATTGCTGGCGATCTCGATCACCTTGGACGCTGCACCGAGCCTCGCGCGGGCGATCATCTCGTCGGCGTAGCTCTCCGCGTGACGCAGCCAGCTCTCGGAATAGGACGAATAGTAGAGATAGCGGTCGAAGATGTTGGCCGCAGGCTCGAATTGCGGAAGCTGGACCAGCCCGCAGGCACCGCACGCGCGGGCATGCAGCGGATAGGTCGGCTCGGCCGCATCCGCCCGCTCCGTCGGGACGAAGGAGTTCGCCAAAGGCGACAGGCCGAGATCGACGAAGGTCTCGTCGAGCGCCCGCGCGCAGAAGCGGCATCGATGCCTGTCCATGAACGGGGCGTCCCGTTGTGCCGTCGTGCGGCGGCTGTTAGTGAATTCTCACACGTCACGGAAATTCCGCCAACGTTGCGCATGATGCAACCGAAAAGGCGTTTCGGTGAACGGATGTTCGCAACGGCGGTGTCGCGTTGCGGGGGCCCGAGATGAAGTTCACTCCATTGGCGCTGCCGGGCGTGGTTGAAATCGGGATCGAGCCGGAGCCTGATGCGCGCGGATTCTTCGCCCGACTGTTCGACGCCGAGGCGTTCGCGGCGCATGGATTGCCGACGCATTTCGCGCAACATAGCCTCTCCCGCAACGAACGCGCCGGCACCCTGCGAGGGCTGCACCACCAGGCCAGCCGGCCGGAGGCCAAACTGGTGCGCTGCATTGCCGGCCGCGCCTTCGACGTGATCGTCGATTTGCGCCGGTCGCTGCCGAGCTATGGACAATGGTGCTCGGTCGAGCTCGCCGCCGATCGGCACAACGCCGTGTTCATTCCCGCCGGATGCGCGCACGGCTTCCAGACGCTCGTGGACGGGACCGAGCTGATGTATTGCATCGACGTGCCCTATGACGCGCAAGGCGCAGCCGGCATTCGCTGGGACGATCCGTCGCTGGCGATCGCATGGCCGCTGCCTGATCCGATCCTGTCCGCGCGCGACCGCGCGCTGCCGTATCTCGCATGAGGCGGGTGCTGGTCACGGGCGCGTCAGGCTTCATCGGCCGCGCATTGCTGCCTGTGCTGGCGGCTCGCGGCTTCGAGGTTCATGGCATCGCGCGCACGGCGCAGCCGGCGATGTCAGGCATGACGTGGCGTGCGGCCGATCTCCTCACCGAAGCCGGCCGCGAGGAGGCACTGGCCGCAGTGCGGCCGACGCACCTCGTTCATCTCGCCTGGGAGGCCCGGCCGGGCCACTACCGCGAGGATCCGGTCAACCGGCTCTGGGCGGAGGCCAGCATCGACCTGCTCGCGCGCGCCAGGGCCTGCGGCACCGAGCGCATCCTCGGCATCGGAAGCTGCCTCGAATACGGACCGCAGGGCGGACCTTGCGAGGAGCGCACCAGCCAATGCCGTCCCACGACATTGTACGGACAAGCCAAGCTCGCCGCGGCCGAAGCCTATATCGCGGCGGGCGCCGCGTGGGGCCGCGTGTTTGTCCCGTTCGGCCCGCACGAGCCCGAAGCGCGCCTCATCCCGTCGCTGATCCGAAGCCTTCACGCGGGACAGCCCTTCGACTGCTCGCATGGCGGGCAGCTGCGCGACTTCGTCTATGTCGATGACCTCGCACAGTTGATCGCTGCCGTGCTCGACAGCGATCTCACCGGCGCGGTCAATCTCGCCAGCGGTGACGTGCGCAGCCTGCGCAGCGTAATCGAGCACGTCGCTGAGCTCCTCGATGCGCGCCATCTGGTCAGGTTCGGCGCCGTCACCGCCACGGGGGTCGACGCCGAGCCGATCATGGCCGCCGACGTCCGCCGCCTTCGCGAGGTGATCGCAGGCATACCGTCCATCGGGTTCGAAGAGGGGGCCGCACGCGGCCTTGCGTGGTGGATCGATCGTCGGTCGGGGAGGGCGTGAGTAGTTACCCCGCTGCACCCGTGGCAATTACGGAGTTGTCTCGCGGCCCACCTGTGCTAGCAACGGGCCGATCCAAATCACCTTCACGCCGGCCGGGGCAAGCGATGACCACGTTCAACCGCATCTTCACGACGGAGCGCCTGCTCCAGATCATCGTGATCCTGGCGGCCACCGTCGCGATGAAGCTGATGAGCTGAGCGCCGGCGCATTATCGCCCGCCGAACTCGGGCACGTCGGGCAGATAGTTCGACCCTTCCGAGCCCAGAAAATCGAACATCGCCTGCGCCGGCGGCAGCAGCACCTTGTCGCTGCGGCGGATCACGTACCATTGCCGCACGATCGGCAGGCCCGCGACGTCGAGCACGACGAGCCGGCCCTCGGTGAGCTCGTGCGCCACGGTGTGGGCCGAGATGAAGGCGATGCCGAGCCCGGCGATCACAGCCTGCTTGATGGTCTCGTTGCTGCTCATCTCCATGCCGATGATCGGCTCGAGGTCCGACTTCTGGAACATGCCCTCCATCAGCGTCCGCGTGCCCGAGCCGGGCTCGCGGGTGAGGAAGGTTTCGTGCACGAGATCGGTCAGGTTGAGGCCGGAATCCTTCTCCAGCCAGTGTCCCTTGCGCGCGACGATGATGTGCGGATTGCGGCCGAGCTGGCGGACGTCGACGCTGACGTCGGCCGGTGGCCGACCCATCACTGCGAAATCGAGGTCGTAGCCGTGCATGGCCCCTCGGATCTCCTCGCGATTGCCGATGGTGAGCTTGATCTCGATCTTGGGATAGCGCTTGGAGAACGCCGCGATCGCATGCGGCACGAAATATTTCGCGGTCGAGACCGCGCCGAGATGCACCGTGCCGCCGGTCCGCCCCGCGAGCAGATCGAGTGCGCCCTGGCAATCCGTGATCGCGGCCTCGACCCGCTCGGCCAGCGCGAGGACCTCCTTGCCCGCCTCCGTCAGCAGCATGCCGTCGCCGGTCCGCTGCACCAGCGGCAAGCCTGCGAGGTCCTGCAGCTGCCGGAGCTGCTGGGTCACGGCCGGCTGGGTCAGCCCGAGATGGCCGGACGCGGCCGTCACACTGCCCTTGGCTGAGAGCGCGGCAAGCGAACGCAGCTGCCGGATCGTCAGATGCCGGAGCTGAGCCGCCGCATGGCTGAGACCATTATAAGAAAATTCTTTGACGGTCATTATGAATAGAAATTTTCCTTATTAAGCTGCCCCTGTCAATCTCCTGATGCCGGGACTGACCGCAACGACCTCCAGAGGGGAGGGAACGGATGCGGCGCCGGCAAAGGGGATGAACGCAGATGACCGGGCAACTCAGGCTGGACGATCACCTTCAACGGTATTCCGAGACCGCGCCGCATGCGCTGGCCGTGGCCGCCGCGGTCGATGCCATCGCGGCAGCGGCCATCGAGATCGCCGACCTCATCGCGTCAGGCGATCTCGCGGATGCCTCCGGCCTGACGAGGGGGCTCAACAGCGACGGCGACGTCCAACGCAACCTCGACATCCAGGCGGATGCGATCCTGCGCCGCTGCCTCAGCAAGCTGCCGATCGCAGCGCTGGCGTCGGAGGAGATGCGCGAGGCCCAGATCGGCGATCGCGAGGCAAAGATCTGCGTCGCGATCGACCCGCTCGACGGCTCCTCCAACATCGACATCAACATGACCGTCGGCACGATCTTCTCGATCCTGCCTGCCCCGGATGACCTCACGCTCGCCTTCCATCAGCGCGGCTCGGCGCAGCTCGCGGCGGGCTTCGTCACCTACGGCCCGCAGACCTCCCTGGTGCTGACGCTTGGCGAGGGCGTCGACATCTTCACGCTCGACCGCAAGGCGGGCTGCTTCCGCCTCGCCCGCAGCGGCGTGCAGATCGCCGAGGCGTGTGAGGAATTCGCGATCAACGCCTCGAACCGCCGGCATTGGGATTCGCCGGTGCGCGCCTTCATCGACGAATGTCTCGCCGGCGTCGAAGGCCCCGCCAACCATGATTTCAACATGCGCTGGATCGGCTCGCTGGTCGCCGAGGCCTATCGCATCCTCACCCGCGGCGGCGTGTTCCTCTATCCCTCCGACGCGCGTCCCGGCTATGGCGACGGCCGCCTGCGCCTTGTCTACGAGGCGCATCCGATGGCCATGATCATCGAGCAGGCGGGCGGCTCGGCCACGACCGGGCGCGAGCGCATCCTCGACCTCTCGGCGCACAGCCTGCACCAACGCGCGCCGCTGATCATGGGCTCGAGCAACGAGGTGCACCGCGTCGAGGAGCTGCATTGCGATCCGCTGCTGGTTGCCAGCGTCTCGGCGCCGCTGTTCGCGCGGCGTGGCTTCTTCCGGCTGTGAGGAGGGTGACGCATGTCCAGGAAGCATCCGATCATCTCCATCACCGGCTCCTCCGGCGCCGGCACCACCTCGGTGAAGAAGACGTTCGAGCAGATATTCTTCCGCGAGAAGGTCAACGCCGCCTACATCGAGGGTGACGCCTTTCACCGCTACGACCGCGCCGAGATGCGCGCGCAGATGGCCAAGGAAGCCGATCGCGGCAACAGGCATTTCAGCCATTTCAGCCCCGGGACCAATCTGTTCGAGGAGCTGGAGCGGGCCTTCCGCGACTATGGCGAGACCGGCACGGCGGTGACGCGGCACTATGTGCACGACGCCGAAGAGTCCGCGCTGCACGGCGCGGCGCCCGGCACCTTCACCGATTGGGAGAAGCTGCCGGAGAACTCGGACCTGTTGTTCTACGAGGGCCTGCACGGCGCCGTGGTCACCGACAAGGTCAACGTCGCGCGCTATGCCGACCTCAAGATCGGCGTCGTGCCGGTCATCAATCTCGAATGGATCCAGAAGCTGCACCGCGACCGCAGCGCGCGCGGATATTCGACCGAGGCCGTCACCGACACCATCCTGCGGCGGATGCCGGATTACATCCACTACATCTGCCCGCAATTCTCCGAGACCGACATCAACTTCCAGCGCGTGCCGACGGTGGATACCTCCAATCCGTTCATCGCGCGCTGGATCCCGACGCCGGATGAATCGATGGTGGTGATCCGCTTCAAGAATCCGCGCGGCATCGACTTCCCCTATCTGCTGTCGATGCTGCCGCAGAGCTGGATGTCGCGCGCCAATTCCATCGTCTGCCCCGGCGCGAAGCTCGATCTGGCGATGCAGCTGATCCTGACGCCACTGATCATGCAGCTGATCGAGCGCAAGCGCAGCCTGAAGTGAACAGGGAGAGACACCGATGAACATCTCCGTCCACGCCGAAGCCGACCTCTCGGCGGTCACGCGCAATGATCTCGCCAACGCCGTCCGCTTCCTCGCGGTCGATGCCATCGAGACGTCGCAGTCGGGCCATCCCGGCCTGCCCATGGGCATGGCCGATGTCGCAGCCGTGCTGTTCTCGCGCTTCCTGAAATTCGACTCGGCTCATCCCAATTGGCCGGACCGCGACCGTTTTGTCCTCTCGGCCGGCCACGGCTCGATGCTGCTCTATGCGCTCCTGCATTTGACCGGTGGAGACGTCAGCCTCGACGACATCAAGGCCTTCCGGCAGTGGGGTTCGAAGACACCCGGGCATCCGGAATACGGGCACACCCCTGGTGTCGAGACCACGACGGGGCCGCTGGGTCAGGGCATCGCGACGGCGGTCGGCATGGCGCTCGCCGAGCGCATGGCGAACGCGCGGCATGGCGACGGCCTCGTCGATCACTTCACCTATGTGATCGCCGGCGACGGCTGCCTGATGGAAGGCCTCAGCCAGGAAGCGATCTCGCTCGCCGGCCATCTCGGGCTCGGCCGTCTGATCGTGCTGTTCGACGACAACGGAATCTCGATCGACGGACCGACCTCGCTGGCCACCTCCGATGATCAGCTCGCGCGTTTCGCCGCCTCCGGCTGGTCGGTGCGCAGCATCGACGGGCACGATCCCGATGCCATTGCGCAGGCGATCGCGGATGAGCGGGAGACCGCAAAGCCGTCGCTGATCGCCTGCCGCACCATCATCGGCTACGGCGCGCCCGACAGGCAAGGCACGGAAAAGGCGCACGGCGCGCCGCTCGGGACCGAGCAGGCCGCGGCGGCGCGGCGGACGCTCGGTTGGGATTATCAGCCCTTCGTGGTGCCGCTGCCGATCCTCAAGGCGTGGCGAATGATCGGGCAGCGCGGGCAGGTCGATCGGCTCGCCTGGCTCGATCGCTATGAACGCGCGACGCCGGAGCAGCGCGACATGTTCGTCGAAGGCAAGGCCGTCGCTCTGCCTGCCGCCTATGCGCTGGCCGCCGCGAGATTGCGCGAACGCTTCGCATCCGAACGTCCGAAGCTCGCGACGCGGCAGGCCTCGCAACAGGTGCTCGATGGCATCGCCGGGACGATTGCCGGCCTGGTCGGCGGCTCCGCGGACCTGACGCATTCGAACCTCACGCATGCCAAGACGCAGGCGCCCGTCAAGCGCGACGCGTTCGCTGGCGACTACATCCATTACGGCATTCGCGAGCACGGCATGGCCGCGGCGATGAACGGCCTCGCGCTTCATGGCGGCTTCATTCCTTATGGCGGCACGTTCCTGGCGTTCTCCGATTACAGCCGGCCCGCGATCCGCCTTGCGGCGCTGATGCGGCTGCGCGTCATCCACGTGATGACGCACGACTCGATCGGCCTCGGCGAGGACGGCCCGACGCACCAGCCGGTCGAGCATCTCGCGGCGCTGCGGGTGATCCCCAATCTCCTCGTGTTCCGCCCCGCCGACGCGGTGGAGACCCTGGAGGCCTGGGACTGCGCACTCAGCTCCGAGAACCGTCCGTCCGTCCTGTGCCTGTCGCGGCAGGCGCTGCCGACCTTCCGCAGCGACGCGCGCGGCAGAAACCGCGTCGCGTGCGGCGCCTATCTCGTGGTCTCGCCGGACGGCGGCCGCGACGTGACGCTGATGGCGACCGGCTCGGAAGTCTCGATTGCGCTGGAAGCCGCTCGCCTGCTTGCGACCGAGCATATCCGCGCGGCCGTGGTGTCCGCGCCGTGCTTCGCCCTGTTCGAGGAGCAGCCCGACGATTACCGCGCCGCCGTGCTCGGCACCGCGCCGTGCGTCGGTGTAGAGGCCGCCGTCGCCGGCGATTGGCATCGCTGGATCGGCACGGACGGCGAATTCGTCGGCATGCGCGGTTTCGGCGCTTCGGCGCCGGCGCCGGTGCTGTATCGCGAATTCGGCATCACGCCCCAGAGCATTGCGGAAGCCGCCCGCCGGGCAATCGCCCGCAAGCGCCAATAAGGAGGATCAATCGTGGCTCGTATCACCCTTCGCCAATTGCTCGATCACGCGGCCGGCCATGGCTACGCGGTGCCGGCGTTCAACATCAACAACATGGAGCAGGGCATCGCGATCATGCAGGCGGCGGCCGAGGTCGATGCGCCAGTGATCATCCAGGCCTCGCGCGGCGCGCGCAGCTATGCCGGCGATCTCATGCTCTCGCACATGATCGATGCGCTGGAGCGGACCTATCCGGACATCCCGCTCTGCATGCACCAGGACCACGGCAACGACGAGGCGACCTGCGCGTCCGCGATTGCCCATGGCTTTACCTCGGTGATGATGGACGGTTCCCTCAAGGCCGATGCCAAGACTGCCGCCGATTACGATTATAATGTCGCGATCACCCGCCGCGTCGTCGATCTCGCCCACTGGACTGGCGCCTCCGTCGAAGGCGAGCTCGGCGTGCTCGGCTCGCTTGAACATGGCGGCGGCGAGCAGGAAGATGGTCATGGTGTCGAGGGCAAGGTCAGCCACGACCAGCTCCTGACCGATCCCGACCAGGCCGTCGACTTCGTCCGCGCCACCAAGGTCGATGCCCTCGCGATTGCGATGGGCACCTCGCACGGCGCCTACAAGTTCAGCCGGAAACCGGACGGTGACATCCTGGCGATGCGGGTGGTCGAGGAGATCCACCGCCGGTTGCCGAATACGCATCTCGTCATGCACGGCTCCTCCTCGGTGCCGCAGCTGCTGCAGGACATGTTCAACCAGTTCGGCGGTGAGATGCCGCAGACCTGGGGCGTGCCGGTCGAGGAGATCGTCCGCGGCATCAAGAGCGGCGTGCGCAAGGTCAATATCGACACCGACTGCCGGCTGGCGATGACCGCGGTGTTCCGCAAGGTTGCGGCGGAGACGCGCTCAGAGTTCGATCCACGCAAATTCCTCAAGCCGGCGATGGATGCGATGCGCGAGCTCTGCCGCGATCGTTTCGAGCAGTTCGGCACCGCGGGCCACGCCAGCAGGATCAAGGTCATTCCGTTGAGCGAGATGGCGCGGCGTTACCGCGCCGGCGAGCTCGATCCGCGCATCGGCGCGCGCGAGCCTGTTGCGGCCTAATCATTCAGAGAGAGAAGAGCAGGAGAGAGCCATGAATGCACACGCAGGCACCGTCCGCGGCAAGGAACGCTATCGTTCGGGCGTGATGGAATACAAGCGCATGGGCTATTGGGAGCCTGACTACACGCCGAAGGACACCGACGTCATCGCGCTGTTCCGCGTGACGCCGCAGGAGGGCGTCGATCCGATCGAGGCTTCCGCCGCGGTCGCCGGTGAATCCTCTACCGCGACCTGGACCGTGGTGTGGACCGATCGCCTGACCGCCGCCGAGAAGTATCGCGCAAAATGCTATCGCGTCGATCCTGTCCCGGGCTCGCCCGGCTCGTATTTCGCCTACATCGCCTATGATCTCGACCTGTTCGAGCCGGGCTCGATCGCAAACCTGTCGGCCTCGATCATCGGCAACGTGTTCGGCTTCAAGCCGCTGAAGGCGCTGCGTCTCGAAGACATGCGCTTCCCCGTCGCCTATGTGAAGACGTTCCAGGGACCCGCGACCGGCATCGTGGTCGAGCGCGAGCGGCTCGACAAGTTCGGCCGGCCGCTGCTGGGCGCGACGGTGAAGCCGAAGCTCGGGCTTTCGGGCCGCAACTACGGCCGCGTGGTCTATGAGGCGCTGAAGGGCGGACTCGACTTCACCAAGGACGACGAGAACATCAACTCGCAGCCCTTCATGCACTGGCGCGATCGTTTCCTCTATTGCATGGAAGCCGTGAACCGCGCACAGGCGGCTTCCGGCGAAGTGAAGGGCACCTACCTGAACGTCACCGCGGGCACGATGGAGGACATGTACGAGCGCGCGGAGTTCGCCAAGGAGCTCGGCTCCTGCATCGTCATGATCGACCTCGTGATCGGCTACACCGCGATCCAGTCGATGGCCAAATGGGCGCGGCGCAACGACATGATCCTGCATCTGCATCGCGCCGGTCATTCGACCTATACGCGGCAGAAGAGCCATGGCGTGTCGTTCCGCGTCATCGCGAAGTGGATGCGGCTCGCCGGTGTCGACCACATCCATGCCGGCACGGTGGTCGGCAAGCTCGAAGGCGATCCCAACACCACGCGCGGCTACTATGACGTCTGCCGCGAGGACTTCAACCCGACCAAGCTCGAGCATGGCCTGTTCTTCGACCAGTCCTGGGCGAGCCTCAACAAGATGATGCCGGTCGCCTCCGGCGGCATCCATGCAGGCCAGATGCATCAGCTGCTCGATCTCCTGGGCGAAGACGTCGTGCTGCAGTTTGGCGGCGGCACCATCGGCCATCCCATGGGCATTGCGGCCGGCGCGATCGCCAACCGCGTCGCGCTGGAAGCGATGATCCTCGCCCGCAACGAGGGCCGCGATTACGTCCACGAGGGTCCGGAAATCCTGGCTCGGGCGGCCGAGACCTGCACGCCGCTGAAGGCGGCGCTCGAAGTCTGGAAGGACGTGACCTTCAACTATCAATCCACCGACACGCCGGACTTCGTGCCGACCGCGCTCGAAACCGTTTAGGGAGATTTGACATGAAGCTGACTCAAGGCTGCTTCTCGTTCCTGCCGGATCTGACCGACGACCAGATCTACAAGCAGGTGCAGTATTGCCTCACCAATGGCTGGGCGGTGAACATCGAGTTCACCGACGATCCGCATCCCCGCAACACCTATTGGGAGATGTGGGGCCTGCCGATGTTCGACCTTCAGGATGCCGCCGGCGTGATGATGGAGCTCGCCGAGTGCCGCAGGGTGTATGGTAATAGCTACATTCGCATCAGCGGATTCGATTCCAGCCATGGCTGGGAATCGGTGCGGATTTCCTTCCTCGTCAACCGGCCGCCGCAAGAGGCGGAGTTCGAACTGGTACGGCAGGAAGTCGGCGGTCGCGCGATCCGTTACACCACGGTGCGGAAGCCGGCTGCGCACGCCTCTCCATAACCATTCTCCTCCGCGCGGAGCACTCCCTGCTCCGTTTCGTTGGCGGACCACTGCTTCGCCGCTCCCCCGCGGCGAAGCTCTTTTCTTCGAGGGTAGCCATGCTGGATGTTCCCCACGCAACCCCGGCCGAGGCCGGCGAGACCCATTTCGATCTCCGCAAGGAAGCTGAAGCGGCCGGGATCACCGACACGCTGCAGCAGCTCGAGCAGGAGCTGGTCGGATTGAGGCCGGTGAAGAGCCGCGTGCGCCAGATCGCCTCACTGCTGCTGATCGAACGTATCAGGCAGCGCGCGGGGCTGGCGTCGGCACCGCCGACGCTGCACATGTCGTTCACCGGCAATCCCGGCACCGGCAAGACGACGGTGGCGCTGCGCATGGCCAGGATTCTGCACGGCCTCGGCTTCGTGCGGCGCGGGCAGGTGATCTCGGTGACGCGCGACGATCTCGTCGGCCAATATATCGGCCACACGGCGCCGAAGACCAAGGAGATCTTGAAGAAGGCGATGGGCGGCGTGCTGTTCATCGACGAGGCCTACTATCTCCATCGCCCCGACAACGAGCGCGACTACGGCCAGGAGGCCATCGAGATCCTGCTCCAGGTGATGGAGAACCAGCGCGAGGACCTCGTCGTGATCCTCGCCGGCTATGGCGAGCGCATGACGAGCTTCTTCGCCTCCAATCCCGGCTTCCGCTCGCGCATCGCCCACCACATCGAATTCCCCGACTATGCGGAGGCCGAGCTGCTCGTCATCGCCGAGCTGATGTTGAAGGAGCGCGGTTATCGCTTCTCGGCGGCGGCGCGCGAGGCGTTCGAGACATACATCGCGCTGCGCCGGACCCAGCCTTTCTTCTCCAATGCGCGCTCGATCCGCAACGCCGTCGACCGCATCCGGCTGCGGCAGGCCGATCGCCTGGTGTCCGATCTCGACCGCATGCTCGATGTCGCCGACCTCGAAACCATCGATCCCATGGACGTCCTGGCGAGCCGCGTCTTCAGCGGCGGCGCTGATGCGCGGAGTGCAAAATCATGAGCAGAGAGATCATCATCGCGCCGTCGATCCTGGCTGCGGATTTCGCGCGTCTCGGCGAGGAGGTCGCGGCCATCGACGCGGCCGGCGCCGACTGGATCCATTGCGACGTCATGGACGGGCACTTCGTGCCGAACATTAGCTTCGGCGCCGACATTATCAAGGCGATCCGGCCGACGACGAAGAGGATTTTCGACGTGCATCTCATGATCGCGCCTGTCGATCCCTATCTCGAGGCGTTCGCGAGGTGCGGAGCCGACGTCATCACGGTGCATGCCGAAGCGGGCGCCCATCTCGACCGCTCGCTCCAGGCGATCCGCGCACTCGGCAAGAAGGCCGGCGTGAGCTTGAATCCCGCGACGCCCGAGAGCGCGATCGAATACGTGCTGGACCGTCTCGATCTCGTGCTGGTGATGACGGTCAATCCCGGCTTCGGCGGCCAGTCCTTCCTCGAATCCCAGCTCGAGAAGATCAGGCGCATTCGAGCCATGATCGGCGACCGGCCGATCCGGCTCGAGGTCGACGGGGGTATCACGCGCGACAATGCCGCTGCCGTGGCGGCAGCCGGCGCCGATACGCTGGTGGCGGGTTCCGCTGTCTTCCGCGGCAAGAGCGTTGCCGATTATGCCGCGAACATCCAGGCCATTCGCAGCGCTGCCGAGTCGGGGCGGGTTCCGAAGCGGCAGGATAATGCCGTGCAGCCGATGCGCGTCGGCGAAGGCGCGTGCACCCGGTAGGTTACGGGTGGCATCTCCAGGCTATTGCGCGGCGGTATCGAAGTTTTTCCGGAGTCTTACGGAGAATTTGGCGCGACTCCGCAATGCTTTCATGTCGGGGTAACCAACGGTGCCGAAGTACGCAGGCGATTAACGGCGACGCAATGCGCCGCTTCACAATCTGTGGTTCAAGGACTGCAGAGAGTGTGGGATGCAGATTCAATATCTTCACTGGAATGCTGCCCATGGCTGGCGCGGAGCGGATGCCCTGCGCGAGCCTCCCCAGCTCGTGCTTTATTTCGGCAGCCGTGAGCAACTGGTGGACGGCGAACGTTATGGCGAGCTGCGCGGGCTCTATCCCGACAGCCATATCGTCGGTTGCAGCACCGGCGGACAAATTCATGGCGACGACATTTGCGACGACGAAGTGGTCGCGGTCGCCTTGCGCTTTGCCCGCACGCAGGTGCGGCTGGTGCAGGAGCTCATTGAGAGCCGCGACGCGTCTCGGGCCTGTGGCGCGCGTCTTGCTCGCCAGGTTATGGCGGCCGATTTGGCGGGCCTGTTTGTCCTGTCGGACGGGTTGGCGGTGAACGGGGGCGAACTGCTTGCCGGAATCACTGAAGTGCTAGGGCCGGATTTGCCCGTCACCGGCGGGCTCGCCGGCGATGGAACCCGATTTGAACAGACGATCGTCGGAGCCGACGCGGAGCCGTCGCCCAACCGTGTCGCCGCAATCGCATTCTACGGCGCCTCGTTCCGTTTCGCGCATGGCTGCGCCGGCGGCTGGGATGTGTTCGGGCCTCGCCGCAAGGTGACGAAGGCGGAAGGATCGGTAGTCGTGGAGCTCGACGGCGAGCCGCCGCTGGACCTCTATACTCGCTATCTCGGCGAGGAGGAGGCCGAGGCGATGCCGGGTTCGGGCCTGGCATTCCCGTTGCGCATTCACGACGAGGCGGAGCCGAACCGGCAGATCGTGCGCTCGGTGTTCGCGGTGGATCGCAATGCCCGCACCCTGACATTCGCCGCCGACATTCCGGAAGGATGTACCGCGCAATTGATGCGCGCCAATTTCGACAGTCTCGCCGCCGGTGCCGGCGAGGCCGGCAGGCAGGCACGCAGCGCCCTCGCGGAAGGGGTCGCCGGCGACAAGCTTGCGATTCTGGTCAGCTGTACCGGCCGCCGCAGGGTGATGGGGCAGCGTACGCAGGACGAGCTGGATGCCGTTGCCGCCGAACTCGGCGAGGACGTCGTCCGGATCGGATTCTACTCCTACGGCGAGATCGCCCCGCCGGCCGCATCCGGCCGCTGCGAGCTGCATAACCAGACCATGACCGTCACTGTCATCGCGGAGGCGGCCGCTTGACCATGCATCGGTTGCTCGCAAGACAGATCCGCCAGGCGACGGACGAATCCGGACAGGTCGATGTGACCAAGCTCTGTGAGCTCGTCGGCGCGGCCTATGAGGAGAGCGACCGGGATCGCCGTCGCACCGACCGTGCTATCAAGCTGATGATCGAGGAGCTCGAACAGACGCACAAGCGCGCCGAGCAGGATCTGCTGCGGGCGCGCGAATTCCTCGACAGCATCATCGAGAACATCCCGATCGCGGTATTCGCCAAGGATGCGAAGGACTCCCGCTACGTCCTGCTCAACCGCGCCGGCGAAGAATATTACGGAATGCCGCGCGAGGAGATGCTGGGCAAGACTCCGGAGCAGATCTTTCCGGACAGTATCGCCCGTGTCGTCAACGAGCAGGATCGCCGCGTCGTCGACAGCGGCTCGCCGATGTTCCTGGAGGGGCATCTGCTCGAAGTCGGCGTCAAGGGCCGCGATCGTCTCGTCAACTCGCGCAAGTTGCTGATCAGGGACGGTGCGGGCGCGCCGCAATATCTGGTCGGCGTGATCGAGGACATTACCGAGAGGATCACGAACGAGGCGCGGATCAGCCATCTCGCGCATCATGATGCGTTGAC
The DNA here is from genome assembly GCF_015291745.1 of Bradyrhizobium sp. CCBAU 53351. Classification (NCBI taxonomy): domain Bacteria; kingdom Pseudomonadati; phylum Pseudomonadota; class Alphaproteobacteria; order Hyphomicrobiales; family Nitrobacteraceae; genus Bradyrhizobium; species Bradyrhizobium sp. CCBAU 53351. The sequence goes on from NZ_CP030059.1 coordinate 1,960,041, forward strand.
CGACCTGCCGAACCGTAGCGCCTTCAACGCCGCGCTCGACGAGCGGCTGGAGCGGGCGCAGGAGGCGGCGACCAGTTTTGCCGTGCTCAGCCTCGATCTCGACCGCTTCAAGGAGGTCAACGACGTATTCGGCCATCCCGTCGGCGACATGCTGATGCGGGCGGCGGCGGACCGGCTTGCCGCGGAAGCCGACGGTGCCTTCGTCGCCCGGATCGGCGGCGACGAGTTCATGATCCTGATGCCCGACGACATCAACCGGGAGGACGTTCTGGCGCTCGCCGAACGCCTGGTCGACACGATCGGCAAGGAGCTCGAGGTCGACGACTATCTCCCCCATGTCGGCCTCAGCATCGGCATTGCGTTCTATCCGGATGACGGCGTCAATGCCGCCACGCTGCTCGCCAACGCCGATTCAGCGCTCTATCGCGCGAAGCGCGAGGGCAGGGGGCGGGTCCGGGTCTTCGAATCCGAGATGGACCAGGAGCTGCGCGACCGCAGGCTGTTGCAGCACGATCTGCGACAGGCGCTGGAGCAGAACCAGTTCCTGGTCTACTTCCAGCCGCAGGCGCGGGTGGATGGCGAAGTCATCGGCTTCGAGGCTCTGCTGCGCTGGAACCATCCGACACGCGGCTTCGTGCCGCCGGACCAGTTCATTCCGCTTGCCGAGGAGATTGGGCTGATCGTCGAGATCGGCGAATGGGTCTTGCGCGAAGCGTGCCGCGAGGCGGCATCCTGGCCGCGTCCTTTGCAGGTCGCCGTCAATCTGTCCCCGGTCCAGTTCCAGGCCGGCGATCTCGAACGTTGTATCCACCAGATCCTGCTGGAGACCGGGCTTTCGCCGACGCGGCTCGAGGTCGAGATCACCGAGGGCGTGCTGATCGGCGATTTCACCCGCGCGCTCAACCTGCTACGGCGGCTGAAAGCGCTCGGCGTCCGCATCGCGATGGACGATTTCGGCACCGGCTATTCCTCGCTGTCCTATCTCCAGTCCTTCCCGTTCGACAAGATCAAGATCGACCGCGGTTTCATCTCCAACCTGGAGGCGTCGCCGCAATCGGCCGAGATCGTCCGTGCGGTCCTGAGCCTCGCGCACGCCCTGAACATCCCGGTCATCGCCGAAGGGGTGGAGACGGAAGCGCAGCGGGCCTTCCTGGCGCGCGAGGCCTGCGAGGAGATGCAGGGCTATCTGGTCGGCCGGCCTGACCTGATCGAACGCTACCTCGACCTGATCGGCGTGACCGTGGAGCGCCGGCTCTACGCCTAGCCCAAGTCCAGCGGCGCGGTTCCGGGCGTCAGTCCGACACCATTTGGAACTTTGACCCGGACATATATTTCCTAATAGCGAGCCGAGGCCAAGCGCCGCGGGGGGCGCAGCAAATCTTTTGCACTACCGCCATCGGCCTGACGTAAATAGGGGCAATAAGCTCTGCGAATGCGAGGGAGGGTCTCATGGAGAACGTACGTCGCTACCGGGCGCTGGCGTCCCTCTGTCGTCAGCAGGCGGCTTACCGGCCGCTTCAGAACTGGGAACTCCTCGGCCAGGCCGAACATTTCGAGTATCTCGCCGAGGTCGAGCTCAAGGCGCATTTCGACGCCTGCAACGCGAAGCACGACGAGGGCGCCGCAGCGCCCGAGGCCTGGGAAACTCCGGTCGCGGCGTGACGGTGCCTGTTGGTCTCAATGCGACATCAGCGTCGGGACCGTCATGGCTTCCAGCATAGCACGGGTGACGCCGCCGAGAACGCGTTCCTGCAAGCGCGAATGGCCGTAGCCGCCCATCACCAGGAGATCGAGCCCCTTGTCGGCCGCCAGCGACAGGATGGTCGGCTGGATGTCGGCGCGCGTCGCCGACAGGCCGACCGTGCGCGTCGACAGTCCACGCCGGCCGAGATGTCTTGCCAGATTGTTCGCTGACGCTTCGTCCGAGACCGCTTTGGCTTCGTTGATGGTGATGATCACGATCTCCTCGGCGCGCGCCAGGAATGGCGCTGCGTCGTGCACGGCACGGGCCGCGACGCGGCTGCCGTCCCAGCAGATGCCGATCCGGCCTGCCTTGAATGCGCCATGGAAGGTGTAGGGCAGGAACAACACCGGGCCGCCGGATTGGAACAGGATCTCGCCGGGTACGTCGTTGTCGAACGAGCCGTGCGCAGGCTCGGGCTGAAGCACGACGCTGAGGTCGTGCAGCCGCGCCATCTCGCCGAGCGAGCCGGCTGCATCCACCGGGATCGCGCCGAGCGGACGGCAGGCGTAGGAGATGCCGGCGTTCGCCGCTTCGATCTCGAACACCGAGAGGGCCGCCTCGGCCCGCTCCACGGCGCGCTCGCGTTCCAGCTCGAACACGGCGGCAACCGCAGCGCCGCCTTCCATCACATAGGCTGCACTGGTTGCGACATAGCCGACCGCGACCGCGTCGAGATGGGCGTTGAACTGCGCTGCCAGCGAAATCGAGCCATCGATCGCGGAGCGCATGGGGCGTTCGGTGGGGATGTGAACGAGAATATCTTTGTACATGGGGCGCCTCCGATGAACATCATCCGGTGGCCGCAGTTTTTCACTGCCCGAAGGACTTGCGTTGAGCTGCATCAAATGTGCGGAAACGATCTTCCGACTGGTGTCCGCTCGCATGTTCTTTGCCAAGATTTAATCGGACGGACGGGACGTCGTAAGGTGACGATGTCCATGTTGGATGCAAGGCGACAGCTTCCAACATGGACATTTCGACATGAACGATCGCGTCAATTCCGGCACCCCGACGTCCCGCAAGATCCTGAAGCCGCGCCGGCTCGCGCTGCTCGGCACCGTGGCCGCGCTCGGCGTGGCCGTGCTGGCGGCCTCTCCCGGCTCTTCAAAATTCGGCCCGAGCTCCTTCATTGCGCCGGCGGAGGCTGCGGAATCCGCCGCGACGCCGCCGGGCTTCGGTGATCTCGTCAGCAGGGTCAAGCCGGCCGTCATCTCGGTGCGGGTCAGGATCGACCAGGACAGCGACAAGAGCGCGATGCTGCAACAGAACCGGATGGACTCCGACGAGGGCTCGCCGTTCGACCAGTTTTCGCGGCAGTTCGGCTTCCGTTTCCCCGGCGGCCCGAACGGCATGCCGCGCCAGCGCCATCAGACGATGACAGGCGAAGGCTCCGGCTTCTTCATTTCCGCCGACGGCTATGCCGTGACCAACAACCACGTCGTCGACCACGCCACCTCGGTGCAGGTGACGTTGGACGACGGCACGAGCTACACCGCGAAGGTCGTCGGCACCGATCCGAAGACCGATCTCGCGCTGATCAAGGTGGACGGCAAGACGGACTTTCCGTTCGTCAGATTCTCCGACCAGAAGCCGCGCATCGGCGACTGGGTGGTCGCGGTCGGCAATCCCTTCGGTCTCGGCGGCACGGTGACCGCCGGCATCGTCTCGGCCAGCGGCCGCGACATCGGCAACGGTCCCTATGACGACTTCATCCAGATCGACGCGCCCATCAACAAGGGCAATTCCGGCGGCCCGGCCTTCGACATGAGCGGCAACGTGATCGGCGTGAACACCGCGATCTTCTCGCCCTCCGGCGGCTCGGTCGGCATCGGTTTCGACATTCCGGCATCGACCGCCAAGCTCGTCGTTGCGCAGTTGAAGGACAAGGGCGCGGTGACCCGCGGTTGGCTCGGCGTGCAGGTCCAGCCGGTGACGTCGGAGATCGCCGACAGCCTCGGGCTGAAGGAAGCGCGCGGCGCCATCGTCGACACGCCGCAGGATGGCAGCCCGGCGGCGAAGGCCGGCATCGCGGCGGGTGACGTCATCACCGCCGTCAACGGCACCGCGATCAAGGACTCCCGCGACCTCGCCCGCACCATCGCCACGATTGCGCCGGGCAGTTCGGTGAAGCTCGACGTCTTCCGCAACGGCGGGACCAAGACACTGACGCTCGCTCTCGGCGAGTTGCCGAACGAGCGGCAGGCCAAGGCAAATGGCGGCGCCGACGGGGGCGTAGAGCAGCCGAGCGCCGGCACGCCCCGTCTCGGGCTCGGTCTGGCTCCGGCCGGTGACGTCCAGGGTGCCGGCCAGAAGGGCGTTGTCGTCACCGAAGTCGATCCGCAAGGACCGGCGGCGCAGCGCGGCATCCAGACCGGCGACGTCATCCTCAATGTCGGCGGCAAGGCCGTCGCCAATGTCGGCGACGTCCGCTCGGAGCTGGCGCAGGCCAAATCATCCGGCAAGCGCAGCGTGCTGTTGCAGGTCAGGAGCGCCGAGGCGACGAGGTTCGTCGCGGTGCCGCTCGCCTGAGGCGACCCGTATCTTCCCAACAAGCCAAAGGGCGGCCCTCGGGCCGCCCTTTCCTTTGCCCGCCAGGATGTACGGCAAGCGCGGATAACATTCTCGTTAACGGCAGCGATGGTGACCCGGTTCATACGAAAAAGCCGCGTTCGGTCATCACAGTTCCGAGTCGTGGATATGCTCGGCGGCAACGAGGCAGTCGAGAGTTGCAAGCGTGGAACTTCGAACCCGCCGCCGTCTTGTGGAACTGGCCGGTGGTTCGCACTTGATCGGTGCCGACATGGATCGATTGAAGCTCTCGCTGAGGGGGGCGCTGCTTGCGGCGCCGTTCGTGCTCTGGGGTGGAAACGCGCTTGGTCGCGATGACGGCCGCTACGCGGACTCGCCCCTCAAGCCGTGGTTCGACAGCCTGCGCAGCCACCTCGGTCCGTGCTGCTCGGACGCCGACGGTTTTGCCGTCGCCGATCCCGACTGGGAGTCGCACAACGGGCACTATCGCGTGCGGCTCGACGGGGAGTGGGTCGAGGTGCCCGATGAAGCCGTCATCACCGAGCCGAACCGCGCCGGCCGCACCATGGTGTGGCCGGTGAAGACGGCTTTCGGAGTCTCGATCCGCTGCTTCATGCCGGGCAGCATGATCTGAGACAGGTCAGCATCAACGCGTGCTGGATTTGCGCTTCGACGATTTCCTGGCTGTCTTCTTCGTCGTCCGCTTCCTGGTCGTCTTCTTCTTGGACGTCTTCTTGCTGGCCTTCTTCGGGACCTTCTTGCCCTTCTTGCGCGCCTTCGACAGCCCGATCGCGATCGCCTGCTTGCGACTCTTCACGCGTCCGCCACGGCCTTTGCGGCCGCTCTTGGCCGTGCCCTTCTTGTAGCGGCGCATCTCGCTTTCGACATCGCTGCCGGAGCTGCGTGAGTAGCGGCGCTTCTTTGCCTTGCGTGCCATGCATGTTCTCCCTTGGCCGGAAGAACCGTTCGACACGGGCATGGTTCCGAAGAGCGCGCAACCTTCCAGGCGAAAGCCTAGAAGGAATTCGCCAGCTCGATCTCCGCTTCCAGCACCTGGATGCGCCGTGCGGCCTCGGTGGAGGACAGGTCGCGCGCATATTGTGCGGGCTGATAGGCCTCTTCGCTCAGCCGTTTCAGCCGCAGCGATTGCGCCCGCGTCATCTGCTGGGCAAGAAAGATCCTGGCGTCGTATTTACCTTGAACCTGCATCTGGCATCTCCGTCCTGAATTCGTGGCTTGACTATATGTTCTTATTTTGTTCTAACAAGCCATGGACAACAGAATTAATGAAATTCGACGTAAAATCAGTGCCTTGAGGCTGGAGATGGCCGACGTCGAGGCGTCCGTGCGCGCTTCCGTCAACGGCGATCGCGATTGCACCGAACAGGCCCTGGCGCAGATGGATCTGCGCCGAAAGGTCAATTTGCTGATCGGGAAATGGAATGCCGCCGGCGGTCCCGATGTCCTGCCTGACGTCCGAGACCGCGTGCGCCTTCGTCTCGTGAAGACAGCCGGTATTCCCCAGCGCGCGAGCAGAGGGCGATGAAATCTTTGAGGGGGGCGCCGTGGATGAGGACCCGGACAGTTACCGGATCTTGAGGTTGCGCGCCGAGATTCTCGAACTGGGCTCTGCCATCCGGCAGTTGCAGCGCGCGGGTCTTGATGATGCTGCGGCCCAACTTCTGATCGGACGCAAACGGGCGCAGCTCGATCATCTCGTGAAGACGAATGCTGAGGGGCGCGGGCTCAATCTCGGAACGCGCCGGCCGCCATGAGCTGACGCCTGACCATTTGGTGTTTGATTGCAGACTGAGACCAAGAAAAAGGCCCCGCGTCGCCGCGGGGCTTTTGATGTCGTGCCGGCCTGGGCTCACTTGGTGTTGGTCATGCCCTTGCTGGTCTTGTTCGTCATGGTGCCGCCCTGGTCGGAGCCGGGGCCCGAACCGCCCTGGCCGGAGGGATCGGCGCCCTTGGACGCCTTGGTGTTGGCGCCGGTGGTCTGCGACGACGACATCGACGATCCATGTTTCGCCTTGTGCGACTTGGCCTGTGCTGCGAGCGGCGCGGCGGCGAGACCGGTCGCCAGCATTGCGGTGAGAACGAGCTTGGTCGTTGTCATGCGAGGGAACTCCCTGGGTTAAATTGACGCAGGCAGCCAACCGCCGTTGAGCGCAGGAGTTCCCCGCAAAGCCTTCGGGCGCTTAGCGCACGCTTCAAGATTGCTTGTCCTCGGCGAGGATGAACACGACGCCGGTAAGTGTCGCGCCGATGGCGAAAGTCGTCACCAATGTGAGAGCGAAGATGATCGCGGCTTGGTTTCCGCCGTGACTGAGCAGGCCGGCGACGGCCGGATTGCAGAGGATCAGCGCGAGACTGAAGGCGAGGCCGAGGGCTGCGCCCATCAAGGTATGCGTCATCAGCCTGATGAGGCCGGTCGCAGAGATCAAGTCCGACGACTTTTTTGCGCGCATGGGAACAGCATCCCAATTTGGCATGCAACGCGGGCGATAATTCGCTGGTTCCATTTGAATGAAGGAATTGTCATCAACGGCTTCATCCGACGTTCATGCCGGGCTTGCGAGGATGAGCACCAGCAAAACGGGAACATCGACATGGGTAAGGTAGTCTTTCTTTACCGCTCGCTGGCCTATCGCAACGCGGCCGCGGACATTCTGCGCAAGGCGCGCAAGCTGCCGCGCGGGGCGGAGCGAAGCGCGGCTCGCCGCTATGCCAGGGCGCTACGCGATCTCGCCCAGACGGAAGCCTGGCTCGAGGGGCGGGTTGCGCGCGAACCGCGGACGATGCGACGCATGATGAGCGTGGCGTCCGGTTGATGCTTTTCCGCTCCGCCTGGATCGGAGCGGAAGCTCTCGGTTCTCGCCGGCTCTCGACGCGAGCCGGTCGCGATTTCGCTGGAAAACGCTCTAACCGGATGCGCGCTGCAATTCGGCGGAGCCGGCGTCCTCGAACTCGCCGGATGCGGGCGCCGCCGCCGTCTTGCGTGTCAACGGCACTTCGAGCCGGCACAACAGGCCTTCGGCTCGCCAATCGAACTTGGCCTGTCCACCAAGCTGGGACTCCACGCTCGCCAGCAGGCTCCGCGTGCCGAAGCCGCGCGATTTCGGAGTCATGACGAGCGGGCCGCCGGATTCCTCCCAGTTCAGCGTAAGCAATTGGTCCTCGACCTGCCAGCCGATCGTGAGCCGTCCCGACCTGGTCGAGAGGGCGCCGTACTTGGCCGAGTTGGTGAAGAGCTCATGGAGGGCGAGCGCCAGCGTCTGGGCCGTTGCCGGCAGTAACTGGACCTCCGGACCTGCCAGGATGATCTGGCCGCCGAGCGAATAGGGCGCCAGCTCCTCGTCGATCAGCCTGGAGAGCTCGGCACCCTGCCAGCTCGACAGCGACAGGATGGTGTGCACGCGCGCCAGCGCGTTGATGCGTCCCTCGACTGCGTTGACATAGGCCTTGACCTCGTCGGCCCGGGTAAGGCGCACGATCGACTGCGCCAGCGCCAGCGCGTTCTTGGCGCGATGATCGACCTCCCGCGCCAGCAGATTCTGCCGTTCCTCGGCACGCTTGCGTTCGGTGATGTCCACGGTGACGCCACTCACGCGCACGACGCGACCGCTATCGTCCACCGTCGCTGCCGCCGTGCCGACGCACCAGCGCACTTCTCCGTCGGGCCGCATGATCCGGAATTCGGTCTCGTAGGCCCGCGTGCCCCTGTTGAACTCGGCGATCGCCTTGCGCAACTGGTCGACGTCATCGGGATGCAACAGCGCCTGAACGTTGGCCGGGTTGACCTCGAAGCTCTCGGGGCTGACGCCGAAGATGCGATATTGCCCTTCGTCCCACATCCAGTCGCCGCTGATCCAGTCCCAATCCCAGGATCCCATCTTGCCGGCGGCGATCGCCATGCTGCGCCGCTGCTCGCTCTCGCGCAGCTTCGCCGTGGAGTTCTCCAGCTCCGCCGTGCGCGCGCGGACGCGATCCTCCAGCTCCTGGTTCAGCCGTTCGAGCTCGCGGGTCTTGCGGTAGAGTTCGGCGAACACCTTGATCTTGGCGCGCAGGACTTCCGGCACGACCGGGACCGGCACGTAGTCGACCGCGCCCATCTCGTAGCCGCGCAGCCGGTCGATGTCGCTGACCTGGATGGCGGAGATGAAGATCATCGCGGTCTTCTGGAAGCGCGGATGCTCGCGGATCATCGCGGCGAGCTCGAAGCCGTCGAGCTCGGGCATGCAGACGTCGACCAGGATCACCGCGATCTCGGTCTTGAGCAGCACCTCCAGCGCCTCGCGCCCCGACGAGGCGATCACGAGGTTCTCGCCGAGATCCTTCAAGATCACCTCATAGGCGAGCAGCTTGGCCGGCTGGTCGTCGACGAGGAGGATGTTGACCTTTTCGTGGTCCATTCTCGGGTCCAACTCAGCGGTGCAGCCACATGCGGATCGCAAGCAGCAATTGATCGGTGTTGACGGGTTTGGCGAGATAGTCGGACGCGCCGGCCTCCAGGCACTTCTCGCGGTCACCCTTCATCGCCTTGGCGGTCAGCGCGATGATCGGAAGACGGGCGAAGGCCGGGTTTTCGCGAATGACGCCGATGGTCTGATAGCCATCCATCTGCGGCATCATGATGTCCATCAGCACGATGGCGATTTCCGGATTGGATTCGACCAGCGTCACCGCCTCGCTGCCGGTCGTGGCCGTCAGCACTTTCATGCCGCGCCGTTCCAGCACGCTCGACAGCGCGAAGATGTTGCGGGCGTCGTCATCGACGAGCAAGGCGGTCTTGCCGATCAGGTCCTCGTCGGAACTGTTCAGCTTCTCCAGCATGCGCTGCTTCTCGACCGGAAGTTCCGTGATCACGCGATGCAGGAACAGTGCGGTCTCGTCGAGCAGCCGCTCCGGCGATTCCACGCCCTTGACCACGATGCTGCGTGCCATGGTGTGGAGTTCCGCGTCCTCCTCCGCCGAAAGCTCGCGGCCGGTGAAGACGACCACCGGAATGTTCGACAGCGCCTCGTCGTTGCGGATCTGGTCCAGCACCTCGAAGCCGCTCATGTCGGGCAGCCGGAGGTCGAGCACCACGCAGTCGCAGGGCGCCTCGCGCAGCGTCGAGAGCGCACCGGCACCGGTGTCCGTCGTCACGATCTCGATGTCGTCGTGATGCAGCAGCTCGCGGATCGAGAGCTGCTCGGCCTCGTTGTCCTCGACGATCAGGAGCCGCTTGCGCCTGGGACGTGCATATTCCTTGATCTGCGTCAGCGCGGCGGAAACGCCTTCGGTCGTCGTCGGCTTGTTGACGAAGGAGAAGGCGCCACGCGCCAGCGCATGCTGGCGGTCTTCGTCCAGCGTGATGATCTGCACGGGGATGTGGCGGGTCAGCGGATTGTGCTTGAGCTGGCTCAGCACGGTCCAGCCGAGCATGTCGGGCAGGAACACGTCGAGCGAGACGGCTCTCGGCTGGTATTGCTTGGCGAGCTCCAGCGCCTCCGCGCCGCGGGCGGCGACGAGCACCTTGAATCCCTTGTCGCGCGCGAGGTCGACCAGCACGCGCGCGTAATGCGGGTCATCCTCGACGATCAGGAGGATGCTGTCGCCGGGCTCGAGGTTGAGCCGGTCGTCGGGAAGCTGCTCGATGACGCGCTGCTCCGGCGCGGCCGTCTGGAGCGCCGGCGGCTGGTTATGCTGCTGCGGCGCTGGCGCCGCGCGCGGTGCCAGCGTCGGGCCGGAATATTTCAGCGGCAGGTAAAGAATGAAGGACGACCCCTTGCCGGGCGAGCTGCGCAGATGGATCTCGCCGCCAAGCAGGCTCGCCAGCTCGCGGCTGATGGCGAGGCCAAGGCCGGTGCCGCCGTATTTCCGGCTGGTGCCGGCGTCGGCCTGCTGGAACGCCTCGAAGATCAGCTTCTGCTTCTCCAGGGGAATGCCGATGCCGGTATCGGACACTTCGAACGCGATCACGGCCGGTGCGGAGTTCAGCACCGGGTGATCCGTTCCCCAGCCGCCGAGCGCGCCGGCGACCTTGAGGCGGACCTCGCCCTCGGCGGTGAACTTGAAAGCGTTGGAGAGCAGGTTCTTCAGAACCTGCTGCAAGCGCTTGGAGTCGGTGACGATGCTGCGCGGCAGGTTCGGATCGATGTCGATCTTGAACGACAGATTGCGGTTGTCCGCCTCGTGCCGGAATGGACGCCCGACGGTATCGAGCAGGTTCGCGGTCAGGATTTCCTCGGCGTCGACCGTCACCGTGCCGGATTCGATCTTGGACAGGTCGAGAATGTCGCTGATCAGATTGAGCAGGTCGGTGCCGGCGCCGTGGATGGTGCGGGCGAATTCGACCTGCTTGGCCGAGAGGTTGCCGTCCGGATTGTCGGTGAGCTGCTGTCCCAGGATCAGGATCGAGTTCAGCGGTGTGCGCAGCTCGTGGCTCATATTGGCGAGGAATTCGGACTTGTACTTCGAGGTCAGCGCAAGCTCGGTCGCCTTTTCCTCCAGGGCGCGGCGGGCCTGCTCGATCTCCTGGTTCTTGCGTTCGACCTCGACGTTGCGCTCGGCGAGCTGCTGCGCCTTCTGCTCGAGCTGGTCGTTGGTCTGCTGCAATTCGCGCTGCTGGGTCTGCAGCTCGCCGGCGAGCTGCTGCGACTGCTTGAGCAGGCCTTCGGTCTGCATCGTCGCTTCGATCGAATTGAGCACGATGCCGATGGAGTCGGTGAGCTGTTCCAGGAACGTCATCTGCGACGTCGTGAAGGAGACGAGCGAGGCGAGCTCGATCACGGCCTTGACCTGGCCCTCGAACAGCACCGGCAGCACGACGAGGTTCTTCGGTGCGACGCGGAACAGCGCCGAGTTGATCGGCACCACGTCGGGCGGAATGTCGGCGACCACGCGCGGCCGCTTGTCGAGAGCGCATTGGCCGATCAGGCCGTCGCCGAACTGCAGCACGCGCTGATAGGGGTAGATGCCGTCGCTGGCGTAGGAGGCCAGCAGCAGGAGCTGCGGATTGTCCTCGTTCTCGACCTGGTAGATCACGCCGGTATGCGCATTCACCAGCGGCGACAGCTCGGTCAGCAGCAGCCGGCCGACCGTGGTGAGGTCGCGCTGGCCCTGGAGCATGTTGGTGAATTTGGCGAGGTTGGTCTTCAGCCAGTCCTGCTCGGTGTTCACGTCCGTCGTAAGACGGAGATTCGTGATCATCGTGTTGATGTTGTCCTTCAGTTCGGCCATTTCGCCGCGCGCATCGACCTGAATCGAGCGCGTCAGGTCGCCCTTGGTCACGGCGGTCGCGACCTCGGCAATGGCGCGCACCTGCGAAGTCAGGTTGGCGGCGAGCAGGTTGACGTTACCAGTGAGGTCCTTCCAGGTGCCGGCCGCGCTCGGCACGTTGGCTTGGCCGCCGAGCCGGCCTTCGACGCCGACCTCGCGCGCCACGCTGGTCACCTGATCGGCAAAGGTCGCGAGCGTCTCGGTCATGTTGTTGATGGTGTCGGCGAGCGCGGCGACTTCGCCCTTCGACTTCACGGTGAGCTGCTGCTTCAAGTCGCCGTCGGCAACCGCGGTCACCACTTTGACGATGCCGCGCACCTGTTCGGTCAGGTTCGCCGCCATGAAGTTCACGGTGTCGGTGAGGTCCTTCCAGGTGCCGGCGACGCCGGGCACCTGGGCCTGGCCGCCCAGCTTGCCTTCGGTGCCGACCTCGCGCGCCACGCGCGTCACTTCGCCGGCAAAGGCGTTGAGCTGGTCCACCATGGTGTTGATGGTGTTCTTCAGCTCGAGGATCTCGCCCTTCACGTCGACAGTGATCTTGCGCGAGAGGTCGCCGCGTGCCACCGCCGTGGTCACTTCGGCGATGTTGCGGACCTGTGTGGTGAGGTTCGCGGCCAGGAGGTTGACGTTGTCGGTGAGGTCCTTCCAGGTGCCGCCGACGCCCGGGACGACGGCCTGACCGCCGAGGCGGCCCTCGGTGCCGACCTCGCGCGCGACGCGCGTCACTTCGGCGGCGAAGGAGCGGAGCTGCTCGACCATGGTGTTCAAGGTGTCCTTGAGCAGCAGGATCTCGCCGCGCACGTCCACCGTGATCTTCTTCGACAAATCGCCGCCGGCAATCGCGGTCGCGACCTCGGCGATGTTGCGGACCTGGGCCGTGAGGTTCGAGGCCATGAAGTTGACGTTGTCGGTGAGGTCCTTCCAGGTGCCGGCGACGCCGGGCACCTCGGCCTGGCCGCCGAGCTTGCCTTCGGTGCCGACCTCGCGCGCCACGCGCGTCACTTCGCCGGCAAAGCCGTTGAGCTGGTCCACCATGGTGTTGATGGTGTTCTTGAGCTCGAGGATCTCGCCCTTCACGTCCACGGTGATTTTGCGCGACAAGTCGCCGCGCGCCACTGCGGTAGTCACTTCGGCGATGTTGCGGACTTGGGCGGTGAGATTGCCCGCCATCGAATTCACACTGTCGGTGAGGTCCTTCCAGGTGCCGGCGACGCCGGGCACGTTGGCCTGGCCGCCCAGGCGGCCTTCGGTGCCGACCTCGCGCGCCACGCGCGTCACCTCGCCCGCGAAGCGGTTGAGCTGGTCGACCATCGTGTTCAGCGTGTCCTTGAGCTGAAGGATCTCGCCGCGCACGTCCACGGTGATCTTGCGCGACAGGTCGCCGCCGGCGATCGCGGTCGCGACTTCCGCGATGTTGCGGACCTGGGCGGTGAGGTTGCCCGCCATCGAGTTCACGCTGTCGGTGAGGTCCTTCCAGGTGCCGGCGACGCCGGGCACGCCGGCCTGACCGCCGAGCTTGCCGTCGGTGCCGACCTCGCGGGCGACGCGCGTCACTTCGCCGGCGAAGGCGTTGAGCTGGTCCACCATCGTGTTCAGCGTTTCCTTCAGCTGAAGGATTTCGCCCGACACGTTCACCGTGATCTTCTTCGACAAATCGCCCTTTGCGACCGCGGTCGCGACCTCGGCGATGTTGCGGACCTGGCCGGTCAGGTTCGAGGCCATCGAGTTGACGCTGTCGGTGAGGTCCTTCCAGGTACCGCCGACGCCGCGCACGACGGCTTGGCCGCCGAGCTTGCCTTCGGTGCCGACCTCGCGCGCGACGCGCGTGACTTCGCCGGCGAAGGCGTTGAGCTGGTCCACCATGGTATTGATGGTGTCCTTCAGCTCCAGAATCTCGCCGCGCACGTCCACCGTGATCTTCTTCGACAAGTCGCCGCCAGCGACCGCGGTCGTCACCTCGGCGATGTTGCGGACCTGGGCGGTCAGGTTCGACGCCATCGAGTTGACGCTCTCCGTCAAGTCCTTCCAGGTGCCGGCGACGCCGAGCACGTTGGCCTGGCCGCCGAGCCGGCCCTCGGTGCCGACCTCGCGTGCCACGCGCGTCACTTCGCCGGCAAAGGCGTTGAGCTGGTCGACCATGGTGTTGAGCGTCTCCTTCAGCTGAAGGATTTCGCCCGAGACGTTCACCGTGATCTTCTTCGAGAGGTCGCCGCTCGCGATGGCCGTGGCGACGTCGGCGATGTTGCGGACCTGCGCGGTCAGGTTCGAGGCCATGAAGTTGACGTTGTCGGTGAGGTCCTTCCAGGTGCCGGCCACACCGGGCACCTGGGCCTGGCCGCCGAGCTTTCCTTCGGTGCCGACCTCGCGCGCCACACGCGTCACTTCCGAGGCGAAGGAGTTCAGCTGGTCCACCATGGTGTTGATGGTGTCCTTCAGCTCCAGGATTTCGCCGCGCACGTCCACCGTGATCTTGCGCGAGAGGTCGCCGCGCGCCACGGCGGTGGTGACGTTGGCGATGTTGCGCACCTGGGCGGTCAGGTTGCCGCACATCGCGTTGACCGAGTCCGTCAAGTCCTTCCAGGTGCCGGCGACGCCGGGCACGATGGCCTGGCCGCCGAGCTTGCCGTCGGTGCCGACCTCGCGCGCCACGCGCGTCACTTCGGAGGCGAAGGAGCGGAGCTGGTCCACCATCGTGTTGATGGCTTCCTTGAGCTGCAGGATCTCGCCGCGGACGTCCACCGTGATCTTCTTGGAGAGGTCGCCGTTGGCGACCGCGATCGTCACCTCGGCGATGTTGCGAACCTGGTTGGTCAGGTTGTTCGCCATCGAGTTGACGCTCTCGGTGAGGTCCTTCCAGACGCCGGTCACCTCGGGCACCTGGGCCTGGCCGCCGAGCTTTCCTTCGGTGCCGACCTCGCGCGCCACGCGCGTCACCTCGGAGGTGAACACGCCGAGCTGCTTGATCATGGTGTTGACGATGGTCGCCGACTGCAGGAACTCGCCGCGCAGCGGACGGCCGTCGACGTCGAGCTTGACGGTCTGGAGCAGGTCGCCTTGTGCGACGGCGGCGACCGCGCGCGTCACCTCGCGCGTCGGCCACAGCAAATCGTCGATCAGCGTGTTGACGGAGCCTTCCATGTCGGCCCAGGAGCCCGAGGCGAGGCCGAATTTCACGCGCTGCCGGGTCTTGCCTTCGCGGCCGACCACCTGGCCGACCAGCTCGAGCTGTTGCGCCATGCGCTGGTTGGCGGCGATGATTTCATTAAAAGTGTCGGCGATCTTGCCGTCGATGCCGAGATAGTCGCCGCTCATGCGCACGGAGAAATCGCCGCTCCGCATCGCCTGCAAGGCGAGCAGCAGTTCAGCCCGGGAATCCGGATCCGACATACCGTTGGCTTTTGGCTTTGGGACGCGACGACCGGACCGTGATGCAGCTCCGGGATCGAGGTCGCTCATACTGATTCCCCCGCAAGCCTCGGCCGAATCCAAGGCAGACGCAATTTGTCAAAATAGAGCGTCAGCCAAATTCGAAATCAAGCGCCAAGGTGTGACGCGAGGAATGGAACCTGCCTTGCTCAGCCCGACATTAATAACCGCAATGTGCCGAATTGGTTCCATGCGGCTCCGAGAATGGTTGCCGTCTGTCTGGGCGTCATGCGGGGGGAGGCGCCGGCCTCCTTCGGAACGGAGCTCGAGCCCCGCGGTTAGCCCGCGCAAAGAGGAGAACAAACATGAAAGCAGGACTTGCTGCGATCGTGGCCATGCTGTTCGCCGGGGCGGCCCTGGCGCAGGGCGGTGCGCCCAGCGGCCGCGGGGCAGTGACCGGCGACCCAGCCGCAAGCTCCGCCACCCCGAAGGCCGATACGCCGACCACGGGGGCCGCAACCAGATCGAACCCGAGCGGAAGCGGCACCTCCTCGTCGGGCGGCAAGGACGACAATGGCGACGCGGGCCGGGACAAGATGCCGGAGAGCGACCGCACCGTGCGTCCGCACAGCCAGCAGCATCATCCGAACGACAAGTAGGGCTACTTGTCGGCCATGGTGCGCTCGGCATCCTTGACCTGCGCGTGCAGCAGGGGGAGCTGCTCGCGCGCGAAGGCTGCGAGCGCGGCGTTGTCGGGCGCCTTCAGATAGCTTTCGAGCAGCTTGATGGCCGATTCGTATTCGGGAATCTGGGAGGCATAGAAGCTGCGGATGTAGGTCGGCCCGTCCGAAGCGTCGGGCTCGACCAGGCTGGCGCTGACGGACGTCGTCTTGCCAACGCGGGGCTCCGCGCCAATCGTCTCCTGAATCTGCTTCAGCGCCTTGTCGCGTTTGGCCGCTTCCTCGGCCCGCAAGGCGGCGAGGTTCTTGACCTCGGTGTTGCCCTTCAGATCGGTGCTCTCGAGCAGACCCTGCTGAAAGCGGCTGAAATCGTACAGGCCGCCGATGACGTCCGTTGCGTTCGGCGGACGGTCGAGCGGCTTGCGTTCGCCGGTGCTGTCGGCAAGCGCAACAGTGCTGATCAATGCCAATATGATGGCGACGAGAACTCGCATCGATATCAACCGCGGATGGCGGGCGAAGTTCCCGAACGTTACGATGCGGTAAGGGCATTGCGACCCCGGAGTTCCGTCCCCACGTCTTCCCGATGAAACAGTCTGACATCTTCAGGGACAATGCCGACAATTGCCTTCAGCTCGCTGAGCGCGCCGAGGGACAACCCGCACACAAGCGCTTTTCGCGCATGGCGGACGCCTGGACGGCGCTCGCCCACGAGCAGGACTGGCTGGATGGCGAGATCCCGCCCGTCGCGGCCCGTCCCCCTCAACATCGGAGCGCGTGAGGGCTCGCCTTTTCGTGAGGGCGCGTGTGAGACCGCTCACGGAATGCTTGCGACCAATCCAGGATGATCAGGGATAGTCAATCGCGTTGGTTTCGATTCCAGAAGGAGGTTTTGCGATGGCTCCACGTCTGGCTCTGCTTTCACTCATTCTCGCCTTTGGCGTCTCGGTCGCGTTTGCGACGGTGACGACGGTGCGTCAGGTGCATCTGGAAAAGACGCCCGCCATCCACGCGGCGCACAGCTAGCATAACGCCGGAACATTCGAGGCCGCAGTGCGTAACCGCTTCGAGACATCAGAAGAGGCGAAGGCACATCATGGCCCATTCCGACCACGGCATCGTCAAGGACAAGCGGGCGGAGGAGCAGCCGCGTGACAAGCAGCGCGCGCAATCCGTGCACAAGACCGATCCGCAAAACGCCGATGCGAAAGGCTCGCCATCGCGAGAGGCGACGCGCGATCCCAAGCTGAACGATAACAGCAAGACTCCGGGCTCCGGCATGACACCGGATGATTCCGGCGGCGCGCCGAGCGGCTAGACGTCGAGCTACTCGAGGAACGGCAGATTTCGCGCGAGGAACGAATCTTCGCGCGTGGCGTCGACAGGTTGCTTCCGGTTGTCATGCCCCCGGTGCGCCGGAAGCAATCTCCAAGGACGGCCCTGGCGCTCACCGTGCCCGGGCCGTTTGCTTGTGGAGGTCTCCCGGCTAGTCTTCGGCGCCGCTTTCGGGCTCTCCCTGCGTGTGCCCGTCGGGTCCGCGGCCGAACACGCCGAAGCTGCTCGACTTCACGCCGGCGGCTGCGTCCACGCTCGCGGCAGCCAGCCCGAACCTGAGAAGCTCGCGGACCGCCGCAGCCCGCGTCGGCATGCGATGTTTGAACCGGAAATCGTCAACGGCGGCCAACTCGTCCGGCGAGAGCATGACCTGAAGCCGCTCGGCGCGAAGATCGTTCATGGTCGTCACGCAAATGAGTAGATTGAGTAGGTTACTCAACAACCCAACTTGGGGAAAGTTCCACAAGAGGCGGTGGAGTCCCCAAATGAGTAAAAATAAGCAGTAAAATCAATGATTTAGCATTGAACAATGGCAGCGGTCGCGCATTCTCCTTGAGAGGGAGAAAAGCCATGACGGATGAAGTCAGGTTGCCCCGTAAGCTCTCCGAAGAGCCCGAAGCCGCCAAACCGGTGCGGCCGAGCCACCAGAAGGTCATCGAACAAGTCGAGCGCTGGGCCAACAGCCCTGGGCTGCAACCACCGAGGACGGAAGATGCGAAGACGGTCTGAGCCCCATACATTCGAACAACGTCTCACGGCGCAGAAGCTGCGGCTCGAGCACGAGCTGTCGGGCCTGCCGGACGGACGCCAGCGCGAGATTGTTCTTGCGCGTATCGACCAGCTTCAGACCGCAGCCGAGATGTACGGCTTTCTGATGCTACGGGGAGATGCCGCGGCCGTTCGCTGATGCCCCGATGCGCACGGTGCGAGCGGTGATGCGAAGCTTTCGTCTCAGCCACCACGCCGAGACCGAAACGGTCGCCCATGCCAGAATGGCGGCGACGAACGCGCCAATCGTGGTCGTCGAAACCACGACATAAAAGACGCTCGCGAATGCCGCGAGACCAATGCTTCCCAGGCCGGCACCTGCAGCGTCGAGCGCTGCGGCCTGTTGCCCGCGTCTGTCTCCGCTGAGGCCGGCCTTTTCCTTGGCGCGGCGCTCATGGCTTTCGATCAACGTCGCGCTGGCGCAGAAGATGGCGGGGAGTGCCAGGAAGAGCCCGCCGACGGAGACCCCGAAATAGCTGCCGAGGAGGCCTGCTGCGACCGTTGCAAGGCCGCCAAGCGCGAAACGCACCGCGTATTCGTACCAATGCGTTTGCTTAAGCGAAGATGTCGACAGTTTCACCGGCATCACGCGGCGCCTCCGAAACCGGCAAGCAAACCAAACGCGACGACGATCCAAACCGCAAATGCGAGGATCGTCGCCGGCAGCGCCCCGAGACGAAACCGCATCAGCAGATGGCAGACGGCGAGGCTGTAGCAGCCGAGGGCAACCGCGCCGTAGATCATCGTCCAGCTTTCGGCGGCGACATATTGCGGGCCGTGCTGGACGACGGCGATGCCGAGCGTGGCGAGGGCGACGGATGGTGCGGCACCGAGGAGCCCCGCAAAACTCTTCGGCCGGAGCATGTCGCCTGCGATCGCGAAGGCGGAGACGATCAAGCCGCCGGCAACGAAACGCATGACATATTCCATCATGACAAGCCTCGCGAAGCCGACGCTCGCTGCTGGCTTGACCTTCCCAGCGTGAACGGCCTGAACGATCGCTCGACGATGACGCCAAGGATAAAGCCCGCCACCACGTCGCTCGCCCAATGTGCGAGAAGCACGACGCGCGTCGATGACAAGGTGACGGCGAGCGTGCGTGCCAAGCGGCGCCAGATGGCCGGCAACAGGCCGGCGGCCGAGGCGAGGGCGCCCATATGCACGGCGTGACCGGAAGGAAACGCGTCTCGCGACCGTCCCGAGAAGGGGACGCCATGCCGGTGCCCTGTGACGGTCAATCGGTCAGGCCTGGTCTGATCGAACACGGATTTCAGAACATGCGGCAGTACGGCCGTTGCGAAGGAGACCATCAGGATGTGATTGGCAACGGGGCGATGCTGCGGATGGAGGCGGGTGTAAAGCCATCCGGCCGCCGCGAGCGCGAGCAGCACATGCTCGTCGGCGCCCCAAGTCAGTGCTTGCGCGGCGTGCTCGAGGCTTGAGGTCGTGTTGTCTGCGATCCCGTTCGCGATCGCCGTATCGATCCGGGTGGGTTTGACTGTTACGAGCGCCATCGGTCAGCCGGCGATGTTTCCTCCATGACAGTTTTGTAAAAGCTGGGAGACAAGGATGGTTCCTGAGCTTCGGGAGCTTCCGCCGCGAGGCCTGACTACGGCTGTCCGGATCCGCCGGCGGCGCCATATACCTGGCCAGTCGCATAGCTGGCGTCGGCGGCGGCAAGCTGCACATAGATCGAAGCGAGCTCGACCGGCTGGCCCGGACGGCCGAGCGGTGTCATGCCGCCGAATTTTTCCAGCTTCTCCATCGTGGCTCCGCCGGAGACCTGCAGCGGCGTCCAGATCGGCCCCG
Organism: Bradyrhizobium sp. CCBAU 53351; assembly: GCF_015291745.1. Classification (NCBI taxonomy): domain Bacteria; kingdom Pseudomonadati; phylum Pseudomonadota; class Alphaproteobacteria; order Hyphomicrobiales; family Nitrobacteraceae; genus Bradyrhizobium; species Bradyrhizobium sp. CCBAU 53351. The sequence continues at coordinate 1,979,538 of NZ_CP030059.1, forward strand.
GCGCGACGCCGTTGACACGGATGCCCCTGGAAGCGAGCTGCTTGGCCAGCGACTTTACGTAGTTCATCGTCGCCGCCTTGGTCTGCGCATAGTCGTAGAGATCCGGCGAGGGATCATAAGCCTGCTCCGATGTCGTGCCGATGATGCAAGCGCCGGGTTTGAGATGAGGCAAGGCCGCCTTGATGATCCAGAACGGCGCGTAGATGTTGGTCTTCATGGTCGCGTCGAAATCCTCCGACGGGACGTCGAGGATGGAGGCGCGGGTCTGTTGCCGGGCCGCGTTGTTGACGACGATATCGAGGCCGCCGAGGCCTTGCACCGCCTGCTCGACCAGCCTGCCGCAGAAGGCTTCGTCCTTGAGGTCGCCGGGGACCGCAAGTCCGATGCGTCCTTCCTTCTTGATCAACGCGATCACTTCCTGGGCGTCGGGTTCTTCCGCCGGCAAGTAATTGATGGCGACGTCGGCGCCCTCGCGAGCGTAGGCAATCGCGGCGGCGCGGCCCATGCCGGAATCGCCGCCGGTGATCAGGGCCTTGCGGCCGGCTAGCCGGCCGGAGCCCTTGTAGCTGGTCTCGCCATGATCGGGCCGCGGCTCCATCTGGCCGGCGAGGCCTGGCCAAGGCTGCGACTGCTTCTTGAACGGCGGCTTCGGATAGCGGCTGACGGGATCGATCAAGGCGTGCTCGGCCATGGACGTCTCTCCTTTCGCTGCAGACGCCAGCGAAGCCGCCGCGAGCGTTGCGCTCGCGCCGTGCATGACGTGGCGGCGGGATAGTGAGGTTTGCTGGGATTCGACATGATGCTCTCCGCGGTGGCCAGGGCTCAATGCGCGGAGACGGTCGATGTTGCTAAGCGAAGGACGCCGGGCATGCCCGACGTCCTTCAGCAATGTGTTACTTGGTGGATTGGCCGACGCTCGGGGCCTTGCCGAGCTCCTTGGCCATGTCGAGATGGTGCTTGAGCGCCGGCAGCGTCTTGCCGGCCCAGTCCTTCAGCGCGGAATTGTCACCGCCCTTGGCGTAGCGCTCGAACAGCGACACCGCATCCTCATGGGCGCTGACCTGGTAGGAGTTGTAGTCCGAGCTGAAATCCTTGCCCGAGGCATTCTTGAGCTTGTCGAGCTTGCTCTGGTGCGAGCTGTCGAGCGCCGTCGGAAGCGTCGCCTCGACCTTCTTGTCGCCGACCAGGCCCTTGAGCTCGGTGCTGGTCTTGGTGTGATCGGTGATCATCTGCTGCGCGAAGCTCTTCTCCTGGGCGTTGCCCTTCTGCTCGGCGAGCTTGCTCGACTCGATCTCGAACATGTCGCTGATCGCGACCTCCTTGACGAAGTCGGCGGTCGAAGGTGCGACGCCGAGCGCCGAGTTGACGCCGGTCTTCTCGCCCAGCGACTGGGCGAGCGCGGGGCCTGCGAAGAGCACGCAAGCAAGGGCGATGACGGCACGTTTCATGTGTGGTCCCTCCAATTGGACGCGCGGCCGCTAGCCGCGCCATGTTGCGCCGATCAACACGCCTCGGGGGCCGTGGTTCCTAACGATCAATCCGTGGGATTGCGCCCGGTGCGCGGATTGATCGGATCGGTCGGCTTGCGTCGAAGCCGCTCGGGCAGAAACGGCTCGTCGGAGGCGGCCGTGGCGTCGGCCCGCACGTCGGCATGCCGCTGCGCGCGCTCATGCGCCGTCTTATTGTCGTTGATCTGCCGCTTCACATCGAGGCCGTGAACGGGATCGTTGACGCCGTGCTGGATGTCGCGGAAGTCGCTCATGGTTCACCTCATTGCTTTCCGGGCAGGATCGTTTCGAGCACCTGCCGTGCTGCTCCCTTGATCATCCCGCCTTCGTTCGGGTCGCCCTTCATCAGGGCGAGGGAGAAGTTCTTGGCCTGTTGCAGCGTGATATGCGGCGGCAGCGGCGGCACTTCGGGATCGGTCTTCACCTCGAGCACGACGGGCATCTCGCATCCAAGCGCCTGCTCCCAGGCAGAGCCGAGCAGGTCTGGGCTGTCGACGAAGATGCCGCGCAGGCCGATGAGCTCGGCGAAGCGGGAGTAGGAGACGTCGGGAATGCGCTGCGAGGCCCCGAATTTCGGGTCGCCGTTGATGATGCGCTGCTCCCATGTGACCTGGTTGAGGTCCTCGTTGTTGAAGACGCAGACGACGAGGCGCGGATCCTTCCAGCTGCGCCAATATTTCGCGGCGGTGATCAATTCCGCCATGTTGTTCATCTGCATCGCGCCGTCGCCGACGAGGGCAATCACCGGCCGATCCGGATGGGCATACTTTGCGGCGAGCGCATAGGGCACGGCGGCGCCCATCGAGGCGAGGCCGCCGGAGAGCGAGGCCGTCATGCCGCGCCGCATCTTGAGGTCGCGCGCGAACCAGTTGGCGCAAGAGCCGGAATCGCTGGTGACGATCGCACGCTCGGGCAGGCGCGGGGACAGTTCCCAGGCAACGAGCTGCGGATTGACCGGGGCTGCGGGCTGATGTGCCCTTCCGTCCAGCGTCTTCCACCATTTCGCCACGTTATCTTCGATTCCATGGCGCCAGGCGCCGTCGCTCCTGGGTTTCAATCGCGGCAGCAATGCGCGCAGTGTCTCGGCGGCGTCGCCGACGAGGCTGACCTCCATGGGAAAGCGGATCGACAGCATGCTGGCGTCGATGTCGATCTGCACGCCGCGCGCGGCGCCTTCCCTCGGCAGGAATTCGGCGTAAGGGAAGGCGGATCCGACCATCAGCAGCGTGTCGCACTCCATCATCATGTTGTAGCTGGGCTCGGTGCCGAGCAGGCCGATCGAGCCGGTGACCCATGGCAAATCGTCGGACAGCACGGCCTTGCCGAGCAGCGCCTTGGCACAGCCCGCCGACAGCCGGTCGGCGACGGCGATCACCTCGTCGGTGGCACCAAGCGCGCCGGCGCCGACGAGCATCGCAACCTTCTTGCCGGCATTGAGCACCTCCGCGGCGCGATCGAGGTCGGCCTCGCGCGGCGTGATGCTGGGTGCGCTGTAGCCGATGCCGGAATGCAGCGTGCCGTGGGCGTGGGGCGGGCTTTCGTAAGGTTCCTCCTGCAGGTCGTTGGGCAGGATGATCACGGTCGGGGTCCGCCGCGCCAGCGCGATCCGGACCGCGCGGTCGATCAGGTGCCGCACCTGCGCAGGCGAGGATGCCTGCATGACATAGGCGCCCGCGACGTCCTTGAACATCGAGAGAAGGTCGAGCTCCTGCTGGTAGTGCCCGCCCAGGGCATTGCGGGCCTGCTGGCCCACGATCGCCAGCACCGGCTGGTGATCGAGCAGTGCATCGTAGAGCCCGGTGACGAGATGCGAGGCGCCGGGTCCGGAGGTCGCGATGCAGACGCCGAGCTGGCCTGAGAATTTTGCGTAAGCGGTCGCCATGAACGCCGCCATCTCCTCGTGCCGGGCCTGCACGAAGCCGATCTCGCCGTCCTGCCCCTGGGCCCGGTTCATCGCGCCGAACACGCCGTTGATGCCGTCGCCGGGGTAACCGAAGATGTGGCGCACGCCCCATTGATGCAGACGCTGGACGATGAAGTCGGAGACGGTCTGGGACATCGCGCGAACCTTGGCTGAGTGGATGAGCTCAGAACGGCTGCTTCCCTGCGATGTTCCTGTCTCGTGCCTGGGAACACGGACCGGAACGATCGCTGCCCCCTCGCGGTTGATTCAGAAATGGCTGAGTGGAGAATGACGATGCTGAATCAGGGCGAACTGGACCGCGACGAAATGGGTCGGCTGATCGGAAGCGACAAGGTCGAGGGAACATCGGTCTTCGGAGCCGATCGAAACAAGATCGGCTCGATCGAACGGGTGATGATCGACAAGATCAGCGGCAAGGTCTCCTACGCGGTGCTTGGCTTCGGAGGATTCCTCGGCCTCGGCAATGATCATTATCCGCTGCCCTGGCAATCGTTGAAATACGACACCGAACTTGGCGGTTACATTACCGCGATCACCGCCAAGGAACTGGAAGGTGCTCCCAAATATAGCGAGCAGACCGAATGGAACTGGAGCGATGACGCTGCCGTTCGCGGTATCAATTCCTATTATGGCGTCCCGTTCGCGTAGCAGAAGGATCAACCAATGAGCAAGGAACGGCCCACCGACGATCCCCGTAATCAGAATGATTGGGGTTCGCACAGGCAAACGGACAAGCCCTGGAAGGGCAATCCGGAGAAGGAGCAGGGAACGGACGAGGTGAAGCCCGACCTCGAGAAATGGCATCGGACCAAGACGCACTGAACCAAACGATTTCGCGGAATAAATAGGAGCGCAGCAGGCACAATGCTGCGCTCTATTTTTGTTGGCAGCGCGATCACGAATGACGGCGGCGCGCTGGGTGTGCGGAACCATGTTGCGGCGCCGTGGTTAGGCCCGCGGCGCGCACGACCGGTGCAAATCGGCTTGGCGCCAGCTCAATCCCAAGAGAGGTTGTTGGCCGTGGATGCTCAGACACGGGAGCGTGGCCCGTCCGCGGAGCAGCCGCAGAGGGCGAAGGACGCTCCACCACCGAATCCCGATCCGCCGCGCGACGCCAAGGATCAGCCGGAGAAGCCAGCGCCGTCGCTGCGAGACCGGCTTCGCGAGCATTGGCTGCTCGCGACCGCCGGCGCCATCGTGCTGATCGCCGCGATCGTCGGCGGTCTGCTCTACTGGCTCGAGGTGCGCCATTACGAATCCACCGACGATGCGTTCGTCGCGGCGCGCAGCTTTTCGGTGGCATCGAAGGTCGGCGGCTATGTGACCGACATTCCCGTCACTGACAACCAGCATGTCAGTGACGGCGATCTTCTCGCCAAAATCGACGAGCGCGACTATCGCATCGCCATCGAGCAGGCGGGCGCGCAGGTCGCCGTCTCCAAGGCGAACATCGACAATGTCGAGGCGCAGATTGTTTCGCAAGAGGAGCAGATCAAGCAGGCCCAGGCGCAGCTCGAGCAGGCGCAGGCCCAGCTTCAATTCGCGCAGCAGGAGTTCAAGCGCGCGGAAGAGTTGGTCGAGAAGGGCGCCGGCACCGTGCAGCGCCAGCAACAGACCCGCTCTGATCTCCAGGCGCAGCAGGCCAACACCGAGCGCGCCAAGACGGCGGTGACGTCGGCGCAACTCGGCATCAAGACGCTGCAGGCCCAGCTCGAAGGCGCCAAGGCGCAGCTCGCGCAGTCGCAGGCGCAGCTCGACCAGGCGAAATTGAACCTGCAATACACCAGCGTCGTCGCGGCGCAGTCCGGCCGCGTCGTCAAGCTCTCGGGCGCCAAGGGCACGTTCGTCACCGCCGGCCAGAGCCTGATGATGTTCGTCCCCGACGAGGTCTGGATCGTCGCGAACTACAAGGAGACGCAGCTGAACGACATGCGTCCGGGCCAGCCGGTCGAGATTCGCATCGATGCCTATCCCGGTCGCAAGCTCACCGGCCATGTCGATTCCGTGCAGCCGGGCTCCGGCACCGCGTTCAGTCTTCTGCCGGCCGAGAACGCCACCGGCAACTACGTCAAGGTGGTGCAGCGCGTGCCGGTGAAGATCGTGGTCGACAACTGGCCGGCCGATCTGCCTGTCGGTCCCGGCATGTCGGTCGTGCCCTGGACCAGGGTGCGATGACGGACGCTGCGCAAGGCGGCGCGTCTGCGGGCGGCTGGTCGCCGGAACGTTCGGCGGCCGGCGGGCACAATCCCTATCTCATCGCCTTCGTGGTCTCGATCGCGACCTTCATGGAGGTGCTCGACACCACCATCGCCAATGTCGCGCTGCGTCACATCGCGGGCAGCCTCGCGGTCGGCATCGACGAGAGCACCTATGTCATCACCAGCTATCTGGTCGCGAACGCCATCGTGCTGTCGATCTCGGGCTGGCTGTCGACGGTGATCGGCCGCAAGCGCTTCTATATGATCTGCGTGGCGACCTTCACATTGTCCTCGTTGCTGTGCGGCTTCGCCTGGAATCTGCAGTCGCTGGTGCTGTTTCGCATTCTTCAGGGCCTCGGCGGCGGCGGCATGGCCACCAGCGAGCAGGCGATCCTCGCCGACTCCTTCCCGCCGCACAAGCGCGGCCAGGCCTTCGCGATCTACGGCGTCGCCGTCGTGGTCGCACCGGTGATCGGCCCGACACTCGGCGGCTGGATAACCGACACCTACACCTGGCACTGGGTGTTCCTGATCAACGTACCGATGGGTCTGTTGTCGCTGTTCCTGGTCGGGACGCTGGTCCGGGAGCCCTCAGGCGCGGAGGAGGAGAGGGAGAGGCTGCTCAGCAAGGGCCTGCGCGTCGACTATATTGGCTTCCTGCTCGTCGCGATCGGGCTCGGCTCGCTCGAGTTCGTGCTAGATGAAGGCCAGCGCAACGACTGGTTCGGCTCGAACATGATCATCATGTTCGCGCTGCTGGCCGCCGCCTGCCTGCTCGCGCTGATCCCGTGGGAGCTGACGCGCGAAGATCCCATCGTCGATTTGCGCCTGCTCGGCCGCCGCCAGTTCGCCGCTTGCTTCCTGGTGATGCTCGCTACCGGTGCCGTGCTGATCTCGACCACGCAGCTCCTGCCGCAACTGCTTCAGACCGAGCTGAACTACACGGCGATGCTGGCCGGCCTCGCGCTATCGCCGGGCGGCATTGCGACCCTGGTGCTGATGCCCGTGGTCGGCCGCCTCGTCAGCTCGGTGCAACCGAAATACCTCATCATGTTCGGCGCGGCGATCGTCGCGTTCTCAATGTGGCATCTCACGGGACTGACCGGCGACATCACCTACGGTTACGCGGCGCTGTCCCGCATCTTCCTTGCGCTCGGTCTGCCCTTCCTGTTCCTGCCGGTGACGACCGCGTCCTATGACGGCGTGCCACCGGACAAGACCAACCAGGCCTCGGCCCTGATCAACGTCGCCCGCAACATCGGGGGATCCATGGGCGTCGCGCTGGCGCAGACGGTGCTGGCGCAGCGCCAGCAATTCCACCAGAGCCGCCTGATCGAGCACGCCGCACCTTCCGATCTCGGCTATCAGCAGACCATCGATGCGATGACGCGCTACTTCCAGGCGCAGGGCTCCAATGCGAGCGATGCGGCATCGCAGGCGGTCGCCTGGGTCGGTCGCACCTTGCAGCAGCAGGTCGATCTGCTCGCCTATATCGACGTGTTCTGGACGCTTGCGATCGTCGCGGTGCTGATGATCCCGACGGCAGCCGTGCTGCGGCCGATCAAGCTCGGTGGGCCGGCGCGGGGGCATTGAGGAAGCCTTGCCTGCAATCTCAGAGAAAGGGTGACCGCGGCGCGAAAGTCCGGCTAGACTGCACCCAATCCAAGGCAGAATTCCGGGAGGTAGTTACGTGAAGACCGCGATCACCGAGCTGTTCGGCATCGAGCACCCCATCATCCAGGGCGGCATGCATTTCGTCGGCTTCGCCGAGCTGGCAGCAGCCGTTTCCAATGCCGGCGGGCTCGGCATCATCACCGGTCTCACGCAGAAGACGCCGGAGCTGCTCGCCAAGGAGATCGCGCGCTGCCGCGACATGACCGACAAGCCGTTCGGCGTCAACCTCACTTTCCTGCCGACCTTCGCGGCGCCGCCCTATCCGGAGTATATCGCGGCCATCGTCGAAGGCGGCATCAAGGCGGTGGAGACCGCAGGCCGCAGTCCGGAGCAGTACATGCCGGCGCTGAAGGCCGCCGGCATCAAGGTGATCCACAAATGCACCTCGGTCCGCCACGCGCTGAAGGCCGAGCGCATCGGCTGCGACGCCGTCAGCGTCGATGGCTTCGAGTGCGGTGGTCACCCCGGCGAGGACGACATTCCCAACATGATCCTGCTGCCGCGTGCGGCAGAGGAATTGAAGATTCCGTTCGTCGCCTCCGGCGGCATGGCGGACGGGCGCAGCCTGGTTGCGGCCTTGTCGCTGGGCGCGGCCGGCATGAACATGGGCACGCGCTTCATCGCCACCAAGGAGGCGCCGGTGCATCAGAACGTGAAGAACGCGCTGGTCGCGGCCACCGAGCTCGACACCCGCCTGATCATGCGCAGCTTGCGCAACACCGAGCGCGTGTTGAGGAACGCCAATGTCGATCGCCTCATCGAGATCGAGCGCGAGAAGGGCGACAAGCTCAAGATCGACGACATCCACGACCAGGTTGCGGGCGTCTACCCCAGGATCATGCTGGAAGGCCAGATGGACGCCGGCGCCTGGAGCTGCGGCATGGTCGCCGGGCTGATCCACGACATCCCCTCCTGCAAGGAACTCATCGATCGGATCATGGGGGAGGCGGAACAGATCATCCGCAGCCGTCTGATGGGGTTCCTGGATGGGACGGGGGCGACGCGAAAGGTCGCCTGACACCGGCAAACTTCTTAACCACGGCGGCACTTGGCCACTGGAATTCCAGGCGAAGCCTCCCAAATAAGGGTAAATTACCCTTTCAAAATCAATTTCAGGAGGCGTCCGTGGTCCTGAAAAGCGGTTCTTTTGCAATTGCCGTTGCCCTCGTGCTCGCATGGGGCGGCATCGCGCGCGCTGACGACTACAAGCCAAACGAATATCTCGGTCTCGATCTCTCCAGGGCCGTGCTGTCTCCAAAACGTCTCGGGCCTGAGACGCAATTTGCACCGGTCGCCCTCGAAGCGCGCGGCGGCAACGAGGCGCAGGCGCGCGCGGAGCCCGTCGACGTGCCGAAGAAGGTGGCCGCCGAACGCGTCCGTGCGGTCGAGCCGAAGGTCGCGCATGCGAGGCCCGCGCAGCCGCGCGGCGCAGCCCGCACCAAGCTTGCGCATCGTCACGGCAACCCGCTCGACGCGCAGGCGATGGACACCCGCATCCAGACCTGGCCCTGCCGCTCCGGCGGCATCTGCAACTGGAAGCACTGAACGGGGGGCACCCCGTCATCCCCGCGTCGCAAAACCGTAGGCGGGGAGTCAAGAAACCGTAAGCTGGAAGTTAAGGAGCGCAGGCACCTTCCGTCGCGATTCGACGAAGGTTTCCTGAATGGCAACGCTCCGCGCCTCGCGCGCATGGACCCGGCGGCAATTCCTGGTCCGTTCGACTTCAAGCCTGGCGGTTGCCTCGCTCGGCACGCTCGCGACACCCTATCTCAGCCGCGCCGCTGATCGGCCGCAAGTCGCAGGCGGCATCCAGTCGGGCGACGTCTGCGATGGATCCGCCGTCATCTGGGCGCGTGCCGACCGTCCCGCGCGAATGCACGTGGAGTGCTCGACCGTCGAGAGCTTCAAGACCATCATTGCGTCGGCTTCGCGCGACGCGCTGCCGGACGCGGATTGCACCGCGAAGCTGCAGCTCGACGACCTGCCGCCCGAACAGGACATGTTCTATCGCGTCCGCTTCGACGACATCGCAACCGGCCTTTGCGGCGAGAGCCGCATCGGCCATTTCCGCACCGCGCCGGCAGCAGGCCGGTCGATCTCGTTCGTGTGGTCCGGCGATGTCGGAGGGCAGGGCTGGGGCATCGACATCTCGCGCGGCGGCTATCGCAGCTATCGCACCATGCTTGACAACCGACCGGACTTCTTCATCCATTCCGGCGATCACATCTACGCCGACTGCACGATTCCTGCCGAGCAGAAACTGCCGAACGGCGAGACCTGGCGCAACCTCGTGACCGAGGAGAAGTCAGATGTGGCGCACACGCTGGCGCAGTTCCGCGGCAATTACAAATACAACCATCTCGATGAGCACTTCCGCGCCTTCCACGCGGAGGTGCCGATGTTCGCGCAATGGGACGACCACGAAGTCACCAACGACTGGTCACCGACCGGCAGCTACGATGACGCAGGCTTTGAGGATGACGGCACCCCGCGCCTCGTCGCACGCGCTAGCCGTGCCTTCTTCGACTTCATGCCGATCCGCGACATCGGCGTGCGGCAGGGCCGGGTCTATCGGAAGATCGCTTACGGCCCGCTGCTCGACATCTTCATGATCGACATGCGCAGCTATCGCGACGACCGTTGGAATAAGGGCAGCGACCATCGCGGCTGGATCCTTGGTGCCGAACAGCTCGCCTGGCTCAAGCGCGAGCTTGCCGCCTCGCGCGCGACCTGGAAGGTGATCGCGGCCGATTTGCCGCTCGGCCTGATCAGCCTGGACGCCGTCGCGCTCGGCGACGGGCCGCCCGATCGGCGCGAGCACGAGATCGCCGATCTTCTCGGCTCCATCAAGCGCGCCGGTGTGCGCAACATCGTCTGGCTCACCGCCGACATGCACTACACCGCCGGGCACTACTACGATCCGAACAAGGCGCAGTTCAGGGATTTCGAGCCGTTCTGGGAGTTCGTTTCGGGCCCGCTGCATGCCGGCACCTGGGGTCCCGCCGAGCTCGACAACACCTTTGGGCCCGTCGCGATGTACCAGAACGGCTGCAGCGCGGCGCAGGGCGATAATCTGGCACCGTGCTTCGGCCTGCAGTTCTTCGGCCGCGTCGACATCGACGGCCCGACCGGCGTGATGACCGTGACCTTGAAGGACGTCGACAACCGCAGCCTCTGGTCGGTCGACATCGCGCCGCAGCCACAGGCGCGACCTGCGGTGGTTGCGCAGCATTCGTGAGGGGCGGATAACCTCTCCGCGTCGTCATGGCCGGGACAAGCCCGGGCATGACGTCGAGGACGCATCGCGCATCCCCGCTCTAACCCGATCTTGATTGGCCGCAGGGCTGCTCCCGCGCTAGATTGGCTATTCCCGCCACCTCTTTTCCATCACCAAAGAGTCTGCTTCCAACGCCCTCACGGTGTGGTCGGCGGGATGCAATATGTCAGGAGCCTGTTCATGGACAATCTGAAGACACAGGGCATCAGCATGCCCAAGCTCGGCCTCGGCACCTTTCGCATGCAGGGAGATGCCTGCCGCGCCGCGGTCGAGAGCGCGCTGTCGATCGGCTATCGCCATATCGACACCGCCGAGATGTATGCCAATGAGGAGCCGATCGGATCAGCCATCGCCGCGTCCCGCCTGCCGCGCGCCGAGCTTCACGTCACGACGAAGGTCTGGCACGAGAACCTCAGTCCCGACGCGATCCGTCGTGCCTTCGATGCGAGCCTGAACAAGCTCCGGCTCGACCATGTCGATCTCTATCTCGTGCACTGGCCGTCGACGGCCGCGAACTGGGGCGCAGTGTTCGAGACCTTGATGAAGCTGAAGGAGGAGGGACGTACCCGCGCCATCGGCGTCGCTAATTTCACCACGGCGCTGCTCAAGATCGCGGTCGAGGACGTCAGGGCGCCGATCGCCTGCAACCAGGTCGAATATCACGCGATGCTCGATCAATCGAAGGTGCGCGCCTATCTCGCGGCGAAGTCGATCCCGCTCGTCGCTTATTGTCCGCTGGCGCAGGGGCGCATTGCATCGGAGCCGGTGCTGGCCGAGATTGGCGCCAGGCACAACGCGACCGCCGCGCAGGTGGCGCTGAAATGGCTGCTCGACCAGGACGGCGTCGCCGCGATCCCGAAAGCCTCGCGCCGCGAGAGCCAGCAGGCCAACCTCGATGCGCTGAAGATCACGCTCGACGATGCCGATCGCAAGAAGATCGCCGCGCTGCCGAAGGATCGCCGCTGCGTCAATCCGGGCTTCGCACCGGCGTGGGATTAGTTCGATCCTTGATGCGCAAAGAAATGGCCCCGTGAGGGGCCATTTCCATATGCGCTCTCAGTTAGTCCCAGTGGCGATGGCTGCGCTTGATCACCACGACCTTGTCGCGATGATGGCCGCGATGCCAGCCGTAATCGCGATGGCCGCGGAATTCGGCGCGGGCGCCGTAGGGACCGTGATGATGATGGTGATAACCGCCACGCTTGATCACGACCGTTTCCGCGCTTGCCAGCGTCGGCGCCGCGATCACGAGTGCACCCAGGGCCGCAACCACATAACCAAGCTTCTTCATGATGTCCTCCTCGAAATTCGAATGCACATCTAAACCGCGCATTGATGCGAACGTTCCGGGAGAATCGCAGGAGAATTCTGAACAGCTGTTCAGGTAGCTAGTCGCAACGCTGCTGCGTCGGCGTGGGCGCGCCGGTGGCGACGTATTTGCCGTCCTTGATCGTATATTCGCCGCGCTCGCTGCGATTGTAGATCGCGCGCAGGCTGCCGTCCTTGAGGAGTAGCAGCCCGAATTCTCGGGCCTGGTGCAGCGAGGGGAAGTACACCATCACATTGAGCAGGCCCTCGGCGTTGACCGTGGCCGACACCACCTCGTTCTCGTCCCTGGCCTCGCCGAAATTGCGCCGGTACATCACCCGGCCGTCCTTCCGGATCTCGTAGGTCAAGAGCGCGCCCTTGTCGCGGTCGGGCCGGGCCGCGCAGTCGACCGCCCATGAGCCGAGCAGGCCCCATTGCTCGACCGTCGCGGCCAGCGTCTCGGCGCTTGCAGTTGCGGTGACCGCCCCCCACAGCATCGCGGCCGCGATCCAGCGGCCCAAACCACGCGTCATGTCCTGAAAGAACCCCCGCCTCGAAGAATTCCAAAGTGTAGCATCCCGTCGGCTGCCGTCCATGGCGGCCGCCGATCGCTCGCGAATTTGATCCGCGTCAATGAAGCCGGACTTTTCCGGGGTAGGATGACGCTTCCCGAAGGCGAACCTGGATAGACCAATGCTGAATCAAGTCATGGATTTTGCGGGCGAAGTGCTGCCAGGGAGTTGTGCCGTGCCGCCTTATTCCGAGACCGAGTTTCTGACCGAGCTGGGCGATCGCCTGCGGTCCTCGCGCATGCGCTGCGACCTGTCGCGCCGCGAGCTGGCCCGCCGTTCCGGGATTTCCGAGCGCTATATCGCCCAGATCGAGGCCGGCAAGGGCAATGTCTCGATCGTCCTGCTGCTGCGCCTGGCCTCCGCAATCCACGGCAGTCAGCCGCAGGCGGCCTGACGCTTCGAGGGGACCGCCATGGGGCAGCTCGTACTCGCCGCCAAGGTCACCCACGTTCCATCATTGATGCTGTCGGAGCTACCGGGCAGCCCGCTCCGCGCCGCGCGCGAGCCGGCGGTCAGTTCCTTGCGCGAGCTGGGCCGGCGGGCGAAAGAACGCGGCGTCACCTGCTTCGTGGTGTTCGACACCCACTGGCTCTCCAATTTCGGTTACCACATCAATGCCAATGCGCGGCATCGCGGCTCGTTCACGAGCCACGAAGCGCCGCAGATGATCCAGGATCTGCGCTACGATCTGCCGGGCGACACGGGCCTGGCGAAAGCCATCGCTGAGAGGGCCGGGGACGCAGGCCTCAACGTGATCGCCCATGAGGTGGCGAGCCTCGGGCTCGAATACGGCACCGTCGTGCCGATGCACTACCTGAACCCGGACGGCTTTGCGAAGGTCGTCTCGGTGGCCTCGCCGCTCTTCACCTCGTTCGAGGAGAGCCGGATCCTCGGTGAAGCGACCCGCCGCGCGATCGACGAATCCGGTGAGCGGGTCGCGATCCTCGCCAGCGGCTCGCTCTCGCATCGGCTCTGGCCGAACAAGAAGCTGGGCCCCGAGGCGTGGACCTCGGTCGCCAGCGAGTTCAACCGCCAGGTCGATCTGCGCGTGCTCGAGCTGTGGCAGAGCCGTCGCTACCGCGAATTCCTCGACATGCTCCCGGACTACGCCACCAAGTGCAACGGCGAGGGCGGCATGGCCGACACCATCATGCTGTTCGCCGCGCTCGGCTGGTACGACTATCGCGGCGCCGCTGAACAGCTCTGCGACTACTTTCCCTCGTCCGGCTCCGGCCAGGTCAACGTGGAGTTTCACGTCGAGGCGTGAGGCTGCGGCCTCAGGCCCGCTTCTCCACATTGGCGCTGCGGGCGGGCACGCCGAATTCCTTGCGGCAGACCTCGGCCAGCACGGCGACGCCCTCGCGGATTTGCTGATGCGAGGGACTTGCAAAGCACAGCCGCAGCCGCGAGCTGGAATGGCTCTTGTTGGTCGACCATTCCGGGCCCGGATTGATCGAGACGCCGGCGGCGAGCGCGGCCTGATAGAGCTTCAACGTATCGACCTGATCCGGCAGCTTGACCCAGAGGAAGATGCCGCCCTTGGGCTCCTCGAACTCGGCGGCCGTGCCGAACTGCTCGTTCAGCGCTTCCATCAGCGTGTCGAGCTTGGTGCGCAGTGCTTTCGTCAGCGCCGGTACATGGCTTGCGAAATGCGGCTTGCAATAGGTCGCCAGCACCATCTGCTCCAGCGCGCCGGAGCCCGCATCCGTCTTCAGCGCCAGCATCCGCGACATCACCTCCCAGGGCGCCACGATGAAGCCTACGCGCAGCGCCGGCGCGATCGATTTGGAGAACGAGCCGATATGGATGACACCGCCGCTCTCGCTCATCGCGTAGATCGCCGGCGGACGCTGCCCCGACCAGACGAGGTCGGCATAGCAATCGTCCTCGAAGATGGGCACACCATACTCGGTCGCGAGCCGCACCAGCTCGGCGCGGCGGCTCTCGGGCATGATGCTGCCGGTCGGATTCTGCACCGTCGGGATGGTGTAGATGTATTTGGGCCGGATGCCGCGGCTCTTCAGATCGGCCAGGGTCGCGGCCAGCAGGTCCATGCGCATGCCGTCCTTGTCGAGGGGGACGCCGACGACGTTGACGCCGAGCCGCGCCAGGCGGGTCAGAGAGCCCTGATAGCTGTCCTGCTCGAAGATCACGGTGTCGCCGCGGGTCAGCAGCGTCGCGTTGACGAGGTCGAGCGCCTGCAGTGAGCCGGAGACGATCAGGAGATCGTCGATGGTGCAGGTGATGCCGGCATCGCGCTTGAGCTTGGTCACAAGGAATTCGCGCAGGGGCAGGTAACCCTGCGGGCCATGCGCCAGCCCGTAAGTGGCGAGCGACCGGCCCTCGCGCCGCAGCACCGCGTTGGCCGCTTCGACCAATTCGTCGAGCGGGACCTGTTCGGAATCGTTGTTGCCGCCGACGAAGCTGTATTTGGCAAGGCCCGTCCAGCGACCAGAAGGGGCCGGCAGCCCTGCCGGAAACAGGGGGGCGAAGTCGAAGCTGGACGTCATGGGGGCGTTCCTCGTTTTGTTGAGCAGCCGGCGTTGCACCGGGCGCCTTGTTCTTTCCGTCCGCCCCCCGGGGGGCGGACGCGCTTACTTCTTGCCGGCCGTCCGGGTCGGACGGCCCTGGCTGATGAAAGCGTAATGCGCATTGGCGACGCCGCCAACCATCAGCGCCTCGACCACGGGCTCGGCGATCTCGCCTGTCGCGGCCCAGTCGACCAGGAAATTGGCGCCGGTCCCGCCGCGCACGTCGTCGGTCGGAATGAAGATCGAGATCGTCGCCAGAGGCTTCAGGGCGACCTGTCCCTTCAGGTAGGTCTCGACCTGCTTGCCTGCGGTGTCGAAATAGGCGATGCGTTTGACTACCAGTGCTTGCGTCTCGGAGGCGTTGTGAACACTCAAGGTCACCGAGAAGTCGACGCGCAGCTTGCCCTGGCTCATCGCCACGCTGGAATAGGCGGGCACGTAGAACCCGCCGGAGACGGCGAGTTCCTGGTTCGGCATTGCGGTGAGGGAATCGGCAAAGTTCTGTTCAATATTGACCTTGGATTGTGCGGCGGCGGGCACGGCAAAGGCGAGAGAGCATAGCAGCATTGCTGCGAACGACGCTTCTCGCATGTGACGAATTGCTCGCTTGCCGCGCCGCAACCCGCCTCTAGGGTGCGGCAAAACGGACCAATTTGGTATGCACGAGCTCATTCGCGACATCACTCTCTGTATTCTGTTTGCCTGGATGCTGGGCCTGCTCGCCCATTTCTCACGGCAGCCGCTGATCCTGGCCTATCTTATCGCCGGCTTCTGCATAGGTCCATTCGGCACCGGCTGGGTCCACTCGCAGGAATCGATCGGCGTCATCTCCGAGCTCGGCCTGATCTTCATGCTGTTCATGATCGGGCTCGAGATCGACCTGAAGAAGATCGTGCGGGCGGGAAAGGTGATCCTGTTCGCGGCGGGCGGCCAGCTGCTCGGCGGCTGCCTGCTCGGGGTGCTGTTCTTCGTCGGCATCGGCCTGTCGCTCGGCGGCGGGCACTTCGATGCGGTCTATCTCTGCGTCGCCTGTGCGCTGTCGAGCACCGTGATCATCGTCAAGGTGCTCTACGAGAAGCGCGAGCTCGACACGCTGCCGGGGCGCATCACGCTCGGCGTGCTGGTGCTTCAGGACATCTTCGCCATCCTGTTCCTGGCGGTGCAGCCGAGTCTTGCCAATCTGCAGGCCAGCGTCATCCTGCTCTCGATCGGCCGCGTCGCGGTGCTGGTCGCTGCTGCGCTCCTGGTCAGCCGCTACGTGCTGCCGCGACTGTTCCACCAGATCGCCCGGCGCCCCGAGCTGATCCTGCTCGGCGCGCTGGCCTGGTGCTTTCTCGTCGCCGAGACCGCTGAACGGCTGTCGCTGTCGCGCGAGATGGGCGCCCTGATCGCCGGCGTCTCGCTCTCGACCTTTCCCTACGCGCTCGACGTCACCGCCAAGGTCACCACGCTCCGCGACTTCTTCATCACCCTGTTTTTCGTCGCGCTTGGCATGACCATTCCCATCCCCGGCCTCTCCGTGATCGGACTGGCGCTGATGATCGCGGCTTTCACGGTGGTGAGCCGCATCGTCACCACCTTCACGCCGCTCTATCTGATGAAGCAGGGCCTGCGCGCCAGCCTGTTGCCGGCGCTGAATCTCGCGCAGATCTCCGAGTTCTCGCTGGTGGTGATCCAGACCGGCGTCAACGATCACCATATCGCAGCGCAGACAGCCAACGCCGCCTCCTTCGCCTTCGTGGTGCTGGCGGTGCTCTCGACCTTCGCGATGAGCCGGAGCGACGAGATCACCCGCTGGGCGATCGGCCCCCTGAAGCGGATCGGCCTTAGGGATCTCGACCACGGCAGCGGCCATGGCGAGGAGGGGCACGAGGGCGGCCACGGCGAGGCCCGCCGTATCGTCATCCTCGGGTTTTTCCGTGCGGCGAGCGCGCTGCTGGCCGAGATTGAACGGCAGGCGCCGGTGCTGCTCGAGCAGATCACGGTGGTCGACTTCAACCCCAATGTGTACCAGACCCTGCTTTCGCGCGGCCTGCACGTGATCTACGGCGATATCAGCAATGTCGATACGCTGCTCCATGCCGGCATCGGCAAGTCCGAGATGATCATCCTCAGCGTGCCGGATTCGCTGCTGAAGGGTGCCACCAACGAAAAACTGGTCCGCCACGTCCGCGCGCTCAATCCGACTGCCCTGATCGTCGCCACCGCCGACCTGCTGGCCGATGTCGGCGCGCTCTACGAGGCCGGCGCCAGCTACGTCACCGTGACCCGGCTCAGCGATGCGCACGAGCTGTTCACGGTCATCGAGGCGGCCCAGGCTGGCCTTCTCGCCGACAAGCGCGCCGAGCTCGATCAGCGTCTCGGCGAGCGCCGCGAAGTGTTGCCCTGAGGGCGGCCGGCCGCCTTCCGCTCCGGCTGTCTGCGCCCATATCCCTGGTATCTTCGGTGCAAGCCGGGCCCCGGATGGTCCGCGACCCGGAATAAGCGGTTGCGTCCAGGACACTAGCGCCCCGCCCCAAGTCCGGCTAAGCCTCCCGCTCATAACCGATAGAGATTGGGACATGCCCGATAGCGTCCAGGAAGTTTTGCAGGCCTTTGCCCGGGGTGAGCTCGTGGTCGTCACCGACGACGAGGACCGCGAGGGCGAGGGCGATCTGATCGTCGCCGCCTCGCTCTGCACCGCCGAGAAGATGGCGTTCATCATCCGTCACACCTCCGGCATCGTCTGCGCGCCCGTGACCACCGAGGACGCTCGCCGCCTGCGGCTCGACCCGATGGTGGCCCATAACGATTCCGCGCACACCACCGCGTTCACGGTCTCGATCGACTACAAGCCCGATGGCGGCACCGGCATCTCCGCCGAGGAGCGCGCCTCCTGCTGCCGCGCGCTGGCCAATCCCAACGTCGGCGCCAACGATTTCGCCCGGCCCGGTCACATCTTCCCGCTGATCGCCAAGGACGGCGGCGTGCTCTTGCGCTCCGGCCATACGGAAGCCGCCGTCGATCTCTGCAAGCTTTCAGGGCTGCCGCCGGTCGGCGTCATCAGCGAGTTGATGAACGACGACGGCAGCGTGATGAAGGGCGAGCAGGTCGCCCGCTTCGCCGCCCAGCACAAGCTGAAGCACGTCACCATCGCGGACATGATCGCCTACCGCCAGGCGCGCGAGAAGCTGATCGAACGGGTCTCGACCTTCGTCACCGAAAGCCCGATCGGACCGTTGCAGGGCTATGCCTACCGCTCGCCGTTCGATTCCATCGCCCACGTCGCGTTCGTCTACAACGGCGTCGGTGACGGCAAGAACGTGCTGACGCGCTTCCACAAGCCGAACATCGTCAAGGACATCTTCACGGGCCACAAGCGCATGGCGGCGGTGCTCGAGCATTTCAAGAAATCGGGCCGTGGCGTGCTGGTCTATTTGCGCGATGGCGCGGCCGGCGTGCCGGTGTCGGCGTTGCCGGACGAGACCGCAACGGAGGCCGACCGCAACCGGCAGTGGCGCGAGGTCGGCGTCGGCGCGCAGATCCTGCGCGATCTTGGCGTTACCTCGATCCGGCATCTCACCTCCTCGGTGCACGACTACAAGGGCCTGTCGGGCTTCGGCATCGAGATCGTCGCCAACGAGCAGCTCGAGAGCTGACACGTCGTGTCGTTCCGGGATGGCGCTGAAAGCGCCCCGGAATGACGAAACCAGGATGCAATTGCACTTGTTGCCGCGGCGCTTTACTTTGTCGGGCAAATTTTGACGGAACCAGACGAAAGGACGTTTCATGAGCGTGCGCCCTCAGGCCAAGGACAAGCCGGCTGCGGCTTCATTCCAGTGGGACGATCCGTTCCTGCTCGACGAGCAGCTCACCGAAGACGAGCGCATGGTGCGCGACACCGCCCGCGCCTACGCCCAGGACAAGCTGCTGCCGCGCGTCTCCAAGGCCTATCTCGAAGAGAAGACCGACCGCGAGATCTTCAACGAGATGGGCGAGCTTGGCCTGATCGGCATCACGCTGCCCGAGGAATATGGCTGCGCCAATGCGAGCTACGTGGCTTACGGCCTGGTCGCGCGCGAGATCGAGCGGGTCGATTCCGGCTACCGCTCGATGAATTCGGTGCAGTCCTCGCTGGTGATGTATCCGATCTACGCCTATGGCGACGAGAACCAGCGCAAGAAGTACCTGCCGAAGCTCGCCAGCGGCGAGTGGGTCGGCTGCTTCGGCCTGACCGAGCCTGACGCGGGCTCCGATCCGGCCGGCATGAAGACGCGTGCCGAGAAGGTCGCGGACGGCTATCGCCTCACCGGCAGCAAGATGTGGATCTCGAACGCGCCGATCGCCGACGTGTTCGTGGTCTGGGCCAAGTCGGCCGCGCACGACAACCAGATCCGCGGCTTCGTGCTGGAGAAGGGCATGAAGGGCCTCTCCGCCCCGAAGATCGGCGGCAAGCTGTCGCTTCGCGCCTCCATCACCGGCGAGGTCGTGATGGACGGCGTCGTGGTCCCCGAGGACGCGCTGCTGCCCAACGTCTCCGGCCTGAAGGGTCCCTTCGGCTGCCTCAACCGCGCCCGCTACGGCATCTCCTGGGGCGTGCTCGGCGCCGCCGAGGACTGCATGCATCGCGCCCGCCAGTACACCCTGGACCGCAAGCAATTCGGCAAGCCGCTCGCCGCGACCCAGCTGGTGCAGAAGAAGCTCGCCGACATGCAGACCGAGATCGCGCTGGGCCTCCAGGGCTCGCTTCGCGTCGGCCGCCTGATGGACGAGGGCAAGTTCGCCCCCGAGATGATCTCGATCATGAAGCGCAACAATTGCGGCAAGGCTCTCGACATCGCCCGCGTCGCACGCGACATGCATGGCGGCAACGGCATCTCGATCGAGTACCACGTGATGCGCCACGTCCATAACCTCGAGACGGTCAACACCTACGAGGGCACCCACGACGTCCACGCCCTGATCCTCGGACGTGCGATCACGGGCATTCAGGCGTTTTTCTGAGCTCGAGAGTCGAGGTAGGAAACTCTGACGTCATGGCCGGGCAAAGCGCGAAGCACGTCTTCGCGCTAGATGTCCCGGCCATCCACGTCTCAGGGCCACGCGAAGAACGCGGATGCCCGGCACAAGGCCGGGCATGACGAAGTCAGCAAGGTATGAGCAAGCCATGTCCGACAATGACGACGTCCCGTTCAACCGCAATTTTCCGCTGAAGCCCGGCATCGTCGAGGAAGTCCGGCCCGGCGTGCGCCGCGTGCTCTGCAACAATCCGAGCCCGTTCACCTTCACCGGCACGGTCAGCTACATCGTCGGCCGGGGCAATGTCGCGATCATCGATCCCGGCCCGGACGACGCGGCACATGCGGCTGCGCTGCTCGATGCCATCAGCGGCGAGACGGTGAGCCATATCTTCGTCACGCATACCCATCGCGACCATTCGCCGAACACCGCGCGGATCAAGCAGGTGACGGGCGCGCCGGTCTATGCCGAAGGCCCGCACCGCGCCTCGCGCCCGCGTTTCGAGAGCGAGAAGCACAATCCGGAATCCGGCTCCGATCGGGATTTCGTGCCCGACATCAAGATCGCAGATGGCGATGTCGTCGAAGGCGACGGCTGGCGGCTCGAGGCGGTGGCGACGCCGGGGCACACCGCCAATCATCTGGCCTTCGCCTGGCCGGAGCGAAAGTTCACTTTCGTCGGCGATCACGTGATGGGCTGGTCCACCTCGATCGTGGCGCCGCCCGACGGCTCCATGATCGACTACATGGACTCGCTCGACCGGCTCGCCGCGCGCGAGGAGGACCTCTATTTCTCCGGCCACGGCCCGGAGATTCCCGACGGCCGGCGCTTCGTGCGCTTCCTGATCCGCCACCGCAAGGCGCGCGAGGCCTCGATCCTGCACCGCCTCGCCAAGGGCGAGACCGACATCCCGACCATGGTCCGCGCAATCTATATCGGCATCGATCCCCGGCTGACGACGGCCGCCGGCTATTCGGTGCTGGCGCATCTGGAAGATTTGGTCGCCCGCGGCGTGGTGGCGACGGATGGCGATCCCGTGATCGGCGGGACGTATCGGATGGCTTGAGGGCGAATGGCGAATAGGGAGTAGCGAATAGGGTGGCGTCCACTCGCTATTCGCCACTTCCCATTCGCTACTTCTTCACCGTCTTTGCCGGTGCCTTCGGCGGCGTCACCGGCGTCTTCTTCACCGGCTTGAGCGCGTCGGCATCGGCGGCGGTGTTGAGATCGTCGATGAATTTCTTGACGCGCGCGGCGTTGCTGCCGAGATCGCTGTCGAAATTGCGCGAGGCCGAGCGGATATCGACGCGGGAATCATCGCCGTCCGCCACGAACCTGATCGAAACGTCCTCGCGGAAACCCATGATCGGCGTCCGCGCCACCGCCTCGATGCGGCCGATGCGGCGCGGCGGCTGCGGTGCACGCTCGTCGATGACGATCCATTTGCGCTTGTTGACGAGCTGGAGCGCGATCGCATAGGCGCGGTCGACGGAAATCTCGAGCTCGACGGGCTCGATGTCCGGATAGAAGTGGCGCTGCTGCTCCGCCGAATAGAGGCCGGCATAGACCGCGGTGTTGGTGCCCTCGCCGGTGCGCAGGCGCGCTAAGGCCTCGAAACGCGGCGGGTCGATCGGGTCGGTGGTGATGTCGTAGATCGCCGGCAGCTTGCGATATTGCAAGGCCAGATAGGCGGGATAGGCGAGGATCGCTCCGTCGATCAGGAACGCGAGCAGGATGCGCGCCATGCCGCGCGAGCCGTTCTGCCAGATCGCGGCAAAGCCTAGGAGACCGAACAGGATCGAGAGGCCCGCGATCGCGAGCCCACCGAAGAAGGTCGCCAGCGCCGGCTTCGGCTCCAGGAAGTCGAAGCGGACGATGATGACCGACACCACCACCGCCACCACCGCGAACACGGCCAGATTGCGCGCCCAGCTCGCGAGGCTGGACACGGGCTCCGACTGATAGGGAGCGGAAAACCTGCGGGCCATCGAGTGAGCTCTGCCGGGGTTGGCGATGCCGGCCAGTGCGGCGCGACGATGCGCCGTTGAGACCACGGCGCGGGGGCAAATTCAAGGGAGACCGGACTGTTACGGCCCGGACGAACCGTCATTCCGGGTTCGATGCTTCGCATCGCCCCGGAATGACATTCGAACGATGGCCTTACGCCGCCGCGTTCGGGAAGCGATAATCCTTGAACTGGTCGCGTAGCGCCGTCTTCAGGATCTTGCCGGTGGCGGTGTGCGGAATACCTTCGACGAAGGCGACGTCGTCGGGCATCCACCATTTGGCGATCTTGCCGTCCATGTATTTCAGGATCTCCTCGCGCGTGGCCTGCTGGCCCTGCTTGAGCTGCACGATCAGGAGCGGCCGCTCGTCCCATTTGGGGTGGAACACGCCGATCACGGCGGCTTCCGCCACGGCGGGGTGACCGACCGCGAGGTTTTCGAGGTCGATCGAGGAGATCCATTCGCCGCCGGACTTGATCACGTCCTTGGAGCGGTCGGTGATCCGCATGTAGCCGTCCTCGTCGATGGTCGAGACGTCGCCGGTGTCGAAGAAGCCGTCCTCGTCGAGAATGTTGCTATCGACGCGGTAATAGGCCTTGGCGACGGCGGGGCCGGAGACCTTGAGGCGGCCGAAGGTCTTGCCGTCCCAGGGCAGCTCCTTGCCGGCATCGTCGGTGATCTTCATCTCGACCGCGAAGGGCGCATAGCCCTGCATCTGCAGCACGTCGAGCCGTGCATCGCCGGTGGCGTTCTGGAACGGCGGCTTCAGCGCCGCGACGCTGCCGATCGGGCTCATCTCGGTCATGCCCCAGGCGTGACGCACGTTCGAGCCCATGTCGAGGAAGGCCTTGATCATCGAGCGCGGCATCGCCGAGCCGCCGCAGATCACCATCTTCAGGTCCGACAGCTTGAGATTGTTCGCGGACATGTGCTGGAGCAGCATCAGCCACACCGTCGGCACGCCGGCGGTGTGCGTCACCTTCTCGGTCGAGAGCAGTTCATAGACCGAGGCGCCGTCGAGCTTGGCGCCGGGCATGACCAGCTTGGTGCCCTGCGAAGGGGCCGAGAAGGCGATGCCCCAGCTGTTGGCATGGAACAGCGGAACTACCGGCAGCATTGTCTCGGACGCGCTCGTGCCGAGGGCGTCGACATTGTTGGCCATCAGCGCGTGCAGCACGTTGGAGCGATGCGAATACAGCACACCCTTGGGGTCGCCGGTGGTGCCGGAGGTGTAACACATCGCGGCTGCCGTGTTCTCGTCAAAGTCCTTCCATTTGAATTTGCCGTCCGCCTGCGCAATCCAGTCCTCGTAGGCGATCACGTTCTTCAGCGTGGTCTGCGGCATATGCGCCTTGTCGGTGAGCACCACGTAGCGCTCAACGCTCGGCAGCTTGTCGGCGATCTTCTCCAGGATCGGAACGAAGGTGATGTCGGTCATCACGATGCGGTCCTGCGCATGGTTGATGATCCAGGCAATCTGCTCGGGGAAAAGGCGGGGATTGACGGTATGGCAGATGGCGCCGATTCCCATGATGCCGTACCACACCTCGAGATGGCGCCAGGTGTTCCAGGCGATCGTTGCGACACGGTCGCCGAGCTTGATGCCGTCGCGCTCCAGCATCTGCGAGACCTTCAGCGCGCGCTTGTGAATCTCGCCGTAAGTGGTGCGATGGATCGGTCCCTCGACCGAGCGTGTGACAACCTCCTGCTTGCCATGAATTTTGGCGGCGTGTTCGATGATCCGGTGGCAGAGCAGGGGCCAATCTTGCATCAAACCAAGCATTCCGACGTTCCTCCGAGAAGTCGCTGGGCGCGTTATCGCTCTCAGCGTTGGGCCAAAGATTGCCATGAGTTTTAGCCTGCCGGACTTTCGCCGCAAATGGTCTTGTCGCGGCTATATGTCCGCTGGCGCGGCAATGGTTACCGCTGCGCTGGGATTGTCGCTGGTGCTCACCGAGAGGGCGGAGGGACGAAAATCGACATCCCCGCTGGATATCTTCGGTATCGGCGCACCCCGGCCGCGCCCGGCGGTCCATGCCGCCAAGATCCCGCTTCCGAGACCGCGCCCCGAGGAGGCGCCCAAGGCCTCGGATGAGGCTCCGCCAGATGCCGAGGGCAAGCCTGCTTCTGCAGACAAGCCCGGCACCGACAAGCCTGCCGAGGCCGCGACGCCACCCCCAAAACCGGTCTCGGCCTGCCGTCTCGCGCTGACCGAGGAGATCGCGATCGCGCCCTCCATTCCGGATATCCGCGGCCCTGGCGCCTGCGGCGGCGAGGATCTGGTGCGGCTGGAGGCCGTCGTGCTGCCGGACAAGCGGAAGGTGGCGGTCAAGCCGGCGGCGATCCTTCGCTGCACCATGGCGACCGCGCTCGCCGATTGGCTGCGCAAGGACATGGTGCCGCTGGCCAACAGCCTCGGCACGACCATTGGCGAACTCGACAATTTCGACAGCTTCGAGTGCCGCGGCCGCAACCGCGTCGCCGGCGCAATGCTGTCGGAGCACGGCAAGGCCAACGCCATCGATGTCCGCGCCATCAAGCTGGCCAACGGGCAGTCGATCGGCCTCACCGACCGCAC
This sequence comes from Bradyrhizobium sp. CCBAU 53351, assembly GCF_015291745.1. Lineage (NCBI taxonomy): Bacteria > Pseudomonadati > Pseudomonadota > Alphaproteobacteria > Hyphomicrobiales > Nitrobacteraceae > Bradyrhizobium > Bradyrhizobium sp. CCBAU 53351. The sequence goes on from NZ_CP030059.1 coordinate 2,004,112, forward strand.
CATGTCCCGCGACGTGCGCGAGCGCGTGCTGCACTCGGTCTGCACGCGGTTTTCCACCGTGCTCGGTCCGGGCTCGGACTGGTACCACGAGGACCACATCCATCTCGATTTGGCGCAGCGGCGCAACGACTACCGGATCTGCCAGTGGAATGTCTGGGATCCCTTGCCCCAGGTCGCCCCGCTGCTGCCGGCGGAGCGTCCCGAGGAGGCGCCGCCACGCGAGATCGCCGCCAAGCCCGAGGCCAAGGAGAACGTCAAGGACGGAGCCGACGACGAGGCGGCCGAGAAGGCTCCCGCGCCTGCGGACAAGCCGGCAGCCGAGGGCAGCAAGTCCCGGCCGCACAAGCCGGCAACAAAAAAGCGCCGGTGAAACCGGCGCTTCTGATGTCAGGAGATCAGGGGGCGATCAGTAGCTGCCCGCCTGGCCGGTCTGGCTGCTGCCGAGCGCAAGCCGCGAATTGTAGGGCGAGTCGCCGTGCTTGGGCTCGAGCACCACGACGAGGGTGCCGACCTTGACGCGATCATAGAGGTCGATCGCATCCTCGTTGGTCAGGCGGATGCAGCCCGAGGAGATCGAGGCGCCGATATATTCCGGCTGGTTGGTGCCGTGGATGCGGAACAGCGTGTCCTTGCCGCCCGAATAGAGGTACATCGCGCGGGAGCCCATCGGATTGTCCGGACCCGGCGCGACATAGGTCGGCACGCCCAGGCGCGAGATCTCGCCGGGGGTCGGATGCCAGGCCGGCCATTCGGTCTTGCTGCCCACCTTGGCGATGCCCGACCAGGCCATGGCTTCTTCGCCGACGGTGATGCCGTAGCGGATCGCCTTGCCGCCATCCAGCACGTAGTAGAGATAATGGTTGTCGGAATCGACCACGATCGAGCCCGGCGTTTCCTTGCGGTGGTATTCGACGATGGCGCGGCGGAACGGCTCGGCAACCGCGGTGTTTTCGTACCGGACCTTGGCGAGCAGTTCCTTGTCCTTCGGCTTGAAGGCCTTGGTGTCGGTCGCCTCGTAACGCGTGGCCTGCATACAGCCCGACAGCATCAGGCCAGCGGCCAAAATCGCAAATTTAACTTTCAGCGACGACATGGTTTGGTTCCAATCAAAACAATACCGTGCGGAACGCCTGAGCTTAACGCCCAAGTTCCTCGACTCCGTTTAATCCCATTATCGTTGAAATCTGCCACAATTCCAGCACTGAAGCCCTTTTCCCGCGCTGCGAGAGCCTACCTGTGGCTTTTCTGCCGCAAATTTTGCGGCCGCGTGGAGGTTTTGGGGCGGGGAACGCCGGACTGTCGATTCCGTGCCACAGTTGGGCCATGGCACCGCCACAAATGCAAACGCTTCCTTAATGCAGTTGTCATCGTGAACTGGCCAGAATCGCGCTAAGGGCTGTCATTCTGTCGCAGATCCTCGGAGTCGTGCATGTTTTCGGTGTTTGTTCCCTCCGAGTCCGCGCTGAAGAAGGTTGTCGTTGAGAATCTCGCCGCGTTGCCCGAAAGCGCGGTCTGGATCGATCTCGTCAATCCGACCGGGGCCGAGGACAAGGCGGTAGAGCGGCTCGCGGGTGTCGCCATTCCGACCCGGGAGGACATGCAGGAGATCGAGATCTCCAGCCGCCTCTATATCGAGAATGGCGCGCGCTACATGACCGCGACGCTGATGTGCCACTCCGATACCGACATGCCCAGGACCACAGCGGTGACCTTCATCCTCGCCGATCATCGCCTGGTCACGGTGCGCTACGACCAGCCCAAGCCGTTTGCCCTGGTCGAGGCCAAGTTCGCCCGCTCCTGCGCGCCGTCCATCACCGGCGAGGCCGTGCTGATGGAGCTGCTGGACGCCGTCATCGACCGTTGCGCCGACATCCTGGAGCGATGCGGCGCCGAGATCGACCAGGTCAGCCACGACATCTTCGAGCCCGAGAGCGAGCGCCACGGGCAGGCCAAGAGATATTCCCAGATCCTGATCTCGATCGGCCGCAAGGGCGATTTGACCTCGAAGGTTCGCGAGAGCCTGGTCTCGATCGGCCGCGTCGTGACGTTCCTGTCCGCGGTGGTGGAGGGCGTGAAATGGTCAAAGGACATGCGCGAGCAGCTCAAGACCATGCAGCGTGACGTGGCATCACTGACCGACCACGCCTCCTATCTCTCCAACAAGATCACTTTCGTGCTCGACGCCATGCTCGGCGTCGTCAATCTCGAGCAGAACAACATCATCAAGCTGTTCTCGGTCATGGCCGTTGTCCTGATGCCGCCGACGCTGATCGCATCGATCTACGGCATGAACTTCAAGGTGATGCCGGAACTCGAATGGGTGCACGGCTATCCGATGGCGCTGGTGATGATGCTGATCGCCGCGATCGTCCCGTACTGGATATTCAAGTTCAAGAAGTGGCTCTGAACGCGTCGCGCTCTCGGAAAATAGTGACCGAGACCTTACGCCGGACGCAGAGACACGGCTCATCGTGTCGCAGAATAGATCGAGATTGAGGCGTCGCGGTGATGGGTGCACCGTGCCGCAATTCCTCCGGTAAAATTTGAGCGGTGGGCTGAACGTTTGCGCGAAACTTGTCTGCGATAAGCAGTGCGTAGCCGCGAGGAACAACCATGGTTGAGAAACACATAACGTCGCCCCGCAACGTCATCGATCTGGCGAACTATCGTCAGGCGATGACGATCGGCAAGGCGTCGTCGATGTCGGTGCGCATGTGCCGGCACTGTGGTGCTCCGCTGCTCGACGGTGAGAATGACGACGACTGCTCGACCGCATTCAGCTCGGCCGCTCCGCGGCCGCGCGACAGGTCACGTCGGATTCGAATCGATTGAGGAACGGAAGGTAAGGGCGATCCAGGTCTTGCGGCGGCGTTGTCTGGATCGCCTTGCTTCCTTCCTTCGTTATCTTTCAGGTCTGTCAGCTGTGACGCCTGATGGGCAGGTGCGCTAGCGGTCGACTGAACCGCTCATTCAGCCGAAACACAGCCTGTGTCGGCTGCTGTCAACCAGCTCGCGCAAAAATATTCCACTTTACCGAAATTCGGTTTTGGCGTATGTGTCGCCCATCCCGGCTCACCAGGAGGGGCGATCTCGAGGTCGTCTTGATCGCGAGCCGGGCTTGCGGTGGACGCGGCAGCGTCGGCATGAGAGGTGCGGGCAGGGCGGGTAGTCCCTGTGAGCCCGTGGCCGCGTGCAGACGAACGGCGCTGTTCAATTCGTCTCGCCACGTTCTTTCGGTAACGTCGACTAGGCCGGGAGATAACGTGGTGACCAGCGAATGCGCGTACGGCAAAACCGTGTGGTCCTGGCCGTCGTTGCTACGGTCAAGCCTGTTCGAAGATGCGCGCGAGCCCAACCGGGTGGACGGCATCGTCAATTCGAACGGCGAGGGAGGCCAAAGGAAAGTTCGGCTCCCGGGAGAGCGCGGCATAAGCCGTCCGACCATCGCGCAGGGAAGGTCGAGTGTTCGGCCACACCTGTATGCTGCTGTGCGGTTCTTCCTGCGTGTGCTCTAGCGCAGCGGACCGCGGGTGCGTGCCAGCACCCGGCCTTCCCTGCGCCCTCTTGGCTTGAGGGTGGAGCGACGAAGCAAATCTCGGGCGAATTCAGCCGCGAGAACGCGAAGGCATGCCTGCAAGGCACGAAGCAATCCGGAGTCTTTCCGCGGAAGGATTCCGGATTGCTTTGCTGTGCTCGCAATGACGAGAAGAACCTATACGTGCTGGCCGCCGTTGATGTGGATCTCCGCGCCGTTGACGTAGGAGCTGGTGTCCGTGCACAGCACGTAGATGATCTTGGCGACCTCGTCGGGGGTGCCGAGGCGGTGCATCGGGATCTGCTGCTCGACGATCTTCTCGGTGCCCGGCGACAGGATCGAAGTGTCGATCTCGCCCGGTGCGATGGCGTTGACGCGCACGCCGACGCGGCCGAAGTCGGAGGCCATCTCACGCGTCAGAGAGGCGAGCGCGGCCTTCGAGGTGGCGTAGGCGGCGCCCGCGAACGGATGCACGCGCGAGCCGGCGATCGAGGTGACGTTCACGACCGATCCCTTGGCCGCCTTCAATTCCTCGATCAGCCCGCGCGCGATCATGATCGGCGCGAAGAAGTTGACGTGGAAGACATGCGTCCAGGTATCGAGATCGGTGTCGACCGAGCCGAGCCGGGAGCCGCCGGGGCCCTTCGGCGAGATCGCGGCGTTGTTGACCAGCGCATGCAGCATGCCGCCTTCGAGCCGGTCGCGGATATCGGAAATCGCGCGGGTCGTGTCCGCGGGACTGCCGAGATCGACCTGAATGTGATCCTCAGGGCCGGCATCCCACGGACAATCCTCCGGGAACGGATGCCGCGAGCAGGTGATGACGCGCCACCCCGCCGAGGAAAAGCGGATCACGGTGGCGTGGCCGATGCCGCGGCTTGCTCCGGTCAGGAGCAGCGTGCGGCGCGGCGCATTGGACGAATGCGGCATGGACATCTTTCAGGTCGGCCCAAAGTTTTAAGGGTACATCCGCGTCTTGGACCACGGTTGGCCGACCGCGTCACGGCGAAATTCGATGCGGTCGTGCAGACGGAATGGGCGGTCGTGCCAGAACTCGATCCGCGCGGGCGTGATGCGCCAGCCGCTCCAGCCCGGCGGCCGCGGCACTTCGCCGATGACGTGTCTGGCCGCGACTTTCGCGATGGCTTGTTCGAAGGCGAAGCGGCTCTCCAGCTCCTGCGACTGCTTGCTCGCCCAGGCGCCGATCTGGGCCTGCTTGGGCCGGGTGGCGAAATAGGCGTCGGCCTCGGCCTCCGTCACCGGCGTCACGTTGCCGCGGATGCGGACCTGACGGCGCAGCGACTTCCAGTGAAAAAGTAAAGCGGCCTTAGGATTTGCGGCGAGTTCGCGGCCCTTCTGGCTTGCGATGTGGCTGTAGAAGACAAAACCCTCGGTATCGAAGCCTTTCATCAGCACCATGCGCACATCAGGCAGCCCGTCGGGGTCGACGGTTGCGAGCGCCATGGCGTTCGGATCGTTCGGCTCGCTCTTGATCGCCTCGTTCAGCCAGCTGTCGAACAGCGCAAATGGCTCGTCGGCGGCGGTGAAATCACCGGATGTTAAGGGTGTCTGGTGTTTCATCGAGGTCGTGTCGGTCATGTCTGGAGTCCGAGTTGCGTCCCGCGGCCCAAAACGCGTTGTCGTCCGCTACCGCCCTATATAGGGCATGGGGACGCGTTGGCCTATCGGCGATCCGACCCACAGGCCTCGTCATGACGATCATTCTGATCGGACTCGGTACCGGGGGATGCAGCTTTTCCCGCAAGGACCAGAGCGCCTACGCCAAGGCCGACGACAGCGACCTCACCGGCTCGATCGCGCGACCGGCGAAGGAGGCCCCGCCGACCGAGACCGATCTCGCCTTCGCCCGCAACGCCGCCTCCGACGTCCTCAGCAAGGGCGACAAGGATTCCAGTCAGCATTGGGAGAATCCGGAGACCGGGGCGCGCGGCTCGGTGACGCCGATCGCGCAATCCTATGCCGCCGAGGACGGCCGCAAATGCCGCGATTTCCTGGCGAGCTATGTCAACGGGGCGACCGAAAGCTGGCTCCAGGGCGCCGGCTGCCAAAGCACCCGTGGCCGTTGGGAGATTCATACGCTAAAGCCGTGGCGGAGCTAGGATTCGGTCGGCAAGCCTAGTTGCAAAAATGCCACTCCGCCCCCACATGGATCGTAGGTGGGGCGGGGAGCCCTTTGAACAATTCGATTTCTTGAAGGAGACGTGACGGATGCGCGACCCCTATGAGGTCTTGGGGGTGCCGCGGAGCGCTAGCGCTGCCGCGATCAAGAGCGCCTATCGCAAGCTTGCCAAGAAGCACCATCCCGACAGCAACAAGGACGACCCCAAAGCCGCCGAGCGCTTCTCCGAGATCAACTCGGCGAACGAGATCATCGGCGACGAGGACAAGCGCAAGCAGTTCGACCGCGGCGAGATCGACGCCGAGGGGAAGCCGCGCTTCCAGGGGTTTCCGGGCGGTGGCGGGCCGCGTGGCCGCGCCGGTCCCGGCGGCTTCGAAAGCTATTCGTTCCGCTCCGGCGGCGGCCCTGGCCAGGGCGGCGGCGCCTTCGAGGATATCCTCAACAGCATGTTCGGCGGCGGGATGCGCGGCGCCCGTCCCGGGGCCGGCGGTGGAGCCCAGTTCGAATTCGACACCGGCGGCGTCGGGCTCGATCTCGACGTCAACGTTGCCATGTCCGTCTCGCTGGAAGAGTCGGTCAAGGGCGGCGAGAAACGCGTCCGGCTGCCGACGGGCAAGGAGCTCAACGTCAAGATTCCCGCCGGCGTCACCGAGGGCCAGCAGATCCGGCTCCGGGGGCAAGGCGAGTCCGCGCAAGGCCATCCGCCCGGCGATCTCCTGATCACCATCAACATTGCCCCGCACCCGTTCTTCAAGGTCGAGGGCGCCGACCTCAGGATCGACCTGCCGGTCACGCTCTACGAGGCCGTGCTCGGGGCCAAGGTCCGCGTGCCTACCCTCGGCAACGCCGTGGAGCTTTCGGTCCCGAAAAACACCTCCAGCGGCCGGACCTTCCGCCTCAAGGGCAAGGGCCTGCCAAAATCCGGTGGAACCGGGGATCTCTTCGTCACCGTAAGGATTATGCTACCGGACGGGAACGACGCCGAGCTTGAAGCATTGATGGAGAAGTGGCGGGACCAACACCCCTACAATCCACGTAGCGGGCTTGGTTAGGCGATTCGAACTGAAGGGGTTCTCCTAAAGGCCTAGGGCATCGTCCGGGAGATGATGCTCATCATATGCCTGAGGCGTGGTAGCGCTTCACGAATTCGACGTGTCGGCTGTCCGGCGGGGCAGCCGATAAAAAGGTGCGGCCTCGAGAGGGGGACCAGCGCGGTACCAAAAACCCCAATCGAGGCCGCCCGCGTCGATCGGCGGATCGAACGCTGCTCATTTTCGCGTGATCATCCGGTGCGATAATGAGACGCGCCGATGTCTTCATTCCAAATTTTCAATGTCGGAATCTGGGCACTGCGGTGCAGCAGTCTCTCAGGTACCGTTTTTCTCGGCCTGATCATAGACCGCCTGCGCCACCTTGGTCAGCCGGTCGCGATCACCGCCCCCGCTGACGACGTAGCCGACGCCGCGCTCGGCCCAGAACAGCGCGCCGTCCTTGTCCGTTTTGGCGTAGCGCATTTGCGTTGCACCATTCTCGGTCTTGGCCGTGTAGATGGTGTAGCGCTCGCCCGAGGCACCTTCATACATCAGGAACGAGGCCGGACCGCTTGGCCCCGGCAAAAGCCGGCCGCCGACGAGCTTCAGCCCGCTGGCCTCCAGGTTCGGCGCGAACACGGTCCAGCCGCAGCGCCGGGTCAGCCAGGCCTGGAGGTGGTCGCGCTCATTGCCGCCGACCTCGACGGGGTGGCGGACCTCGACGACATAGAGACGGTGTGCGTCGAGCGCGTCCGCGGTAAAGCTCTGGAAGGTCGAGGGCGCGCTGGCGGCGCCGTGTGCGACCCAGCCGGCCGTGCCGCCGGCGACGAAAGCAACCAGCACAGCCGCGGCGGCGCCATAGAGCCATTGCCGCGGGCGGCGTTCCAGCCGCTCGAGCTCCAGCCGCGCCGGCACCGGCTCCTGGGCAATGGAATCGTAGCGGGCGTGCAGCATCTCCGCCATCGCGCGCCAGGACTGCACGCGCTCGGCCTCTTCAGGATGGGCGGCAAGCCAGGCCTCGACGTCGGCGCGGCGCTCGGCCGGCAGCTCGCCGTCGACATAGGCGTGCAGTTCGTCCTCGGTCACTGGGATCTTGCGCTCGTTCATTTCGATCGTCTCTGGCTCTGTGGCCCTGAATGTCGTTCAAAGTTCAACTTCGCGTCGCTCATCGGCATGCTGCCGGCGGACAATACGCGATGCATCAATCCTGCCATCATTTCACCCGCCGCAGTGCCGGGCGCTCGCCTTCCAGCGAGGCCTTGACGTGGGCGCGGGCGCGGGCGAGGCGCGACATCACGGTGCCGATCGGCACACCCTGGATGTCGGCGACCTCGCGGTAGCTCATGCCTTCCAGCATGACCAGCAGCAACACCGAGCGTTGCTCCTCGACGAGCGTCGCCAGCGCCCTCTCGATGTCGCGGCCTTCGGCTTCGGTGCCGCTGGCATCCGGGTTGTTGTCCGTCAGCTGCATGAACTGCGGACGCCTTGCCAGCGAGCGCCGCCGATTCTTGTTGAGGTTGGTCAGGATCGTGTAGAGCCAGCTCCTGACGTCGCCCCCGAGAAACAATCGCTCCGAGCGCAGGGCCCGCACCAGCGTGTCCTGCACCAGATCGTCGGCTGCGTCCGCGTCGCGCGTGAGCGCGCGGGCGTAGCGGCGCAACGCCGGGATCATGGCTTCCACACTCTGGCGAAACGCACTCATTGCGGTCTTGACGTCCTGGTGTCAGGCGCGAGCGCCCATAGCGATCATAACACCCGAATGGAACGGCTATTCCGCCGCTCTAAACAGCGTTAACACGGCGTATTAGGGCTGTACCGCAGGGGAGGGCTGGTGTACCTCCAGACCTCACCAAGAGTTCGACGGGACGTTCAAAAATGGCGCAGAATTCAGGTCTGATGCAGGGAAAGCGCGGGGTGATCCTCGGTCTTGCCAACAACCGCTCGATCGCCTGGGGCATCGCCAAGGCATGCCACGCCGCCGGCGCCGAGCTCGCCTTCACCTATCAGGGCGATGCGCTGAAGAAGCGCGTCGAGCCGCTCGCCGCCGAGATCGGTGGTCTCGTGCTCGGCCATTGCGACGTCACCGATGCTGCGACCATCGATGCCGCGTTCGCGGTGCTGAAGGAGAAGTGGGGCAAGATCGACTTCCTGGTGCACGCGATCGCCTATGGCGAGCAGCTCGAGGGCCGCTACGTCGACACCACGGCGGAGAATTTTTCCAAGTCGATGCTGATCTCCTGCTACTCGTTCACGGCCGTGGCGCAGCGCGCCGAGAAGCTGATGACGGATGGCGGTTCGATGATCACGCTCTCCTATTACGGTGCCGAGAAGTGGATGCCGCATTACAACGTGATGGGCGTGGCCAAGGCGGCGCTGGAGGCTAGCGTACGCTATCTCGCCGCCGATCTCGGCGAGAAGAACATTCGCGTCAACGCGATCTCGGCCGGTCCCATCAAGACCCTCGCGGCATCCGGCATCGGCGACTTCCGCTATATCCTGAAGTGGAACGAGACCAACGCGCCGATGCGGCGCAACGTTTCGACGGAAGACGTCGGCGGCAGCGCGTTGTATCTGCTCTCCGACCTCTCGCGCGGCGTCACCGGCGAGGTGCATCACGTCGATTCCGGCTATCACGTGCTGGGCATGAAGCGGCCCGATGCCCCGGACATTTCGTTCGGCGGCAAGGACTAGTTTCAAATCCGGAATGGCCGTGCCCACGATCTACTATCTTCGCCACGGCGAGACCGAGTGGAATGCGCTCGGCAGGCTTCAGGGCACCAAGGACATCCCGCTGAACGCGCGCGGGCGCGATCAAGCCATCCAGGCCGGCAGCATCCTCGCCGATTTGTTCAAGCGCGAGGGGCGCGACAAGGCGGCGCTGCCTTACGTGTCGAGCCCGCTCGGCCGTGCGCGCCAGACCATGGAGCTCGCGCGCGGCAAGCTCGAACTACCGGTTGCCGACTATGCGCTCGATGATCGGCTGCGCGAGATCGGCTACGGCAGCTGGGAAGGGCTGACGCTGGCCGAGAGCGAGGCGAAAGATCCTGACATTTACGCAAGGCGCCTCGCCGACAAATGGACGGTGGGTCCGGCGGGCGGGGAGACCTATGCCGACGTCCAAATCCGCGTGCGCGCCTGGTACGATCAGCTCCAGGCCGACACCGTCGCGGTCGCCCATGGCGGCACCTGCCGGGCCCTGATGGTGTCGCTTGGGCTGGAGACACCAGCCAGCGCCGCCGAGCTCTATATCCAGCAGGGCGCCGTCTACGTGTTCCGCGAGGGACGGCTGGAGAAGTTCAGTTAGGCCACCATCGTCATTCCGGGGCGGTGCGAAGCACCGAACCCGGAATCTCGAGATTCCCCGGTGCGCAATTGCGCACCTGCGGTCTGGTCCTTCGGACCATCCTGGAATGAAGGAACGGGGTTGAACGCCGTGTTCCGCGGCGCTACCACAAGTCAGAACTGACTTACGAACCACCGAGCAGCGATGTCCTTCAACACCTTCGGCCACATGTTCCGCGTCACCACCTTCGGCGAAAGCCATGGGGTGGCTATCGGCTGCGTGGTCGACGGCTGTCCGCCCATGATCCCGCTCACCGAGGCCGACATCCAGGGCGACCTCGATCGCCGCCGGCCCGGTCAATCGCGCTTCACCACCCAGCGCCAGGAGCCGGACCAGGTCAAAATCCTCTCCGGCGTGATGGCGCATCCGGAGACCGGCGTGCAGGTGACGACGGGCACGCCGATCGGGCTCCTGATCGAGAACACCGACCAGCGCTCGAAGGACTATTCCGAGATCAAGGACAAGTTTCGCCCCGGGCACGCCGACTTCACCTATGAAGCCAAATACGGCCTGCGCGATTATCGCGGCGGCGGCCGCTCGTCCGCGCGCGAGACCGCGACGCGCGTCGCGGCCGGTGCGATCGCGCGAAAAGTGCTGCCCGACGTCCGCGTGCGGGGCGCTCTGGTGCAGATGGGCCCGCACAAGATCGACCGCGCCAAGTGGGACTGGGACGAGATCGCAAGGAATCCGTTCTTCTGCCCGGACAAGGACAAGGCCGCGTTTTTCGAGACCTATCTCGACGGCATCCGCAAGAGCGGCTCCTCGATCGGCGCGGTGATCGAAATCGTCGCCGAAGGCGTGCCCGCCGGACTGGGCGCGCCGATCTACGCCAAGCTCGATTCCGATCTGGCGGGGGCGATGATGACCATCAACGCGGTGAAGGGCGTCGAGATCGGCGCCGGCTTTGGCGCGGCCGAGCTCACCGGCGAGGAGAATGCCGACGAGATGCGCACCGGCAATGACGGTACGCGCTTCCTGTCCAACCATGCCGGCGGCGTGCTGGGCGGGATCTCCACGGGGCAGCCGGTGGTGGTGCGTTTCGCGGTGAAGCCGACCTCCTCGATCCTGCAGCCCCGCCGGACTGTCGATCGCCAGGGCGCAGACACCGAAATCTTCACGAAGGGCCGCCATGACCCCTGCGTCGGCATCCGCGCCGTTCCCGTCGGCGAGGCCATGATGGCGTGCGTGCTGGCCGACCACTTTCTGCGCGACCGCGGGCAGGTGGGGCGCTAGCGCCGAGTAGGGCGTCGCGCCGCGGTACTACCCACCGCGCAGCTTGACGATCCCGCAACTTCGTCAGCAAATGCGGGCATGCAAAGCTCCGAGCTCCAGCGCGTCTCTAACTGGCTGATCGACGGCGCTTGGGCAGCTCAGGAGTCGACCGTAGGGATTGCCGATTTCTGCGAACATCTCGTCGCGGCCGGCCTGCCGCTGACGCGTTTCGGCATTTTCATCCGTACGCTGCATCCCGAAGTCTTCGGCCGCAACTTCATCTGGCGGCAGGGGGAGGAGGTCGAAGTCGGCACCGTCGATTTCGACATCCTGGACACCCCCGAATTCGCCCGCAGTCCGCTCCGCATCGTCTTCGAGCAGGGCATCGAGGTCAGGGGACGCGCAAGCGATCCCCACAGCACGCGGTTTCCGTTCGTCAACGACATGCGGGCCGAAGGCGCGACCGACTACGTCGCGGTGCCGATGCCGTTTCTCGACGGCTCGGTCCATGCCACGAGCTGGGTGACACGGCATCCGGGCGGCTTCAGCGATGACCATATCGCGGCGATCCGGTCCATCGTGACGCCGCTGGCGCGCGTCAGCGAGATCATCACCCTGCGCCGTACCGCCGAGATGCTGCTCGACACCTATGTGGGCAACCGCGCCGGCGCGCGCATCCTCGGCGGCCAGATCCGCCGTGGCCATAACGACACGATGCAGGCCGCGATCTGGCTCTCGGACCTGCGCGGCTTCACCGCGCTCTCGGACCGGCTGCCCGCCGAGACCGTCGTCGAGATCCTCAACCACTATTTCGATTGCCAGGTCACCGCGATCCGTGGCCATGGCGGCGAGGTACTGAAATTCATGGGCGACGGCCTGCTCGCGGTGTTTCCGATCGACGAATATGTCGGCGACGCCGCTCATGTCTGCGCGCGCGTGCTGGAAGCGGCGCGCGAATCCCGCGCCAGCGTCGAGGCGCTGGCCTTTCCAGTCGGCGACGCCGTCGAGCGCTTCCGCTTCGGTGTCGCGCTGCATGTCGGCAACATCCTCTACGGCAATATCGGCGGCGGCAACCGCCTCGACTTCACCTGCATCGGCCCCGCGGTGAACCTTGCCGCAAGGCTTGAGAAGATCACGGGTCGGCTGGGGCGGACCGTCGTCGCCTCGGAAGGTTTTGCCAATGTCTGCCGGCACGACTGGCACGAGCTCGGCGAATTTCCGATTGCCGGGTTCTCCAAGGCGCAGCGCGTGTACGGGCTGGCGGAAGAGACGCCGGCGCTGGTCGATTGAGCCGCTATTCCTCCGGCTCGGTCGTGAACAGCAGTGGATAGCCCTTGGCGCGGCCGGCGTCGGTGGCGCGGGTCGCCTTGGTCTCGGCGACGTCCTTGGTGAATACGGCGACGACGCAGGCCCCTAGCTTGTGGGCGGTGATCATGACCTTAAAGGCCTGATCCTCCGTCATGCGGAATTCGGCCTTCAGCACCATGGTGACGAATTCGCGCGGCGTGTAGTCATCGTTGATCAGGATGACCTTGTGCAGCTTCGGCCGCTCGACCTTGGTCTTCGTCCTGGTTTTCGGCTTGGTAACGGTGTCGTTCATTCCGCCTCCTGGAATCGGCGGGCTCGGTTCCAGCCGCGGCGATCAGCTCGCAGCCTTCTCACCATATTGCAGGACCTGCACCTTCTCCAAGGTGATCAGCCCGCTCGACATCATGCCATCCAGGATGGGCAGGAATGCGTTGATGTTGTCCTCGCTGTCGACGATCTCGATCAGCAGCGGCAAATCTTCCGAAAGCCGCAGGATCTTCGAGGTGTGCAGCCGGCTCGATTTGCCGAAGCCCATGGGCCCGCGCAGCACGGTGGCGCCGGCAAGGTGCCGCTCGCGCGCCGTCATCACGATCGCTTCATAGAGCGGTTTGCCCTCGAAATGATCGCTCTCGCCGATGAAAATCCGGAGCGAAACTGCCTGATTGGGAATTTGCATGGTCAGCTCCTTGTCAAGCGGTTGTAGCGGCTCGCCATGATATGGCCGCTCCATACCGACACCAGCCAGCAGATCACGGAAGCGGCGATGTAGGCGAGCGCCGTGTATTTCATGCCGCCATGGAGCAGGCGGAAGGTCTCCAGGCTGAAAGTCGAAAAGGTGGTGTAGCCGCCGCAGAACCCGGTCATGACGAACTGCCGGTGCTCGGGCCGCGCCAGCATCCGGCCATCCGGGCCGGTCAGCGTCGCGTAGAAGCCGATGATCAGCGAGCCCGTCGCGTTGATGAACAGCGTAGCGAAGGGAAAGCCCGGTCCGGTATCGAGTGCAAGCCCGACCAGATAACGCGTCAGGCCGCCGACGATGCTGCCGGCGGCAACCCAGGCATAGAGCATTGCAGTGCGCCAGCGCTCGGCGGAAGGGGAGTTCATCAGCCGCTAGCCTCCCAGACGATCCGCAAGGAGGAAGCCGCAACTGACGGCGGCAAGGCACAGTCCGACGGAGAACACGATGTTGCCGAGCGCGTGCATCGGCTCGCCGCTTCGCGCGAGCGTCAGCGTCTGCAGGCTGAACGAGGACACCGTGGTGTAGCAGCCGAGAAATCCTGTCACCGCGAACAGCCACGGATCGGGCGTGGCGAACACCGAGCCGGGATGGGTCGCCAGCGCGCCGAAAATGCCGATCAGGAAGGCGCCGGTGACGTTGATGGTCATGGTGCCCCACGGAAAGGTCTCGCCCAGCCGCCGCGCGATCGCACCGGAGACGAAATAGCGTGTGCAGCCCCCTAGGGCGCTACCGACCACGATCGCGATTGCTCCGCTCAGCACGATGAACAGCCTCCCGTCATGATTTATCTTCCGCCGCCAGACCGTTGCCGACGGCGAGCAGCCCGATGAGCGCGACCAGCGCGAAGCCGAGTCCCGCAAGGAACGTTCCCGCCGGACCATAGACGTCCCACAGCGCGCCCGCGATCACGCTCGCGGCCAGCAGAGCAAGGCCGGTGAACAGATTGAAATAGCCGAACGCGGTGCCGCGCAGGTTCGGCGGTGCGGCATCGGCGACGAGGGCCGAGAGCAGGCCCTGCGTCAGCCCCATATGCAGTCCCCACAGCACCACACCGAGCGCGAGGCCTGCCAGATTAGGCAGCAGCGCAAGCGCCAGATCGGCCCCGGCGAGGAAGACGAGCCCGAGCGCGAGCAGGCCGGTCCGGTTGATCCGGTCCGAGAGCACGCCGGCCGGATAGGCCGACATGGCGTAGACGATGTTCATCAGCACCAGCACCGCCGGCACCCACATCGCATTCAGCCCGATGTTCTGTGCGCGCAGGATCAGGAAGGCCTCGCTGAAACGCGCCAGCGTGAAGATGATTCCGACGGCGACGACGCGCCAATAGACCGCTCCGAGCTGCCGCATCGCGGCGAGGTTGAGCGGATTTTTTGCAGGCTCCCGGCTTGGGTCCGGCTCCGGCTCGCTCACCGCGAACGCGATCAAGCCGAAGGACAGGAAGGCCGGCAGCACCGCGACCCAGAACACGATGGAAAAATTATCTGCCGTCCACCACATCAGGCCGATCGCTACCAGCGGTCCGACGAAGGCGCCGATGGTGTCGAGCGATTGCCGCAGGCCAAAGCTCGCGCCGCGCAGGCCGACGGGAGCGATATCGGCGATCAGCGCATCGCGCGGCGCGCCGCGAATGCCCTTGCCCACGCGGTCGATGAACCGCGCCGCCACCAGCCATCCGACGCTGGGCGCAAGCGGGAACAGCGGCTTGGTCAATGCGGCGAGGCCATAGCCGAGTGCGGCGAGCAGCTTGCGGCGGCCGAGCCAGTCCGACAGCGCGCCGGAGAAGATCTTGGTGATCGAGGCGGTCGCCTCCGCAATGCCCTCGATGAAGCCGACGGTCAGTGTCGAAGCGCCGAGCACGGTGACGAGATAGACCGGCAGCAGCGCGTGGATCATCTCGGAGGAGATGTCCATCAGCATCGAGACGAAGCCGAGCACCCAGATTCCTCTCGGTAGCCCGCTACGTGCGGCATTCGATGTCGTCGTCGTCACGTCTTCGCCTTCTCCTGGCCTTGCACCAGACAACAAAAAACCCGCCACCGGCGGGTTTGTCCATGCTCCCGCCGAAGGCAGAGGCT
Organism: Bradyrhizobium sp. CCBAU 53351; assembly: GCF_015291745.1. Taxonomy (NCBI): domain Bacteria; kingdom Pseudomonadati; phylum Pseudomonadota; class Alphaproteobacteria; order Hyphomicrobiales; family Nitrobacteraceae; genus Bradyrhizobium; species Bradyrhizobium sp. CCBAU 53351. The sequence goes on from NZ_CP030059.1 coordinate 2,019,495, forward strand.
CAAAGATTGCCCCTCCTCAAGCAGGAGTCATCAGCCCACTACGGTCCAAGATTGCGGGTCAAGGCCGCCGGGCGGTTGTCGGGGGACTCCATCCCCATCTGTGCGGCCAACCTAGCATGGAAATCGCTTGGAACAAGTGGCGGGCGCGTCTCGGCCGGCGCCGTCATTCGGGATTCGGCTCTTCGAGTCGCCCCGGAATGACAGTGCTTATGATCGCGCCTGTTCCGGCAGCGCAAGCGCAACATGGCGGCAGCATTGCGCAAAGCGCGCGTCCTTCTAACCCGCAGATTCCTAACTTGAATGTGAAGCGCAAGCGATCTTCGCGCTTTGCGGCAAGGCGATTGCATGTCACCATCGCATCATACGACGGGAGAGGCTGCGATGCGCTTGCTGTTCTCGATCGGGGCTGTGCTGGCGGCCGGCATGTTTGCCGGAGGAGACGTCGCGGGCATCGCGGCGCCAGGACCTAAATTCGAGCCGCCCAAAAGTCAGCCACATAGGTCGGCGGCCGACAGAGACGCGCAGACGGTTGACGTCGAGCTGGTCCTCGCTGTCGACGTGTCCTACTCCATGGACATGGACGAGCTCGCGATCCAGCGCGAGGGCTATGCTCAGGCGATCCAGTCGAAGGAGTTCCTCCAGGCCCTGAAGCTCGGCCCGAATGGACGGATCGCGGTGACCTATTTCGAGTGGGCCGCGTCCAGCGACCAGAAGATCATCATCCCCTGGCGGCTGGTCGATGGTCCTGAAACGGCGGATGCGGTCGCCGCCGAGATCATGAAGACGCCGATCCGGCGCGCCTCGCGCACCTCGATCTCGGGCGCGATCACCTTCGCGATGCCGCTGTTCGAAGAGGATCCCTATCGGGGCCTGCGCCGTGTGATCGACATTTCCGGCGACGGCCCAAACAACAATGGCGGCCCGGTCACGGTGGCGCGCGATGCCGCGCTCGAGAAGGGCATCGTCATCAACGGCCTGCCGATCATGGTCAAGGAGCCGTCCTATTCGACCATGGATATCGACAATCTCGATTTCTACTACGAGGACTGCGTCATCGGCGGCCCTGGCTCCTTCGTCATCACGATCAAGGACCGCGACAAATTCAAGGAAGCGATCCGCACCAAGCTGCTGATGGAGGTCGCCGGCCGCACGCCTGAGCGTCCGGTGATGCGGGTCGCCGACAAGGAGCCGCGCGTCAACTGCCTGATCGGCGAAAAGATCTGGTCGGACCGCTGGGGGCGCTGAAGGGCCGGCTGAGACCTTTTGCCCGCCCGGCCCATGCCCGAGCTTAACGGCTCGTTAACCGGTGCAGGGCCCTAATCAGCCGGTTTCTGTTCGTTTCCAGTCGGCATCCTGACATTGCCGAAGCGAATGAAAGCGGGTTTATCCGGCCCGTCTCCGAGCAATCCAATGGCCATCGTCTCATCGAGCACCAACCAGATTTCGCCCGCCAACGAGCGGCTGTATCACCAGAGCGCTCTGGTCGGCGACTGGAAGGGCAATTGGGTCGGCAACAACCAGCCCGTCGGCTTCAAGGTCGTGAACATCCGCGGCGCCCGGGCGCAGGTCGAGTACACCCATAACGGCCACACTGAGCGCGGCTTTGCCGAGGTCCAGGGCACGCTCATCACCTTCGGCGGGGTCACGGTCGGCACCAAGGACGGCAAGAACATGGTGATGCTGTTCTCCTTCGGAGGCGCCGGCAAGCAGACCGCCAATCTCGAGAAGCAGGCCCCACCGGCTTCCGACAGCCGTCTGATGGGAAGCTGGGGCGGCTATTCCAGCGCCAACGGCAAGAGCGCGAGCTTCAAGGTGCTGGCCGTCAACGGCAAGGAAGCGCAGGTCAGCGTTACCACCGACGGCGTCACTCGCCAGGGCACCGGCTACGTCTACAAGAACGTCATCATGTTCGGGCAGACGCAGATCGCGACAGACGACGGGCAGAACGGCAAGGTGATCTACCAGGTCGGCACGAAATCCTTCATGGTGCCGGTGACGAAATATCCGCCGGCCGATTCATCGTCCTCCGTGGACAGGACCGCCTGAGCGCGCCGTCTTTCGTCGGTCTCTCCATCACCGGTTCGGCGCCCGCTTCTCCACGAACGCTCTCAAACGCTCCTGCGCCTCGTCGGTCGTTGCGACATTGCAGAAATCATCCACGGCGCTCGCGATGCTGCGCCGATAGTCGAGATCGACCTGGCGCATGAAGGCGGCGCGGCCCATCCGCAGCACCGCGGCCGATTTAGCGGAAAATTGCGCCGCAAGCCTCAGCACCTCCGTCTCGAGTTCGGCATCATCCACCACGCGGTTCAGCACGCCGAGCTCGCGCGCTTCCATGGCGCTGAAGACCCGGCCGGTGAACAGCAGCTCGAAGGCACGATGACGTCCGACGATGCGCGGCAGATGCGCATAATGGATCGCGGGAATGACGCCGACGTCGATCTCGGGATAGCCGAACGTCGCGCTCTCCGCCGCGAGCACCACGTCGCACGACACCGCCATGGTCATGCCGCCGCCGCGCGCCGCGCCACCGACCGCGGCGATCGACGGCTTTCCCAGCCTGTACTGCGCATCGTAGAGGTCGATATAGAGCGCCTGGAGGAATTCGCGGATCTCGGCGCCGGACTTGCCGAGCAGGATGTCGAGATCGAGGCCCGCCGAAAAACGTTTTGCAATCGCACTCGCCAGCACGACGACGCGCGCGCCGTCATCGTCCGCCGCGCGGCGGAAGGCTGCGACGACGCTGCGGATCATCTCGAGGCTCAGCGCGTTGACGGGCGGGCGGCGTAGCGTGATGCGAGCGACGTCGCCGAGACGTTGGTACGCGACGGGATTGTCAGATGTCACCGCTTTCTCCATGCCTTCATTGGGACAGCACCTTCAACTCGCGGTCGATGTTGCGCAAGACGTCACAAGCGGGTGCAAGGGCGCCATCGCCGATCAGCCGCCAGACGTCGTCGGTCCGTTCCGCCAGATGCGGGATCGTCAGCGGCAACAGGGCGGCTTCGTGCAGCGCGCCCTTTTCGTTGATGAGATAGCGTTGGTTGAGCGCGAACAGCACCTGCGCGATGCAGGCGAGCGATCTGTAGAGAGAGCCCGCGACGTGGGTCCGGTCGCCGCGCGCAACGGCGAGCTCGGCGTTCTCGATGCCGAATGAGATTTCCCACTGGAAGCGCTGGATCAGGACGTCGCGCAGCGGTCGTGGATAGGGCAGGGCGATCGATTTCAGCCGCGCGATCAGGTCCTCCGGATCGTGCAGGGGCTGGCAATAGGCGATCTCGCCCATCCAGATGGCCGAGCAGAAGCCGTGCGGATGGCCGGGCTGATAATCCATGGTGACGAGGCCGGCATGGCAGGACTTCATCACGGCTTCGACCGTATCGGCATTGCGATAGAGCAGATCGACCTTGCGGCCTTCCACAGACAGCCAGGCGCCGCCGACGATCCATGGTCCCCATTCGCCGACCGGCGTCACGGTCGTGGCGGCGGGATCGTCGGCGATCTCCTTCGCAGCCGCCAGCAGCCGCTCGGTGTCGAGCGGGCTCGCGGCGGCGAAATAGAGCCCGACATCATGGTCGGAAGTGGGATGCGCGCTGCCTCGCGCGCGCGAGCCGCCGAGCACGATGGCCGCGACGCCGGGGACGTCGCGGAACGCGGATATCAGGCGCGAGAGCAACGGATCGGGGGGCATGAGGTTCAGTTGTCGGGACGGCTCACGGCCGCGACATTGGTGCGGCCGCGGCGCTGGCATTGGCCATATCAAGGCAGTATAATCTGCAAAAGTCTTGACGGTAGCTTCAATGTCCAGCCTTGCCCCTTCATCCGTTGTCGTAGCCTTGCTCGCTGTGCTTTGCCCGATCGCGGCCCCGGTTCAGGCCCAGGTCGCGCCGCTGAGATATTGGGTGCCCGGCGGGCCTTTCGGTCTCAGTGGCGGCGCCAACCAGAGTTCCGATAGATATGGCAATTTCACCAGCCTCAATGCTGGCGATGCGGATTCGCGTAGCGGCGCGGCGAACGGCTTCTTCGTCGGCAGCCAGCGCGGCAATCTCAATTGGAGCGCGCTCGGTCAGATCGGACTCAGTCAGGCCGGATTTGCCGGAAATTTCAACGCGCTCTCTTATGACAGTACGCAGTTCGGCTACAGCACCAAGACCGCGGGCGGCTTGCCCGTGACGTTCTTCGCTGGTTTCGACACTTTGAAATATGGCAATGGCATCGGCAGCTCGATTGCGCCGCTAACCTCGGGCGCGGCACCCGGCTACAGCGCGTTTGCGGGCGTGGAATTCAAGCCGACCTCCAATCTCAGCCTGTCGTTCGGTGCCGGTTTCATCCAGCAGGACTCGGGCCGCATGGACAGCGATATCCGATCGAACATGCTGCCCGGCGAGTCGCCGGCGCTGAGCGGGCTGCGGCGTTAGGATCGCATCACCAGCTCCGGCGGACGCCGCGGCGATTTCGGCAGGTCCGGACCGGCTCCGAAGCGCATCACGATATCGCATCGCCGTTCGCCCAGTCCAAGCGAGGCCGCAAATTGCGACCTCAGCGCCGCCACCTCGACCGGCTGGTTGACGAAGGCATATTTCAGTCCCAGCGCGGTTGCCAGCAAGCCGAAGCGCTGGCAGGCGCGCCCGACCGCGATCCAGTGCGATTTGTCGCTGCGATCTGCAGCGAGCGCGACGACACCCGCCGAGCTGGCAAGCTGTTCGCGGTACTTCTTGTTTTCCCCGCTTTCGGTGAAGAAGAGTTTCAGAAGTGGCCGCCCTAGCCATGACGGCAGGGAGGGATTTCCCGAGGCAGGCGCGAACAACCCGTCCATGGTCGCGAGCGCTTCCGCCTCGTTGAAGCGAATCCAGCTCACGAGCTCGCGCATGAAGGCCTTGTCGCGCATTTGCGCCGAATTGCCTTCGAGCACGTAGTCGGCGACCCCGGCCAGCGCGGCGCGCTCGGTCATCAGGATGGCTGTGACGTCAGGTTGACGACAGGCATCCTCGAGCCGACGCAAGGTCTCGGGCGCGACGGGCCTGCCGTCGAACGCCGCGCGGGTGCATTGCCTGATCGGAATCGCGGCCGCCAACGCAGATGGGGCGGGCGGCGCTTGCTCGAGCGCGATCACGATCCGGTCGCCGTCGATGACTGGGTCGGCGCGCCAGCCCAGCGTGGACGCCGCGAGGATGAGGTTTTCGGCGGCGCAGCCGAGACTGACGAACAGGTGATGATCGTCCGGATCGACGGCCGGGCAGCGGCGCGAAAAATCCGGCGCGATCGCGATGTCGTTGCCGCGTGCGGCGAAGATCCACGGTTGGGTGTTGTGGCTGTTGGCCGCGAGAGTGGCAAAGCGCACGAGTTCGCGATCCCGCGGCACGGCCCGCAGCGGAGCCCGAGATGCCGTCACCGCCGCGTCATAGGTCATCGCCGCCCCTGCGGCGGGAAGACCGCTGATCGCAGTCGCGGACAACCCGAGCGCGGTTGCGATGAACTGTCGCCGGTCAACCACAAGCGTCCGCTCCCTGCCGTTGCGCAGGATGCGTCTAGCAGTGGCGGGCTCCGGAACGATTGACCGGAATCAAGATCGGACACCGAATTCCGCGCAATCCGGGTTTGCGCATCACGACAAGCCCGCCACCAGCGGCCGCTGCAGATGCCGGGCCATGAGCTCGGCCGCCTCGGTGTAGCGCCGCGTCTCCAGAACGTCGAGCAGGCGCAAATGCTCGCGCACGTGCCGCCGCATGCCCTCGCGGTCGGCGAAGCTGCGATAGGCGAACAGGCGTCTGATCGAGTTCACGCGCTTCAGCGCTTCGAGAAAGAAGGGGTTGCCGGCTCCACGGATAATCTCTTCGTGGAATTCGCAGCCCGACTGAAAGATCTCGCCGATCGTCATCTTCTCGATCTCGCCTTCAAACACGCGTTGCTGGCGTTCGCGCAGGCGCACGATCACCTCCTGCGGTAGCGAAAAGCCGGGCTGCGCGATGGCCGCCGGCTCGATCACCGCGCGAAATGCCTTGGCCTGCGCTTGCGCTTCGGGACTGGAGACCGTCTCCGCAAAACGCCAGCCATAGCCCGGCAGGCGTGCGATCCAGCCCTCGGCGGCGATCCGGTCCAGCAGCCGCTGCAACTCGGCGCGCGTGACGTCATAGCGGCGCATCAGCTCCGCCTCGGTGACGTCGACCGGCAGCCGTGTCGCGAGCACGTCGCCCGCGACGGTCGCATACACCTGCTCGTTGCGCCTGACCGCCGCGAGCGCGGGCTGGGCTGCGCCGCTGGTCGGATTCTTCGCCAGCACGAAGCCGCGATGCGGCTCGCCGCGCGCCAATCCCGCCGCTTCCAGCGCCTTGAGGCCGAGCCGGATCGGCGCGCGTGAAAGGTCCAGCGCATCCGCAAGCCTTTGCTCGATCAGGCGGTCGCCGGCCTTCATGCCCTCGCGCCGGGCGAGCGCCATGATCAGCCCGGCGAGGTGCTCGGCGCGTTCGGAACCATTCTTGTCGCTGCGCGGTCGGGAACTATCGGATGCGCTCATTGCAGTGCATGCAAGTTTTAGGGCTTGACAGACTGTCCCACAGATTGTTCTTTTCTGCAACAATATACAATCGACCCAGGGAGAGAGCCCGATGGTGCGCGCGCCCGATGTCTACATTTGCGAGGTTGCTCCGCGCGACGGTCTGCAGAACCTGGACATCTTCGTTCCGACCGAAGCCAAATGCGCACTGATCGACACGATCGCCGCTGCCGGCGTCCGCGAGATCGATGCCGGATCGTTCGTGCCGCCAAAGGTCGTGCCGCAATTCGCCGACGTCGATGCGGTGATGGCGCATGCGCTGACCCACAAGTCCGCGACCATCGGCGCGCTGGTGCCGAATCCGAAGGGCGCCGGGCGCGCTATCGCGGCAGGCGTTGACGCCGTCTATTTCGTCATCTCCGCGAGCGAGACGCACAACCAGGCCAATGTCCGCCGCTCGGTCGACGAGCAGATCGAAGCATTTCGCGCGGTCCGCGCCGCGATCGACGACCGGCCTGTGGGCCAGCGGCCGCAATTGATGGGCGCGATCTCCACCTCCTTCGGCTGCTCGCTGGAGGGTGAGGTGAGTGAAGCGGCCGTGTGCCAGGTGGCGCGTGCCTTTGCCGAGGCCCGCGCCGACGAGATCGGGCTTGCCGACACCGTCGGTTATGCGACGCCCAAATCGATCGGGCAGATCGTCTCGGCGGTGCGGCGCGAGGTCGGATCGCAAATGACCCTGCGGCTGCATCTGCACGACACGCTCGGTGCCGGCCTCGCCAATGCCGTCGCGGGCCTCGAAGCCGGCATCCGCCGGTTCGATGCCGCGGTGTCCGGCCTCGGGGGCTGTCCCTTTGCTCCGGGAGCGCGCGGCAACATCGTCACCGAGGACCTCGTGTTCATGCTGGAACGCATGGGCCTCTCCACCGGCATCGACCTCGATCGCCTGATGCAGACGCGCGAAATTCTCGCCCGCCATATTCCGGCAGCACATTTGACGGGGCATCTGCACGAGGCCGGAATCCCGAAGGTCCTGCGGAGCGCGGCATGAGCATGGCTGCGCGTGAGACGGCATCGGAGCTCCGCCCGCTCGCCGGCCTTCGGGTCGTCGAGTTCAGCCAGATGGTGATGGGGCCGAGCTGCGGCTTGATCCTCGCCGATCTCGGCGCCGACGTGATCAAGGTCGAGCCGCCCAAGGGCGACCGCACCCGGTTTTTCAAGGGACCCGCCGCCGGCTTCTTCGCCACCTACAGCCGCAACAAGCGCAGCATCGCGCTCGACACGTCGACGGCGGAAGGCCAGGGCGTCGCGCGCAGGCTCATCGAGAACAGCGACGTCCTGATCGAGAATTTCCGGCCGGGCCTATTGAAGCGGATCGGCCTCGACTACGAGAGCGTCGCGGCCTTCGCGCCACGTCTGATCTATTGCTCGCTCAAGGGCTATTTGCCCGGACCTTACGAGAACCGCCTCGCGCTCGACGAGGTCGTGCAAATGATGGGGGGCCTTGCTTACATGACCGGCCTGCCCGACCGTCCGATGCGCGCCGGCGCCTCGGTCAACGATGTCATGGGCGGCATGTTCGGTGTGATCGCGATCCAGGCTGCGCTCGCCGAGCGGCAGCGGACCGGCCGGGGCCGCTACATCCAGAGCGCGCTGTACGAGAACAACGTGTTCCTGATGGCGCAGGCCATGATGTGCGAGGTGGTCAGCGGCCAGCCGTCCATTCCATATTCGATCAAGGACAGTCCGTGGCCGGTCTACGATCTTTTCGACACCAAGGACGGCTCGAAGCTGTTCGTCACCATCGTCGGCGAAGAGCAATGGGAGGCGTTCTGTCGGGCCTTCGATCGCGAAGCCTGGCTCGTTGATCCGCGCTTTGCGACGAGCAACGATCGCGTCGATCATCGCAGCTGGCTGATCCCCGAGATCGCGAAGATCTTCAAGCAATGGGACAAGGCCGATCTCGCAGCGCGTCTTGAACAACTCGATCTGCCCTACGCCCCGGTGAACAAACCCGGCGACCTCTTCGATGATCCGCATCTCAACCGGTCGGGCGGCCTGACCGAGATTCGGCTGCCCGGCGGCGGCGAGGCCAAGACGCCGCTGCTGCCGATTTCCATGGACGGAAGGCGCCTGCCCAATCGCTACGATCCACCTGGGATCGGCGAGCACAGCGGCGAGATCCTGAACGAGATCGGGATGTCGCCGAATGAGATCGAAGCGCTCCGACAGGCCGGGACGATCAAGGTCGCGCCGTCCTGATCGATCGGTGCCATCGAACAAGAGCAAAGGGAGGAGGAGCACATGAGCATTACCAGACGCCAGGCGTTGATCGCCGGCTCCGCATGGGCCGGCGCATCTCTGCTGCCGGGACAATCGCGCGCCGAGGCCAAGCAGGTCTCGCTCGCCTTCGGACCGGTCTCGCCGGTGTATGCCATCGGCATGATCGCGGAGCTGAAGGGGTACTTCAAAGACGAAGGACTCGATTCCAAGCTCATTACCGGCAACGCCGGCACATTCGGGCGTCAGACGCTGGCGGCAGGGCAGGCGTCGTTCGCCCATGGCGATGCCAGCCACCCGCTCCAGCTCGGTGCGCGCGGCAAGCCGTGCAAGATCCTTCTCGCGACCGAGATGGTGTGCTCCTACGCCAGCATCATGGTCCGGCAGGACCTCTACGAGAGCGGCATCACTACGGTCGAGAAGCTCGCCGACTTCAAGCGCCCCGATGGCGCCAAGCCGATCGTTGCCGCCACCGCGATCGGGTCCGGCACCTGGGTATTCGGCACTTATGTGTTCGAAGCGCGCGGGCTTGGCAGCAAGGTGAACTGGGTCGCGGGCGGCGGGCCCAACACGATGTTCCCTTCGCTCCAGACCAAGCAGTTCGACGCCATCATGGCGCCGCCGAGCTGGATCGTCGAGGTCGAGAAGAAGGGCTTTGGCAAGACGATCTACGACACCTCCAAACCCGGCGTGTTCGAGAGGGATTTCGGCGGGACGCTACCGGTGCTCGTGATCTACACGCTGCAGGACACGGTCGAGCAGGACAAGGCGATGGTGCAGGCCTATGTCAACGCGATCTATCGCGCGATGGCCTTCGTGAAGGCGACGCCGCTCGCGGAGGTGCAGGCGCTCGTTGCGCCGAAATATTTCTCAGGGATAGATCCCGATGCGATCAGCGCCGAGCTCGGCTTCGACAAGTCGACCTGGGCCTATGACGGTGTCATCGACAAGGCTGCGTTCGAACGCGGCGCCAAGCCCTGGTACCGCAAGGGCACGGATATCCCCGAGACCAGGTACGAGGATGTCGTCGACATGAGCTTCCTCCAGACAGCCAGGGCGAAATACAAATGATCGCCGCGTCAGGCCAGGGTCTTGCGCTCGCGCGCAACGAGGATCATGCAGCGGCGGCGCGCATCCGCATAGCGGTGCAGGGGCTCACCAAGCGCTTCAACGCGTCGGGGCGAGAGTTCGTAGCGGTGGACGACGTCTCCTTCGAGGTCAAGCAGGGTGAGTTCGTCGCGCTGCTCGGGCCGTCCGGCTGCGGCAAGAGCACCATTCTCAACATGGTCGCGGGGCTGCTGCCGCGCTCCGGCGGACGTATCCTGATCGACGAGGACTCGGTCGAGACCGGCAAAGTCAGCTCCGGGGTCGGGTACGTCTTCCAGCGCGATACGCTGTTTCCCTGGCGTACCGTCGAGCAGAATATCGGCTATGGGCTGGAGATCGCCGGATTGCCGAAGGTCGAGCGTGCGGGGCGCGTCGCTTCGGCCGTCGAGAAGGCCGGGCTGACGGGCTTTGCGCAGAGCTTTCCCCGCATGCTGTCCGGCGGCATGCGCCAGCGCGTCGCCTTGATGCGCACGCTGATCCTCGAGCCCGAGATCCTGCTGATGGACGAGCCGTTCGGCGCGCTCGACACCCACACCAAGCTGGAGATGCACAAGACGCTACTGGAGATCTGGGAACGCGAACGGCAGACCGTGTTGTTCGTGACTCACGATCTCGGCGAGGCCTTGACCTTGGCGAGCCGCATCATCCTGCTCTCGGCGCGGCCCGGACGCCTCAAGGAAGATTTCGACGTCGCCATTCCGCGTCCGCGCGATCCCGTTGCCATACGCGAGACCGCCGAATTCGGCCGCCTCTATTCCCACATCTGGCATTCGCTCGGCGAAGAGTTCCGCCGTACCAGGGCCGACTGACCATGTCCAACAGCCGCATCGTCATCCTGTTCTGGCAACTGGCCATTCTCGCAGCAATTCTCGTCGTCTGGCAGTGGGGCTTCGAATGGAGCAAGGCGCTGCTGCCGAAAGCCTTTGTGCCAAAAATCCTCGATCCTTATTTCGTCGCCAAGCCGTCGCTGATCTGGCAAAGTTTTTTGCGGCTCGGCTGCTTTGCTGACGCCGGCGGTTTTGCCGCCTGCGTCAAGAGCAATGACAACAATCTGTGGCTTGCCACGCTCGTCACCTTGAAGAACACCTGGTGGGGCTTCCTGTTCGGCTCGGCGAGCGGCATCGCGGCTGGCCTCGTTCTCGGCCGTTCGGAGTTCCTGGCGCGCGTGTTCGGGCCCTACATCGTGGCGCTCAACTCGATCCCGCGCATCGCGCTGGTGCCGCTCGTGATCCTGATCTTCGGCCTCGGCGACCTCTCCAAGATCGCGACCGCCTGGCTCGTCGTGTTCTTCGTGGTGTTCTTCAACACCTTCGAGGGAACGCGTGCGGTCGACCGCGATCAGATCGCCGCCGCCCGCCTGCTCGGCGCCAGCGAATTCACGGTGCTGCGGACCGTCGTGATCCCGTCGGCGCTCGCCTGGGTGTTCGCTTCTCTGCTGCCGGCGGTGTCCTTTGCGCTGATCGGCGTCATCGTCGGCGAGTTCATCGGCGCCGAGCGCGGCCTCGGCAAGCTCATCATCGAAGCCGAGGCGCGGGCCAATGCCAGTGAGATGATGGTCGCCATCTTCGTGATGATGTTCGTCGGCATCCTGCTCGCGGTCGCGGTGCGCTCGTTGCAGTCCTACCTCTTGCGATGGCAGCCGCAATTCGAGCCGTCGGCGTAGCCATCAACGGCTGAATCGCGCCACCAGCTCCACATGCGGCGTGTGCCGGAACTGGTCGACCGGCACCACCGCCTCCAGCCGATAGCCGCCGTCGATCAGCAGACGCGCGTCGCGGGCAAAGGTCGCGACGTTGCAGGACACCGCGATCACGACCGGTACTTTGCTCGCAGCGAGCTTTAGCGCCTGCGCCTGCGCGCCCTGGCGCGGCGGATCGAACACCACGGCGTCGAAGTCGCGCAGCTCCGGCGGCACCAGAGGGCGGCGGAACAGGTCGCGCGGTTCGGCCTTGATCGGCTTCAGGCCGGGTGTGCGCGCGGCCTTCGCCAGCGCCGCGACCGCCCCGGCGTCGTTGTCATAGGCGGTGACTCGCGCCTTCTCGGCGAGCCGTAGCGCGAACGGGCCGACACCGCAAAAGAGGTCGAGAACCTCCTTGGCCTTGCCGATGCGCTCGATGACGAGCGCGGCCAGCGTCTCTTCGCCTGCGACGGTTGCCTGCAGGAACGAGCCCGGCGGCAGCGTCACCTCGGCGCGGCCCATCTTCACCGTCGGCGGCAGGCGTTGCAGCACCAGCTCGCCATGCCGCGTCAGCCGCGCCAGGCGGTGCTGCTCGGCGACGCGCGACAGCGCGGTGACGAGCGGCGTCGGCAGCGGCCCGGAGCCGCGCACGTCGACATCGAGGCCGTTAAGAGTGGCGGTCACCTGGATGTCGAGCGGCTTGGTCACCGGCATCCTGGACGTCAGCGGCTCGGCGAGCGCCCAGGCGGCATCGAGCGCGCCTTCGAGCGCAGGATCGAGGATCGGGCAGCGGTGGATCGGGATGACGTCGTGCGAGCTCGTCGCGGAGAAGCCGACCTTGAGGATGTCGTGCGTGCCGAAGCGGCCATGCAGCGTGACACGGCGGCGGCCGGCGCCATGGGCACCCACCAGCGGCGCCACCTGGCAATCGATGGCGGCCTGCGCCAGCGTCTCGACCACGATGCCGCGCTTCCAGGAATGATAGGGCGCTGCCGCCCAGTGCTGGATCGCGCAGCCGCCGCAGACGCCGAAATGCGGGCAGAACGGCTCGATGCGCTCGGGGCTTGCGATATCGACCGCGAGCAGCTTGCGGCGATCGGGATGGTGGCCGACGACGTGATCGACCTCGACGGTCTCGCCTTGCAGCGTATAGGGCACATAGACCGCATCGCCCGTCGTGAGGCAGACGCCGTCGCCGCGATGGCCGACGTGATCGATGGTCAGGCGCTCAACCACGGCGCGCGCCCAGGAAGAATTCGACATTGCCGTCGCCGCCCGCGATCGGGGAGGGAAACACCTCGATATCGGTGCAGCCGAGCGACGCGGCGAAGGCGGCGATATCGTCGCAGATTTCCCGGTGCACGGCGGCGTCGCGGACGATGCCCTTCTTGTTGTGCTTCCTGTCCGCCTCGAACTGCGGCTTGATCAGCGCCAGCAGGCTCATCGGAGCGGCGGCGAGGGAGAGCGCCACCGGCAGCACCGTCTTGAGCGAGATGAAGCTGACGTCGATGACGACGACATCGGGCCGCGCCGGCAGCCTCTTGCCGTCATAGAGGCGGATGTCGGTCTCCTCCATCGACACGATCTTGGAATGACCGCGCAGCGAGGGATGCAGTTGGCTGGTGCCGACGTCGATGGCGAACACCAGGCTCGCGCCGTTCGCCAGCAGCACCTCCGTGAAGCCGCCGGTGGACGCTCCGACATCGAGGCAGACATGGTCCTCGATCTCGATCGGATAGCGCTCCAGCGCGCCGGCGAGCTTGACGCCGCCGCGGGAAACGTAGGGGTGCGCGGGCTCGGCCTGGATGACGGCGTCCTCGGCAATCGTCTCCGACGGTTTTGAAACCGGCTTGGCGTCGGCCGTGACGCGACCGGCCTCGATTGCCGCGCGCGCCCGCGCCCGGCTTTCGAACAGGCCGCGCTCGACCAAAAGAACATCCGCGCGCTTGCGGGCAGGGGACAATCGACTCTCCAGATAGGGCTGGCGCTTATGTAGCGATCAATCGCGCGGCCGCCATCCGGACGCAAGCCTCGAACGCGGCCAGATCGTGCCAGACGTCGGTGGGCATGGTGGCCGGCGTCACCAGCGGGCAGCCGTGCAGCTCCAGCGCGTGGATCATCATGAGGTTGTCGACGAGGCCGAAATCCTCGACGGTCAGGCCCTGCGCGTCGACCAGCCGCCCGTCCTCGGACGTGACGTCCATGAAGCGGCCGAGGCGGTCGGCATAGGTGGCGCCGTCGTTGGAATAGGCGAGGCAGAACTTGCTGCGCCCGGCCATATAGCCGAGTTCGTAGACGGTGCCGGGATCGGCACCGGCGCCACGGAACGGGGTGAGGTTGGCGATGATGGCATCGGCCTCGTCCATCATCGCCTCGTTGCCGCAGAAGATCTGCCGCGAAGCGTCGGACGCGGAAAGGTCGATGGCGTTGTCGAGGGGATAGAGGCCGGTCAGGCCATGCGCCGCGCAGATCTCGACCTTGCGCCGGCCGATTTCCATGGCATCCGGCAGGAACACGTCGGGACCTGCCAGATAGATTTTCATGGCGTTAGTACCGGAAAATTTGGGTCGAGGTGCAAGCCATAGCGTGCGGATTGCTGCCTGCCCCGCGTGCGGGGGAGGCAAAGGCGGCCTTTGGCTGCCGTTCTTAGGGAACGCCGATGCGAAGCATCGGCTACGGGAGAGGGTTGTGTCCTCAATCGAGAACCCCCGAGAGGAGAACGCCCTCACCCGAGGCTTCGCGTCGCCCTCTCCCGCAAGCGGGAGAGGTAAACCAGCCTCAAGCCAGCTTGACCGTCTCGGCCTTGACGTCCTTGCCGAGCGCCTCGAACACCTTGGCGACGATGCCCTTGGCGTCGAGACCGGCGCGGCCGTACATCGCGGCGGGGGTGTCGTGGTCCTGGAACACGTCGGGCAGCACCATCGAGCGGAACTTGACCATGCCGGTGTCGAGCACGCCCTGGTCGGTCAGGAACTGCGCGACATGCGAGCCGAAGCCGCCGACCGAGCCTTCTTCGATCGTGATCAGCACGTCGTGGTCGCGCGCGAGCTTGAGCACCAGTTCGGTATCGAGCGGCTTCATGAAGCGCGCATCCGCGATCGAGGTGGAGAGGCCATGCGCGGCGAGCTCGTCGGCGGCCTTCTCGCATTCGGCGAGGCGCGTGCCGAAGGAGAGCAGGGCGATCTTGCTGCCCTGGCGGATCATGCGGCCCTTGCCGATCTCGAGCGGAATGCCGACCTCGGGCATCTCGATGCCGCGGCCTTCGCCGCGCGGATAGCGCAGCGAACTCGGACGGTCGTTGATCGCGACCTGGGTCGCCACCATGTGCACGAGTTCGGCCTCATCGGCCGCCGCCATGATCACCATGTTCGGCAGACAGCCGAGATAGGTGTTGTCGAACGAGCCGGCATGCGTCGCACCGTCGGCGCCGACGAGGCCGGCGCGGTCGATGGCGAAGCGGACGGGCAGGTTCTGGATCGCGACGTCATGCACGATTTGGTCGTAGCCGCGCTGCAGGAAGGTCGAGTAGATCGCGCAGAACGGCTTGTAGCCTTCGGTCGCGAGTCCCGCGGCGAACGTCACCGCGTGCTGCTCGGCGATGCCGACATCGAACGTGCGGTCGGGGAAGGCCTTGTTGAAGATGTCGACGCCGGTGCCCGACGGCATCGCCGCGGTGATGGCGACGATCTTGTCGTCCTTCTGGGCTTCCTTGACGAGGCTCTGGCCGAACACGTTCTGGTAGGCCGGCGCATTCGGCTTGGCCTTGGCCTGCGTGCCGGTCGCGACGTCGAACTTGACGACGGCGTGGTACTTGTCGGCGGACGCTTCCGCGGGGCCGTAGCCCTTGCCCTTCTGCGTCACAACGTGGACCAGGATCGGACCGGTCTCCATGTCGCGCACGTTCTTCAGCACGGGCAGCAGATGGTCGAGATTGTGACCGTCGATCGGGCCGACATAGTAGAAGCCGAGCTCCTCGAACAGCGTGCCGCCGTCCATCATGAAGCCGCGGGAATATTCCTCGACGCGGTTGGCGCGGCTGGCGATGATCTTGGGCAGGCGCTTGTTGATCTGCTTGGCCGCATCGCGCAGCGTGCGATAGGTCTTGCCGGAGTAGAGCCGCGACAGATAGGCGCTCATGGCGCCGACCGGCGGCGCGATCGACATGTCGTTGTCGTTGAGGATGACGATCAGGCGCGAGTTCATGGCGCCCGCATTGTTCATGGCCTCATAGGCCATGCCCGCCGACATCGCGCCGTCACCGATCACGGCGATGACGTTGTTCTTGCCGCCGGAGAGATCGCGCGCCACCGCCATGCCGAGGCCGGCGGAGATCGAGGTCGAGGAATGCGCCGCGCCGAACGGATCGTAATCGCTCTCGCTGCGCTTGGTGAAGCCGGACAGGCCGCCGCCGGTGCGCAGCGTGCGGATGCGGTCGCGGCGTCCGGTGAGAATCTTGTGCGGATAGGCCTGGTGGCCGACGTCCCAGATCAGCCGGTCGCGCGGCGTGTCGAAGACGTAATGGATCGCGGTGGTGAGCTCGACCACGCCGAGGCCCGCGCCGAAGTGACCGCCGGTCACCGAGACGGCATCGATGGTCTCCTGCCGCAGCTCGTCGGCGACCTGGCGAACCTGCTCGATCTTGAGCTTGCGCAGGTCTTCCGGCGTCCGGATGGTGTCGAGAAGCGGCGTTTTACTGTATGCGTTCACGGCGATTTCCAATTTGTCAGCGCCGGAAGGTCATTCCGGTGCGCGATGGGTTTGCACAATATCGGCGCAGCGCGAGTCCTCAAACCGTCGGAGCCACCTGCATGGGGCAAGGCCCCGTCTTCAAGCTTAGGTAAGCTTAAGTGCGCTCCGGTTCAGTCTCTGTGATCCCTGTCACTTAGATCGGCTTCGTCCGTCCCAGCCAATTTCATTAGCAGATTGAAGCGCTTGTCGTCGGTAATCGGTGCCTACGCAAGGCTTGCAAAAAGCCACACTCCGCGCAGCTTTACACCAAAGCTTGGGCCAAAGCCAACCCGCCGGACCGATTAGGGGTATGCAGATGCAACCGGCGGGCCAGAGTGGTTAACCGTGGGCGGGGGCCATGGGTTCCGGCCCAGGCCCGCCCCTATGCAGGCTATTTTACCTGAATGACGTCTTTTTTGCCCTCAGCAGGCCGATTCCGGACCGGACGGGCAATCGATCCGTCTGCACGGAACCGCGAAGCTTCGGAACGACGCCGTGCGATCATGAAAACAATGCGGCGGCCACGCTTGCCGTGAAGCTGCTTCGCCCAGTTGTCAGGCGACCGCAGGAAATTCTCGGCTCCGCTTACTGGACGTCGAGCGGTGCCGTGCCGGTGGCCTGGCCGCTGGCATCGGTGGTGATCTTGTCGACGCGCGCTTCGGCCTGGCGCAGCAACTCCTCGCAGCGACGCTTGAGCGCCTCGCCGCGCTCGTAGATCGTCACGGATTCCTCGAGCGGCACCTTGCCGTCCTCGAGCCGCTTCACGATCGTTTCGAGTTCCTCGATCGCGCGCTCGAAGGTGAGCTTGGAGACGTCGACTTGGGTATTTTCGGCCATATCCGTTTCCGATTGCCCGATTCGCTTTCGCTGGAGTGAAGGCGGGTTTTGCGGGCTTAATGTGGCGGGCGTCTCTACGCGCCCATCAGGGCGCCGACATGCGCCGTAACAGATTCTTTCAGTCCTTGCAGGTCATAGCCGCCCTCGAGCACCGAGACAACACGCCCTCCGGCGGTCTTGTCGGCGAGATCCATCAGCTTGCGCGTCACCCAGGCATAATCCTCCGCGCGCAAATTCAGCGAGGCCAGGGGATCGCGGTAATGCGCGTCGAAGCCGGCGGAGATGACGAGCAGCTCGGGGCTGAATTTTTCGAGCTGCGGCAGGATCAGATTCTCGAACGCGGAGCGGAATTCCGGTCCGCCGTCCTCGGAGGCGAGCGGTGCGTTGACGATGGTGTCGTGGTCGCCGCGCTCGCCCTTGGCGCCGGTGCCCGGAAACAGCGGCATCTGATGCGTCGAGCAGTACATCACGGTGGGGTCCGACCAGAAGATGTCCTGGGTGCCGTTGCCGTGATGCACGTCGAAATCGACGATGGCGGCGCGCTTGATGCCGTATTTGCGCTGCGCATGGCGCGCGGCGATCGCGACGTTGTCGAAGAAGCAGAAGCCCATCGGCTTGCCGATCTCGGCGTGATGCCCGGGCGGACGCACCGCGACGAAGGCGTTGCGGTGTTCGCCCTTCATCACCGCTTCAGTCGCCGCGACCGCGCCGCCGACGCCGCGCATCACCGCCTCCCACGTGCCCGGCGACATCGACGTGTCGCCGTCGATATAGACCTGCCCGCTGCTCGGCGCGATGTGGCGCAGCTCGGTGACGTAGTGCTCGTTGTGGCAGAGCGTGACGAGATCGAGATCGCCCTCCGGCGCCTGGTCGCGCGCCAGGAACTGGAAGCGCTCATGCGACAGCGCTTCCTCCACGGCGCGCAGGCGATCGGGCCTTTCAGGGTGTCCCGGCGGCGTGACATGGTCGAGGCAGGCCTTGTGGGAAAGGAGGAGCGTGCTCATCAGGTCGGCCTCACAAGAAACGGGCTTTCGTCGTCGCTTGGCGCATCCGGCGCCAAAACGCAATGCCTGACACAATCTATGCGCTTGGGCGGCAATGGCAAAGGGGCGTCCCGGGCTGCTGCCGTTTGATCCGGATCAATTCACCCGCAGGATGCGGGTCGGCGGTAGCGGACCGATTGGTCCGTGCGCCCGGAAGAACGCGAACAGCGCGTCCGCGTCGTAACCGCCATATTGCGGCGAGGCGCCCTGTTTGGCGACGGTAAAACCGTCGCCGCCGACGGCAAGGTAATCGTTGAGGGTGATACGGTAGCCGCTTCCAGGCTCGATCGGCCTGCCGCCCAGCGTCATCTTCTCGGGGATCACGCGCTCGCCGAATGGCTTCGACGCATCCCAGGCATAGCTGAATCCGTTCGACACCTGGAGGATCCGCGGCCGCTTCGGGTCCAGCCATTGCTGCTCGAGCATGTCCTTGAGCTGGCTGCCGGTCAGCGTCATCGTGACCAGGCGGTTGCGGAACGGCTGGCTGGCGAACACATCGCCGAAGGTGATCGCGCCGTTCTCCTTCGGGACGATGTCGGTGCGGATGCCGCCGGGATTGGTGAGCGCGATGACAGCGCTGCCATCCCTGGCGTCCTTGGTCGCGGCGAGCTGCGCATCCGCAATGACATCGCCGAGCGCGCTTTCGCCGGCCTCGTTCGGCACGCGCGACAGCGTCTGCATCACCGATCCGGCCGGCCGGTTGGCGATCGGCGCCGAGAGCCTGTCATAGGCCTCGATCAGCGCGGTCTGCTCCGCATCTTTCGCCAGCGAGGCATTGGCGACGATGACGTTCTCGCCCCTGGCGCTGACGATGTCGCGCGTGGCGGGATCGAGCTTCAGGTCGATCGCGGTGACCAGCGTGCCGTATTTGTCACCGCTGGTGACGAGCCGCCCGTCGATATCGCAGACATAGGCGCGATGGGTGTGGCCGCTGACGACGACGTCGACGGCGCGGTCGAACTTCTTCACGATGTCGACGATCGGCCCGGTGATGCCGGGGCATTCATTGTAGTCGCCGGCGGGCTCGCCGCCCTGGTGGATCAGCACCACGATCGCCTCGACGCCGCGCGCCTTCAACTGCGCGACCTGTGCATTCACGGTCTCGGCCTCGTCGCGGAATTCGAGCCCCTGGATGCCTGATGGCGAGACGATGCCCGCGGTCTCCTTCAAGGTCAGCCCGATGAAGGCGACGGGGACGCCCTCGAACTCCCTGATCTCATAAGGCGGCAGCAAGCTGTTGCCCGTCGCGGCCTCGATGGTGGATGCTGCGAGATAACGGAATTTGGCGCCGGTGAAGGGATGCGGCCCCTGGCAGCCGTCGACCGGATGGCAGCCGCCGTTCTGCATCCGCAGCAGCTCGGTCTTGCCCTCGTCGAATTCGTGATTGCCGACCGAGCTGATCGCGAGCCCCATCATCGACAGCGACTCGATCGAGGGCTCGTCGTGGAACATCGCCGACAGGAACGGGCTCGCGCCGATCAGGTCGCCGGCGGCGACGAGGATCGTGTTCTTGTGTCCGTCGCGCAGCTGCTTGACCAGCGTCGCCATGTATTCAGCGCCGCCGGCCGCCACCATCACTTTCTTGCTCCTGTCCTCGGGATCTCCGATACGGATGCCACCCGGCGGCGGGCGCAGATTGCCGTGGAAATCGTTGATCGCGAGGATGCGCAGCTCGACCGGGGCCGCGGTCTGAGCCGTGGCGGGGAGGGCAAAGGTCAGCGCGAGAGCGGCAAGGGCGGATCGGTATCTCATGGAAGTAGAGTAGCCACCCCGCGCGAAGATTTCACGAAAGTTCTCACCGTCATTCTGGGGCGCGCGTAGCGCGAACCCGGAATCCATTGGGCTGCAGTGACGGTGGATAAATGGATTCCGGGCTCGCGACTTCGTCGCGCCCCGGAATGACTGGCAAGCCTAGGAAATGCGCGAGCGCCTACCGCTTCTTCCTGTTCGCGAACGCAGTGAACGCCGCCACCGCCTCGTTCGACTTCAGCCGTTCGCCGAACAGGTGGCCCTCCTGGTCGATGCGGCGGGTGAGCTCTTCGGCCGGCGCGCGCAGCAGCTTGCGCGAGGTTGCGACCGCTTCGGCCGGCAGCCGGCAGATATCGCGCGCCACCTTGCGCGCCTCGACCTCGGTATGTCCCGCCGACACCACGGTGTTGACGAGGCCGGCGGCATGCGCCTCCGCGGCGGAAAACGTCCGCCCCATCACCAGCATCGCGAAGGCGCGCTGATATCCCATCGTGTTCGGCACCAGGAGGCTGGCTGCGCCGACCGGCACCAGCCCGAGATGGATGTAGGGTGCGGAAAAGGTCGCGGCATTCGAGGCGAGCACGTAGTCGCAGTGGAACAGCATCACGGTGCCCATGCCGATCGACGCTCCGTCGACGGCCGCGATGATCGGTTTGACGTTGAGGGCGAGCGAATAGAGAAATTTTGCGCCTTCCGACAGCGTTTCGGGGCGCGAGGTGTCGGCGTGCATGAAATCGTCGATGTCGTCGCCCGCGGTGAACACGCCGGAGCCGCCGGTGATGATCATGCAGCGGATATCGGGATTGTTCTGCGCGGTGTCGATCGCGTGGCCCATCTCCCGGTACATGTCCTGGGTGATCGCGTTCTTCTTGCCGGGACGGCGCAGGGTGATCACGCGCGTTCCACGCTCTTCGGTGACGACGATGTTGCCATTCGGCATGAGGGTCCCCTGCGGTCGCCGCGATGCCCGCTGCTTTGCGAGTCTCGTCGGGCATCAGCCTACATCATCTCGCAAGCCTGCCAATGCGCTGGCTCAACCTTTTCGGCGCCAATTTCTGCAAGGCCGGCACGGGGCAGCCGCCGCTGTCGCGCACTGCAACAATGAGCTACAATGTTTTATTTGAAAAACCGGTGGTTGTAGTGCACGATGACCCGGTTCCATTTAGCCGATTGCTCGATTGATGATTGCTGCGACCCGCGTCGACGAATCCTCGCCGCACTACCGCGGCTGGCGCGTCGTGCTGGCCTGCTTTCTGATGGCCTTCTTCATGTTCGGCTTCGGCCTGTACGGCCAGGGCGTTTATCTCGCCGAGCTGCAGCGTGCCCATGGCTGGCCGGGCTCGATCGTCTCGGCTGCCAGCACCTTCTCGTTTCTCCTGACGTCCGTGCTCGTCATCTTCACCGACGATCTGCTCGACCGTATCGGGCTGCGCGCACTGATCCTATGCGGCCTGGTGGCGCTGGGCGCTTCGACCGCGCTGCTGGCGCTGATGCAGACGCCCTGGCAGCTCTATCTCGCCTATGCGCTGATGTCGGTCGGCTGGACCGGCATGGGTACCGTGGTGATCGCGACCGTGCTGAACTCCTGGTTCGAACGCCGGCGCGGGCTCGCGCTCAGTCTCGCGTTCAACGGCGCGACCTGCGGCGGCATCATCCTCGTTCCGTTGCTTCTGTCGCTGACCGGCAGCATCGGCTTTCGCTCCGCCATGCTGGCGGCCACGCTTGCGATGATGGTGCTGGTGCTGCCGGTGGTGATGATGTTCATCGGCTGGCCCGCCGGGACGGCGCAGGCGCCGGGCCACCGCCGCTCCGGTGAAGGCGTGCCGACGCCGGCCCACTCGCGCAAGGCCCTGCTCGCCAACGCGGCATTTTGGACCATGGTGCTGCCGATCGCGATCGCGCTGCTGGCGCAGATGGGATTCATCATTCACCAGGTGAGCTTTCTCGATCCGCTGATCGGCCGCTCCGCCGCAGGGCTCGCGGTCACCATCATGGCGGCGATGGCGGTGGTCGGCCGCCTGTCGCTCGGCCTCTTCGTCGACCGCCTCGATCCGCGTCTGGCCTGCGCCGCGTCGATGACGAGCCAGGCGGCGGCCCTGTTCGTGCTTCTCCAGAGCACGAACCCGACGATGCTGCTGGCGTGCTGCGCCGTCTACGGCTTCTCGATCGGCAACATGATCACCTTCCCGCCCTTGATCATCCAGCGCGAGATCGGCGCCGACGCCTTCGCCACCGCAATGGGATTGGGCACGTCGATCAGCGGCGTCGTCAGCGCCTTCGGTCCCGGCATCGTCGGCCTGGCGCGGAGTTTCACCGGAGATTACACCAGCGCGTTTGCGATGTGCGTCGCGCTGGATCTCGTGGCGGCGGGGATTGTGCTGTGGCGGCCGGGGAGAAGGGCGAAGCTCGCAGCTTCGTAGCCCGGGTCGGATGGCGCTCTCGTGCCCCGGACGCAGCGCAGCGCGACTTCAGCGGTGCGCTGCGGAGCCGGGGCCCATGCTCAGCAGTGTCGGTTGTTGCCATCTGCGTCCCGCTCTGCGCAGCAACGCCAAAAGCGCGTTTACGCGCGTCGTCGACACGCTATGGCGTTGCAGCGCGTCCGGGACACCAGCGTTCCTTACCCCAGCAGCACCGCATCCGCCGCCGCGACCGATTCCGCGCTCTCCGTCACGGTGCGCTCCAGCGCGCCGGCCTGCACGGTGATGTTCTCGGCGAAGAAGCGCGCGAGGGAGACGTAGCGCGCGGCGTCCGTGTTGCCGTCGGCCTTGGCAGCAAGCGCCTCGGAGGCGAGCAGGCAGCCGCCGAGCGTGGCGCCGAATTGCTGCAGATAGGGTGTTGCACCGGCAAGCGCCTCGTTCGGTGCGGACGCAACCCGTTCCAGCAGCCATTTGCTGGTGCGCGTGAGCGCCTCGAGCGCCTCGCGCAGCTTCGCTCCGGTGGTGCCGAAAGCGGGATCGTTGGAGGCCTCGACCTGTTTGACGGTTGCCGCGAGCTCGTCGAGCAGCGCCCACACCGACGCGCCGCCATTGGCCGCGAGCTTGCGCGTGACGAGGTCGATCGCCTGGATGCCGTTGGTGCCCTCGTAGATCGCGGTGATGCGCGCGTCGCGGTAGTGCTGCGCCGCGCCGGTTTCCTCGATGAAGCCCATGCCGCCATGGATCTGCACGCCGAGATAGGCGACCTCGTTGCCGATGTCGGTGGAATAGGCCTTGGCCATCGGCGTCAACAGCGCCGCGCGCGCGGCGGCATCCGCGCGCACCTTCGGATCCTTGGCGCGCGTGGAGACGTCGAGCGCGACCGCGGTCGCATAGCAGATGGTGCGCGCGGCGGCCGTCTGTGCGCGCATCCGCATCAGCATGCGCTTGACGTCGGGGTGGACGAAGATCGCATCCGAGCCGTCGCCCTTGCTGCCGACGGCGCGGCCCTGCTTACGCTCCTGGGCATACGACAAGGCCTGCTGATAGGCGCGGTCGGCGACGCCGACACCCTCCAGGCCGACGCCGAGGCGAGCCTGGTTCATCATCGTGAACATGCAGCGCATGCCCTGGTTCTCTTCGCCAATCAGAAAGCCGATGGCGCCGCCACGATCGCCCATCGTCATGGTGCAGGTGGGGGAGGCATGCATGCCGAGCTTGTGCTCGACGCCGCTGGCGAAGATATCGTTGCGCTGCCCCAGCGATCCGTCGGCATTGACCATGAACTTCGGCACGAGGAAGAGCGAAATCCCCTTGGTGCCGGCGGGCGCATCGGGCAGGCGGGCCAGCACGAAATGCACGATGTTGTCGGTCATGTCGTGTTCGCCATAGGTGATGAAGATTTTCGTCCCCTTGATGCGATAGGTGCCGTCGGCCTGCTTCTCGGCGCGGGTGCGCAGCGCGCCGACGTCGGAGCCGGCCTGCGGCTCGGTGAGCTGCATCGTGCCGGTCCATTCGCCGGAGACGAGTTTTTCGAGATAGATTTTCTTCAACTCGTCATTGCCATGCGCGTCCAGCGCCTCGATCGCCGAGGCCGTCAGCAGCGGGCAGAGGCCGAAGGCGACGTTGGCCGCGCTCCAGATCTCGGTGCAGGCTGCATTGATCGCGATCGGCAGGCCCTGACCGCCGAAATCTTCGGGACCGGCCACCGCGTTCCAGCCGCCATCGGTCCAGCGCTTGTAGGCGTCCGGCCAGCCCGGCGCGGTCGTGACCTTGCCGTCGTCGAGCTTGATGCCGTGCTCGTCGCCGACCTTGTTGAGCGGCGCCAGCACGTCGGACGCGAACTTGCCGGCTTCCTCCAGCACGGCGGCGGCGATATCCATGTCGAATTCGCCGTAATGACCGGCTTCCACGGCAGCCTTGAGGCCGGCGCCATGGTTGAGCGACAGCAGCATGTCATTAATCGGCGCGCGGTAGGTCATGGTTCACTCCCGTGGACAGGTCTTGGCGCCGTATTCCCATGAAACGGGGGAGGTCTCAATGGTCGCGATACGGGACCGCATCAGGATTTTGCGGGGCCCTCTCGTACGGTCCGATAATAAGGTGTCGGCGCGGCCGATCCCGGCGGCCGTGGTATTTTGCCTCTCCGAGCGGTTGAAATGCTGCTTCTCTCCCTATAGACCGGCAGCACCTGAGGGAATCTGCGGTAGCCCGGTCTTCCGTCGTTCCCCCCTGTTGGGGCGTAGCCAAGCGGTAAGGCAGCGGATTTTGATTCCGCCATTCGGAGGTTCGATCCCTCCCGCCCCAGCCAGCATACAAGCTGTTGAGTTCGTTGGGTAAGCAGCTCCATTCCTGCCAAATTGTTCGGCGCGTTTGGAAACTGAGCTTCTAATGCCCGGTCCAGAATCGAACCAAGCGATGTCCTGCATCAAGCTGTAGTTCACCCAGCCGATGGCGCAGAGTTTGTCGCCGTGACGCTGCGGCCGTTGCGGGGGACGCGGCTCGTCGCCGTTACGCCGCTTTCCTGCGGGGCTTCGGCTTTGCTTTTTTGTCGAGCAAGACCCGCTCAGGCGCCGGGCGCGCGCCGGGACCAGGGTGGACATGAACTTCCTTGGCTGAAAGCGGCTCGCCGCATTCCGAGCACACCATCACGGGGTCGAACATCTTTCCGCACTTGCGGTGCTCATGCAGCAGGGGACGTCCGCGTTCGTCGACCATGTGGGTGTCGCCCCAATGCACGAGCGCCATCATGATCGGATAGAGGTCGAGGCCCTTTTGCGTCAGGATATACTCGTGGCGCTTGGGCGATTCCTGATAGGGAATGCGGCGCAGGACGCCCTGCCGGACCAGCTTCTTCAACCGCTCGGCGAGCAAGTGCCGTGTGATTCCAAGCGCCGACTGAAAACCCTCGAAGCGGCGCGTGCGCAGAAAGCATTCGCGGAGAATCAGGAGAGTCCAGCGGTCACCAATCACACCGATGGTACGAGCCATCGAACACGGCTCTTCCTCAAGTTCATCCCATTTCATTCTGCTCTCCGGTCGGCCGGCGCCTGTTCCGCTCGAATCAGGGGGAAGCGGCAGCGCCGCTCACACCATTCTAGATAGGTACTAAAGCGGATACAATACCCCCGCCGCTCGTCCGAAACCTCGTGATTTCAGAGCAGATTTGACAGTTCAATTTTAGAACTATAGAAATGAGTGACAGCCTGCGTTCGGCCTGGAAGATCACCAAATCCGACCAACATCGCGCTCTGCGGGAGGAGCTGACATGTCCCTCAAAGTTGAATTCCTGTTCGATTTCGGCAGTCCGAATGCTTACCTCGCGGAACTGGCGCTTCCGGGAATCGAACGGCGCACCGGCGTGAAATTCGAATATGTCCCGATCCTGCTCGGCGGCATCTTCAAGGCGACCGGCAACATGTCCCCGTTCGATTCCCTTCGTGGCATCAAGAACAAGCCGGAATACCAGGCTCTGGAGACCCAGCGCTTCATTCGCCGCCATAACGCGACGAAGTTTCGTCCCAATCCGTTCTTTCCGGTGAATACGCTGATGTTGATGCGCGGCGCCGTCGCGGCGCAGCTCGAAGGCGTGTTCGAGCCGTATTTCCGCGCGGCCTACCACCACATGTGGGAGGAGCCGAAGAAGATGGATGACCTCGAAATCTTCCGAACAGCGTTCATCTCCTCAGGCGTCGATATCGACCGGTTGCTTGCGCGTGCACAGCAGGACGACGTCAAGAAGGGGCTGATCGATCGGACCACCGAGGCGGTCAATCGCGGCGCATTCGGCTCGCCGACCTTCTTCGTTGGAAAGGAAATGTTCTTCGGCAAGGACCAACTCCGCGATGTCGAAGAGTCGATCGTCGAGCAGATCGGCCAGCCCGTTTCGAAGACGGCCTAGGGCAGAACCTGAGCCTGCAGAGCCGGCAGATGTCCGGCGTCTGCGTGGACGAAAATTCAGTCGGCGTCATAACAAAACCAATTCAGGGAGAATGTCATGCCCGGTCCACTCAACGGCGTCCGTGTCCTCGATCTGACCGGCGTGGTGTCGGGCCCGTTCGCGACCATGTTCCTGGCGGATCAGGGCGCGGACGTCCTGAAAATCGAACCGATCGGCGGCGACATTACCCGGCGCAGCCGTGCCACGATTGATAAGGAAGGCGAGTTCTCCGCGCTATTCATCTCGTCAAACCGTGGCAAGCGCTCGCTGTCGATTGACGTCAAAAGCGCGGCCGGCCGTGAGGTTCTGGCCAAATTGGTCGCGAAGGCGGACGTGCTGGTGCAGAATTTCCGGCCCGGCACCATGGAGCGCCTCGGTCTCGGCGTCGAGGAGTTGCGCCAGCGCCATCCGCGCCTGATCTATGTCTCGATCAGCGGTGTCGGCGACACCGGACCCTATGTGAAGAAGCGTGTTTACGACCCGATCATTCAGGGCCTCTCGGGCTTTGCCGATATCCAGTCGCAGCCGGTCACGAACCGTCCGCAGATGATCCGGACTATCGTCTGCGACAAGACCACCGCCGTGTTCACCGCCCAGGCGGTCGCAGCAGCCCTCTACGCTCGCGAGAAGACAGGGCAGGGTGATCACATCCAGGTCGCCATGCTGGATGCGATGATCTCGTATTTGTGGCCCGAAGGCATGATGCAATACACGGTGGTGGGTGCCGAGGCCGCTGCTGCCGATCCCAACGATCGCCCCGATCTCGTGTTCAAGACCAGCGACGGCTACATCACCGCCGGTACAATTTCCGATTCCGAATGGCAGGGTTTCTGCCGCGCCACCGGCGACGCCGAGCTTGCCAAGGATCCCCGGTTTGCGACGCCATCGGCGCGCTCGGTCAACGCCACGGCACGCATCAACAAGATGGCCGAATATATCAGCCAGCACACCACCGCAGAATGGCTGGAGCGTCTGGATGCCGCCGATGTCCCCTGTTCGCCGATCCTGCGGCGGAGCGAGATCATCCACAATGAACAGGTGGTCGCGCGCGACATCATTGCGGAGTTCGATCAGCCGAAAGTGGGGCGGGTGCGGCAACCTAAGCCGGCGGCGCGTTTTGCGATCAACGAGGCCGCGATCGGTGGGCCTGCTCCCCGGGTGGGTGAGCACTCCCGCGACGTGTTGCACGAGCTGGGCTACGACGACGGCGCCATCGACAAGATGGTCGCCGAGCGCAGCCTGCGCGTCGCGGTCTAACCGCGAAGCCCGTTGGCGACGGTATTCTAGACCTTCGCCGGCGCCGGCGTGATCGGTGCCATCGGAACATTCGCCGCAACGGCTCGCTGAAAGGCTTCCCGTTTCCTGATGTGTTCGAGATAGGGCTGAGCGTTGTCGCAAATGCCGACGCCATAGGCGATGGCCCACTCCAGGCAGGTCGTGAGCAGGATGTCTGCGCTCGTAAACCGGTCGCCCATCAGGAATTGCCGGCCATCTGCGAGCGCGACTTCGACATGGCGCAACTGCTGGCGGAAATACTCGCCGGCCTGGGCAACGACCTCGGGTGCAATGCCGTAGATCGGTCCGAGCGCGTCGGCCCGATGGCGGCGCATCACGTAAAGGCTGGTGGAATCCAGCTCCGCGACGATAAAGAAGCACCATTCCAGCCACGCGGCATACTCGCGCGGGGCTTCCGGAATCAGCGATCGTTCCGGCGTGGAATACATGCGCGACAGGTAGGCAACGATCGCTGCGCTCTCGCCGATGCAGAAGTCGCCATCCTGAAGCAGCGGGATCTTCTGGCGCGGATTGAGCTTCGAATATTCTGCGGTCTTGGTTTCACCGGTTCGCGGGCCAATGGGCTTTGTCTTGTAGGCTAAGCCCAGTTCGTGCATGGCCCAATGCGGACGAATGGTGCGACTCGTTCCAACGCCCCACAGGGTCAGGTTTGATGCCGCATCCATATTACCATTTCTCCACGGACGGACGGAGATCGAGCTCGTGGGTCCAGCCATCTTTGCTTTGCTGGTGGGTGAACCAATAGGCTTCGGCAATGGAAGACGTCTTGGTCAGGCTATCCGGCGGAATATCGCTTGCTTCGATCCCCTTCGCTGCCTTCATGCGTTGGTGAATCGCCTCGCTATCCACGCCAGCGTCGATCAGGAGATGCACGACGTGAATGTTCTTCGGTCCAAGCTCGCGCGCCATCGCCTGGGCCACTGCTCGAAGTCCGAACTTAGCTGATGAAAATGCTGCAAACCCCGAGCCGCCACGCACGCTTGCCGTCGCACCGGTAAAGAAGATGGTGCCGCGTCCGCGCGACAGCATCACGCGGGCAGCCTCACGTCCAACCAGGAATCCACCATAGCAGGCGAGTTCCCAGGCTTTGAAGAACAACTTCTCCGTCGTGTCGAGCAGAGGCTTGTTGACGTTCGAGCCGGCATTGTAGAGGCAAACCTCGACGGGCCCGTGCTCCTTCTCGACCCGCGCGAAAATGCCTTGGACGTCTGCTTCCTGGCGCGCATCCACGCTGAATGCGTGAACGTCATGCCCCGCAGCCCTCAACTCGGCCACCAGTTCCTGCGATTTGGAGGCATCGCGCCTGCAGATGCAAACCGTATAGCCGCCTCGGGCAAAACGCCGGGCGACCGCCGCGCCAATGGCATCGCCTGCGCCAACAAGTATCGCTACACCGCGGCTCGCCGCCATCCTCGATTCTCCCATTAAGTTCTTATTTGATACTGTAGACTAGCTGTCCGATGGTGCATTGTAAACGGCGGTTTTATCAGTCACGCAAAACCGTAATCAGACATGGATTGTCCATTCGCCTCCGGGAAAAGTCCGACGATGATTTATCGATTGACAAGTTCTAAAAAAGAACTATAAGTCGAAACCAAGTGTGCCGCATTGCAAAGTCGGCATGGTCGGTCGGGAGGTCAGTCGTGCTGGAGCTTTCAGAGACGATCAGTGGCGACGAGATTGCTGTCGGCTTGCCGGGCCGAATCCATGAAGTAACGGCAGGGCCGCTTGCCAGAGCGCCCGACCGGATTGCGCTGGTCGAGGACGGGGCTTCCTGGAGCTATCGAGACCTGGAGCAGCGCGTTAGCCAGATCGCCACCGTGCTTTCATCGCTGGGGATCAGGGCCGGCGATCGGATGATCATTGTCAGCGAAAACTGTATTGCGCTTGCTGCTTTGCTGCTGGCGGCGAGCCGGCTCGACGCCTGGGCAATCGTCGCCAACCCGCGCCTGTCGGCGCGCGAACTGGATCAGATCCGCGATCACAGCGGCGCCCGGCGGATGTTGTTCACGTCGGGTATTTCGAAAGAGGCCGCAGCTCACGCCTCTCGCTACGACGCCGAGAATCGGCGAATTGGCGCGCTGCCGGAAATTGGCGTTGGCCCGCTCAACGAAAGCGCGACAGTCGAGCCGGTGGAGGCTGATCCAGCAAAGCAAGTCGCGGTTTTGATCTACACGTCAGGGACAACGGGGACTCCCAAGGGCGTGATGCTCTCGCATCACAACCTTCTGATCAGCGCAAAGACCACTGCGTACTTCCGCAGGATGAACGAGGACGACAAAATCTATCTTGTGTTGCCGATCTCGCATATCGTCGGCATCTCGCTCCTGATCATGACGCTGATGGTCGGCGGCACGGTGCGGATGGTCAGCAAATACGATCCTGCGGCGACCGCAAAGGCCATCGCGGAGGAGGGCGTCACCATCCTCAATGGCGTGCCTGCCACCTATCAGCGCCTGCTGGAGTACAAGAGCGTATCAGGCGTGGAACAACTGTCCCGAGGCTCGTTGCGCTTGATTGCCGTCGCCGGCGCGCCGCTGGATTTGAACCTGAAGTTGCGCGTGGAAAGAGAGTTCGGGCTTCCGTTGCTCAACGGCTACGGGATCACCGAATGCTCGCCGGGAATATCAGGCGTACGTTTCGATAGGCCACGCTCGGATCAGGCTGTCGGCACGCTGCTGCCTGGTGTGGAAGCGCGGGTGCGAACCATCGAAGGATTTCCGACTGTATCCGGTGAAGTCGGCGAGCTGCATGTTCGCGGGCGCAACGTGATGCTGGGATACTATCGTGCCCCCGAGCTCACCGCGAAGGTGATTGACAGCGAGGGCTGGTTCAATACCGGCGATCTCGCACGTTTCGATGGCGATTGTCTGTACATCGCCGGCCGCACCAAGGAAATGATCATTCGTTCCGGTTTCAACGTCTATCCCGCGGAGGTCGAAGCAGTCCTCAGCTCACACGAGGACGTCGTGCAATCCGCTGTGGTCGGTCGTGCCGCGGACGGCAATGAGGAAATCGTGGCCTTTGTGCAATTGCTGCCAGGATCGCGCACGACACCAGAGACCCTGATGCATTTCGTCCGATCTCAGCTGACTTCTTACAAGCGGCCGTCCGAAATCGTCATACTCGATGCCTTGCCGGCGACCTCGACCGGCAAGATACTCAAGCACAAGCTCGCGGAGTCCTTGCGCGGAGGTGGCGCAACCCCCCGCGGTGCAGACGCCCGAATTCCGCAGGCAACATAACTAACTTTACCGGGAGGACATCTTGCAAAAGAGAAACGCAACCGTGGCCGTCATCGGCGCCGGAGACTTCATCGGCGGCGAGATCGCCAAAAAGTTCGCCGCAGAAGGCTTCACGGTCTTTGCCGGCCGTCGTAACGGCGACAAGCTGGCTCCGCTCGTCAAGGATATCGAGGCTGCCGGCGGAGAAGTTCACGCCCGTTCGCTCGACGCTCGCAAAGAAGACGAAATCATCTCCTTCCTCAACGATGCGGACAAGCACGCGCCTTTGGAAGTCTGCATCTTCAATATCGGGGCGAACGTCAATTTCCCAATTCTGGAAACCACAGAACGCGTTTTCCGCAAGGTCTGGGAAATGGCCTGCTATTCCGGCTTTCTGGCCGGTCGCGAGGCGGCCCGCCTCATGCTTCCGCGCGGGGGTGGCAACATCTTCTTTACCGGGGCGACCGCCTCGCTCCGAGGCGGCAGCGGCTATGCTGCTTTCGCAAGCGCCAAGTTTGGCCTTCGTGCGGTCGCGCAAGCCATGGCCCGCGAGCTTGGCCCGAAGAACATTCACGTCGCGCATCTCATCATCGATTCCGGCGTGGATACCGAGTGGGTTCGGCAACGCCGGCTGGAGGCTCTCGGGCCCACCGCGCTGGATGATCCGGACGCCTTGATGCCCCCGTCCTCCGTCGCAACTTCCTATTGGCAGCTCTACCAGCAGCCGAGAAGCGCATGGACGTTCGAGCTGGAGATCCGTCCCTTCGGCGAGAAGTGGTAGCGGGCCTGCTGCGATGGAGCTCAAGCTTTCGCCCGAGGACGCCGCGTTTCGTGACGAGGTGCGCAGTTTCATTGCGGAGAACTATCCGCCGGAAATGCGCGTTCCCAATCCGGAGACCGACCTGACCAAGGAGCAGTCGCTGCTGTGGCACCGGATCCTCCACAACAAGGGTTGGATCGCCCCGCTCTGGCCCAAGGAATATGGCGGCCCGGGCTGGTCCGTCACGCAGCGCTTCATCTTCGAGCAGGAGACCTCTCGCGCCGGCACGCTGCCGCCGCTCGCCTTCAGCGTCACCATGGTCGGGCCGGTGATCTACACGTTCGGCAACGAGGCGCAGAAGAAGAAATTTCTGCCGCGGATCCTGTCCGGCGAGGATTGGTGGTGTCAGGGTTATTCGGAGCCGGGCTCGGGCTCCGACCTCGCAACCGTCAGAACCAAGGCGGTGCGTGACGGCGACCACTACATCGTCAACGGTCACAAGACCTGGACCACGCTGGCGCAGCATGCCGACTGGATCTTCTGCCTCGTGCGGACCGATCCGAGCGCGAAGCCGCAATCCGGCATCTCCTTCCTGCTGATCGACATGAAGTCGCCCGGTGTCACCGTGCGGCCGATCATCACGATCGATGGCAGCCACGAGGTCAACGACGTCTTCCTCGAGAACGTCCGCGTGCCCGCCGAGAACCTGATCGGCGAGGAGAACAAGGGCTGGACCTACGCCAAGTTCCTGCTCGGCAACGAGCGCACCAGCATGGCCGGCATCGGCCGGTCCACCCGCTACATCAACAAGCTGAAACAGATCGTGAAGGCCGAAATACCGGCCGAGGATCCCGCGCATCTCGAATTTCTGCGGGACATTGCCCGCGTCGAGCTCGACGTGCTGGCGCTGGAGGCGACCGAGCTGCGCGTCGTGGCCCAGCTGGCGCGCGGCATAGATCCCGGCCCGGCCGCCTCGCTTTTCAAGATCCGCGGCACCGAAATCTTCCAGGCCATCACCGAACTCACCCATCGCGCGATCGGCAATTACGGTCTTGCCATCCGCGAGCATCCGGTCAGCGCCAATCGCTTCATGCCCGGTCCCACCTACGGCCATACCGCGTCGGAGAAATATCTGAACGCGCGCAAGCTCAGCATCTACGGCGGATCCAACGAGATCCAGCGCAACATCATCGCCAAAGCCGTGCTCGGGCTCTAGCCGCGGCGGATCGGGAGGATCGGATGGATATTCAGTTCACGGAAGAGCAGGAATTGCTGCGGTCCAGCGTCCAGCGGCTGCTGCGCGACCAGTACGACTTCGAGGCGCGGCGCAAGAGCGTGGCGAGCGAGGAAGGCTTCAGCCGGAAGCAGTGGGCGGCTTTTGCCGAGCTAGGCCTTCTCGCTGCGCCGTTCTCCGAGGGCGCCGGCGGTCTCGGCGGCGGTCCGTTGTCGACCATGATCGTCATGCATGAGTTCGGCCGTCACCTCGTGGTCGAGCCATTCGTCGAGACGGTGGTGCTGGCCGGCAGATTGATCGAGCATGCGGGCTCGCCGGAGCAGCAGCAAAGCTTCATCCCGGACATCATCGACGGCTCGAAGATCTGGACGCTGGCCTGGACGGAGAAGGCATCGCGTTTCGATCTTGCCCATGTCGCCACGAGAGCGCGGCGCGAAGGGAGCGATTACGTCCTGGCAGGCGCAAAGACCGCGGTGATCGCAGCGCCTTGGGCGGACTATCTGATCGTCTCGGCCCGGACCTCCGGCGATGACCGTGAACGCAGCGGCGTCAGCCTGTTCGTGGTCGATCGGCGCGCGACCGGCGTCGATCTCCAGAGCTTCAAGACCATCGACGGCCGCCGGGCCGCCGACGTCAGCCTGCGCGATGTCCGCGGCCAATTGCTGGGCGTGGAAGGCGAGGGCGTTGCCGCGCTGGAAGCCTGCCGCGACCGCGCCATCGGCGCGCTCTGCGCGGAAGCCGTCGGCGCCATCGGCGAGCTGAACTCGGCGACGCTGGAATATTCCAAGACGCGCAAGCAGTTCGGCACCACGATCGGCTCGTTCCAGGTGCTGCAGCACCGCATGGTCGACATGTTCATCGCCCATCAGGAGGCGCTCTCCCTGATGCAGCATCTGAGCCTCAGCCTCAGCGACGGCGATGCCGGCCTGTCGCGGCTCGCCTCCGGTGCCAAGTCGAAGATCGGCTATGCGGGCAAGTTCGTCGCCGACCAGGCGGTGCAGCTTCACGGCGGCATGGGAATGACCGACGAGCTCAACGTCGGGCACTATTTCAAGCGACTCTCCTCCATCAACATCCAGTTCGGCGACCCCGCGTTCCACGTGCTGCGTTACGCGCAGCTGGACGCGGCCGCGTAAACAGAGAGGCCAGCATGACGACTGAAGCAGTCATCGTTTCCACCGCTAGGACGGCCGTCGGGAAGGCCTACCGCGGCGCACTCAACAATACGGACGGTCCGACCATGGCCGGGCACGTGATGGCCGAAGCGGTAAAGCGCGCCGGCATCGCCCCGGGCGAAGTCGAAGACGTGGTCATGGGCTGCGCCATGCAGCAGGGCACCATGGTGATGAACGTGGCGCGCAAGGGCGCGATGCGCGCCGGCCTGCCGGTGACGGTCGCCGGCACGACCATCGACCGGCAATGCGCCTCCGGCTTGCAGGCCATCGCGGTGGCCGCACGCTCGGTGATGCTCGACGGCGTCGAGGTCGCGATCGGCGGAGGCGTCGAGTCGATCAGCCTCGTGCAGAACGACCACATGAACAAATTCCACGCCGTCGACGACGAGCTGATGGCGATGAAGCCCGAAATGTACATGTCGATGCTCGATACGGCCGAGGTCGTCGCCGAGCGCTACAAGATCGGCCGCGACAAGCAGGACGAATACAGCCTCGAGTGCCAACGCCGCGTCGGCGCTGCGTTACAGGCCGGCCGCTTCAACGACGAGATCGTGCCGTTCACGACCAGGATGGCGCTGTTCAACAAGGACACCAAGGAAGTCACCTACGAGCAGGTGACGCTCACAAAGGACGAGGGACCGCGTCCCGAGACCACCGCCGAGGGCCTCGCCAAGATCAAGCCGGTGTTCGAGGGCAAGACCATCAGCGCGGGAAATGCCAGCCAGCTTTCGGACGGCGCTTCGGCCTGCGTGATCATGAGCGACAAGATTGCGGCGAAGAAGGGCCTCAAGCCGCTCGGCATCTTCCGCGGCTTCGTTGCCGCCGGCGTCGAGCCCGACGAGATGGGCGTCGGCCCGGTCGCCGCGATCCCGCGGCTGCTCAAGCGCCATAACCTGAAGATCGACGACATCGACCTCTGGGAGTTGAACGAGGCCTATGCGGTGCAGGTGATCTACTGCCGCGACAAGCTCGGGATCGATCCGGACAAGCTCAACGTCAACGGCGGCTCGATCGCGATCGGCCATCCCTACGGCATGACCGGGTCGCGGCTCACCGGCCATCTCCTGATCGAGGGCCGGAGGCGCAAGGCGAAGTACGGCGTCGTGACGATGTGCATTGGTGGCGGCATGGGCGCGGCCGGACTGTTCGAAATCATCCACTGAACGGCAACGCGGGAGATCATTCGTGAAGACAGCGATCACTGAACTATTCGGCATCGAGCACCCGATCATCCAGGGCGGAATGCACTATGTCGGCTTCGCGGAAATGGCGTCGGCCGTCTCCAACGCGGGCGGGCTCGGCTTGATCACGGGTCTGACGCAGAGAACACCGGAACTGCTGGCCAAGGAGATCGCACGCTGCCGGGATATGACGGACAAGCCGTTCGGCGTGAACCTCACGTTCCTGCCGACGTTCAGCGCGCCGCCCTATCCGGAATACATCGCGGCCATCAGGGAGGGCGGTGTCAGGATCGTCGAAACCGCCGGGCGCAGCCCCGAGCAGTACATGCCGGCCCTGAAGGCGGGCGGCATCAAGGTGATCCACAAATGCACCTCCGTCCGGCACTCCCTGAAGGCCGAGCAGATCGGCTGCGATGCCGTCAGCGTCGACGGCTTCGAGTGCGGCGGCCATCCCGGCGAGGATGACATGCCGAACATGATTCTGTTGCCGCGCGCGGCCGAGGAGCTGAAGATCCCGTTCGTTGCCTCCGGCGGCATGGCGGACGCGCGCAGCCTGGTTGCGGCACTGGCGATGGGCGCTGCGGGCATGAACATGGGCACGCGCTTCATCGCCACCAAGGAAGCGCCGGTGCACGAGAACGTCAAGAAGGCGCTGGTCGCGGCGACGGAACTCGACACCAGGCTCGTGATGCGCGCGCTACGCAACACCGAGCGGGTCCTGAACAACAAGGGTGTCGAGCAGCTGCTCGAGATCGAGCGCGAGAAGGGAAAGAGCCTCAAGATCGAGGACATCCATGAGCAGGTGGCGGGCGTCTATCCCAAGGTGATGATCGACGGCGACATGGATGCGGGCGCGTGGAGCTGCGGCATGGTCGTCGGGCTCATTCACGACATTCCGACCGTGAAGGAGCTGATTGATCGCATCATGGCGGATGCCGAAAGACTCATCCGGCAGCGCCTGACCGGCTTCCTCGACGGCACCGGGCAGCGGCCGGCTGCGGCTCGGGCGATCGCGTAGACGGAAGGACTTACCGCTTCCCGACGTTCTGACGGAGGCTATGCGCACGCATGGTCATGCGTGCGTCGATCTTTGATGAAGCTCGATAGGCCAGATCAACGGCGTTCGGCAGCCTCGGAGGTAGCTTATGGACCAGGCCGACTTCCACTACTATGAGCCGTCGAGAGGGCACGGACTCAGGCATAATCCGTTCAATGCGATAATCGCGCCGCGTCCGATTGGGTGGATTTCGTCGCGTAACGCCGCCGGTCAATTGAACTTGGCGCCGTACAGTTTCTTCAACGCGTTCCTCTACGATCCTCCCATCATCGGGTTTTCGTCGATTTCGTGGAAGGACACCGTCAAGAACGTCAGCGAAACCCGTGAGTTCGTCTGGAATCTTGTCACCATGGATCTCGGCGAGCGCATGAACGTGACAGCGACGCCGCTCGATCACGGCGTGAGCGAGTTCGAAACAGCCGGACTGACGCCGATACCCGGACGCCACGTTGCCGTGCCGCGGGTGGGCGAGAGCAGGGCCGCCATGGAATGCAAGGTCGTCGAGGTCTCTCAGCTGGCCAACGCACGCGGTGAAAAGGTCGAAGGCTGGTTCGTGCTTGGCGAGGTCGTCGCAGTCTACATCGACAAGGCATTGATCGAGGACGGTGTCTACAACACGGCGCTTGCGCGCCCGATACTGCGTGCCGGCCGGGGTGGAGATTACCTCGAGGTCAGGACCGAGAACATGTTCGAGATGAAGCGCCCGGCTGGCAGCAGCAAACCGGAATTCCACGGCACCTGATTGCGCCGGAAACAGGCTCAACTGTCGGGCTGGCCAGGCATCGGGTCGGCAGGCCTGAGCCCGGCTTCGCAAAGCCGATGAGGGACTGAACGGAAAGCCTGTGCGGATTCATATGCCCATCAAGACTCCGCGCCCCGCGCGTAAAGGCCAAGAGCCAGCAGGGAAAACGCGCTCATCACGACGCCCAGCGCCAACATTGCTTCATGTGACACTGTGGCGGCAAGCCATACGCCGATCGCGGCGATAATCATCTGCAAGAAACCGAGCAGCGCCGAGGCGGCGCCGGCCTTCTCGCCGAATGGAGAGAGTGCCCGCGCAGTGGCCAATGGACTGACAACACCCATGCCGAGAAGAAAAACGCACATCGCGCCCAGAAACGGCAGGAAAGTCGGGCTGATCATCGAGATGAGCAGGATTGCAAGGCTGCTGGCGGCCGTCCCGCACAAACCTGCCCGGATCGGGCCATCGAGCCCGTAGCGGGGCGCCAATCTTGTTGCGAGCATACCCGCGGCGAATACGATGAAGACGGTGCCGGCGAAAAAGAGGCCTAGCTGGATCGGCGTGAAGTGCAACGCTTCGATGAATAGACGTGGCGCAGCGGAAAACATCGAGAACAAGCCGCCCATGGTGAGGCTCGAGGCGGCCGCGGGGGTAGCGAAGCGGCGGTCGCCAATCAGGCCGGCATAGGTCCTGCCGATGGCAGCTGGATTGAGCGGCGTGCCGATCGAATGGTGGGTTTCGCCGAGAACGATGCTGTAGGCAACGGCGCCGACGGCGGCGAATATCGCGACCAGCGCGAATTCGGCGCGCCAGCCCAGGCTGTAGTCGAGGGCGCCGCCAAGCAGCGGCGAGAATCCGGGCGCTGCGGACATCACGATCATGATGAGCGCCATCGCGCGCGCCAGTGCCGCGCCACTGAACATGTCGCGGGCGATGGCGCGAGACAGCACGGAGGTCGCGCAGGCACCCGTGGCCTGCACAACGCGGCCGGCCAGGAGATTGGGCAGGTCGGTCGCCAGACCGCACCAAACGCTGCCGGCAAAGAACACGGCAAATCCGATCAGGACCGGCCAACGCCTTCCGTAGCGATCCGACAGCGGTCCGACCAGGAGCTGGCCCAAGCCGAACACGGCAAGAAAGACGGTGATGGCGGACGTGACCGCCGCACTCGTGACATTCAATGAGATCGCAATCTGCGGTAAGGACGGCAGCAGAATGTTCGTCGCGAGCGTTCCCATCGCGGCCAGGACGGAAAGGACTGCGATCGGCAGGGTGCTGGACGCGGGAACGTCCCAGCGCACGGGATTGATCAGGTCGGCCATGGGAACTTTCGGAAATTAGGACAGGTACGTTAAGCGACGAGTGACGCGGTCCGCGCCGCTCGCCGAGCTCTTTCTTGTCCGACCGGCCGTGTTCTCAGCGGACGACGCGCTCGATCGCGATGGCGGTAGCTTCGCCGCCGCCAATGCAGAGCGACGCGACGCCGCGCTTGAGGTTTCGCGCTTCAAGCGCGTGCAGCAGCGTCACAATCAACCGCGCGCCCGTGGCGCCAATGGGATGACCTAGCGCGCAGGCGCCGCCGTTGACGTTCAGCTTTTCTCTGGGGATACCGAGATCCTTCTGCGCCGCCATCGCCACGACGGCAAATGCCTCATTGATCTCGAACAGATCTACGTCGCCAACACTCCAGCCGACCTTGTCCAACAGCTTGCGAATAGCCGGGATCGGGGCTGTGGTGAACCATTGTGGCTCCTGGCTGTGGGTGGCATGGCCCTTGATCTCGGCGAGCACTGGGAGGCCGTCGCGATCGGCCAGCGAGCGCTTCGCCAAGATGAGCGCCGCAGCGCCGTCAGCATTGGCGGATGAGGCGGCGGGCGTGATGGTGCCGTTGGCGCGGAACGCTGGCTTAAGTCCCGGGATTTTGGCGGGATCGACCTTGAGCGGATGCTCGTCATTGGAGATGATCCGGGGCCCGGCCTTTTCAGTCAATGTGACCGGAGTGATCTCAGCCTTGAAGGCGCCGCCTTCAACCGCCTTGCGGGCCCGCGTCAACGTCTCGATTGCATAATCGTCCTGATCCTTGCGGGTGAATTGATAGGCCTCCGCCGTGGCCTCGCCGAAATCGCCCATCGAGCGTCCGGTCTCGTAGGCGTCTTCCAGTCCATCCATCAACATGTGGTCGATGATGCGGTCGTGGCCGGCGCGATAGCCGCCGCGCGCCTTGGCCAGCAGATACGGCGCGTTGCTCATGCTC
The DNA here is from genome assembly GCF_015291745.1 of Bradyrhizobium sp. CCBAU 53351. Lineage (NCBI taxonomy): Bacteria > Pseudomonadati > Pseudomonadota > Alphaproteobacteria > Hyphomicrobiales > Nitrobacteraceae > Bradyrhizobium > Bradyrhizobium sp. CCBAU 53351. The sequence continues at coordinate 2,058,684 of NZ_CP030059.1, forward strand.
TCCATGCCGCCAGACAGAACGGTCTCGGCGGAACCCGCATTGATGATATCGTGAGCCAGCATGGTGGCCTTCATGCCGGAACCACAGACCTTGTTGATGGTGGTGGCGCCGGTGGCATCCGGCAATTGGGCGCCGCGAGCGGCCTGGCGTGCCGGCGCCTGGCCCTGTCCGGCTGGCAACACGTTGCCCATGAACACCTCGTCGATCCGCTCTGGCGACAGCTTGGCCCGTTCCAGAGCTGCTCCAATCACGTGGGAGCCGAGCTTGTGGGCACTGAGCGGCGAGAGCTCGCCCATGAAGCGGCCGAGCGGCGTACGGGCTGCGGAGAGGATGACGACGGGATCGGAAGCGGCGGCCATGGCGAATTCTCCTATTGATCGCTTCGTTATATGACGATAGTCATATAACACTGGCGACATTGCAATGGAATATTGCCCGCTCTCAAAGCGGTCCAGAGGCGCTGGTGGATGGGAACGGGTTCGAACAAGCGGTCACCCAGCAGCCTGCACGGAGGGGAGATGCGTTACCTAGGAGACCATAGGCGCCAGACCCATCGCCGGATCGTCGAAAATGCCTCCTACGGCCTGCGTCAAAACGGTGCTGAAGGACTTAGCGTTGTCGAGCTGATGAAGCTCGCGGGTCTTACGCACGGCGGGTTCTATAACCATTTCGAGTCACGTGCCGCACTCGTTGGCGAGGCAATCGGGTTTGCAATGGACCAAATGGTCGAGCGGTGGAAAAAGCTGGCGAACCGAAAGGCCAGCGGGGATCGCTTCGAGACGCTGATCGCCGATTATCTCAGTTCCCGTCACCGCGACAATCCCAGACAAGGTTGCGCGCTTCCAGCTCTGGCCGCTGATGTTGCTCGATCGAGCCCGAGTGAGCAACGGGCGCTTGCTTCCAAGCTGGAGGAGATGATTGACATCCTGATCGACGTGCTTCCCGCCGAGGGTCCTCAACAGGTGCGCCAAATCGCGACGAGCGCCATTGCGACCATGGTTGGATCGATCGTGCTGTCGCGTGCTGTCGGCGCCGGGAAGCTTTCCGACGATATTCTCGACGCCGGACGGATGACTGTCTGCGGCCGGCCTCACAAGCGGCAGCACAGAACGGCGAAGGCGATGAGCTGCGACAAACCATAATTTGGGAGGTGCCCATGACGGCCGGCCAGTGGCTCAAGACAGCCTGCAACCTGTGTTACGTAAATTGCGGCATCGAGGTCTGGGTGAATGAGGGGCGCCTCGAGAAGGTACGAGGCGACCGTTCAAACCCGAAGTCGCAAGGCTATCTGTGCAACAAGGCGGCGCGCATTCCCTACTATGCGCATCACAAGGATCGGCTCACGACCCCGTTACGTCGTCGCGCCGATGGCGGCTTTGATGAAATCGAGTGGGACGTCGCGATCGCAGAAATCGCACAGCGGCTGCGGCACATCGTTGACAGCTATGGCGGCAGGAGTATTGCCCTTTATGGCGGCGGCGGGCAGGGCAACCACGCTGGCGGCGCCTACGCCAGTGGCTTGTTGCGTGCGCTGGGCTCGCGCAGCGTCTTCAACGCTCTTTCGCAGGAAAAAACCGGAGACTTCTGGGTCAATGGGCACATGTTCGGCAGCCAAACCTGCCACACTTCGGAGGACGTCCATCATTGCGATCTCTTGTTTGTCATCGGGGCAAATCCCTGGATCGCGCACGGCTTCCCCAATGCGCGCGACCATCTCAATCAGATCCGCAAGGATCCCGCACGCAAGCTGATCGTCATCGATCCCCGGCGAACCGAAACCGCAGAGATGGCGGATCTGCATCTCGCGGTTCGTCCCGGTGCGGATACGTTTCTCCTTGGCGCGCTGCTGGCCATGCTCGTCCGGTCCGACCGGATCGACCATGCGTTCATTGAGGAGCACACGATCGGCTTTGCGGAAGTGCGGCAAGCGCTATCGAACATCCCCGTTGAGGAATGGGCGGCCGCTGCCGATATCTCGCTCGCGGAGCTGGAGCGCTGCGCGGCGATGATCGCGGCCGCGAAGGCCATGGTGGTTCGCGTTGAACTCGGCATCCAGCAAGGCGTCAACTCGACTCTCAACTCCTATCTCGAGAAGCTCTTGATCATGCTTTCCGGCAATTTCGGCCGTGAAGGTACCAACCAATTGCATAGCTGGCTTCAGCCGCTATGGGGAAATTCTCCGAACCAGACATTCGCGCCGACCGGCGACGCCATCATTGGCGGCTTGTTGCCGCCCAACATTTTCCCCGAAGCCGTTCTCAAGGACCATCCGGACCGGTTGCGCTGCGCCTGGATCGACAGCTCCAATCCCGCCAACACCGCCGCAAACACGGAGGCGGTGGAACGCGCGCTGAAATCGCTCGACCTATGCGTTGTGGTCGACGTTGCGATGACCGAAACCGCAAAGCTCGCGCATTACGTTCTCCCGGCGTCCACACAATACGAGAAGGCCGAATTTACTCTCTTCAACTACGAGTTCCCGACAAACTATTTTCATGTTCGTGCCGGTGTTCTGCCGCCGCTCGCGGGCACCTTGCCGGAGCCGGAGATCTATACGCGGCTTGCGATCGCCCTGGGGCTTCTGCCGGGTGACAATGTGCTCGCGCCGCTCCGTGAAATAGCGCGGCGCTCGCGACCTGAATTCGCCGCTGCCTTTCGTGCTTTCATCGCGGAAAACCCTGCGGCGGTGCCTGCCCTGGTGCTCTACCATACGCTGGGACAGATGCTTCCGGATGGCACGGCGGCCGCGGCTCCCTTGTGGAGCGCGGCACTGGCTTGCGCGAAGCGATCGCCGCAAGCCGTGCGGCGGGCGATCGGCGCATCCGAGGAGGTGGCGGACCATCAGCTCGGAGATCTCCTGTTCGACACCATCGTGGCCGCCCGGCAAGGCTCGGCGGTTACCCGGCACGCGTATGACGAGGTCTGGTCACTGATCGCCCATTCGGATCGCAAGGTTCGGCTGGTCGTCCCGCAGATGCTGGAATGGCTGGCGCGTCTCGATCCGCAAGCCGCTAGCGCGCCAAAGGAGTTCCCGTTCGTGCTGGCGGCTGGTGGCCGTCGCATGTTCAATGCCAACCAGATATTTCGCGATCCGGCGTGGCGTCGCGACGATCCGGACGGCGCCCTGTTGATCAATTCGAGCGATCTGATCGAGCTGGGTGCGAAGGATGGCGACTGGATCGCCGTCGAGTCGTCGGTCGGGCGGCTCGTTGTCCGCTGCAAGGTCGATGACGCCATGCGGAAAGGCCAATTGGCGCTGCCGCACGGCTACGGTCAGGCATACCCGACACCAGACGGAGAGCGCCTGATCAACGGACCGCGCATCAATCTGCTCACCGAGAGCGGCAACCGCGATCCCATCGCGGGCACGCCCTACCACAAGAACGTCCCGGTGCGCTTGTCCCCAGTGTCCGGGCACGAAGCTGCCGCCCATCAGTCGCAATCCGAGCGAATTCACAAGAGAGCGGCCGGACAATAGTCGAAGGGAGCGTCAAATGACCGAGAAGCCAATCGCGATCGTGACCGGGGTGGGCCCGGGCACGGGAGCTGCCATCGTCAAGTGCTTCTCTGCCGGTGGTTTCCGTATCATCGCGCTTGCCCGCTCTGCAGGGCTCATCGATCGGCTTGCGCAAGAGCTTCCCGACGTGCACGCGATGACCTGCGACGTATCGGACGAAAGCCAGGTGCGGACTGTGGTCACAGACGTAAAGCGGCGTTTTGGCCCGGCTGACGTTCTCATCCACAACGCGGTCGGCGGGGGCTGGGGGAATTTTCGCGAGATCGATCCGAAGATGCTGAGGGGCAACTTCGAAGTCAATGTGATGGGCCTATTGTACTTGGCCCGGGAAGTGGCGCCTCACATGATCGATCGCGGCAGAGGTGCAATCCTTGTGACCGGAAACACGTCTTCGATCCGAGGCAAAGCCAATTTCGCCGGCTTCGCGCCGACCAAGGCGGCACAGCGCATTTTGGCCGAGTCGATCGCACGTGACTTGGGACCTCTCGGTGTGCACGTCTCCTACGTTCTCATCGACGCCGTTATCGATACGCCCCGGATGCGTGCGCGGATGAGCGACAAACCGGATGAATTCTTCATCAAGCCGGCGGCGATCGCCGACGAATTGTTGCATCTCTACGGTCAGGACCGCTCGGCCTGGTCGTTTCTCACGGAACTGCGGCCATTCAACGAAAATTGGTGATGCTCGAACACGGACACGGCGCGCTGGGTCACTTTGGATAGCTCTCCGCGGGACTTGAAAGGTCAGAAGCATGACTGATGGATCCATCTTGGTTGACACGGGGACGGACGAATTGCTGTGCGCGATCAGGGATCGCGTCGCGGTGATTACCTTGAACCGACCCGAAGCCCGAAATTCGTTATCCGATCATCTTACGCCGGCGTTGCGCCGGATGATCAAACGGAATGGAGATGATCCTCAGGTCGGAGCCCTCCTGATTACCGGTGCAGGCACTGCGTTCTGTTCGGGCGGCGACGTCAAGGGGATGGGCGGCAACTCTGCCCCGCCGGCCATGTCAGTCAGCGACAAGGTTGCGCGGTTGCGGGAACGTCAGCGAACCCTGACCGGCGTACTTGTTTCGGTGCGCAAGCCCACCATCGCGGCTTTGCCGGGACCGGCGGCTGGCGCCGGGCTTGCGATCGCACTCGCTTGCGACCTTCGTATTGCAGCCGAATCCGCGATCATGACGACTGGCTACGCCAGGATTGCGCTCACCGGCGATTACGGCATTTCGTGGCTGCTGACCCGGCTGGCGGGGACGGCGCGTGCCCGCGAACTGATGTTCTTGTCTGAACGGATCACTGCACGGCGCTGCGAAGAATTGGGCCTTATCAATCGCGTGGTGCCCGATTCCGAACTGCAAAGCGCAGCATTCGAAATGGCGAGAGGATTGGCGAATGGCCCGGCGAGCGCCTATGCCTCCATGAAGGACAATCTCGACCTTGCGCTGTCGGCCGACTTCCTGACGTCACTGGATCAGGAGGCCGAGAGGATGGTCCTCGCGGCGGGCACTGCGCAGCACACCGAAGCCGTCCGGGCATTTATCGAGAAACGTCCGCCGACTTACAGGTGAGACTGTCTCAATTTATTGCTCCGAAGTTCTAGGCTGCCGCGCTCGCGACCGCACAAGCCGGAGATTTCAAGCGCATTGCTCATTCGACTGGCGCGATACGAATGGAACGCGTTCCGATCGGAGCCCCGGTCGCACGGTCGATCGTAAGGGGATCGATCTCCGTTCCGCCCTCGGCGTCGTAGAACCGGATCATCTTGCCTCCGCCGCGATGCTTGCGTCCCCACGCGCCGATCGCGAAGAGCACCGGCAAAAAGTCGCGCCCGGCTTCCGTCAGCACATATTCGTCCCGTGGCGGACGGTCCGAATAACGACGTTTCTCCAGCAGCCCTTCCTCGACGAGGGCTGAAAGCCGCCCTGTCAGCATCGTTGGCGCGATACCGAGACTCTTTCGAAAGTCATCGAAGCGGGTCAGGCCTCCATGGGCGTCGCGCATGATCAACATGCTCCACGCGTCCCCGACAATCGCCAGGCTCCGGGCGATCATACAGGGTTGGGTCGAAAGTTTTTTCATGTAAGTCTCGTTTTAGTAGTGACTTCGTACTAAATTGATAGTAACGCATCGTTCGTCGATGTTCCAGAGCAAATTGAGAAGGCCGGAATGAGCAAGACAGAACAGGGAATTGCGCTGATTCCGGGTGCTTCCGGTGCCGGCCGAGCGATGGAGCAAGTGATGTCAAACTATGTCAGCCACCCGGGATCGGTCGTGCGCTATGTCGATGCGCCGAATCTCTCGATCAGTGCCGCAGGAATAACCTTCGCCTATCGCGATATCGGTCCGCGCACCGGCGTGCCGCTGATCCTTCTCAACCATTGGGCCGCGGTTCTCGACAATTTCGATCCGCGGATCGTCGATGGCCTCGCCACTAGGCATCGTGTGATCGCGATCGACTACCAGGGTATCGGCGCTTCAAGCGGGAAAGCGCCTGTTACCGTTGGCGAAATGGCGCGAGATACAATTGCTCTGGTCGCCGCGCTGGGTTTTGAAAAGATCGATCTGCTCGGCTTTTCCCTCGGCGGCTTCGTGGCGCAGGAGATCGCGCTGAAGGCCCCTGGTCTCGTGCGAAAGCTGATTCTGACCGGCACGGGCCCGGCAGGCGGCGAAGGTATCGAGAAAGTTGGGCCGGTGTCGTGGCCGCTGATGATCAAAGGCTTGCTGACTTTGCGAGACCCGAAATTCTACCTGTTCTTCACCTCGACGGCCAATGGCCGCCGAGCCGCAAAGGCTTTTCTCGCAAGGCTGAAGGAGCGCAAGGCAGATCGGGACAAAGCAGCCACACCAGCGGCCTTGTTGCGGCAGCTCAAGGCGATCAAGAGCTGGGGCCAGCAGGCGCCTCAGGATCTCGGCAGCATCCGCATCCCGGTCCTGATCGCGAATGGCGATAACGATATCATGGTGCCGACCGCAAACAGCGCCGACATGGCACGGCGTATCCCTGGCGCACAATTGGTCATCTACGAAGATGCCGGGCATGGCGGGATTTTCCAGTACCACGCCGATTTCGTGCTGAAGGCGCTGTCCTTCCTCGACGCTTGACGCTGCGACCAAATTTCAAATTGGAGATGACATCATGAAGGCATTCGTCGTCGACAAATACCAGACGAAAGGCGCTCTGCGCCCGGTAACCATGCCAGAACCGGAGTTGCGGGACGATGATGTTCTGGTCCGGGTTCACGCAACTGCCGTAAACGTGCTGGACTCCAAGCTCAGGGATGGAGAATTCAAACTCATCCTGCCGTATCGTCCGCCCTTCATTCTGGGCCACGATGTTGCCGGGACGGTCGTCAGGGTTGGCCGCAGTGTCAGGCGGTTCAAGGCAGGCGACGAGGTCTATGCACGGCCGCGCGATCATCGGATCGGAACATTCGCCGAATTCATTGCCATGAATGAAGCCGACGTCGCGCCGAAGCCTGCGAACATCAGCATGGAAGAGGCAGCGTCGATCCCGCTGGTGGGGCTGACGGCCTGGCAGGCGCTCGTCGAGGTGGGCAAGCTGAAGCCTGGTCAGAAGGTTTTCATCCAAGCCGGCTCCGGCGGGGTGGGAACTTTCGCGATCCAGCTCGCCAAGCATCTCGGCGCGGTCGTGGCGACGACGACGAGCGCGAAGAATGTCGAAATGGTCAAGAGCCTCGGCGCCGACCTGGTCATCGACTACAAGACGCAGGATTTCGAGAAGATCTTGTCAGGCTATGATCTGGTCCTGCACAGCCAGGACGCCAAGACGCTTGATAAATCTCTGCGGGTGCTCAAGCCGGGCGGCCTGCTCATTTCGATCTCCGGGCCGCCCGACCCCGAATTCGCCAGGGAGCAGGGCATGAACCTTTTCCTGAAATTGGTGATGCGCTTGCTGAGCCATGGTGTGCGGAAGAAAGCCGGAAAACTTGGTGTGCGCTTCTCGTTCCTGTTCATGCGCGCGCAGGGACAGCAGCTACGCGAAATCACGTCCTTGATCGAATCCGGCGTGATCCGTCCGCTCGTTGACAAGGTTTTCGCGTTCGAAAAAACCGGCGATGCGCTCGCCTATGTCGAGACCGGGCGCGCAAAGGGCAAGGTCGTGATCAAGGTGGCAGACTAGCATCCACGGCGGACCAACCGGAAATTACGATCCTGCCTCATAGAGCACCTCGAGAAAGAAAAGGATCATGGCCAAGAATCCTGTCGCAGGCGCGGCCCCATTTCTCGCGTGTACGATCGGAGAGCAGATCCTGAAGCCATCAAACGCATCGGAGGAAGCAACATGACCCAGTCCAGCCCCGGCACTCAGACTTCTACACAGGAGGTTGCGCTCATAGTGGGTGGTGGCCCGGGCATCAGTTCGAGTTGCGCCAGGCTGTTCGCCGAAAACGGGATGCGTGTCGCCGTCGCGGCCAGGAATCCGGAAAAAGCCGTCCTTGAGACTCTCGAAAAGATGCACGGCGTGCGTCGGTACGCCTGCGATGCAAGCGAACCGGCGGCCGTGGCTCAACTGTTCGCGAACGTCGCTCGAGAGATCGGAGCGCCGAGGCTCGTCGTGCATAACATCGATGGCCGCGTTCCCGGCATTTTCCGCAAGGGCATTCTCGAAGCCGACCCGATGATGGCGCTCGAAACAATCCGAAACTCGGCATTCAGCGCGTTTCTGGTAGGTCAACAGGCAGCTCGGCTCATGCTCGGAAACGAACCCGACGTCAATGGTGCGAGAGGAACGATCATCTTTACGAACGCCAGCGCGGCGCTCAAGGGCTTTCCATCAAGTGGTGCATTTGCGATGGCGTGCCATGCCAAGTCCGGACTCGCGCAAAGCATGGCGAGAGAATTGATGCCGCAGGGAATCCATGTGGCGAATGTGCCGATCGATGCCGCGATCGGTTGGACTCAGGAGGACGGGACCCGCGCGCACCGGCTGGCGGGAACGACTGTGGACGACAACATGGCCGACCCTGTCCATATCGCGGAAACCTATCTGCAGCTGCACCGCCAGCACCGGTCGACCTGGGCTTTTGAAGTCGTGCTGCGGCCGTGGGTCGAGAAATGGTAATCGCGCTCAGCTGATCCCTCCGAACAATTGCGTGGATGTAGCCAATTCTAAATTGGAATTCGTTATACGCGCCAGAAATCCCTCCTGTGCCGATCTATTGACGATCGCGCGTCTTGACAGTTCTATTTTAGAACGCTTTACTCCGCCGGCCGATAAGAATGATGGGTGCGGACCTCCCGGCTGAAGGAGACCGCGCACGTTGCCGAAAACAAGGCGCGAGGAGGATGTCATGAGGAGCGTGGACGAGCTCACAGCAGCCGAACTGCTGGACGGCCTGCCGTCCAGGGTGCACGAGGTCTACGCACCGTTCGTGCGGGATATTCCGGATCATCCGGCCTTCATGGAAGGCGGGCGTGCCTGGAGCTACCGGCAGTTCTCGGATGCAGTCGACGCTGCGGCAAAGAATCTCGCCGGATTGGGCATCAGGCCCGGCGATCGCGTGATCATTGCCAGCGAGAACAGCGTGGCCCTCGGCGTGATGCTCTTCGCAGCGAGCAAGCTCGATGCCTGGGGTATTCCGGTCAATCCCCGCCTTTCGCCACGAGAGATCGACCTGATCGCGACGCACAGCGGCGCCAGACGCGTTCTGTTCAACTCGGCGCTGTCGAAGGAAGCGGCCGATCATGCCACTCGCGCCGGTGCGATAATCGGCGCCGTCGGGCCGTTCGGCGGAATCGGCATCGGTCCTCTCAATGCGGATGCCGAAACGGAGCCCGTCGAGGAGGATGGCGCTCGCCAGGTCGCGGGCCTTTTATACACCTCGGGCACGACCGGTGCACCGAAGGGCGTCATGCTGAGTCACCGCAACCTCCTCTTCACCGCAAGGACGTCGGGGATCCTTCGCCGGAGCGGTCCAGGCGACCGCATTTACGGCGTGCTGCCGATGTCGCACATCGTCGGGTATTCGATCTTGCTGATCTCGACGCTGATGCACGGCGGCACGTTGCATGTCGTGGCCAAGGCCGATCCCGCTGCGCTGGCTCACGCCATCGCCGAGGAAGGGATTACGAGCCTGTTTGGCGTACCTGCCACATATCAGCGTCTGCTCGAACACAAGGCGGTCAAGGGCATCCAACAGCTCGAACGGGGCAGCCTGCGGATCATGGCCGTCGCCGGCGCTCCGCTCGACCTCGATCTCAAGAAGCGGATCGAGGACGAGTTCGGAATTCCGCTGCTGAACAATTACGGCATCACGGAATGCTCACCGGGACTCACGGGGGTCCGTTCGGAGCAGCCTGTCCCGGACGAGTCGGTCGGCCCGTTTCTTCCTGGCATTGAGCACCGGATCGTGGACGGGCGAGGAAAAGAGGTGGCGACCGGAGAGGTGGGCGAACTGCACGTTCGAGGTCCGAACATCATGCTCGGCTACTATCGTGCGCCCGACCTGACAGCGGCGGCGATCGATGAGCAGGGATGGTTCAACACGGGGGATCTCGCGCGGGTGAACGGCAAGGGGAATCTCTACATCGCTGGTCGCACCAAGGAGCTTATCATCCGCTCCGGCTTCAACGTTTATCCCGCCGAGGTGGAGGCGGTCCTGAACGCTCACGACCAGGTCGTTCAGTCGGCCGTCGTCGGACGAAAGGTCGAGGGCAACGAGGAGGTCGTCGCATTCGTTCAGCTTCTCCCCGGCGCGAGCATCGGCGCGGAAGACCTCAAGGCGTACACGGCCCAATTGCTCACGTCCTACAAGCGTCCGAGCGAACTGATCGTGCTTGACGCTCTGCCCTCGGCCTCCACCGGCAAGATACTGAAGCACAAGCTACGGGAGATGGCGAACGAACAGGCCGCCCCGAAGACGTCCCGCGCTGCAGCTGCTGGCTGACGGATGTCGGGAGTGCTCTGAACGGAATATGCCCACAGGAAAAAACGGTGAGCGACGGACCTGTCGCCGAAGGGAGATGACAATGTTGAGAGGCGCCATGATTGTAGCCGCGCTCGCGGCATCCATAGCCGGCGCGCATGCGCAGACGCCGGGCGTCACTGAATCCGAGATAAAGATAGGAGCGACGTTCCCTTTCAGCGGCCCCGCTTCGCCGCTCAGCAATACCGGAAAGGGCATGATCGCCTACGTCAACTCAATCAACGAGCGTGGCGGCATCAACGGGCGGAAGATAAACCTCGTCACCTACGACGATGCCTACAGTCCCCCCAAGACGGTGGAGCAGACCAGGAAACTCGTGGAAAGTGACGAGGTGGCGTTCCTGTTCGGCCCGCTGGGTACGCCCGGCATCAGCGCTACTATCAAATACGTCAACGCGAAGAAAGTCCCGCATCTGTTTGTCGTGAGCGGAGTCACGAAATTCACGAACTTCGCTGAATTCCCCATGACCACGACGGGATTGCCAAGCTACGACACCGAAGGACGAATCTACGCGAAATACATCACCCAGACCCGGCCGGACGCGAAGATTGCCATCCTGTATCAGAACGACGATCTGGGTAAGGACTTCGTCAATGCATTCAAGGGCTATTTGAAGGACGATTTCGACAAGAAAGTCGTCGCGTCGTCCTACGAAGTGACGGAGCCGACCATTGATTCCCACGTCGTTTCGCTGAAATCGTCTGGCGCATCGGCGTTTTTGGTGGCCGGCACGCCAAAATTCGCAGCGCAGGCCATCAAGAAGGCCGATGAGATAGCCTGGAAGCCGCTGTTCCTGATCAACTTCGTTTCGAGCTCGGTGTCTTCGACCATCGTCCCCGCAGGACCGGAAAAGGCCGTAGGCATAGTCGCCGCGACGATCACGAAGGACCCGAATGACAAGAAGTGGGCCGACGATCCCGGCATCAAATGGTATCGCGAATTCTTCGCCAAATACCTGCCGGGCGCAGATATCGGAGACAACAATTACCTGTTCGGGACCCAGCAGGGACAGCTCCTGGAGCAGGTGCTCAAGCAATGTGGCAACGATCTCTCGCGGGAGAATATCGTCAGGCAATCGCGCAGCATCCGCGGGCTGTCGCTTCCCACTGTCATACCAGGTGTCATCATCAACACGGGCCCCGAAAGCAGTATGGCGTATACGCAGCTGCAGCTGCAGCGCTGGAACGGGACCACGTGGGAGCAATTTGGTAGTGTACTCAGCGCCGACGGGAAGTGAATTGCACCTGCTGAACCTGCTGCGCAGGTGTTTTGAGCCCGTAACGCGATCAACTGAATCATGGAGCACGGATGTCCAGCGGCGTTCTTTTCCGGCCTTTCAAGCTGAAAGGGCTGAACTTGCCGAACCGGGTCGTGATGGCGCCGATGACGCGCTCATTCTCTCCGGGCGGAATCCCGACCGAGGACGTCGCGCAATATTACCGCCGGCGTGCCGAAGGAGCGGTCGGCCTCATTATCTCGGAGGGCACGGGTGTGGATCGTCCGGCATCCTTGAACGATCCGAATGTTCCCCGTTTTCACGGGGAGAAGGAGTTGGCGGGATGGCGGCGTGTGGTCGACGAGGTGCATGCCTCCGGTAGCCTGATGGCACCGCAGCTATGGCACGTCGGAGCCGTTCGCACCCGCGCCAAGGATTGGTCTCCTCCGGGCCCCTACGACAGTCCGTCCGGCCTGTCGCGACCGGAGAAGAAATTCGGCGAGCCGATGAGCGAAGAGGACATCGCAGACGCCATTCGCGCTTTCGCCGATGCGGCGCTTGCCGCGAAGCGCCTGGGGTTCGACGCCGTCGAATTGCACGGCGCGCACGGCTATCTGATCGATCAATTCTTCTGGGAAGGCACCAATCGCCGCGAGGATGCCTATGGAGGCAAGGACCTGCCGGGCCGGGCGCGGTTTGCCGCTGATATCGTTCACGCCGTGCGCAACTCGGTCGGACCCGACTTTCCGATATTGCTGCGGATCAGCCAGTGGAAACAGCAGGACTACGACGTGAAACTGGCCGATACGCCTCGCGCGTTGGAAGCCTGGCTCAAACCGCTGGTCGACGCGGGGGTCGATATCCTGCATTGCTCGCAACGGCGCTTCTGGGAGCCGGAGTTCGATGGTTCCGATTTGAACTTCGCCGGATGGGCCAAAAAGGTGACGGGGGTGCCGACGATCTCGGTCGGGTCGGTCGGCCTGACCGGCGAATTCATCGCCGCATATGGCGGGGAGAGCTCCCGTCCGGCGTCCCTCGACGAGCTGATCCGCCGCCTCGATCGAGAGGAGTTCGATCTTGTCGCGGTGGGGCGAGCGCTGCTTCAGGATCCCCAATGGCTCCTGAAGATACGCGACGGCAGGACGGGAGAATTGATGGCCTTCGAACGGACTGCGTTCGCTGCGCTGAGCTAAGGCTCAGCGATGACGGGTTGCGAAGGCCGGCTGCGTCGCCGCTGAATACAGGTTATCCAAATATTCGGTGGCCGGCATTCCGGCGATCTATCCAAGCTGGTTGCCAAAGAAGATCGGCGCGCGCCGGTCGATGGCAGAGGCGTGCGCGTCATTGTGCAGTCTCCTGGAAGCAATTCGGAGACATGCAACGAGCGACACCAAGACCCGGGCCGGCCGAATCCGCACCGAGGTACATGGGCATGTGTTCAAGATCATCATCGACAACGTGGCGAAGAAGAACTCACGGCTACTCCGATCAGGAGATTGCCGCCCTTACCAACTCAAGCGTGCTGGTCATGGGACGTCTCCGGTGCGGCTCCTGTCGCATCAACGCTAGCAGCTTCGCGGCTGCATCATCAGGAAGACGATCGGCCATGGCCGAAAGAACATTCGGATCGACGCGAGGCGCGCGCCAACGGGGCTCGTTGCAGGGAAGGTGACGGTGGGGTGTGTCCGCCCATCGCCGTCCGATTGCTTCGCGACGCGCAATCGCAAAAAAAATCCTGCGCAGTGTCGATTCCGAGCGAAGTCGGCCGTCTACGAGGCAGAGTTCCTCCCAGGGGAAGCTGACCATGGCGCCGACCTATACCATTTCAGCGCAGGCCGCCGCCGAGCCGCCCAAGGTCGCCCTTCCGGCGGTGTCACCGCGCACGCGTGCCATGCTGGAGGGCGCGATCCTTCCCACGATGCTGCGGCTCATCGTCGGCAATCTCGCCGTCATCGTCGTACAGGCGGCGCTTGTCCTGATGGAAGCCTACTACATCAGCTGGCTCGGATATGACGCGGTAGCGGGCATTACGCTGGTGGTCCCCCTGGTGACGCTCATGCTGACGATGTCGACGGCGGGGATCGGTGGTGGCGTGTCGGCAGTCGTTGCCCAGGCTCTGGGCGCGCGGCGCTTGGAGTTGGCCGACGCCGCTGCGCTGCACGCGATCATCCTCGGTATCCTGTTCGGTCTTGGATTCACCGCCGCCGAGCTGCTCGGCGGGCCAGCCCTGTTTCGTGCCATGGGGGCCACGGGCGGCGCGCTCGAAGCCGCCGTCACCTATGGCGGGGTGTTCTTCGCCGGCATGACTGCGCTTTGGCTCTACAATATCCTGACCTCGATCCTGCGGGGGGCGGCCATATTGCGCCTGCCGTCCCTCGTGACGCTTGTCGGGGCCGCGGTGACCCTGATCCTTTCGCCGGCACTCATCATGGGCTGGGGGCCGCTGCCGCAGCTCGGGATTGTCGGCGCCGGGCTGGCCACGGTGATCTTCTACGTCGGCGCGACCACTTTCCTGGCCGTCTATATCCTGTCGGGCCGCACGCAGATCAATCCGCTTCGCTGCCGACGGATCGAGCTCCGCGTGTTCTGGCAGGTCCTGCGCATCGGTCTGCCGGCAGCGGCGAACAACCTCGTGACGAGCGGCACGCTGCTGCTGATCGCATGGCTGGTCGCGCATTTCGGCACCGAGGCTCTTGCCGGCTACGGAATCGGCTCGCGCCTCGAGGGGGCGCAGATCCCGGTCTTTGCCGGCATCGGCACTGCGGTCATCGCCATGGTCGGCGCGAACATGGGTGCTGGCCAGGTGGCAAGGGCCGAGCGCATCGCCTGGATCGGCGCCGGTCTCGCCGCCGGCGTATCCGGTGCAATCGGGGTGTTCGGATTCTCGTTGCCGGCGGTCTGGATCGGCTTGTTCAGCAGCGATCCAGCCGTGCTGGATGCCGGCATCGGCTATCTGCGTACGGTTGCGCCGGCCTTCCCATTCGTCGGCATTGCCGGCACGCTCTTCTTCGCGTCGCTCGGCGCTGGCCGCCCGTTCTGGCCGCTCTTCTTTGCGAGCACGCGGCTCGTCGTCGCCGTCGGGGGCGGTGCGTTGGCCGGCATCGCGCTCGGCGGTGGCCTCGAGGCGGTTTATGCCGCTATCAATGTCGGCTTGATCATCTATGGTGGCGGCACTGCGCTGGCCTTCGGGCTCGGCTCTTGGCGCTGTCGAACGGCATGACGAACGAGGACATCGCGAAATATCCGACTCGGAGAGGTTGAATCGACTGTCGTGTGAAGGAGCACGCCGTCGCTTCGCTAAGGAAAGAGGAGAAAACCATGCAATACGCTTTCTTGATCTATCGAGACGAAGCCGCTTTTGACGCCGAGCGCGGCAATGCCGCCGCGATGCAGCACCTCGGCGCCAGGCACATTGCATTCAGTCAGGAGGTCGGTAACGCGAGGATCGCCGGCGCAGGCCTCAAGAGCGTCGCTCTTGCAACAACCGTTCGCACGGCCGCCGACGGCGTTCAGGTCGTTCACGATGGCCCGTTTGCCGACGCCAAGGAACAGCTCGGCGGATTCTACGTCATCGATGCGCCCGACCTCGACGCCGCCATCATGATCGCCAAGAAGATTCCGTTTCTGAAAGACGGCGCCGTCGAGATCCGGCCCGTATTGGGCTAGTGATGGTATGGCGGGGCGTGCCAACCGTCGCTTCCCGATGGTCGGCCCGCCGACGGGGCGTCCGTGGCGTAAGCGGGTCTTGCGCCGGATCGATTGGTTGGAATTCCTCGCGGGGGCCAATCGCGCTATTTGCCGAGGCTTGCGAGGCGCTGCTCCATCCAGAGCTGCTCCGCCGACGGCAAGCCCAGCGCGAGCGCCGCTGCGTAGGCCTCGCACGCCGCTTCCTTCTGCCCATTCCGTCCCAGCAGATCGGCGCGAACCGCGTGATAGGGTGGGAATTTCGCGAAGGCCGCGCCGTCGAGCGTCTCCACCTCCGCCAGGGCTGTGGCGACGCCGGCAACTTCGGCAAGGACGACCGCCCGATTCAATCGCACGATCGGATCGTCTCGAACGGAGAGCAGGGCGTCATAGAGCTGCAGCACCTCCGGCCATGGTGGAGGTTCGGCGAGGCTGCGGCGGGCACACCAGGCCCCGTGAATGGCCGCCTGCAGCACGCGCGGGCGTTGCGACCCGAGGCTCGTGGCGCGGGCAAGATAGCGCTCGCCATCCTCGATCAGCAGCCGTTGCCATAACATGGGGTCCTGCTCGGACAGCGGCACCATGGCGCCATGCGCATCGAGGCGTGCGGGACGGCGCGCTTCGGCAAAGTTGACCAGAGCGGCCAAGGCGATCACGTCCGGCTCGTGCGGCAGAAGCTCCGCCAATATCCGCGTCAGGCCCAGCATCTCGGCCGCATAGCCGGCATGAGGTCCTGCGCCGGCCGCATCCTCATGCGCCTTGGCATAGGCGACCTCGAGGGTCGACAACACCGAGTTCAGTCGCTCCGGCCACGCCTCGGGTCCCGGCACCTGGAACGGCACGCCGGCTTCGGCGATCTTGCGCTTGGCGCGCACCAGCCGCTGCGCCATCGTCGTCTCGGCGACCAGGAACGCACGCGCAATCTCGGGGACGGAAAGACCACAGACAAGCCGCAAGGTCAGCGCCGCGCGGGCGTCGGGCGTCACCGCAGGGTGGCAGCAGATGAAAATGAGCCTCAGCCTTTCATCGGGAATGAGATTGGCGTCGTCCGCAAGCGCATCTTCGATCGTCGGCGTTGGCGGTGGCGGCTCGGGGGCCAGTTGCGCGCGGACACGCCGTTGGCGTAGCAGGTCGAGTGCGTGGCGATCGGCCACGCGATAGAGCCAAGCCGCCGGATCGCTTGGTGCGCTGGGACTGGGCCACGCCTCGATCGCGCGCGTGCAGGCCTCCGAAAAGGCCTCCTCTGCAAGATCGAGATCGCGGTAGCGTGCGGTCAGAGCGGCGACAATCCGCGCACCCGATTCCCGGAAAACCTGATCGAAGGGCGATGCATTCACCGGCATACGAATGGCGACCAACTCTCGGCTACGACCCTGGCGCTCGAATTCCAAGCTCGCATCGCATAGCGGCCCGATCAGGCGCGACTTTCTCGATCGAGACGGGCACCATCTGCTGGAATTTTCCGGGCGAAATTCCCAGCGCTCTACCTTAGCATGTAGAGCGAGTTCTAGGCAAGGCAGCCCGCTGCTCCGGGCTCTTTATCGGGAATGCTCCGGCATGGCGTGCTTATGGCGCTTTCAGTCGTGAGCCTGATGCTCGACTGGCTTCTCCATGGCGGACACGTCAAGCGGTGGGAGCCGAGACCGATACGGCTCGTCAAGGCGGCGCTGTGGCCGATCCTCTGTCTGCCTGCCTTGGCACTGTCGTTGTCCTCCGTGCCGCCGCGGTGGAGCGGAGCGGGTCAACTGGCTTTCGCAATAATCGGCGCCGTCGCAGCGAGCCTGGTGGACCTGCGCTATTGCCCGTCGATCGCAGGCCCGCGCCTGCCGGGACGATCTCGCCGCCGCACTGAACAGCGCTACGGCGATCAGGCTCGTCTCGTCAGAGGCACGTGACAGGAATGCGCCGCGCAGCCCTCGATTCGAGATCGAGCTCATAGGGGGTCCCGAACAGGTTGTTCATCAGCGCGCGCGCGATACGATCGCGCGCCTGCCCGATCGATTCACAGTCGACGTCGTTGAGCTCGATCAGGATGGAGGTAAAGAGTTCGTCGCTCACCGTCGCGCGCAGGTGATCCTGGAATTCGTTGAAGTCCTTGAACTCCATACTCGCGAGACGGGCGAGGTCGCCGTGATTGTAGTTTCGAGCGGCCGCCTGCTGGTAGGCATTGAGCCTGAAGGGCGCGTGCTCGTCGGACGGCTGTGGGTTCGCAGTGGCGATCATCGCTATTCTCCCGGCGAAGTGTCGGTCCCGCGCCCCGAGGTTAAATCCGCCGGGCCGGGATGTCCTATGGCCATTGGCACAGCCGGCTGGCCAATCGAACAGGCGGCGGTCTTCGCGGCGCGACAGGGCCGATTGGTCCGGTCACTGACGACGCGCGAGGGCGCCGGACGGCCGGCACGCCATTGCCCGCCGAAAAAATGTTGGCCTTCTGTCGATTCCGCGCCGGCTCGAACGTCTAGAGGGCACGACGTCGATCTCGCGCCCGAGCTGGCTCGGCCCGCCGGGCCCTCGGCGGTTCTCGTCCGGCATCAAGCCAAAACCAGGAGAACATCTCATGACAAGCCGACATCACGGGATCATCCCGTCGTTGGACGCCATCTGCTTGTTGGGGCTGCTCGCGCCGATGGTGGCCAGTACGGCGATGGCTCAGCCAGCGTCTGCTCCGAGCGGGATGCCGCGGCTGATGGATCGGGAAACAGAGGTTGCCATGGCGCTCAGCGCTTGCCCGCCGGCGGTGGCGAGCAAGGCGGCAGTCTATGTTCTCGAGAAGTCTGGCTACGTCAAAATACGAGATAGCGAGAATGGTTTCACGGCCCTGGTCCAGCATTCGATGACCACCAGCCAGGAGCCCGAATGCCTGGATGCAGAAGGGGCGCGCTCGCATCTGCCGCGCATGCTGAAGGTCGCCGAACTGCGCGGCCAGGGAAAGAGCCCCGAAGAGATCAGGCGTTTCATGGCCGATGGGCTCATCAAGGGCTTGTTCCGGCCGCCGACCCGCCCGGGCATCATCTACATGCTGTCGAAGGAGAATATCGTGCCTGACTCAAAGGGAGGCACCGAAAGCTTCCCGCCTCATGTGATGTTCTACGCCCCCTACCTGACCAACGCCGATCTCGGCTCGGGCGGCGAAGCGGAGGGCGGAGCGGCCTTCGTTGCCGGCGAAGGTTCGCCCTTTGCTCTCATCATCGTGCCCGTCCCGGCGCAGACGGGTTCAGGTCACCCGCATTGAACGGCGGACCAACCCCTTACGGCTTGTGGGAGGAGGTCGTTCGCGGCCCGCCCAGGCAGATCGGCGTTTGAGGGGGAGTTCGAGAAACTCCCCGCTTCTATCAAACTGTTCTTATGCCGGCATTCGGAGGTTCGCTGCTCCGGCCCAGCCGGCAAGCTGCTGACCCCCGAATTGCCGACGGCGCTGGCCTGGATCTGAGGCGGCTGCGCCAGGACCGCGCCTGCAAGTGCGTCGACGTCCGTCGCTTCGCTCGATGCAAGCGCAACATTCCCTCCATCCGGAATTGATCCGATTGGGATTTCCCGACGACATCGGGAAGATCCGGGCGTTCGGTCGTGGAACCTCTCGAGCCAGGTTCGCGCTCGGGGCGCGAAAGCGCTTGACACGGGTCGTAATACTTAACATGTTAAATATATTGAATGACGCCCCGGCTTGATGCGTCGACAGGGGCGATGCCGTTCGTCACTGGCTTTGCGAAAACAAACAGCGGGTCGCTGCCCACATGCGGTCCGGCACAAGGGGAGTGAACCGTCGTGTCCAAGCTTCAGGAAAACATCGACAAGGCGGAGCGCCACCTTGCTCGCTTCAAGGAGAAGGGCGTGCTGAACCGGATCGGCGGCGATGACGTCCCGGCTGCCGACGGCGCGACGTTCGAAACGATCTCTCCCGTCGATCTGAAGCCGCTTGCCAAGGTGGCGCATGGCAAGGCCGCGGACATCGACCGGGCCGCGAAGGCCGCGCACGCAGCCTTTCCGCAATGGGCCGAGACATCTGGGGAAGCCCGGAAAGCGCTCTTGCACAAAGTTGCCGACGCCATCGTCGCCCGCGCCGAGGAAATTGCCTTCGTCGAATGCATGGATACCGGGCAGTCCCTGAAATTCATGGCCAAGGCCGCGCTGCGGGGCGCCGAGAATTTCCGCTTCTACGCCGACCGCGCGCCCGAGGCGCGCGATGGCAAGACGCTTCGCACCGACGGCCAGGTCAACATGACCACCCGCGTGCCGATCGGTCCGGTGGGCATCATCACGCCCTGGAACACGCCCTTCATGCTGTCGACGTGGAAGATCGCGCCGGCGCTTGCGGCCGGCTGCACCATCGTTCACAAGCCGGCCGAATTTTCGCCGCTGACCGCGCGTCTCCTGGTCGAGATCGCGGAAGAGGCCGGCCTGCCCAAGGGCGTCTGGAATCTCGTCAACGGTCTTGGCGAGGACGCCGGCAAGGCGCTGACCGAGCACCCGCTCGTCAAGGCGATCGGCTTCGTCGGGGAGGGCCGCACCGGCTCGATGATCATGAAGCAGGGCGCCGATACCTTGAAGCGTGTTCACTTCGAACTCGGCGGCAAGAACCCGGTGATCGTGTTCGCCGATGCCGATCTCGATCGTGCCGCGGACGCGGCGGTGTTCATGATCTACTCGCTCAATGGCGAGCGCTGCACCTCGTCCTCGCGCCTGCTCGTCGAGGCGAGCATCCATGACAAGTTCACGGCGATGGTTGCGGAGAAGGCCGGCCGGATCAAGGTCGGGCATCCGCTCGATCCCGAGACCGTCATCGGTCCGTTGATCCATCCCGTCCACGAGAAGAAGGTGCTCGGCTATTTCGAGATCGGCAGGTCGGAGGGCGCGACGATTGCTACCGGCGGCCACAAGGTCGATGGTCCCGGCGGCGGCTGCTACGTCGCCCCGACGCTCTTTACCGGCGCCAACAACCAGATGCGCATCGCGCAGGAGGAGATCTTCGGCCCCGTCCTGACGGCGATTCCGTTCAAGGACGAAGCCGAGGCGCTCGCGCTCGCCAACGATGTCCAGTATGGCCTCACCGGCTATCTCTGGACATCGGACGTCACGCGCGCCTTCCGCCTCACCGACCGGCTGCAGGCCGGCATGATCTGGGTCAATTCGGAGAATGTGCGCCATCTGCCGACGCCGTTCGGCGGCGTGAAGAGTTCCGGTATCGGACGCGACGGTGGAGATTGGTCGTTCGATTTCTATATGGAGACGAAGAACGTGGCGTTTGCGACCAAGGCGCATAACATCCAGAAATTGGGCGGCTAAGCGGTCCGCAGCAGATCAAGGAGGACATCATGGCATTGCCGACGCCTAACCTTTATCCGCCGTTCAATATCGTACGTCTCAGTCATGTCGAATTTGGCGTGAGCGATCTCGCCAAGTCCCGCGCGTTCTATGTCGACACGCTCGGTCTGCAGGTGACCGACGAGAGCTCCGATGCGATCTACCTTCGCGCGATGGAAGAGCGCGGGCACCATTGCATCGTGCTGAGGAAGTCCGACAAGATCGAGGCCCGCGATCTCGGCTTCAAATTGTTCGGCGAGGAAGACCTCGACAAGGCCGTCCACTTCTTCAAGAGCAAGGATTTGCCGGTCGAATGGGTGGAGCGTCCCTATCAATCGCGCACGTTCCGCACCCGCGATCCCCACGGCATTCCGCTCGAGTTCTATTCCAAGATGGACAGGCTGCCGCCCATCCACCAGAAATACGCTCTCTACAAGGGCGTGAAGCCGCTCCGCATCGACCACTTCAATTGCTTCTCGCCGAACGTCGATGAATCCGTCGCCTTCTACAACGAGATCGGCTTCCGCGTGACGGAGTACACGGCGGATGAGGAGACCGGACGCTTATGGGCCGCCTGGACCCACCGCAAAGGCGGCGTTCACGATCTCGCCTTCACCAATGGCCGCGGCCCGCGCCTGCACCACACGGCATTCTGGGTGCCGACCCCGCTCAACATCATCGATCTGCTCGACCTCATGGCAACGACGGGGTGGGTCTCCAACATCGAACGTGGTCCAGGTCGCCACGGCATCTCGAATGCCTTCTTCCTCTACATCCTCGATCCCGATGGCCACCGCATCGAAATCTACTGCTCGGACTACCAGACGGTCGATCCCGATCTCGAGCCGATCAAATGGGACCTGAAGGATCCGCAGCGTCAGACGCTGTGGGGAGCGCCCGCGCCGAAATCCTGGTTCGAGCACGGCAGCCTCTTCGCCGGAGTTGCGCCGCGCGACGCCGAGCTGGCGGCCCAGCCGATCATCGCTCCCTGATCGGGCCGAGAACACAGTAGAAGAAAGGCCACGCATGTCTCGTCCGAGGTTCATCAGCTTCACCCGCAACGGCTCGCTCGGCTATGGCTTGCTGGTGGATCGCGGTGTCATCGATCTGTCCCGGCGTCACGGCAAGCGCTGGTCCTCTTTGCGTGAAGTGATCGAAGACGGCGCGTTGCAGTCCCTGGCCGAAGAGAGCGCCGCGCTGTCGGCGGATTTTCCGGTCGAGGACATCCGCTATGAAATTCCGGTGCCGGCACCGGAAAAGATCATCTGCGTCGGCGTCAACTTTCCCGACCGCAACGAGGAATACAAAGACGGGCAGGCGGCCCCCTCCAATCCCTCGCTCTTCATCCGCTTTCCGCGCTCGTTCACGGGCCATGAACAAGCCCTGCTGCGTCCCCCCGAGAGCCCGCAGCTCGATTACGAAGGCGAGATCGTCATCGTGATCGGCAAGGGCGGTCGCCGCATTGCGCAAGCCGCGGCGCTCGACCATATCGCCGCGCTGTCGCTATGCAACGAAGGCACGATCCGCGATTGGGTCCGGCACGCCAAGTTCAACGTGACGCAGGGCAAGAATTTTGACGGTACCGGTTCGATCGGACCCTGGCTTGTCCCCTATACCGATGAGAGCCAGCTTGCCGACATCAGGCTGGAAACCCGGGTCAACGGTGAAGTCCGCCAGCAGGACCGCACCAGCCGGATGATCTTCTCCTTCCGCAAGATCATCAACTACATCTCCACGTTCACGACCCTGGTTCCCGGCGATGTCATCGTGACGGGTACGCCGACGGGTGCGGGCGCGCGTTTCGATCCGCCGATCTGGCTCAAGCCCGGCGACGTCGTCGAGGTGGAGGCGGAGGGCATCGGCGTGCTCCGCAACACGGTCGCGGATGAGGCGTGATCTCCGATCACGTCGGCAAGGCGGCACGCACGCGAATGCGGCCCTCGTCGTCCACGACGATCGGAATGGCATCGAGCACGCAGTCCTGGCCGAGTCCTTCGACGCCAACGCCGTCCCGAACGCGGAATCCGGCGCTGTGATTGGTGCACCGAAGCACCGCACCGTCCGCGCTCAGCACGTTGGAGCCGCGATGATCGAGCGGCAGGTACTGGTGGGGACATGCGTTGACATAGGCCACCAAAGTGCCCGCCGACCTCACGATCAGGACCGGAAAATCAGCCGGGCCGAACTTGATGGATTTGAGGCTTCCTTCGCCGATGTCAACGGCCTCGCACAGGATTGCGCCTTCGGCTGGAGCGCCGCGATAGCTCTTCCATGCGTCAGATATGGCTGCCTCCCTCAGGACGCCTTAAGCACGCCGCGCTGAATCTGGTCGGCCTCGATGCTCTCGAACAGGGCCTTGAAATTGCCCTCGCCAAAACCGTCGTCGCCCTTCCTCTGGATGAACTCGAAGAAGATCGGGCCGATCACGGTCTTGGAGAAGATCTGGAGCAGGATGCGGGTCGCCCCGCCATTGACGACACCTTCACCGTCGATCAGGATTCCGTGCTTGCGCATGCGATCGAGCGGCTCGGTGTGGCCCTTCACGCGGTCGAACGATTTGTCGTAATAGATCGAGGGCGGGCCCGGCATGAATTCGAGCCCGCGGCCGGCGATGGCGTCGGTCGCCGCATAGATGTCGTCGGTGCCGACGGCGATGTGCTGGATGCCTTCGCCCTTGTACTGGCGCAGATATTCTTCGATCTGGCTCTTGTCGTCGGCGCTTTCGTTGATCGGGATTCGGATCTTGCCGCAGGGTGACGTCAGGGCGCGCGAGGTCAGGCCGGTCAGCTTGCCCGAAATGTCGAAGTAGCGGATCTCGCGGAAATTGAACGTCTGGCTGTAGAACTTGTACCAGGTGTCCATGTTTCCGCGCATGACGTTGTGCGTGAGGTGATCGAGATAGTAGAACCCCACGCCCTTCGGAGCCGGATCGACCTCACCGATCCAGTCATACTCGGCGGAATAGGGCGAGCCTTTCGCGCCGTAGGTCTCGACCAGGTACAGCAGGGATCCGCCGATGCCGACGACGGCCGGCACGTCGAGCGACTTGTCGTTGCCGGTATATTCGGTGCCGCCGAGCTCGAGGACGCGCTTCAGCGCGTGTTTGGCGTCGACGACGCGCCAGGCCATCGCCGGCGCGCAAGGCCCGTGCTCGGCGACGAAGCGCGCGGCATGGGAGTTCGGCTCCCGGTTCAGGACGTAATTGATCTTTCCCTGGCGCCAAAGGGAGATGTCCTTGGTCTTGTGCCGGGCGACCTCCGTGTAGCCCATCTGCTCGAAGAGCTTGGCGAGCTTCTGCGGCTCCGGATGGGCGAACTCGACGAACTCGAAGCCATCGGTGCCGGCCGGGTTGATTGCCGAAATGGTGGCGGGTGGGGCATCGTGAGGGAAGGGGCCCAATGTCGCGCTCCTGGAATGGGATCTGCTCCGACACGAAATATACTGCCGCCCGGCTGCACGATCTCCGCAAAATCCGCTCGACAAAGCCCAGCTATGCGTGAAACATGCGAATATCTGCAGTTTCGCGCAAGGATCACGCATGGACCAGTTCGACGTCAAATTGCTGCAGGCGCTTCAATCCGATGGACGTCTGTCGAATTTCGAGCTGGCCGACATCGTGGGTTTGTCGGCATCGCAATGCTCACGCCGCCGCGCCGCGCTCGAAGATGCCGGCGCGATTGCGAGCTACCACGCCCATCTCGACCGAGAAGCGCTCGGACTCGGCATCGTCGTCTTCGTGCAGGTGACGCTTGCGACCCACTCGCCGGACAATTCGCGGCGCTTCCTCAAGCTGATCGAGAGCCTGGAGGAGGTGCAGGAAGCCTATGCGCTCACGGGCGAAGCGGACTACCTCGTCAAGGCGACGATCACCGATCTGAAGGCGCTCTCGCGGCTGCTCAACGAGGTGTTTCTGCCGCACGACAGCGTCGCGCATGTGCGCTCGTCCATCGTTCTCGACCGCTTGAAGCAGACCTCGCAATTGCCGCTTGGGCACCTCATCCCTGCCGAGACGCGTGCTGCGGAGGGCTCCAGGTCGCGAAGGAAAGGTTCATCACAGCGATCTAGACAGTCCAGCTAGCTGAGCGCTGCCGACAGCTTGTGCATCACCCGGTCGAGCACCTTCACTTCTTCGGCGGTGAGCACGCTCAGCAGCTCCGTCTCCCGCGCCAGCGCGAAGGGCACGATCTTGCGATAGAGCGTGCGGCCGGCCGAGGTCAGTGAGACGATCAGCTCACGCCGATCGTCCGGATGATGCTTGCGGCTGGCGACGCCGCGCGCTTCCAGGGCCTGCACGGCGCGGCTGACCTGCATCTTGTCGAGCGTCGTCAGCGGACCGATCTCCTTGGTCGCAATCTCCGCCCGTCCGCCGAGGATCGCAAGCACGCGCCATTCCTGCCGCGTCAGCGCAAAACGCTCGGAATAGACCTCGGCAACGGCGAGCGACACCTGCTCGGCGAGGCGCGCCAGCCGGTACGGAAAATATCGCTGCAGGTCGAGCCCGCCGCCATCCTGCGCCGTGACACGGTCGGCGGCTGCGGCCCGGCCTCGTGCTTCACCCGAACATCCCATCACGCCGTTTCCGCGCCTTTAGGTCCACAGCCAGATTCTTCCGGGCCGATTGATTCAGATCAAATCCAGGAAATAGTAACATCTGATACGAATTTCGCAACCGCAATCCAGGGAGCGAAATCATGAAGATCGAGAAGATCCATCACGTCGCCTATCGCTGCGTCGACGCCAAGGCCACCGTCGCGTTCTACAAGAAGGTCATGAACATGGATCTGCTCGGCGCCATAGCCGAGGACCGCGTGCCTTCGACCAAGGCGCCCGATCCCTACATGCACATCTTCCTCGATGCCGGGAACGGCAACATCCTCGCCTTCTTTGAGCTGCCGAACTCGCCGCCGATGGGCCGCGATCCCAACACGCCGGAGTGGACCCAGCACATCGCCTTCCAGGTCAAGGACCTCGCCGAGCTCGAAGAGGCCAAAGCGCACGCGGAGGCCGCCGGCCTCGACGTCGTCGGCGTCACCGACCACACCATCTTCAAATCGATCTATTTCCGCGATCCCAGCGGCCATCGCCTGGAGATCGCGGCCTGGACGGCCACGCCCGATCAGATCGACCGCATGAAGTCGGTCGCGCATGAGATGGTCGAGGAATGGTCGCGCACCAAGCGTCCGCCGCGCCACACCGCCTGGATGCACGAGAAGGAATTCGCGGACGCGCATTGATCTCCGGCCGTGCATCAGGAAGCGAACATGACGAGCTACATCTATCCGAAGTTCGGCTATCGACGTTCCCAGGAGCAGGCCGAGGGGATCGTGAAGCGGCATCCGATCGTGGTGATCGGTGCAGGTCCCATCGGCCTCACCGCGGCGCTGGACTGCGCGGCACGTGGCCAGCCGGTCGTGGTGCTCGACGACAACGACACGGTCTCGATCGGCTCGCGCGCGGTCTGCTACGCCAAGCGTCCGCTCGAGATATGGGACCGCCTCGGTTGCGCCGCGCCCATGGTCGAGCGCGGCGTCAGCTGGAACGTCGGCAAGGTGTTCTTCCGGGACGAGCTGTCCTACCAGTTCGATCTGCTGCCCGAGGCCGACCATCAATGGCCGGCCATGATCAATCTGCAGCAATATCATCTGGAAGAGATGCTGGTGGCCAAATGCAAGGCCAATCCGCTGGTCGAGCTGCGCTGGAAGCACCGTCTCATCAGCCTCAAGCAGGCCGCCGACCATGCGACCTTGGCGGTGGAAACGCCCGACGGCATCTTCACCATGGAGGCGCAATGGGTCATCGCCTGCGACGGCGCCAATTCCGACGTGCGCAAGATGGTGGGCGCCGAGTTCACCGGTCAGTTCTTCCAGGACCGCTTCCTGATCGCCGACGTCGCGATGAAAGCGGATTTCCCGACCGAGCGCTGGTTCTGGTTCGATCCGCCGTTCCATCCCGGCCAGTCCGTCCTGCTGCACCGGCAGGCCGGCAACATCTGGCGGATCGACTTCCAGCTCGGCTGGGAGGCCGATCCCGATGAGGAAAAGCGGCCGGAGCGGGTGATCCCGCGCATCCGCGCGATGCTCGGCGAGGACACCGAATTCACGCTCGAATGGATCTCGATCTATCAGTTCGCCTGCCGTCGCATCGACAATTTCCGGCAGGGCAGGGTGCTGTTCGCCGGCGACGCCGCGCATCAGGTCTCGCCGTTCGGCGCGCGCGGCGCCAATACCGGCGTCCAGGATGTCGACAATCTCGCCTGGAAGCTCGCGATGGTGCTGCGCGGCGAAGCCTCGGAAGCCCTCCTCGACAGCTATCACGAGGAGCGTGCCTATGCCGCGGACGACAACATCCTGAACTCGACGCGGGCCACCGACTTCATCACCCCGAAGACGAAATCGAGCCGCTATTTCCGCGACGCCGTGCTGGAGCTCGCCCGGCATCACGGTTTTGCGCGACCGCTGGTCAACAGCGGCCGGCTTTCGACGCCGACCCCTTATGTGACATCAGTGCTCAAGACTCCCGACCACGATGCGTTGCCGGGCAGCATGCGGCCCGGCACGAATGCGGCGGATGCGCCGATTGCGGTGGACGGCAAGCCCGCCTGGTTCCTGCATTGTCTCGGCGACGGCTTCACGGTTGTGGCCTTCGGGAAGGTGAGCGACAAGACCGAAATCACGGTGGGGCCGTTCGCGGCAAAACTCATTCTCGTCGGCCGTGACATCGAGGACCCCACAGGTCTCCTTGCGCAGCGCTACGGCGCTTCGCCCGGAACCACCTATCTGTTCCGCCCGGATCAATATGTTGCCGCGCGCTGGAGCGGATTCGACGAGGCGGAGATCACCCAGGCGCTGTTGCGTGCCGCCGGCCACGACACCGCCGACCGGACGGAGCTTGCCGCATGACGCTGAATCTGTCGCCGAACATCGCCGACCCCGACGATTTCTACGCCGAACTGATCAACAGCCAGCGCGATCTCGACGAGGAGCAGGCCCTGCGCATGAACGCCCGCCTGGTCCTGTTGCTCGCCAATCACATCGGCGACCGCAAGGTGCTGACGGAGGCGATCGGCTGCGCCCGCAGAGGCGGCGGCTAGGTCGCGGACGCCGGCCGCATCGAGGCAAGAGGTCGTATGAAGCCGCAGGCGGCGCCGGGTTCCTGTCGCGCGATCTCGCCGGCTGAATGCGGCGCCGAGGTCGCTCGCGTCGAAAAGCCACGGGGGCACCTCTTCTTGACTTGGCTCAAGGTGAGCTCGGCGAAGTTCGCCATCCTCTCAGGCCACACCAGGATCGGAGGAAGCCCCATGGTAGGCCGAACCGTTGCCGCAGCGTTGCTGTTCACCGTCCTGAGCCCGCCAGCTTTGGCTCAATCGCCAGCGGACCATCAGAGCCATCATCCAGGACAGGACCAGGCGCCGGCGTCGCCGCAGTCGAGTTCTCCTGCAAATCCGTCCGCCGAGCGGCAAGGCTCGATGCGCGGTGGAGATATGATGGGAATGATGGGACAAGGAATGAAGGGGCATGGCGCGACAGGCGGTGATGCCGTGCAGTCGCCGGTCGTCTTCCGCATCATCTTCGCGCTGATGGATGCCGATGGCGACGGAACCGTCTCGTTGCCGGAGTTTCAGGTCGCTCACGAGCGAATTTTCAAGGCAATGGATCGCGACAAGGACGGAAAGCTCACCTTTGAGGAGATGATGGCGTTCATGCACAGGAACAAGAGCCACGTCGCGCCACAGCAGTGAGCCGAACCGAAGGGCAGGCGCGCCAGGCCATATCGTTTGATCGGGTCCTGCGATGGGCTCTGGTTGCGATCGCAATCGCCGGGTTGACTGCCGGCATTCTCGCGCGGGCCGCGGGCCGACCTGATCTGGCCGAGGTCGCGTGGTCGCTCGGCACGGCGCCTGTGATTGCAGGATTGGCGGTCTCGATCATCCAGGATCTGCTGACAGGCCGCGTCGGAGTGGACGCGATCGCTCTGCTCTCGATGAGCGCGGCGTTGGCGCTCGGACAGCCGCTCGCAGGCGCCGTGGTCGCGCTGATGTATTCCGGCGGCAACGTGCTGGAGGAGATCGCGGTCGCACGGGCGGAGCATGATCTCAGGTCCCTGGTCGATCGCGCGCCGCGGCAGGTCCATCGCAAGTCCGGCGAGCGCATCGAGGATGTCGCGATCGAGGACGTCACGACCGGCGAAGAGCTTCTGGTCAAGGCGGGCGAGATCATACCGGTCGACGGAGTGGTCGCCTCGGCCTTCGTGGTGATCGACGAGTCCGCGGTGACCGGCGAGCCGATCCCGGTGGAGAAGACACGCGGAAGCGCCGTTCTGTCCGGGTCTCTGAATGCGGGCGAGACCTTCCAATTGACCGTGACCGCGGCGGCCAGCGAGAGCACCTACGCGGGGATCGTACGCATGGTGACGGCAGCGCAAACTGCGAGAGCTCCCTTTGTGCGGCTCGCCGACCGGTACGCGCTGATCTTCCTGCCGGTGACTCTCGTCATCGCCTTTGTGGCCTGGTACATCTCCGGTGACGTGACCCGCAGTCTTGCCGTGTTGGTGGCGGCGACGCCGTGCCCCTTGATCCTGGCCGCGCCCGTCGCCTTCATCGCCGGGGTGGCGCGAGCCGCTCGCCGCGGCATTCTGGTCAAGGGCGGGAAGGCGCTGGAGGCGTTGGCCCGTGCGCACACCGTGCTGTTCGACAAGACCGGGACCTTGACGGTCGGCGGAGCGCGATTGCTGTCCGTCGAAGTTGCGCCGGGAGAGGATCCGGATGAGGTCCTCAGGCTCGGGGCGTCGCTCGAACAAGCTTCGCATCACGTGCTTGCCAAAGCCGTCGTCGGTGCGGCGCTCGCCCGCGGGCTCGCGCTGAAGCCGCCGGATCACGTCAAGGAGACCATGGGGTCCGGCCTCAGCGGCCGGATCGACGGACGCCAGGTGGTGGCGGGCTCGCGGGAGATGCTTCTTTCGCACGCCGAGATGTCGCCGTGGGAGTTGCGGGCAATTCGTCGTGCGTCGTGGCGCTCGGCGCTGATCGTCTTTGTCGCGGTGGACGGCCGTCTCGTCGGCGCGTTGCTGCTGGCAGACGAATTGCGCGCCGACACGCCACGGGCGATCCGGCTGCTGCGCGATGCAGGCATCGCGCGGATGGTGATGGTCACGGGTGATCGTGCCGCGGCGGCGCAGGCCATCGGAGCGGCGCTCGATCTCGATGCCGTGCTGGCCGATCGCGTTCCCTCGGACAAGGTCGAGGCGGTGCGGAGCGAACAGCGTCTGCATCCGACCATCATGGTCGGGGACGGCATCAATGACGCCCCTGCGCTGGCCGTGGCCGATACCGGCGTCGCGCTCGGCGCGCGGGGTGCAAGCGCCTCCTCCGAGGCGGCGGACGTGGTGATTCTCACGGACCGGCTGGATCGGGTCGGCGAAGCGATCGTCATCGCGCAGCGGGCGCGGCGCATTGCCCTGCAAAGCATTTTCGTCGGGATGGGATTGTCATTTGCGGCAATGGCTGCCGCCAGCCTCGGCTGGCTCGATCCCGTGCCCGCCGCGATCGTTCAGGAGGTGATCGACGTCGCCGTCATCCTGAACGCGCTGCGGGCACTCAATCCGCCCCTGCTCAGGAATGGTCCGCGCCTCACCGCAGAGCAGGGACTGACGTTGCATCACGATCATCAGGCGCTGCTCAAAGACCTCGATCGCTTGCGCCAGATCGTCGATGCGCTTGACGATGCGGAGCCCGAATCCACGGCCGCCTTGATTGGTGAGGCGCACCGACTGGTCCAGAGCAGCGTCGTGCTGCACGAACGCGAGGATGAAGACAGCGTCTATCCGAAGCTCACGCAAGTGCTGCGCGACCGCCACGGGCTCTCTGCCATGAGCCGTGCGCATCGCGAGATCCTGCATCTCGCGCGGCTGCTCGCCCGGATCGCGGAGGATCTGCCGTCAGAGAAGATCGACCGCTACCTCATTCGAGACGCCCAACGCGTGATCGAGGCGATCGAGACGCTGGTGCGCATGCACACGGCCCAGGAGGAGGACATCTACGAGGCCGTGGCGGCATAGGCGGCAATCGACCTCAGTGTTTCAGCGGTTGCCAGCCGGCGTGGTCAAAGTATTCGCCATATTGAGCGAGCGCCCGCACGATCTTGATGGCTCCCTCGTCGCGGCCGGTGCCGCTCTTCATCCTGGCTGCACCGTCGATGATCTGCTCGAGAACGAGGTGGAGCTGCTGGTCGGCCTGCTCGGGCAGCTTGCAGTTGCCCACGACGTCATCGACCTGCGCCTGGATTCGCGCGGCCAGAGCCTCGTACCGCGCGGACGTAAACACATTGCTGTGAATGGGTCCCAGCGATTGCCTCATCGCAAGGCTGATGTCGTTCATGCCGCGGCGCAAGACATCATCGGTCGGCCACTTCTTGCCATGGTCGAGCTGCGGCCGGGTGGTCGCGGTCGGCCCTTCATGCGCGTGTGGTCCGGCAGCGAGAGCAGGCTGTCCGAGGACAAGACAAAGTGCAAGGGCCGTCAGCGCAAACGATTTGGTCGGGATCATCACGGAATTCCTCCGAAAGCTTCTTTGCTTTCAGGTGGGGGATCGCGACGGGCAGGAGTTTGTGCTGGAGCAAAGTCTCGAGCGGAACGAGCTGCGGCCCGGCGACGCAGGATGCCCGGACAGGCATCAGACTGTCGTCGGCCAATGCACGGAATGCGGCTCATCACGAACGGGGTTGAGTCAGCTCAATGCAACGCAGCCCGATCGGTTCAAGCTTGCGCGGCAACCTCGTGAGAGAAGGACGGCATGCACAAGCTAAAACGGGTATTTTGGGGCAGTCTGGTGGTTCTCGTCCTGCTGTGGCTGGTTGCGGAGCCGCAGCCGTTCGGCCCGGGCTCCTTCTTCCCGCTTCGCGAACGAATGGTGCAGTTGAGCGGCGTGCTGGCAATCGGTTGCATGAGCATGGCGATGATCCTCGCGCTACGACCGCGCTGGCCGGAGGCTTGGTTGAGCGGTCTCGACAAGATGTACCGCTTGCACAAATGGTTCGGTATCGCCGCCCTGGTGACTGCCGCTATCCATTGGCTATGGGCCAACGGTCCGAAATGGGCGGTCGGCTGAGGGGTGCTGACTCGACCACAGCGTGGACCAAGGCCCGTCATCGAAAATCCGATCGAGGCGTTCTTTGGCAGCCTTCGTGAGCCAGCGGAGGGGCTGGGCGAATGGGCCTTCTACGGCGCCGTGGTGCTGATTGCTTTGGCGCTCATTCAAATGTTTCCCTATCGGCTCTTCTACAAGACGCATCGGCTGCTTGCGATCGCGTATCTGGTTCTGGTCTTTCATGCGGTCAGTCTGATCAAGTTCAGCTACTGGATGTCGCCGCTCGGCTGGATCGTCGCGGTGCTGCTCGCCTTCGGCACGTGGGCTGCGGCTGTCGCGCTGCTGCGGCGCATCGGGGCTCGGCGGCAGGCGCAAGGCAGGATCACATCGCTCAAATATTATCCCGGCGTCAGAGCCATCGAGACCGAGATCGAGGTGCCTCACGGCTGGCCGGGGCATCGGCCGGGCCAGTTCGCATTCGCCACGTCCGATGTCTCCGAGGGTGCGCATCCCTATACGATCGCCTCCGGCTGGAACGCAGCAGACCCCAGGATCGTCTTCATCGCCAAGGAGCTCGGGGACCACACCAGCCGGCTGCGGGAGAAGCTCCGCGTCGGGCAGGAGGTGAAGGTGGAAGGCCCCTATGGGTGTTTCACTTTCGACGATGATTGCGCGCATCAGATCTGGATCGGCGGCGGTATCGGCATCACGCCCTTCGTTGCCCGCATGAAGCAGGCGGCCATGAAGGATATTCCCGGTTGCTCTGTCGCGCAGGCGGTTGACCTCTTTCACACCACCGCTGACGTGGATGAGGAAGCGCTCGGCAAGCTTGCCGCAGACGCGCACCCGGCAGATGTCCGTCTCCACGTCCTCATCGACGCCCGCGATGGACGACTGACCGGCGAGCGGATTCGCCAAGCCGTCCCGCAATGGCGCGAGGCGAGCATCTGGTTCTGTGGCCCGGCGGCGTTCGGGGAGGCACTCAGACGAGACTTCGGTGCGCAAGGCTTCCCTGTCGGACGGCGGTTTCATCAGGAGCTGTTCGCGATGCGATGACCAAAAGCACTTATGCGAGCCGCTTCGCAGCTTGCCCTGGCAGCCTTTCCCTGTAATCTGCTACCAACAACAGGGAAGGGATCGATGGGAGGAGTTTTGGAGGGCGTGCGCGTCCTCGATTTCGGACGCTATATCGCAGGCCCCTATTGTGCGACCTTGCTGGCCGAATTCGGTGCCGAGGTCATCCGCGTCGAGAAGCGCGACGGCAGCGAGGACCGCTTCGTGGCGCCGGTCGGCGAAAATGGCGAGGGCGCGCTGTTTCTCCAGGTCAACCGCAACAAGAAGTGCATCACGCTCGATCCGATGAAGCCGGAAGGGCAGGAGGTGATGCGCCGCCTGATCGCGACCGCGGACGTCGTCGTCACCAATCTGCCGCCGCAGACCCTGCGCGCGATGAAGCTGGATTACGACTCGCTGAAGGCGATCAAGCCCGACATCATCCTGACGACGGCAACCGCGTTCGGTGGGCCGGGGCCCTGGTCCGACCGCGTCGGCTTCGACGGCGTCGGGCAGGTCATGTCGGGATCGGTGTACATGACGGGCGCAGGCGATCCGCCGTTTCGCGCCGCGGTGAACTGGGTCGATTTCGGCACCGCGCTGCATTGTGCGTTCGGCACGCTCGCCGCGCTGATCGAGCGCGGCAAATCCGGACGCGGGCAGATCGTCGAGGGCGCGCTGCTCGCAACCGCTTTGTCCTTCACCAATGCGACGCTGATCGAGCAGGCCGTCATCAACGTCAATCGCGTGCCCACGGGCAATCTCGGCCAGACCGCGGCGCCCGCCGACATCTACCGCACGAAGGACGGCTGGGTGCTATGCCAGGTCACCGGACATCCGTTGTTCAAGCGCTGGGCGCGGCTGATGGGCGAGGAGGAGGTGTGGCTGAACGATCCGCGCTTTGCCGACGATATCAGCCGTGGCAACAACGGCGCGGTCATCAGCGAGCGGATGGCGCGCTGGTGCGCCGAGCGCACCACGCAGGAGGCCGTCGATACGCTCGGCCAGGCCATGATTCCGACCGGACCCGTGCTCTCGCCGCAACAGGCACTGGATCATCCGCACATCCGCGCCGCCGGGTTCATGCAGGATGTCGGCTATCCCGGCCTCCCGAAGCCCGCACCGGTGACGCGTGCTGCGGTCCGGCTCTCGGAAACGCCGGGCGAAATCGCGCACCGTCCACCGACGCTCGGCGAGCACACCGATCTCGTCCTCGCAGAGCTCGGCTACGACGACGCCGAGATCGCGGCGCTTCGGCAGGGCGGGATCATCTAGCGCTCGACGCACCAGGCCGCGCCGTCAGTCCGCGCTACGCTTCCAGGCACCGGTGCCGAGCTTGCCCGTGATCGTCGCCAGCGCGTCGTGGACCTCGTAGGCGCCGCCATCGCTGTAACCTGACAAGCCTCTGAGTGCTTGCAGGCTCCAGCGGCCATTCGCGGCGGTGATCCTCCCCTCGTGCGAACGCGCAGAACGTGGAGGCTCGGCGTGGAACTTGTAGGTGCCGTCGATCATGATCTGCCAGATCCAGCGGGATTGTCCGCGGCGGCTCGGCACCATGATTTCCCAGGTGCCGACCAGCGCCGGATCGATCGTCGGTGACGTCGGCGCGTGCGCTGGAACCGGGGAGATGGCGGCCGGAAGCGGACTGACCGGCGCCGTGTCCCCCGCGCCGTCAGGCGGTCGACCGGCGAGATAGATCGCCTTGCGCGACAGCGAGCCGTAGACGAAGGGCTGCTGCTCGTTGCGGGTCGCCTCCATCACGTCGTCGCGGACGTTGCGGAACATGAATGTGATCTCGACACCCGGAGTCTCGATGTTGCGCAGTAGCGCGGTTGCGAACGGGCTGTTGCGCGCGTCGCCATCGAGCGCGGTGGTACCGTCTCTTGCGGCATACGCCACGAGAACATTGCCGGCCGGCTCGACGCGGCTGAGCCCGGCGTTCGGGGTTGCCCGCGTCGCGAGCGAGCGGTTCATCCTGGCGGCAAACGGATTGTTGCGGCAGGCGTCGAGGATGACGAGGCCAAGGCTCGTGGTGTTGGACACCTGCAACATCACGCTTCTGAGGCTGATGGCTTCGTTGGCCGCGTCGGTGTCCCGCTTCAGCTCTGCGTCGATCGGGATCAGCCAGTTCTCGCCATTGATTTCCATGCCATGACCAGCGAAATACGCGGCCGCCATGTCGGCGCCCGCGGCCTCACGCCCGAATGCGAGCAGGGCGCGGCGCATGTCATCGAAACCTGCGTTGGTGATCAGGGAGGCCGTGAAGCCGAGCCGCTTTAGCGCCGCGGCGATGTCGCTGGCGTCGTTCGGCGGATTGAGCAGGGAGGGCACGTTCCGGTAGGCGCCGTTGCCGATCACCAGCGCGACACGCTTGCCATCCGCCGCGGCGCCGGTCGGTACCAGGCCCGCAAACGCGGTTGCGAGGGTCACTCCCGAAACAAACTCGCGTCGGTTCATTGGATCTCGCCTGCTCGAGCGAGATCCATGGTACAGCAACCGGTCCAGAGTGGCCAAGGGCCAGGCGCCGCTCGAGCTGGCGTCTTTGCGCTACAGCAGCCGCTTCAGCGCCCGCGCGTCGGCCGGCGCCGCGCTCTTCTGGTCGTTGTCGAAATAGACGTAGACGTCGCAGCCCTGCCGCTTCCAGGACTTGATGCGCTTGGCCCATTGTGCCAGCGCGGCCTTGCTATAGTGCCCGTGATAACGCCCGCTCGGCCCGTGCCCGCGCACATAGACGAAATCCGCCGTGCGCTTCCATGGCGCGGGCGCGTCGGCATGGTCGGACAGGCAGAGCGAGATGTTCTCGTCTGCCAGCATGCGCAGGATGCGCGGCTGGTACCAGCTCGGATGACGGAACTCGAAGCTGTAGCGCCGCTTGCGCGACAGCAGCTTGAAAAAAGACGCGAGGCGGTCGGCGTTCGCCTCGAATTGCGGCGGCAGCTGGAACAGGATCGGGCCGGCCTTGCCGCCGAGCCTGGAGATGCGGTCCTCCAGCAGCGCGAGGCTGTTGACGGAGCGCTCCGAGAGGCGCTTCCAGTGCGTGATGAATTTCGACGCCTTCCAGGCGAAGACGAAATCGCGCCCGGTCTGCTCGCGCCATCCCGTCACGGCTTCGGGCGTCGGCGTGCGATAGAACACCCCGTTCAGCTCGGTCGTGTCGAACTGTCCGGCGTAATAGCTGAGCTGCTGCTTCAGCGTCACGCCTTCAGGGAAGAACGGGCCGCGCCAGGAATCGTAGTGCCAGCCCGAAGTTCCGATCAGTACGCGCGCCATCGATCCGTCATCCCTCGGACGCGGCGGCAGGCCGCGCCTTGTCCGGGGCAACGTTCGTGCACGAAATATGTTGCTGTCGGCGTGGCGGCGTGCGGCTGGATCAGTTCGACGCCAGCGCCGCCTTGGCCACTTCCGCCATCCAGCTCGACGCCACCGGCAGGATCGCGTCGTTGAAATCGTAGCGCGGGCCGTGCAGCTCCGCGCCGTCGCGCAACTCGCCGTTGCCGATCCAGACGAAGGCGCCGGGCCGCTGCTGCAGGTAATGGGCAAAATCCTCGCCGGCCATGCTGGGCGCGAGGTCGCGCCGCACGGGCGCCTTCACCTTCTGCGCGGCGATGCGCGCGAGGTCCGCCTCGTCGGGCGTGTTGACCACCACACCCACACCCCAGACGATGTCGGGCGTGACCTTGACGCCGAAGGTGGTCGCAATGCCGGCGCAGGTCCGTTCGATGCCGGCGAGGATGACGTCCTTGACCGCCTCGCGGTGGTAGCGCAGCGTGCCGCGAATCGTCACGCGTCCGGCGATCTGGTTCGGCGCGGTGCCGCCGTCGATGGTGCAGAGCGAGAGCACGGCCGTGTCGAGCGGATCGACGCCGCGCGCCACGATCGATTGCAGCGCCACGATGAGATGGCCGGCCGCCATCACCGGATCGCGCGTCAGATGCGGCATGCCGGCGTGGCCGGCATGACCCTCGATGGTGATGGTGATGCGCCCGCCGGAGGCCATGACGACGCCGTCATGCACGGCGATGGTGCCGGCGGTGAGGCCCGGCCAATTGTGAAAGCCGAACACGCGCTCCATCGGGAAGCGGTCGAACAGCCCGGCCGCGACCATCGCGCGCGAGCCGCCAAAGCCTTCCTCCGCCGGCTGGAAGATGAAATCGACCGTACCGCTCCAGCTGGGATCGGCGGCGAGCAGCGCGGCGGCGCCGAGCAGCGAGGCGGTGTGTCCGTCATGGCCGCAGGCATGCATCACGCCCGATGTCCTGGAGGCGTAAGGCAGGCCGGTGTCCTCGGTGATCGGCAGCGCGTCCATGTCGGCGCGCAGGCCGACCCGCCTTTGGGCATGCCCGCGGGTCAAGGTCGCGACGACGCCGTGGCCGCCGACGCCCGCCTCGAACGGAATGCCGAGTTCGGTGAGCCTCGCTCGCACGAAGGCGGAGGTCTCCTTCTCCTGGAGCGACAGCTCGGGGTGCGCATGAAGATGCCGGCGCCAATTGGTCAGTTTCTGATGCAGCTCGGGTGTCAAGGCAGGGTCTCTCGCAAAATGTTGCTACCACCATAACGGATTATTGGGCTGACGCATCCTGCGCCAGCGAATGGCTTGCGTGCAGGCACGCGCGCCGCATTTTTTCGGGTCATTCCGGGGCGCGCCTCTTGGCGCGAGCCCGGAATCCATCGCGCAGCAAGCTCCGTGGCCCAATGGATTCCGGGTTCGCGACTTCGTCGCGCCCCGGAATGACAAGCATTGGGCATCACGCCAGCTTCGCCAGCCCCGCCCAGTCGAAGCTGATCCCATGCCCAGGCCGATCCGGCGCCAGCGCCTTGCCACCCTTAAGCACCAGCGGATGCTCGATATATGTGTCGAGCCCAAACCCGTGCGCCTCCAGGAAAGAGCGGTTCGGGCACGCCGCGAGCAGATGCACGGTGATGTCGTGGGCGCCGTGGCTGGTGACGGGCAGGTTGAACGCTTCCGCCAGCCGCGCGATCTTCATGAAGGTGGAAACGCCGCCGCAATTGGTGACATCGGGCTCGGGATAGGACACTGCGCCTGATGCGATGTAGCTCTTGAACTCCCACAGCGAGCGCAAATTCTCGCCCGCCGCGATGGGGACACCGCCCTCCTGCATGATGCGAGCGTGGCCCGCCACGTCGTCGGGAATGATCGGCTCCTCGAGCCAGGTGAGGTCATAAGGAACGAACGCGCGCGCCGCGCGGATCGCTTCCTCCACGGCCCACTTCATGTTGGCATCCACCATCAGCGGAAAGCCGTCGCCGAGATGCTGCCGCATCGCGGCGACTTTTGCGACGTCGGATTTCAGGTCGGGCCGGCCGACCTTCATCTTGATGGCCCGAAAGCCTTTCGCGAGATTGCCGTCGGTCTGCGCGAGCAGCTCGTCCACGGAGAGATCGAGGTCGATGCCGCCGGCATAGCACGGCACGCGGGCATCGAAGCCGCCGAGCAATTGGTACAGCGGCAGCTTCGCCCGCCGCGCCTTCAAATCCCACAGCGCGATGTCGAGCGCGGAGAGCGCCAGCACCACCGGCCCGCCGCGCCCGCCATAATGCAGCGCCCACCAGACGTGATGCCAGATCGCTTCGGTATCGTCGGCCTCGCGGCCCTCGACCAGCGGCGGGATCTCGCGCCTGAGGATGTCCGCGACAGCGCCGCCATTGCGGCCGACGGTGTAGGTGTAGCCGACGCCTTCGGCGCCATCGGCATCACGGATGCGGCAGGTGATCAGCTCGAACGCCGTGATCTCGCCATGGGTGGAGTCGGACAGCGTGACGGGAAGGGGGATCCGGTAGAGTCCGGATTCGATGTGAGCGATGCGCGGCATGGTGCCTCCCTTTTTGTTGTTCTTGTTGCGTCGGGTGGGTTAGCCGAACAGATGCGCAAAGCGCATGTGCTTGGCGTAACTCACCACTTTGATCTCCGCGGCGGCAGAAGCGGTCGGTTGCGCCCTTGCCTCACCGCATCGTCGCAAGCTGCACCGCCAGTGCGCACGCCCGGTCGTATTCGTCGAGATTGATCCATTCGTCGATCGTGTGCGCCTCGTTCTGGCCGGCGCCGAAGGTCACGGTCGGGATGCCGTGGCGGACCATCCAGTTGGCATCCAGCCCGCCATTGGCGGTGCGGACGTTCGGCGTGCCGCCGACCGCCGATACGGCCTCGACCGCGCGCTTGATGACGGGCTGGCTGTCCTTCATGCGGAACGGATAATAGTCGGTCTCGGCCTTGAACTTCACCTTGCCGGACTTTCCTTGCGCGTTCGTCACCGTCTTGGCCGCCTTCTCGAATGCGGCCTTGTAGGCTTTCGTGATCTCCTTGAAGAACTTTCCGTCATGGCTGCGGCATTCGCCGCGCACATGCACGTAATCGGTGACGACGTTGGTGGCATCGCCCGCCGGGCGCCCTTCGCCGCCGGTGACGGGGCCGACATTGCTGGTGCCCATCCGCGCGCTCGCGCCCTTGCCCTTCACCACCTTGCCGAACCAGCCGCCGGCTTTCACGTCCGCAAGTGCGAGCGCCATGATCATGGTCGAGGAGATGCCGCGCTCCGGCGCGACGCCGGCATGCGAGGCGCGGCCGAAGATCTCGACGGTCCAGCGGTCCGCGCCGACGGCGCCGATGACGACATTGGAGGCCGAGCCGCCGTCATAGTTGAAGGCCATCACCGGCGAGCCCAGCTCGTCCAGCTTGACGTGGCGCGCACCGTAGAGTCCGCTCTCCTCGCGCACGCAGAACAGCAGCGTGATCGGGGGATGGTCGAGCTTCTGCTTTTCGAGCTCGGCGGCCAGCGTCACCAGCACGCCGCAGCCGCAGCGGTTGTCGCCGCCCAGCGCGGTCTTGGCCTCGTTGACGATCTTGCGCCCCGATTTCTTCGGCTTGGCGCCGGCGCAGAGCGGCACGGTGTCCATGTGGGTCATGAACATGATGCGCGGCTGGTTGTGCAGCGCGCCGCGGCCGGGCAGGTCGACGATGAGATTGCCGGTCTCGGTCGGTACGGGAATCCGCGTGTTGGCATCGTCGAGGCGGATCGCCTTCGCCGGCACGCCGCTCTCCTTCAGCGCGGCCATGAGCTCACGCCCGATCGCCGCCTCCTGTCCGGTGACGCCCTCGACCGCGAGAAAGCGCATGAGACGATCGGTGGCGGCTTTGGTGTCGACAGGCATGATTCATTCCCTTGATGCACGATGCCTGTCAGCATCCCCTGCGGTACTCGGTTGTGCAAGGCGGCCTCGACGCATGAGCCACGCCCTTGCGTTGCTAGGCGCGCATGGTCCCGAAAGCGGCCTCGGCTACCGCCCATGGCCGGGCCGTATGGGCGCGGGCATCGCGTCGCACAAATATCTCGCGCGAACATAATGTGTCCGGATGTTGCTGCCCGGTGACAGCTTTGGCGGCGATTCGCTCCTAACTTAAAGGTGTTTTCCGGCGCCGCGGCACGCCGACTCTGCCGAGAGATATTGGGGGCAATGATGCGGATCGCGGCAATTGCGGGAAGTGCCTTGTTGTTCGGTGTCGTCGCGGCTGACGCTGCGGATATGGCGGTCAAGGCGAGGCCGCTG
This sequence comes from Bradyrhizobium sp. CCBAU 53351, assembly GCF_015291745.1. Taxonomy (NCBI): domain Bacteria; kingdom Pseudomonadati; phylum Pseudomonadota; class Alphaproteobacteria; order Hyphomicrobiales; family Nitrobacteraceae; genus Bradyrhizobium; species Bradyrhizobium sp. CCBAU 53351. Next base: position 2,099,051 of record NZ_CP030059.1, read on the forward strand.
CCGGTCGCCGCCTAGGTCTTCAGCTGGACCGGATTCTACGTCGGCGCCAATGTCGGCGGCGCCTGGACTCCCAGCACCGGCAGCAGCGATGGCGGCGTGCTGTTCCCCGGTTTTATCGTCCTGCCCCCGGTCTCAGGCATCATCACGCTCGTTCCGGGACAGACCGGCACCCTTGCAGGTGACGGCCGCCGCAGCGGCGTCATCGGCGGCGGCCAGGTCGGCTACAATTGGCAGGTCCAGCAATTCGTGCTCGGCGTGGAAGCCGACGCGGTCGGCACCGGTTTGAACGGGTCCAGCGCCAGCGCTTCGCGCACCTTCGGCGCCCCGCTGTTTGCGCCCGCGGTGACGCAGACGGTGACGGTCGATTTCGGTCATGTCGACTGGATGGCCAGCTTCCGCGGCCGCGCCGGCGTCACGGTGGACCGCGCGTTGTTCTATGTCACCGGCGGCGCTGCCGTCGCCGAGATCGGCGGTTCCAGGACCACCGTCGTCAACGGTCCCGGCATTGCCATCCCCGCGGGGTCGTTCTCGGCAGCGAACGGCGGCTCGACCACGCGCTGGGGCTGGACCGTCGGCGGCGGCATCGAATGGGCCTTCAACCCGAATTGGAGCCTGGCCGGCGAATATCGCTACACCGACTTCGGCAGCCGCAGTGTCGCCTTCACAGTTCCCGACGGGTTGGGCGGCGTGCTGGCAACGGGCACCTCGAGCTCCCGGCTGACCGTCGAGCAGGCGACGCTCAGGGTCAATTACCGCTTCGGCGGACCGGTGATCGCGAAGTACTGATCTTCGGGCCCCATGACGGTCTGGAAGCACGCGCGGGCGGCGTGAGCGAAACGCTCAGCCCGTCCCGCGAAGCGGAGACGTGTAGGCCAGGAAGACCCGCACGCCGAGCGCCAGCATCGCGGCCATGAACAGCAGCACCGCCGGCAGCCCGGCGAACGCCGCCACAGCGCCGGTCACCGACTGCATCAGGGCCGCACCGAGAAAGAAGGCGAGGTTCACGGCCGCAAGCGCCTTGCCGGCGACTTGCGCCTCGACCAGCTGGCGGGACATGCCAAAGATCAGCGGCTGGGCGGAGGTCGCAAGGCCGATCAGCACGAACAGCACCAGGTCGTATTCCGGCGGCATCACGGGAACGCCTGACAGCACGGACACCGCGTAACGCGGCGCCCCGAGCGCCATCAGCGCCACCAGCAGCGCCCCCGCCATATGCGTGCCCGCCACGAGATCGCGACGGCGGCCGAGCCTGCGGTCGATCATGCCGATGAGAAGCGGACCTGCGATCATCGCCAGCGTGAACGCGCCGAGCTGGTTGCCGGCCTCGACCCGCGACAGTCCCTTGACCTGCATCAGCCACGGCCCGCCCCACAAGCCGCGCAGCACCAGTGAAGTCGCGAGCGACACCAGCGCCAGAGCGATCAGGCCGCGCAGGGGACGCGAGAGGCCGAGCCTGAGCACCTCGATCATCTGCGACAGCGGAGAGGATTCGTCCTTGTGCTCGGCCGGCTGGTGCGGCACCAGCGCGAACACGGCGAGCGCGACCGCAACGCCGCCAGCTGCGGAGATCCAGAACCCGGCGCGCCAGCCCCAATTGTCGACCACGAAGGCAAGCGGGCTCGATGACAACAGCATGCCGATATTGCCGATCGAGAGGATCGCGCCCGACCACAGCCCGAAGCGGCTTGCCGACAATTGCTTGGCCGCCAGCGTCATCGGGCACATCAGCATGCCCGAGGTGGCGACGCCCAGCATGAACTGCCCGACCGCGAAGCTCGCTGCGCCGGTGGCAAATGCCGACGCCACCGCGCCGAGCACGGTGCCTGCGAGCAGGCTCAGCGACACCGGGCGCACGCCGAAGCGATCCATGGCCGCCCCGACTGGAATCTGCGCCGCGGCGAAAGCGAAAGGATAGATCGAGGTGAGGCTGGCGAGGGCTTGCGGCTCGATGCGGAAGTCCGCCGCCATCAGATCGAGACTGACCGCCGGAATGGTGCGCAGCAAGGTCGAGAGCATGTGGCCGCAGGCGAGCGCGAGCAGCGCAAAGACCAGCGCGCGGGTGCCGTCTCCCGCCTCGTTCGTGGCAGCCGTCGTCATGAGCGTTCGTCCCAGAGAGATTTCGGATTGGCGTACATGATTGGGGGGCGGGCGCCAATGGCGGCAGCGGGACCCCATTATTCCGGAATGTGGCTTCTCCGCATTACTGGCAGCGGTTGCCTGCCGGCCGTCGAGACGAAGCTTAACGGGTGTTCAGGCTTCGGACCGTGATGAACCAGGGCGATCGCCCGGACGTTATGATCGGGAAACGTGGCATCCTGGAAAGCGGGAAGCCCTGATCTGTGGTTGGGCAGCGGCAATGTCTTCCTCCGAGAGTACAGGTCAGACGACCAGTGAGGCGGCCCGCAGGGAGCGGAGGAGAGGCAATTCCTTGCTGGCGGCTTTCGCGGTCGGGTTTCTCGTTTTTAGTGCCGCGGCCGGCGCACTCTATTATGCGTTGCGGCCCGAGATCCTCCGGATCGCCGTTGGACCAGTCGGCAGCGACGATCATAAAGTCATTCAGGCGATGGCCGATGTCTTTGGCGGCGAAAGCCGGGCTCTCCGGCTGCGCCCGATCAAGACCGACGGGGCGGTGGAGGCTCTTGCTTTGCTTCGGGCCGGCAAGGCCGACCTCGCCGTCGGCCGCGGAGATCTGGACATGCCTGCGGAGGCGCAGACCGTCGCCGTCGTCCGTAAGAACTTCGTCGTGCTGTGGGCTCCGTCCGGCCCCGCTGGCAAGGGTTCGAAAAGCAAGGGCTCGAAACAAAAGGCTTCGCCGAAAATCAAGGAGGTCGCCGATCTCGCAGGTCGCCGCGTCGGCGTGATCGGCCGGACGCCTGCGAATGCGGCGTTGCTGCGCGTCATCCTGAGCGCCTCCGGCGTGGAGGCAGACAAGGTCGTCGTGACACACTTCGGTACCGACCAGATCGAGGATCTGGCGCGCGATCCGGCCATCGATGCATTCATGGCGGTCGGGCCGCTCGACAGCAAGATCACATCCGATGCCGTGGCCGCGACCGCGCGGACGCGTGGCGCGCCGAAGTTTCTTGCCATCGAGACGTCGGAAGCCATCGCCCTGAAGCACCCCCGGTATGAAGCGGAGGAAATTCCACCCGGCGTCTTCAACGCGGATCCGGCCTGGCCCGATGACAAGGTTGAAACGGTCAGCGTCAGCCACCTCATCGTCGCGAGAAAGTCACTGCCGGAAACGACGGTCGCCGCCTTTTTCCGTCAGCTCTTCGCAGTTCGCCAGGCGATTGCACGGCAGGTGCCGGGTGCAGCGCACATTACCAAGCCGGACGTCGACAAGGATACCGAACTGCCTGTGCACCGGGGCGCGGCGGCTGTTATCGACGGCAACGAGCGGACCTTCCTCGACCGGTACGGCGATTACTTCTGGTTCGGGCTGCTGCTTCTGTCAGGGATCGGTTCGGCCGCCGCCTGGCTGCGTCGCTATCTGAATCGCGACGAAAGAGAGGAAACCAACAGCCACCGCAACAGAATCCTGGCCATGGTGTCCAGCGCACGAACCGCGGGATCGAGCCAGGAGCTTCTGGCTTTGCAGCGCGAAGCCGACACCATCATCGGCGAAACGCTCGCGTGCTACGACGACGGCGCCATCGAGGAAGATGAGCTCGCGGCATTTGGTCTGGTGCTCGGTCTGTTGAGCAGTGCCATCGCGGAGAGACGGACCGCGCTGCAGCGGACCAACCTCGAGCCCGTGCGGGGCGCGGTGGCCGCACCGCGAGGCTGAGGCGGTCCGAAAATGCGGCTGCTGAAACGTGGCGCAATTGGCCGCAATGTCGACGGATTGAGGGTAGAGCCCAGCGGATCAACTTATGCTTGTGCGCGCCGCCTTCCGACGCGGACGAAGCCTTCGTGCCGCCACGCATCCTGCTGTCGATCGCGACGCTTTCGTCGCCTCTCGCTTTTACCGTCGTTCATCGCCGGTTGATTCGGGAAAAATCGGAACAAAGGGACGAGATCGCTCTTACCCCAGTCAGGAAACCTGCTCATGCTGTGCTCAAAACCATCACGCGTCATTCGCACAACGCTTGATCTTGCAAACGCAAGGCAGGTCAAGTCCGTTCGAAGGCGCCTCAAGATCTCCGATGCCGATCTGATCAGGATCGTCGACAAGATCGGAAACTCTCTGCACGACATAGAGAAGGAAGTGCAGCTCGAAAAGCTCGCGCTCGATGAGCAGGCCAGCAACAAAGGCGGGCTCACGGCCCCCTGATAGATCCAGTCACCAAACGGAAAGGAGCACTTCCATGAACGGCTTGATTTACCTCGTAGGACTAGTCGTCGTGATCGCGGCCATTCTGTCATTCTTTGGCTTGCGTTGACGGTTCTTCTCTGCCGGGCCGCCGCGTCACCCCATCCGGGGTGAAGCAGTCGGCAAGTTCGGGTGCATCAAATGGACGATTTGCACCAGGTGAATACCATCATCGCCACGACCATTTGCGCGTTCTTCAAGGGACATCCCGACGCGCAGATCGGGACCGAAGAGGCGAAGCTGCTGGCGAAGCAGATTGCCCAGGCGCTGGATGAGGCAGGGCTGCAGATTGCCGCCGTCAATCCAGCGCACGCGCCGCACTAAAGCATGATCCGGAAAAATGCGAAGCGGTTTTCCGAGAAGATTATGCGCGAACAAGAACCTAAAGCGCGACGGCGATTCAATCCAAATCTCATCGGGCTTTAGGACGCGGACGCGCTAGCGCGAAGCTATAATTTGATGGAAGTGAGTTGAACGAAGGCGCGGGAGTTGGCGGCAAGCCTGTCGGACCCGCAGACATCGCTATCGACCAGGGCGTGAATTTTTCTCGTCAGACCGCCACGATCGCAAAACCCAGAAGATATCACTAAGTACACGGCGGTTGTTCACCCCAGGAACGCCGCGGGGCTTGCTTGGCAGCGTCGGCCTGATGGCAGCCCATTCATCATCGGCGAGTTCGTCGCGCATGAAGACTTCTACGTCGTGTCTTTTCGAAAGACGTAGCTGTGTTCTTCCGCCATCATCATGATGAGGTTTGGAGTCGCGACCTTGCTTCGACAAGGTGATCCCGACTTTGCAAGCCGGCGGTCGGGTGGTGCCAAGGCAATGGCTCACCGGGGCCGCAATTCCAGAACTCTACCCGTGAAGTTGAGTAACGCGTGGCTCAATGGATCAATCAATCGCTGTCCTTTCAATGAAATGCCTGACAGCGCAGATGGAGCGACTCGATGTCCACGATCACGACTAGCGACGGTGTAAACATCTTCTACAAGGATTGGGGATCAGGTCAGCCGATCGTCTTCAGCCACGGTTGGCCGCTGACAGCGGACGACTGGGATGCCCAGATGACGTTCTTCCTTCATCACGGGTATCGGGTGATCGCCCACGACCGGCGCGGCCACGGCCGGTCCGACCAGCCCAGCACCGGCAACGACATGGACCATTGGGTTGACGACCTCGCGGCCCTGACAGAACACCTCAACCTGCGCGAGGCGATCCACATTGGGCACTCGACAGGCGGCGGTGAGGTGGCTCGTTATGTCGCTCGCCACCAGAAGCGCGTTGCGAAGGCGGTTCTGGTCGCTTCACTGACGCCGAACATGTACCGGAGCGAGAACAACGTGTCCGGTCAACCGCCGGAGTGGTTCGAAGCGATCCGGGCAGGCGTGCTGGGCAACCGGTCGGAATTTTACCGTTTCGTCCCCGAGAATCCGTTCTACGGGTACAACCTCGATGGGGCCAAGCCTTCGGAGGCAATCATTGCGAACTGGTGGCGCCAAGGCATGGCCGGCGGTGCTCTCGCTCACTACGCGACTGTCGCCTCTTGGCTCGAAGATTATACTGAAGACCTCAAGAAGATCACCGTGCCGGTGCTGGTGATGCATGGCGAGGCGGATCAAGTCGTCCCATTCGCTAGTTCTGTGCCGCGTGCGGTCGACTTGCTCAGGAACGGGTCGCTGAAGACCTATCCCGGCTACCCCCATGGCATGCTGACCACGCATGCGGATGTCCTCAACCCCGACCTGTTGTCGTTCATCAGATCCTGACGACATCTCTCATCCATCATCGCCTGCGCACGAAGGAGATGCCGTTTGCAAGGCGGCCGCTCCTTCCAATTCAAGCGACGGTCCACGACAGCCGCTTTTGGCCCTAAAGCGTGATGAGATCGGGTTTGATAGCGACAGCGGAGGTGCGCTCCCTCGCCCGCTTGCGAGAGAGGGGTGGGCAGAGGGTGTTTCCGCAATGGGAGAGGATACAGCTCTTAGTCGGCGCGCGGGACGATGCTTCGCATCGTCCGGAGACGCCGACCTCTTCCGCAAGCGGGAGAGGTTTTCCCTCGCGGCAACCGATTCAATCCAAACCCATCCCACCCTGGTCTTTCTGCTGGTGAGCCGGTGGCGCCGTTAAGCCTCGATGTTGCTTTGTGAACACGAGTCCGAGTCCAGCTCCCTCAGCAGCTTTCCTGCATCGTCCAGCAGCTCCCGGATCGCCCGTCGCTCCGCGATCCGCGCTTGCGTGAAAGTGCCATGCTTGCGCGCGTTGTGGTTTCCCCATGGCGCGCCCGATCCGGGCGCGCCGCCGTGCATGCGGCAGCGGAGCTTGCCGCACACGGCTGGAGCGCGGCAGGCGAAACCTCTGCGGGTCGCGGCGCCGCAGCGCGGGCTTGCGGCCATCGCGCGCGTGTTGCGGATGTGACCGGCGCTCATGCGGTGGCGCCTTGCATGGCTGCGGCCCGGTCGTTTTCGCGCTTGCCGGCTTCGCGCGACGGGACCGGTCCCGCGTTGATCGAGGCGCCGGGCTCGCCGACGGCCAGGTGCGCATGCTGCGCGACGTTCCCCACGATCGCGCTGCCGCCGTCCTGCACCGAGAGATTCTGCACCGTGATCGGACGCTCGCCATTGCCGCGATGACGGTTGAGCGCCTCCAACTGGGCTGCGAAGGTGCGGGCGAGCCGGGTCAATGTGCGCGTGATGCCTTCCTGCTGCGCGAGGTCTTCGGTGAAGGCGAGGCGGCAGGCCGAGCGCATCGTGGCGACGTGAACGGACACCATCTGCGCCGTCAGCATGGCCTCGAGCGAATCCCTGGGCGCGATGCCCTTCATCATCGAGACCATGAAGGCGAGATTGGCCTCGTCAGGCTTTTGCAGGATCACGCTGGCCTTCATCAATTGCTTGAGGATGCCATGCAGCGCGTCGCGGTCGACGGCGCCGAGCGCCTCGGCCATCAGCCGTTCGCCGGCCTGCGCGTCGGGATGCTTGATCACGATGCTTCGTCGGGTGAGCTTGATCCGCGGGGTCGGCCTGCTGCCGTCATATTTGGTGGCGGGCGTCGTGCTGTTGCAAGTCAGGGCTGTCGTCATGTCGATATCTCCTCAGGCCCGCGGCAGGCGTGCGGAGGCTCGCCGGGCGAGACCAATCCGCGCAACTGCCGCGCAGCGGGTTCGATTTTCAGATGTCGATGAAGGGCTTATGCGCGATCGCACGAGGCAGCCCTGGCCCAGCGGGCCGTGGAGCTCACGGTTGTCGCGACGATGCCAATATGCCCCTGATTTGCCCGACGAGTCAAAATCGATTTCGCCACATCCGAAGATTGGCGCCCCCCGCCTAAGCCCTTGTTTCGACTAAGGCCGTCTACTGTGCATGGGGTTGTTTTCGCATTTTTTGTTTGCAGGGGGTGCCGACCTGCCGCGTGGCGGAATGCCGGTGCCCGGACGCGATTGCGAAATCCCGCGTGGCCGCTATTCATGATTTCCGGAGGCGTCGCGCCAACAAGCCTGCACAAGCGGCGCCGTGAGGTCTGGGGAGAAACCAATGCAACGAACCATCCGCCTGCTGGCCGTCGTCGCCGGAATGTGCGCCTGTGCGCTGTCGACGCAGGCCCTGGCGCAGAAATATCCGGTGCGGCCGGTCAAGGTCATGGTCGGCTTCAGCGCCGGCGGTCCGGTCGACGTCGCCGCGCGCATCATCGGCGATCGCTTGAGCAATAGGCTGGGGCAGCCCTTCGTGGTCGAGAACCGCGCCGGCGCCAACGGCATGATCGCCGCCGAAGGCGTCGCGCGCGCGGACGGCGACGGCTACACCATGCTCGCCTGCAACTCCTCCACCATCACGCTCAACAAGACGCTGTTCAAGGATATCCGCTACGATCCGGAAAAGGATTTTGCACCACTCACCACCGTGGTGTCGGCGCCGCTCGTGCTGGTGGTCAATCCGGAGAATCCCAAGACGGCCGATATCAAGACCGTGGCCGATCTCGTCGCCGCGGCGAAGGCTGCGCCCGGCGCGCTGGCTTACGGTTCGGGCGGCAACGGCAACCTTGCCCATCTCGCCATGGAGCTGCTCAGCCAGAAGGCCGGCATCAAGCTGATCCATGTGCCCTATCGCGGCGGTTCGGCCGCGGAGGTCGGCATCCTCGCGCAGGAGGTGCTGGCTGTGTTCGATCCGCTCTCCGCCGTGCCGCTGGTCAAGGCCGGCAAGCTGCGCGCGCTCGCGGTGTCGTCGGCCGAACGATTGCCGTCGCTGCCTGATGTGCCGACCGTTGCGGAAGCAGGCTATCCCGGCTTCGACATCTCGTTCTGGGTCGGCTTCTTCTTGCCGAAGTCGACGCCCGCGCCGATCCTCGAAACGCTGCACCGGGAGATCGTCGCGGCGGCCAAGGACCCGGCGGTCGCGGAGAAGCTCGGCTCGCAGGGCGTCGTGAGCGTGCTCAGCCCCGCCGACTACGCCGCCAAGATCGCCAAGGAGACCAAAGACCTCGCCGAGGTCGTGGCGGCCGCGAACATCAAGGCGGAGTAGGGGCCGGTTGGCTGCGGCGATCTCTACTCGCCGCCAGCCAGTTGCGCCAGGCGGTCGAGCAGCGGGCGTTGTCCCGCATTGATCTTCTCCCGCGCTTCTTCGAGCGTGAACCATTCGGCACGATCGACCTCCGGGAAGACTTGCCGTTTGCCGCTCCGGGGCGGCCATTCCATCTCGAAGCTGTTGCTGCGAACGCTGCGTGGGTCGAAATCGAGCTCGACCGCGAAGCCGGTGACGAGCTTGCCGCCGCGCTGCTTGACCTGACCAAGCGCGGTCAGCGGCTCGGACAGCTCAAGCCCGAGCTCTTCGGCGAACTCGCGCCGCGCGGCGACGTCCGCAGCTTCTTCGTCCGCGTATTCTCCCTTGGGAATCGACCATGCGCCGAGATCCTTGTTCCGCCAGAAGGGGCCACCGGGATGAACCAGAAGCACCTCGAGCGTCCGGCGCTTGCGATAGGCGATGATCCCGGCACTCTTCGATGGCATCGCTGGTTCCGTGCAGAAGGGGGCAGCCGTTCTCCCGGCACGGTCTATCGAGATGCGCCGGATCGAGGAGATCGAGGAGCAAGCAAAATCGGAGCCACTCGTGCGAGTGGCTCCGAACACTAGCCCGAAGGCCGTTCGCGCGATGCGAAGCGAATGGCGCGGGCTTTCGCGCTCTTTCCGGCCGCGCGTGCTGCAATCATGCTGCGTGCCTTGCCGTGGGCTGAAGCGCCTTTCCGCAGCAGGGTTGCGAACCGCTTGCGGGCGCGGCTCGTCGACAGCCGCGCGGCGAGCTGTTCCGCCTTGCGAATGAAAGCAATGGCGGAAGGTGTCAGGTTGACTGGAACCCAGGCCACGTCCTTGGCCTTCGAGAGACTGCCCACACCTTCGCAAGGCGCCTCGCGCGGCAGGTCGATCCGGATCGCAAGCGCCTCCGACCGTTCGGTCCAGTCCTCGGCCTTGGTGCCGGTGATGATGCGGACATAGTCGCGCGTCTCGCGTGGCAGCTCACTTTGTTTGGCAAGCCATTTCTGAATGCGGCCCGGGCCTGCATTGTAGGCGGCTGCGGCAAGGCCGAGATTGCCGAAATCATCGCGCAGCTTGCGCAGGAACCTGGCCGATGCCGGCAGCGCCTTCATCGGATCGAAGGGATCATCGAGCCCGACTTCGGCGGCCGTCTCCGGCATGAACTGCGCGACGCCCTGGGCGCCGGCCTGGCTGACCTCGTTGGACTTGAAGCGGCTCTCCTGCCAGAGCAGGCGGGCAAAGAACGGCACGGGAATGCCGCTGGCCTCGGCGGCTTCGCGAAGCGCATGGCAGAACCGATCTGTCGGTGAAACCGGCTCCTCGGCGACCGGTTCGCTCGCGCGCGGCGGCTCGATCGTTTCCTCATGCGCCGCGCGCGCGTTGGCGAGCTCAATGGCCTGCACGCTGGCGAGGAAGAGTTCGACCACCGGAACCAGTGGGGAGGCATGATTGTTCTGAAGAATGGCGGTGTCGAAAGTTGATGTTTGCCGCGACGCCGATGGATCGAGGTCGCACATCAGAACCAGAAACGCGGCGCAAGCCGCGACGACAAATCGCATTTGCTGAGACAACCTCGAACTGTGGGATGAACGGCCAGCGATGCGCCGGCGATAGGGAGTTCTTAACCTTCCGATTGCGGCAAAGCTGCGGTCTCGTCGGTTCCTTCGGTGTTACTACGGTGTTCCCAAAGAGAAACTGCCCGCGATTTTGCGGATCATTGTTTTCAAAGGAACGAGCGGTCATGGTGCGATGGATGCTTGGCGCGGCGATGTTGCTGGGGCTCGTCTGCCCGGCGCTCGCAGGCAATCTCGACGCAAAGGTAGTGAACGATGCAGCGCGTCCGGAAAAGCCGCCGGCTGCGGACAAGGTCAACGCGCCGGTGACGAAGCTTCAGATCTTGCTCGATCGCGCGCAATTCTCTCCCGGCCAGATCGACGGCAAGCTCGGCGAGAACGCGCAGAAGGCGCTGAAGGCGTTCGCCGAGCAGAACGGTCTCGGCTTCGACAAGATCATTGCCCCGGAACTATGGGACAAGCTGAACGCAGCGAGCGAGGGTCCTGTCGTCGTCGACTACAAGATCACCGACGCGGATGTGAAAGGGCCTTTCCTCAAAAAGCTGCCGGCCAAGCTCGAGGACATGAAGTCGCTGGAGGCGGTGGGCTACACCAGTCCGCTCGAAGGCCTCGCCGAGAAATTCCACATGAGCGAAGAGCTGTTGAAGGCACTCAATCCGGGAAAGTCCTTCGACAAGGCCGGCGAGACGATTGTGGTGGCGAGCGTGCCGGCGCGGCGTGAGCTTCCGCGCATCGCCAGGATCGAGATCGACAAGGCGGGCGCGACGCTGAAGGCTTACGAGGGCTCCGGGCGTCTGGTCGCGTTCTATCCGGCGTCAATCGGCAGTCCGGATCGGCCGACGCCGACGGGGACGCTGAAGGTCACCGGCACCAACGAGCTGCCGACCTATCACTACAATCCCGAGTACAAGTTCAAGAGCGTGAAATCCAACAAGCCCTTCGAGATCAAGTCGGGCCCCAACAACCCGGTCGGATCGTACTGGATCGGGCTGTCGGCGCAGGGCTATGGCATCCACGGGACGGCGGAGCCTGACAGGGTCAGCAAGTCCGCCTCTCACGGCTGCGTCAGGCTCACCAATTGGGACGCGCGCGCGCTCGGCGAGAACGTCAAACGCGGCACGCCCGTCGTCTTTCTCGATGCGCCGACGGACTCCTCCTCGAAGCAGCAGGGCAAGACCACCGGCAAGCGCGCTGCCAATACGCGTTAGAGAATTCGTTCAAGTCAGCCGTCAATGAAGGCGAGCAGGGTGCCGTTGGCTTTGGCTGGCGGCACGCAGATCGCGGGCCCGCTGCGCACGGCAGCCGAACCCAGCGCCTTCGCCGTCGCGGCGAAGTCATCGCTGACGAGCACCAGCGCAGCGCCGCCGCGCTCGGCGAGGCCGGCGAGCGGCACGCCGGGATAACGCTTTCCGAGCTGCTCCAGCGTGAGATAGACGAAGTCGGCGCGATCGCCGCCGGAGGGCACTGTCACGGCGCCGTCGGTCTCGGCCTTCGGCTCGCGGTCGATCAGCCGGCCGAGATGCGCCGCGTCCTGCGCCGGCTCGGGCGTTGCGATCAGAATCTGCTTGATTCGCTTCGCCGCGTTGGCGTGCTTCATCAACTCGGGAATCCACACGGTCTCGCGCGTCTTGTGCTGACAGGCGAAAATGCGCACGCCGCCGGGCGCTTCGGCGGTCGGCCACATGAAGGTGCGGAATTTTGCCGCCGAGACCGTGCCGTCAGGCAGCGTCACCGGCCGCTCGAAATCGGTTGGGCCGATCGGCGTCAGGCCGCGGGCGCGGATCTCCTCCGCGCCGGCGGCGGAATCGACCGCGGTGAAGGCGATGCGCTCGATGCCTTCGCCGCGCTTGTCGAGGAAGGCGCGTGCCGGGGCATTGTGCTCGGTTGCGGCAAGCACGCCGAGTAGCTCCATGTAATCGGGGTCGAACATGATGGTGTAATTGCCGGTGCCCATATGCGCGCTGTGGGTGCCGCGCGGGGAGATTGTGAAGCCGAGCCGCCGGTAGTTCTCGGCGGCCTTGTCGAGGTCCTTCACCATGACGACGGCGTGGTCGATACCGATGACGTTCTTGAGGGCCACTGTTCTTCCTCGATTGCAAACTGAAGTGAGCCGCGCCGGCGGCCGCTGGTTCTGTCTACGCCGGATAGGCCGTCAAGTCATTTTCAATTCAGTGCGAGATGCGGAATTTCATTTCACGAAATGATTGGCGCGACGGCGTCAAGGGCGCTGCTCGAGATAGGCAGCAAGGACGGCGCGCTCCTGGCTGGTCATTTCGGTGACGTTGCCCGGCGGCATCGCGCTGGACCAGGCCGCGACACGGCCGATCAGGCGGATGTTGCGATGGATGTGCGCGGGCGTATCGAGCACAATGCCCTTCGGTGCGGTCACGATCCCGGCCCAGACCGGCTCGGCCGCGTGGCACATGCTGCACCGGGACATCACGATCTCCTCGACAGCGGCGAGGCTCGGCTGCGCCGGCAGCGCGGCCGTCTTCGCCTCGCGCGGGCCGGCGGCGGAGAGGAAGAGGATCGCAATCACCCCGATGGCCGCCACGCCCCACACCCACCATGGCGACTTTCGCCCGGCATGCCGCTCGTTGAAGAAATGACGGATCACTGGGCCGAGCGCCAGGATGATCGCGACGATGATCCAGTTGAAGCGGGTGGCGTAGAGCAGGGGATAGTGGTTGCTGATCATCAGCACGACGACGGGGAGCGTCAGATAATTGTTGTGAAGCGAGCGCTCCTTGCTGGCCTTGCCGAGCTTCGGATCGGGCGCCTGTCCCGCGATCAGGCTGGCGACGATCTTCTTCTGGTTCGGGATGATCAGCGCGAAGACGTTGGCGACCATGATGGTGCCGATGATCGCGCCGATCTGGTTGAAGGCGCCACGGCCGCTCAGCACATGGGTGAAGGCGTAGGTCAGCGCGACCAGGAACAGATAGCCGCCGATAGTGAAGGGCAATTCGCGCTGCGCAAGCCCGCTCCGACAGGCACCTTCATAGAGCAGCCACGCCAGCGCGAGGCTGAAGAGGCTGAACAGGCCGGCCTGGAACGGCGTGAGATCGAGGATCGACTTGTCGACCAGGAACAGATCGGCCTCGAGATAATACACCACCACCATCAGCGCGAAGCCGGACAGCCAGGTGGTGTAGGCCTCCCATTTGAACCAGGTCAGCTCGTCCGGCATCTGGCTGGGCGCGACCAGATATTTCATGATCCGGTAGAAGCCGCCGCCGTGGACCTGCCAGGCCTCGCCCTGGACGCCATTCGGCAGGTCGCTGTTGGGCCTGAGGCTGAGGTCGAGGGCGATGAAATAGAAGGAACTGCCGATCCAGGCGATCGCAGCGACCACGTGCAGCCAGCGGAGCAGCAGGCTCGCCCATTCCGATATGATGGATCCCCACATGATCATCCCGTCGATTGCGACAGCGATGCCGCAGCTTTGATGACCGCAACCCCCGCTTGACCAATGTGTCGCACCTATCCGCGGGGTTTTCCAGTACGATGGCCGGCGGCTGATGCACATCGTGCATGCACCAGCTGACGTGTGATGCGGCAGAGCTTTGATAGGCTGCGATGGTGTCGATCATCGAGATTGCAGGCCGGGAGGACAAATTGAAGAGCAGAATCTTGTCCGCCGCGATATCCGCAGGGCTGCTGTTTGCGACTGGCGCGCGGGCCGATCCGGTGCTGCAGGGCAAGGAGGCCTACGGCGATTGGCAGGCCGACAAGCCCGGTACGATCAGGCTGATCCGGTCGCAGGATCTGGTCAAGCCCGGCGCGACACGGTCGGTTGCGAGCTCGTCGCGGGTGGTGCCGCGACCGCCGGAGGTCGCGCTTCAGGTGCCGGCTGGATTCAAGATCGAGCTGTTCGCCGAAGGCCTGCGCGCGCCGCGCATCATAAGGGTCGCGCCGAACGGCGATGTCTTCGTCGCGGAGACGCGGGCCGGCGCCATCCGCGTGTTGCGGGCCGGGGAGGGCGGCAAGGCCGCGACCAACGAAATGTTTGCCAGCGGCTTGCGGCAGCCTTTTGGCATCGCCTTCTTCCCGAACGGCGACAATCCGCAATGGGTCTATGTCGCCAACACCGACAGCGTCGTCCGCTTTCCCTATCAGGCCGGCGATCTCAAGGCGCGCGGCAAAGCGGAGACGATCGTGGCAAGCTTGCCGCATGACGGCGGCCATTCCACACGCGACATCGTCTTCACGCCCGACAATAAGCGCATGCTGGTGTCGGTCGGCTCGCTCAGCAATGTCGCGGAGGGCTTGGGCACGCCGCCGGGCGGACTGGAAGCCTGGTCGAAAGCGCAACCGCTCGGCGCGGCCTGGGCCAGCGAGACGGAGCGCGCCGCCGTGCTGGCCTTCACGCCCGACGGCAAGGAGCGGAAGATCTACGCCACCGGCATCCGCAATTGCGTGGGCCTTGCCATCCAGCCACAGACCGGGCTGCCCTGGTGCTCGACCAACGAGCGCGACGGCCTCGGTGACGATCTCGTGCCCGACTACGTCACCAGCATGAAGGAAGGCGCGTTCTATGGCTGGCCGTGGTTCTACATCGGCAACAATGAAGATCCGCGCCATGCCGGCGCGCGGCCGGATCTCAAGGACAAGGTGACGGTGCCTGATGTGCTGATCCAGCCGCATTCGGCTTCGCTCGGCATGACCTTCTACCAGGGCACGCAGTTTCCGTCCGAGTATCAGGGCGATGCCTTTGCCGCCGAGCACGGCTCGTGGAACAGGTCGAAGCGCACCGGCTACAAGGTGGTCCGCATCCGCATGAAGGACGGCAAGCCGACGGGGGAGTATGAGGATTTCGTCACGGGCTTCGTGGTGAGCGACATCGAAGTTTGGGGAAGGCCGGTGGGAGTTGCCGTGACGAAGGATGGATCGCTATTGATGTCGGAGGACGGCAACGGCACGATCTGGCGGGTGACAAGCGCGCGGCAGTGACGGTGCACCCTCTCCCCTTGTGGGAGAGGGTGGCTCGCGGCGAGACGGGTGAGGGGTTCTCTCCGCGAGTCCAACTTTCATTTCGGCGCGTGGAAAGAACCCCTCATCCGGCGCTTCGCGCCACCTTCTCCCACAGAGGGAAGAAGGAAGAGGAGGACCTACCCCCGTCTTACACTGGCCCCGCCATCCACCGGCAGCGTCACGCCGGTGATGAAGTTCGCCTCGTCCGACGCGAGGAACAGCGCGGCGTTGGCGACGTCCCAGCCCGTGCCCATCTTCCTGCGTAGCGGCACCTTGCTGTCGCGTTCGGCTTCGACCTCGGCGCGGGTCTTGTGCCATTCGCGGGCGCGGGTATCGACGGCCATGGGTGTGTTCATCAGGCCGGGCAGGATGACGTTGGCGCGGATGCCATATTCGGCGTTCTGGTAGGCGAGCTGTTCGGTGAAGGCGATCATCGCCGACTTCGTCGCCTTGTAGGCGACGTAAGGATAGGTCGTGATCGCCGCCATCGAGGAGATGTTGATGATGGCGCCGCTGCCTTGCGCGCGCATGATCGGTATCACCTCTTTCGCGGCGAGAATGCAGCTCTTCAGATTGATGGCGACAACGCGGTCGAACGCCTCTTCGGTCAGTTGCAGCAATTCGGCATCGCCGCCCGACAGGCTGACGCCGACATTGTTGTGCAGCACGTCGATCCGGTCCCAGCGCGACTGCGCGTTCTTGACCATCGCCTCGATGTCGGCCGACTTCGTCACGTCGGCCTTGAAGGCCGCGGCGGTGCCGCCTTTGGCGGCGATCATCGCAACGGTTTCCTGCGCGGACTCCAGATGATGGTCGACGCACAACACCTTCGCGCCCTCCCGCGCAAAGGTCAGCGCGGTGGCGCGGCCGTTGCCCATGCCTTCGCCCGGGCTTTGTCCGGCTCCGACCACGATGGCGACCTTGTCCTTGAGGCGCATGACGCTTTCTCCCTGCTTTTTCATCACGATAGCACGGACGATGCGCGGCAGAAGACCGATCGTGCCGCACGCCGTCCCGCCGGGTGCGCATGGCTGTATCGCGACGGCGAAGGCGCATGCGGGCCAGCAGCTTTCCGTTGTGTGGGAACCGACCTCACGCGATCGCGTTTGTTGCGGAGCCTGTCCCGCGCTAGGCTCTGTCCCGGGGCTTCCCAACCGCCAGTGGCTTGCCGATGAATCTGCTCGATCCGCAAGGGCCCGTGGCTGCGGCCAACAGAACCATCCTGGTCGATTCCGTCTTCATCATGCTGGTGATCGTGGTGCCGACCATTGTCGCGATCCTGGCCTTTGCGTTCTGGTTTCGCGCCTCCAACACCAAGGCGCGCTACCAGCCCGACTTCGTCTATTCCGGCCGCGTCGAGATGGTGGTGTGGTCGATCCCGGCGCTGACAGTGATCCTGCTCGGCGGCGTCGCCTGGATTGGCTCGCACCAGCTCGATCCCGCGGCACCGGTGCCGGGCACGGGCAGTCCGGTGCGCATCCAGGCCGTCTCGCTCGACTGGAAATGGCTGTTCATCTATCCCGACCAGCGCATTGCCACCGTCAACACGCTGACGGTGCCGGCCGGCGCTGAGCTGAATTTCCAGCTGACCTCGTCGAGCGTGATGAACACGTTCTTCATCCCGCAGCTCGGCAGCATGATCTACACCATGAACGGCATGGTGACGAAGCTGAACCTGCGCGCCGACAACGAAGGCAAGCTGCAAGGGCTGTCGGCGCATTTTTCCGGCGACGGCTTTCCCGACATGATGTTCGACGTCAACGTGGTATCGCCGCTGGCTTTTCCCGAGTGGGTGGCGGGCACGGCGAAGACCGACGCGGTGCTGAACGAGGACAGCTACAGGAAGCTGATGCAGCAGGGCATCGAAAAGGGCAGGCCGGCCTACCGCCTCGAAGATCCGCGCCTGTTCGACCTGATCGCGACCCAGCACATTCCGCCGGGACCGGGGCCGGAGCTGATCTCCGAGGCCGGCCGTCCGCACAGTGGAGGCGTTGATGCTCGGTAAGCTCGACTGGTCCGCTATCCCGTTCGATCAGCCAATTCCGCTCGTCGCAGGCGCGATCGTGCTGGTCGCGATCCTCGGCGTGCTGGCCTGGGTCGTGGTGAAGGGGCATCTGCCATACCTCTGGCACGAATGGATCACCAGCGTCGATCACAAGCGGATCGGCGTGATGTACATTCTGCTGGCCTCGGTGATGCTGCTGCGCGGCGGCAGCGACGCCATCATGATGCGGATCCAGCAGGCGGTCGCCTATCAGTCGCAGGGCTACTTGCCGCCGGAGCATTACAACCAGATCTTCTCGGCCCACGGCACCATCATGATCTTTTTCGTGGCGATGCCGTTCGTGATCGGATTGATGAATCTCGTCGTGCCCCTCCAGCTCGGCGTGCGCGACGTCGCGTTCCCGACGCTCAATTCGGTCGGCTTCTGGCTGACCGCGACCGGCGCGTTGCTGGTCAACATGTCGCTCGTGATCGGTGAGTTCGCGCGCACCGGCTGGCTCGCCTTTCCGCCGCTGTCGGAATTGTCTTATTCACCGGGCGTCGGCGTCGATTATTACGCCTGGTCGCTGCAGATCTCCGGCGTCGGCACGCTGGTCGCCGGCATCAACCTCGTCACGACAGTGCTGAAGCTGCGCACCAAGGGCATGAACTATCTGCGCATGCCGATGTTCTGCTGGACCACGCTCGCTTCGAACCTCCTCATCGTCGCGGCCTTTCCGATCCTCACGGCGACGCTCGCGATGCTGCTGCTCGACCGTTACCTCGGCTTCCACTTTTTCACCAACGAAGCCGGCGGCAACGTCATGATGTTCATGAATTTGATCTGGGCCTGGGGACATCCCGAGGTCTACATCCTGGTGCTGCCCGCGTTCGGCATCTTCTCCGAGGTGGTCTCGACCTTCTCCGGCAAGGCGCTGTTCGGCTATCGTTCCATGGTGCTCGCGACCATGGCGATCTGCGTCATCTCCTTCATGGTCTGGCTGCACCATTTCTTCACGATGGGGGCGGGTCCCGACGTCAACGCCATCTTCGGCATCGCCAGCATGATCATCGCGATCCCGACGGGGGTGAAGATCTACAATTGGCTGTTCACGATGTATGGCGGCCGCATCCGTTTCGCGACACCGATGCTGTGGTCGGTCGGCTTCATGGTCACCTTCATCATCGGCGGATTGACGGGCGTCCTGCTGGCGGTGCCCCCGGCCGATTTCGTGCTTCACAACAGCATGTTCCTGGTGGCGCACTTCCACAACGTCATCATCGGTGGCGTGCTGTTCGGGGCCTTCGCCGGCTTCGAATACTGGTTTCCGAAGGCGTTCGGTTTCCGCCTCGACGAGCGCTGGGGCAAGGCTGCGTTCTGGTTCACCTTCGTCGGCTTCTTCGTCACCTTCATGCCGCTTTACATCGTAGGCATGCTCGGCATGACCAGACGAATGCAGCATTACGACGTCGCGGCGTGGCGGCCCTGGATGATCGTTGCTGCAATCGGCATGGCGGTGCTGACGATCGGCGTGATCTGCCAGATCGTGCAGCTCGTGGTCAGCATCCGCAATCGCGAGGCGCTGCGCGACCGGACCGGCGATCCCTGGGACGGCCGCTCGCTGGAATGGGCGACCTCGTCGCCGCCGCCGGTGTTCAATTTCGCCTTCAATCCCGACGTGCGCGGCGAAGACGCCTATTGGGACATGAAAGCCCGCGCGCAGCAGCAATCGCTCGAGCATGACAAGCGCGAATATCGCGACATCGAAATGCCCCGGAATTCCCCAACCGGCTTTGTCTGCGCGTTCTTCGCCACTATCATGGGGTTTGCGCTGATCTGGCACATCTGGTGGATGGTGATCCTGGGAGGCCTCGGCGCATGGGCGACCTTCGTGGTGTTCGCCTGGCGGGACCATGACGAATACGTCATTCCGGCCGAGGAAGTCGCTGCGGTCGACCGCGTCAATCTCGAGGAGCGGCGCAGCCTCGTCAGCATGGCGGGGACGGTCTGATGGCGATGATCGCGACCGCCGGCCACGCGCAGGCCGATCCCCATCACATCGGTGTGGTGATCGAGCATCCCGGTCCTGCGCCGAAGCGGATCGTGACCGCCTACGGCTTCTGGATCTTCCTGCTCTCGGACATCGTGATGTTCTCCTGCTTCTTCGCGGCCTATGCGGTGCTGGCTGGCCAGACCGCCGGCGGCCCCAAGGGCTCGGAGATTTTCGAGCAGAGGAACGTCGCGATCGAGACGGTCTGCCTGCTGCTGTCGAGCTTCACCTGCGGCATGGCCAGCATCGCGGCCGATATGCGCAACCGGTTCTGGTTCTATCTCGGCATGAGCGTGACCTGCGCGCTCGGGCTGATCTTCCTCGCCATCGAGTTCCGCGAATTCGCCGACCTCGTCGCGCGCGGCTTCGGTCCGTCGCGCAGCGCGTTCCTGACCGCGTTCTTCTCGCTGGTCGGCTGCCACGGCCTGCACGTCTCCGCCGGCGTCTTGTGGCTGCTCACCATGATGGCCCAGGTCTTCGCAAAAGGCTTTCGCGCCGATGTCCTGCGCCGGGTGATGTGCTTTGCGTTGTTCTGGCACGCGCTCGATATCGTCTGGGTCGGGGTGTTCTCGGTCGTCTATTTGCTCGGGAGTGGCGCATGAGCGATCAATCGCACATCGGACACGACCTCGCGCCGGGTGAGGAAGAGCAACACAGTGTCGGGACCCGAATCCTCGGTTACGTCATCGGGCTCGTACTTGCGCTGCTGCTCACGGCGACATCGTTCTTCATCGCGGGCACTGATCTGGTCTGGCAGCCCTCGATTCCCGTTGCGCTCATCGTGCTGGCGATCGCGCAGATGGGCGTGCATCTGGTGTTCTTCCTGCACATCACGACCGGCCCCGACAACACCAACAACGTGCTGGCGCTGGCCTTCGGATTGCTGGTGGTCTTCCTCGTGGTCGGGGGCACGGTCTGGATCATGGCGCATCTGAACGCCAACATGCCGCCGATGGACCAGATCATGATGCGGCACTAGCGCGCGAGGACGTAAGGCCGCCCAAAAAGAAGAGCCGCTTGTTGTGACAAGCGGCCCAAGTCTAGGGAGGAAACGCCCAAGCAAAGACAATCCAATGAGGATCGTCCGCCAAGGAAACGCATGCGCAAGCGCTTGCGTATGTTCATAAGTGCAGCAACTCGCGAAGGAGTTCAATTCCGGATCAATACGGTCCCGGACTACCACTCACGGATGCGTGAGCGGGTTTGTTCACTTCGGCCGGCGGCAATTATAGGCCTTGCGGAAGCCGGCCGCCTGGGCGTCGTCCTCCGAGCAGAACCAGCGGTCCGGTTTGGTGGTCGCCGGGTAGCTCGGGCAACCCCGCAAATGATAGATGCCGATATTGCCGGTAACGCGCGCGCGCACCGCAAGCTTGCCCTTGATGCTGCAGCTCGGCGGCATCGTCAGCTCCTCCGGGAACAGCGCGGCGCGAATCTCCTTGTCGCGGTCCTGGCGGCAGGCCGCGCCCAGCAGTGCGCCGTCCTTCTTGCCGGCGCGGAAGTCTTGCGGTGCAACAAAGCAGCCTTTCCAGATTCCGGCCGAGGCCGTCCTGGCTTCGCCTGCCGCCGGCTTGACGTTCGCCTTGATCGGCTCCCGCGCGATGGCAAAGCCGAGCTTGATCAGATGCTCGTTCAGCGTCGACTTGTCGCCCTCGGCCGTGCAGATCGCCCGGTGCCGCTTGCCGAAGCTTTTCTCCGGCCCGACATCGTCACAGCGCACGGGCCGCTTGTTGATCAGCTTGGCCAGCTGGTCCCGCGCATCGATGCCGCAGGTCCAGGGATCGGCATGATCGTCGATGCAGACCTGGTCCAACTCGGGCGCGTCGACGCCGTCGAGCCGGTAGGTGACGTCGCCGAGCTGGATCGAGTTGCCGTCGCGCACCGTCGCGGCGGCGGTCAGCGCGGAGGCCGGCTGGGACGACGCCAGGAATCCGGACAAGGCGAAGAAACAAAGAAGCGCAAACGCGCGGGCGGCGGCAAAGACATTTCGGAAGGACATAAGGTCTCGCTATCGATGGCTCGGACCGCCTGTTCCTAGCATCCAGATGTGGCGATACCAATGGTCTGCGCCCTGCGAAGTGCGACATTCCGGCCTCGCGGCTTTACTCCCCGGCCGCTCTGATCCTATCGTTCGCGGAGCTTGCGAACCGTGCAGGCCGAATCGCCCGGTAAGCGGCGAGGGCGGGAGGACAAGGTTGCGATGAAAGACCCCGTGGACGTCCTGATCATCGGCGCCGGCGCTTCGGGCGCGGCGGTGGCGTGGTCGCTGGCCGAGACCAAGATGCACATTCTCTGCCTGGAGCAGGGCGGCTGGATGAACCCGGCTGAATATCCGAGCACGGGCCGGGACTGGGAGGCCAAATTCTACGGCGAATGGTCGTCGAGCCCGAACGTGCGTGGCCGGCCCGAGGACTATCCCATCAACGACGACAATTCGCCCATCAAGGTCGTCAACTACAATGCGGTTGGCGGTTCGACCGTGATGTACACCGCGCATTGGCCGCGGCTGCATCCCTCCGATTTCAAGGTGAAGACGCTGGACGGCGTCGCCGACGACTGGCCGATCGACTACGACGCCCTGACCCCGTTCTTCGAGGAGAACGATCGCATGATGGGCACGTCAGGCCTCTCGGGCGATCCGCTCTCGCCGCTGACGCATCCGCCGATGCCGCCACAGCCGATGGGATTGTCCGGCGCCATCATCGGCAAGACCATGAACCAGCTCGGCTGGCACTGGTGGCCGTCGGACACGACGGTCGCGACGATGGACTATGAGGGGCGGGCGCGTTGTATCAATCTCGGCCATTGCACGCCGGCCTGCGCGCAAGGCGCGAAGTCGTCCACCGACATCACCTATTGGCCGCATGCGATCCGCGCCGGCGTCGAGTTGCGCACCCATTGCCGGGTGCGCGAGATCACCACCGACGAGAACGGCATGGCCTCGGGCGTGGTCTATTACGACAAGGATGGCGTCGAGCAGTTCCAGCCCGCGCATGTCGTCATCATCGCCTGCAACGGCGTCGGCACGCCCCGCCTGCTGCTCAACTCGAAATCAAACCGCTTCCCGAACGGCCTTGCCAATTCATCCGGCCTCGTCGGCAAGAATCTGATGTTCCATCCCTACGCGCAGATCTACGGCTATGTGAAGGAGCCGACCGATAGCAACCGCGCGCCGCCGACCTGCCTCTGGAGCAAGGAATGGTACGACACCGACCTGTCGCGCGGCTTCGTGCGCGGCTACGGCGTGCAGTTCGTGCGCGGCGCCGGGCCGGTGTTTGAGGCCGTCGTCAGCGAGCAGAAGGGCATTTTGCCGTGGGGCGAGGATCATCACCGCGTTTTCCGCAAGCTCAACGGCCATCGTCTCGGTTTCTCCGCGATCTGCGAGGATTTGCCGGAGGAGCACAACCAGGTCACGCTCGATCCGGTCCTGAAGGACAGCCACGGCATCCCGGCGCCGAAGATCGACTACACGATCAGTGAGAACAGCCGGAAGATGATGGAGCACGCACTCACCCGCGGGCGGGAGGTGCTCGAGGCCGCTGGTGCGACCGATATCTGCATCAACTCGCCGATCCCGTGGGGCGGATGGCATCTGCTCGGCACCGCGCGGATGGGCACCGACCCGGAGCGCTCCGTGGTCAACGAATGGGGCCGCTCGCACGACGTCAAGAACCTCTTCATCGTCGACGGCAGCATCTTCGTAACATCGGGCGGGGTGAACCCGACCTCCACCATCCAGGCTCTCGCGCTGTACATTGCCGACCAGATGAAGCAGCGCCTGACCAATTTGTTCGATTGAGGCCGTCATGTCCGCAGATAATCAACTGACGCCGCGGCAGCGCGATGACCTCCGTATCATCGCCGCGATGATCATTCCCGCCAGCGATGAATACAAGGTGCCCGGCGCCGACGATGCGGCAATCCAGGCCGACATTCTGGCAACGCTCGGCCGTGACACCGGGCTGGTGGCCGCAGCGCTCGATCACCTGGCGCGGCTCGCGGGGATGCCATTTGCCGACCTCGAGCCCACCGCGCGCGACGGCGTCGCGCAGGAGTTCCGTAAGCACGGCGGCGCTGCTGCGGCGACGCTCGTCCGCGTCGTCCTGCAATGCTATTACCGCGACGACCGCGTGCTGCGCTCGCTCGGGCTCGAGCTGCGTGCGCCGTTCCCCAAGGGCTATGTGCTGCCTGACGGTGACTGGTCGCTGCTCGATCCGGTCAAGGCAAGAGGCGGCTCGCTAAGGCGGGCGCCCTAGCCATCTGGGCAGTCCAGCCCTGCGCACCTTGCGCGGCAGGGAACAGGCCACCATCTGTGTGAGCCTTCAAGGACTCTTGCCATGCTGGATTTCACCTCAGATATCGTCGATGACGCACCGTCATCGCGAACGGCGGCGGCTGCTCCGGTCGATGACGGAACGCTGCTGGACGCCTATTCCAATGCCGTGATCGACGTGACCGACCGCGTCGGCCCTGCGGTCGTGCGGGTCGAGACCGGGCCCAAGGTGCCTGATAGACGCGAGCGCGGCGGGCTCGGCTCGGGCATCGTGATCTCGCCTGATGGCCTCGTGCTCACCAACAGCCACGTGGTCGGCACGTCCAAGGAGATCCGGCTGCGCGATGTCGAGGGCCATGTCGGCGAGGCCCAGGTGCTCGGTGTCGATCCCGATACCGACCTTGCGCTGCTGCGCGCCAACGGCGCGCGCCATCTGCCCTATGCCTCGCTCGGCAATTCCAAGAGCTTGCGGCGCGGCCAGCTGGTGATCGCCATCGGCAATCCGCTCGGCTTCGAATCGACCGTCACCGCCGGCGTGGTGTCCGCGCTCGGTCGCTCGATCCGCTCGGTGAGCGGCCGCACCATCGAGGACGTGATCCAGACCGACGCCGCGCTCAATCCCGGCAATTCCGGCGGACCGCTGGTGTCGTCGCATGCCGAGGTGATCGGCATCAACACCGCCATCATCAACGGGGCGCAGGGCATCTGCTTCGCTGTCGCCAGCAACACCGCGCAATTCGTGCTGTCGGAGATCATCCGCCACGGCTATGTCCGCCGCGCCTATATCGGCGTCGCCGGGCAGACCGCGCCGGTGCCGCGGCGGCACGCGGTCGCGGCCGGCGTCGAGAACAAGATGGGCGCGCTTCTGATGCAGATCGAGCCGGATGGACCTGCGGCAAAGGCGGGCCTGCTGCCCGGCGACGTCGTGATCAGGCTCGACGGCGTCGAGATCAACGGCGTCGACGATCTGATCCGCGTGCTCGACCGCGACCGGATCGGCCGGCGGCTCGCCATGGACGTGCTGCGGCTCGGCCGACTGCGGGCGATCGATATCGATCCCGTAGAGCGGAAGCCCGCCCGCTAGCGTCCGACGGGCGAGGCGAGGTATGACTTTGTCATGCCTCGCTTTCGGACACCCGCCGCATGATGCCGACACATGAGACCTACGATGTCATCGTCATCGGCGCCGGTGCCGGTGGCATGACGGCGGCGGCCGTTGCCGCGGCCGAAGGTCTGCACGTGCTGGTGATCGAGAAGACCGCCTTTGTCGGCGGCACCACGGCCTGGTCCGAGGGCATGGTCTGGATCCCCGCCAACGCCAAGATGAAGGAGGCGGGGCTCTCGGACACGATCGCCGATGCCGTCCAATATCTGTCGAGCACGGTGCCTGAAACCGCCAATGCCGGCCTGCGCGCCGCCTTCCTCACGCGCGGGGCCGAGGCGATCGCCTGGCTCGAAGCCAACACGGAAGTTCGTCTCCAGTCGGTGAAGGCCTGTCCGGACTATTATCCGGAACGCCTGGGCGCCACATCAGGCGGCCGCGTGCTGGAGCCGGCTGCGTTCGACGGAACGGGGCTGGGCAGAGCTTTTGCGCGATTGCGGCCACCGCTGCCGGAGTTCACGCTGTTCGGTGGCATGATGGTCAATCGCCCCGATAGTCAGCATTTGCACAGGGTTGGAAGATCGCTGCGCTCGACCATGCGCGCGGCGCGGCTCGTCTCGGCCTATGCACTGCAGCGGCTGCGAAGCCGGCGTGGCACGACGCTGCATCTCGGCAACGCGCTTGCCGCCCAGTTATACGCCTCGCTGCTGGCGCGGCAGGTTGAAGTTCTCTTCAGCGCCGACGTCGAGGCTCTCTCGATGCAGGGTGATCGCGTCAGCGGCGTGGTGATCCGCCATGGCTCCCGCGACCGGCCGATCGCGGCGCGCCGCGGCGTGGTGCTGGCGACCGGCGGCTTTTCGCACGACGCCGTGTTGCGCAAGCGTTATTTTCCGGCGGCGGCTGGATTTGTCTCGGTGGCCCACACCTCCAGCACCGGCGACGGGCTGCGGCTTGCGGCAGCGACAGGTGCGGCGCTCAATACGGACGCGACCAGCCCGGCCCATTGGGTGCCGGCCTCGCTGTTTCGCCGCGCCGACGGCAGCCGCGGCGTGTTCCCGCACACCGTAGCCGACCGCGCCAAGCCGGGGGTGATCGCCGTCAACGCCGCGGGCCGGCGCTTCGTCAACGAGGCGCTGTCGTACCATGAATTCGTGCTCGGCATGCTGCGTGATGGCAATGGCGAGCCGGACCGGCCGTTCCATTTGATCTGCGACCGCGCGTTCCTCTGGACCTATGGCCTTGGCCGCATCAAGCCGTTCACGCGCAGCTATCGGCGTTATGTGGCGAGCGGCGAGTTGATCGAGGCGCCTGATATCGCACAGCTCGCAGGCAAGATCGGCGTCAAGCCCTCCGTGCTCGCGGCGACGCTGGCGAGCTACAACGAAGGGGCAAAGGAGGGCCGTGACCCCGAGTTCGGCCGCGGCAGCACCATCTATCAACGCCACCTCGGCGACATCAGCCACAAGCCCAATCCCTGCGTCGCGCCGATCACGCGGGGGCCGTTCTTCGCGATGCGGATCTATCCGGCCGATCTCGGCACGGCGATCGGCCTGAAGGTAGACGCGCAGGCCCGCGTGCTGCGCGCGGACGGCACGCCGATCGCCGGCCTCTATGCCTGCGGCAACGACATGGGCTCGATCATGAACGGGAATTGTCCGGGGCCGGGGATCACGCTCGGGCCGGCGCTGACGTTCGGGTACATCGCTGGGCGGCATCTGGCGGAGGGGGCGATGACGTTTGCGACAACGCCCGCCGTCGCCACGACTTCAGTCTAGCCATCCCCACCGCTGTCATGCCTCGCGAAAGCGGGGCATCCAGTACGCCGCGGCCTATCGGTCAAATCACAACCGTCTCGGAGTACTGGATCGCCCGCCTTCGCGGGCGATGACACTGAGTGTGTGACGAGCGCGTCCTACGACCCCCGTCATTGCGAGCGCAGCGAAGCAATCCAGGAATCTCTCCGCGGAGGCAGTCTGGATTGCTTCGTCGCAAGGGCTCCTCGCAATGACGCGGAGGGAGCGCGGGCTCTGAAGGTTACTCCGCCGCCGCGGCAAAGCGGCTGTTCTCCAGCTCCGCTTCCAGGCGCGCCGTCTCGGCCGCCGCCAGTTTGACGTTGGCTTCCTTGACGTGGCCAAAGCCGCGGATCGTCTCGGGCACGCGCGAAAGCCGCGTCAGCAGCGGGATCTGCCCGGCCTTCAGCCCGACGATCCGCCGGTCGATCATCGCCAGATAATCTTCGACCAGCTTGCGCTCGGTCCGGCGCTCGTCGGTGCGGCCGAACGGATCGAACGCGCTGCCGCGCAGGAATTTCAGGCTGGCGAGAACGCGGAAGGCGTGGAGCATCCAGCCGCCGAACTCCTGCTTCTGAAGCCGGCCCGTCACCTTGTCGCGCTTGGCAAAGATCGGCGGTGCGAGATGGTATTTCAGCGTGAAATCGCCATCGAACTTTTCCGACACCTTCTTCGCGAAGCTGCCGTCGGTGTAGAGCCGCGCGACCTCGTACTCGTCCTTGTAGGACATCAGCTTGAACAGGTTCTTGGCGACCGCCTCGGTCAGCTCCGTGGACGCCGGCGAGGCGGCATTCTCAGCCTTGCGCACCCTGGCGACCTCAGCGAGATAGCGGTCGGCATAGGCCTTGTCCTGATAGGAGGTCAGGAATTCGGCGCGCGTCGCGATGATGTCGTCGAGCGACTTGGTCGGCGCGGCGGCGCGGTTCTTGAACTGCAGCACGCTGCGCACCCGCGACATGTCATGGGCTGCGAGACGGCCCCAGGTGAAGGCGAGCTTGTTCATCTCGATCGCGGCGCCATTGATCTCGATGGCGCGCAGCAGGGCCTCCAACGACAGCGGGATCGCGCCCTTCTGGAAGGCGAAGCCGAGCATGAAGGGGTTGGTCGCGATGCTGTCGCCCATCAGCGCCGCGGCGATGCCTGTCGCATCGATGATGTCGAGGTTCGTGTCGCCGACGGCGTCACGCAGCACGGTCTGCATCGTGCCCATCTCGAAATCGAGGTCGGGGTTTTGCACGAAGCTCGCGGTCGGCTGCAGATCGGCGTTGACAAAGGCCTTGGTCACGCCGCGTTCGGCGCGGCTGAGCGCGGCGGGACCTGCCGAGACGATCATGTCGCAGCCGAGGATGACGTCGGCACCGCCCGTGGTGATGCGGACTGCCGAAATATCTTCCGGCTTCGGGGCGATGCGAACATGGCTCATCACCGCGCCGTTCTTCTGCGACAGGCCCGTGAAATCGAGCGCCGAGCAGCCGCGGCCATCGACATGGGCGGCCATGCCGAGCACTGCGCCGATGGTGATGACGCCGGTGCCGCCGATGCCGGTGACGAGGATGTTGTAGGGGCCGTCGAGCTCGCGCGCCGGCGGCAGCGGCAAATCGGCGAACAGCTGGCCGGAATCCACCGCCGACGTCTTCATGCGCTTCAGGCTGCCGCCATGCACGGTCACGAAGCTGGGGCAAAAGCCTTCGACGCAGGAGAAGTCCTTGTTGCAATTCGACTGGTCGATCTGGCGCTTGCGGCCGAACTCGGTCTCCAGCGGTTGCACCGAGACGCAGTTGGAGGCCTGCGAGCAATCGCCGCAGCCTTCGCAGACCAGTTCGTTGATGAAGGCGCGTTTGGCAGGATCCGGATAGAGCCCGCGCTTGCGGCGGCGGCGCTTCTCGGCGGCGCAGGTCTGGTCGTAGATCAGGACCGTGAGGCCCTTGATGTCGCGCAGCTCGCGCTGCACGGCATCGAGCTCGCGGCGATGATGGATGGTCGCGCCTTGCGGGAAGTAATTGCCTTGCGGATACTTGGCGGGATCGTCGGAGACGATCGCGAGCCGCTTGACGCCTTCGGCCCAGACCTGGTGTGCGATCTGCGCGACATTGAAGGCGCCTTCCGCCGGCTGACCGCCGGTCATGGCAACGGCGTCGTTGTAGAGGATCTTGTAGGTGATGTTGATGCCGGCGGCCGATGCCGCGCGCAACGCCAGCAAGCCCGAATGGGTGTAGGTGCCGTCGCCCAGGTTCTGGAAGATGTGCGTCTCGCTGGTGAAGGGCGACTGGCCGATCCAGTTCACGCCCTCGGCGCCCATATGCGAGATCAGATCGGTGCGGCGGGTCGGCATGCTCAGCGCCATGCCGTGGCAGCCGATGCCGGCCATGGCGCGGCTGCCTTCGGGCACGCGCGTCGAGGTGTTGTGCGGGCAGCCCGAGCAGAAGAACGGCGTGCGGGCGAGCTTGATCTGCGTGCTTGCGGCGACCGGATTGTCGAAGGCCTCGAGCCGGGCAAGGCGCTGCTCCAGCACCGGGCTGTGATGGCCGAGCTTGCGCAGGCGCGCCACCAATGCGCCCGCGACGATGGTCGGCGTCAGCTCGCCCTCACTCGGCAGCAGCGGCGCGCCGCGCTCGTCGCGCTTGCCTGTGACGGTCGGGCGCTTTGAGGCGTCGATATTGTAGAGTATTCGCATCAGCTGGTCTTCGATGAAGCCGCGCTTCTCCTCGACCACGAGCACGTCCTGCAGGCCTTCCGCAAAACGCTTGGCGCCGCTTTCCTCCAAGGGCCAGGTCAGCGCGACCTTGTAGATGCGAAGGCCGAGATCCTGCGCGTCCTTGTCGGTGATGCCCAAATCGGCCAGCGCCTGCCGCAGATCGAGATAGGCCTTGCCGGTCGCGACGATACCGAGCCGCGCGGGTTTGGAATCGAGCACGATGCGGTCGAGCTGGTTGGCGCGGGCAAAGGCCTGCACGGCCGCCATCTTCGGCCCGAACAGGCGCTTCTCCGCTTCGAGCGGCGGATCGGGCCAGCGGATGTTGAGGCCGCCGGGCGGCATTTCGAAATCATCAGGAAGGACAATTTTGATACGCTCGGGATCGCTGTCGATCGACGCAGAGCTCTCGACGGTCTCGCTGATCGCCTTGAAGCCAACCCAGCAGCCGGAGAAGCGCGACAGCGCAAAACCGTACAGGCCGAGATCGAGATAGTCCTGCAGCGTTGCGGGATTGATCACGGGGATCATTGCCGCCGCGAACACCTGCTCGCTCTGATGCGCCAGCGTCGAGGACTGGCAGCCATGGTCGTCACCGGCGAGCGCGAGCACGCCGCCGTTGAGCGCGGTGCCGGCCGCATTGGCGTGCTTGAGCGCATCGACCGAGCGGTCCACACCCGGGCCTTTGCCGTACCAGATGCCGAACACGCCATCGACCTTGGCGCCGGGAAACAGGCCGACCTGCTGGCTGCCCCAGACCGCGGTTGCCGCCAGGTCCTCGTTCAGTCCGGGGACGAAGGCGATGTCGTGCTGCTGGAGATGCGACTTCGCGCGCCACAGCGCGTGGTCGTACATGCCGAGCGGGGAGCCGCGATAGCCGGAGACGAAGCCGCCAGTGCTCAGCCCCTGGAGCCGGTCGCGTTCGCGCTGCAGCATGGGCAGGCGGACCAGGGCCTGTGTGCCGGACAGGAAGATCCGCTTCGATTCGAGCCGGTATTTGTCGTCCAGCTCGACCTGCAACAGCGTCATTTCAAGGTCCTTGTTGTCCTGGTCCGGGAGGGATTTTGCGCCGCGGGAGGCTTGCGGCTTTGCGAAGCGGAAGATACCCAGTCAAGAGCATGGGCCGGCGAAGTCAATATCGCTGGCCGCATCCGTGGCGCTCCTGCTCGTCATGGCTTGCTGGCGGAGGACATCATGGCTGCAAACGCATTCGACACTCAAATCACCGAGACGACCGAGGCCCTGGTCGGCCCATGGCGCCAGCCGCGTCAGATGCTGCAGGCCCAAACTTACGACGCGCATGCCTCGATCCACGACGACGCCACCGCGCAGAAGCTCGGCTTCAAGGGCGGCACCATCGAGGGTCCCACGCATTTCAGCCAGTTTGCGCCGCTCGGCGCGCGTCTGTGGGGCCGCGCCTGGTTCGAGACCGGATGTCTGTCCGCGCATTATCGCAGCGTCTGCTATGAGGGCGAGGAGGTGCAGGCAATCCTGTCGAAGCCGTTGCCCGGCAACAGTCAGTGCCAGGTCCAGATGGTCAAGCACGACGGCACGGAGGTGCTGCGCGGCACGGCGTCCGTCGGTGAACCCCATGCAGCGACGGCACTGGAGGCCCGCCTTGCCGAGCTCAAACCGCTGGCCGATCCCGTGATCCTGCGCGACGTGCGGGTCGGCGTGACCGGCAAGCGGCAGACGGTACGGATGGCGTTCGACCAGATCATGGGCGACCTCTATCCGTTCTCCCTCAGGCAGAAGCTCGCGGTCATCACCGAGAGTTCGCCTTATTATTCCGGCGCCGACAATCCGTGGGGCAGGGCCATCATCCCCATGGAGATGCTGAGCGTGCTGTTCCAGTATCGCTCCAAGGACGATCCATTGCCGGCCAAGGGACCGGCCGTCGGCCTGTTCGCCGACCAGCAGATCCGCCTGGTGAAGGGGCCGCTCTTCGAGGGCGAGGAGTACCAGGTCGAGCGCGAGGTGGTTGCGCTCTCCGGCAGCCGCCGCACCGAAAGCGCCTGGGCCAGGACCAGCGTGTTCGACAAGACGAACACGCTGGTTGCGACCATGCTGTTGAACATGGCGACGCTGAAGGATTCTTACGCGCCGTACGAGGAAGAGTATCGGCTGCTATACGGCGCGTAGGCCAGGCGACGTCAGAGCTGTTCGTATGACCGCATGCGCGCCATCCCGCCCCATTGCTCGAAGATGGGCTGTGCCGTCGCATTGATCTCCGCAATCGACATTCCTCGGCCCACGCCCGAACCGGCGAACACCGTCCAGATCACGTCTCGCGTTCCGAGGCCGCCCCGCTTGGGATCGGCATTGATGCCGAGGCTGGAAGCCAGCGCGATCGAGCCTTCGCCGATCTTGTCGGCCGGGCCCGTCTCGGCAAACTGACAGAAGCAGAGCTTGCCGTTCAGCTTGTTGTAGGCGACTCCAAGGTCGCCGAGCCGCAGCACTTTCGCCGAGGTGAAGTGCCGGAAGCGGCCGCCGGGCAGGACGACGAACGGAATGGTGCTCGCATCGATGTAGTGGCTGGGCCGATCGGCAGGGAAACCGGGGTTGGTCAGCGATGTCGTTGCGACATAATAGCCGGGCGCCGGATCCGCATTGTCCTGAACCCTGGGAACGCCGTGCGCATCGGTCACGAGCGCCCACCAGTTTCCGGGCCGTCCAGCGTTCGCGAGGAAATCGAGCGCGATGGCGTTGTTCTGGTGATAGGCCTTCGGCGCCCCGTCTGCGTCGACCGCGAAGCGGCCGCGGAAGACGGCCGCGCAGACATCGGTCGTCTCGTAGACCTGCCAACCCTCGGGAGCGCTATAGGCGAGCCGGATGGGGTCGTGCGCCGGCGCGACCCCCAGCATTTCGGCACCAAAATTGGCGACGGCAGGCGCGCCGCCGAAGCGTTCGCGCATGGTTTGATCGATCTGCGGCCATGTCAGACCGGACGAGATCGGATTGTCGTCGGACCGTAGTTGAACATGCGGCGCATCCTTGAACCGCGGCCAGAGCAGGCCTGCGGTCAGACCGAGCCGCTTCGCTTCCTGGGCGTAGACCTGATAGCCGTTGATGCCGTTGATCTTCCTGGTCGTGGACCATTCGGCTCTTCCCTCGACCTCCCAGAAGCAGTCGACGGCCTCGCCCCATTGATGCCAGCTGTTCCCCGGAAGGACCTTGGTCACCTCGTCTCCGTTCTGGGGGCCGACCGACTGCAGCACGTCCGCAAGATACGACGCGCCGTTTTGCCGAAGCGTCGCGATCGCATTGTTGATCTCGATGATCGAACGCGATTGCCGCCAGTAGCGCGCCTGCTGCGCCGGCGTCCTGACGCTTTCGGTCGGCACCATGGTGACGCCGTTTGCCGCACAGGCTTGAAGCAACTCGCTGACCAGCGAGCGGAATTCCGGGACGAGGTCGCCCAGTGAAATGGCCATCGGAAAACTCCACAATCAAATGTTGCGCAATGAGAGAATGCTACCCGATTTGTCGGCCGGTGCAAGATCGGGTGGGGACGGGACACCCGCCAAGCGGCAGGATGCGCGGCCGGGCCTCGGCTTTATCTAACGCTGACCTGCCGGGGGAGACGGCGTTGCTGCCGAGACTCGCAGGCGCAGCGTGCCTCGGAATGATGGAGACCAAAGTCGCGCCGCTCATCCTCTAGGCAAATGCACGCCGCAAAGCCGTCGCACAGGGAATAAGCAGGCACAGGCGTTCTTCCTAACCTTCTGAGCGTGCTTCGAATTCCTCCGCGGCCTGCACGCCGTCGCAATTGTACACAATGGCACGCCGCTTGCAGAACTCCTGGCGCAGTTCTCGCGAGGGGCGGGCGTCATGCTGGACTTGAGCAAGCCGACATTGGGCGTCATCAGCGCCGAGCCCGAGCCGATCGCACTCGACTGGTCCGCCACCGCGCTTCTGATTATCGACATGCAGCGCGACTTCATGGAGCCCGGTGGCTTCGGCGAGACGCTGGGCAACGACGTCAGCCAGCTGGCGCGCGCGGTGAAGCCGATCGGCGCGGTGCTGGCGGCGGCGCGCGACACCGGCATGCTGGTGATCCACACCCGCGAAGGCCATCTGCCCGATCTCTCCGATGCGCCGCCGGCGAAGATCGAGCGCGGCGCGCCGAGTCTTCGCATCGGCGATCCCGGCCCGATGGGCCGCATCCTCATTCGCGGCGAGGCCGGCCACGACATCATTCCCGCACTTTATCCGCTCGACAGCGAGGTCGTGATCGACAAGCCCGGCAAAGGCGCGTTCTACGCCACTGAGCTCGGCGACGTCCTGGAGAGATACGGTATCGAAAACCTGCTGGTGTGCGGCGTCACCACCGAAGTGTGCGTCAACACCACGGTGCGCGAGGCTAATGACCGCGGCTACCGCTGCGTCGTCATGTCGGACGGCTGCGCGTCCTACTTTCCCGAGTTTCACGAGATGGGCCTGAAGATGATCAAGGCCCAAGGCGGCATCTTCGGCTGGGTCACGGACTCGGCCGCAGTTCTGGAGGCAATGAGGACTTCGACCACATCAGGGGGACGATCATGAGCACATTGACGGGGACGGCCGGCAAGTCTGAGATCGATACGTCCGGTTTCAAGCCGGCACTATGGACATCTGGCGATTGGAACGCGTTTTTCGGCTTCGGCACCAACATCCTAGTCAACATGCTGGTGCTCACGGGCCTGTTGCGCTTCGTCCTGAAGATGCCGGACAGTCTGGTGTTCGGCCGCATCCTGCCCGCGCTCGGGCTGATGATGTGCCTCTCGACGTTCTACTACGCCTACCTTGCCTACCGTCTGGCGCAGAAGACCGGTCGCAACGATGTCTGCGCGCTGCCCTCGGGCGTCAGCGTGCCGCACATGTTCATCGTCACCTTCGTGATCATGCTGCCGATCACACTGAAGACGGGTGATCCGCTCAAGGGCTGGTCCGCCGGCCTGGTCTGGGTGTTCTTCCAGAGCTTCATTCTCATGATCGGCGGCTTCATTGCGCCGTTCATTCGCAAGATCACGCCGCGCGCGGCACTGCTCGGCACGCTCGCCGGCGTCTCCGTCACCTTCATCTCGATGCGGCCGGCGCTGGAAATGTACATGACGCCGCAGATTGGCCTGGTCTGCTTCGCCATCATCCTGGTGAGCTGGTTCGGCGGCGTGAAATATCCGCGGGGCATTCCCGCAGGCCTCGTCGCCATCGCGGTCGGCATGGTCATCGCCTGGGGCTCGAACCTGTTCGGGCTCGGTCTCGGAGGCTTGAGCATCAAGGGCGTTGGCGATGCCTTCGCGAACTTCGGCTTCTCGGTGCCGATCCCGGCAATCGGCCACGTCTTCTCCGGTTTCGAATTTCTCGGCATCATCCTCGTCACCGCCATTCCGTTCGGCATCTACGACCTCGTCGAGGCCATGGACAATGTCGAGAGCGCGGAAGCGGCCGGCGACGAATATCCGACCACGCGGGTGCTCACGGCCGACGGCGTCGTCAGCCTGATCGGCTGCCTGATGGGCAATCCCTTCATCAATGCCGTCTATATCGGCCATCCCGGCTGGAAGGCGATGGGCGGCCGCATCGGCTATTCGGCGGCAACCGGCATCATGGTAATCGTGCTGGCCTGGTTCGGCATCATCTCGGTGCTGCTGGCACTCGTGCCCGTGGTCGCGATCTCGCCGATCCTGCTCTACATCGGCATGCTGATCGGCGCGCAGGCGTTCCAGACCACGCCGGTCAAGCACGCGCCCGCGATCGTGCTGGCGCTGACGCCGCATCTGGCCGCCTGGGCCAAGCTGCAGATCGACACGATGCTCGGTTCGACCATGAATGCGGCGGCAACCGTCGGCGGGATGGCCGCCGACAAGGCCGACGCGGTGAAGGCTGCCGCGATCGCAGCGCTGCCGCAGCAGGGCGTGTTCTACCACGGCCTCGAGGTGATGGGCGGCGGCTCCATCCTCGGTGGCCTCATCCTGGGTGCGATCGGCGTCTTCATCATCGAGCGGGATTTCGAGAAAGCCTCGGCGTTTGCGCTGGTCGGTGCCGTGCTGACCTATTTCGGCTTCATGCATGGCGAGGCGGTCGGCATCGGCGGCGGCTTCGGCGTCACACCCGCGGTCGCGCTGGCCTATGCCGCGATGGCCGCTGGCCTGTTCGCGGCCAGCAGGCTCGGCGCCGGCGAACATTATGCCTCGCATCCGGAGATGTCTGCCGCACCGGCGGAATAGCAGAACAGCGCGGCCTTCCGTGAAGCGGCCGGCCTGTGCCGGCCGCTTTCGCTTCAGGGCCGCACTGCCGGTGTCTCCATCGGCAGGCCATGCGCCCGCGACATCAGATAGAGCTCGAGCGCGACCAGCTCGGGCGAGCCGTACTCATAAGCCTGGGCGCGCACGCCGCTCATGCAGCTGCGCAAGCGCCTCTCCAGCGATCCCAGCGTTTGCCATTCCAGGCGGTAGAGCGGATAGCCGGTCGGCTGTCCCTGCGTGATCGGCGCGCCCGCGAGGCGCTTGTCGAAATTGTCGTCGTGGCAATTGGTGCAAGCGAGATTGAGCTGACCCTCGCGCCGCATGAAGAGCTCGCGGCCTTGCTCCACGAAGGGTTTGGCCTGCGGATCGTCCCCGGCCGTGATCGCGGCCCCGCGCGATTGATGGGCGACGAAGGCGGAGAGCGCGAGGAGGTCGCGGCTCTCGTAGGGCAGCGGCGTCGCCTGCTGATGATCGGCTCTGCAGAGATTGATGCGCTGGTCGAGCGTGACGGGGCGGCCGAGCGTCGTGTCGATCGCGGGGTAGCGCGCCGCGACGCCCTTCATGCTGCCGCGCGCATCGCCATGACAATCCGCGCAGGCCTTCTCCGCGCTGCCGGTCTTCTTCGCCCACAGCTGTTCGCCGTCGAGCACGAACAGCATGGCCGGATTGGAGGTGTCGTCGTCCTGCATCGCCCGGGTGTCGGGTCCCATGAACGAATAGCCGGACCGGCGCGCATCGGGCGGAATTTCACCGGCGAGCAGGGCAGGGGCCACAGCGAACAAGGTCGCCGCGGCTATCGCGCGCCAAACGCTCATTCGACCGTGATCGATGCCGACGCGGTGGACGAGTAGCCGTTGTCGCCGATCCATTCGAACTCGAACTTGCCGCTCTCCTTGGCGACGGTGAAGAACGACAGATAGGGATTGGCCGCGATCGCCGGAAACAGGTCGGCGCGGAAGATCTCGGCGCCGTTGTAACGGCAAATGAAGCTCGTGATGATGTCGCGCGGCACCAGCTTGCCGTCCACAGTGTGGCGGAAGCCTGTTTCCATGATGTGCGAGGTCAGCGTACGGATCTCGATGACGTCGCCGCGTTTGGCCTTCGCGGGAACGTTGATGAGCGCGGCCATCAGTTCATCTCCTCGGTGCAGGCCGCCAGCGTCACGACCACGTCGGCGACAACCTGCCAGAACGTGTCGTCGGACATACGCGCGATCGCCACCACTTTCTGGGTGTCGGCAAGGCGGATGCGGGTCGAGACCTGGGCCCGGCCGGAGGAGAGGCCGAGATAGAAATTGCCGATGTTCGGCTGCGGGTTCTTCTCGTTGAAGACGTGAATGCTCTTGACGTAATCGTCAGCCGTCATCGGGCTTGCGACGCTCACCGTCATCGGCACGGTGTTGCCGTTCTCGACCAGCGGAGGAATATCGAGCTTCACCCTGCCGGTGCTGACGGATGCTTCGCCGACGATGTTGCGGATCGCACCATTGAGCATCGCGGGCGTTGCCCGAAGCGGACGCAGGGTGACGATCGGGAGCGTTCCGGCGGCGGTGATGCCTCCGGCGAGGCTCAAGAATTGTCGTCGCGTGGTTGGCATGAACAGTCCTAGTCACGAAGCGTTGCAAGAAAGGCCACGATGTCCTCGATCTCGGCGGCCGACAATATCGCCTTGCCGGCAAAATTGCGTCCGACCCGCACGAGGCCGTCGTTGCGATAGTAGGACGGCATGATGGTCTCTGCGTTGAATCGCGAGGCATCGACCAGTCGAAGCCGCAACTGGCTCGCCGTCCATCGGTTCCCGGCCCCGGTGAGGTCAGGCGCGAGGTCGCCCTGGAACCGCGTTTCCGGGAAGGGGCCGGAATGGCAGAGGATGCAGGTCGTGCTGCGTGCGAGCACCAGGGTCCGTCCGCGCGCGGCATCGCCAGGCGAGCCGGTGAGCGAGGTTGGAATGCCATCGCCGACGATGTTGTAGGAGACGAGTTCGTCCGCGTGCACAACGCTGGCAAAGGTGAGGCCCATTATGAGGAATGCGACAATCGCAGATGTCGGGAAGGATGGCTGCGACTGCCGCGAACTCCACTTACCTCTCCCGCTTGCGGGAGAGGTCGAACCGAAGGCGAGGGTGAGGGTTCTCGCTTCTTGGAGATTCTCGCGAGTGGAGACACCCCCCGCAGGCGGGGGAGGGAGCGCACCGAGGTGTTCGCGGCAAGCTTGGTCCATCATCGCTCTAGCCAAAGGTGTCCGCCGTGATGGTTTGAAACCAGCGCTCCGCCTCCGCGGCTTCGCGGGCCCGCAATTCGCGTGGCGCATCGACCGGACTGGTCGCGCCGCCTTCGACCTCGGCGAAGATGTCGCCTCTTGGCTGGTAATTGCCGGCAAGGGAGAAGCCGTAGCCGGGTGCGACGGTGTTGTAGCAGACGCCTGTGAGCCGCGGCGTTTCCGGCGCGCGGCCGGCGAGGAGACGGACGATGGCGGCGGCGCAGGCCTTGCCTTGCCCGCTTGCGGCCGACGCCGATTTGGGGATGCCGCCGCCGAGGCAGGCATCGCCGATGACATGGATGTCTTTGACGAGTTTCGACTCGAAGCTCACGGGATCGATTGGGCACCAGCCGGTCGTATCTGCAGCGCCCGCGATCTCGGCGATGCGTCCCGCACGTTGCGGCGGGATGACGTTGGCGACGTCAGGGGTGTAATTGCCGAACTCGGTGACGATGGTCATGGTCCCAGGATCGACGGAGGTGACGCGGCCGCCTTGCGACAGGCCAACGCGCTCGATCATGTCGCCGTACAGCTCCTTCCACGCCCTCTCGAACAGCCGCTGCTGGGAGAAATTGTCCTTGGCGTCGAGGATCAGGACTTTCGAGCGTGGCTTGTTCGTCTTCAGGTAATGCGCGATCAGGCTGGCGCGCTCGTAAGGCGCAGGCGGGCAGCGCGACGGATTGGCCGGGATTGCAATGGCGACCGTGCCGCCATCTGCCATCGCTTCCAGCTGCTTGCGCAGCAGCAGCGTCTGCGCGCCGGCCTTCCAGGCATGCGGCATCTTGTCCGATGCGGCCTCGTCATAGCCGGGCAGGGCCTCGCCATGGAAGTCGATGCCGGGGGAGAGCACGAGACGATCATAGGCAAACGCGGTGCCTTCGGCTGTGGTCACGCTACGCTTTTGCGGGTCGATGGCCGTCGCGGCCTGAGCCACCACGACGATGCCCTCGGCCGCGATCCTGTCATAGCCGAAGCGTTGCGTCTCCATCTTGCGCAGCCCGGCGATCACCTCGTTGCTGAACGGGCAGGACGTGAAAACCTTGTTCGGCTCGATCAGGGTGACCTGCAGGTTCGCGTCGGCGCGCTTGAGCGCACGCGCGCAGGCCGCGCCACCGAAGCCGCCGCCGACCACGACGATGCGGCCTGCCGATTGCGCACGCAGGATCGAAGGTGTGGCGAGCGATGCGGCCGCGGCGGCGATGCCGAGGACGGCATTCCGCCGTGTCACCGGCACATTCATGAGGCTTGTCCGGAAAAATGTGCCGCGGCGGCTATCGTGGCCGCCGCGGCGTTTCTCAGGCGAAGGTGATGTTCTGGTCGCGCAGCGGCACCGAGCGGATGCGCTTGCCGGTCGCGGCGAAATAGGCGTTCAGCACCGCCGGCGCGGCAACACCGATGGTCGGCTCGCCGACGCCGCCCCAGAACCCGCCGCTCGGCACCATCACCGATTCCACCTTCGGCATCTCGTTGATGCGCATCGAGTTGTAGGTGTCGAAGTTGGTTTGCTCGATCTTGCCGTCCTTGACAGTGCAGCCGCCGTAGAACAGCGCGGAGAGGCCATAGACGAAGGAGCCCGCAATCTGCCGCTCCACCTGCGCCGGATTGACGACGTAGCCGGGGTCGGTGGAGGCGACGATGCGATGCACCTTGATCTTGCTGCCGTCGGTCACCGAGATCTCGGCGGCGCCGGCGACATAGCTGCCATAGCCCATGACCTGGGCGATGCCGCGATAGATGCCCTGTGGCGCCGGCTTGTCCCAGCCGATCTTCTCCGCGACCGCATTGAGCACCGCGATGTGCTTGGGGTGATTGCCCATCAGCTTGCGGCGGAATTCGAGCGGGTCCTGGCCTGCGGCCTGGGCCAGCTCGTCCATGAAGCATTCCATGTAGATCGCGTTGTGATTGACGTTGACGCCGCGCCAGAAGCCGGGCGGAACGTGCGGGTTGCGCATCGCGTGCTCGACCAGCAGGTTCGGCACCGAATAGCCGAACGCGGCTTCGCCCGATTGAGCGACGCCCTGGAACGCCGCCGGATCCATGCCGTTCTGCAGCGCCTCGGGGCGCAGCGAGAACAGGATCGATTGTCCGGACAGGCGGTAGTGCAGCGCGACCAGATTGTTGTTGGCATCGAACGCGCCGGTCATCTTGCACTGGGTGATCGGGTGATACCGGCCATGCGCCATGTCCTCTTCGCGCGACCACAACAGCTTGATCGGTGTGCCCGGCATCTGCTTGGCGATGACGACCGCCTGGCGGACATAGTCGGTCTGGCCGCGCCGGCCGAAACCACCGCCCAGCATTACCTTGTGGACGTCGCACTTCTCCGCGGGCAGGCCGGACGCTTCCAGCACTGCAGCGAAGGCGGCTTCGCCGTTCTGCGTGCCGCACCAGACCTCGCATTTATCCGCGGTGTAGAGCGCGGTGGCGTTCATCGGCTCCATCGTGGCGTGGTTCTGGTAGGGATAGGAGTAGACGGCTTCGACCTTCTTTGCCGCACTCGCAATCGCGGCCTTGGCATCGCCGTTCTTGTTGCCGACATAGGCCGGCTGAGAATCGTCGAGGCCCTCGTTGAGCCATTTCGCAATCGACTCGCTGGAGACCTTGGCGTTGTCGCCTTCGTCCCAGACGATCGGCAGGGCCTCCAGCGCGGTCTTGGCGTGCCACCAGGTGTCGGCGACCACAGCAACGGCGGTGTCGCCGACCTTGACGACCTTCTTGACGCCTTTCATGCCGGCGATCTTGGCTTCGTCAAAGCTCTTCAGCTTGCCGCCGAACACCGGGCAGTCCTTGATCGCGGCATTCAGCATGCCCGGCAGCTTGACGTCGGCGCCGTAGATCATGGCGCCGGTGGTCTTGTCGACGGTGTCGAGGCGCTTCACGCCCTTGCCGATCAGCTTCCAGTCCTTCGGGTCCTTCAGCTTGACCTCGGCCGGCGGCGTCAGCTTCGCGGCGGCTTCGGCGACCTTGCCGTAGGTCGTGGTCCGGCCCGACGCCTTATGCGTGATGACGCTGTTTTCGGCCGAGCATTCGGAGGCCGGCACCTTCCATGCGTCGGCGGCGGCCTGGATCAGCATCACGCGCGCGGTGGCGCCGCCCTTGCGGACATAGTCCTGCGAGGAGCGGATGCCGCGGCTGCCGCCGGTCGAGAAATCGCCCCAGACGCGCTTGCGTGCGACGCTCTGGCCCGGTGTCGGATATTCGGTCGTGACCTTGGTCCAGTCGCATTCGAGCTCTTCGGCGACAAGCTGGGCGAGACCCGTCAGCGAGCCCTGGCCCATCTCGGAGCGGGCGATGCGGATCACCACGGTGTCGTCCGGCCTGACCACGACCCAGGCGCCGATTTCGGGCGAGCCGTCGGCCGCGCGCACAATGGCGGGCCCGCCGAAGGGGATGTCGAGGCCGATGGCGAGGCCGGCGCCGAGCGTGGCACTGCCGATGACGAAGGCACGGCGATTCATCTTGGGAGAAACATGCTTGTTCATGGGCGGCTCCTTTAGGCGCTTGCGATCGTGTGGATCGCTTCGCGCACCTGCTGGAAGGTGCCGCAGCGGCAGATATTGGTGATGGCCTCGTCGATGTCGGCGTCGGTCGGTTTCGGCTTCTCGGTCAGCAGCGCCGCCACCGCCATGATCATGCCGCTCTGGCAATAGCCGCATTGCGGCACGTCCTGGGCGATCCAGGCCTCCTGGACCTTGTGCAGGGTGCCGCCCGAGGCGAGCCCCTCGATCGTGGTGATCTTCTTGCCCTCGGCCTCGCTGACCGAGACGCCGCAGGAGCGGGTGGCGACGCCTTCGATGTGGACCGTGCAGGCGCCGCATTGTGCAATGCCGCAACCGTATTTGGTGCCGGTCAGGCCGGCATTCTCGCGAATCGCCCAGAGCAGCGGCGTATCCGGCTCGACGTCGAGAGTGAAGGTTTTTCCGTTGATTATTAGGTTTGCCATCGCAGTCCCCTGATTGGCCCAATCCACCGATTGGACGCAGGCGCGCAATGTGTCCGGCAAAATGGAACTGTTCAAATCAACAGTCCGCGGGGTGGCTGCCGAAAATTTTCGCGGGTGTGGGAAGATCATGGGCCAAGCGGGGTCGCGTCGAAGCCCGCCCGGGTCCGAGCGGAGGCTTCTCTCTTGCCGCCAACAGGCGGCCTGAGACGACGTTCCGGTGTTCCGCCCAGCGTAATTTGCCACCAATGTCGGGATGCAAGTCGGCGATGCTTTGCTACAGTGCGAACGACGCCAGAGGAGTTCCATGATCGTGCCGAGCCCCTGCAACGTGCTGATGCTCTATCCGCTGTTCACGGCGGAATCGTTCTGGAGCTTCGGCGAATCCTGCAAGCTGATGGGCGTCCGGCGTCCCGCCGCTCCTCTCGGTCTGATTACGGTCGCGGCGATGTTGCCGTCGAGCTGGACCGTCCGGCTGATCGACTGCAACACGCAGGCGTTCGGTGACGACGATCTCGCCTGGGCTGACGTCGTATTCACCGGCGGCATGTTGCCGCAGCAGGCGGATACGCTGCACCTGATCGACAAATGCCGTGCGGCGGGCAAGCCGGTTGTCGTCGGCGGTCCCGATCCCACGTCGAGCCCCCACGTCTATGAAAAGGCTGACTTCCGGGTGCTCGGCGAGGCCGAGAGCGTCATCGACGAATTCATCGCGGCCTGGGAGGGCGGAGCCCGCTCCGGCATCTTCACCGCGCCGAAATTCCAGGCCGACGTCACCAGGACGCCGGTGCCGCGTTTCGACCTCCTGAAGTTCGAGGACTATCTCTATCTCGGTGTGCAATATTCGCGCGGCTGCCCGTTCACCTGCGAGTTCTGCGACATCATCGAGCTCTACGGCCGCGTGCCCAGGACCAAGACGACCGAGCAGATGTTCGTCGAGCTCGAGACGCTCTACAACATGGGCTACCGCGGCCATCTCGACTTCGTCGACGACAATTTCATCGGCAACAAGAAGTCACTGCGCCAGTTCCTGCCGCAGCTGGCCGAGTGGCAGCGCGCCCACAACTATCCTTTCGAGCTGTCGACCGAGGCGTCGGTCAATCTCGCCGACGATCCTGAATTGCTGGAGCTGATGGGCGCCGCCAATTTCTTCGGCATCTTCGTCGGCATCGAGAGCCCCGATCCCGCAACGCTGGTCGCGATGCGCAAGAAGCAGAACACGCGGCGCAACATCGCCGAGAGCATCCATAAGATCTACGCGGCCGGCATGCTTGTTACCGCCGGCTTCATCGTCGGCTTCGACAACGAGAAGGTCTCGATGGCGGAGGCGATGATCGACTTCATCGAGGAGGCCGCGATTCCCGTCGCCATGGTCGGGCTACTGTATGCGTTGCCGAACACGCAGCTGACGCGGCGGCTCGCCAAGGAGGGCCGGCTGCATCCGGATCATGATCTGGCTTC
Source organism: Bradyrhizobium sp. CCBAU 53351 (assembly GCF_015291745.1). NCBI lineage: Bacteria > Pseudomonadati > Pseudomonadota > Alphaproteobacteria > Hyphomicrobiales > Nitrobacteraceae > Bradyrhizobium > Bradyrhizobium sp. CCBAU 53351. The sequence goes on from NZ_CP030059.1 coordinate 2,142,210, forward strand.
GACAACGGGCGGCGACCAGTGCACCGGCGGCATCAATTTCGATCCGGTGCGGCCGCTGCGCGACATTCTGACGGACTACAAGACCGTGCTGGAGCGCGTGTACAGCCCGGCCGCCTACGCCGGCCGCGTCGACAAGCTGATGACGCTGCTCGACCGCTCCAGGCAGCGCCACGAGCTCGCCGAGGGCGACATCCGCGCCAGGGTCGGCGCGATGGAGACCGTGCACAAGGTCGTCACCGCCATTCCCGAGGCGCGCGGGCCGCTGTGGCAGACCTTCATGAATTGCGCCAAGCGTGACACGTCATCCGCGCGGATCGCGGTGCAGATGATCGCGGCCTATGCGCATCTCGGGCCGTTCTCGCGAAAGGTCATCGATGCCATCGATGCGCGCCTGGCCGCGCTGGACGACGAGACGATCGTTCCGGCGGCGGCCGTCGATGTGACGGCGGCCCGCCATTTGGCCTGAGGATTACTTCACCGCCAGCCGCAGGAAGCTCATCACGCTGCCGAGGGCGGCAAAGCCGGCACCGAGCGCCAGAGCCAGCGTTGCGCCCTCGTGGCCGGCGAGCGCAAAGCAGGCCGCGGCAAGCGCGGCGCCCGTCGTCTGTCCCGTCAACCGCGCGGTGGCGACGATGCCGGAGGCGCTGCCGCTGCGATGCGGCGGCGCGCTCGACATCACCGCCTTCATGTTCGGCGCCTGGAAGAACCCGAACCCCATGCCGCAGATCACCATCCGCCAGATGATGTCGGCAATGGCGGGGTTGGCCGGCAGTGTTGCGAGCAGCGCCATGCCGAGGCCGAGCAGCACGAGGCCGATGCCGCCCAGCAGGCCGACCGCATGGCGGTCTGACAGGCGCCCGGCGATCGGCGCCATGATGCCGACCACGAGCGGCCATGGCGTCATGAAGAAGCCGGTCTCGACCTGCGAGCGGCCGAGCACGTCCTCGAAATAGAACGGCAGCGAGACGAAGGCGAGGCCCTGCACGGCGAAGGAGCACACGGCCGTCGCCGCCGACAGCGCGAACATCGGCCGGGCGAACAGGTCGATCGGCAGCATCGGCGCCGGATGATCGGCGTGCCGCCGCGTCAGGATCAAGCCGAGCGCAAGGGCGGCGACCAGCTCGATGCCGACGAGGACAGGCGAGAGATTGTGCGCGGCGCTGCCGATGCCGGTGATGAACAGGCCGAGGCAGGCCGACGCCAGCACCGCGCCGAGGAAATCGAAGCCATGATCGGCGCGCGGCGTTTTCGGCAGCATTGCAAAGCCGATGCCGATCGCGACGAGGCCGAACGGGATGTTGACGGCGAACAGCCAGGGCCACGGGCCGAGCGCGAGGATGGCAGAGGCGATCGACGGCCCGAACGTGAAGGCGGTCGCGACAACGAGCGCGTTGTGGCCAAAACCGCGGCCGAGCATCCGGCCCGGATAAACGAAGCGCACCAGCGCCGTGTTGACGCTCATGATGCCGCTCGCACCTAAGCCCTGCAGCGTGCGCGCGACCAGGAGACTCTCCAGCGACCACGCCACCGCGCAGAACAACGAGGCGATGGTGAACAGGATCAGGCCGCCGAGATAGATGCGCTGGTGCCCGACGATCTCGCCGAGCGCCCCGAGCGGCAGCAGCGTCGCCACCAGTGCGATCTGGTAGACGTTGACCACCCAGACCGACTGCTCCGGTGAGACATGCAAATCGGCGGCAATCGCGGGCAAGGCGATGTTGGCGATCGCAGTGTCGAGCGAGGCCATCGCCAGCGCGGTGAAGATCGCCGCGATCGCCCAGCGGCGCTGGGCGGCCGGAAGGCCATCGGCGATGGGATGATCGGGCTCGCGCGCGGCGGCAGGTAACGTGATTGTCATTGCGTTGGCGCGTTGCTCCGGCGGCCTCGCTGAGGGGACATTGGCATGTACTACGGCCCGCGCTGCTTCCACAGGCATATGCGTGCATGATGTGTATGCGCGAAGGCTGGGCGATGGTGCTTCGCGCGGGCGTATGATCGCGCCAGCTGCTGCAACGAGGGAAGCGCCATGCAAATCGTCGTTCTGCCCGGTGATGGCATCGGACCTGAGATCACGACCGCGACCACGGGCGTGCTGCGCGCGGCGTCCGAGCGCTTCCAGCTCGACCTGCGCCTCGAGGAGCATGCGGTCGGGCATGCCAGCCTGAAGCTGTCGGGCACCACGGTACGGCCAGAGCTGCTCGACATCGTCCGGGCCGCCGACGGCCTGATCCTGGGCCCGACCGCGACGTTCGACTTCAAGGACGAGGCGCGTGGCGAGATCAATCCGTCCCGTCATTTTCGCAAGAACCTCGACCTCTACGCCAATATCAGGCCCGCGCGCACTTATGCGGGGAGGCCGGGCCGCATCAGTGATTTCGACCTCGTCGTGGTCCGCGAGAACACTGAAGGCTTCTATGCCGACCGCAATCTGGAACAGGGCAATGGCGAGATGCTGGTCACGCCCGACGTCGTGATCTCGCTGCGCCGGATCACGCGGCTGTGCTGCGAACGCATCGCCCATGCCGCCTGCCGTCTGGCGATGAAGCGGCGCAGGCATCTCACCATCGTGCACAAGGCCAATGTGCTCAAGATCGGCGACGGCATGTTCCTCGACATCTGCCGCGAGGCGGCGAAGGCCTATCCCGGCCTCGCGGTCGACGACATCCTGGTCGATGCCATGATGGCGCATGTGGTGCGCAGTCCCGACCGTTTCGACGTCATCGTGTCCACCAACATGTTCGGCGACATCCTGTCCGATCTCACGGCAGAGCTCTCCGGCAGCCTCCGCCTCGGCGGCTCGCTCAATGTCGGCGAGCGCTACGCCATGGCGCAGGCCGCGCATGGCTCGGCGCCCGATATCGCCGGACAGGATGTCGCCAATCCGATCTCGCTGATCCTGTCGACAGCGCTGCTGCTCGCCTGGCACGGCGAGAAGACGGGCGCCGTCCGCTATGAAGAGGCCGCGCGTGCGATCGAGGCGGCGGTGGCCAAAGCGATCGGCGAGGGCAGGGCGACGCGGGATGTCGGCGGCAAGCTCGGCACCATCGCGGCGGGGGCGGCGGTTGCGGAGATCCTGCAGGCGGGGTGAGGCTCCAGACCAAAAAGTCGAAGAACAACCCCATGCACAGTAGAAGTCCCTTGATTGATAAGGGATTTTCGAAACGTTTCCGAGGGGGCGTCCGCAGCCGCGATCAAGTTGAGCCATCGGGCAAAACACTGAGCCGCTGCCTGGCCCTGGGGACTGGGGCACGGTGCACTCCCACCTAGTTTGCCCGGATCGGTCGCTAATGGCGGCGCGCATCTGTCGGCCGACGTTGAGCCAGATCAACACTCCCGCAGCAAGCTCGCGGACCTTTCCATGAGGCATCGATGGAAAGAGCGGCCGACATGCAGATCCTACTCAGGGAAATCCGGAATACTCCTTTGCTCTGGATGCTGGTGTTCGTGCCCATCGTGCTGGTGGCCGAGAAGGCGGCCCCGCATTCCCACACGCTGCTGTTCGTGCTGGCGGTACTGGCCATCGTGCCGCTCGCGGCCCTGCTCAGCCATGCCACCGAGGCGGTCGCCGCGAAGACAGGCGATGCCGTGGGCGGACTGCTCAATGCCACGCTCGGCAATCTCACCGAACTGATCATCGCCATCACCGCGCTGCGCGCAGGCCAGTACATGCTGGTGAAGGCCTCGATCGCGGGCGCGATCGTCACCAACGCGGTGTTCATGCTGGGGGCCTGCCTGCTGCTCGGCGGCTTGCGCTACCACGTGCAGGAGTACAACCGCGCCGGCGCGCGGCTCTCGTCGGGCCTGCTGTTGATGGCAACCGTGGCGTTGCTTGCGCCTTCGGCGGTCGCCGATCTCGAGCACCTGCCGCCGGACGGGGGCGTTCTGAATAAGCTCAGCCTCGGCATTTCAATCCTCCTGATCCTCGCTTACGCACTCGGTTTGTGGTTCTCACTCGTGACCCACAAGGAATTGTTCGCCAGCGCCGATCACGGCGACGACAAGGAGGCGCACTGGCCGATCGGATTAGCCGTGGGCACGCTGCTGGTCGTCACCGTGCTGGTCGCGCTGGTCAGCGAGATTTTCGTGGAATCAGTACAGAAGGCGGCGGAAACCTTCGGAATGAGCCCGGCCTTTGTCGGCTTCATCGTCGTCTCGCTGGTCGGCGCCGCCGCCGAATTCGCGGTGGCGTTCGGTGCGGCGCGCAAGGACCGGCTCGACATGGCCGTCAGCATCGCGCTCGGCAGCGCCTCGCAGATCGCGCTGTTCGTCGCACCCGCGCTGGTGCTGCTCAGCTATGTCGTGGGGCCGAAGCCGATGGACCTGCAGTTTTGGCCGGGCGCCGTCACCATGGTGATGATCGCGACGGTCACGTCGGCCTACATCACCGCCAGCGGCCGCTCGGCATGGTTCGTCGGCGCGCTGATGATCTTCATCTATGCGGTTTTCGCGCTGACGCTCTATGTGGTGCCGCCGGCGGGCCAGGGATGAAGGGCGTTCGTCTGTCCTGAGGGTCACCCCCCCCCGCCGGTCATGTCCATGGCTTCACGGCAGAACGGTCGTGACCACATAGACGACGACGGCGGCGCCGAGACAGCGTCGCCACGGATTCACGCCGCGAAAGATCTCGTCGGCGCCCCAGATGATCAGTCCGGCTTTCATGACGATCGTCAAAGCGACGCTGGATTTGCCTGCGGCAGGCCAGATCCAAAGCAGAACTCCCGCAACGATCACGATCCAGAGGACGAGATTCGGCCACTGCGCGATGGTGATGGCACCAGTTTCACGGCTTCTGAAGAACCACTCAAGAAATCGCCGCACGTTCCCGCGCAGGTCAGAGCTTAACCTCACCCTCTTCACCGCCCTTCCAATAAGTGATGCGGTTGGCTTTGACCTTGATCAGGACGAGGCCTGGCGTATCGATGCCGTCGTCGAACCAATCGTCGAGATCGCTAATCCAATGCTGTTGGAAAGCCGCCTTGTCGCGGATCAGCTCGGCGGTCCCTTCGACGGCGACGTAGATCCCGTTCGAAAACAGGCCCGCTTCCGACGAAAACCCGAGCGCGACTTTCGGATTGCGCTGGATGTCCGACACGGTCCGCGTTTGCTCATAAGCAAAGTAGTAGGACGTGCCGTCATAGGCGACATCGCCGTTGTTGCTCATTGGACGGTTGGCGATCTCGCCGATCTCGGTGTGGGTCGAAAGAATGGCGATGTCGATCCCGGCCATGTCCTTCGCGATTTCGGCAAGCGACGTCTTGGGCATGAACTTTCCTCCAATGAGGCTTGAGCAACGGCGGGATGAACCTCACGTTCCTCGCTCTCGTATCGCTCAAACAAAAACCGCCCCCGGCTTTGACCGGAGGCGGTGTTGAATCAGATCGGCTCAGTGGCCGGTGCCGGGCTTGGTGGTCTTCGGCGGCTTGCCGTCTTCCATGCGGCCCTCGTTGCGAAGATCGCGCCCCTCCTGGGCCTTGCGCTGGCTCTCGGGATCCTTGCCGTGCTCGTTCATCTCTTCCTTGATGTAACCGGCGCCTTCCTTGATCTTGCCTTCAACGCTCATGATGTTCTCCTTCTATATATGAGAGCTAACGCGTTGGCGGATCGACCGTTCCGGCATAGAGCCGCGCGGATTCGCGAGGAACCCTTCCGACATGCCGCGATTCCGAAATGGGTCAGCCAGCACCGCCTCTATTGGGACGGTGTGACGCTCAGGCTGTCGACGACGCCGGAGCCCTCGTCGACGAGTTGTTGAGCGCTCATCCAGATATCGCGGCCGGGAATCTTCTTGCGCAGTCCCGCGAGCCAGGCCGTGTTGACGCGGCGAATGCCCATGTCCTTGTGGAACAGGTCGTCGGTGGCTTGCGTCTCGACGGTCTTCACGACCTCCGCGACCACGGCCCTGTTGGCCTCGCCTAATTCCTGTCGCTTCATCATGTCCCTGGCGCTGCCGGTCAGGCTGGCCTCGTGAAACATGAAGTAGGCGTCGGGATCGGCCACGCGCCTTGTGCCCGCGAGAAAGATCGGAACGCACATGGAGGCACAGACGCCGGCCTTCTGCACGAACGTGTCCATCGCACGGTTGCGGGCGCGGATCGCGGCGACGACCTTGCGGCCGTGCTCGATCGAGCCGCCGGGCGAGTTGAGGACCAGCACGAGCCGGCGTTGATCGGACTTGAATTGATCAAGGGCGGCGCCCACCCGCTCGCTCATGGGCTCCTGGACGGGGCCGCTCCAGCCGAGCAGGATGCGGTCCGGCTCTTTGCTGATGGACAGCGTCTGGCGTGACGCTGCCTCCCTGGAACCAGACGGCATTTGACAGATGCCCCACAGCAGCAAGATGCCGCCGGCACCGAGGACGGTTACGAGCCGTGACATGCTCTACTCGCCCAGGTTCACGAATTGAGCGATCGCCAGAACAGGAGCAGCGAGCCGAAGGTGAACAACGCCACCAGGCCCGCCACGGAAACAAACGAGACCGTCCGGTTCCAGAGCTTTGTTTCCGCGGCATAGAGAACCGTGATCGCCGCGCGGTCGGTCGTCGAACGCGCCGGCACCAGGGTTTCTCCGCCGCCGCTGCTGAAGAGCATCATGAACTTGTGGATCACGGCCGGCTGGTCGGGCCTTGCGACTGAAATGATCTTGGTGCTGCAGAAGGTGATCACGAAGTTCGTTCGCTCGCACGTCCCTTCGGTGGCACGCAGGTCATAGGCAGGTTGCCAGGTGCCGGAAAGGCGATGGTCGCGCAGAATGCCCGCGCCGTAGCTTGCGATCAGCCCGTAGAGCATGGCGCCGCAAGCCAGCAGCGCAACCAGCCAGCGGAGCGGGCTGCCTGTCGCCACCGGAGTCCCGGAAGTGGCCTGGCTGGCTGCGGGCGCGGCGGGCAGGCCGACGTCGAACGTTTGAGCTGCGGCACCAACTCCGGACTGACGCTTGCCGAATGCCATTTCGCTCGCTCCGAACAGGGCAGGTTCGGCTGCTACCTGAGGATGAAAAGCAAAAGATTCGTTTAATTTGGATCCGCGAATTTTCTGGATGCGGCTCGAAGGACGGCTGAGCACCTGCGAAACCCGAGATGCTCCGTGTCGAAAGCCGTCGTCGGGTTCACGGCGCTCCGCCATCTACAGGCGTCGTCCAGACTCACGGCATTCAACTTCCGGTAGCCTTGTTTTGACTTCGCGGTGGCCGTTCCTGCCGAGATCATGGCAGATACCGCGTCATGGCGGGATGGCTGACCATCATGAAATCGATCGGTGCCTACATCACCGGTTGGGGAGCCTGCCTGTTCATGGCGTGGATCGGGCTTTCCGAGCTGTGGCGCTGGTGCACGACAGGCGCGCTGCTCGGCTTGTTTCGCGGCACGGATCACCTCAGGAGGTGGCAGCTCGTCACATTTGAGAGCGATCCGTTCAATTTCGTTTCGCTCTTGACCGTCTACGGCATGGTCGCTGTCACCGGCGTGACGATTTGCGCCATGCAGTGCCTGATGATCCGCCGATGGTGGTTGAAGAGGCCGGCACAGCGTCAATGAGGACGGCACAGTCTGTCGGCGCGCCCTAACTCACCCCACGATCTCCGTGCCGGCGTGGCGATTCCGCATCCCGCCCTAGAACTGATACCGCCGCAGTCCCCCGTCCACCGGTATCACCGTGCCCGTGATGTACCGCGCCACGGGTGAAGCCAGGAACACCGCGAGCGCGGCGAGGTCTTCCGGCTCGCCCCAATAGCCGACCGGGATCTCTTCCTCCGCAAAACGCTCGCGATAATCCGGCGCATAGTTGCGGCGGATCTGCTCGCTCATGATGCGGCCGGGCGGAATGCAGTTGATGGTGATGCCGTGCTCGCCGATCTCGCGGGACAGGCCCTTGGCCCAGGCGTGCACCGCGGCCTTGGCGGCGAACGCGGCGTTGAGGCCCTCCGGCTCGGACTTGCCGGTGATGTTGACGATGCGGCCCCATTTGCGTTCGATCATCTGCGGCAGCAGCGCATGCGCGATGCGGCGGTAGCTGGTGAAGTTCAGCGCGATCGCCTCGTCCCATTTGCTGTCGGGTGCGTCGACCGGCAGCGGCCGGCTGCCACCGGCATTGTTGATGAGGATGTCGACATGGCCGAGCTCCTTCAACGCGAAGGCCGCGATCTTCTCCGCCGCGTCCTTGGCCATGACGTCCTGCTCGAACGGCGTGATCAGCCCGCCGCCGACCTCCTGCACCAGCTCGGCGAGCAGATCGGTGCGCCGCGCCACACCGACGACGCGCACGCCTTCGGCGGCGAGGCCCTTGGCGATGGCACGGCCGATGCCGATGCTCGCGCCGGTGACAACAGCGGTTTTCGATTTGAGCCCGAGGTCCATGGTCACACGCTCTCTTGTTGGTTTTTGCGCCGTCCGTTTCCTGCCCGTCCCGCGGGCCTTGAATTGCCTCCGCGGGACGAGCAGTGGTAACCAAGAGCGACGTTGAAGGAAACACGAAAAAGAAAAGGCACCTGAGCGATGGTCTGGGATCCGCAGCAATATCTGAAATTCTCCGGCCACCGGCTCCGGCCCGCGGTCGACCTCCTGATGCGGATTCCGGATTTCGGCCCGCGCGAGATTGCCGATCTCGGCGCGGGCGCCGGCAATGTCACAAAGCTCATCAAGGAGCGCTGGCCGGCCGCGGCGGTGACGGGGGTCGAGGGCTCGGCCGAAATGGTCGCCGCGGGCCGCAAGGCCGCACCCGACGTGGAATGGTCGCATGAGGACCTCGGCCATTGGCGTCCCGCCAGGCAATACGACTTGATCTATTCCAATGCCGCACTGCACTGGCTGCCCAATCACGCGGCATTGTTTCCGTCGGTGATGGAGAAGGTGAAGCCTGGCGGCATGCTTGCGGTGCAGATGCCGCGCAACTTCCTGGCGCCCTCGCACGTGCTGATCGGCGAGACGGCGCTTGATGGTCCGTGGCGGTCCAAGGTCGAGCATCTCGTCACCCCGCCGCCGGTCGAGGGGCCGGCCTTCTATCACGATCTTCTGGCGCCGATGTCCGATAACATCGACATCTGGGAGACCGAATATCTGCAAGTGCTCGAAGGCGAGAATCCCGTCAAGGAATGGACCAAGGGGACCTGGTTGACGCGCTATCTCGACGTGCTGGCGGACGATGAGAAGATCGCGTTCGAGGCCGCCTATGGGATGCGCGTTGCAAAGGCCTATCCGAAGAATGCGGCTGGGCAGACCCTGTTCCCGTTCCGCCGTCTCTTCATGGTGGCCCAGCGCAAGGGCTGATGCATTGCCGCAATGCGACATAAGCGCTCGTTCGGAAGGCCGGGCGCGCGTGCCGGGTTGCGCCGACCGCACCCGTCAAGCTAGCTTGGCTGCGGCAAATTGGGCTTAGGTCTAGTTGTTCGGCTGGCGGATTGCTGCCACTACTGACCTGTAAAACAAAAAGAACCCGGTCTTCGAGGTTGTTGGGGAGGTCTTCATGCGCAAACTGCTTCTCGCGGTCGCTGCGGCCGCGTTGGTTCTGGCCCCTGCCGTTGCGCAGGCCCAAAATCCGATCGTCATCAAGTTCAGTCACGTCGTCGCCAACGACACCCCGAAGGGGAAGGGCGCGCTGAAATTCAAGGAGCTCGCCGAGAAATACACCGACGGCAAGGTCAAGGTCGAAGTCTATCCGAACTCCACGCTCTACAAGGACAAGGAGGAGATCGAGGCGCTGCAGCTCGGCTCGGTGCAGATGCTCGCGCCCTCCACCGCGAAATTCGCGCCGCTGGGCGTCAAGGAGTTCGAAGCACTCGACCTGCCGTGGCTGTTCAAGGACGACCAGACCTATTCCAACGCGATGAAGGGCACGCTCGGCAAGTGGCTGTTCCAGAAGCTCGAGGCCAAGGGCATCACCGGGCTTGCCTATTGGGACAACGGCTTCCACATGCTCTCCTCCAATCGTCCCTTGCTGAAGCCGACGGATTTCCAGGGTCTTAAATTCCGCATCTCCGGATCGAAGATCGCCGACCAATATCTTCGTATCATGGGCTCGATCCCGCAGATCATGGCGTTCTCGGAAGTCTACCAGGCCCTGCAGACCGGGGTGGTCGACGGCTGCGAGAACACCGCGTCCAACTATCTGACGCAGAAGTTCTACGAGGTGCAGAAGGACATCACCGTGTCCTATCACGCCCATCTGCAATACGCCGTCATCGTCAATTCGAAGTTCTGGTCGGGCCTGCCGCCCGATATCCGCACCCAGCTCGACAAGGCAATGGCGGAAGCGTCCGACTACACCAACTCGATCGCGCGCCAGGAGAACGAGGACGCGCTGGCCGAGATCAAAAAGACGGGCAAGACCAATCTGCACTATCTCACCGACGCCGATCGCAAGGCCTGGCAGGAGGCGATGCAGCCGACCTATAAATGGGCCAAGGGCAGGGTCGGGCAGGAGGTGCTCGATCTCGTTGCCAAGGAACTCGACGTCAAGATGAACTGACGGCCGCGGCCCAATAAGAACAACACCAACGGTCGGGGGTGATCGCACTCCCGGCCGTTTCGCTCTTGAACGATGAGCCGATGCTGGGGGGATCAAGTTGCTGCGTGTGCTGAATCGTTTTCTCGATCATCTCGAGGAATGGCTGATCGCGACGATGATCGCGGCTGCGACGTCGCTGATCTTCGTCGCCGTGCTGCATCGTTACGGCGCCGGGCTGTCGATCGACATCGCCAAATGGGCGGAAGCCCGCAACCTGGCTTTCCTGTCCGTCCCGGCGCGCGCGGCGTTCGTGTGGCTGGCCGCGCTCGATCTGTCCTGGGCGCAGGAGCTCTGCATCTACATGTTCATCTGGATGGCGAAGTTCGGCGCCGCTTACGGCGTGCGGACCGGCATCCATGTCGGCGTCGACGTGCTCGTCAACATCCTTCCGGGCGGATCGCGCCGCCGCGTCATCACCTTCGGGCTGTTGTGCGGCGCGCTCTTCACCGCCATCGTCGCCTATTTCGGCGCCGCGTTCGTCGGCCAGATGTGGCAGACCGGACAGCAGTCCAACGATCTGGAGGCGCCGATGTGGATGGTGTATCTCACCATCCCGCTCGGCTCCGGCCTGATGTGCTTCCGCTTCCTGCAGGTCGCCTGGTCGTTCTACCACACCGGCGAGCTGCCGCATCACGACATGGCGGGCGTCGAAGGCGTCGAGGTGGACCCGGTGCATCCGGCGCCGGTCACGCCCACCCAAGTGGTCCGGGACGAGCGCAGCCCGCTCGGCTGGATCCTGATGCTGCTGCCGGTGCTGATCGTCGCGATCTGCTTCGCGCATGCGGGCCATCTCATCACCTTGCCGCAGGGCCTGCGCGTCGCCATCGTGTTCGCGCTGCTGCTCTCCCTGATGCTCACGGGCATGCCGATCTCGATCGCGCTGGGTCTCACCGTGCTCAGCTTCATGTTCACGCTGACCGATGTGCGAACGGAATCGGTGGCACTGAAGCTGTTCACGGGCATCGAGAATTTCGAGATCATGGCGATCCCGTTCTTCATCCTCGCCGGCAACTTCCTGACCCATGGCGGCGTGGCGCGGCGGATGATCACCTTCGCCACCTCGCTGGTCGGCCATTGGTACGGCGGTCTCGCTTTGTCGGGCGTGGTGGCCTGCGCACTGTTCGCGGCGATCTCCGGCTCCTCGCCGGCGACCGTGGTGGCGATCGGCTCGGTGATCCTGCCGGCGATGGTCGCGCAAGGCTTCCCGAAGCGGTTCGGCGCGGGCGTGATCACGACGTCGGGCTCGCTCGGAATCCTCATTCCGCCGTCGATCCCGATGGTGCTCTACGCCGTCTCCACCAACAGCTCGGTGGGCAAGCTGTTCATCGCCGGCATCGTGCCGGGGTTTGTGCTCGCTTCGCTGCTTGGCGCCACGACGTTCTATCGGGCCTGGCGCAACGACTATCCGAGGATGCGGAAAGCCACCTTCGTCGAGCGTCTCGACGCCTTCCGCAAGTCGATCTGGGGCATCCTGCTGATCGTGATCGTGATCGGCGGCATCTACAGCGGCCTGTTCACGCCGACCGAAGCCGCCGCCGTCAGCGCGGTCTATGCCTTCATCGTCGCGGTGTTCATCTACAAGGATTTGAAGCTGCGCGACGTGCCGCGGGTGCTGCTGTCATCGGCGAATTTGTCGGCGATGCTGCTCTACATCATCACCAACGCCGTGCTGTTCTCGTTCTTGATGACCTACGAGAATGTGCCGCAGGCGCTCGCGCAATGGATGATCGACCAGGGCCTGGGGTGGATCGGCTTCCTGCTGCTCGTCAACCTGCTGCTGCTGGTGGCAGGTAACGTGATGGAGCCGTCCTCGATCATCCTGATCATGGCGCCGATCCTGTTCCCGGTCGCGATCAAGCTCGGCATCGATCCCATTCATTTCGGGATCCTGATGACGGTCAACATGGAGGTCGGCCTGTGCCATCCGCCTGTCGGCCTCAATCTCTACGTCGCCTCGGGCATCGCCAAGATGGGAATTACCGAACTCACGGTCGCGGTGTGGCCGTGGCTGCTGACGATGCTGGGATTCCTCGTGGTGGTGACGTATTGGCCCGGCCTGTCGCTGTGGCTGCCGCGGCTGCTGGGGATGTAACTGCGCACACGGTGCCCCCTTTCTCCTTGTGGGAGGGGGGCCTGTGCGTCGCTTCATCCGGGCTACGCATGCTTCCGCCGGCAATGGCAATCATCCGCCAGATGCGGTTAGATGCCGCGCGACAAGCCGGGAGGATGCCAGCATGACAGAACGCAGCAGCGAGCCCAAGGACGCGACGCCTTCCGTCATCGCGCAGCAGAACGCGCTGCTGAACGCGCTGCCGTTTTCCGACACGCGGGATTTCGACGATGCCGCGCGCGGCTTCCTCGGCACGGTCGAGAACGCAGCGATCACGAACCCGCAAGGGCGGACGGTCTGGAGTCTCCAGCCTTACGGCTTCCTGTCCTCTGAACAGGCGCCGCCCACGGTCAATCCGAGCCTGTGGCGGCAGTCGCGTCTCAACATGCAGCACGGCCTGTTCGAGGTCGTGCCCGGCGTCTATCAGGTGCGCGGGCTCGACATCGCCAACATGACGCTGATCGAGGGCGACAGCGGTATCATCGTCGTGGACACCCTGACCTCGATCGAGGGCGCCCGTGCCGCGCTCGATCTCTATTTCAGGCATCGGGGCCTAAAGCCCGTTGCGGCCGTCATCTTCACGCACACGCACACCGACCATTGGGGCGGCGCGCGCGGCGTGCTGGAGGAGGATGCGCTGGCGAGTGGCCGCGTGCCGATCATCGCGCCGAATCTGTTCATGGAGCATGCCGTTTCCGAGAACATCATTGCGGGGCCGGCGATGCTGCGCCGGGCGCAGTATCAGTTCGGCTCGCTGCTCGCCAAGGGCGCGCGGGGACAGGTCGATTGCGGGCTCGGCAAGTCGATGGCGGCAGGATCGGTCGCGCTGCTGCGGCCGACCGACCTGATCATGGCGACCGGCGATACGCGTGTGATTGATGGCGTCGCGTTCGAATTCCAGATGGCGCCGAACAGCGAGGCGCCGGCGGAGATGCATTTCTTCATCCCGCGCTACAAGGTTCTGAACCTCGCCGAGAACTGCACGCACAATTTTCACAATCTGCTGCCGTTCCGCGGCGCCGACGTGCGCGATGCGCTGGCCTGGTCGAAATATCTGGGTGAGGCCCTGCAATTGTGGGACGGCAAGGCGGAGGCGATGTGCGGCCAGCATCATTGGCCGGTATGGGGGCGCGAGCGCATCGGCACGATGATCCGGCAGCAGCGCGACCTCTACAAATTCGCGCATGACCAGACCATCCGCCTGATGAACCACGGCCTCAACGCCGCCGAGATCGCCGAGACCATCCGCTTGCCGAAGAGCCTGGAGGGAGCCTGGCACGGGCGCGGCTATTACGGCCACATCCGCCACAATGTGAAGGCGATCTACCAGAAATATCTCGGCTGGTACGACGCCAATCCGGTCAATCTCGATCCGCTGCCGCCGGTCGAGTCAGGCAGGAAGTATGTCGACTATATGGGCGGGGCGGACGCGGTCCTGGCGCGGGCGCGTACCGATTTCGACAAAGGCGAGTTTCGCTTCGTCGCCCAGGTGCTCGGCCATCTCGTCTTTGCCGAACCGGATAACACGGCGGCGCGCGATCTGCTTGCCGACACGCTGGAGCAGCTCGGCTACGCTGCCGAAAGCGCGACCTGGCGCAACGCCTATCTGTTCGGCGCGCAGGAATTGCGCCAGGGCATGCCGAAGGTGCCGGCGCGTCCGCCGATGCCACGCGAGACGCTGGCCGCGCTGCGCACCTCGCAGCTCTGGGACGTCCTGGGTATCCGCCTCAACGGCCCCAAGGCGGAGGGCAAGCACATCGTCTTGAACTGGCGCTTTTCCGATACCGGCGAAAGCTTCGTGCTGAATCTGGAGAATTGCGCGCTGACCTACACCGAGGGCGTGCAGGCTGAGGGGGCCGATGCCAGCTTCACGCTGGCTCGCGCAACGCTCGACGAGGTGATCGCCAAGCTGACGAGCTTTCCGGAAGCCGTCGCCGCCGGCAAGGTCCAGCTCGCGGGCAATCCGATGAAGCTTGCCGAGCTGATGGGGCTGATGGACGAGTTTCCAAGGATGTTCGAGATCGTCGAGCCGAAGCGGACGGTGGTGGTGTAGAGGGCTCGTGCCCCGGACGCAACGCAGTGCGCCCGGGACACGAGAGTAGCAAGTGCCTCAGCGCTACTCCGCGCTGCTCACCAGCTTGATCCGCGGCGCCTGTTTTTCGGCGAGGCTACGGTAGGCCGCGAGATAGTCGAGCGCCATGCGCCGCGCGGTGAAGCGCGTCTCGAACTGCTTGCGGATCGCGGCGCGGTCGAGTTGCCCGAGGCGGCCGACGACACCGGCGGCGCTGAGCACGTCCTCGACGATGAAGCCGGTCAGCCCGTCGTCGATGATTTCAGGCACCGAGCCGCGGTTGAAGGCGATGACCGGCGTTCCGCAGGCCATGGCTTCGATCATCACGAGACCAAACGGCTCCGGCCAGTCGATCGGCAGCAGAAGCCCGAGTGCGCCGCTCAGGAAATCCGACTTCTCGTGATCGCTGATCTCGCCGATGAACTCCACCAGCGGGTTGTTCTCGATCATCGGCCGGATCAGCTCGTCATAGTAATCCTGGTCGGCGCGATCGACCTTGGCCGCAATCTTCAGCGGAATGCCGCAATGGGTCGCGATCTTGATGGCGCGGTCGACGCCCTTCTCGGGCGCGATGCGGCCGAGCACGGCGAGATATTCCTGCTTCGCCGGCTTGGGTGTCAGCAGGTTCTCCGGAAGGCCATGATGAATCGTCGTCACCCAATTCGCCTGCGGCACCGGCCGCCGCTGTGCGTTGGAGATCGAGATGACGGGCATCTTGGAGAAGGTGTTGAAGACCGGCTGATGCTCCGGCAGATCGAGCCGGCCGTGCAGCGTGGTCAGGAACGGCGTCGGCTGCCGGTGGAACAACGACCAGGGATAATAGTCGAGATGGAAGTGGAGGAAGTCGAACTCCTCGTCGTCACATTTCTGCCGCACGCGCTCCAGCAGCACCATGTGCAACGCATTGGGATCGCGCACGGAACCGTCGAGACGAAGGGCCTTCGGCCACAGCGCATCCAGCTTGGCTGAGGTCTGGGAATCGCCGCTGGCGAACAGCGTCACGTCGTGCCCAAGCGCTACCAACTCCTCCGTCAACCAATGCACCACCCGCTCGGTGCCGCCATACAGCTTGGGTGGAACAGCCTCCGTCAACGGAGCTACCTGCGCGATGCGCATCTCACCATCTCCTCTGCGATCATGAAAGTTGAAACCCCCGCCAGTACGGCACCGGCATGCCAGACAGGGGAACGTTCCCGCAGTTGCGAAGTTCCTCCCTGCGAACGTTACTTATTCGACACGTCCGCGGAGCGTCTCGATGCTGCCACGACATCTTCTCAGATCGTCTGCATCCGCATGTCGTGATCGCCCGGCCCGGGAACCGAGGCGAAGAGGTCGATGTTCAGTCGATCAGTAACAAACGAAAACCAAGCATAACGGGGCGATAGCCACATGGATCATCTTTCTGGATACGCGCGCAGACCATTTGCCTTTGTCTTGCGCTATCTTCGGATGCGAATGGCGTCGCATCTGGTGATCCTGACCGCGGTCGTTGCAGCGGTTGCCTGCTCCGTAGGCACGCAATACGGGGTCAAATCCCTGGTCGACGCCTTGTCTGCTGGCCCGTCGCAGGACGGTGGCGTATGGCTGGCATTCATTTTACTCATGTCGCTGATCGCCGCCGACAATTTCCTGTGGCGGATTGCGAGTTGGACGGCGAGCTTCACCTTCGTTCGGGTCACGGGTGATTTACGCCGTGACATATTTCGTCATCTGACCGGGCACGCGCCGAGCTACTTCTCCGATCGCATGCCCGGCATGCTGACGAGCCGCATCACGGCGACGTCGAACGCGGTGTTCACGGTCGAGAACATGTTCGTCTGGAACGTGCTGCCGCCGTGCATTGCCACAGTTGCGGCAATCGCCTTGATTGGAACCGTCAGTCCTTACATGGCGCTCGGCCTGAGCGTGATCGCCGGCGGCATGGTCCTCGCGATGTTCCGCCTCGCCGCCGCCGGCAAACCGCTGCATGACGACTTCGCCGACAAGGCCGCCGCGGTCGACGGCGAGATGATCGACGTCATCAGCAACATGCCGCTGGTCCGCGCCTTCTGCGGCATCGGCCATGAGCATGAGCGGTTCGACGCGACCGTGAACCGCGAACTGACGGCGCGGAGCCGTAGCCTGCGATACCTCGAGAAGCTACGGCTGCTGCATGCCGCAGTGACTGTGGTTCTGACGATCGCATTGATGGCCTGGGCCATCACGCTCTGGCAGAAGAGCGAGGCGACCACCGGTGACGTCGTGTTGGTTTGTACGCTCGGTATCTCCATCCTGAGCGCGACGCGCGATCTCGCGGTTGCGCTGGTCGATGTCACCCAGCACGTCGCGCGGCTGACCGAGGCGATCGCTACGCTGCTGGTGCCTCACGAATTGCGCGACCACCCCGAGGCGGAACCTCTCGTCAAGAGCGGCGCCGCGATTGCATACAACAACGTCACTTTCGGCTATCCCGGCGGCGACAAGATTTTCGAGCGCTTCAGCCTGCGGCTTCAGCCCGGCCAGCGGGTGGGCCTGGTCGGCCAGTCCGGCGGCGGCAAGTCGACGCTGTTCACGCTGCTGCAGCGCTTCTACGATACCGACGAGGGCAGCATCACCATCGACGGCCAGGACATCTCCAAGGTCACGCAGCAGAGCCTGCGCGAGGCGATCTCCGTCGTGCCGCAGGACATCTCGCTGTTCCATCGCTCGATCCGCGAGAACATCCGCTACGGCCGGCCGAACGCCACCGACGACGAGGTGCTGCGGGCGGCGATCGCGGCGCGCTGCGATTTCATCGACAGCCTGCCCGAAGGCCTCGACACCATGGTCGGCGACCGCGGCGTCAAGATGTCCGGCGGCCAGCGCCAGCGCATCGCGATCGCGCGCGCCTTCCTGAAGGACGCGCCGATCCTGCTGCTGGACGAGGCCACCGCGGCGCTCGACAGCGAATCCGAGGAGGCCATCCGTGAGGCGCTGTCGCGCCTGATGCGCGGCCGCACCGTGATCGCGATCGCGCACCGGCTGGCGACGCTGCGCAATTTCGATCGCGTGGTCGTGCTGAGAAATGGTAAGATCATCGAAGACGGATCGCCCGAGCGCCTCATGCAGGGTCACGGACCCTATCGTGAACTGGTCACGCAGGAAATGAGCCGGCTCGCGCAAGCCGCCGCGTAAAGCCAACAGTCGCGTTCTCGAGTCGGTCGCGTTTCAAAACAAGCGCAGGGGAGCAGTTCATGTCGGCTGAAGCCGTAACCCAACTCGTCTCCGTGACGCGAACCCCGGAACAGGTCGCGGAGCAGCCCTTCTATATTCCGATGACCGGGCCGTCGGCCCGGCCGCGGCGGTCCCTCAAGCACGACGACATGTTCATCGTGCTCGACAGCCATGGCGACATCGGCGCGTCGGCCGGCGGACCGGACGGCCTGTTTCACTACGACACGCGCTACCTGGCGCGGCTGGAACTGGTGCTCGACGATCTCCAGCCGCTGCTGCTCGGCTCGAACCTGCGCGACGACAATTCGGCGCTGACCGTCGATCTGACCAATCCGGACATCTACCGTCAGGGCCGCCTGGCGTTTCAGAAGGATCTGCTGCACATCGTGCGCACGATCTTCCTCTGGCGCGGCACGGCCTATCAGCGCATCGGCGTGCAGAACCACGGTGACGGGCGGGCCAGCTTCGAACTGACGCTGCTGTTCGACAACGATTTCGCCGATCTGTTCGAGGTCCGCGGCGAGCGCAGGCCGCGCCGCGGGACCGGCACGAGCAGACTGCTCGGGCCGACCGACGTGCTGTTCGAATATCGCGGTCTGGATGACGCCGAGCGCACCACGGGGCTGCATTTCGACCCGCGTCCAACGCGGCTGTCGGTGAACGCGGCGACCTGGCAGCTCGAACTGGACCCTCACGAATCGAAATCGCTGTTCGTAGCCGTATCCTGCAACCGGCCGGTCGCGGAGAAGCCCGCGCGCTTTTTCAGGGGCTTGCTCGCCCACCGCCGCGAGATGCGCCAGTCCACGATGGGCGCCGCCAGCATCGAAACCTCCAACAACATCTTCAACGAGGTGCTGTGCCAGGCCATGGCCGACCTCAACATGCTGATGACGGAGACGCCGCAGGGGCGTTATCCCTATGCCGGCATTCCCTGGTACTCCACGACGTTCGGCCGCGACGGCCTGATCACCGCGCTGCAGATGCTGTGGGTCGATCCGCGCGTCGCCAAGGGCGTCCTGCGCCGGCTCGCGCATTTCCAGGCCAAGGTGGTCGATCCGCTTGCCGATGCCGCGCCCGGCAAGATCCTGCACGAGATGCGCGGCGGAGAGATGGCGGCGCTGCGAGAGGTGCCGTTCGCGCAATATTACGGCAGCGTCGATTCGACCGCGCTGTTCGTCCTGCTGGCCGGGAGCTATTTCGAACGGACCGGCGACGAGAAGACCTTGATCGAGCTATGGCCGGCGATCGAGGCGGGGCTGGCCTGGATCGACGGTCCCGGCGATCCTGACAAGGACGGCTTCGTCGAATACCAGCGCGCCACCGAGAAAGGACTGGCCAACCAGGGCTGGAAGGATTCGTATGATGCCATCTTCCATGCCGACGGCCAGCTCGCGGAAGGCAATATCGCGCTCGCCGAAGTCCAGGGCTACGTCTACGCCGCCAAGCAGCTCGCCGCGCGTTGCGCCTTGCGGCTCGGCAAGCCGGACCGTGCGCGCAAGCTCGAGGCCGACGCCAGAGCGCTGGCCGAACGCTTCGAGAAGGCATTCTGGTGCGAGGAGCTCGGCACTTATGCGCTCGCCCTCGACGGCAAGAAGCGGCCCTGCAAGGTGCGGACCTCGAACGCCGGTCAGGTGCTGTTCAGCGGCATGATCCGCGAGGACCGCGCCCGCCTCGTCGCCGCCGATCTGATGCGGCCGCATTTCTTCTCGGGTTGGGGCATCCGCACCGTCGCGCGGGGCGAAGCGCGCTACAACCCGATGTCCTACCATGACGGGTCGATCTGGCCGCACGACAACGCGCTGATCGCGCTCGGGCTCGCACGCTACGGCCTCAAGCACTCGGTGGCGCACGTCTTCAAGGGGCTGTTCGACGCGGCGACCTACATGGACCTGCGCCGTTTGCCCGAATTGTTCTGCGGCTTCCGGCGCGAGAAGCGGCGAGGGCCGACGCTCTATCCGGTCGCCTGCGCGCCGCAGGCCTGGGCCAGCGCGACGCCGTTCACGCTGCTGGAAGCGGCGCTCGGCATCGAGTTCGACGTGGTGCGCGGCGAGATTCGCCTGCGCAACCCGCATCTGCCGGCGTTCCTCAACGAGGTGATCCTGCGCGATCTGCGTCTGGGCGAGTCCAGCGTCGATCTTCGCGTCAGCCGCCATGGCGACGACGTGGCGCTGGAGGTGTTGCGCACCCGCGGCCAGATCCAGGTCTCGATCGTGCTGGCGCGCTAGCGGCGCGCATGGAGGGCGTCATGCGTGCGATCGGAATATTGGGCATAGCCATCGTTGCGAGCCTGGCGGGCGCGACCTCGCACGCTGCAGACGAGCCGCCCACAAGTCCGAGTGAGGCCAATGCGCCGGCGGCCCAGCCGCCGGCCTCGACCGTGCCGGTCACGCCGAAGGATGCCGCCCCGCCGCCGTCGGTGACCATCATCGGCGCGAGCGAGGCCCATGGCGTGCTCGGCCGCGACGTGCGCAGTGCGGCCGGCGAGGACATGGGCCGCATCGTCGACGTCATCGTCGATCGCACCGGCCATGTCCGCGCCGCGGCCATCGATTTCGGCGGGTTTCTCGGCGTCGGCAGCCGCAAGATCGTGGTGGACTGGAACGCGCTGCGCTTCGGCAAGATCGCCAACAAGAAGGACAGCATCACGCTGGAATTGACCAAGGCGCAGGTCGCGGCCGCGCCGGAATACAAGGAAGACACGCCGATCGTCGTGCTCGGTGCGTCCGGCAGCCTTCAACCGCTGCAAGCAATCCAGTGAGGTGCGGGGAGGGCTGACCGCCTGTGCTGTTGTCGAGGAAGCCGAACCATGCAGATCGCGAGGGCCGCGTTGAACAGGACGACGTCGCCGCGCCATCGGTCGCTGGCATCCCGGCGCCGTCGCGCCAGAGCCTGCGTGGCCTCGACTGGTTCATCTTCTTCCTCGCTGATGTGCAGACGGGATTCGGTCCGTTCATCGCGGTCTATCTGACCACCCAGAAATGGACCCAGGTCGAGATCGGTCTCGTGCTATCGATCGGCGGCATCGTCGCGTTGATCGGGCAGATGCCGGGCGGGGCGATCATCGATGCCGCGAAATCGGAGCGACTGGTTGCCGCCCTTGCGATCGCGACCATCGGCGCTTGCGCGCTGGCCTATGCCGCGATGCCGATCTTCCCCGTCGTGGTGGCCGCGGCCACCTTGCACGCGGCGGCGAGTTGCGTGCTGGGGCCGGCGATCGCGGCGATCAGCCTCGGTCTCGTCGGCCCCTTCGCGATCGGCGAGCGGCTCGGCCGCAATGCGCGCTTTGCCTCGCTCGGCAACGGCGTGGCGGCGGCCGTGATGGGCACCGCGGGCTATCTGTTGTCGAGCCGCTCGGTTTTCCTGGTGACCTTCCTGCTCGCGATTCCGACCCTGATCGCGCTTTCGCGCATCCGCGAGAACGAGGTCGACATCAGGCGCTGTCATGGCGAGATGCCGGCTGACGCAGCCGTGCGCGGCGACACCAACATCTGGCACCTGATCCGGCAGCGTCCGCTCATCATCTTCGCCCTCAGCGTGCTGCTGTTGCAACTCGCCAACGCCTCGATGATGCCGCTGATGGCAAGCGCCGTGACGGCGCGGTCCGCGCAATGGGCGACGGTGCTTGTCGCCTTTTGCATCGTCGTCCCGCAGGCGATCGTGGCGCTGCTGTCGCCAACCGTCGGCCGCAAGGCACAGGCATGGGGCCGGCGGCCTCTGCTTCTGATCGGCTTCGGCGCGCTGATGATTCGCGGCCTGCTGTTTGCGACCGTGCGCGATCCATATCTGCTGGTCGCCGTGCAGGTGTTCGACGGCATCACCGCGGCGGTGT
The DNA here is from genome assembly GCF_015291745.1 of Bradyrhizobium sp. CCBAU 53351. Taxonomy (NCBI): domain Bacteria; kingdom Pseudomonadati; phylum Pseudomonadota; class Alphaproteobacteria; order Hyphomicrobiales; family Nitrobacteraceae; genus Bradyrhizobium; species Bradyrhizobium sp. CCBAU 53351. Next base: position 2,163,905 of record NZ_CP030059.1, read on the forward strand.
TCGCGGTGATGATTCCGCTGATCGTGGCGGACGTCGCCTTCGGCAGCGGCCATTTCAACCTGGCCCAGGGCATCGTCGGCACCGCGACCGGCATCGGCGCGTCGCTAAGCACGGTGCTCGGCGGCTATGTCAGCGACAAGTTCGGCAACGCGACCGCCTTCATCGGGTTGTCCGGCGTTGCCGCGACGGGGCTGTTGCTGATTCTCTTCGTGATGCCGGAGACGCGACGCACGGCATGATCGCCGCCTCAAGAAAATGGCCGGCCGAAACGAGTTCGGCCGGCCAAGTTGTAGGGAGGAGGAAAGCTAGGATCAGGCGTCGAGATGTTGCAGGCGCTGACGGTTGCGCAGCACGATCTGGCGGGCGCCGGAGAAGCCCAGGATGCCCTGGGTGTGAAGCTGTGACAGCGCGCGCGACACGGTTTCGAGGGTGAGGCCGAGATAATCGCCGATGTCGCGGCGGCACATCGGCAGCGCCATCATGCCGGCAACGGCGAGGCGGCGGTCCATTTCGAGCAGGAAGGTGGCAACGCGCTCCATCGCGGTCTTGCGGCCCAGCAGCAGCATGTGGTCCTCGGCATGGCGCAGCTCGCCAGCCGTCATCGCCCAGAGCTTGCGGGCAACCTGGACGTCGGTGCCTGCAGCCTTCTCGAGGCTGGCGCGCTTCACGAGGCGCACGGTGGTGTCGATGATGGCTTCGGCAGCAAGGCGGTGGGCAGGACCGGATTCGAGGCCGAACACGTCGCCGGGAAGATGGAAGGCGCCGATCTGGCGGCGGCCGTCGGAAAGCAGCTTGTAGCTGCTCACTGCGCCGGAGACGACCTGGTAGACATATTCGGCCGGCTCGTCCTCGCCATAGATCTCCTCGTCCTTGCGGTAGGAGAATTCGGTCGCGACCAGACCGACATGGCCGGTGATGGCGCCGAACTGGTCGGTGACGGGATGGGCGGGAGCAGCCTTGCCGATAATCTGGGTGTTGATCGCCGGGGTGTTGATCGTCTGGGTCAGCATCTTCGCCATCTCCGTTGTGATGGCGCTTTGGTACGCGGTATCCGGCGCTTCGAAAATTTCGATCGATATCTTAAGGGTGTCGCCTTACGTAGAATCCCGTAGGTCAGGCGCGGGGATGGTCCTGGATGGCGTGGCGGATGCACTTGACCAGGTTTTCGTCGAGAAGCGGCTTCAAAACCACGTCTTTGATGCCCGCCATCGCAGCCCGGGCCGAGATGTTCTCGTCGGGATAGCCGGTGATCAGGATCACGGGCACCTGGCGGTCGGATTTGCGCAAGCGGCTGGCCAACTCGATGCCGTTGATGTCCGGCATCTTGTAGTCGATGACGTAACAGTCCGGTCCAGCCGCTCCGCCGATGTTGAGCAGCGCCGTGCCGCTCCTGAAGGTTCGCACGGCAAAGCCGTCGGTCTCCAACAGGAACCGCAGGGATCCCAGGACGGCGGCGTCATCGTCGACCACAAAGACGGTGAGTTGTGCGGGGGACGACGGCCGCACACGATGTGAGCTGACCTCGATCATGTTGTCTGGTTACCACCGCGCCGGGAAGGTGCCTTGACATGCCTCAATCGTTGAGCATGCCCGCGCGCATCGCCAGCCGGACCAGTTCCGAGAGACTGTTGGCCTGCATCTTGGTCATGACATTGGCCCGGTAGACCTCGATGGTGCGCGGGCTGATGTCGTATTCGCGGGCGATCAGCTTGTTGGAAAGGCCCGCAATCAGACCTTCCATGACCTGGCGTTCCCTGGGGCTCAAGGACGCGACGCGGGCGGCGATGTCCTGCGCGACGGCTTCGTTCTTGGCGGCAGGCTCGGCCTGGCGGATCGCCGATTCGATCATGGCGGTGAGGCGGTCGTCATCGAACGGCTTTTCCAGGAAGTCGACCGCCCCGAGCTTCATCGCCTCGACTGCGAGCGGCACGTCGCCATGACCGGTCATGATCAGGATCGGGAATGCGCTTTGCTGCGCCTTCATCCGCTTGAGCAGCTCGATCCCGTCGAGGCCGGGCATGCGCACGTCGGAGACAACGCAGCCGAAGCCGAGACCGGGCAGGGCATCGAGAAAGGCGAGTGCGTCATCGAACAGCGTGACGCCGAAACCCGCGGAATCCAGCAGGAAATTCAGCGAATCGCGCATCGCTGCGTCGTCGTCGATGACGTAGACGTGTCCCTTGGTCGTCATGATCAGCTTTCGTCGGTTGCCGGCAAGGTGAAGCGGAATGTCGCTCCGCCCGCTGCGTTGCTCTCGGCCCACATGCGGCCGCCGTGAGCTTCGATGATCGAGCGGCTGATGGAGAGCCCCACGCCCATGCCGGTGTCTTTGGTGGTGAAGAAGGTCTGGAATAGATTTGGAATGACGTCGTCCCGGAAGCCGGAGCCGGTATCGGAGACTTCCACCTCGATCATGTCGTCGGCAACGCGGGTGTTGGCGACGACGAGCTCGCGGCGCGGCGACTGCGCCATCGCCTCCAGCGCGTTGCGGAACAAATTGACCAGCACCTGCTGGATCTGCACCCGGTCGGCGAGCACGAGATCGGCGTCGGGATCGAGGCTGAAGCGGAGCTGGACGTTCTGCTCGCGCGCGCCGGCGAGCCCGAGCGCGCCGGCCTCCTCGATCAGCTTGGACAGGCTCTCGACCCGCTTCTCCGACTCGCCGCGGGACACGAAGTCGCGCAGGCGCCGGATGATCTGGCCGGCGCGCAGGGCCTGCTCCGCCGCGCGATCCAGCGCGTTTTCGACCTTCGGCGTGTTGGGATCGCTGCTACCGGCGAGAAGGCGCCGCGACCCCTTCATGTAATTGCTGATCGCCGCCAGCGGCTGGTTGAGCTCGTGGGCGAGCGCAGAGGCCATTTCGCCCATCGCGGTCAGCCGGGAGACGTGGACGAGCTCGGATTGCAATTCCTGGAGCCGGGCCTGGGTCTGCTGATGCTCGGTGAGGTCGCGGACGAAGCCCGTGAAATAGGGCTCGCCGCCGGATTCCATCTCGCCGATCGACAGGTGCATCGGAAAAGTCGTACCGTCGCGGCGCTTGCCGGTCACGATGCGGCCGATGCCGATGATGTGCGGATCGCTCGTGGTGCGGTAACGGGCGATGTAGCTGTCGTGCCGGGTGCGATCGGGCTCCGGCATCAGGATGTTGACATTCTGGCCGATCGCCTCGTGCTCGGACCAGCCGAACAGGCGCTCCGCGGCCGTGCTGAAGAGCTGCATGATGCCATGGCCGTCGATCACGATCATGGCGTCAGGAATGGTATGGAGAATGGAGCGGAGGTGGGTCTCGCGCGTGCGGAGCGCCTCCTCGACCTGCTTTTCCTCGTCGATGTCGAGAAAGATGCCGGTGAGATGCCGGGCGGTCCCTGCGTCGTCCCTGATAACCCCGGCCCGGGCGCGGATCCACTGCCCGCTGCCGGAGGCGTTCGTGACCCTGAAGGACACGTCGAAGCTGCCGCCACGCTCGGAAACCCGCTTGATTGCGCTCTCGACCCGCTCTCTGTCCGTGGGTTGAAGCCGCGACAGGAAGAGGTCGTAGGTCGCCGGTCGATCCCGCTCGATGCCGAGCAAGGCCCTGGCGGTGTCGGACCAGTCCAATTCCCGTGTCGCGAGGTCGAGATCCCAGGTGCCGACGCCAAAGCCCTCGATCCGAACGCGAAAGCGTTCGCCCCGACCGTCGTCCTGCGAGTGCGTTACGCGGGTCGGCGACACATGATGCTCCTGTCCTGATGCGGCGGCCCCGGACGGGGTTACCGCTCGCCTAATGTCGCCCAAGGCCGGGCCGGAGGCAAGTTCTGTTGCCCGCCCGTTGACGGCAAGCCGGGCGTCGGCGGCCTCCTTGATCTATCTCATCTCCATGTGCGGAGGCAGGCGTAAGTTTCACCAAAGTCTTTGCACTGGAGAATTCCGATGACATACGCGACGGTGATGGTCAGCCTGGCGCTCGATCAGCCCAACGAAGCGCGTCTTCAGGTCGCCGGTGAGCTTGCCGAACGATTCGAGGCTGCCATCGTCGGGGTTGCCGCGGCGCAGTTTGCACCGCCGCTCTATTTCACCGACGGCGCCGAGGCGCAAGCGCTGATCGACGACGGCGAAGCTTCGGTCAAGGGTCGGCTGGCCGGCCTCGAGGCGCAATTCCGTGCGGCGACCAGGAATCGTGGCGGACATGCGGAGTGGCGCAGCGCCATGGACTTTCCGGCGCGATTCGCCCTGGCGCAGGCGCGCTGCGCCGACATCGTCGTCAGCGGCGGGCAGAGCCCGGCCTTCTCCGACGCGTTCGCGCTCGCAAGTCCCAAGGATCTGGTGATGCAGGCCGGTCGCCCGCTTCTCGTCGTCCCCGATCGGGCCAACTGGCTCGATCTGCGCAGCGTGCTGGTGGCGTGGAAGGACACGCCGGAGGCGCGGCGGGCGGTGGCCGATGCGCTGCCGATGCTGCGCAAGGCGAGGGACGTCACCATCGCCACAATTCCGGAGCGCGACGACGACCGTTCGGTCGTGACGGCCGGCGTCACCGACGTGGCCGCCTGGCTCGCCCGCCACGGCGTCACCGCGACGGCGCGCATCTGCGAGGGCGCGCGGAACGAGACCGCCGCCGCGCAACTGGAGCAAGTCGCAGGCGACGTCGATGCCGGCCTGATCGTTGCGGGCGCTTATGGTCATTCGAGGTTTCGCGAACTGATCCTGGGAGGCGTCACCCAGTATCTGGTCACGCAGACCGCCCGCATCGTGCTGCTGTCGCACTGACGGCCGGCCGGAATCGAATCGAGGAGGACGCGCCGTGTACAAATTTCTTGAACAGACCGTCGACGGCTACATGACGCGCAACGTCAAGGCGGTGCAGCGCGACCGTGATCTGCTCGAGCTCAGCGAGATGTTCGAGACCGACGATTTCAACTCCTATCCGGTCGTGGACGACGGACAGGTGGTGGGAATCGTCACCAAATTCGACATCCTGAAGTGCTTCGCCTTCACGCCGAGCCAGATGCTGCCGCGCTATCACGACCTGATGAGCCGCAAGGTCGGCGACGTCATGACGCCCGAATTCATCTATGTCAGTCCCGACACGCGCCTGACGCGCGTGCTCCAGATCATGGTCGAACACCGCATCCGGAGCATCATCGTGCTCGACAGCGCGCAGAAGCTGGTCGGAATCATCGCCCGCGAGGACGTCATCGCAGCACTCAAGGCGACAGCGCAGGACTGACGGACCATCCCTGATCGAGATTCATCGTCGCCTCCGGGAATCTACGGAGGCGGCTTCCGTTCGCGTGTGTCACGCCGGGCCGGCGTCCTCGTGCGCCGCGATCTTCGAGGGAACGGGCAAGATCGTCGACGGATCCGAAGAACTTAAGTGCTGCTCTTGATTGAAATCAATTCCCGGTGAGAGCGGATGTGGTTTCTGGCGCTGTGTTCTTTCAGAGAGAATCCGCATGAGCCAGCCCTCCATGTCCAAATCCATGACCATCGGTGAAAGCGGCCTGGCTGTCGTGTTCGCAGTCACCGCCTTCCTCTGCGTGATCGCCGCAGCCAAGGCGCTCGATGCGCCCTTCGCCTTCCATGCCGCGCTCAGCGCGGCGGCGAGCCTGGCCGCGGTGTTCGTCATCGTCAACCGCTACCTCGATCGCCCGGCGGCGCTGCCGCCGGAGGAGATCAACGGTCGCCCCAACTACAATATGGGTCCGATCAAGTTCTCCTCCTTCATGGCGATGTTCTGGGGCATTGCCGGCTTCCTGGTCGGCCTCATCATCGCCTCGCAGCTGGCCTGGCCCGCGCTGAACTTCGATCTGCCCTGGACCAGCTTCGGCCGCCTGCGGCCGCTGCACACCTCGGCCGTGATCTTCGCGTTCGGCGGCAACGTGCTGATCGCGACCTCCTTCTACGTGGTGCAGAAGTCCTGCCGCGCGCGGCTCGCCGGCGATCTCGCGCCGTGGTTCGTCGTGGTGGGCTACAATTTCTTCATTCTGATCGCCGGCACCGGCTATCTGCTCGGCGTCACCCAGTCGAAGGAATATGCCGAGCCGGAATGGTACGCCGATCTGTGGCTGACCATCGTCTGGGTCGCCTATCTGCTCGTCTTCCTTGCCACCATCATCAAGCGCAAGGAGCCGCACATCTTCGTCGCGAACTGGTTCTATCTCGCCTTCATCGTGACGATCGCGGTCCTGCATCTCGGCAACAATCCGGCACTTCCCGTCTCGGTGTTCGGCTCGAAGTCCTACGTCGCCTGGGGCGGCATCCAGGACGCCATGTTCCAGTGGTGGTACGGCCACAACGCGGTCGGCTTCTTCCTGACCGCCGGCTTCCTCGCCATCATGTACTACTTCATCCCCAAGCGTGCGGAGCGGCCGATCTATTCCTACCGGCTGTCGATCATCCACTTCTGGGCGCTGATCTTCCTCTACATCTGGGCAGGGCCCCACCATCTGCACTACACGGCGCTGCCGGACTGGACGCAGACGCTGGGCATGACCTTCTCGATCATGCTGTGGATGCCCTCCTGGGGCGGCATGATCAACGGCCTGATGACGCTGTCGGGTGCCTGGGACAAGCTGCGCACCGACCCCGTGCTGCGCATGCTGGTGGTCTCCGTCGCCTTCTACGGCATGTCGACCTTCGAAGGCCCGATGATGTCGATCAAGGTGGTCAACTCGCTCAGCCACTACACCGACTGGACCATCGGCCACGTGCACTCCGGCGCGCTCGGCTGGGTCGGCTTCGTCTCCTTCGGCGCGCTGTACTGCCTGGTGCCGTGGGCGTGGAATCGCAAGGGCCTCTACAGCCTGAAGCTCGTCAACTGGCACTTCTGGGTCGCGACCCTCGGCATCGTCCTCTACATCTCGGCGATGTGGGTGTCCGGCATCCTCCAGGGCCTGATGTGGCGTGCCTACACCTCGCTCGGCTTCCTCGAATATTCCTTCATCGAGACCGTCGAGGCGATGCATCCCTTCTACATCATCCGCGCCGCCGGCGGTGGGCTGTTCCTGATCGGCGCGCTGATCATGGCCTACAATCTCTGGATGACCGTGCGCGTCGGCGAACAGGAAGTTCAGATGCCCGTCGCTCTTCAGCCGGCGGAATGAGGAGCTAAAGCAATGTCGTTCTGGACACGCCACCAAGTCTTCGAAAAGAACTCGATCGTCCTGATCGTCGGCATCCTGCTGGTGATCGCGATCGGCGGTCTCGTCGAGATCACCCCGTTGTTCTACCTCAAGAGCACGATCGAGAAGGTCGACGGGGTCAGGCCTTACACGCCGCTGGAGCTGGCGGGGCGCAACGTCTACGTCCGCGAGGGCTGCTATCTCTGCCATTCGCAGATGGTCCGCCCCCTGCGCGACGAGGTCGAGCGCTACGGCCACTTCTCGCTCGCCGCCGAGAGCATGTACGACCACCCGTTCCAGTGGGGCTCCAAGCGCACCGGCCCGGATCTTGCCCGCGTCGGCGCCAAATACTCCGACGACTGGCACGTCACCCATCTGACCAACCCGCGCGCGATCGTGCCGCAGTCGGTGATGCCCGGCTACCCGTTCCTCAGCAAGACCGAGGTCGACCCGGATGCGATCGCCGGAGACATGCGCACGCTGAGGGTCGTCGGCGTGCCCTATAGCGACGAGCAGATCGCCAATGCCGCCGCCGATATGAAGGCCCAGGCCGATCCGGAGAACGCCGGCGCCGACGCCTTCAACAAGCGCTACGCCAAGGCCGTCGTGCGCAATTTCGACGGCAAGACCGGCACGCCGACCGAGATGGACGCGCTGATCGCGTACCTGCAGATGCTCGGCACGCTGGTCGACTTCAAGATCTACAACGAGAAAGCCAATCTACGCTGAGAAGGCACGTACGATGAAAGCTATCCTGTCAGTCCACAATCTAGCGTCCGAGCTCGTGACGACGATCTGGACGCCGGTGTTCGTCGCGATCTTTCTCGCGATCATCGCCTACGCATTTTGGCCCCGTAACAAGGCTGCTTTCGATGAAGCAGCACACCTGCCGTTGCGGGAGGAGTGAGAGACCATGACCGATCATCATAGCGACATCGATTCCGTCTCCGGCAAGTCCACGACCGGGCACGAGTGGGACGGCATCAAGGAGCTCAACACGCCGCTGCCGCGCTGGTGGGTGATCTGCTTCTACCTCACCATCGTCTGGTCGATCGGCTACTGGGTCGTCTATCCGGCCTGGCCGCTCGTCTCCAGCAACACCACGGGCATGTTCGGCTATTCCTCGCGCGCCGACGTCGCGGTCGAGCTCGCCAATCTCGAGAAGATCCGCGGTGACAAGATGACGGCGCTGGGAGCGGCCTCGCTCGCCGACATCGAGAAGGACCCGGCCTTGCTGGCGCTCGCCCGCGCCAAGGGCAAGACCGTGTTCGGCGACAATTGCGCGCCCTGCCACGGCTCCGGCGCCGCTGGCGCCAAGGGCTATCCGAACCTGAACGACGACGACTGGCTGTGGGGCGGCACGCTCGACCAGATCATGCAGACCATCCAGTTCGGCGCACGCTCCGGTCATGCCAAGACGCATGAGGGCCAGATGCTCGCCTTCGGCAAGGACGGCGTGCTGAAGGGTGACGAGATCGTCACGGTCGCCAATTACGTGCGGTCGCTGTCGGGCCTGTCGACCCGCCAGGGCTTCGATAAAGCCAAGGGTGAGAAGATCTTCGCGGAAAACTGCGTCGCCTGCCACGGCGACGGCGGCAAGGGCAACCAGGAGATGGGCGCGCCGAACCTGACCGACAAGATCTGGCTCTACGGCTCCGACGAGGCGAGCCTGATCGAGACCATCAGCCAGGGCCGTGCCGGCGTGATGCCGGCCTGGGAAGGGCGGCTCGATCCCGCCACCATCAAGGCGATGGCGGTCTACGTCCACTCGCTCGGCGGTGGAAAATAGCGGATCCGCGGCTCGAACGGTTCAGGCGGGGGTGAACAAAAGTGCCCCCGTTTGAGCTGGATCAACTGATGCGGCGGTGTCGGGTCTAGGTTCAATCGCACCTCTTTCAGAAGTTCCAAGCGATGAACAAGACCGTCAACCCGAACGAGCTCAAGCCTGTGGACGACAACGGACCGCTCTACGCGGCCCGCAAGAAGGTCTATCCACAGAGCGTCTCCGGCACCTTCCGCCGGATCAAATGGGGCCTGATGGCGATCTGCCTCGGCGTCTATTATTTCCTGCCGTTCGTGCGCTGGAACCGCGGCCTCGGCGCCCCCAGCCAGGCGGTGCTGATCGATCTTCCCAACAGCCGCTTCTACTTCTTCTTCATCGAGCTGTGGCCGCAGGAGGTCTACTACTTCACCGGCCTGTTGATCGTGGCCGCGGTGGCGCTGTTCCTGATGAATTCGGTCGGCGGCCGCATCTGGTGCGGCTATCTCTGTCCGCAGACGGTATGGACCGACCTGTTCTACGCGGTCGAACGTCTGATCGAAGGTGACCGGCGCGAGCGGATGAAGAAGGACAAATCGTCCGACCCGCTGAAGCTCGAGCGCATCTCCGAGATCGTGCTCAAGCATTCGATCTGGCTCATGATCGCCTGGTGGACCGGCGGCGCCTGGGTGCTCTACTTCAATGACGCGCCGACCCTGGTGAAGGAGCTCGTCACCTTCCAGGGGCCGATGATCGCCTATATCTGGATCGGCATCCTCACTGCGACGACCTACATCCTCGCCGGCTACATGCGCGAGCAGGTCTGCACCTATATGTGCCCGTGGCCGCGCATTCAGGCCGCGCTCACCGACGAATGGGCGCTCAACGTCACCTACCGCTACGACCGTGGCGAGAAGCGCACCTCGGTCAAGAAGGCTGCCGAGCTGCGCGCGCTCGGCGAACAGGTCGGCGATTGCGTCGATTGCTACCAATGCGTCGCGGTCTGCCCGACCGGCATCGACATCCGCAACGGACCGCAGATGGAGTGCATCCAGTGCGGCCTGTGCATCGATGCCTGCGACAACGTGATGGCCAAGATCGGCCGGCCGAAGCGGCTGATCGGCTACGACAACGACATCAACATCCATCGCCGCCAGGAAGGCAAGGCGCCGATCTACCGGATCGTCCGGGCCCGCACCATCGTCTACAGCGCGATCATCGCGGCGATCGGCGGCTTCATGGTCTATACGCTGGCGACCCGCAGCCTGCTCGACGTCAACGTGCTGCATGATCGCAATCCGGTCGCGGTCAAGCTCAGCGACGGCTCGATCCGCAACGCCTACACGGTGCGGCTGTTGAACAAGAGCGGCTACGATCGTGCGATCGCCATCGACGTCGAGGGGCCGGTCAATCCCACCATGCACGTCGTCGGCGTCGATTCGGTGACGCCGGACCGCCCGATCATCGTGATCCCGCGCGACTCCACCAGCGAGCTGCGGCTGCTCGTCACCGCACCGGCTGAAAACAACCCGGAGAAGTCAATTCCGGTTCGCTTCCACGTCATGGATATCGGCCTCGGCGTCGCCGCGAGCGCCACCGACAATTTCGTCGCGCCGTAAGTTCAGGAGACCGTCATGTCATCCAAGCCACTGACCGGAACCAAGGTCTTCCTGATGCTGGTCGCTTTCTTCGGCCTCGTGATCGGCGTCAACGTCACCATGATGAAGCTGGCGATCGCGACGCTGCCCGGCACCGACGTCGACAGCCCCTATGCCGCCGGCCTGACCTACGAGCGCGAGATCTCGGCGGCGCACGACCAGGCTTCGCGCAAATGGAAGGTCAACGCCCATATCGAGCGCCGCAACGACGGCGGCGCAATGGTCCAGGTCGAGGCGCGCGATGCCGGCGGCCAGCCGATTTCCGGGCTGAAATTCGGCGGACGCCTGGAACGGCCGACCGACAAGCGCGCCGATCTCGCCGTCGAGCTCACCGAGGCCGGCATCGGCCTTTATCGCGGCGATGCCGCGTCCGTCGCGCCGGGCCAATGGGACCTGGTGATCGAGGGAGAGGCGCGAGGGACGCGCGTGTTCATGTCGCGCAATCGCGTGATCCTGAACTGAAGGATTTTGTCATGCAGGTCACGCGCGATTTCTCTCACTATGTTCGCGATGCGGGCGAGGGGGTCCAGCATATCGATCTCGCGGTCGAGGGCGTTCACTGCGCCGGCTGCATGGCCAAGATCGAGCGCGGCCTGTCCGCCATCCCCGACGTCACGCTGGCGCGCGTCAACCTCACCGACCGCCGCGTCGCGCTGGAATGGAAGGCGGGCACGCTCGACCCCGGCCGCTTCATCGACCGGCTCGAGGAGCTCGGCTACAAGGCCTATCCGTTCGAGACCGAGAGCGCGGAGGTGGCGGAGGTTGCCGAATCGCGCTTCCTGCTGCGCTGCCTCGGCGTCGCCGCCTTCGCCACCATGAACGTGATGATGCTGTCGATCCCGGTGTGGTCGGGCAACGTCTCGGACATGCTGCCCGAGCAGCGCGACTTCTTCCACTGGCTCTCGGCGCTGATCGCGCTGCCGGCGGCGGCCTATGCCGGCCAGCCGTTCTTCCGGTCGGCCTGGCGCGCGCTGTCGGCGAAGACGACCAACATGGACGTGCCGATCTCGATCGGCGTGATCCTGGCGCTCGGCATGTCCGTGGTCGAGACCATCCACCACGCCGAGCACGCCTATTTCGATGCGGCGATCATGCTGCTGACCTTCCTCCTGGTCGGCCGCTTCCTCGACCAGAACATGCGGCGGCGGACCCGCGCGGTCGCCGGCAATCTCGCGGCGCTGAAGGCGGAGACGGCCGCGAAGTTCATAGGTCCCGACGAGATCTCCCAGGTGCCGGTCGCCGCGATCCATCCCGGCGACATCGTGCTGCTCAGGCCCGGCGAGCGCTGCGCGGTCGACGGCACCGTGATCGAGGGCCGCTCCGAAATCGACCAGAGCCTGATCACCGGCGAGACGCTCTATGTCACGGCCGAGCATGGCACGCCTGTCTATGCGGGATCGATGAACATCTCCGGCACGCTGCGGGTGCGGGTCTCGGCCGCGTCCGAGGCGACGCTGCTCGCCGAGATCACGCGGCTGCTCGACAACGCGCTGCAGGCGCGCTCGCGCTACATGCGGCTCGCCGACCGCGCCTCGCGGCTGTACGCGCCGGTGGTGCATGCGACCGCGCTTCTGACCATCCTCGGCTGGGTCGTTGCAGGCGCGTCCTGGCATGATGCGATCGTGACCGGCGTTGCCGTGCTGATCATCACCTGTCCCTGTGCGCTGGGCCTTGCCATTCCGACCGTGCAGACCATCGCCTCCGGCGCGATGTTCAAGTCCGGCGTGCTGCTCAATTCCGGCGATGCGATCGAGCGGCTGGCCGAGGCCGACCACGTCATCTTCGACAAGACCGGCACGCTGACGCTGCCCGATCTCGAAGTGATGAATGCCGCCGACATTCCCACTGACATCTTCGAACTCGCTGGCCGGCTTGCGCTGTCGAGCCATCATCCGGTCGCCGCCGCCGTGGCGCAGGCCGCCGGCGCCAAGTCGCCTGTGGTCGGTGCGGTCGAAGAGGCCGGGCAGGGCGTCCATGCGACCGTAGACGGCATCGAGCTTCGGCTTGGCCGCCCCTCCTTCTGCGGCGCTGAAGCGCTGGTCGGCAGCGCCATGGTCGATCCCGAAGCCTCCATCGTCGCGTTCAGCAAGGGCAACGAAAGGTTCATCCTCTCGGTTCGCCAGGGCCTTCGCCCGGATGCGCAGGCCGTGATTGCAGCGCTGAAGGCGCGCAACATCGGCATCGAGATCCTCTCCGGCGACCGCGAGCCGGCGGTGAAGGCGGCGGCGCATGCGCTTGCAATCCCCGAATGGCGCGCCGGCGTGACGCCAGCAGACAAGATCGCGCGGATCGAGGAATTGAAGCAGCGCGGCGCCAAGGTGCTGATGGTCGGCGACGGCATGAACGATGCGCCCTCGCTCGCGGCGGCCCATGTCTCGATGTCCCCGATTTCGGCCGCGCATCTGAGCCAGGCCACCGCCGATCTCGTCTTCCTCGGCCGGCCGTTGGCTCCGGTGGTCGCCGCAATCGACGCCTCGCGCAAAGCGCTGCATTTGATGCGGCAGAATCTCTGGCTTGCGATCGGCTACAATGTCCTCGCCGTGCCGGTTGCGGTCAGCGGTGTCGTGACGCCCCTGATTGCGGCGGCGGCGATGAGCGGATCCTCGATCCTGGTCATGCTGAATTCGCTGCGCGCTCGCAGCGCCTCGCGGGAGATCGTGTGATGGAGATCCTGGTTATCCTGGTCCCGCTGGCCTTGATGCTCGGCGGTGCCGGCCTCGTCGCCTTCCTGTGGTCGCTCCGGAGCGGCCAGTACGACGATCTCGACGGGGCCGCCTGGCGCGCCATCGCCGACGACGAGCCGCCGCAGGAAGCCCCGGCCAAGCGCTAGCGCTTCAGGGCGAAAGTGAGCAGGGCTGCGACCCCCAGGGCCATGCCGATTCCGGCCACACATGCGTGCCAGCCGAAGGCGTCGAACAGGCGTCCGAGCACGGCCGTACCGATCAGCCCGCCGCTGAAATAACACGCAAGATAGGTCCCGCTGGCGATGCCGCGGTTGTCGGCGGCCGCCTGTCCGACCAACCCCGTCGTTGCTGCCTGCGCGAAGAATGTGCCGACGCCGACCAGCACCATACCAGTGAGGACTTCGCGCAGATGCGGCATCAGCATCAAGGGCAGGCCCAGCCCGGCAATGGCGAGGGCGCCCCAGATGGTCGGACGCGTTCCGAGCTTGGACGCCACCCTGCCGGCCAGAAGCGTCGTGACGACCGACGGCAGGAAGACGAAATAGACCAGGCCCAGATCCATCATCCCCAGCGCCAGCGGCGGCCGCACCAGCACGAAATTCACGAAGGTGAAGGTGCCGATGAAGGCGAACAGGATGCAGAAGCCGATGCCGAAGGCAGCGCGCAGCCGCGGATTGCGCCAATGCGCAATGGTTGCTTTAAGCGGCGAAGCCGCCGCCGGCATCATCGCATGCATCGGCTGCACGCGTCCGATCGTGAAATAGACCAACACCGCGCCGGACAGATTGAGTGCTGCGAACAGATAGAAGTTCCAGGCGAGACCGAGACTGTCTGCAACCGCCGCCGAAATCAGCCGACCAACGAGATTGCTCGCAACGTTCCCCGTGATGTAGGCCGCAAAAGCGCCGCCGGCGTCCATCGCGCTGCATTGCTCGCCGAGATAGGCGAGGGTGAGCGCGAAGGCTGACGCCATGCAAAGGCCCTGTGCGACCCGCAGGGCGGTGAAGACGGCAAGATTCGGCGCCGAGGCCAGCAGGCTGGTCGGGATCGCCAGCAGCGCCAGGCTGAGCAGGATGCCGCTGCGACGGTCGATGTGCGGGCTGAAAAGGCCGACCACGAGGCTGGCCGTGGCCATGCCGAAGGTGCTGGCGTTGACGGCAAAGCCCATCGCCGCCGGCGTGACGCCGTAGTGCCGCGTCAGCGAGGGCAGGATTGCCTGCGTCGCGAAGAGGTCGACGACGGTCAGGAACGCGGTGAGGCCGATGACGAGCGAGCGCAGCGCCAGACCCGGCGCGTGCGTCTCCATTGTCGGTGTGGCCGGTTTGATCAGTGCGGAAAGATCGGTCATGTCGGTCGTCCTGTAGGGATGCGGCGCCCGGGGTGGGGAAGTCCCGGGCGCCACATCTCGTAACGAGCGCGCTGGGGCTGGGGGCGCTCGTTACATGTGGTGGTCGTTGGGATCCTTGCGGACGTCGCCGACATAGAGAATGACGGTGTCCTTGCCGAGGTTCTTCCACCAATGCGAGGTGCCGTGGACTTCGGGACGGATGTCGCCGGCCTTGTGCACGATCGGATCGACGCAGTTCGAGGCGTATTCGACGATCTCGCCCTGCTGCACGAAGATCAACGCGGGACGGTCGTCATGGCTGTGCCAGGGCACGATGCCGCCAGGCGCGATGGTCAGCTTGCGGAAACGCAGCTCGCGGCCCTCGATATGGGCGGGCTGCTTGCCGAGGTCGATGGCTCCCAGCGTCACATCGGTGACGCCGACCGGCTTGTAGTCGACCATCTGCTGGGCGTTCGGCTTGACCTTGTCGGCGGGGCATTCGCCCGCGGCGGCCGGCTGCGACACGAATGTCAGTGCGCCGACGAGGGCAAGGCCGGACCAGGCCTGGCGCGACAATCCGGGATGCTTGGACATGAGAAGTCTCCTGTGTTGACCGCAACCACGCTGGTTGCCGGCTATGACGGGAGCTTCATCGAGATCGTCTCCATCCTGAAATGCCGGCTCGCTCTCGATGCGATAGCGCGGTGCTATGTTGATGCGCGGCGGCTATCGATCCGATTGGGCAATTGCATTTCCGCTTTCGCGTCATTCGGCGTCCGATGACAGGGCGCCCGATTGGCGGGCGTTCACGTCAATCCGGAGGAGCACCCCCATGCCGAAATTGTCCAAGACCCTGATCGCCACCGCAGCGTTTGCCATTATCGCCACCTCGGCTTTCTCGGAGGCCGCCTGGGACTTCAAGGCCGGCATGGCCTATGTCTATGGCGGCCCGGGCAAGATGTCGGCGATGGCCATGGCCCCGGCCGAGAAGAACCACGAGGCGATGATGAAGAACGCCAAGAAGGTGCCCGACAACACCGTCTTCTTCATGAGCAACGGATCGATGTACTATACTTCGGGGCGGCTCGATCCGACCGGCAATTTCTACGTGAACTGAACGGGTCCTGGTATCGCGGCCGCCCCTTGCGGGCGGCCGAACCGGGAAACTAATATTCACCGAATGCAATGCCGGAGCAGAAGATGACGTCTCTCTCGCCAGCCGATGCCGAACAGCTCAGGCTTGCCTTCCAGCGCTGTCGCGACATGGACGGCACGCTGAACGAGCAGCTCCGCGCCTATGCTGATGCCAGCCGCGCGGTCTTTCCGGCCTATGGCGAGGCCGTCGACCGGTTGGTGGCGAGATTGGGCGGTAACGGCGGCGGCGAGACCGCGCCGCGTCCGGGCGATGCGATGCCGCCGTTCATGCTGCCCGACGAGGGCGGCCATCTCGTCACGCTGCCTGCGCTGCTGGAGCGCGGTCCGCTCGCCGTGATGTTCTTCCGCGGCCACTGGTGTCCCTATTGCCGGCTCAATGTCCGCGCCGTGGTCCAGGCGCTCGATCGCATCAAGGCGATGGGGGCGCAGGTCGTCGCGGTCATGCCGGAGACGCAGGAATACACTCGGCAGCTCAAGGCCGAATCCGGCGCGCCGTTTCCGATCCTGACCGATCTGGACAACGGCTATGCGCTGTCGCTCAATCTCGCAATCTGGCTCGGCGCCGAGATCCAGGGCCTGTTGTCGTATCAGGACATGGCGAAATTCCACGGCAATGACGGCTGGTTGCTACCGATCCCGGCCGTGTTCGTGGTCGGCCGCGACGGGATCGTCAAAGCCCGCTTCGTCGACCCCGATTTCCGCAAGCGCATGGAGATCGATGATCTGCTCGAGGCGCTGGAGAGCGCGAGCAGGGGTTGAGGCCGCGCACACTCTTCCCCTCCCTGCTTGTGGGGGAGGGCGGCTCGCCGCGAAGCGGCGAGACGGGTGAGGGTTCTCTCCGCGCGTGAATCTTTTGCGTCGAATACGCGGACAGACCCTCATCCGGCGCTTCGCGCCACCTTCTTCCGCAAGGGGAGATGGGAAAAAGCCGTCCCTATTATCCCGCAATCTCGCGCCAGTCGGCGCCGCGCAGCATGCGCATCACGGCATTGGCGACCGCCGTGCGCTGCCGGCCGGCCACTCCGTAAAGGCTGACGGTGCGACGGGCGTCCAGTCCGGCGACAGTGGCGCGCGTCAGCGTTTCCGGCAAGGGGGAAGTGTGCGGCATCATGGCGACACCGATATCGGCCTCGACGAGCTCGATCAGGTCGCGCTCGCTCGAAATCTCGTGGCCATGCTCGATGCCGTGCTCGCGCAGGCTGGCGGAGATGCGGCGCGAATGCTCGCAGAACGTCCGGCTCAGCAATTGCTCCGAGCGCAGATCCTCCAGTTCGATGCTGCTGCGTCCGGCCAGCCGATGTCCGTCGCCAACGACGAGCTCGAAGCTCTCGGTGAACAGCGGCCAGGCGTCGAGCCGGTCCCAGGCCTCGTCGATCTCCGCGGCGATGCCGAGCTCGGCCTCGCCCTTCTTCAGGAATTCACCGACCTCGCGGCTCGTCCCGCGCAGGAAGCGCAGTTCGAGCCGGTTGAACTGTCGCCTGATCTCGTTGAGGTGCGGGATCAGCAATGCCAGATCAATCGAATGCGTCAGCGCGATGCGCAGCGCGCCGATCTCTCCGCTCCTGAACGAGGAGGCGAGCGAGCGCGCGCCGGCGGCGGCGTCGAAGCACTGCTTCAGGAGCGGATGCATGCGCTGGCCGAGCTCGGTCAGTTGCGCCGCCGGCCGCTCGCGGCGAAACAGGTCGCCGCCGAGCTCGGCCTCGAGCTGCTTGATCGCGCGCGTCAGCGAGGGCTGCGTGACGTTGCACTCCTCGGCCGCGCGCGTGAAGTTCAAAAGCTGCGCCACCGCGAGGAAATAGCGGACCTGGTGCATTTCCATGGATCGGCTCCCCAGCAAGATGGGCTCGAATCTAGCCGATCGGAACGGGAAATGACATCCCGCCCGCAATAGCGCGGACGTATGGAGTCGGAAGCCAGCCGGTATTTCCGTTTGGGCTGGCGATCCTCCAAGTATTGCGAAGGCTGGAAGCCAGTCATCGCCAACGGAGACCGTGTCATGAACATACCGCTGAAGCCGCAGACATCCCAACCTGCGCGCGCGCTCGCCGGCAGGGTCGCGCTGGTCACGGGCTCGACCAGTGGCATCGGTCTTGGCATCGCACGTGCCCTGGCGGCAGCCGGCGCCGATGTCGTGCTGAACGGTCTCGGTGTCGTCGCCGAGATCGGCCGGACACGGGAACAGATCGCCGCCGAGTTCGGCGTCAAGGCGAGCTACTCGCCGGCCGACATGACGAGACCGAAATCGATTGCCGAGATGATCGCGGCGACCATCGCCGAGTCCGGCCGGCTCGACATCCTCGTCAACAACGCCGGCATCCAGCATGTCGCGCCGCTCGAGCAGTTTCCGGTCGAGAAATGGGACCAGATCCTCGCGATCAACCTGACGTCGGCCTTCCACACCACGCGGCTCGCGCTGCCGGCGATGCGTCAGAACGGTTTTGGCCGGATCATCAACGTCGCCTCGGCTCACGGCCTGGTCGGCTCGCCGTTCAAGGCGGCCTATGTCGCTGCCAAGCACGGCATCGTCGGTCTGACGAAGGTCACGGCGCTGGAGACCGCGGAGGCGGGTATCACCTGCAATGCGGTCTGTCCCGGCTACGTCTATACGCCGCTGGTCGAAGCGCAGATCGACGGGCAGGCCAAGGCGCACGGCATCTCGCGCGATCAGGTGATCCGCGACGTGCTGCTCGCGCAGCAGCCGAACAAGCGCTTTGCCACGGTCGAGGAGCTCGGCGCGCTCACGGTGTTCCTGTCGACGGACGCCGCGGCTTCGATCACCGGCATCGCGCTTCCGGTCGACGGCGGCTGGACCGCGCACTAACATGAGCCGGCGCAACAAGCGGCCTTCCGCAGCGGCAGTGCAAGCTGATCAGGAGCGACACATGAATGGTACGCAGACGAACATCCAGCGCAAGGACCTGCCGGGGCAGGTGGTTCTCGTGCTTCAGGGCGGCGGCGCACTCGGCTCCTATCAGGCCGGGGCCTACCAGGCATTGCACGAAGCCGGCATCGAGCCGGACTGGATCATCGGCACCTCGATCGGCGCGATCAATGCGAGCCTCATTGCGGGCAACGCGCCCGAGCACCGGCTTGCGCGCCTGAAGGAGTTCTGGAAGCGGATGGAGCAGCAGCCGGTCTGGGATTGGCGCACCGCGTTTCCGGGCTTCAACGAGAAGCTGGCCTATTGGGCGACCGTGACCCACGGCATTCCAGGTTTCTTCCGCCCGAATCCACTGGCACATGCCGGCGATTCCTACCCGCTAGGTGCCGATCACGCGGGCTATTACTCGACCGCTCCGCTGGAGAAGACGCTGTGCGAGCTCGTCGATTTCGATCTCGCCAACCGCTGCACGCCGCGCCTGACGGTTGGCGCAGCTCATGTCGGCACGAGCGAGATGCGCTATTTCGACAGCCGAGACGGCGAACTGACGGTGAAGCATGTCATGGCTTCGGGCGCACTGCCGCCCGCTTTTCCCGCCGTGCGGATCGATGGCGAGCTCTATTGGGACGGCGGCATCCTCTCGAACACGCCAACCGAAGCGGTGTTCGACGACAACCCACGCAGGGACTCGCTGATCTTCTCCGTTCATCTGTGGAACCCGGTCGGGCCCGAACCCACCACGATGGCGGAGGTGCTGAACCGGCACAAGGACGTGCAATATTCCAGCCGGATCGCGAGCCAGATCGTCCGTCAGCAGCAGGCGCATCGCCTGCGCCATGTCATCAACCAGCTCGCGGCGCGGCTCCCCGAGAGCGAACGCAACGATCCTGCGGTGAGGGAGCTGACGAGCTACGGCTGTCCGACCCGCATGCATGTCGTGCGGCTGCTGGCGCCGCAGCTCGAGCGCGAGACCCATACCAAGGATATCGACTTCAGCCCGGCCGGGATCACGCGGCGCTGGCACGCCGGCTATGCTCACACGAAGTCGGTGCTGGCGCGCAAGCCCTGGATCGGCGAATTCGATCCGCTCGCCGGTGTGGTGCTGCACGAGCATACGGACGAGATGCCGATGGCGGCGGAATAGGGACGCGCCGCTCTTCATCGAATTGCCACAGGGCTTGCCGATCGTCGGTCATCCCACGCAGTCGAAGGGCGTGCAGATGGTGTCCGCGAACGATCTCGAGGCAACGCTCGATCAGGTCCGCGCTTGCGCAGCGGGGCCGGTGGCTGGTGTGTTCGGCCCTGACACGCTGACCTGGCGGATCGACCGCGAGGCCATCGTCTTTCTCGGCGCCGGCCGCGCGTTGTTGCTGCAGCTGGCCCACCCTTGGGTCGCTGCCGCCATCGCCGAGCATTCCAGCACGTTTGCCGATCCGATCGGCCGCTTCCATCGCACCTTCGACATCGTCTTTGCCATGGTGTTCGGCTCGCTCGACCGTGCCTTGCTGTCGGCCCGGCAATTGCACCGTCGTCACAGCATGATCGTCGGAGAGATGCCCGAGACCGTCGGCCCGTTCGCGGCAGGCTCGCGCTATTGTGCCAACGACATTCCGTCGCTGCGCTGGGTTCACGCGACGCTGGTGGAGTCCGCGCTGATGGCGCACGATTTGGTGCTGCCGTCATTCTCGGCGGAGGAGCGCGAGCGTTACTGGACGGAGAGCCGGCTGTTCGGTGCGTTGTTCGGATTGACCTCGGACGATCTGCCGGCGGACTGGTCGGGCTTTACCGCCTACACCGCGACGATGGCGCAGTCGGAGGCGCTGACCGTGAGCCCGGCGGCACGCGAGATCGCGACGCAAATCTTCAGCGGTGCGAGACCTTGGCTGCGGCCGCCGCGCTGGTACCGCGCGCTGACGGCGCGGATGTTGCCGGAGCCGATACGTGCAGGCTTTGGGTTTGAGCCGGACGCGCGCGACGAGAAGGCGGCCGACAATGCGCTGCGCAGGATCCGGCGCGTCTATCCGAAATTGCCGGCCAGGCTGCGCTACGTCGGGCCCTATCAGGAAGCGCAGGCGCGCTTGCGCGGCGAACCGCAGCCCGACTGGATGACGCGCTGTCTCAACCGCGCCTGGATCGGTCGGCCGCAGATGGACATGCGCGGGAAGGTGTGAAAGCCTGATCTCTCGTGTCCCGGACAAGCCACAACGCGCAAAGCGCGTTGCGGCGCAGAGCCGGGACCCATGATGCGCCGGAGTGGAGCGCAGACTCTCTCAACGCCGTCATTGCGAGGAGCCTACCTCACACCGACGCCAGCTTCCGGTACAGCGCGCTGTAGCTTCCCGCCGAGATGCTCCAGGAGAACGAACGTCCCATGGCGCTGCGGCGCATGGTGTCGAGTTGGTCTTGCGCCCTGAAAGCCGAGAAGGCCCGGCGGACGCCGCCGAGGAAGGAATCGCGCGAGGGTTTCGAGAACAGGAATCCGGTCTCGCCGTCGGTGATGGTCTCGGCGAGGCCGCCGGTCTGGTGCCCGATCGGCAGCGAGCCGAAGCGCTGGGCGTACATCTGGCTGAGGCCGCAAGGCTCGAAGCGCGACGGCATCAGGGTGAAATCGCTGCCCGCAAAGATGCGGCGGGCCTGAGCGTCGTTGAAGCCGATCACCACGCCGATGGCGTCGGGGCGGCGGCGATGCGCGTCGATCAGGGCCTGCTCGAGCGCCGGCTCGCCGGAGCCGGTGACCACGATCTGCCCGCCGGCATCGACGATCTCGTCGGCGGCCGACAGCACGAGGTCGATGCCCTTCTGGTGCACGAGGCGCGCGACGATGCCGAACATCGGGCCGCGCGAGACCGCAAGGCCGAATTGCTTGCGGACGTAATCCGCGTTGGCCCTCTTGCCGACCCAGTCACCGGCGCCGAACTGCTGGGCCAGCTGGGCACAGGAGCGCGGGTCCCAGCTCTCGTCGATGCCGTTGAGGATGCCGGTGAGCTCGGCCGCGTCTGAGCGCTGGCGGAGCAGGCCCTCCAGACCGCAGCCGAACTCGGCCGTGGTGATCTCCCGCGCGTAGGTGCCGCTCACGGTGGTGAGGTGCGAGGCGTAGACGAGGCCGGCCTTGAGGAAGGAGAGCTGGTCGTAGAACTCGATGCCGTCGATGTGGAAGGAGCTCTCCGGTGCGCCGATCCGCCGCAGCGCCTCCTTCGGGAAGAGGCCCTGATAGGCGAGGTTGTGAATCGTCAGGATCGACGGCAGCTTGGCGCCGCCCCAGGCGAGATAGGCCGGCACGAGCGAGGCCTGCCAGTCATTGGCATGGATCAGGTCTGCTGCCCAATTCTTGTCCAGCCTGCCCATGGCCAGCTCAGCGGCTGCCGAGGCAAAGCGCGCGAAGCGAATGTCGTTATCCGGCCAGTCGCGTCCGGACTCGTCGCCATAGGGGTTGCCCGGCCGGTCGTAGAGTTGCGAGCAGAGCAGCACGTAGACCGGCATTCCGTCCTTGGTCGCGGCCCGGCCGAGCGAGCAGGCAGGCATTTCCGCGAACGCCGGACAACGGCCAACGACCTGAAT
Organism: Bradyrhizobium sp. CCBAU 53351; assembly: GCF_015291745.1. Taxonomy (NCBI): domain Bacteria; kingdom Pseudomonadati; phylum Pseudomonadota; class Alphaproteobacteria; order Hyphomicrobiales; family Nitrobacteraceae; genus Bradyrhizobium; species Bradyrhizobium sp. CCBAU 53351. Next base: position 2,186,024 of record NZ_CP030059.1, read on the forward strand.
ATGCGTGAGTTGTTCGATGATGTCGCGATAGCCGGGCAGCATGATCCGGATATCAGCGAAGGAGCGAAGGGCGCGGGGCAGGGCCGCGGACACGGCGCCGAGTCCGCCGACGCGGACGAAATCGTCCATCTCCGTGGTGACGAACAAGACCCTCAAGAACAGCTGCCCTCTTCCGATCCCGTTTGCTGTTATGCAAGAACGGGTCCAGTTGTCCCGGAAATTCCCAAGCCCGCCTACGAGACACGTCGGTTCGGTAAAGACTTTCCTACTCAGCCGCCGCCCTCTAGGGTCGGCGCATCAACAAGAGAGAACATTGATTGTTCCTACGCGACCGAGGACGCAGCAAGTATGCAGCTAGCAGATGAGCATGAGGGGATGACGACAAAGGCCTTCGCGGGCCTCAGGGTCCTGGATTTTTCGACCACCATCGCCGGTCCTCACTGCGCGCGGATGCTTGCCGACATGGGCGCCGAGGTCATCAAGATCGAGACCGACGGCGGCGAGACGATGCGAACCCGGCCGCCTCTGCGCAAGGGTCATAGTACCACGTTCGGCCAGCTCAATGTGGGCAAGAAGAGCGTGGTGCTGGACCTCAAATCCGAGGACGGCAAGGAGGCGGTCCGCCGGCTGGCCGCGACATCGGATATCCTGGTCGAGAACTTCCGCCCCGGCGTGATGCACCGGCTGCGGCTCGACTACGACAGGCTGCGCACCGTCAATCCGAGGCTGATCTATTGCTCGATCTCCGGCTACGGGCAGAGCGGCCCTTCGGCCGAGCTACCGGCCTACGCGCCGGTGATCCATGCCGCCTCCGGCTACGACATGGCGCATCTCGCCTACCAGCCCGGCCGCAATCGCCCCGATTATTGCGGCATCTATCACGCCGACGTCGTCACCGGCACCTATGGTTTCGGCGCGATCGCGTCCGCGCTCTATCAGCGGACCGTGACCGGGCTCGGCCAGCACATCGACGTGTCCATGCTGGAATCGATGCTGTCACTGACGCTGACCGAATTACAGAGTGCGCAATTCGCCGTGAAGCCGCCGCCACGCCCGATGTTCGGGCCGACCGAGACGGCAAGCGGCTATGTCATGATCACGGTCGCCAGCGAGAAGACATTTCAGGCGCTGATGGGTGTGATCGGCCGTCCCGAATGGATCACCGATGCGCGCTTTGCCACCTATGCCCCGCGCCGCGAGAATTGGGCGGAGGTGATGGACGGCGTCGAAGCCTGGTCGCGGCAGTTCACGACCGATGCGTGTCTCGCAGCGCTCAGTGCGGCCGGCGTGCCGGCTTCGGCCTATCGCACCGTGTCCGAGGCGCTGGCCGATCCGCAGCTCGCGCACCGGCAGGCGCTCACGTCCGTGCAGGACGAGGGCGGCTCCTTTCGGGTGCTCAACCTGCCGTTCCGGATGTCGGGCGCCGACACCACGCCCGCCAAGACGATGGCTGCGCTCGGCGAGCATACGAATGCGCTGCGCGAGGAGCTCGGCCTCGCTGACGAGGCGCCAATTCCGACAGGCAAAACAGCCGCGACATTCTGAGCAGCATTGCGTCGCACATGCGGCGTGATCTCGCGTGCGTTCCTCTTGCCGCCGCGCGCTTTTGTCGTCAATCTCGCCTCCAGTCATTCAGCGATCCGAAACATCGGACGAGGGATCCCGGGGAGGAACCATGACGAAGATTGCTGCCGCGGCGCGCAAGCACGCGCCGATTTTCCTTGTTGCGGCATTTGGCATCCTTCCGCTGACCGAGCCTGCGCAGGCGCAGAAGTCCGGCGGCAGCATCACCGTCGGTCAGGAGCTCGACATCCCCGGCTTCGACCCGCTCAAGGTCGGCGTTTACGACACCTCGACCAACACCGCTGCCGCCGCGATCTTCGACACGCTGACAACGCTCGACGACAAGGGTGAGCCGGCACCGAAGCTCGCGGTGTCCTGGACCCATTCCGACGATTACAAGAGCTGGACCTTCAAGCTGCGCGAGGGCGTGAAATTCCATGACGGCACGCCGTTCAATGCGCAGGCCTTCAAGGAGAATTTCGACCGGCAGAAGGACCCCGCCAACAAGTGCCGCTGCGCCTTCTACATCACTAACATAAAGGAGGTGCTGGCGCCGGATGAACACACCGTCGTCTTCAATCTGACCGATCCCTCCGTGAACCTGCCGGCAACGATCACCATCCAGAGTCAAAACAATGTCGTGCATTCGCCGACGGCCTGGAAGACCAAGGGCGATGACTACAACCGCAACCCCGTCGGCACCGGTCCCTACATCCTGAAATCATGGACCGCCGGCGACCGCATGGTGCTGGAGAAGAATCCCAATTACTGGGACAAGGGCCGTCCCTATCTCGACCGCATTGTCCTGAAGCCGTTGCCAGATGCGCAGTCGCGCTTCGCCTCGCTGCAATCGGGCGAGGCCGACATCATCTGGGACGACGAGAACGACGCCGACAACATCATGAAGGCGCAGAAGGACCCCAAGCTCACCGTTCACACCTACAAGGGCTCGGGTGCGCAGGTTTACGCCTTCAACACCAAGGTGGCGCCATTCGACGACGTTCGTGTGCGACAGGCGCTCGTGATGGCGATCGATCGCCCGAAGATGTCACAGGCGATCACCAATGGCCTCAGCCGGCCCGCGACCAACCCCTATGGCGACGGCTCCTGGGTCAAGTGCAAGGACGACGGCGCGCTGCCGTTCGACGTCGAGAAGGCCAAGGCGCTGATCAAGGATTACGGCAAGCCGGTCGAGTTCAAGACGCTGGTGACCGCGACGCCTAGGGGCCGCATGGTCGGCCAGGTGCTGCAGCAGTTCTGGAAGCGCGTCGGCGCCAACATGGAGATCGAGCAGGTCGATCAGGCCACCATTCCCTCGCGTGCCTTCACCCGCCAGTTCCAGATGACGCCGTGGCGCATCGTCGATCTCGCCGATCCAGATCCGCAAATGTACGCGAATTTCCGCACCGGCAGCCCGCTGGCGCTCGCCGGGTATTCGAACCCCGAGCTCGACAAGCTGCTGGACCACGCGCGCGTCACCGCCGATGTCGGCCAGCGCACCGAGGATTATTGCGCCATCGGACGCCTGATCAACAAGGAGGCGATCTGGTTCTGGACGTTCCAGAACACCTATTACGCGCTGTCGAGCGCCAAGCTGAAGGGCTTCCCGAAGATCTACAACGGCGTGATCGACGTTTCGACGACCTGGCTGGAATGACCGCGCGATGCTGAACTTCGTCGTTCGGCGACTGCTTGCCATGCTCCCGGTGCTGCTCGCGGTCTCGCTGCTGACCTTTCTGATCGCCTCGCTGCTGCCGGGCGATCTTGCTTTGGTCATCCTCGGCGATCAGGCGACGCCGGAGAACGTAGCGGCGCTGCGCCGCGACATGGGGCTCGACCAGCCGCTGTGGTGGCGTTATCTGAGCTGGCTCGGTCACGTCCTGCAAGGCGACCTCGGCCGCTCGTTCCGCACCGGGCAGACGGTGTTGCAGGCGGTCGCCGAGCGCATTCCCGTCTCGCTCGAGCTGATGCTGATGGCCGAGTTCATCGGCCTCTTGATCGGCGTTCCCGTCGCAATCGCCTGTGCTGCGCGGGCCGGCGGCGCGTTCGACCGCTTCATGACGGGCAGCGCGTTCGCGATGCTGTCGATGCCGTCTTTCCTGATGGCGATCCTGCTGATCTATTTGTTTGCGGTCGAGCTGCACTGGCTGCCGGCGACCGGCTATGTGCCGTTCACCGAGGAGCCGCTGGGCAATCTGCGCTTCTTCGTGCTGCCGGCGCTGACGCTGGCGCTGGCGGAATGGCCTGGCATCATGCGGGTGCTGCGCTCCGACATGATCGCGACCCTGCAGGAGGACTATATCGCGCTCGCCAAGGCAAAGGGCCTCAAGCCGGCTCGTATCCTGTTCGTGCATGCGCTGAAGCCGTCGTCCCTGACCCTGGTGACGGTGACCGGCATCAATATCGGCCGCCTGCTCGGCGGCACGTTGATCGTGGAATCGATCTTTGCGCTGCCCGGCATCGGCCGTCTCCTTGTCGGTGCGATCTACACCCGCGACCTCGTCATTCTCCAAGGCGTGGTGCTGCTGGTCGCCTGCGGCTTCGTCATCGTGAACTTCATCGTCGACATGCTCTACGCCGTGCTCGACCCCAGGATCCGCCATGGCCGCGCTTGAGCTCTCGATGCAGGACGAGGCGGTGCCCGTGTCGGCTGGCCGCGAGCGAAAGCTCGGCCTCTTGTTCTGGATCGCGAGCACCTGGCTCGCGATCATCCTTGCGCTCGCGATCCTCGCGCCGGTGCTGCCGCTGCAAAATCCCGTCGACATGGACATGCTGGAGCGGCGTGCGGCGTTCTCCAGCGAGCATTGGTTCGGCACCGACGGGCTCGGCCGCGACGAGCTCGCCCGCCTGATTTTCGGCGCGCGGGCCTCGCTGACGGTCGGGTTGATCGCACCGATGATCGGCTTGACCATCGGCGGCGCGTTTGGCTTGCTCGCCGGCTATTTCCGCGGCCGGTTCGAGACGCTGGTGGTCGGCAGCATGGACGTGCTTCTCGCCTTTCCGCCGCTGATTTTTGCGCTCGCGGTGACCGCTTATCTCGGCCAGTCGGTCCCCAACCTCACCCTGATCCTCGGTGTGCTCGGCATACCCGCCTTCATGCGGGTGGCGCGGGCGGCGACGCTGACGCTAGCGCGGCGGGAATTCGTGATTGCGGCTGAGGCGCTCGGTGCCAGCCATGCGCGCATCCTCCTGCGCGAGCTGTTGCCGAACGTGATCCTGCCGCTGCTGGCCTTCTTCCTGCTCGGCGTCGCCGTCACCATCGTCGTCGAGGGTGCGCTGTCCTTCCTCGGTCTCGGCGTGCCGCCGCCGGTGGCGAGCTGGGGCAGCATGATCGGCGAGGGGCGCGACAGCCTCGACGTCGCGCCGCGGCTGGCGTTTCTGCCGGCGGCCGGACTGTTTCTGACCGTGCTGGCCTTCAATCTGGTCGGCGACACCTTGCGGGCCCTGACCGACCCGCGTCAGGGGGCACTGTGAGCGGCCCGCTTCTGACCATCGCGGACGTCGCGGTCGAGCTGCCGACCCCGCGCGGAACGCTGTGCGCCGTCGATCATGTCGACCTGTCGCTGGAGGCGGGCCGCACGCTCGGCATCGTCGGCGAATCCGGTTGCGGCAAGACCATGCTGTCGCGCGCGGTGCTGCAGCTGCTGCCGAAAAAGGCAAAGCTCACGGGTCGCGTGATGTTCGACGGCCATGACCTGGTGCGGCTCGCGCCGGAACGCCTGCGACGCCTGCGCGGGCGCGACCTCGCCGTCGTGTTCCAGGATCCCATGACCTCGCTCAATCCGGTCCTGACCATCGGCACACAGTTGATGGAGACGATCCAGGAGCATCTCGAGCTCGATGCGCCCGAGGCACGGAAGCGCAGCATCGAGCTTCTGGCGGCGGTCGGCATTCCCGCGCCGGAGCAGCGGCTCGCGCAATATCCGCATCAATGTTCCGGCGGCATGCGACAGCGCATCGCGATTGCGATCGCGCTGTCCTGCGAGCCGAAGCTCTTGATCGCGGACGAGCCGACGACCGCGCTCGACGTCACCATCCAGGCGCAGATCCTGGATCTGCTCGCGCGCGAACAACGCCGCCGCCACATGGCCATGATCATCATCACTCACGATCTCGGCGTCGTCGCCGGCCGTGCCGACGAGGTCGCAGTGATGTATGCCGGCAGGGTGGTGGAGCGCGCACCGACCTCGGCCTTGTTCAAGTGCATGCATATGCCCTACACCGAGGCGTTGCTGGCGGCGATCCCGAAGCTGGATGCCGCGCCGCATACGCCGCTGCCGGCCATCTCCGGCCGTCCGCCCGATCCGACGCGGCCGCTGCGTGGCTGCTCCTTCGCGCCGCGCTGCCGCTATGCGGCGAGCGATTGTCACCACGCCAAGCCCGCGCTGACGCGCGCGGAGACACCCGGACATCTCTATGCCTGCTTCCATCCGATCCAGATGACGGAGGGCGTTGGCGCATGATGCAGCCTGCCGTGCGCGCCGAACCGCTCCTGAACGTCGACAATCTCGTCGTCGAATACGGTCTCGGCAACAAGACGGTGCATGCCGTTTCCGGCGTCAGCTTTCAGGTCGCGCGCGGCGAGACGCTGGGGCTGGTCGGCGAATCCGGCTGCGGCAAGTCGACGCTGGGCCGCGCCGTGCTGCAGTTGCGACGCGCCAGATCCGGGCGTGTGCTGTTCGATGGCGAGGATCTCACCGCGATGGAGGGCGAGGCGTTGCGCAAGATGCGCCGCCGCGTGCAGCTGATCTTCCAGGATCCGATCGCCTCCCTGAATCCGCGCCGCCGCATTGGCGACATCGTGGCCGAGCCGCTGATCATCGCCGGCGTCAAGGATGCCGCCGAGCGCAAGCGCAGGGTTTACGAGGTGCTTGGCGCGGTCGGGCTCGATCCTGATCTGGTGGCGAACCGCCTGCCGCATGAGTTCTCCGGTGGCCAGTGCCAGCGCATCTGTATCGCACGGTCTCTGGTGCTCAATCCGGAGTTCATCGTCTGCGACGAGCCGGTCTCGGCGCTCGACGTCTCCATTCGCGCGCAGATCCTCAATCTACTGGAGGAGATGAAGGCGCGGTTCGGCCTGACATTGCTGTTCATCGCGCATGATCTTGCGGTGGTCAAAGCGGTCAGCGACCGCGTTGCGGTGATGTATCTCGGCCGTCTCTGCGAGGTCGGCCCTTCCGAGCAATTGTTCGCGAGGCCCGCGCATCCCTATACGGGACTGCTGTTGCAGGCGATCCCGGTGCCCGATCCGGACGTTCGTCCCGCCGAGAGTGTCGCGGGCGGCGAGCCGCCATCGCCGATTGCACCGCCGTCCGGCTGCCGCTTCCGCACCCGCTGCCCGCGGGCCGATCAGCGATGCAGCGCGGAGATACCGGAGTTGCGCGAAGTCGCACCCGCCCAGTTCGTGGCTTGCCATCATCCGCTGGCCTGAACTAAGACCGGTTTGTCTCGCCTTGCCGGCCATGGCATGGTGGCGCGGCGACAAGAAGCATGCGGGAGGACGCCGATGAAGAGTTTCAAGGTTGCCGATTTCAAGGCGCCGTTGCAGGAGTTCGACGAAGCGACGCCGCAGCCGTCGGGCACGCAGGTGCTGATCAAGGTGAAGGCGGCTGGCGTCTGCCACAGCGATCTCCACATCTGGGAAGGCGGCTACGATCTCGGCCACGGCCGCAAGCCGCTCTCGCTGAAGGACCGCGGCATCAATCTGCCGCTGACCATGGGACACGAGACCGTCGGCGAAGTCCTGGCTTTCGGCCCCGATGTGAAGCCGACCGACCAGGGCGATCTCAGGCTCGGCGACGTCGGTCTCGTCTACCCCTGGATTGGCTGCGGCAAATGTGCGACCTGCCTGGCTGGCGACGAAAACATGTGCCTGACGCCGCGCTCGCTCGGCGTCTATTGCGACGGCGGCTATTCCGATCACATGCTGGTGCCGCATCCGCGCTATCTGCTCAATTTGAGAGGGCTCGATCCGGCGACCACCGCGCCCTATGCCTGCTCGGGCGTCACCACCTACAGTGCGCTGAAGAAGGTCGAGCAGTACTTCGATACGCCGATCGTGATGTTCGGCGCCGGCGGCCTCGGCCTGATGGCGCTGTCGCTCTTGAAGGCGATGGGCGGCAAGGGCGCGATCATGGTCGATATCGACGCCAGGAAACGCGAAGCCGCCGAGAAGGCCGGTGCGCTTGCCACCGTCGACCCCAAGGCGCCCGACGCGCTGGAGCAGCTTGCCAAGAAAGCGGGCGGGCCGATCCGCGCCGTGATCGACCTCGTCGGCAACGCCGCGACGACCCAGCTCGGGTTTGATTGCCTCACCAAGGGCGGCAAGCTCGTCATCGTCGGCCTGTTCGGCGGCGGCGCGACCTGGGCGCTGCCGCTGATTCCGATCAAGGCGATCACGATCCAGGGCAGCTATGTCGGAAACTTGCGCGAAACGCAGGAGCTGCTCGACCTCGTTCGCACCAAGAAGGTGCCGCCGATCCCGGTGACGACGGCGCCGCTCGCCAAAGCCAACGACGCGCTGTTGCAATTGCAGCAGGGCGCGGTGGTCGGGCGCACGGTGCTGACGCCGTAATTCAGTTGTCGTTCCGGGGCGATGCGAAGCATCGAACCCGGAACCTCGAGATTCCGGGTTCGGTCCTGCGGACCGCCCCGGAATGACGCCTTTGTCTTAGGAATATCCATGTCCGCAAACAACGCCTTCCACATTGCCGTGCTCGCCGGTGACGGCATCGGTCCCGAAGTCATGGCGCCCGCGCTCGAGGTGCTGCGCAAGGTCGGCGACAAATCTGGCCTGAGCTTCCGCTTCACCGAGGCGCCGGCTGGCGCCACCAATTATCTGGCGACCGGAAAATCGATGCCTGATTCGACGATCAAGCTCTGCGAGGAGGCCGACGCGATCCTGCTCGGCGCCTGCGGGCTGCCGTCGGTGCGCTACCCCGACAATACCGAGATCGCGCCGCAGATCGAGCTGCGTTTCATCTTCGATCTCTATGCCGGCGTGCGGCCCGCGCGCCTCATTCCTGGCGTGCCGAGCCCGATCGTCGGTGCCGACCAGCGCGGCATCGATCTCGTCGTGATCCGCGAATCCACGGAAGGGCTGTTCGCCTCGATGGGCAAGGGCGTCGTGACCCACGAGGACGCGCGCGAGACCATGGTGATCACGCGCAGGACTTCCGAGCGCCTGTTCGAGTTCTCGTTTCGCCTGGCCGAGCGGCGCAAGGCGCGCGGCAAGCCGGGGATGCTCACCTGCGTCGACAAGGCGAACGTGTTCAAGGCCTTTGCATTCTTCCGCGGCATCTTCGACGAGATCGAGAAGAAGCATCCTGGGGTGAAGACCGACCGGCTCTATGTCGACGCCTGTTCGGCGATGCTGGTGAAGCGCCCCTGGGATTTCGACGTGATGGTGATGGAGAACATGTTCGGCGACATCGTCTCCGACATCACCGCGAGCCTGATCGGCGGCCTCGGCATGGCGCCGTCGGCCGACATCGGCGACAAATACGCGGTGTTCCAGCCCTGCCATGGCACGGCGCCCGATATCATGGGGCAGGGCAAGGCCAATCCGACCGGCATGATCCTGTCGGCGGCGATGATGCTCGACTGGCTCGCCGACAAGCACGGCATCGAGAGCGCGGCGGAAGCGGGCGAGACGATCGAGCGTGCGGTGGATCAGGTCTATGCCGGCGGCATCAAGCCGATGGAGTTCGGCGGCAGCAACGGCACCGCGGACATCACGAAAGCGGTGCTGGGCGCGCTCTGAAAAGCAATCGAAGGCTCCAGTTCATCTCAAAGAAAAGGGGCCTTACGGCCCCTTTGTCGTTCACCAGCGGCGCCAGTGGTGGCGGTGACCCCAGCCCCACGGACGCGGGCCGTAGAAGCGGCGCGGGCCGCCATAATAGCCATAGGCGCCGTAATAGTTCGGGCGCCAGAAGCAGCGGCCCCAGGGGTTACAGACCCAGCGCACCTGATCGACATTCGCGGCCGGCCCGCTCGCGACTCGGTCGGCCTGCGGAATGCCGTTCGGCATCGCGGCAAGCGCTTGCCCTGATGCGAGCGCCGCACCGCCAAGGGCAGCCAGACCAAGCACAGCAAATTTCAGTTTCATCGCAATCTCCCTTATTGGTGGCGGGAGAACTACCGCGGGATCAACTGGTTGCTAGCGCGCTGAGCCGCGCGAGGAATTTAATCTTCCTGAACAAAGGTTCAGCTACTTGCCCTGGAACTGCGGCTTGCGCTTTTCCATGAAGGCCTGCCGGCCCTCGCGGAAATCCGCGCTGTCCATGCAGGCGGTGCCGATCGACTTGATCGCGTCCATGTCGCGTCGGCTTTCGTCCTTCAGCACCTCTGCAATCGTGATCTTTGCGGCCTTGATCGCCAGCGGGGCATTCTCGGAGATGGTCTGCGCGATCGCCATCGTCTCACCCCAGAGCTCGCCCTCGGGGAACACGCGCTCGACGAAGCCGATGCGCAGCGCCTCCGCGGACTCGATGCGCATGCCCGTGTACATCAGCAGCCGTGCCCAGGACGGGCCGACCAGCGACACCAGATGCTTCAAGCCGTCATAGCCATAGGCGATGCCGAGTTTCGCGGCGGGAATGCCGAACTGGCTGCCGTATGCGGCAAGGCGGATATCGGCGAGCATCGCGACCTGCATGCCGCCGCCGAGACAGAAGCCCTGGATGCAGGCGATGGTCGGCTTGGGATAGTTGGCCAGCAGTGCGCGCTGGGCGGCGCTGCGCTTGGCATATTCCTCGGACGCCGCCGCGTTATGGCGGGTCTTCTCGAACTGGCTGATGTCGGCGCCGGAGACGAAGGCCTTGCCGCCGGCACCGCGCAGGATCACGACGCGCACCGTCTCGTCGTCGCGCAAGGCCGTCAGCGCCTCGCCAAATCCCTCCCACATCTCCAGCGACATCGCGTTGCGCTTGTCGGGATTGTTGAAGGTGATCACGCCGACGCCGTCGGTGACGTGCTGGAGGATCTTGCCGTCGGCGTGGGCTATTTCACGGGAGATGTCGGGCATTGGGCACTCGCTGGTCGTAGGCCGGGGGCAATGTGGGGCGCGGGCCCTTGCGGGGTCAACCGGGGCCGGGTGGGCCTGTCTGCATCCGCCTGTGCCGGGATTGCATGGCGCGTCGTCCCGAGTGTCGTGCGCGCAAAGAAAAAGGGGCGGTCGAGCCGCCCCGGAAAGGCCACGCGCAGGTGCGCGGGCCGGAATATGCTCGTTCAATCCGGCCGCGCCCCCGCGACGCGGCGGATTGAAAGATCGGCCTTGAAGACCGGAGCGTCGGTCGATCTCAGCTTTCGTTCGCTGCGATCGATTCCATCAGCGAGACGAGCTGGCGTTGCACCGTCTGGTCCTTGATCTTGCTGTAGGCGCGCAGCAGGCGGAGGCTGAACGCCGAATCGAGGAACAGCAGGCTCTCGACTTCGCGCGCCTTGTTGTCGCCGTCGTAGAAGAAGGTCACGGGCACGTCGAGGGCGGAAGCGATCTGCTGAAGACGAGCCGCGCCGACGCGATTGACGCCCTTCTCGTATTTCTGGACCTGCTGGAAGCTGACGCCGAGCTTTTCGCCGAGCTCGGCCTGCGAGATCTTCATCTCGACGCGCCGCAAACGAATCCGCTTGCCGAGCTCGATGTCCGGCTTGCCGGCACTACGCTGCTTCATTCTCTTCGCCGCTGCTTTCATTTTCGTTTTCACCTTTGTTCTTCGGTTGAAAATCCCCCGAAGAGCTGGGTCAGGGGTTCGCCCATATACGAGTCCTTGAATTCATGCGGGTGCACGAATTCTTCCTTAAACCACGGGAAACGAGCTGGACTGAAAGCTTCGATCAGCCAGTCGATCATGTGCCGCACGCGCGGAATACGGCCGCTACCGGGATGGTAGGACAACCAGATATCCAGCGGTCGGTTCAGCTCGACCTCCAGTGGAATCAATTTCCCGCCGAGCGCAATGGCGTAGCTGGGGAAGACGCCGATGCCGGCGCCATTCGCGACCGCCCAATAATTGGCGCTCGAGACGTTGGTCTTCATGACCAGAAGGTCACGCTCCGAAACGCCCGGGAAGAAGCTCTCGAAGGATTCCTTGGCGGCGAGCTGGTCGGCGAATTGCAGCACCAGGCGATGCTTGATCAATTCCGCCGCCGAACGCGGCGCGCCATGCTTTTCGATGTATTTCTCGGAGGCCCAGAACATCAGGTGCATGCGGCCGAGCCGCACCAGCTTGATGTCGAGCGCCGAGGGACGCGACAGATGGATGGCGACGTCGGCCTCATGGCGCGAGACGTCGGCCGAGCGCATCGCGCAATGCAGGTCGACCAGGATTTTCGGATAGGCCTGCTGGAACTCGACCAGGCGCGGGGCGAGCCAGAACGTGCCCAGCCCCTCGGTGACGGCGACCCGGACCTCGCCGGACAGGGCGTTGGCCATCGAATCACTGGCGCGCAGCACGTCGAAGGTGGCAGCCTCCATGCGCTCGACGGCGGACACCACGAGCGCGCCTTCATCAGTCAGATGGGTACCGTGGACATCGCGGGTGAACAGCGTGGTGCCGGTCTGGCGTTCGAAATCGTCGATCCGCCGGCGCACGGCGTTGATGGACAGCGACAGGCGTTCGGCCGCCGAACGGAAACTTCCGCATCGGACGACTTCGAGGAATATGCGGGCCGCATCCCAATCAGAGAGGCCGCTGAGATTTGTCTTTGGGCGTTCCGCCACAGGAACGCCCCTTTCCGCCAAGGAGTGCATACAAGTCCCTTCGGACAGCTAAACTGGCAGAATCTGGCGCAAACCACAACCACTGCGGGTTGGGGGATGATGAGTTTTGAACGTCATCCTTACTACCCCGTGGGTGGTATCAGATTGCTGCCAGGGGCTGGGAATCGGGCAGACTGTTCGCCCGGATGAGGGGTGTGGCGTGAGTTCCGTTGCGAGCCGTGAAATGGCTGCGGGATTGCAGGCACTGTCCGCAATGGATGCCGTTGCGCGAGAGCTGGCGCCGTCTCCCTCGATGGATCAATCACAGCGCACCAAGCGTTTCCTCGCCGATCATTTCGAAACCGAGCGACATCGCAACGCGGCGATGGCAGCCGGAACCGCGGTTCCACAGCGGAATCCCGCTGAAATCAGGTTCAGAGGCACAGCGGCCTCGTGCTATCCTTGGTCTTCCATGGGGGCCGAGGGGGTCGTCACCATTACGTCTCGCAGGCCGAATTAACGGAAAGAACGCCGGTGTCGCATTCAGACGAACAGTTGCAGTCGGTGCTGGAAACGCTCGAGGAGTGCCGCAAGGTTCTCAACGCGTGCAACAGCCGTGAGTCGGCCGAGCTGCTGTCCATTGTCATCCTCGACGTCAGGATGAAACTCAAAGGAATCGACAGTGCCGATCTCAAGGCATTGTGCGACGAAATGCTGCGGAGCGCTGCGAGCGAACCGCCGCACCCTTCCAAGCAGACGCAGGACCAGCCCCGGCGTCCGCTGCTCCGCGTGGTGAAATAGCCACGCCGCCGAGTCTCGCTTTTTGGCGAGATTTGTGCGCGTCCCGATGCCGCACCTGTGATCACAGACGGCATCGGGAGGAGCCCTGGTTTCGCGCGCCTCTGTTGCGCATTCTCCGGCATCGGCTACACCTGAGCCGGTTCGGCTCCGGGCCGGGCGCATTCCCCGCGCGCCGTACCGGCACCTGAGATGGCTCAGACGGCATCATGCAAAATGTTTCGATCCCGGCGGCGCTGATTGCCGGCCTCGTCAGCTTCCTCTCGCCTTGCGTCCTGCCGCTGGTCCCGCCCTATCTGATCTACCTCACGGGCGCCACGATCGAGCATGTCGAGAGCGACGAGCCGTCCTCGGCCTCCAAGCGCGCGATCATGATGTCGGCGCTGCTGTTCGTGCTCGGCTTCTCCACGGTCTTCGTCGCGCTCGGCGCCAGCGCTTCGCTGGTCGGCGGGCTGATCCGAGCCTGGTCGGCGGAGCTGTCGATCCTCGCCGGCATCGTCATCATCGTCATGGGGCTGCACTTCCTCGGACTGACGCGCATCGGCCTGTTGATGCGCGAAGGACGGCTGCCCATTCCCAAGCCGGTCGGCCTCTGGGGCGCCTACATCATGGGCCTTGCCTTCGCGTTCGGCTGGACCCCCTGTATCGGCCCGATCCTCGCCGCCATCCTGTCGATCGCCGCGGCCGAGGCCACGGTGACGAAGGGGGCCGGCCTGCTCGCGGTTTATTCCGCGGGCCTCGGCATTCCCTTCCTGATCGCCGCCCTGATGATCGAGCAGTTCTCGGCGCTGTTCGCGCGCATGAAGGGCCACCTCGTCAATGTCGAGCGCGCCATGGGCGTGTTGATGGTGATCACCGGCATCGGCTTTCTCACCGGCGCGGTCTCCAATGTGAGCATCTGGCTGCTCGAGACCTTTCCGGCGCTGCAGACCATCGGATAGAGCGTCCCCGTTTACCGCGCCTCGTCCAGCGTGCAGACCACCGTGCAGACCACGCCGCGCGGCAGGAAGTCGACGGTTGCTTCGCCGCCGAGCTGGTCGCGGGCGCTGCGCTCGATCAGGCGCGAGCCGAAGCCGCGTCGCACCGGCGCCGTCACCGGCGGTCCGCCGATCTCGGTCCAGATCAGCCGGAGCCGCGGCTTCGGCGCATCGGTGATGACCTCCCAGTCCAGCGTCACCCGGCCGGTCTCGTTGGACAGCGCGCCGTATTTCGCGGCGTTGGTGGCGATCTCGTGCACGATCATCGACAGCACCACGGCAAGTCGCGGCGACAGCGGCACGTCGGGACCGGCCATGCGGATGCGGTCGGGATTGTTCAGCAGGAATGGCTGAAGCGCGCGGGCGATCACGTCGCGGAGCTCGGAGCCGGCCCATTTCTCCTGGCTCAGCAGGTTGTGCGCTTCGGCCAGCGCGCCGAGCCGGCCCTCGAACTTTGTCCGCTCGTCCCGGCTGGCGCTGCGGAAGGTCTGCACCGCGATCGCCTGCATCAAGGCCAGTGTGTTCTTGACGCGATGGTTGAGCTCGTCGATCAGGAGATTGTGCAGCATCTCGCCGCGCGCGATCGTCGTCGCCATCCTGACCGCGAAGGTCAGGCCGGTCAGCAGCAGGATGCCCCCGATCAGGCTGGTGATGGCGATGTTGCGCCAGAGCGGCGCGATCAGCGAGCTCTCGGCGACGCCGGCCACGACCCTCCAGCCGGTCAGGTGCGAGGTCGTGAAGGCGGAAGACAGCGCCACGCCGTCGAGCGACACCGTCGATAAGGTCTCCTCCGAGCTGCGCGACATCGCGTCGTAAATCGCGCCGGACGCCTGCTTGCCGATCGTCGCGCTCGGGTTCGGTACGCGGGCGAAAACGATGGCTTTGGTGTCGACCAGGGACACGGTCCAGAGCTGGTCGGGCCGCTGCTTTTCGACAAGCTCCTGAAAGATGCCGATCGGCGGGCTGAAGCAGAGATCGTAGATCACCTCTCCGTCGCGAAACACCGGAACCTCGACGGTGAGCACCTGCCGTCCGTTGATCGCACCGGTGAACAGATCGGAATATTGCGGCGACTTGTTCGCAAAGACCCTTTCGACGATCGCGAGATTGCCGCGCGCCGGCAGGCTCGCGGTGTCGTCCGTCGCGGAGGAAAACAGCAACCGGCCCTTGCGGTCGGAGACCAGCACCAGACCGCCTTTGCCATACTGCTCGACAAAACCGAGCGCGATGCGGCGGAAGCTCTCGAAGTCGCCGTTGCGCAGCGAATTGGTCAGCGCCAGCACCTGCAGGCCGCCGGTCATGCGCTGAACCTCCGAATCCAGCACGAGGCGCATGCTGCGCACGTTCTCCAGCACGCGGCGCGTGGCGTCGCCGCGGTCCTGTTGGTAATTGTAGACGGCAATGCCGACCGCGAAGACGATCAGCGGCAACATCGTTCCCGTGACCAGAAGAGCGAGGCGGACCGGCAGGGTAAGCTTTGACAAACGCGAGTGTCCCGGTTCCGGCGCGGCGGCGCCGGAGTATGATTTTGGCCAGACCATACGGGCGGGACTGGCGCTGCGCCACGATTTTCGCGTCGAGCGCAAGCCTCTGCGTATTGAAGAGAGGGACAGAAGTGCAGGCCGGCTGGAGGCCGATTGCACTGCAGCAGTGGCCCTGCGACGAAGGAGTCGCTCCTACGCAGGCGAAATGACTTCCGTCCGGCCGGGGTTTTTCATACGCTTGCCCTCGCAAGCCGCATACCGGCTGCGCTCACGCCCCGGCGACAGGGTCGGAGCATCAAAGGGAGGGGAGACGATGAAGCGAAGATCATTTCTCGCTGGTATCGGCGCGACCACTGCGGCGGCTACGATCGGCATGCCGTCGATCCTCAGGGCGCAAGCGCCGATCACGCTCAACGGAGCCGTGCAGTTCAACGACGACCACGCCTTCAACCGGGCGCTGCTCCGGTTCGAGGAGCTCGTGAAGAAGTATTACGGCAAGCCCGTCAATTTCACCCTGCACAGAAATTCCTCGCTCGGCCTCGAGAAGCAGTATTTCGAGTACATGTCGCAAGGAAAGGCGGTCGATTACGGCATCGTCTCGCCGGCCCATATGTCGACCTTCGCCAAGGCCGCCCCGTTCATCGATGCGCCCTTCGTGTTCAAGGGCATCGACCACATGAACAAGGTGGTCGAAGCCAACATCCTGGCGCCGATTGCCGACGAGGTCGCGGCGAAGGCCGAGGTGGTCCTGATCGGCTATTCCGGCGGCGGCATCCGCAACATCTTCGCCAACAAGCCGCTCAAGAACCTTGCCGATCTCAAGGGGCTCAAGGTTCGCGTGCAGGGCGCGCCGATCTGGTCGAAGACCTTCGCGGCGGTCGGCATGAGCCCTACGGTGATCGCCTATAACGAGATCTACAACGCGATCCAGAACGGTGTGATCGCCGCCGGTGAAAACGAGGCGGCCGGCGTCGAGGCAATGAAGTTCTACGAAGTGGCTCCGCATCTCAGCCTGACCCAGCACGCCGTGTCGATCCGGCCGATCTGCTTCTCGGTGAAGACGCTGAAGACCTTGCCGAAGGATCTGCAGGACGCGATCATGAAGGCCGGCAAGGAGGCCGGCGATTACGGCCGACAGCTCGAGTCGAGCGAAGAGGTCGTCAAGCTCGACACGCTCGAGAAGGCCGGCAAGCTCAAGCGCGTCCCCTTCGAGGAGCGGGACGCCATGAAGAAGCTCGCCGACCCCGTGATGGCCGCCTACGCCAAGGAAATCGGCGCGGAAGGCATTTTCGAGAAGATCAACGTCGTCTGAGATCTCTGCGTCCGCCGACAGCATCTCCGGGCAAGCCCCGCTTCTTGCCCGGACGTGGCGGATGTGCTGCCGCTGGGAGTCCCAATGTCTGACATGCCCGTCCCGTCCACACCGTCGCTGTGGCGCCGCGCTACGGCGGCTTATGCGAAATTGCTCGAATTCCTGCTGGCCGCCTGCGTCGGCATCCTCGTCGTTCCTGTCACGCTGCAGATCATCTCGCGCTACACGCCCTTCATTCCGTCCTACATCTGGACGGAGGAGATGGCGCGCTTCCTGTTCATCTGGACAATCATGATCGGTGCCATGGTCGGCGTCCGCGAAGCGCAGCATTTCGAGGTCGACGTGTGGCCGGATCTGTCGCGGCGATCGGAGGCTGCCGTGCGGATCCTGGCGCGGCTCGGCGTCCTGGCGCTGGCGCTGGTGTTCGTAACGGCCGGAATCGAGTTCACCCGCTTTGCCTGGAACAGGACGTCAGAACTTGCCGATTTGCCGCTCTGGCTGATTCACGTCGCATGGCCCGTTGCCGGCGTGACGTGGATCGTCTTCGCGGGCGAACAGATCGTCGATGAAATGCGCGTACTGGTCGGGGCACGGCAATGAGCGGCAATGTACTCTCCGCCGGACAGGCCGCGATGGTGCTGTTCGGGGTCTTCGTCGGCCTGCTCATCGTGCGCGTGCCGGTCGCTTTCGCGCTTGGCCTCGCTTGCGTGCCGATCCTGCTGATCGAGCCGCGCCTGTCGCTGATGATGCTCGCGCAGGAAACCTTCAATGCCTACAATTCCTTCATCCTGCTGGCGGTGCCGTTCTTCCTGCTGACAGCGAACCTGATGAGCATCGGCGGCATCACCGACCGCCTGGTGGCGCTGTCGCGCTCGATGGTCGGGCACTGGCCGGGGTCCCTGGCGCAGATCAACGTCGTGCTGTCGGTATTCTTCGCCGGTATCTCGGGTTCGTCCACCGCGGATGCGGCGAGCCAATCAAAAATCTTCATCGATGCGCAGACCAAGGAGGGCTACGACCTTTCGTTCTCGATCGCGATCACCGCGGTTTCCGCGGTGCTCGCAGTCGTCATCCCGCCGTCGATCCTCATGATCGTCTGGGGCGGGCTGATCTCGACCTCGATTGCCGCGATGTATCTGGCCGGCATCGTGCCGGGTCTGCTGATCGCGGGCGCGCAAATGGCGACGGTGCACGTCTACGCCGTCCGACGCGGCTACCCGACCTATCCAAAGTCGACCTGGGTGGAGATGCGCTGCGCCATCTGGAAGTCGATACCTGCGCTGATGACGCCGTTCATCATCGTGGGCGGCATTCTGCTCGGCTGGTTCACTGCGACAGAGTCGGCTTGTGTCGCCGTGCTCTACTCCGTGGTGCTCTCGGCATTCTTCTATCGCGAGACTGGCATTCGCGAGTTGTACAAGGCGCTGCTCGACACCGGGCGCCTTGCCGGGGTGGCGCTGTTCTGCGTCGGCACCGCCAGCGCGTTCGGCTGGCTGCTCGCCTACTACAAGATCCCGCAAGAGCTCCTGGCCAATGTCTCGACCTGGGGCATGGGCGCCGTTGCGGCCGGCTTCTTCATCTCCTTCTGCTTTCTGGTGGTGGGCTGCTTTCTCGACGCCATCCCAGCCATCATCATCGTCGGCACCGTGCTGGAGCCGCTCGCCAAATCGGTCGATCTTCATCCGGTCCAGTTTGCGATCATTTCCATCGTGTCGCTGGCTTTCGGACTGGTGACGCCGCCTTATGGTCTTTGTCTGATGATCGCCTGTTCGATCGCGGGCGTGCGGCTGCGCTATGCGCTGAAGGACACGGTGATCATGCTGATCCCGATGCTGCTCGTGCTGGCGGCCGTTATCGTCTGGCCCAGCGTGTCGCTGTTCCTGCCGCGCCTGATCGTGCCGCAAATGCTCAAATGAGCGTCTGCAAGTGAGCTTCTGCAAATAAGCTTCTGAAAGTGCGATCCCGCGGACGAGGGCCGCGGGATCGAGCCAATTGGCTACAGGTTGCTCTCGGTGATCGCGGCGTAGACCATGCTGCGCAGCTCGCGCCGGATCGGATAGGCGCTCGACGGCAACACCTGCGTCATGAAGATCGCAATCAGCTCCTCGGCCGGATCGATCCAGAACGAGGTGGTGGCCGCGCCACCCCAATTGTATTCGCCGGGGCTGCCGGCGATCAGCGTCTCGGCCGGCCGCATCGTCACGGCAAAGCCGAGGCCGAAGCCGATGCCGTTATAGGCGGCTTCGGAGAACAGCGAACGGGAGACCTCCGGCAGCGCGCGTCCGCCCGGAATGTGGTTGCTCGTCATCAGCGCCAGCGTCTTCGGTCCGATCAGCCTGACACCGCCGAGCTCGCCGCCGTTCAGCAGCGCGCGGCAGAAGGTGAGATAGTCGGCAACCGTCGAGCACAAGCCGCCGCCACCCGAGATGAAGGACGGCGGGGTGAGGAACGAGCTCGTCGACGGATCGTCCTGCAGGGTCAGGCCCTCGCGCCGCTGGCCGGCATGGAACGTCATGCCGCCGCCGGGGTCGGCAGAATAGCACGCGGCAAAGCGGTGAGCCTTCGAAGCGGGCACATGGAAATCGGTGTCGGTCATGCCGAGCGGATCGAGGATGCGTTGTTTGAGGAATTGCTCGAACGGCATGCCCGAGATCTTGCCGACGAGATAACCGAGCACGTCGGTCGCGACCGAGTAGTTCCAGGCTTCGCCCGGCGAGAATTCCAGCGGGATCTTGGCCAGACCCTCGATCATGGTCTGCAGCGTGCCCGACTTCTCGACCTCGCCGATCTTTTCAGTGCGGTAGGCGGCGTCGACATTGGAGCGCTGCTGGAAGCCGTAAGTGAGGCCCGCGGTGTGGCGCAGGAGGTCCACGATCAGCATCGGCCGGGACGGCGGCCGGGTCAGGAAGGCCGGGTAGGTGCCGGCGACGAAGACGCCGAGATCCTTCCATTCCGGAATGTACTTGGCGACGGGCTCGTCGATCGCGACGAGGCCTTGCTCGACCAGCATCATGAAGGCGACGCTGGTGAGCGGCTTGGTCATGGAATAGATGCGGTAGATGGTGTCGTCCTTGACCGGCAGCTTGCGCTCGACATCGGCAAGGCCCTGGATCGAGCTGTGCGCGACCTTGCCGCGGCGATAGACCAGAAGATGCGTGCCCGGGAAGCGGCCGGCATCGATGTACCGGCTCTTCAGATGCGCATCGATGCGGTCGAGCGCGGCCTTGGACATGCCGACGGATTCGGGCGAGGCAGGGGTGGGCGCGAGCATCAGTTCCTCCGGGCAGTTTTGTCGCTCCGTTGATAGCCAAATGACGGCCCCATTCCAAGCCGCTCGCGCTTAACGCAGGGGGGCCGGCTGGTGTAGGCTGCCCCTGGAACGCCTCCAAGGAGCCCCCAAGGCCTTCAGAATGGGCGAACGAGAAAAACACAGGGCAAGCCATCATGACCCAGTTCAACGAGACTGACCTCACCGAAGCCGTCGTCAGGAGCTTCGACAGCACGCCCAATCCCCGCGCGAAATTCCTGCTCCAGGAATTGGTGAAGTCGCTGCACGATTACGTGAGCAGGACCGGCCTGACCTTCGAGGAATGGGACTACGCTATCGATTTCCTGACCCGCACCGGGCAGAAATGCACCGACACCCGCCAGGAGTTCATTCTCCTGTCCGACGTGCTCGGCGTCTCCATGCTGGTCGACGCGGTCAACCATCGCGACCGCGAGGGTGCCACCCAGACCACCGTGCTGGGCCCGTTCTATGTCGGCGAGCACAAGGTGACGGCGCACGGCACCGACATCTCGCCGAACAACCAGACCGGCGAGCGGATGTTCGTGCAGAGCCGCGTCACGGATTTGAAGGGCAAGCCGCTCGCGAACGTCCCCGTCGACGTCTGGCATGCCGATGACGACGGCTTCTACGATTCCCAGAAGGCCAATTATGACGAGGTCGGCGCCTCGGCGCGGGCGCGCTTCATCACCGACGATGACGGCCGCTTCTTCTTCCGCACCATCCTGCCATGCAGCTACCCGATCCCGACCGATGGCCCGGTCGGCGAGATGATCGTGCAGACGGGCCGCCATCCGATGCGCCCCGCGCATGTGCATTTCCTGGTGAATGCGAAAGGCTATGAGCCGCTGATCACCCACGTCTTCATGGACGGCGACAAATATCTGGATTCCGACGTGGTGTTCGGCGTGAAGGACGATCTCGTCGCCAGGGTCGAGCCGCGCACCGACCCCACGATGCCCGACGGCACCAAGGCGAGCGGGCGCTGGCATTTGATGTCTTACGAATTCCACCTCAAGCCCGGTGGCGGCATGGCGCCGAAGCCGCTGGGCGTGAAGGCCGGAGAGCCGGCGTGAGGGCGCGGATTCATCCCCCGATGTAGGCTGCCAACTCGTCGGGCGTTCCCTTCGGAAATGCTTCCTTGAGATGATCGAGGAAAGCGGAGACGCGAGCACTCAGCAATCGCCGCGAGGGATAGAGCGTCCACAGGGCGATATCGGATCCCTCAACATCGCCCCAGCGTAGCAGCGTGCCGCTGGCCAGGTCGTGGCTGACCAGTGACAGGGGCAGCCGCGCAGCGCCGACGCCGGCTCGAATAGCATCGCGAACCATCATCAGCGACGACAGTCGAAGAACGGGGTCGACAGCGAGACGCGAGGTACCGCTTGGTCGCTTGATGTTCCAGGCGGCAGCCTCGTTGTCCGCTCCGCGCACGACGACAGGAACGGCGAGATCGCCCTTCGGTCGCTTGAGATTGGGACTGGCCACGACCACCAGGCGGTCGTGCAAGAAGATGCGGCCGACCAGGCTTTCATCTGGATGGGGGTTGACCCTGATCGCGAGGTCAAAACCCTCCTCGATCATGTCGACGTAGCGATCATCCGTCGTGACCTCGAGCCTTACTTCGGGATGCTTGAGCGCGAAGCCGGCCGCGAGCCGGCCCATGGCGGTCTGCGAAAAGAGCAGGGGAGCGCTGATCCGCAATCTGCCTCTCGGCTTGTCGCCGCCCGCGGCGATCGCTGCCGCCGCCTCGTCGAGCTCGGTGAGGAGCGCGCCCGTCCGCTCGTACAGCGCGCGTCCCTCCTGGGTGAGTTTGAGCGTGCGGCCGCCGCGCTCGAAAAGGCGCAAATCGAGGCTGCTCTCGAGTTCGGACACGCGCCGGGACAAGGTCGCTTTCGGACGTCCCGCGGCGCGCGCGGCCTTTCCGAACCCTCCGTGTCGGGCGACGAGATTGAAGTCGGCGAGCGCAAGCAAATCCATCTGTTCCACCAGTGAGACGGCCTGTCCAGATATAGCGTCTATCGGCTCACATGTGGATCACTAATTTCCGGGTGTCTCAACCAAACCGGAGTGATCCCCATGACCATCCTCGTTACAGGCGCCACCGGCACGATCGGCCGTCACGTCGTCGAGCAACTCGTCAAGCGTGGCGCCGATGTGCGCGCGCTGGTCCGAAATCCCGCGAAGGCCAACTTCCCGGCAGGCGTCGTTGCGGTGCAGGGCGACTTGCTGGACGTCGATTCCCTGCGCGCGGCGTTCTCCGGCGTTTCGACGCTGTTTCTGCTCAACGCCGTCGTGCCGGACGAATTCACCCAGGCGCTGACTGCCCTCAATCTCGCGCGTGAAGCCGGCATCGAGCGGTTTGTCTACCTGTCGGTCATTCACAGCGACCGCTACGTGAACGTGCCGCACTTCGCCGGCAAGTTCGGCGTCGAGCGCATGATCGAGCAGATGGGCTTCAATGCGACCATCCTGCGCCCCGCCTATTTCATGAACAACGAGCTCATGATCAAGGACGCCGTGACCGGATATGGCGTCTACCCCATGCCGATCGGCAGCAAGGGGCTTGCGATGATCGACGCGCGCGATATCGGTGAGATCGCGGCGATCGAATTGATCCGCCGCGAGACGTCCGCCGCGACGCTTCCGATCGAGCGCATCAATCTCGTTGGCCCCGATACGATCACCGGCGCCAAGGCGGCCGCGATCTGGTCGGAGGTGCTCGGACGCTCGATCGCCTATGGTGGCGACGACGCCGCGGCATTCGAAAAGAATCTCAGGCAGTTCATGCCCGGCTGGATGGCGTTCGACATGCGGGTGATGAGCGAGCGCTTCGTCACGGAGGGGATGATCCCCGAAGCCGGTGACGTCAAGCGTCTGACCGACATCCTGGGACGTCCCTTGCGCTCCTATCGCGACTTCGTCGCCGAGATCATGGCCTCGGCCTGAGGGCTTGCTCGAGCAGGTGCGCGCTGGCGCCTGGCTGCATCGCTCGCCACTGATCATGTGGTGAGCGGGTAGCCCGGATCAGCGCGCGTGCAAGAGCGCCAGCAGCACGACCACCGCGCAGGCAAGCGCGGCCGAGGTCAGTTTCCAGAACATCAGCGGGCTGCGCTCGAGCAGCGGCGTGATCCGCGTGTCGAGATAGGCCGGGTTGGGGGTGCGCAGCTCGAAGACGAACTCGGACAGATCCTCGTGCCGCTTGTAGGGATCGGGATGCAGCGCGCGGCGGAGCGCGCCGTCGACCCAGGCCGGCACGTTGCGGTCGTCGTCGGCCGGACGGTATTTGAGCTTTCGCACGTCCGCCTTGCGGCGGATCCTGGCGACGTGGGTGCCATAAGGCAGCTTTCCCGTGAGCATCTGGTAGCAGATCACGGCCAGCGAGAACATGTCGGAGCGCGGTGAGCCGCCTTGCCCGAGAAAATATTCCGGCGCAGTGTACTGCACCGTGCCCAGGATTTCATCGGATTCGTCCGGCGGCGCGGCCTCGGCGACGCCGGCGACCCTGACCGATCCGAAGTCGATGATCTTCGCGGTGCCGGTCTTGTCGATCAGGATGTTGTCGGGCCTGAGGTCCTGGTGCAGCATCTCCATGCGATGGAAGGCGCGCAAGCCCGCGGCAATCTGCTCAATGATGCCGCGCACGGTTTCGAGATCGGGGCGCGGATTGTCGGTCATCCACTGCTTCAGCGTCTGCCCCTCGACGAACTCGGTCGCGACGTAGAGATGGCTGCGCCGCCGCGACTGCGACAGCGGCTTGAGCACATGCGGGCTGTCGATCCGGCGGGCGATCCATTCCTCCATCAGGAATCGCTTGAGATAGGCGGCGTTGTCGCGCAGCTCGACCGACGGCAGCTTGAGCGCCACCGGCTGCTCGGTCTCGGTGTCGACGGCAAGGTAGATATGGCTGCGGCTGCTGCCGTGGATCTCGCGGACGATCCGGTAGCCGTCGAACAGTGCACGCGGCTCCGGCAGCGCGGGAAGCGGCAGTTGCGAGGTCTGATTGAAGATGCCGGCCGGCTCGCGCTGCGGCACCGCATCGATGCGAATGATCTGGACGGTGATGTTGTCGTCGCTGCCGCGCCGGTAGGCTTCCTCGACGATCGCCTTGGCCGCTCCGTCGAGCTCGGCGGCGTGCTCGTTCAGCGCGCTCGTGACGAAACGCGCGTCGACGAATTCGTAGGCGCCGTCGGTCGCCAGCAGGAACGTGTCGCCGGCCTCGACCTCGAAAGCCTGATAGTCGATCTCGAGCTGCGGATTGATGCCGAGCGCGCGGCCGAGATAGGTCTGCTCGGACGAGACGATGATGCGGTGGTCGTCGGTCAGCTGTTCCAGCGCCTTGCCGGCGACGCGGTAGATGCGGCAGTCGCCGACATGGAAGATGTGCGCGGTGGTCGCCTTGATGACCATGGCGCTGAGGGTGCAGACATAGCCCTTGTCGCGGTCATAGGCGTATTGGCTCTTGCGCGTTTGCGCATGCAGCCAGGAATTGGTGGCGTCGAGCACGCGGCGCGCGGACGTCTTCACCGTCCAGGATTCCGACGTGCAGTAATAGTCCATCAGGAAGCTCTTGACCGCCGACTCGCTGGCGATCTGGCTCACGCTGCTGCTCGAGATGCCGTCGGCGAGGACCGCGGCGATCCCTTTCAGGCCGAGTAGCGGCTCCTCGGGAATCAGGACGCCGTGGAAATCCTGGTTGACGGGCTTGCGACCCTTGTCGGAGTGCTGGCCGACCGAAATCAGGAGTCCGCGGGTCATCGTCGTCACCATGAGAGGGGAGCCTCACCCTGCTCGGGCAAGGCTCCCCTGTCGAGACGTATTCGATCAGGCCGCGACGCGGGGCTTCGCAGCCTTGTCGACCTGGCGCTTCGGCTTGGTCATGACATGCGTGGCGTAGAGGGTCATGCCGGTGAAGGCGAGGCCGCCGACGAGGTTGCCGAGCACGGTCGGGATCTCGTTCCAGATCAGATAGTCCATGATCGAGAACTTCGCATGGAGCATCAGGCCCGACGGGAACAGGAACATGTTCACGACGGAATGCTCGAACACCATGTAGAAGAACACCAGGATCGGCATCCACATCGCGATGACCTTGCCGGGGACCGAGGTTGAGATCATGGCGCCGACGACGCCGGTGGAGACCATCCAGTTGCAGAGCATGCCGCGCATGAACAGCGTCGCCATGCCGGCCGCACCATGCGCGGCGTAGCCGAGCGTTCGGCCCTCGCCGATGTTGCCGATCGCCGCGCCGACCTTGTCGGGCGCCTGCGTGAAGCCGAACGTCGTGACGAAGGCCATCATGAAGGCCACGGTAAAGGCGCCGGCAAAGTTGCCGACGAAGACGAGACTCCAGTTGCGCAGCACCCCGCCGAGCGTGACGCCCGGGCGCTTGTCAATCAGCGCCAGCGGGGCGAGCACGAAGACGCCAGTCAGCAGGTCGAAGCCAAGGAGATAGAGCATGGAAAAGCCGACCGGGAACAGCAGCGCGCCGATGATCGGCTGGCCCGTGTTGACGTTGATGGTGACGGCGAACCAGGCCGCCAGGGCCAGGATGGCGCCGGCCATATAGGCGCGGATGATGGTATCCCGGGTGGACATGAAGATCTTGGACTCGCCCGCATCCACCATCTTGGTGACGAATTCCGAAGGCGCGAGATACGACATCAATGGTTCCTTTGCTTCGTATGAATGAAGGTACGTTCGTTCGGGCGGCGCCGGTCTCGCGGCGTTCCTTGGCGCGCTGATCGGCGAGCCGAGATCCAGCGGACCCAAGGGCAGGGAGAATCTCGCGCGGAATCGCATCACGACGACTGCGCCGGGGGTCCAGCGAAGCACGCTCAAGCTTTCCCCGCGTTTCAGCCCCTGGAGGCCTCAACATTTCGGCGAACCGCAGTCGTCGTTGACTGAGCGATCTGTGAGAAAGCAATCTGCGTGCCAAGCCTTGCGGGTGGTCTTTGAGCTGTCCTGATGCCGATTTCGACCAAGGATGGGATGCTGTTGAGATCAGAGCAGTGCGGTGATCCCTGCCCTCGAAGTGAGGTCTGCCCATTTTTTGTGCGTCGCACAAGGACTGGGCGGCCCGCTGGATTTGCGGGCGCAATCGAGCCCCGCGTTACAAGCGACTTTAAGATAACTATCTGATCCTGTTGGTTATTCCGGAATGGCTCGGTCTGGCACGCTTCTTGTTTGATAGTGGTCGACGCCATCGACGCCGTCCCTCGAAGATCTCCATCCGAATCGTGACCTTCGCCATCCGGGGCCTTCCCGGAGACGTGCACCTGTGCGCGTGGGGGTGGCTGGCGTGCGCGGATGGTCCTTCGTTCACAAAGGAGCATCACATTCAATGACGAAGCCAACTGATAAGTCCTTGCGCGGCCGCCATAAGAGCAATCTGCTCGGCGGAGCTGGCGCGAACCCGCTCACCGGTCTCGACCGCCGTACCTTCCTTGCCGGGGGAGCTGCCGCCGCGGCTTATGCAGTCTCCGCCGGTCGCGTGCGCGCAGCCGCGCTCAAGCCGGAGAAGGAGGAGCTGAAGTTCGGCTTCATCAAGCTCACCGATATGGCTCCGCTGGCGGTCGCCAAGGAGAACGGTTATTTCGAAGACGAAGGCCTGTTCGTCACGCTGGAGGCCCAGGCCAACTGGAAAGTTCTGCTCGACCGCGTCATCAGCGGCGAGCTCGATGGTGCGCACATGCTGGCGGGCCAGCCATTGGC
Organism: Bradyrhizobium sp. CCBAU 53351; assembly: GCF_015291745.1. Lineage (NCBI taxonomy): Bacteria > Pseudomonadati > Pseudomonadota > Alphaproteobacteria > Hyphomicrobiales > Nitrobacteraceae > Bradyrhizobium > Bradyrhizobium sp. CCBAU 53351. The sequence continues at coordinate 2,212,857 of NZ_CP030059.1, forward strand.
CGCGACGATCGGGTTCGGCACCAAGGCGCACATCATCACACCGTTCTCGATGGATCTGAACGGCAACGCCATTACGGTGTCGAACGAGATTTTCGCGTTGATGAAGCCGGGCATCCCGAAGGATGCGAGCGGCAAGCTGGTGCACCCGATCAAGGCCGAGACGTTGCGCCCTGCCATCGAGAAGCTGAAGGCTGACGGCAAGGCCTTCAAGATGGGCATGGTGTTCCCGGTGTCGACTCACAATTACGAGCTGCGCTACTGGCTCGCTTCGGGCGGCATCAATCCCGGCTATTATTCGGCCGAGGACGTGAGCGGAACGGTTGCGGCCGAAGCGCTGCTGTCGGTGACGCCGCCGCCGCAAATGCCGGCAACTCTGGAGGCCGGCACCATCAACGGCTATTGCGTCGGCGAGCCCTGGAATCAGGCCGCCGTCTTCAAGGGCATCGGCGTGCCCGTGATCACCGATTACGAAATCTGGAAGAACAACCCGGAGAAGGTGTTCGGCATCACCGCCGCATTCGCCGAGAAGAATCCCAACACGGTGCTCGCGCTCACCAAGGCGTTGATCCGCGCGGCGATGTGGCTGGACGAGAACGCCAATGCCAACCGCACCAAGGCGGTCGAGCTGCTCTCGAAGCCGGAATATGTCGGTGCAGACAAGGCAGTCATCGCCAATTCGATGACCGGCACCTTCGAGTACGAAAAGGGCGACAAGCGGCCGATCCCGGACTTCAACGTCTTCTTCCGTTACTTCGCCACCTATCCCTATCTGTCCGATGCGGTCTGGTACCTGACCCAGATGCGCCGTTGGGGACAGATCGGCGAAGCCAAGAGTGACGCGTGGTATCACGACACGGCCAAGAGCGTGTACCGGTCGGATCTCTATCTGGCTGCAGCCAAGCTTCTGGTCGCCGATGGCAAGGCCAGGAAGGAAGACTTTCCCTGGGACAGCGACGGCTATCGGGCGCCGACATCCGAATTCATCGACGGTCTGAGCTACGACGGCCGCAAGCCCAATGCCTACATCGACAGCCTGAAGATCGGCCTGAAGGGCAAGCAGAAGATCGACGGTGCCAAGGTCATCGACGGCTGAGAAATCGCAGCCGGGCCGCTGCAGCGCGGCCCGGCTCCCTGCTCGCAATCCGGCGGTGGACGCCAAGGGAATACGCAAATGGCATTGGTTAGCGAATACGTCGACGTCAGCGCGGAAGAGGCCAAGCGCGCGCGGCGGGAGCGGATGCTCGCGCGCATCAACGGCGCCGCCGTCTATCTGAACATCCTGGGCCTCGGCTGGCTTGCGCCGCTTGCGCGCATCGCCGCGGGCGATATGGTCAAGCCCCAGTTGAAGGAACTGCGGCAGGGATTGGTGGTGCCGCTCCTCGGCATCGGCGCCTTTCTCCTCGCATGGGCCGTGGCCGCGCCTCAGGTCAAGACCTCGCTCGGCGCCATTCCCGGGCCGGCTGAGGTCTGGGTCCAGACCAAGAACCTCTACGCCGATCACCGTGCCGAGCGCGCCAAACAGACGGCGTTCTATGAGCGTCAGGACGCGCGGAACGCCAAGGTGATCGCCGACGGCCATCCCGAGGAGGTCCGGCATCGCAACTACGCCGGCAAGCCGACCTATTTCGACCAGATCATGACCAGCCTCATGACGGTTGCGCTCGGCTTCGTGGTGGCGACGATCGTCGCCGTTCCACTCGGCATCCTTTGCGGCCTGTCCAAGACCATGAACGGCGCGCTCAACCCGTTGATCCAGATCTTCAAGCCGGTGTCGCCGCTCGCTTGGCTGCCGATCGTGACGATGGTCGTCTCGGCGCTTTACGTAAATCCATCGGAATTCCTGCCGAAGTCGCTGGTCATCTCCGCGATCACCGTGACGCTCTGCTCGCTGTGGCCGACGCTGATCAACACCTCGCTTGGCGTTGCTTCCATCGACAAGGACCTGCTCAATGTCGGACGGGTTCTCCAGTTGCCGACCCGGCGCACCATCACCAAGCTGGTGCTGCCGAGCTCGCTCCCGCTGATCTTCACCGGTCTGCGACTCTCGCTCGGCGTCGGCTGGATGGTGCTGATCGCGGCCGAGATGCTGGCGCAGAATCCCGGGCTCGGAAAGTTCGTCTGGGACGAATTCCAGAACGGCTCCTCGCAGTCGCTCGCGCGGATCATCGTCGCCGTGCTGACGATCGGCATCATCGGTTTCCTGCTCGATCGGGTGATGTACGCGTTGCAGTCCGCCTTCACCTTCTCCGGCCAGCGCTGAGGACGGCCCATGTCGTTTCTGTCTCTCAAGGGTCTGTGCAAGGCCTATGGTACCGGCGCCAAGCGGACCAGCGTGCTCTCCGACGTCAACCTCGATGTTGCCGAAGGCGAGTTCATCGCCATCGTGGGCTTCTCGGGAAGCGGCAAGACGACGCTGATCTCGACCATCGCAGGCCTCGTGCAGCCCGATTCGGGCGAGATCACGCTGAAGGGCAAGCCGGTGACCGCGCCTGGTCCCGACCGTGGCGTCGTGTTTCAGTCCTACTCCCTGATGCCGTGGCTTACAGTGCGCGGCAACGTGGCGCTCGCGGTCGACCAAGTTTTCGCCCGCGAGAGCAAGGCCGAGCGCGCGGCCCGGGTCGATCGCTACATCGCGATGGTCGGGCTGTCACATGCCGCAACGCGCCTGCCCGCCGAGTTGTCCGGCGGCATGCGGCAGCGGGTCGCCGTTGCGCGCGCGCTGGCAACCAGTCCGGAGATCCTCCTGCTCGACGAGCCGCTGTCGGCGCTTGATGCCCTGACCCGTGCCAAGTTGCAGGACGAGATCGTCGACATCTGGTCGCGCGACAAGCGTACCGTGGTGCTCATCACCAACGATGTCGACGAGGCGATCCTGCTTGCCGACCGCATCATCCCGTTGTTGCCGGGCCCGGACGCGACCTTGGGCCAGGAATTCAAGGTCGACATCCCGCGCCCGCGCGACCGCACATCGGTCAACGAGGACCCTGCGTTCAAGCGGCTGCGCCAGGCCGTCACCAGCTATCTTCTCGACGTGGTCGACGAGCGCGCCTCGCGGTCCGACGGCGCGGTACGAACGCTACCAAACGTCGTGCCGATCACCCAAACCGACAAACCGCCGGCGGCCTATCAGAAACGGGCAGCCGCCGTCACCTTCAATCTCGATCGCTACCTCGAATTCTCCCAGTTGTCGAAGGTGTATCCGACGCCGGCTGGGCCGCTGACCGTGGTCGAAAACTTCGATCTCAAGGTACGCAAGGGCGAGTTCATATCGGTGATCGGACATTCCGGCTGCGGCAAGTCGACGGTGCTGTCGATGACCGCGGGCCTCAACGACGTATCCCTCGGCGGCATCATTCTCGACGGTCGCGAGGTGACCGCGGCCGGCCCAGACCGGGCGGTGGTGTTCCAGGCACCCTCGCTGTTTCCGTGGCTCACGGCTCGCGAGAACGTCGCGCTCGGCGTCGATCGTGTCTATCCACATGCAACGCGGCGGCAGCGCGACGAGATCGTCGACTATTACCTCGAACGGGTCGGTCTCGCCGATTCCTTCGACAAGCCGGCCGCGGCGATGTCGAACGGCATGCGCCAGCGCGTCGGAATCGCGCGCGCCTTCGCGTTGTCCCCGAAGTTGCTGCTGCTGGACGAACCTTTCGGAATGCTCGACAGCCTTACCCGTTGGGACCTGCAGGAAGTGCTGATGGAGGTCTGGAAGCGCACGCAGGTGACGGCGATGTGCGTCACCCACGATGTCGACGAAGCGATCCTGCTTGCCGATCGTGTGGTGATGATGACGAACGGGCCCAACGCGCGGATCGGCCATATCATGGAAGTCGACATTCCCCGACCCCGCACGCGCAAGACCTTGCTCGAGCATCCGGACTACTACCGCTACCGCCGCGAGCTGCTCGATTTCCTCGAGGCCTATGAGCACGGAGCTGCACCCAAGGCGCCCGTGGCGACCTCTGCAGCAAGTCCTGAAGCGGCGTGATCGTCCATCCGCGACGCGCCCAAATAATCGACATCAAGCTCAATCCTTGTGCGTCGCACAAGGATTGAGCGAATCGCAAATTTAGCGTGCGGAAAGGCCCTGCGAAAAATTCGGGCAACGCGAATAACGTTCTGAATTCCCTGTATTTCCAGCGTGCGCGCAACTGGCACGGAAATTGAAGCGTCTTTGCGCGACGCCAACGACGACGTCCCTCAACATCATCAATCAGCATCGTAACTCGCCACCGGGGTGAAGCCTCGGAGCGTGCCTCCGTGGCCGGAGGCTGAGCCTGCAACGACGCAGCGGTGAGCCTGGAAGGGATACTCAATGACGAAGAATCCGACTTGGATTTCAGACTGGCGCCCCGAAGATGAGGCGTTCTGGAACGCGACCGGCAAGACTATCGCGCGACGCAACCTGATCTGGTCGATCGTGGCCGAGCATATCGGCTTCTCGGTCTGGCTGATCTGGAGCATCGTCACCACCAAGCTGCCGCAGGCCGGCTTCCACTACACCACCGACCAACTGTTCCAGCTTGTCGCGGTGCCGGGCCTGATCGGCGCATTGATGCGCTTTCCCTATACATTCGCAGTGACGACGTTCGGCGGCCGCAACTGGACCATCTTCAGTGCGGCGATCCTGTTCATTCCGACCCTGTCGCTGGCCTATTTCGTGAGCCAGCCCGACACGCCGTTCTGGCTGATGCTGCTGGTTGCCTCGACCGCGGGCCTTGGCGGCGGCAATTTCGCCTCCAGCATGACCAATATCTCCTTCTTCTTCCCCGACCGGATGAAGGGCTGGGCGCTCGGCCTGAACGCGGCTGGCGGAAATATCGGCGTCTCCAGCGTGCAGCTGCTGACCCCGATCCTGATGACGCTCGCCGTCTTCAACCTGTTCCAGGCAACGCCCGTCGACGGCATCTTCCTGCAGAATGCCGGCCTGATGTGGGTGCTGCCGATCGCGATCGCGGTGTTGGGCGCGGTGTTCTTCATGAACAACCTCACCGCGGCGAAATCGTCGGTGAAGAACCAGCTTGCCATCGTCAAGCGCAAGCACACCTGGATCATGGCGTATCTCTATATCGGCACGTTCGGATCCTTCATCGGCTACTCCGCCGCGTTTCCGCTGCTGATCAAGACGCAGTTTCCGCAAGTCACGATTGCGATCGCGTTCCTGGGGCCGCTGGTCGGCTCGCTGTCGCGTCCGCTCGGCGGCTGGCTCGCCGACAGGATCGGCGGCTCGATCATCACGTTCTGGAATTTCATCGTGATGGCGGGCGCGACGGTCGGCGTGCTCTACTTCGTCGGGCAGAAGGATTTCATCGGCTTCCTGTCGATGTTCCTGATCCTGTTCGTGACGACGGGCATCGGCAACGGCTCGACCTACCGCATGATCCCCTCGATCTTCCGCGAGGAGAACCTGTTCAAGGTGCGCGGCAAGGGCGATGCGGCGCGCGCGATGGCGCTCAAGACGGCGAGCATCGAGAGCGGCGCGGCAGTCGGTTTCATCGGCGCCATCGGCGCCGTCGGTGGCTATCTGATCCCGACCGGCTTCGGCAAGTCGATCGCCATGACCGGCGGGCCGCAACTCGCGCTCGTGATCTATCTCGCCTTCTACGCCACCTGCCTCGCGCTGACCTGGTGGTTCTACCTGCGTCGCAGCCCGCAGGGCGAAGGCGTCTCAGGCCTTGCCGAAGCCAGGGTCTGATACTTGGTACGAATCTCGCTTCTCCCCGTACGCGGGGAGAAGTCCCTCTGATGACGTTTGACCCATGAACTTTTTCCGCAACGGCGCGGACGAAGGCAGACCGAAACAGACAGGAGAACATCATGACGCCAGAACAGATCGCCCTCATCCAGCAGAGCTTCGCCAAGGTCGCGCCGATATCGGAGCAGGCCGCGGTGCTGTTCTACGATCGTCTTTTCGAAGTGGCGCCGTCGGTGCGCGCGATGTTCCCTGAAGACATGACCGAGCAGCGCAAGAAGCTGATGGGCATGCTCGCGGCCGTCGTCGGTGGCCTGTCGAACCTCGAGACGATTCTTCCCGCGGCCTCCGCGCTGGCCAAGCGCCACGTCGCCTACGGCGCGGTGGCCGAGCACTATCCCGTGGTCGGCGAGACCTTGCTGTGGACCCTGGAGAAGGGTCTTGGCGAAGCCTGGACGCCCGAACTGGCAAAGGCCTGGACCGACGCCTACGGCGTGCTGTCCGGCTACATGATGTCCGAAGCCTACGGCGCCCAGCCGCAGGCCGCTGAATAGGAGATGCCTCGTGAGTGAACCGCTGGTCATCGTCGGTAACGGTATGGCGGCCGCGCGTCTGGTCGACGAGCTCGCCAAGACCTCACTCGGCCGCTACGCGGTCGCCGTGATCGGCGAGGAGCCGCGGCTCGCTTACAATCGCGTCCTGCTCTCATCCGTGCTGGCCGGCGAGACCGGCTCGCACGAGATCGAGCTCCGGCCGGCGGACTGGTGGCGCCATCGCGGCGTCACCGTGCGCTATGGCTATCGCGTCAGCGAGATCGACGTCGGCCGCCGCGAGCTGAAGATCGACGGCGAAGAGAGCATGGAATATTCCAAGCTGGTGCTCGCCACCGGCTCGACGCCGCTGCGGCTGAACGTGCCGGGCGCCGATCTCGCCGGCGTGCACACGTTTCGCGATACGCGCGACGTCGACCTTTTGCTGACGCTGGCCGCGGCCAAGAAGCGCGTTGTCGTCGTCGGCGGCGGCCTGCTCGGGCTTGAAGCAGCCTACGGCCTTGCCAAGGCCGGCGCGCCGGTGACGCTGCTGCATCTGATGGACCGGCTGATGGAGCGCCAGCTCGACGGGCCGGCTGCCGATCTGCTCAAGACGCTGGTCGAGCGCAAGGGCATCCGCATCCTGCTCAACGCTTCGACCGCCCGGATCCATGGCGATGGACATGTCGAGGCCGTCGAGCTTGCCGATGGCAGCCGTATCGAGGCCGACGCCGTGATCTTCGCTGCCGGCATCAAGCCGAACGTCGCGCTGGCCAAAGAGGCGGGGATCGCCGTCAACCGCGGCGTCGTCGTCAACGACGTGATGCAGACCTCCTCGTCCGACATTTTCGCACTCGGCGAGTGTGCCGAGCATCGCGGCACCTGCTACGGCCTGGTCGAGCCCGCTTATGAGCAGGCGCGGGTGCTGGCGCGGCACCTGGCCGGCCGGCCCGCCGCCTATCAGGGCAGCGTGGTCTCGACCAATTTGAAGGTGTCCGGAGTCAGCGTGTTCTCCGCCGGCGACTTCATGGGCGGGGAGGGCAGCGAGAGCCTCGTGCTGACCGACCGCAGGCGTGGAACCTACAAGAAGCTCGTGATCGCGGACGGCCGGCTCACCGGTGCGGTGCTGATCGGCGATACCGTCGATGCGCTCTGGTATCTCGAGCTGATCCGCAATCGCGACAAGGTCGCGGCGATCCGCACCGACATGATGTTCGGCCGCGCGCTCGCGCTTCCTTCGAAAGCGGCTTGATATGACGGCGGTCGATCCCACGCTCCGCGCCACCAAGACGACCTGTCCCTATTGCGGCGTCGGTTGCGGCGTGCTGGCGACGCCCGACGGCAGGGGCGGGGCGGCAATCGCCGGCGATCCCGATCATCCTGCCAATTTCGGCCGGCTCTGCTCCAAGGGCTCCGCGCTCGGCGAGACCGTCGGGCTGGAAGGCCGTCTGCTCTATCCGATGATCCGCTGCAAAGGCCTATTGGAACGCGTCGCCTGGAGCGATGCGCTCGATCATGTCGCCCATCGCATGCAGCACATCGTGGCCCGCGACGGCGCCGACGCGGTCGCGTTCTATCTCTCCGGCCAGCTGCTGACCGAGGACTATTACGTCGCCAACAAGCTGATGAAGGGTTTTGTCGGCACGGCGAATGTCGACACCAATTCGCGGCTCTGCATGTCGTCGTCGGTTGCCGGCCATCGCCGCGCCTTCGGCGCTGACACCGTGCCCGGCTGCTACGAGGATCTCGACCAGGCCGATCTGCTCGTCTTCGTCGGCTCGAACGCGGCCTGGTGTCACCCGGTGCTGTTCCAGCGCATGCTGACGAACCGCGGGGAGCGCGGCGCGCGCATGATCGTGATCGATCCGCGCCGCACCGACACGGCTGATGACGTTGATCTGTTCCTGGGGCTCAAGCCCGGCACCGACACCGCGCTGTTCTCCGGCCTGTTCGTCCATCTCGCCGACAATGGGGCGCTCGATCAAGACTATATCGCGCAGAACACGAGCGGTTTTGACGACGCACTGGCGCGCGCGCGGAGCATTGCCGGCAGCGTCCCCGCGACTGCGCTCGCCACGGGCCTCTCCGAACAGGACGTCGCGACCTTCTTCAAGATGTTCCGCGACACCGAGAAGGTCGTCACGCTCTATTCGCAGGGCGTCAACCAGTCGGCGCAGGGCACCGACAAGGTCAACGCGATTCTGAACTGCCATCTCGCGACCGGCCGCATCGGCAAGCCGGGCGCCTCGCCGTTCTCGCTCACCGGTCAGCCCAATGCGATGGGCGGCCGCGAGGTCGGCGGCCTCGCCAATATGCTGGCCGCGCATATGGGCTTCACGCCGCCCGACATCGACCGCGTCAGGCGGTTCTGGAAGGCGCCACGCATCGCCACCCATGAGGGGCTGAAGGCGGTGCAATTGTTCGAGGCCATCAATCGCGGTGAGGTCAAGGCGCTCTGGGTGATGGGCACCAATCCCGCGGTGTCGCTGCCGGATGCGGACTTCGTGCGCGAGGCGTTGAAGAAGCTCGAGCTGTTCGTGGTCTCCGAGAACGTGCTGTCCAACGACACGGTCGAGGCCGGTCCGCATGTGCTGTTGCCGGCGCTGGCCTGGGGCGAGAAGTCGGGCACGGTGACCAACTCCGAACGCCGCATCTCGCGACAGCGCTCGTTCCTGCCGGCGCCGGGCGAGGCGCGCCCTGACTGGTGGATCCTGAGCGAGACCGCAAAGCGTCTCGGCTTCGGCGACAGTTTCAACTACAAATCCGCCGCCGATATTTTCCGCGAGCATGCCGCGCTCTCGGCGTTCGAGAACGAGGGCGGCCGCGATTTCGACATTGGCGCGCTGACCTCGCTCTCCGACGAAGCCTTCGACGCGTTGAAGCCGGTGCAGTGGCCGGTGCGCGAAGGCGGGGCGCCCGGCGAACGCTTCTTCGCGAGCGGCGGCTTCTTCACCAATGACGGCAAGGGCCGCTTCGTTGCACCGGAGGTGCCGGCGCTGCGCAGCGAGACCGGACCATCGCGTCCGCTGCGACTGAACACCGGACGCATCCGCGACCAGTGGCACACCATGACGCGCACGGGCCTCAGCCAGCGGCTCGGTGCGCATCTGCCCGAGCCGTTCGTCGAGATCCATCCCGATGACGCCAGCAAATATGGCATCGTCCATGACGGCTACGCCCGCATCACCACCGACTATGGCCAATGTATCCTGAAAGCGGTTGTGAGCGATCGCCAGCAGCGCGGCGCTCTGTTCGTGCCGATCCACTGGAGCGCGATGAACGCCTCGCACGGCCGCGTCGGGGCGCTGGTGCAGTCGTTCACCGATCCGTTCTCGGGGCAGCCGGAATCGAAAGCGACGCCGGCCGCGATCGCGCCCTATGAATACGTCTTCCGCGGTTTTGCGCTGTCGCGGCAGCAGCTCGATCTGCCGCCGAACCTGATGTGGACCCGTGTCACGGTCGCCGGCGGTTTCGGCTATCTGTTCGCCGACAATGCGGACCTGTCGCGCTGGCCGGCCTGGCTCGACGGCGTCGCCGGCGAGGATGTCGCCGAATATCGCGATTTCGGCGGCGGTATCTATCGTGCGGCCTCTTTCACCGGCGATCGGATCGAGGCTTGTCTGTTCGTCGGCCCCGGGCATGATGCCGGTGACTGGGAGGTGGTCAAAACCGCCTTTGCGGCCGATCACGTCAGCGACGAGCAGCGCCGTATGTTGCTGTCGGGCAAGTCGACGGAGGGGGCAGCCTCGACCGGACCGATCGTCTGCGCCTGCTTCGGCGTCGGCCGCGGCACCATCTGCGACACCATCGCCACTGGCGCGCGCACGGCGGCCGACATCGGTGCGAAGCTCAAGGCCGGCACCAATTGCGGCTCCTGCATCCCCGAATTGAAGCGCCTGATCGCGACGACGGATGCGCCCGTGAAAGAGGCCAAGCTCGCGCGGGCCGTGGGATCGGTTTCCTAGGGTGGTTTAGCGCAGCGTAATCCACCGCTCTTCCTCTGCCGAAATGACGGTCTCGTGCCCCGGACGCAGCGCAGCGTCCTCTTGACGGTGCGCTGCAGAGCCGGGGCCCATGTTGCCTCGAGTGCTGGGCTTTTCCGGGTCCCGGCTCTGCGCCGCAACGCTGACGCGTTGCTGCGCGTCCGGGACAGGAGGGTGAGCGGCGATTCCGCCGCGCCTTCGCCCCATTCGACGCGCGCTCGATTGTGCCTTATGGTGCCGCGCGCTCCCCTCAACAATCACAACAACAATGATGTACCTGGAAACGCCGCCGCGTCTGATCGAGACGAAACTCTTCTCCGCCATGCCCGAAAAATTCCGCCGCAAGGGCGTGCGGACCGATTGGGCTGACGCCAACCGGCCGGGCATTGCCACCGACAGCTTCATCGAGGGACCATCCTTCGATAAGGACGGCAACCTCTACGTCGTCGACATTCCCTTCGGCCGCATCTTCCGTATCGCGCCTGACGGCGAATGGTCGCAAATCGCTGAATATGAGGGATGGCCGAACGGGCTGAAGATCGCGGCCGACGGCCGCGTCCTGGTGGCCGACTACATGCACGGCATCATGGAGCTCGACGTCAAAGCCGGCCGCATGACGCCGGTCCTGACCGCGCGCAACTCGGAATCCTTTCGCGGCTGCAACGATCTGCACCTCGCCTCCAACGGGGACGTCTATTTCACCGATCAGGGCCAGACCGGGTTGCATGATCCAAGCGGCCGAGTCTATCGGCTGGCGTCGAACGGCCGGCTCGATTGCCTGATCAACACCGGCATCAGCCCGAACGGCCTGGTTCTCGACGCAACCGAAACCGTGCTGTTCGTCGCGATGACGCGCGACAATGCAGTGTGGCGCTTGCCGTTCATGAAGGACGGCAGCGTGTCCAAGGTCGGCCGCTTCTGCTCGCTGTTCGGCACCAGCGGTCCCGATGGCCTGACCATGGACGCCAAGGGCCGCCTGTTCGTCGGCCACGCCTCGCTCGGCCACGTCTTCGTGTTCGCGCCGAACGGCGAGCTGATCGCGCGGATCAAGTCATGCGCGGGGCCGAACTGCACCAATGTCGCGATCGGTGGCGCCGGCAAGGATCGTCTCTATATCACGGAGTCGTCGGCCGGCAGCGTGCTGGTGGCGGATATCAGTGGACTGTGAGCTCTGACATGAACACCAAATCCTTCGGCAAGACCGGCGCCGATGTTTCCGTGATCGGGCAAGGCACCTGGTATCTCGATCACGGCGACCGCAACCGCGCGATTGCAGCGCTTCAGCGCGGGTTCGATCTCGGCATGACGCATATCGACACCGCCGAGATGTATGGCGATGCGGAGCTTGTCATTGCCGATGCCATCGCGGGACGTCGCGATGAGGTGTTCCTGGTCTCCAAGGTGTTGCCGAGCAACGCCTCGCGCCGCGGAACCGTCACCGCTTGCGAGCGCTCGCTGAAGCGGCTGAAGACCGACCGTCTCGATTGCTATCTGCTGCATTGGCGCGGTTCCTATCCGCTCGAAGATACCGTCGCCGCGTTCGAGGAGCTGGTGAAGGCTGGCAAGATCGGGTCTTGGGGCGTTTCCAATTTCGACGCCGACGATCTCGACGAGATTCTCGCCGTCGCCGGCAAGGGGCGCATCGCCTGCAATCAGGTGCTCTATCATTTGAAGGAGCGCGCGATCGAGCACGCGGTGATCCCGTGGTGCGAGCGGCATGGCGTCGCGGTGGTCGCCTATTCGCCGCTCGGGCACGACGACTTCCCGGACGCGCGCAGCAAGGGCGGTGCGGTGCTGGCGAAGATTGCGGAAGCGCGTCGCGCGACGCCGCGTCAGGTCGCGCTGAGCTTCCTGACCCGTGCAACTACGGTGTTCGCGATTCCGAAGGCCTCGTCCGCGGAACATGCTGCCGAGAATGCGGCGGCCGGCGATCTCGTGCTTACGAAAGACGAGATTGCGGCGCTCGATGCGGCGTTTCCGCGCGGCCCGAAGCCGCGCAGCCTGCCCATGCTGTAACGCACAAACGCCCATTATTAACGGAGCATTGACGCGCGCGGCGGCTCGCGCATATCGGCATCCTGTTTTCGGAAGTTGTGAACGCGGCGCATTTGTCGTTTTTTACAACCGCTCTCGATTCGCATTTTGCCCGGGTTCCAGCCGTGACACCGCCGCCCGCCGTAGCCGCAAGGCTCGACAGTATTCCCATGCCCGCCCCGGAGAAGAAGCAGGAGGCTCGCCGTGCCCCCGCGCGCGTCGATCATCCCTTCAAGGGCATTGCGCTGGTGCTGCTGTCGACGGTGTTTCTCGGCACCTCCGACGTCACCGCGAAATACCTCTCGACCAGCCTGCCGTCGATCGAGATCACCTGGATCCGCTTCGTCACCTTCGCGCTGATGTTTACGCCGGTGATGCTGCCGGGCTCGCCGCTCCACGCGATGCGCACCGATCGCCTCGGCCTGCAATTGATGCGCGGCGCCGCGCTGCTCGGCTCGTCGCTGTTCTTCATCACGGGCTTGCGCTTCCTGCCCATTGCCGAAGCCTCCGCCACCGGTTTCGTCTCGCCGCTTTTCGTCACTGCGCTGTCGATCATCTTTCTCAGCGAGAAGGTCGGCATGCGGCGCTGGATCGCCACTGCGATCGGCCTGACCGGCGTGCTGATCATCCTGCGCCCGGGCACGAGCGCGTTTCACGCCGCCGCGTTCTTCCCGATCATCTCGGCATTCTGCTGGGCTGCCGCGCTGATCCTGACGCGCATGATGAGCGGCCGCGAAGCCGTGCTCACCACCATGGCCTATTCCGCGCTGACCGGCGTTGCGATCCTGTCCGTGATGGTGCCGTTCGTCTGGGTCACGCCGAGCTGGACCGCGATCGGTCTCGGCATCGTGATCGGCGTTGCCTCCACCGTCGGCCAGTGGATCATCGTGTTGGCCTATCGCTACGGCGATGCCTCGGTGCTGGCGCCGTTCTCCTACACGCAACTGCTCTGGGTCAGTATTCTGGGCTTCTTCATCTTCGGTGAGGTGCCTGACGTCTGGACCGTCGTCGGCGCCGCCTTCATCGTCGCCAGCGGCCTCTACATCGCGCATCGCGAGCGGGTCCGACGGGCCCAACTGCTGGTGCTCGAAGAGCGTTCCCCGAATCCCTGACGCAAGTCGCCCCGCCTGCTTCGTGCTATCAATGGCTCCACCGAAAAGGGGAGGAGCCGGATGCGCGCTGCGATTTTCAGAAACGGCGAGATTGTCGTCGGCGAGATGGCCGAACCCAAGCCCGGGCCCGGCCAGGTGCTGGTCAAGACGCTCGCCTGCGGCATCTGCGGCTCCGACCTGCACGCGCGCCAGCACGCGCATCGCATGGTGGAGATGGCGCGGAAGACCGGGCGCAAGCCGATGGACCTCACCCGCGACGTCGTGTTCGGCCACGAGTTCTGTTGCGAGATCGTCGACCATGGTCCCGGCACCGCGCGCAAGCTCAAACCGGGCACCCGCGTCTGCTCGCTGCCGGCGCTGGTGACGCCCGGGGGTATCGAGGGCATCGGCTATTCCAACGACAATATCGGCGGCTATGCCGAGGCGATGCTGCTGAGCGAAGCGCTGCTGCTCGAGGTGCCGAACGGTCTGGCGCCGGAACACGCGGCGCTGACCGAGCCGCTCGCGGTCGGGGTCCATGCCGTGGCGAAAGCCAATATCCGCGGCGGCGAGGTGCCGCTCGTGATCGGCTGCGGCCCGGTCGGGCTTGCGGTGATCGCCGCGCTGAAGCTGAGGGGACTGCATCCAATCGTTGCGGCCGACTATTCACCGGCACGGCGCGCGCTGGCAGCCAAGCTCGGCGCCGACATCGTTGTCGATCCCAGCGTGTCGCAGCCCTATGCGACCTGGGCCGAGCACGCCCAGATGTCGGAGGCCGAGAAGGCGGCGCGGCCGCCGTTCCAGGCCATGCTGCCGGCGCTGAAGCCTGCGATCATCTTCGAATGCGTCGGCGTGCCCGGCCTGCTGCAGCAGGTGTTCGAGGGCGCGCCGCGCGACGCGCGTATCGTCGTTGTCGGGGTCTGCATGGAGAGCGACAGAAACGAGCCGATGCTCGGCATCATGAAGGAGCTCAACGTCCAATACGTGCTCGGCTACACGCCGGAGGAATTCGCCGCCTCGCTGCGCCTGATCGCGGAAGGGCAGGTGGACGCGGCTGCGATGGTGACGGCGGAGGTGGGTCTGGACGGCGTCGCCAGGGCGTTCGCGGATCTCGCCAATCCCGAGGCGCACACCAAGATCATCGTGCAGCCGTGGCGGTGAGGGGCTACACTGGCAGCGCGATCGAATACTTCACCTGGCTGAGCGCGAAGCTCGATTCGATCGAGGCGATGCCGTCGAGCCTGGTGAGCTTGGTCTTCAGGAACGTCTCGTAGGAGGCGAGGTCGGCCGCGACGACGCGCAAGAGATAGTCGCGGTTGCCGGTCATCAGATAGCATTCCAGCACCTCGTCCCATTTCGAGATCGCGCGCGCGAAGCGGTTGAGATCCTCTTCCTTCTGCCGCGCCAGCTTGATCGAGATGAAGACGCTGACATGCAGGCCGAGCGCCTTCTGGTCCACCGTCGCGACATAGCGCGAGATGACGCCGCGCTCCTCCAGCAGCTTGACCCGGCGATGGCAGGGCGAGACCGATAGCCCGACCTTGTCGGCGAGTTCCTGCATGGTCAGCCGGCTGTCGGCCTGGAGATGGCTGAGGATCTTGCGGTCGATGGCGTCGAGCTCGGGCATTGGGATGAAACCTGTCATTGGGGCGGTCGGTTGGTAAAATATCCCAATATCGTCAGGTATGGCGCGAAAAATTGAGAAATTTGGGGCCGCTCGCGGGCGTATCATCGCGCCACCTGTTTTCCGGGAGCATTGCCATGCCCGTTGATTCCGCCCGTCTGGACACATTGACAGCGCTGGCCCGCAAGGCGCTGTGGCTGTCGTCCTGGACCATCCACCACGCCAACCACATCCGCCCCAGCGCGGACGGACTCAAGGTCGGCGGACATCAGGCCTCCTCGGCCTCGCTCGCCACCATCATGTCGGCGCTGTATTTCCATGTGCTGCGCCCTGAGGACCGCGTCGCGGTGAAGCCGCATGCGAGCCCGGTGTTCCATGCCATCCAGTATCTGTTCGGCCGGCAGAGCCGCGAGAAGCTGGAGAACTTTCGCGGCTTCAAGGGCGCGCAGTCCTATCCCTCGCGCACCAAGGATGTCGACGACGTCGATTTCTCCACCGGCTCGGTCGGCCTCGGCGTCGCGCAGACGCTGTTCGCCTCGCTGGTTCAGGACTACGTCAAGGCGCATGGCTGGATGAAGGACCGCCGCGAAGGGCGGATGATTGCCCTCGTCGGCGACGCCGAGATGGACGAAGGCAACATCTTCGAGGCGCTCGCCGAGGGCTGGAAGCACGGCCTACGCAACACCTGGTGGGTGGTGGACTATAACCGCCAGTCGCTCGACGCCGTCGTGCGCGAGGGGCTTTGGGAAAAGTTCGAGACCATGTTCCGCAATTTCGGCTGGGACGTCGTCATCGTCAAATACGGCCGTCTGATGCGCGAGGCGTTCGCGGAAGCGGGCGGCGAGGCACTGAAGCGCTGGATCGACAATTGCCCGAACGCGCTCTACGCCGCGCTGTGCTTCCAGGGCGGCGCTGCGTTCCGCAAGCATCTGCACGACGAGATCGGCGATCAGGGCCCGATCACTAGGCTGATCGACAGGCGCAGCGACGACGAACTGCTGGCGCTGATGTCGAACCTTGGCGGCCACGACATGGCGAGCATGCTGGAGGCATTCGAGTCGATCGACCACGACCGCCCGGTCTGCTTCATCGCCTACACCATCAAGGGCGTCGGCCTGCCGTTCCAGGGCCACAAGGACAACCACGCCGGCCTGATGACGGTCGCGCAGATGGAGAAATATCGCGACAGCCAGAACATCCGGCCCGGCCACGAATGGGACAAATACGAGGGCCTCGCACAATCCGCCGCCGAGCTTGACGCCTTCCTCGCGCGCGTGCCGTTCAACCAGGACGGCCGCCGCCTGACCGCGCCCGTCATCGAGGTCTCCCAGCAACTCGCGTTCAAGCCGACGCCGCAGATGTCGACCCAGCAGGGCTTTGGCCTCGTGCTGAACGAGATCGCCCGCGGCGACAGCGAGCTGGCGAGGCGCATCGTCACGACCTCGCCCGACGTCACCGTCTCGACCAATCTCGGTCCCTGGGTGAACCGGCGCGGCCTGTTCGCCAGCGCCGAGAAGGCGGACTTATTCCGCAGCGAGAAAATTCCATCCACCTACAATTGGGACGCTTCGCCAAAGGGTCAGCACCTCGAGCTCGGCATCGCCGAGATGAACCTGTTCATCATGCTCTCGGCGCTCGGCCTATCGCACCAGATCAACGGCGAGCGGCTGCTGCCGGTCGGCACGCTCTATGATCCCTTCATCGAGCGCGGCCTCGATGCGCTGAATTACGCCTGCTATCAGGACGCGCGTTTCATGGTGGCGGCGACGCCGTCGGGCATCACGCTCGCGCCCGAAGGCGGCGCGCACCAGTCGATCGCGACGCCCCTGATCGGCATGGCACAGGACGGGCTCGCCTCGTTCGAGCCGGCCTTCGTCGACGAGCTCGCCGTGATCATGGGTTGGGGCTTTGAGCACATGCAGCGCGATCCGGGCGAGGGCGGCTCGGTCTATTTGCGGCTCTCGACGCGCAGCATCGAGCAGGCGCAGCGCATCATGACACCGGAATTGCAGCAGGGCATCACCGACGGCGCCTATTGGCTACGCAAGCCTGGCCCGAATGCCGAACTCGTGATCGCCTATACCGGCGCGGTCGCGCCCGAAGCGATCGAGGCCACCGGCTTCATCGGCGAGAGCCGCCGCGACATTGGCCTGCTTGCAATCACCTCCGCGGATCGCCTTCACGCAGGCTGGACCGCCGCGCGGAAATTGCGGCGCGATCGCCGCGGCGTGCAGCATCTCAGCCATATCGAAAAGTTGCTGGCGCCGTTGCCGCGCGACTGCGGCATCGTGACCGTGATCGACGGCCACCCGTCCGCGCTCGGCTGGCTCGGCAGCGTCCGCGGCCACCGCGTCGAGGCGCTCGGCGTCGAGCAGTTCGGCCAGACCGGCAGCATCGCCGACCTTTATCGGCACTACGGCATCGATGCGAATGCCATCATCGACGCGGCCGAAAGCCTCACCACCGGCGCTCCGGTGCTGCATCGGAAGATGGCGGTGTAGTCGAGGTAACCCCGGCGCATGGGCCCCGGCTCTGCAGCGCTCCGCTGAAGAAGCGCTGCCATAGCGCGTCAAAGACGCGCGTAAACGCGCTAATGGCGTCCGGGGCACGAGAGTATTTGCACGCGTTCTAATTTCGTGTCCCGGGCGCACTGCGGCGCGAAGTGCCGCGGTGCTGAAGCGGGACCCATGGCCGCGCTTGCCTCGGTTCAAACCAAGTCCCATATTCCGCCCGTCCGCCGCAACGCTGGCCCCGCATATGGCGGGTTCAATTGCCGGCGCTTTCGTGCAAGGATGCCTGCCGAAACGCCCCCACCATGCCCCCAAGAAGAGGTTAACGATGGTCAATCGCATGCAATTCTACATCGACGGCGCCTGGGTCGATCCCGCCGTCAAGAAGTCGACCGCCGTGGTCAATCCCGCGACGGAAGAGGCGATGTACGAGGTTGCGCTGGGCTCCAAGGCCGACGTGGACAAGGCGGTTGCCGCCGCCAAGCGCGCCTTCGCGACCTTCTCCCAGACCAGCCGTGACGAGCGCGTCGCGCTGCTTTCGAAAGTCATCGAGGTCTACAAAGGCCGTCTCAAGGAGATCGGCGCCGCCGTTTCCGACGAGATGGGCGCGCCGCTGCCGATGGCGGAGAAGCTGCAGGCCGGCGCCGGCCTCGGCCATCTCATGACCACGCTCGACGTGCTCAAGAATTATCATTTCGAGGAGCCGGTCGGCACCGCCATGGTGCTGCGCGAGCCAATCGGCGTGGTCGGCATGATCACGCCCTGGAACTGGCCGCTAAACCAGATCGCCTGCAAGGTCGCGCCCGCGCTTGCCGCCGGCTGCACCATGATCCTGAAGCCATCCGAATTCACGCCGACCTCGGCGCTGATCTTCGCGGAAATCCTCCATGAAGCCGGCGTGCCCAAGGGCGTGTTCAACCTCGTCAACGGCCTCGGCCCCGAGGTCGGCGCCGCCATGAGCGAGCACCCCGACATCGACATGATCTCCTTCACCGGCTCGACCCGCGCCGGAATCGATGTGGCGAAGCGCGCTGCTCCCACCGTGAAGCGCGTCAGCCAGGAGCTCGGCGGCAAATCGCCGAACGTCATCCTCGAAGGTGCCGACCTCACCAAGGCGGTGACCGGCGGCGTGATGCACATGTTCAACAATTCCGGCCAGTCCTGCAACGCGCCCTCGCGCATGATCGTGCCGGCCGCGAAGATGAAGGAAGTCGCCGCGATCGCGAAGGCCGTCGCCGACAAGACCAAGGCCGGTGATCCCCGCGCCGAAGGCACCACCATCGGCCCCGTCGTCAACCGCGGCCAGTGGGACAAGATCCAGGGCCTGATCAAGAAGGGCATCGACGAGGGCGCAACGCTCGTCGCCGGTGGCCCGGGCTTGCCCGAAGGCGTCAACAAGGGCTTCTATGTCCGCCCGACCATCTTCGCGGACGTCACGCCCGACATGACGATCGCCCGCGAAGAGATCTTCGGACCGGTGCTGACCATCATCGGCGCCAAAGACGAAGCCGAGGCGGTGCAGATCGCCAACGACACGCCGTACGGTCTTGCTGGCTATGTCACGGGTGCGACGGTCGAGGACGCCAAGCGCGTCGGCCGCCAGATCCGCGCCGGCAACGTCAACCTGCAGGGCGTGCCCAACGACCGCACCGCGCCGTTCGGCGGCTACAAGCAGTCCGGCAACGGCCGCGAGTGGGGCAAGTACGGCCTCGAGGACTTCCTCGAAGTGAAGGCGGTTGCCGGCTTCAACGCGGCGTAAGCGCACGCGACTGACGGACATGACGCCGGAGCGGGCAACCGCTCCGGCGTTTTTGTTGATCTCTCTCTCTCGTCATTCCGGGGCGTCGCGTAGCGACGAGCCCGGAATCCATTTGTCCGCAGCCTCTGCTGCACAACGGATTTTCAGGTGCGCCATTGCGTACCATAGCTCGCGCCGAAGAGGCGCGCCCCGGAATGACGCCAGAGAGAAGCGCTTATCCTCCCAAGGCTCCCTGCGTGTTCACATACAGCGCGTAGATCGACTGGCTCGCCGCCATGAACAGGCGGTTGCGCTTGACGCCGCCGAAGCAGAGATTGGCGCAGCGCTCGGGTAGGGCGATGCGGCCGATCATGACGCCGTCGGGCGCGAACACCACGACGCCGTCGAGCTCGGGATCGCCCATGCCCCAGCCGCACCAGAGATTGCCGTCGATGTCGCAGCGCATGCCGTCGGGCGTGCCCGGGCCCGCGTCGATATGAACGCGCTTGTTGGAGATCGTCGTGCCGTCAGCCGAGACGTCGTAAGCGAGGATCTTGCGGTTGGGCACGCCGCGGGATTCCACGACGTACAGGATCTTCTCGTCCGGCGAGAAGCACAGCCCGTTCGGCCCGAGCACGCCCTCGGCGACGATGGTTGCCTTATTCGTCGCGGGATCGAACCGGTAGACATTCGGCTCGATCTCCGGCTCGGCCTTGTAGCCCTCGTAATTGCCGAGCAGGCCGAAGGTCGGATCGGTGAACCAGATCGAGCCGTCCGATTTAACGATGACATCGTTCGGCGAGTTCAACCGCTTGCCGTTGAATTGATCCATCAGCACGGTGATGCTGCCGTCATATTCGGTGCGCACCACGCGCCGACCGCCATGCTCGCAGGTGACGAGCCGGCCCTGCCGGTCGCGCGTGTTGCCGTTGGCGAAATTGGAGGGTTTGCGGAACACGCTGACTGCGCCGGTCTCCTCCTCCCATTTGATGATGCGCTGGTTCGGAATGTCGCTGCAGAGCAGATAGCGCCCGTCGCCGAACCACACGGGACCCTCGGCCCAGCGCAGGCCGGTCGCGAGCCGCTCCACCGCCGACAGCTTTAGCCAGTATTTTTCGAAGCGGGGATCCAATGCCCTGATCGCGGGGTCGGGGTAATAGGTCGCTGGCCGCCAGCCTTGGCCGAAATCCGGGGAGTGGGACGATGCCTCATTCATGTCGGTTCTCTCGTTTCGTTCCCTCTGGACAATTCTGCTATCATTAGAGACACGTGACCGCAAATCGGTCACTAACGGCGAGGGACGACAATGCCGCGTATCTTGATGACGGGAGCTTCGGGCGGAATCGGCACGAGCCTGCGAAAACTGCTGCCGCCGATCTATCCGGATCTCCTGCTCTCCGACATCAAGCCGCCGGCCGATCTCGGCGCGAATGAAAAGTTCAAGGCGGCGGACCTCGCCGACCTCGCGCAATGCGAGGCGATCTGCGAGGGCGTCGACGGCATCATCCATTTCGGCGGCTATTCGGTCGAAGGCACTTGGGATCAGATCCTCCAGGCCAACATTATCGGCGGCTACAACCTGTTCGAGGCCGCCTACCGCAAGGGCGTCAAGCGCGTGGTGTTCGCCTCGTCGAACCACGCCGTCGGTTTCTATCCGCGCCACCACAAGATCGGCACCGACGTGACCCCGCGCCCCGACGGGCGCTACGGCGTCAGCAAAGTGTTCGGCGAGGCCGTCGGCGCGCTCTACGCCGACAAGCACGGGCTGAAGGTGACGTGCCTGCGCATCGGCAATTTCGGCGACATGCCGCTCGACCAGCGCCGGCTCTCGATCTGGCTCAAGCCAGACGACCTCGTGCAGCTCTGCCGCATCGGGCTCGAGCATCCCGACATCCATTTCGAAGTGTTCTACGGCGCCTCCCTCAACGAGCGCGCCTGGTGGGACAACCACCGCGCCTACGAGTTCGGCTACCGCCCCACGGGCCGTGCCGAAGATTTCCGCGAGCACGCAATGGCCGAGCAGGCCAAGCTGAAGCCGGATCCGGTCGGCGATTATTTCCAGGGCGGCACGTTCTGCAGCATGGAGTTCGATGCTGATCCGAGCCGGATCATTGATTGGAAGAAGCGGTAGGGAGCGCGCTCGACATGGTGAGAGCGGCCAAAGCTCTGCCTGGCCGCTCTCACCGGACGCTCGCGCGGGATCAGAACAGGCCGGGGATCAACATCGCCACCTTCTGCCTGTAGTGCCGGTACTGATCTCCGAACAGGGTGACCAGGTCGCGCTCCTCCAGCCAGATGCCGACGAAGATGTAGGCTGTCGTCACCGTCGCGAACAGCATGTGCCCAAGCGTCATGGTGGGCGTCGACCAGAACGCGATGATGAAGCCGAGATAGATCGGATGCCGGATCAGGCGGTAGAGGCCCGGCGTCCTGAATTTCATCGGCTCGGCAAGCCGGCCTGCAAAGTGGCTGACGACTTGCGTCAGCCCGAACAATTCGAAATGGCTGATCAGGAACGTGCTGTACAGCACGATCAGCCAGCCGGCGAAGCTGCCGGCGACCGCGGCGTAAGCTGCCATCGGCGTCTCGATCTCCCAGACGATGGCCGTGATCGGCCGCCATTGCCAGAACAGCAGGACCAGGCTCAGGCTTGCCAGCAGCACATAGGTGCTGCGCTCGAGCGCGGGCGAGGCGAAGGCGGCGAACAGCTTCTTGAAGCCCTGGCGCGCCATGCCGCTGTGCTGAACGGCAAACAGGGACATCAGCGCGAGGTTGATCAAGAGGGACTGTCCGGTCGAGCCTGTCGCGCCGCTGTTGATCGTCTTGGGCACGACGAGCTGCGCAACGAAGCCGACAGCGTAAAGAAAAGTCCCGAAGAAGATGAGATAAGCGAGCACGCCGTAGCCAAGCACGAAGCTTCGTGCCGCCAGCGCGCTTGTGGTCTGAGCTGGTCCGTTATGCAGGGTGATGGACATGATAAAGTTCCGATCTTGTGGTGGACATTGAATGGCTGAGTTGGGGGCGTGCCACTGTTGCCTTCGTCACATTGCAAGGACTGTCGGGACCATGGGCGCCTTGCATTTGCCGGGGCTTTTCCGGGCGTTTGCGGCACTCGCCGCCTCGGGCCGAAGGTCGTCTGACGTCGTTGCGGCCGAAGCCAGAACCAGCGACATCATGATGGCGCCGATTGTCCCGGTCGCCAGCGCAGCGGTTCTCAACTTGAAATTTCCGAGCATGGAAATCTTGAAATCGGAGGTCCTGACTTCGGCCTCGGGTTGGATGAAGGAATTCATGACTATGTCCTCGAAATGAAATCGTTGTGGGGAATGCAAATGCTCTGCAGCGTGTCTCGAGCCGTGCTGTGGTCGTTGGCTGTGGTGCTGCACCCCTTCGCGAACTGCATTGCGGCCTTCTCGCGGTTCGCCAGCATGCTGGCGACAGACCGATTGATGAGCCGGCGAAGCCGCAGCAGGATGGCGGCGAGATGTCGCTGCAAAGGGCTTGGCGCGGGCGGCGCCTGAGACTGAACGGACATTTCCTTATCCTTTCGCGGAATCACGAGACGATGACGGCGCCCGCGCTGATTGCTATTCGGCGGCAGCCGTCTGCGGTGTGGGATCGTCGCGGACGACCACGGTCGTGGCGACCTTGTAGAATTCCTCGCCCGGCATGCCGACGCGCCGCGCATGCTCGCGGATCGACTCCCCGTCGCGCGCTTCGTAGATGCAGAAGGTGCCGATGCGCCCGTCGGCCTCATGGACCACGTAGCTGCGGATCCAACGGACGCGGTCGGACATCTGTTCGTTGCCGATCCGCGCGGACTTCGCGCCGGCGGCTTCCAGTTCGTTCAGGTTCGCCCAGGCGCTCGGGCGGCGAATGACATAGAGTTCCATCAAACATCTCCTCAGGGGTTGTCGCCTGCGGGTCGGGAGCGACCCAGGCCGTGAGGAGCTATAGGCGCGGCTAGCGCTGACCGTCCTTACCGTGGGCTGATCATTGCCTGATCCTTGTCTGAACCTTTTCGACCTTGCCAGGACTTAACGATATGACCCTCAGGTTTGGACCCTTCGAGCTCGATGAAGAGGGCCGTGCGCTCATCCATGCGCAGCGGGAAGTCCCGTTGCAGCCGCGTGTGTTCGATCTGCTGGTCTACCTGACCCGCAACCGCGACCGGGTCGTCACCAAGGCAGAGCTGCTTGATACCCTGTGGCCTGATGTCACCGTCACCGACAATTCCTTGCAACGTGCGGTGAGCATGCTGCGTGGCGTGCTGCGCAAGGGTGGCATGGATGGCGCCGTCCGGAATATGCCGGGCAGGGGTTATCGTTTCTGTATCGAAGGCGTATCGGAGCTGCAGGTTGCCGCTCCCGGGGCGAGGGATGAGCAAGCTCCGGACCTGCGGGCGCAAGCGCAGCGTGCCGCTGCCGCGCAAGCCTGGGACGAAGCCGCAGCACTGTTCGAGGCCGTCGATGCCGTTCAACCGCTCGAGGGCGCGGACTTGCATCAATGGGCGCTGGCCCTGCAGTGCACCGGCAAGGCCGATGCAGCCCTTCCGCTCTTGGCTCGCGCAGTTGCCGCCCATACCAGAGCCGGCAAGGTGCCGCTGGCTGTCGTCGATGCCGTCACGCTCTCCGGCTTGCACTTCGAGCGCGGCCAGGCGGCGATTGCCAAGGGCTGGCTGGCACGGGCGGAGGATTGGGCCTCCGAAGTCGAGGATCCCGCCACGACTGCGCTTATTCTCTGGATGAAGTCGAAGGTCGCGGCGTTCGAAGGCGAGCCCGAACAGGCGCTTTCGCTTGCCGATGTCGCGTACAGCACGGTCCGGCACAAGAACGCTCTTGGCATCGAGGCCCTGAGTCTTGCTTATCGCGGGTTCTACCGGCTGTGTCTGGGCGATACACGCGCAGGACTGGCGGATCAGGACCTCGCCGCTGCGATGGCACTCTCCAGCGGCGATATCGATCCAATCATTGGAGGCATCCTCTACTGCAACATCCTGTGGGCGGCGCGGATGTTCGGGGATTGGGCGAGGGCCGACCAGTGGACGCTGGGCTATCAGAAATATTGCACCGAGAGCGGGATGGAATTAACCGGCTCCTGCCAGCTTCATCGGTCGGAAGTCCTTGGCGTCAGGGGCTCGCTCGGCGAAGCCCTGTCGCGCATTCAAGATTCGCTGGCGCGGCTGACCAGTGATGCACCATGGGCGACCGGCGATGCCAATCGCGTGCTCGCTGACATTCAGGCTGCGATCGGGAATGACGACGCCGCGTTCGAGGCCTACGAAAAGGCCTATGCCCTCGGTTGGTGTCCCGAGCCCGGCCGCGCCATGCTCTTGCTGGAACGTGGCGAAGCCGAAGCCGCCTACAGCAGTCTCGAGCGTAGCTTGATCGGAAAATCCTGGTGGACCCTGCAGCGGCGAGGAATATTGTTCGCGCATCTGGCGCTTGCCGCCGCGCATACAGGCCGCCATGAGCAGGCCCGGGAGCTGATCGAAGAGCTTTCCGGAAGTCCCGACCGATGGCCGATGCCGTCGATCCGGGCATTGACGAATGAAGCGCAGTCGGTGCTCGCGCACGCGCGCGATGACTATGAGGCAGCGCTGCGACATCTGCATCTCGCCCGGCAATTGTGGTCGAGCATCGACGGGCGAGTGCAGGCCGTCAGGTTGAGATTGCGGATCGCGAAGCTGCAATTGGCTCATGATGACGTGCGAGGCGCATCGGCGGAGATCCACGCAGCCCAGCTTGCGGCTGGCGAACTCGGTTCGCGGAAGTTCGAGGCTGCGTGTGCGGCTTTGCGAGGCGAGGCCGATACGCGAGCGACGGGACGAGCTGCCTAGCGACCGTCGCGATACTTGCCCAGCCTTGTCAGCGGCATAGATTTTTCGTTCAGGTCAGCGCGCGCCGCCGCTTGCTTTGGTGTCCCATCCCTTGATGTGGATCAATGGTGCTCCTGTCTTTTGGCTTTCGATCTGCAATCGTAATTCAGCAACGGTTGTGTTGATGACGACGCAAGGACGGTAGCGAAGTCACGACAATGAAACTCAAATTGTCAGTTGCAATACTCGCGATGATCGTCTCCAGACCGGCGCAAGCCGCGACGCTCACCGACGCCGAGGCGGCGTTCCTCGATCAGATGGTCATCGCATCTGTGGTGCTGGAACAGCGATGTGACGGTTACGAGGTTGATGGCAGCGGCAGCGTTCAGCTCGGCGCCCGGCTGCTCGGCAGTCCGGATGCGGCGATGGCCATGATCGACGCCTATGCCGCGGCCATCAAGGCCCGCGATGGCGAGAGCTACGATCCCGCCAAATTCCGTCCCGAAGTGTCCGATGCGGCCAGCAGAACGTTCAGGCATGTTCGGACGGACTTGATCAGGAACCCAAAAAGGGCCTGCGCCGAATATGGCGAGGCGAGCGTGGATCGCGGGTTGTTGAGGCGGTATTGAAGGGGTCTTCGGCGTCATTCTAACCGCAGCTCGACCGATCTACGCGCGAGCTCCTCCAATCCGCGCCAGATAATCCTTCTTGCTGAACTGCATGTGGTCCACGCACAGCTGCGCCAGCGCCCAGCTGTCGCGGCCCCGCAGGAGCTCGATCATCATCTCGTGCTGACGACGTGATTGTGCGAGGCCGTCGCGATCGGCGAGGTTCTTCGCCCGCATCGGTAGTGTCAGGTTCATGTAGTCCTGCAGCGAGCGCACCAGATAGGGATTGCCGCAGGCGGTGAACAGCGCGAGGTGAAAGGCA